>NZ_KB907143.1:0-636200 GCF_000381845.1 Thioalkalivibrio sp. AKL10
CCCATGGAAGAAGGGGGAACTCGCGCACTGGAAACAGTGTGCCGGAACGTGATCCGGGACACCCCCTCCGGATGGAGGGGGCGCGGCCTGCGAGGAGCCTTACCAGTTGCGCCGGAAGGTCAGGCCGATGGCGTGGAGGTCGTCGGAGGAGGCGATTTCGCCCTGGTAGCCGACATTGAGGAAGGAATCCTCGTTGAGGCGGGCGTCCAGACCGGCGGCGACTCGCACGCGATCCCGGCTGAGGCGGGGACCCTCGATGGTGAAGCGCGTGGACGTATCGGCCGCGAAGGCGGTGTCCATGCGGCTGGAGCGGTCGCCGTGCTCGTGCACCCAGGCAGCTTCGGCGTAGGGGGCGACCTGGCCGCCGGTGGTTTCGAACGCCTGATCGAAGCGCACGCCGGCCTGACTGCGCAGGGAGTATTCGCTCTCACTACCCACGTCGAGATTGCCGGCACCCGCCCCGGATTCCGAGAACCCGCTGCGGCGCAGATACTCATAGTCCAGTCCGCCAAACGGGGTCAGTCGGGCCGTGTCGCCGATCTCGAAGGTGTAACCACCCTCGGCCCGCATGCCCACGCCGCGCGCGGAGTAGTCTGCTTCCGCGGTGCGGCCGACGGTGTCAACGAAGCGCTCGGTATCGGTGCTGTGATAGGCCATGCCGACGCTGCCGCGGGCATACAGGGCATCGCGCTGCCATCCGCCGTAGCCGGCAAGATGGACGGAATCGACGTCGATATCGCCCCCGGCGGTGTCGCCGCGGTTGCGGGTGTATCCCATGGCCGCACCAAGATGGAGTTCCTCGGAAACCGGGGCATCAAAGCCGACGGTGAGGCCGCTGAAGCGGTAGTCGGCGCCGCTGGCGTTGCGGGTGTCGTCGATGTCACCGCGGCCACCTTCGGCATTGACCCACCAGCCCCGCGAGGTTTCCGGGGAGTCGTCCAGCAGCCCCCGGGGCTGTCCGGCGGAGGTGAGCTGAAGGCCGGCGAGCTGCTCCAGGCTGGCGGTTTCGCGCGGGGCCTGCGCGTCCCCGGGCCCGGGCATGCGGCCGGTGAGGCCGGCACGAAAACGCTGGGCGCCCCGCAGGCCGATCTGCTGGACGTGGGTGTGGTCGACGCCGGACAGGTCGTCCAGCGCCGCGCGGGCGTTGTCTTCGTCCATGGCGATGAGTGCATCCAGAACGGGAGACATGTCGGCATTCTGCGTCTGTTCATCGAGGCCGCCCGCTACGGCCCGCTGGTTGCGGGTACGGGCTACATCAACGAAATCCGCCACCTGAGTCAGGGTCAGATAGACCTGATCCGAACCGTAGCCCAGTTCGGATTCCAGAAATGCGAAATCATCGGTGACATCGCCAAACTCGCCGTACACCGCCTGCTCGGCGTTGAGGATCGTGTACGTCGTTTCGGGGTCCCACGTGCTTCCGTCATCGGTGCCGTTTTCGGCGGTGACGTGCACGCTGGCACTGTCGTCGATATGGATGTCACCTTCGACGGTCACGTAATCGTTGTTGACCCCGGCGGTATTGCCACCATCGTTGACTTCCACCCGGTACACCGAGTCCTGGTCCAGTGTCAGGTCGCCGTTGCTGATGGTCAGACTGCCGATGGAATTGCCGGGTGCGAGCATCCCGCGAATGGTGGCGTCGCCATGAACCTGTCCGTCGCCTCCCAGTTGGCCTCCGGATTCGACTTCGAGGCCGTCCTGGCTGGCGAGGGTCCCGTTGACCACCAGTGTTCCCCGCGCATCCGGATCGTCTGCCACGATCACCCGGCGTCCGGCCGAGACTTCGGAATCCGGGGCGATTTCCAGATGACCCCGGCCGTTGTAGCCGACCCTGAGGCTCTGGGATACGATCCACTCGGAGTCCGATCCGGAGACGTACACGGAACCATCACCACGGTCGTTGAAGCCGATCCACCCGCTATCGCTGGTGACGGTCGCTCCGTCTTCGATGTCGAGCCGTGCGGTGCCCGAATTCCCGATGCGCAGAAGACTGCCTACTTCCCAGGTGGAATCGGGGCCCGCCACCCGCCCGCTGGCGCTGCTGCCCGGATGCACCGCGAGTGAGGCCATGGACTGACTTTCGACTTGGGCGCCATCCAGGATCTCCAGCTGGCCGTGGCCGAGGCGCCCGATTCGCAGGGTGTCGCCGGTCTGCAGAATCGAGTCCGGTCCGGTGATGCTGACTTCGCCATGAGAACCGGATTCGTGTCCGATCCAGCTCTCGCCCCCGACGGTGACCCGCCCTCCGTCGCGGACTGCGAGATCGGCCGAGCCATCAAAGCCGATAAACAGCCCGTCGTGCACCGTCCATCCGGATCCGTTGCCCCGGATCGTCGCCGTTCCCCGGGCGCCGTCTTCGATGCCGAGCCCACCGACGATGGATTCCGCTTCACCGCCGTTGCTGAGCTCGAGGTCGCCTTCGCCTCCGATCCCGATTCCCAGGACGGACTCCGTGCCCTGGCCGGTAATCTCCAGCATCGAATCGGACCCGTCGATGACAACGGAACCCTCCGAGCCGGATTCGTCGGCCACAAGGACGCGTTCACCGGCCTCGACCCGAGCTCCGTCAAGGATGTGGAGTGCTCCTTCGCCCGTTTCTCCGACGAAGATGTCGTCCCCCGCCTCCCAGCGGGAACCCGGACCGCGGAGCCGGACGAAACCATCGCTGTCTTCACCGTGGGCAATGTGGCTCATCCCTTCGGTGACCAGTTCGCCACCGTCCAGGACCTCAATCTGGCCACTGCCGGCATCGCCGACGGCCAGGGCTCCCTGCGCGGTCAGGCGAGAACCGGAGTCGGTAATGGTGGCTTCGCCCCGTCCCGAGGCCAATCGACCCAGCAAGACATTTGTACTGTTGACTTCGCCCCCGTTCCGGATGTCGAGGTGGCCTTCACCGCTCCATCCGGCCGTCAGATTGCTGGTGGTCCAGCTGGAGTCGTCGTCGGTGACGCTCGCAGTCCCGTGACCGGTAGCGTCAAAGCCAAGATAGGTATTGCCACTGGTGACTTCACCGCCGTTGGCGATGGTCAACTCCCCGTGACCGCCGCGCCCGACGGCCAGATAGGTCGTGATGTCCCACTCCGCATCATCGACTTCAACCGATCCGCTGGAGCCTTCGTGAAAGCCCACGTCGGCGTCCCAGTGTTCGGCAATGGCTTCGTCGTCCATTTCGAGCGTGCCGGTTCCCGAGGTACCGACTAGCAAGGAGTCCCCGACAAGCGTTGCATCGGTGATCCGGATGGTTCCGTTCGAGTCCGCACTGTTCCCCATGAAGGTGGTTCCCGATCCCTGCTCGAATCGGGCGCCATCCTCCAGGACCAGTGTGCCGGTGCCACCTGCCCTACCCAAATTGAAATTGAGACTGTTGTGCTGCCATTCCGCATTACCGCCGGAGATCACGGCTTCTGCGTCGGCGGAAGGCCATCTCCCGATGTCGACACGGGCGTTGGTGACGACGGCGCCTTCCACCCGGAGGTTCGCGGTTCCCTGGAGGCGGAAATCGTCGTGGGTTTCGAGCGAACCGTCCGTCGTGATTTCCAGCTCTCCGTCAAGGAGTTGAATCCCGTCGGCTTCCGCTCCCGTATCAGCAATCTGTACGCGGTCATCCTCGTCGAGGATCAGGGCCTCGGTGTCAGCATCGGGGGCATCCTGATCCCAGTTACCGTCCTGAAACCAGTCGAAGTTGGCCGCAACGCCGTCGGTCCATTCGGTCTGATCGGCGCCGGCTCCGTTGATCCCGATGGCGAGGATAGCGGGGGCCACCAGTCCGGGGATGGTCCAGTGGCGGCGGGCGGAGGCGCGCGGCCTCAGAGCACGGTAAACGGCATGACTGAGCGGGGTGGGTCGAAATACTGGCATCCTGAGTCTCCCTGGAATCCTTGTGTGAACGAAACACGAAGACCCGCGAAATGGGGCGGGTACAGGGATTCTGGCGCCTCATGGCGCGTCGGGCCCCGTCTGAACGGGGGGGGGCGGGATTTTTGGGGCGCTCAGAAGGCCCCGTGGGGTCACGGGGTGTCGGCGTAGCGCTCGCGGAAGGCGCAGCGGCCGTCGGGGAGCCAGGCGGGGATGTCGTAGTAGCGTTCGAGGGTCGGGCGCAGGACGTCCTCGTGGTAGGCGGCGTAGTCGAAGCCGCGGCCCTCGGCGAGGGTCCAGTCGACGCCGCGGATGGTGACTTCGCGTATGCGCACCTCGTCGAAGTAGGGCTCGACCTGCGCCGGATCCAGCTCGCCGCGGGTAGGGACGTAGAGCAGGTTGGCGCCGTCAAGGGCGCGGAAGTCGGTAAGCAGGTCGTCCTGGCGGCCATAGTGCGAGCCGGGGCCGAAAACCCCGACCTCGCGGCCGGCGTAGTAGCCCAGTACCGCCGAGCGCGAGTAGCTGCGGGTGAAGACGTGCCAGTCCGCGGCGTATTCGCCCACCACCCCGGCCACCGATTCCGGGGCCAGGTAGAACACGGCGTCGGCGTAGCGGTCCTGGCCCTTCAGCCATTCCACCGGCATCAGCGCGAGGGTCAGGATCGCGACGGCGTGCAGCATCGCGAGGGCCCCGGAGAGCCAGACGCCGAGCGTCAGCGAGCGTCGGGCCAGGAACAGCGCGGGCAGCAGCAGGAAGGGCGCGAAGGCGGCGAGCCAGTGCAGCCCGATGCTCTTGAACGGGGCGAGCAGGGCAAACAGGATCAGCGGGATCAGCCCGGCGGACAGGAACACGCCCAGTTGGTACTCGCGGATGCCGGCGGCCAGGGCGCGCCACTGGCGGGCGTAGAACCACAGCAGCCAGGGCGTGAACAGATAGACGAGCAGGATCGCATAGGTGAGCCAGTTGCCCGGATCGAAGCCGCCGTCGCCATGGCGGTTCACGACGTTGAACATCACGTTGTACCAGCAGTTGTCCCAGTTCCAGTACAGGTTGAGGGCGACCGCCGGTACCACGCCGAGGAGGATCAGCAAGAGGCCGCGCCAGTGCTGCCGCGCGAACAGCAGGATGTGCAGCCCCAGCGCGATGCCCAGGAGCACCGCGAAGTACTTGGACAGGAACGCCAGCCCCAGGGCCAGCCCGGCGAGCAGGAAATAGGCCGCGCGCCCGGTGCGCAGCGCCAGCCAGGCGAGGCCGGTGGCGAGCAGGGCGAACAGGATCAGCGGGGTGTCCGTCGCGGTAATGACCGCGATGAAGAACAGCGGCATGAACAGCGCCAGCAGCGAGACCAGGCGCGCCCGGACCGGATCGGTATGTCGCCACCAGAGAAAGACCGCAAGCGCCGGGGCCATGGAGGCGAAGATGCCCAGCGCGCGGATCGCCAGCGGGTGGTCCGACAGCGGCAGGATGGCGCCGAGCCACCAGCCGATCATCGGCGGGTGGTCGTAATAGCCCAGATCCGGGTTATGGCCCCAGATGAGGAAATAGGCCTCGTCGCCGGTGATCGGCAGCGCCCATGCCATGCCGATCTTGACCAGCAGGACGGCCAGCAGGATCGCGCCGTAGTGGCGCGCGAGCCACGGCCACGCGGTGGGTGTCGGTCTCACTCGGGGGTGTCCTTCAGGGCGGGTCCGTGGACGCGCCGGAAGCGGCCCCGACGCAGCCGGTAGCCGCTGCGGGCCAGCTCCAGCATTGGCTGGTCGGCGTCGCTGTCGCCGTAGGCCGCGACCAGGTCCACCGGCTCCTCCGGGGGCAGGGTCGCCAGCCAGGCGGCGATGGCGGCCGGCTTGGCCGCGCCCCGGCAGTTGGTACCGTCGAGGCGCCCGGTCACGCGTTCGCTGTCATCGACCGCCAGGCGCGAGCTGACTACGCCGGCAAGGCCGTGGCGCTCGGCCCAGGGCTGCAGCCAGAGATCCAGCGAGGCGGACACCAGCACGCAGTCATGGCCCGCGGCCTGGTGGGCCTGGAGCGCGCGCATGCCCGCCGGGCGCAGCAGCCGGTCCAGGCGGCCCTCGGCGAACTCGCGGCCCTTTGCCTGCAGGTGGGCGAGGGTCTCGCCGGCCAGCATGCGGGTTAGCACGGCCTCCTTCGCGTCCTGGTTGGAGAGGCGCTTCAGCGCCAGGCCGGTCAGGGCGGGGAGGCAGTCCGGCAGGCGTCGCAGCAATTCCACTGTCCCCAGTGCGTGGCGCAGGAAGGGGAACAGGCTGTCGCGCCGGGTCAGGGTGCCATCAAAATCGAACAGCACGATCTGCCGCGCGGGGCCGGGCCGGGTGGGGGCGGACATGGCTAGGGAAACACTGATCCATGTACACGCTCGCGCTCGAGTCGCTTTTGCGTGCGAACAAGGCGCGGTGACTGCCGTGCAGTCATTCTGCACAAGGGAACCGCAACGCCGTTCCCACGCAAAAGCGGCCGAGCCCCTGCATTCAATCGCTTGTGGGGTTGGCACCCCAGGTTCCCCGATCCTGCGTTGCGGCCCTTGCCGGTAGAACCACTACCGGCTGCGCACCGCGCCTGGTCTCGGCAAACCTGGGGTTCCAACGCGAGTGTGTACATGGATCAGTGTTTCCCTAGAGCTTGAGGCGCTTGAACAGGTATTCGGGGATCAGGCGGATGATGGTCATGATGACCCACCACTTGCCGGGCAGGTAGGCCACGTCGCGGCCACGGTGGATGGCGCGGATGATGCCCCGGGCGACCGTTTCCGGTTCGGCCCACAGGGCGCCGGCGCGGTTGAAGCCCTCGGTCATCGGGGTGCGCACGAAGCCGGGCTTGAGCGTGACCACGTCCACACCGCTGAAGAACAGCCGGTTGCGCAGGCCCTGCAGGTAGATTGCGAGCATGCCCTTCGCCGTGCCATAGGCGTAGTTGCTCTGGCGCCCGCGGTCGCCGGCGACCGAGCCGATGGCGGCGATCACGCCCCGGCCGCGGGCCTCGAAGTCCGGCGCGATGCGGGCGAGCAGGGCGATGGCGCTGGTGCCGTTGACGTGGATCGCCTCGAGGGTCTCGTCCACCGAGGCGTTGCAGGTGGCCTGGTCGGGCAGGGTGCCCCAGGCCAGCAGCACGCTGTCCACCTCGCCCAGGGCCTCCTGCGCCTGTTGCCAGATGGCCGCGTGGCCGTCGATGTCGGCGAGATCCGCCGTGGCGCCGAGGATGCGGGTGCCGTCCGGGTCGTCGCCACGCACCCGCAGGTCGGCCAGCAGGGCCTCCAGCGCCTCGCCGTCGCGGGCCACACAGAACAACCGTGCGCCGGTGTCGACGAGTTCTCGCGCTACGGCGGTTGCAATGGCCGAGGTGGCACCAAAGAGGACAACGTTCTTCATTGGGTTCATGCAGTCACCCTGCGCCAGAAGCCGGAGGAGAATTCGGGGTCCACATACTCGGCGAAGGCCTCCCAGCGGGGGAACCCCTGGCGGAAGACGTCGGTCGGCATGCGTGCGTCCTTCGCAGGGTACAGGGCACCGCCGGCCTCCTGCACGATCGCGTCCAGGCGCGCGAACAGGCGTTCGGTGTCGCGGCCCTTTTCCGGGAAGTCCAGCGCGAGCGTGGCACCCGGGCGCGGGAAGGACAGCAGGCCCGGGGCGGCGCGGTCGCCGAAGGTCTTGAGCACCGCGAGGAACGAGCCCTGGCCACTGGCGGCGATGGCATCCAGCAGGGCCTGCACGCCGTCCTTTGAAGCCGCCGGCGGCAGCACGCACTGGTACTGGTAGAACCCGTTGTGACCGTAGATCCGGTTCCAGTGCCGGATGGCGTCCAGCGGGAACAGCCAGGGCAGGTGATGGACCGCGCGCGGGGTCGCGTGCACCGGCTGGCGGTAGTAGAGGTGGTTGAACGCGCGCAGGGTCAGGCGGTTGACCAGCGACACCGGCGGGTCCAGCGGGATGCTGCGGCGGTGTTCGTGCCAGGCGTCCTTGCGCGGCGCGGTGGTCGCATGGCGCCCGCCGCTGTAGATGCCGCGACCGACCCGGCCGCCGGCTCCCGGGTTCAGGCAGTCGATCCAGGCCACGGTGTAGGGCCACTCGCGCTCGGACTGGGTGTTCAGTTCCCAGAACGCGTCCAGCGAGTCGAAGCGCTGCGACCAGGCGCGCATCCAGGCGCTGCGGATCGGGGCCAGTTGCAGGGTCACGGTCTCGATCAGGCCGGTCAGGCCCAGGCCGCCGACGGTCGCGGCGAACCAGTCGGGTGTGTTCTCGGGGGTGACCTCCAGCACCTGGCCATCGGAACGACGCAGGGTCAGGGTGCGTACATGGTCGCCGAAGCTGCCGGCCTGGTGGTGGTTCTTGCCGTGCACGTCATTGGCGATCGCACCCCCCAGGGTAACGAAGCGCGTGCCGGGCACCACCGGCGGAAACCAGCCGCGTGGCACGGCGAAGCGCAGCAGCGCATCCAGCGATACCCCGGCCTCGGCCGTGAGCTCTCCGGTGGCGGCGTCGAAGGCCACGAAGCGATCCAGCCCCGGCGTGTGCAGCAGCGAGGCCTGGGGATTCAGGCAGACGTCCCCATAGCTGCGCCCCAGCCCGTGGGCGAGCAGCGGGCGCGGCACGTCGGGCAATGCTCGCCCGCGGCGACCGAGCGCGACCTCGGCCGCGTGTTCCACCCGAGGGATGCGGTTCCAGCTGTCGGTCATGCAAGGCCTCCGGCGCCTTTCCCGTACCCGTCATTGCGAGGCCCCGCAGGGGCCGCGGCAATCTCCAGAAGCTGTTCCCGGCATCGGGGGATAACTCGCTGCACTCGCCCTTCGGGCCGGCCTGCGGCCGTTCGACGCGCTACGCGCTTTTGTACCCCGGCCCCTGCGGGGCCTCGCAATGACGGGGTTGTGGAATGTCGGTTGCGCACGACGATGTCGGGATGGCACCAGGAGAATCTTGCGGACCCTGCGGCTCTGTGGCTTCGAACCTGTAGGAGCCCGGCCCTCCGGGCGATTGGGGCATTGGTTGCACCCCATCGGCCAGGGGGCTGGCCTCCTACAGGGCTTCGCCATGACGTGGTGAGAGCGAGGCGCCTACGCATGGTGCTCGTCCGGGTGTTCGCGGCCGTGGGCCTCGGGGTTGGTAGCGAGCGCGATCAGGCCGAGGATCACCGCGAACCACAGGGTGGTGAAGCGGATCAGCATCGTCGCCGCGACCGCGTCGGCTGGCGGCATGTCGGCCCACAGCAGCAGGGCGACCATCACCGCCTCGGTGCCGCCGAGCCCCCCCGGCAGGAAGCTCAATGCGCCCGCCAGCATGGCCAGGGCGAACACGAACGCGGCAAAGGCGAACGTGGCCTCGAAGCCCATGGCGTTGAGGATCCACCAGAAGGCCAGGGCCTCCGCGCTCCAGGCGATCACGCTGAGCACGGTGGCGCCGGCCAGCAGGGCGGGCCGGTGGCAGCGCCGCGCCTGCAGCAGGACGGTAACCAGATGGTGCAGGGTGCGCCACAGACGCTGGCCCGGGCGGTCGCTCACGGTTTGCAGCCACGCCAGCGGCCGGCGCCAGGCGAGCACCACCAGCGCGGCCAGGATGCAGGCGGCACCGATCAGGATCAGCCAGGTGCCCTGGGCGACCAGGGTCAGTCCCAGCATGGACAGCAGCACCACCGCGATCAGGTCGGACAGGCGTTCGGAGACGAACGCCGCGAAGCTGTCGGGGTAGGGTACGTGGCGGCGTTTCAGCAGCACCCCGCGCAGGGCCTCTCCGGCCTTTCCGGGGGTGGTGGTCAGGGCAAAGCCGGCCACGTAGATGTGCAGGCTGGCGCGGGCCGGGACGGCATGGCCCAGGGTGCGCAGGTACAGCTGCCAGCGGGTGAAACGCAGGCTGTAGTTCACCAGTGACAGCGCCAGGGCCAGCAGCAGTCCGCCGAAGCCCACCAGCTTGAGGGCGCGCCAGACCTCGTCCGCACCGGCCCACAGGGCGACCCCGAGATACAGGGCGACGGCCACGATGACCGAGAACATCACCGCGCGCAGGCGCCAGCCGGAGAGCCGTACCGCGCTCATGCGAGTACGGCGATGGTGACCCCGAGCCACACCGCAACGGTGGCCAGCAGGTGGGGGTCGGTGACCAGGTCGCGCGAGGTGTCGTTGCCGCCGCCGCGGGCGTGCAGCAGGAACAGGTAGCGGAAGATGCCGTAGATCACGAACGGCAGGGTGTAGATCAGCCCGTCGGTGCCGTGCAGGGCCATGGTCTCCGCGCTGACGGTGTACAGGCCATAGGCGAGTACCGTGCAGGCGGCGCTGATGGAGGTGAACTGATCGAGCAGGCTGAGGCTGTAGTCGTCGAGTACGCGCCGCGGCCGATCGGCGTTGCCGCGGCGTTCGATGGTGTCGTCGGCCAGCTCCGCGCGGCGCTTGGCGAAGCCAAGAAACAGCGTCAGCATCAGGCCGCACAGCAGCAGCCACTGCGAGGGCTCGATGCCCAGGCCCAGGGTGCCGGCGAGGATGCGCAGCATGAAGCCGGCCGCGATGCTGAATACATCAAGGATCACGATGTGCTTCAGCGACCAGGAATAGGCCACGTTCAGCACCAGGTAGGTCAGGATCAGCGCGATGACCCAGGTACTGACCATCGCCGCGAGGACCAGCGCGAGGATCGCCGCGGTGGCGAAGATCGCCCAGGCGGTGGGTACGCTGATCGCACCGCTGGCGATGGGACGGTCGCGCTTGGTCGGATGCTGGCGGTCGGCCTCGACATCGACGATGTCGTTCAGCACGTACACGGCGCTGGCGATCGCGCAGAAGGCGAGGAAGGCGAGACTGGCCGCCAGCACCGTGCCGGGTTCGCCCCACTCGTGCGCGAACACCACGCCGAGAAACACGAACCCGTTCTTGATGTACTGGTGCGGGCGCAGCAGTTTGATCAGCGAATACAGCATGCAGGCGTCGGTCGTGAAGGTCGTTGCAGTCTACTGACGCACTCGATGCGTTACCATCGGCGGCGCTGAAGCGCGCCCGTGCTGCGCGCTCGATTCCATGTTTCGATTCGCAGGAGAACTGTCATGTCCCGTATCGCCCGATCCTTCCTGCCCGCCGTCCTGCTGGCCGCGGCCGGGCTTGTCGCCGGTTGCATGTCCGGCGGTGGCCCGGAGCCCGAGTTCGCCGAGGGCCAGCCCTTTCCCGAGCGCACCCTGAACGACCAGCACGGCAATCCGGTGGAGCTGCCGGGCGATGCCCGCGTGATCCTGAAGACCGTGGAGGCCGCGCCGGCTGGTGTGGCCAATGCGGTGCTGGATGGCATGGGCGCCGAGGCGCGCGATGCGCTGGGCATCATCTACATCGCCGATATCCACGAGATGCCGGCGCAACCGATGCAGAACGTGGTGCTGCCGCGCATGCAGGCGCGGGACTATTCCATCGTGGTGACCTCCAGCGAGGCCGATGCCGGTTTCCTCCCGCATCAGCGCGAGCAGGTGACCGTGATCCTGCTGGACACCGAGGGTGTGGTGACCGGCGTCGGCCATGCCGGTAGCGAAGAGGCCCTGAAGGACATGCTCGACGGCGCGCACGAGTAAGCTCGCGCATGATGGGTTCGAACCGCGGCAGGGTCTGAGTTGGCGTTCTTTCTGGGCCTGCTGACGGCCCTGGGGTTTGGCGCCGGCGATTTCTTCGGCGGGCTGGCCTCGCGACGCATTCCGGCGCTGGTGGTGGCCTGCTATTCGCAGATCCTTGCGACCGCAGCCCTGTTGGTGATCGCCCTTCCGCTGGCGGGTGTGCCTGGAGCGCAGGCCCTGATCTGGGGTGGGGCCGCGGGGCTTGCCCTGGCGCTGGGCCTGCTGGCGTATTACCACGGCCTGGCCCAGGGTTCGATGGGGCTGGTCGCTGCGGTGACCGGGGTGATCTCGGCGCTGGTGCCGCTGCTGGTCGGACTCGCGCTGGGTGAACAGCCGGGGCTGCTGGCGTTGCTCGGAATCGCCGCGATCGTGATCGCGATCGGGATGATTTCTGGCGGGGCGCGCAAGGCGAGTCCGCGCAACCTGGATGAACCGGTACGTGGCCTGATGGCGCTGGCGAGGGGGGAGCATCCGGTTCGTGGCCTGCTCGACGCGGCGATCGCGGGGGCCTGCTTCGGTCTGATATTCGTGTTCCTCAACGAGGCCGAGGCCGGCTCGCCGCTGTGGCCGGTAGTCGCGACCTCGGCAGTGGGTGCCCTGGCCCTTCTGGTGGTGATGCTGATCCGCCGTCCGCAGCTGGGGATGAGCCGTTCGACCCTGGTGTTGCTGTCGCTGGCAGGTCTGTTACAGGCGGCGGCGACCGTAGCCTTCGTGGTCGCGGTGCGCATGGGCCTGTTGTCGATCATCGCGGTGGCCGGGGCGCTGTCCCCGGCGCCGACGGCGCTGATGGCGCGATTGTTCCAGGCCGAGCGCATGTCACGGGTGCAACTGGCCGGGTTCTTCTTTGCCCTTGTCGGTATCCTGCTCATCGTGCTGGGCGGGCCCGGATAGGCATCGGGCGAGTCTGATAAGTTGGTCCCCGTCATTCACGCCACAGGAGGTGCGAAGTGTCCGAAGATCCGAAACCGGAAGTTGTGCGCAGCGACGTGAGCGAGCCCACGCTCGGCCCGCGCAAGGATGCCACCATGGTCACCGTGGTATACGTGCTTTATCTGGTCAGCTTCCTGACCGCGCTGACCGCCATCGCCGGTCTGATCATCGCCTATATCAAGCGCGGCGAGGCCGATACCGTCAGCGTCTCCCACTTCACCTACCAGATCCGCACGTTCTGGATCGGGCTGTTGTTTGCCGTGCTCGGGGTCATCACGACGCCGATCGGCATCGGCTTCGTGATCTTCCTCGCCCTGGTGATCTGGCTGCTGGTGCGCTGCATCAAGGGCCTGCTGGCCAACAACGACAACCGCGCTATCGAGCAACCTGAAACCTGGCTCTGGTAAACGCCTTGTGTCGTGCCGGAGCCGCGTTCGAGGATGCGTGAGCGGCTGGAGCAGTATCAGGTACTGATCTACCTGGTGACGATCGCACTGGGGCTTTTCCTGGGGGTGGCCGCGCCAGGGGCCAGCGAGTGGCTGGATGTGGTGCTCTGGCCCGTACTCGGGGTGCTGCTGTACGCCACCTTCACGCAGACGCCGCTGCTCCACCTGGGCGAGGCGTTCCGCGAGCCGCGTTTGCTGCTGGCAGCGGTGATCGGCAACTTCGTGGTGATCCCGCCGCTGGTCTGGGCGATCCTCCAGGTGGCGCCGGGCGATCCAGCGATCCTGCTGGGGATCGCCCTCGTGCTGCTGGTGCCCTGCACCGACTGGTTCATCACCTTTACCCATCTCGGCGGCGGCGATACCCGCCGGGCCATCGCCTTCTCACCCATTTCGCTCCTGCTGCAGCTGGCCCTGCTGCCGCTGTACCTGTGGCTGTTCTTTGGCGGTGAGTTCACCCTGGCGCTGGCTGGCGAGGACGTGCTGAAGGCCTTCGCGGGGTTGATCCTGGTCCCGCTGATCCTTGCCTATCTGACCGAACGCTGGGCCTACGACGACCCCGGCCGCGGACACCTGATCTCGGGCCTGGCCTGGCTGCCGGTCCCGTTGCTGGCCGTGGTGGTGTTCATCATTGCGGCCTCGCAGATCAACACGGTGCTCGACGGAGTCGGTGTGCTGTTGCCGCTGCTACTGATCTTTGCCGGTTTCCTGGTGGTCGCGGCCCTGCTGGCGCGGGCCCTGGCCCAGGTGTTCGGCCTGCCGATAGCCGAAGGGCGGGTGCTCGCCTTCAGCCTCGGGTCGCGCAACTCCTTCGTGGTCCTGCCCATCGCGCTCGCCCTGCCGCAGGGGCTGGAACTCGCCGTGGTCGTGGTGGTGTTCCAGTCCCTGGTCGAGCTGATCGGAATGATGGTGTACCTGTGGTGGATTCCCTGCCACCTGTTCCCCGATCGCCCTGCCGCCTGAGGCGGCACTTCCGGGCCCCGGATCGTCGTCCGGCCTTCTCGTGCTGGGTCGATCATCCATTGCGTGCAGGGCCGCTCGCGGGACGATGCGGCCGTCAGCGGAGGCGGCCGCGCGGCAAGCACTTCCTGGCGCGGGTGCGTAGGAGGGCGGGTGGGCGTTGCGCGGGGCCAGCGGAGGAGCCGCTCCCCGGGTGGTGGCGCAGCTCCTGACTGTGAGCTGCGCCCAGGCTGGCGGCTGGCTGGGACCGGTCTTGCCGGGGTTAGCGTTCCAGGTACTGGAGTTTGCCTTCCACGCCGTCCCAATCCTCGGCGTCGGCCGGCGGGTCCTTGCGCGCGGTGATGACCGGCCAGGTGCGGGCGAGTTCGGCGTTCAGTTCGATGAACTGGAGCTGGTCTTCGGGGACGTCGTCCTCCGGCACGATGGCTTCGGCCGGGCATTCCGGCTCGCACAGGGTGCAGTCGATGCATTCGTCGGGGTCGATGGCCAGGAAGTTCGGTCCTTCATGGAAGCAGTCGACCGGGCAGACCTCGACGCAATCGGTGTACTTGCACTTGATGCAGTTATCGAGAACGATGAAAGCCATGCTTGTCTCCCTTTGAATTCAGTCAGTTGACCGGGTTTTTTGAGGCCCGGTCATGGTCGCGGCGGCACGTGTCCCTGGCCTTGCCGACGGGTTATTGCGGCATTGTAACGCCTCCATCGCGGGAGTCGTGAATCCCGGGCACAGGTCGGCGTCATTCAGCATGCGTTGGGCCGCTACCCTTCAGGAAACACTGATCAATGAACGCGTTCGCGCTCGAGTCGCTTTTGCGTGCGAACAAGGCGCGGTGACTGCCGTGCAGTCATTCTGCACAAGGGAACCGCAACGCTGTGCGCGCCCGCTTTTGATAACAACGGGCGGCCGAGCTTCTGCTTTCAATAACTTGCGGGGTTGGCACCCCAGGTTCCCCGATCCTGCGTTGCGCCGCTTACAGGTAGAACCACTACCTGTTGCACGACGCGCCTTGTCTCGGAAAACCTGGGGTACCAACGCGAACGCGTTCATTGATCAGTGTTTCCTTAATGGCGTTGGCGAAATGGCCTGCGGCTACGGGGACTTGGGTGCGACCGCAAAAGACGCAGGCGTTGGTTTACGGGCGCCGAGGCGTCGCGCTAGGGTGGAGACCAGAAGCGTTTGCTGCACCGCCGGGGCCGGTTTTCCGCCTGCGCCCGGTGCCATTGGCCCCTACGTGTCCCTGTTGGTGGGCCGGGCCCCGACAATCTGTGCCCCGGATAACGAGCGGGGCGGGAACCGGGTGCGCCCGGAGTAGTGGGAGAACGATCTATGCATCACTTGCGTTCGGCCACCCCCGTGACCGCTCTGATCCTCGGCTGGCTGTTGCTTGTCCTGCTGCCGGGTTGCGCGGCGGAATCCGAAGAAGAGGATGAGGCGGCTCCCGAGGTCGTGGAAGTCCCGGTGCGCTCGCTGGAAAACGAACTCGTCTCGATCTCCCGTACCTATACTGCGCGTACCCGCAGTCCGCGCGAAGTGGAAGTGCGTGCGCGGGTTTCGGGTGTGCTCGAAAGCCGCCGCTATGAAGAGGGCGAGCAGATCGAGCGCGGCGCCGAAATGTTCCGTATCGATCCGTCGCCCTACGCCGTCCGTGTACGCAGTGGCGAAGCGAGCCTCGAACGGGCCGAGGCCGAGAGGCGTCAGGCCGAGCGCGAGTGGGAACGCGTGCTGGGACTGTACGAGGACAACGCGGCCAGTGGCCGCGAGCGTGACGAGGCCCGCTCGCAACTGGAGCTGGCCGAGGCCGAGGTGGCCGCCGCCGAGGCGGCATTGGCCGAGGCCCGTCTTGATCTCGATTACACCTCGGTCGTCTCGCCCCTGGATGGGGTCGGGGGGCTGGAGGAACGCCCGGAGGGCAGCCTGCTGGAGGCCGGTGATCTGCTCGCCACGGTGACCCAGCTGGATCCGATCCGTGCCGATTTCGCGATACCCGAGGCCCACTTGGCCACCTACGGGCCGCAGATTCGTTCCGGTGTTGGCCTCACGGTGCTGCTCGCCCTGCCGGATGATGCCCTGTACCCCCATCAGGGTCAGATCGATGTAACCGAGGTGTCGGTGGACGAGGCAACCGGCATGGTCGAGGTGCGTGCCCTGTTCCCGAACCGAGATGTGCAGTTGCTGCCCGGCCAGTTCGTGCGGGTCACGTTGAGTGGGCTGATCGCCGGACATGGCAAGCGCGTGCCCCATGCCGCGGTGGTCGAGGGCCCCGAGGGGACGGCGGTCTTTGTCGTTGATGATGACGATGTCCCGCACATGCGGCCCATTCAGATCGGCATGGATCTGGGGGAGGACTTTCTCGTTACCGGGGGGTTGAGTGACGGCGACCGGATCGTGATCGGGGGCGTGGCCGGGATCGAGGAGGGTACCGGCATCCGTCCCCTGGATTCGCCGCGCGCGGCCGAGGAACCGGTGGCCCCGGGGTTGCTGCCCGAGGTATCGACCGACCTGCTGGATGAGGTCATGGATCCGGCGACCGAGCAGGACGCGGTGGACGACATCCTGGACGGGATCGGGAACGGCCCTGACCGCGACCGGGCAAGCGACTGATGTTGCGTTTCTTCATTGGCCGGCCAGTACTGGCCTCGGTCATCTCCATCCTGTTCGTCCTCGCCGGGCTGTCCTCGGCACTGTTCCTGCCCGTTGACCAGTACCCGGACATCCTGCCGCCCAAGGTGGTCGTGACCGCCAGCTATCCCGGTGCCAGTGCGGAGGCGGTGGCGGAGACCGTCGCGGCGCCGATCGAGGCGACAGTCGATGGCGTGGACAACATGGCCTACATGCGCTCGAAGGCCAGCGACGAAGGTGATATGGAGTTGATCATCACCTTCGAGGTGGGCACGGATCCCGACATCGCCGCGATCAATGTGAGCAATGAGGTCGAGGGGGCGATGGGGCGGCTGCCGGATACCGTGGTCAGCTCCGGCATCGCGGTGGAGAAGCGCGCCCCGTCCATGCTGCAGATGATTACCTTCACCTCCTCCGATGGCAGTCTGGACCCCCGTGCGATCAGTGACTACGTCTGGCGCAACGTGTATGCAGAGCTGCGGCGGGCGCCGGGGGTGGGTGACCAGACGTTCTTCGGGGCGCAGATCTATTCCATGCGGATCTGGCTGCAGCCGGACCAGATGGCCGAGTTCGACCTGACCGCGAGTGACATCCGGACCGCGGTGCAGGAGCAGAACGAGCAGTACGCGGCCGGACAGTTCGGCGCCGAGCCGATGGACGAGACGGTCGATTTCACCTACGCCGTCACGACCCCCGAGCGCTTCTCCGAGGTGGAGGAATTCGAGCAGGTGATCCTGCGCAGTACCCCGGACGGGTCTGCGCTGCGTCTGGGTGATGTGGCGCGGGTGGAACTGGGCGCGCATCTGTACAACTTCGGCGCGCGACACAACGGCGAGGTTGCCGTGCCGGTCGGCATCTACCTCCAGCCCGGGGCCAACGCGCTGGAGACGGCGCGCGGGGTGCGCGCAATCCTGGAAGAGCTGGAGCCGCGTTTCCCCGACAGTCTCGAGTACCACATTCCGTTCGACACCACGACCTTCATCGACCAGTCGGTGCAGCGCGTCCTGCTGACCCTGGTGCAGGCGCTGATCCTGGTGGTGGCCGTGGTGTACCTGTTCCTGCAGACGGTCCGCGCCACCGCGGTTCCCATCGTGGCGGTGCCGGTCTCGTTGATTGGCACGCTCGCCGGCATGTACCTGCTGGGCTTCTCCGCCAACATGCTGACGCTGTTTGGCCTGGTGCTGGCGATCGGGATCGTCGTGGACAACGCGATCATCGTGCTGGAGAACACCGAGCGGTTGATGCGCGAGCAAGGCATGAAGGCAGTGGATGCGGCCTACCAGACGGTCGATGAAGTCGCCACGCCGATTATCGCCATGACCCTGGTGACCATTGCCGTGTTCGTGCCGGTGGCCTTTATCGGGGGCTTCAGCGGGCAGATGTACCAGCAGTTCGCAATCACGATCGCCGTCTCGGTGGGGATCTCCGGCGTCGTCGCACTGACGCTGAGCCCGGCGATGTGCGCCCGCTTGCTGTCCGACAAGCCGCGCCGTCCGGCCTTTCCGTTTCGCTGGTTCAACGCTGCGTTCGAACGCTTTACCGGTGTCTACATGGTCGGCGTACGCTTCCTGCTGCGGCGCAATGTCCTGGGCATGGGTCTGTTCGCATTGCTGCTGGTGGCCATCGTGGTCCTGTTCCGCATCGTCCCGGGCGGGCTGGTGCCGGATGAGGATCAGGGCTATGTCTTTGCCGCGGCCGAACTGCCCGCCGCCGCCTCGCTGCACCGTACCGAGTCCGTGATGGACCAGCTGGCGGAGGAGGCCCTGGCGGACCCGGATACGGCGGACGTCGTCGCCTTTTCCGGGATGGATCTCCTGTCCGGTGGCATGAAGACCTACGCGGGCGTGGCCTACGTGACCCTGAAGGACTGGTCCGAGCGCCGCGATGCCGATCAGGGCAGCGACGCGGTGATCGACCGGCTGGTCGCACAGGGCGAACGCCAGCCGGAGGCGAACATCCGCGCATTCAATCCGCCGCCGATTACCGGGATCTCCACCACCGGGGGCTTTGATGCCTATCTGCAAAGCCGGGTTGGGGATGATTTCAAGACCATGCGCGAACGCGCCGACGAGGTCATCGAGGCGGCGCGCGAGCGGCCGGAACTGGCCGACGTGCGTACGGCCCTCAATGTCGAGGTGCCGCGGTACGACGTTGAGATTGATCGCGAGCGTGCCTTTGCCGCCGAGGTGCCGCTGGGGGATGTCTTCGATGCCATGCAGAGCACGTTCGGAGCCGTGTATCTGAACGACTTCTCGCTGTTCGGGCGGGTGATGCGGGTCCACATGCAGGCCGAGGCCGAATATCGCCAGCGGCCGGATGATCTCGACAAGGTGTTCGTCCGTTCCGATACCGGCACGCTGGTGCCGCTGTCCAGCCTGCTCACGGTCGAGCGCGTGCAGGCACCGGACGAGGTCGAGCGCTTCAACGTGTTTCCGGCCGCGCGGATCATGGGCGAGCCGGCACCGGGCTACAGCTCGGGCGAGGCGATCCGTGCGTTGAACGAAGTGGTCGACGAGACCCTTTCGGACGACTACCTCCTGAGTTGGACCGGGGCCGAATATCTGGAGCAGCAGGCGGCCGGGACCTCGATGCTGGCGTTCGTGCTGGGCGTGGTGTTCGTGGTGTTGATCCTGGCGGCGCAATACGAACGCTGGAGCTTGCCGCTGGCTGTGTTGCTGGCCGTGCCCTTCGCGATCTTCGGGGCGTTGGTCGCGATCTGGCTCACTGGGCAGGAGAACGGGATCTACTTCCAGATTGGCTTGCTGGTGCTGGTTTCGCTGGCGGCCAAGAATGCGATCCTGATCGTCGAATTTGCTCAGCTCAAGCGCGACGAGGGGCTGGAGCTGTTCGATGCGGCCGTGGAGGCGGCGCGTCTGCGCTTCCGGCCGATCATGATGACCGCCATGTCGTTCATCCTGGGGGCGGTGCCGCTGGCCTTGGCCTCGGGTGCCGGCGCGAACAGTCAGCATGCGATTGGCATCGGCATTATCGGCGGCATGCTGAGTGCGACCTTCCTCGCGCTTCTGTTCGTGCCGTTGTTCTATTACGTCATTAGCAGTGGCGTGGAGCGCCTGAACGGCCGCCCGCGCGGAACGGAGCCTTCGGGGGAGACCGGAACGCATGCGTAGCGCCCTGCCAAGGACCCTGACCGGTGCAGCCCTGGCCCTGGTGCTGGCGGGCTGTGCGGTGGGGCCGGACTACGAGCGCCCGGAGGTCGCCCTCCCGGAGGCATGGCCGGAGGCGATTGGCGAGCAGATGGACAAGGACTACGCCGATGCCGAGTTCTGGTGGGAGATGTTCGAGGACCCGCGGCTCGACCGCCTGGTGCGCGACGCCCTGGAGAACAACCTCGATGCCGAGATCGCCGCGGCCCGTGTGGTGCAGGCGCGGGCCGTGCTGGGGCTCAGCCGCGCTGAACAGTTTCCCCGTCTGGATGGCGAGGCCGAGGTCTTGCGCGAGAATCCGGGGCGCGGGGACGATCCCGAGACCGAGATCACGATCGCCGCGGTGTTGAGCTACGAGGTCGACCTGTGGGGGCGGCTCGCGAGGGCGAACCAGGCGGCGCGAGCCCGTCTGCTGAACGCGGCCTTCACCCGGGATGCCCTGCGTCTGGCGGTGGTCAGTGACGTGGTCAGCACGTATTTCGACTACCGCGCGACGCGCGAACAAATCGAGACCACCGAGGCCACCATCCAGTCGCAGACCGAGGCCCTCGAACTCGAGCGGTCACGCCGCGAGAGTGGCGCGACTACCGACCTGACGGTGCGTCAGGCACAGGCCGAGCTGGAGACCAGCCGGGCGAGCCTGCCCGGGTTGCAAGCGGATGCAGACCAACAGCGGCGCGCCCTGGCGGTGCTGGTCGGAGAGATCGGGGCGGTGATCGACGGGCTCGACGGCCTCGGCGACGAGGGCCTGGAAGCCCTCCCGGAGACGCTCTCCGGCCTGCCGCACTCGGTGCCATCGGATCTCATCACCCGGCGGCCTGATATTCGCGCGGCGGAAACCCGACTGATCGCGGCCAACGCGGATATCGGGGTGGCGCGGGCCGAATGGTTGCCGAGCCTGAATCTGGCGGCCCTGTTTGGGCAGGAGGCGAGCGGGGTGAGCCAGTTGGCCTCCGGTGATTCGGCGATCTGGGAGTTGCTGGTCGGGTCCACGGTTCCGCTCCTCGATTTTGGGCGGCGTCAGGCGACCATTGACGGGGTGGAGGCCGAGTACGCGATCGCGGAGCTGGAGTATCGCCTGGCGATCCAGGAGGCCCTGGTCGAGGTGGGCAATGCCTGGAGCGTCCTGAACGCGGCCCACGAGCGGGTGGAGGCACGCCAGCGCGAGATGCGTGCCCGGATCGAGGTCCTTGACCTGGCGGAGCGGCGCTATCTCGGCGGCTTCGTGGGCTATCTGGAGGTGCTGGACGCGCGTCGCGCCCTGCTGGATGCGAGCCTGACCCTGACCGAGGCCTCGCGCGATCGGCTGGCGGCCACCGCGACGCTATTCCGTGCGCTGGGTGGCGGCTGGGACAGCGCGGCGATCCCGTCGGATGTGCTGGAAGATGGCGATCCGGACGATGCCAAGGAAGAGGCGGTCACGCCCGCGGATCCGGACGACTGACCCCCGACGCAGCGGCTACTTTTCGCGCAGGGCGTCTTTCATCCGGTAGAGGGCATCCAGGGCCTCGCGCGGGGACATGTCGTCCGGGTCCAGGGTATCGAACAGGGCCTTCAGGGCGCGTGCCTCCGCTTCGTACGGCTCGGGTTCGGGTGCGGCCACGTTGGCCGGGTCGGGCTTGGGCGTGAACAGCCCCAGTTGCGGCGAGTCGCTCTCGGCGGCGCGGTCCTCGAGCTCGCGCAGGTGCTGGCGCGCGAGCTTCAGGACATCGGCCGGTACCCCGGCCAGTTGCGCTACCTGCAGGCCGTAACTCTGATTGGCCGGCCCCTCGCGGACCTGGTGCAGGAACACGATGCTGTGCTCGTGTTCCATGGCATCCGTGTGCACGTTGGCGACCGCGGGCTCGCGTTCGGCCAGCGCCGTCAGCTCGAAGTAGTGCGTGGCGAACAGGGTCAGGGCGCGATTGTGGCGCGTCAGGCGTTCGGCGCAGGCGAGCGCCAGGGCGAGGCCGTCGAAGGTGCTGGTGCCGCGGCCGATCTCGTCCATCAGCACCAGGCTCTCGGGGCCCGCGTTGTGCAGGATGTTGGCGGCCTCGGTCATCTCCACCATGAAGGTGGAGCGTCCGGAGGTCAGGTCGTCGGAGGCCCCGATGCGGGTGAAGATCCGGTCCACCGGCCCGATCTGCGCGCGCGCGGCTGGCACGAAGCTGCCCATGCAGGCCAGCAGCACGATCAGCGCGGTCTGGCGCATGTAGGTGGACTTGCCGCCCATGTTGGGGCCGGTGATGACCAGCAGCCTGCGCTCTTCGGGGTCCAGCTCGGTGTCGTTGGCGACGAAGGGCGCATCCAGGCCGGCCTCCACTACCGGGTGGCGGCCCTGTTCGATGCGGATGCCGGGCGTGTCGACCAGTTCCGGGCAGTGCCAGTCCAGGCGCCTGGCCCGCTCGGCCAGGCAGGCCAGGGCATCCAGTTCGGCCAGCGCGTCCGCAATCACGCGCAGACCCGGGGCGCGACCCTGGAGCTCGGCGATCAGGCCGTCGAACAGGGCGCGCTCGCGGGCCATGGCCTGCTCGCGGGCGGAGAGGATCTCGTCCTCGAAGCGTTTGAGTTCCTCGGTGGTGTAGCGCTCGGCGTTCTTCAGCGTCTGGCGGCGCATGAAGCGCCCGGGCAGCTCCGCCGAGCGCGTGCGCGAGACCTCGATGTAGTAGCCGTGCACCCGGTTGTAGGCGACCTTCAGCGTGGGGATGCCGGTGGCCTCGCGCTCGCGCGCCTCGATCTCGCGCAGGAACGAGTCGGCATCGTTCTCCAGTGCGCGCAGGCGATCCAGCTCGGCATCGAAGCCGGCGCGGATCATGCCGCCGTCGGTGACGCGCAGTGGTGGCTCCTCGACCAGCGCGGCGGCCAGGGTCGCGCTCAGCTCGCCTTCCGGCGCCAGGGCCTCGTACAGCGCCTGCAGGGAGGCCGCGCTGGCGGCCAGTGGGGTCAGGGCCTGGTGCAGGGGCGGCAGGCGTTCGAGACTCGCGAGCAGGGCGGTCAGGTCGCGCGGCCGGGCGCTGCCGAGGACGATGCGCGACAGGATGCGTTCGACATCCGCGCTGCCGGCCAGGGCCTCGCGCAGGGGCGCGGTGGCCCCCGCCTCCAGAAGTCCGGTAATCGCGGTCTGGCGCTCGCGGATGATGGCGCGGTCGCGCAGTGGCTGGTGCAGCCACTGCAGTAGTCGGCGCGAACCCATCGCCGAGCGGGTGGTGTCCAGCAGGGCCAGCAGGGATCCGTGGCGTTCGCCGCCCAGGGTGCGGGTCAGCTCCAGGTTGCGGCGGGTGGCCGGGTCCAGCACCAGCATCTGGCTGCGCAGTTCGTGCGCCAGGCCGGTGATGTGCGCGAGATCCCCGCGATGGCGGTTCTGCACGTAGGCAAGCAGGGCGCCGGCCGCGGCGATGCCGAGATCCAGGCCATCGCAGCCAAAGCCGGAGAGATCCCGGGTGCCAAAGTGCGTGGTCAGGACCCGGCGGGCGGAGACACCGTCGAAATGCCAGTCGGCGTGGCGCTGCGGGGCGAAGCCCTCGATCCCGGGGATGGGCGCGGCCTGGTCGGGGATCAGGCATTCCACCGGGTCCAGCCGTGCCAGCTCGGCGGCCAGTTCGGTCGCGTCGCGCACCTCCAGCAGGCGGAACTGGCCGGAGGCGAACTCCAGGCTGGCAATCCCGTAGCCCTCCTTGCGGCCCTTGATCGCGGCCGAGCCGGCGGGGCACACCGCGACCATCCGGTTGATGCTGCGGGCGTCCAGCAGGGCCTCCTCGGTGACCGTGCCGGGGGTGACGATGCGCACGACCTCGCGCTTCACCGGGCCCTTCTGTTCTCCGACGGCGCCGGTCTGCTCGCAGATGGCTACGCTCTCGCCCAGCTTCAACAGGCGCGCGAGATAGCTCTCCAGCGTGTGCACCGGGATCCCGGCCATGGGGATCGGCTGTCCGGCCGATTCGCCACGCCGGGTCAGGGTGATATCGAGCAGTCCCGCGGCGCGCTCGGCGTCATCATGGAACAGCTCGTAGAAATCACCCATGCGGTAGAGCAGCAGCGTATCCGGGTACTCGGCCTTGATACCGAGGTACTGCTGCATCATCGGGGTGTGTGCGGAAAGTGGCGTCTTGTCAGTCACTTGTTAGCGGCTGTCCAGAAAATCGGGATTCGCAATCAGACATTTGTCCAATACTCGGCGGTTCGCCGCGCACGGTATCACGCGCGCGGATGCATCGGTTGGCAATCCCCCGTGCTCCCGTGCGGGCTCCGTACCCCAACGAGAAACGCCCCGGCCTCAGGGGGGGGGGCACGGGGCGCCGAGCACACAGGGGGGCGGTGCTCTTCAGTCACGCTATCCCGCGCCCATGCGGACCGCAAGCAGGCCAACTAACGCTCCATACCCCTGCCTGTAACGCCCTCAAGCAGGGGGCCGGCGCTCGCGCGGCTGGCATGGCCCTGTGGCGTGGTCTGCCCGCGATTGGCCCGGCTAATGCGGCATCTCATCGGCGTATGGGCGGCGGCGCTCATCGGTCCGGCGGCGCTCGATTCGGGCAGATGCGCAGTATACGGATGCGGTGCCCGGCATGGCAGCTGGGTCAGGTGCGGGAGTTGTGCCACACTCGGGACAGCGCAAGTGACGCGATGTCAGGGAGGAGGCGAGCATGATCGGGGAAGAGGATCGGCGCGATCACCGGCGGATGCAGGTCAGCACGGCGGCGCGCGTCACCTGGCGCTCCAGTGGCGAGTCCATCAGCGTGCAGTTGGAGGACCTCTCCGCCATGGGTTGCGCCTTTGTGGCGCAGCGCGAGACCGATGCCGGTGTGGGCATTACGGTCTCGGTGCCTAGCCCGGACGGTCGCCTGGAAGGGCTTGAGCGTCACGGCCGCGTGGTGCGCTGCGCCCCTGTCGAGGGCGCATCCGGCAACGGCTGGCGGGTTGCGGTCGCCTTCGATCTGGAGGGATGATCGCCCCATGACGGCAGAATCGAGCACCACCCTCCTGACCCTCCGCGAGTCCGACGCCCCGAGCCTGTCGGCCCTGGTTTATGACCTGAGCGAGCGCCTGATGGCGAAGGGCGAACGCCTGTGCACCGTGGAATCCTGCACCGGCGGCGGCATCGCGCAGGCGATGACGGATATTCCGGGTAGCTCGCAGTGGTTCGAATGCGGCTGGGTGGCGTACTCGAACGCCGCCAAGACCGCGATGGTTGGCGTGCCGCCCGAGTTGATCGAGCAACACGGCGCCGTCAGCGAGGCGGTGGCCCGTGCAATGGTCGAGGGTGGGCTGGCCCGCAGCGGGGCGAATCACGCGCTCTCGGTCACCGGAATCGCCGGACCCGGGGGCGGGACCGACGCCAAGCCGGTCGGTACGGTCTGCTTCGGTTGGCAACAGCGAGGCCAGGATGCCCGTGTCGAGACCTGCCATTTCGATGGCGAACGCCACGAGGTCCGCCTGCAGTCCATGCTGCATGCCCTGAGCGAACTGCTGGCGCACTAGGGAAACCCTGATCAAGGGACCCGTTCGCGCGCGAGTCGGTCTTGCGTGCGAACAAGGCGCGGTGACCGCCGTGCAGTCACCCGGCACAAGGGAGTCGTAACGCCTGCACGCGCCGCACCTGGAGTCTCCTGGGCACACGGGCCCCGCCAATGAAAACGCCCCGGCCTCTGGAGGCGCGGGGCGTCGAGCACACAGGGGGGGGGGGGGGTGCTCGCAGGAAACGCTATTCGCCCCCTTTGATCCTCGCAAGCCAACTGGCTCACAGACCCCGAATTTCGCCCTGAACCCCGCGCCGGAACGTGTGCGGGGTCACGCCTGTGTGGGCCGCGTTCGGGGCGGGGGGCCCGATTGCGCGGGTGTGTGCCGGCGTCCGTTCCGCGGCGTCGGGGTTGCATGGCCGCCGGGATCGCGGTCGCGGATACCGCTGCGGGATTAACGCAGTCACAGAACCGGGCAGGCGAACCGGGGCAACGCGGTATACGGTATATGTTGTGCATACGGAGGTCGTATGCCCCGGAACGCGCGGAGTATGCCGGGCGGGGCGGGATCGCAAGTCGACGGCGGGCGGGTTCGCGGACAGGTAGATCATGAGAAGGATCGACGGATGCAACAAGGGCCGCCGGACGTGGCGGCTCGCGTTTCTTGGGATCGCCCTGTTGTTGGTGGTGGCCGGTCCACTGGCGGGGGCGGACGCGGATCCGGAGTCATCCTCGCCGGTGGTGGTCAGCCCGGCGGAAGAGGCGGCCCTGGAGGCCGATCTGGCCGTTTTCCGCGACCGTCTCCCCGAGCTTCTGGAAGCCGTGGATACCCAGCCGGCGGAGGAGTGGCTGGAGGCCAGTCCGCTGGACGAGCTCGAGGCGCGCAGCGCTGACGAGGACCGGGCGGAAGCGGAACGGGCACTGTGGGAGGAGGCCCGCGAGTACGAGCAGGCGGCCGTGGAGCGAGTGCGGGGAGCGCTGGACCGTGCGACCACCGCCCGGGAGGTGCCGGAGCGTCTGGGCGAGTTGGAACAGGGTCTGGACGGGGTCGGGGCATTCCCGGCCGGGCTGGGCGAAGAGGTCTCGATCCGCCGCATCGAGGATGAGCTGGAACGGGTGGGGCGCGACCGCGAGCGACTGGAAGCGGAACTCGATGACCAGCGCATCCTGCACGCGCAACTGGAAGAGCAGGCGGAGGTTCAGGCGGAGACCCTGGAACGCCTGCGCCGGGAGCGTCAGGAGCTGGAGGACGGGCCACAGCCGCTGCCCGAGGAGGTCGAATGGACGGAGGCTCACGCAGCCGTGCAGGAGGCCCGGGCGCGACAGGCGGATGCTCGCCTGCTTGCGGCGCAGCTGGATGCCGTTTCGCTGCCGCCGCGGATGCAGGGGCGGGGCCTGCTGATCCGCGGTCTGGAGTTGGAGGCGCGCTGGCAGAGTGTCCTGCAGAGTCGGCTGGAGGTCCGGTTGACCGAACTGTCCAGCGAGGAACTGCAGGAACTGCGGGCGGAGCTGCGTACCCTGCTGGAGCGTCAGCCGGAAGCGCAGCTGCACCATGCGGAGGAAATCGAGGAACTGCATGCGGCGTTCGACCGCATCGCAGAGGCCCAGGCACAGACCCGCACCCTGCAGTATGAGCGTGACCGGCTGGTCCGGGTCGAGCGCGAACTGGCGCAATCCCTGTCCCATGTCCACGAACGTCTGGAGATCAGTGGTCTGACCGAGGCGCTGGGTGGGGTCTTCCTGGAGGAGCAGCGACGCCTGCGCGATCTTGACCAGGTCCGTTTCCAGCTACGTGATCTGGAGCGGGAGCTGGCGCAGTCGCAGTTACGGACCATCAGCTTGCGCGAGCGTCTGGCTGTGCTGCCGGCGGACCCGGTGGCGGAATGGGAACCCGCGGCCCGTGCGGCCTTGCGCGAGCTGCGCCGCCAGACCCTGAATGCGGAGCTGCATGCCGAGGAGGCGCGGACCGAACAACTGCGCCAGGCCGACCTGCGGCTGCGTGCGGTCGTCGATCTGGTGGCGGAGCTCGACCGGATCCTGCAAGAAGCGTTGCTCTGGTGGCCAAGCCATTCCCCGGTCGGGGTCGCGTGGTTCGAGCGGGCGCCGGCCGCGACCCTGGCGCTGGTGGACCCCGCCGCCTGGGCGGAGTTGCGGGAGACATTCCTGCGCCAGACGCTGCACCGGCCATGGTTCATCGGGTTCATTCTGCTGGTGGCGGGGTTGCTGTATCTCGCCGGGCGCAATGTCCACCGGCATCTGGAGCGTCTCGCCGAAACGACCCGTCACCGCTACACGGACAGTATTGCGGTCACCGTCCGGGCCCTGGGGTGGAGTCTGCTGCGCGTTTTACCCGTGCCGTTTCTGCTGCTGACTCTCTCATTCCAGTTGCATGCGGTCCCGGAGCCGGGTTTTGCAGTGGAGGTCCTGTCCCTGGCACTGATCACGGTTTCGGTGTGGTGGATGGCGGGCCACCTCCTGCTGCTCTTCATCAGCCGCCATGGGGTCGGGACCGTGCATTTCGGCTGGCCCGAGCCATTGCTGACGCGTCTGTATCGTCACCTGCACTGGTTTCTTCCGGTGCAGACCCTGCTGTTCCTGTTCGTGGCCCTGGCCTTCGGGCACCCGAGCGACGAGGTATTCGATCTTTATGGCCGTTTGGCACTCCTGGCGGTCATCGTGAATTTTGCGATGGTGGCCTGGCTGCTTCTGGCGCCGGTCCCGGACGGTTCGAAAGGCGGCTCGCTGGACGAGCGCCGCCGGTTATTGCTGCGGGGGCTCGTGATCGTGATGGTGGTGGGCCTGGCGGCCCTTGCCCTGGCCGGTTATCTGTACACCGTGGCCGAGCTCCTGCGGCATCTGATCGGGACGGTGCTGGTGCTGATTGTTGTCGGTCTTGGTTACAGCCTGGCGGCCCGGTGGCTCGTCCTGGGAGAGATGCGGCTCGCGCTGCTCCGGAACCGTGAGCGGCGCGAGCAGGAGGCGGTCACCGAGGGCGGCAGCGGCGGCGAAACTGGGCTGGACGTCCCCGAGCCGCAGCTGAGCATGGAGGACGTCAATCTGCAAAGCCGCACGCTGCTGCGGGTGGCGGCGCTGGGCGGCACGGTAGTGGGACTGTTGTGGGTGTGGTCGGACATCCTGCCGGCCCTGGCCTGGCTGGACGGGATCACACTGTGGTCGCGCACGATCGAGATCGGCGAGAGCGAGATCCTCACCAGCGTGTCCCTCCAGGATCTGTTGCTGGCTGGGTTTCTGGGGCTGCTGTTTCTGTTGTCCGCGCGCAACTTGCCGGGGCTGGTGGAGATCCTGCTGTCGCGCAGCACGCAGATGGATGCGCCCGGGCGCTACACGTTCACCATGCTCCTGCGCTATTTGCTGGCCGTGGTGGCGGTTATCGTGGTGTTTTCGCTTCTGGGCCTGCGCTGGAGCGAGATCCAGTGGCTGGTGGCGGCGCTGACCGTCGGTCTGGGTTTTGGTCTGCAGGAGGTCGTGGCCAACTTCGTTGCCGGGCTGATCGTGTTGCTGGAGCGCCCGGTCCGGGTGGGCGATACCATCACCGTTGGCGAATACAGCGGGACGGTATCGAAGATCCGGGGCCGTGCTACCACGATCGTCGACTGGGACAACCGGGAGATCGTCGTTCCCAACAAGACGTTCATCTCCGACCATCTGATCAACTGGACTCTGAGCGACACCACCACGCGGCTGGTGATCCCGGTGGGGGTCAGCTATGCGTCCGATGTCGATCTTGTCCGGGAGACCCTGCTGGAGGTGGCCCACGATGACCCGCACGTCCTGGAGGATCCCGAATCGGTAGTGTATTTCCTCCGGTTTGGCGATAACGCGCTGAATTTCGAACTGCGAGTGTTCGTCTGCCAGATGGCGGACCGGCTGGTCACGCTGAGCGGGCTCCACACCGCGATCATCAAGCGTTTCCGCGAACAGGGGATCGAGATCGCTTTTCCGCAGATGGATGTTCACCTGCACGACGACGAAACCCGGAGGCGTCGTGCCGTGCCCCCCGCGGCGGGTCCCGACGAACCCGGAAACCCCATGGATCGGTGACGGGTGCCCGGTTCGTTGGCCCGGGGCCGTGACCCGGGCCAACCCAAGCGTCCCGCCCGCAGGCCAGGCGGCTTGGCTCCCGCGCCGCGGGTGTCTTGTGCAAGTCCTTTGTCCCTGCACGATCACGGGTTGGGTCACTCCCCGCCCTGTGGGATACTGCGGCCCCGTATCCGCCCCGTCTTGGGCAACGGGTCGGAAACCATCGCAGCAAGTATCGGGAGGCATACCGTGGACGACAATCGCAAGAAGGCCCTGACCGCCGCACTCGGGCAGATCGAACGCCAATTCGGCAAGGGCGCGGTCATGCGCATGGGCGATCAGGAGGCGGTGGACGTCCCCGCGATCTCCACGGGCTCCCTGGCACTGGATATCGCGCTCGGCATCGGCGGTGTGCCGCGCGGGCGCGTGGTCGAGATCTACGGGCCGGAATCCTCGGGCAAGACGACCCTGACCCTGCAGGTGATCGCCGAGGCGCAAAAGGCCGGCGGTACGGCCGCGTTTGTCGATGCCGAACACGCACTGGACCCGACCTACGCCGAGAAGCTGGGCGTGAACGTGGACGACCTGCTGGTCTCGCAGCCGGATACCGGCGAGCAGGCCCTGGAGATCTCCGACATGCTGGTGCGTTCCGGCGCGATCGACGTCGTGGTCGTCGACTCGGTGGCCGCGTTGACGCCCAAGGCCGAGATCGAGGGCGAGATGGGCGACTCCCACGTCGGCCTGCAGGCGCGGCTGATGTCGCAGGCCCTGCGCAAGCTGACCGCCAACATCAAGCGTTCCAACACGCTGGTCATCTTCATCAACCAGATCCGCATGAAGATCGGCGTGATGTTCGGCAGCCCCGAGACCACCACCGGCGGCAACGCGCTCAAGTTCTACTCCTCCGTGCGCATGGACATCCGCCGCATCGGCGCGATCAAGAAGGGCGACGAGGTCATCGGCAACGAGACCCGTGTGAAGGTCGTGAAGAACAAGATGGCGCCCCCGTTCCGCGAGGCCTATTTCGAGATCCTCTACGGCGAGGGCATCTCCCGCGTTGGCGAGATCATCGAGATGGGCGTAAAGGAAGGCCTGATCGACAAGGCCGGCGCCTGGTACAGCTACAACGGCGAGCGCATCGGCCAGGGCAAGGAAAACGCCCGCCAGTACCTGAAGGACAACCCGCACATCGCCGAGGAAGTCGAAAAGACGCTGCGCGAACGCCTGCTGCCCAAGCGCAACAAGGCCACGGTAGAGGACGTGCCGGTCGATGCCCCGGTCGAGGAGCAAGGCTGACCCGGCCGACCCCGAGGCTGCGCTTGAGGTGGGCCTGCGGTTGCTGGTTCGGCGTGAACACTCCGGTCTGGAGCTGGCGCGCAAGCTCGGTGAGCGCGGCTTCGAACGGGATGCCGTGGACGCCGCGCTGGAGCGTGCGCGCGAGCTCGACTATCTGAGCGATACCCGTTACGCGGACTTCATGGCCCGCCACCGTACCGAACAGGGTTACGGCGAACAGCGCATCCGCGCCGAACTGGCCCACAACGGCATCGGCAACGACACCGTGAACGCCGCCATCGATGCCCTGGAGATCGACTGGATCGACCAGGCCCGTGGCCAGCTCGAACGCCACTTCCGTCATCCGCCCGAGACCCGCGAGGACGAGGCCCGCTATCTTCGCCACCTCGCGGGTCGCGGATTCCCCGGCGGTGTCGCCCACCAGGCCCTCGCCGCCTGGAAAGACGAGCCCTGAGACCCAGTGTCATTGCGAGGAGCTCCGCGACGAAGCAATCTGCGTCCGGAACCACCTGATCCAGCCGCTGCGCGAACCGTCAGCGATTGCCACGGCCCCTTCAGGGCCTCGCGATGACGTTTCTCGAGCCCCGTCATTGCGAGGAGCACCGCGACGAAGCAATCTGCGTCCAGAGCCACCGGATCCAGACGTCGAACAAACCGCCAGTGATTGCCACGGCTCCTTCGGGGCCTCGCAATGACGTGCTGGTGTTGGGGGCGTGCTAGCGTCCCCGTAGTAAACGGCCGAAAGGATTCTCGGCCGGTGAGTACCCATGCCCCGTCGCCCAGGGAGGGAGCGATGAAACAGCCCTGTGTCTACATCATGAGCAACCGCCGTGACGGGGCGCTTTATGTCGGGGTGACCAGCAACCTTGTGCAGCGGGTCTGGCAGCATCGCTCGGGCGAGGCGTCCGGGTTCACCAGCCGTTACGGTCTGCATCGGCTCGTCTGGTTCGAATCCTGTGAGGAAATGACCTCCGCGATCGAGCGCGAGAAGCAGCTGAAAGCGGGTCCGCGCCGCAGGAAGGTCGCGCTGATCGAGCAGACGAACCCCGAGTGGCGCGACCTGTTCGACGATATTGTGGGTTGAGTATCGGTAAGGCGTTGTAGGGCTCCCGGGTCCTACGGGACCCGGCGATAGGCGACCGGAGTCGTGGTTCTTGCATCGGTTGGGTCCCGATGGAGATTGCTTCGTCGCTGCGCTCCTCGCAATGACGTTGTTCTTGCCCCGTCATTGCGAGGAGCGCAGCGACGAAGCAATCTGCGTCCGGAACCACCTGATCCAGCCGCTGCGCGAACCGTCAGCGATTGCCACGGCCCCTTCAGGGCCTCGCGATGACGTTTTTCGAGCCCCGTCATTGCGAGGAGCACCGCGACGAAGCAATCCGTGTCCATGGCCACCGGATCCGGCGGCGGGGCATGTCCCAAACGATCGCTCCGGCCCCTTTTGGGGGCCTCGCAATGACTAGGAAGATGGCCGGAAGACGGGCCCGGCAATACGCGGGTGGGGCGCTTGCGTGATAGCATTCCGGGTTTGACCCCATTGCTATCGGAACCGCATGAAAAGCGCCGACATTCGCCGGAGTTTCCTCGAATTCTTTGAAGGGCACGGACACACGATCGTGCCGTCCAGCCCGCTAGTGCCCGGCAACGACCCCACGTTGCTGTTCACCAACGCGGGCATGGTGCAGTTCAAGGATGTGTTTCTCGGGCGCGAGAAGCGCCCGTACACCCGGGCCGTGTCCAGCCAGCGCTGCGTGCGCGCCGGCGGCAAGCACAACGATCTCGAGAATGTCGGCTACACCGCGCGGCACCACACCTTCTTCGAGATGCTGGGCAATTTCAGTTTCGGTGACTACTTCAAGCGCGACGCGATCCACTACTGCTGGCAGTTCCTGACCGACACCATCGGCCTGCCGCCGGAAAAGCTGTGGGTCACGGTCTACGAGACCGACGATGATGCCTACAAGGTCTGGGCCGACGAGATCAAGGTCCCGGCCGAACGCATCATCCGTATCGGCGACGACCCTGACGGCGGTTCCGACAACTTCTGGCAGATGGGCGAAACCGGCCCCTGCGGCCCCTGCACCGAGGTCTTCTACGACCACGGGCCGGAGGTCGCGGGTGGCCCGCCCGGTTCGCCGGACGAGGACGGCGATCGCTACATCGAGATCTGGAACCTGGTGTTCATGCAGTACGACCGCGATGCGGACGGCACGCTGAACCCGCTGCCGCGCCCGTCCGTGGATACCGGCATGGGTCTGGAACGCCTGGCGGCTGTGCTGCAGGGCGTGCATTCCAACTACGAGATCGATCTGTTCCAGGACCTGATCGCGGCCGCCGCACGGGTAACCGGTGCGACGAAGAAGGATTCCGCCTCGCTGCGCGTGATCGCGGATCACATTCGCTCCATCGCCTTCCTGATTACCGATGGCGTGCTGCCGTCGAACGAGGGGCGTGGCTACGTGCTGCGCCGCATCATCCGCCGCGCCGCGCGCCATGGCTTCAAGGTCGGCGCGCAGGACGCCTTCCTCTACCAGACCGTGGGCGACCTGGTGCGCGCGATGGGCGAGGCCTTCCCGGAGCTGGCCGAGGCGCAGGCCCAGGTCGAGAAGGTCCTGGAAAAGGAAGAGCGCAAGTTCCTGGAGACCCTGGACAAGGGCATGAAGATCCTGGAAGAGGACCTGCGCGATCTCGAGGGCAAGGTGATCCCCGGCGAGACCATCTTCCTGCTCTACGACACCTACGGCTTCCCGGTGGACCTGACCGGCGACATTGCGCGCGAGCGCGAGCTGGAGCTGGACATGGAGGGCTTCGAGTCCGCCATGGCCGGCCAGCGTGCACGGGCGCGTGCGGCCAGCCACTTCTCGATGGACGACGGCGGCCTGCCGCAGGTCGATGTCGCGACCGAATTCTCCGGCTACGAGACGGTGGACGACGAGGGCCGCGTGCTGGCGCTGTACCAGAATGGCGAGGCCGTCGATCGCCTGGAAGTCGGTGCCGAGGGGCTGGTGGTACTGGACCGCACGCCGTTCTATGGCGAGTCCGGCGGCCAGGTGGGCGATGTCGGTACGCTCAGCGGTTCCGGCGTGCGCTTCCAGGTCTCCGACACCCGCAAGCAGGGTGCGGCGCACATCCACGTAGGCCAGGTCCGCGCCGGCACACTGGAGCGCGGCCAGACCCTGCAGGCCGCGGTGGAAGGCCCCCGCCGCGAGAACATCCGCCGCCACCACTCGGCCACTCATCTCCTGCACAAGGCGCTGCGCGATCAGCTGGGCGACCACGTGCAACAGAAGGGATCGCTGGTGGACCCGGATCGTTTGCGCTTCGATTTCACCCATATGGAACCGCTGACCGAAGAACAGCTGCGCTCCATCGAGGCCCAGGTGAACGCCGAGATCCTGGCCAACGAGGCCACCGATACCAACGTCATGGACATCGACTCCGCGATGGAGTCCGGCGCGGTCGCGCTGTTCGGCGAGAAGTACGGTGATCGCGTACGCGTGCTGAAGATCGGCACCTCGGTGGAGCTGTGCGGTGGCACGCACGTGGATCGCACCGGCGACATCGGGTTGTTCCGCATTACCTCCGAGGGCGGGGTGGCCGCGGGCATCCGGCGTATCGAGGCGGTTGCCGGCGAGGTCGCCCTGCGCTGGGTGGACGAGCAGATCGGCCACCTGGACGCGATCGCCGATCGCCTGCGCGCCGGGCGCGGCGAGGCGGCCGACAAGGTTGCCCAGCTGCAGGAGCGTACCCGCGAGCTGGAGAAGCAGGTCACGCAGCTGAAGGGTAAGCTGGCCAGCCAGGCCGGCGACGACCTCGGCTCGCAGGCCAAGGATGTCGACGGCATCCAGGTGCTGGCCGCCAAGGTCGAGGGCGTGGAGCCCAAGGCCCTGCGCGACATGGTCGACCAGCTCAAGCAGAAGCTCGGCAAGGCTGTGGTGGTGCTGGGCACCGCGACAGGCGAGGGCAAGGTCAGCCTGGTGGCCGGTGTGACCAAGGCCGAGACCGGCCAGTTCAAGGCTGGGGATCTGGTGGGCCATGTCGCTACGCAGGTCGACGGCAAGGGCGGCGGCCGTCCGGACATGGCGATGGCCGGCGGCCAGAGCCCGGACAAGCTGGACGCGGCCCTGGCCTCGGTGGAGGCCTGGGTGCGCGAACGCGCCTGATCGTCCATTCCCGTCGTCGCGAGGCGCGTAGCGCCGTGGCGATCTCCGAGGGCAGCCCCGGTGCCGGAGGGTTCGGCGCGATCCGGTGGTTTTGGACGGAGGCTGCCACGGCCCCGTCGGGGCCTCGCAATGACGGGGCCCTGCGCGGGGTTCGCCGGGGCGGTGGGCTTTAATGCGGCGGCCAGTTGGTGTTTAATGCCCGCTTCTTAAGTAAACGCTAATGGATGGGGTGCGCCCTGTCCGGACGGTCGCAAGGACCGGGCACGGAACGGAATCTTGAAATGGCGTTGCTGGTACTCAAATTTGGCGGCACCTCGGTGGGCTCGCCCGAACGCATCCAGGCGGTGGCGGAACGTGCGCTGAAGCTGCGCGAGGAAGGCCATCAGCTGGTGATCGTGGTCTCCGCGATGAGCGGCGAGACCGACCGCCTGCTGGGCCTGGCGCATGCATTGAATCCGCGCGCGGACGGTCGCGAACTGGATGTGCTGCTGTCCACCGGGGAGCAGGTCACCATCGCGCTGCTGGCGATGGCGCTGGAGGCGCGGGGCTGTGATGCGCGGTCCTACACCGGGGCGCAGGTGACTATCCGTACGGATAGTGCGCACAACAAGGCCCGTATCCGCAGCATCGACGATGCCCGGGTGCGTGGCGATCTCGAGGCCGGGCGTGTCGTGGTCGTGGCCGGATTCCAGGGCGTGGACGAGGAGGGTGCGATCACCACCCTGGGCCGCGGCGGATCGGATACCACCGCGGTGGCGCTGGCCGCGGCGCTGAAGGCCGACGAATGCCGCATCTATACTGATGTCGACGGCGTCTACACCACCGATCCGCGGTTGGTGCCGACGGCCCGCCGCCTGCAAAGCATCACCTTCGAGGAGATGCTGGAGATGGCCAGCCTGGGCTCCAAGGTGCTGCAGATCCGCGCGGTGGAATTTGCCGGCAAGTACAACGTCCCTTTACGAGTGCTGTCCTCGTTCGAGGAAGGCCCGGGAACCCTGATTACCACGGAGGAGGATGCGCAAGTGGAACAGGCGCTGGTTGCGGGTATCGCGTTCAATCAGAACGAGGCCCAGCTGACGGTTCAGGGCGTCCCCGATCAGCCGGGGGTCGCGCATCGCATCCTTGGCCCGATCGCGGACGCCAATATCGAGGTGGACATGATCGTGCAGAACGTCGGGGCGGATAATTCCACCGACTTCACGTTCACCGTCCATCGCAATGACTACGACAAGGCCCTGGAGATCCTGCAGGCGGCCGCGAAAGCGCTGGGCGCCCGCGAGGTTTCCGGGGATACGCACATCGTGAAGATCTCGGTGGTCGGGGTCGGTATGCGTTCGCACGCGGGCATCGCCAGCAAGATGTTCGAGGCCCTGTCGCGCGAAACCATCAACATCCGGATGATCTCCACCTCGGAGATCAAGATCTCCGTGGTCGTAGATGAGAAGTACCTCGAACTTGCAGTGCGTGCATTGCACGATGCGTTTGAACTCGAACAGACCCCAGTCGGTCAACAGGAGGACGGTTAAGGATGACAGACCGTAAAACGGTTACCGGACGACCGACTCCGTCCGACACAGGCACTGCGGAGAAGAGCATGCTCATTTTGACTCGGCGTGTGGGCGAGACCCTCATGATCGGCGATGATGTGTCCGTCACCGTCCTGGGGGTCAAGGGCAATCAAGTCCGCATCGGCATCAACGCACCCCAGGACGTCGCGGTCCATCGCGAGGAAATCTTTCAGCGCATTCAGCGTGAAGCGAACGTCGCCAGTGGTGAGGGCGGCGGCGAGAACTCCAGTGGCGGTGGTACTGGGGCGGGTGGTGCCGCGGCAGGCGCACGCGACGACTGAACCTCCCGTAAGGAAAGCGAAAGGCCCGGAGGCTGCGATCAGCCTTCCGGGCCTTTCATTTGAAGGCCCAAGGCCTTATCCTGTGCCGCGTTTCCGGAGAGTTGGCCGAGTGGTCGAAGGCGCTCCCCTGCTAAGGGAGTATGGGTCAAAAGCCCATCGAGGGTTCGAATCCCTCACTCTCCGCCAAATCCTGCGAAGGGGCCCGAGTGGCCCCTTTCGCATGTCTGGCCCCCGAGATTTCCGGGATTCGAACCCGAGATACAAGTAAGAACGATGGTTCGACCGGTGGCGCGTAGCGACACCGGAACGCCGCAGCGTAGCGTAGGCGGCCCGAAGGGCGACCGGCGCAGCCGGGCGTAATCCTCACTCTCCGTCAAATCCTGCGAAGGGGCCCGAGTGGCCCCTTTCGCACGTCTGGCCCCGGCGTTCGTCCCCCAGCCCGTCCCCCATTGCTTCGTGATCCGAACCTGTTTGTGCGGCCACCGAAAGTCGGGTGCCGGTGTGTCGGGCACGTTTCGCTGCGAGGTCCCGTCGCCGGCCTTAGCTCCGGCCGAGCGGTTTCGCGAGCTCGAGGCGCGGCCAGCGGGCCGGCAGTTGTCCCGGGGCATGGGTGACGAGGATGCACTGACGGTCCTGCAGCCAGGGCAGCAGTCGTTCCACCACTCGTTGTTGCGTGGGGGTATCCAGACCGGAAAACGGCTCGTCGAGCAGGACGACCGGCCGGTCCTGAAGGACGACCGCCGCCAGGGCGAGACGGCGGCGCTGACCGCCGGAGAGGGACGCGCCGCCCTCGCCGATGCGGTAGTCCAGACCTTCGTCGGTGCCGCGCACGGCCTCGGCGAGATCGACCTGTTCCAGAGCCTCCCACAGTGCGGCATCACTCAACGACCTGTGCGCCGGGGACAGGATGCTTCGGAGAGTCGTGTCCGGCAGTTGCAGGCCCTGGGGCAGGTAGCTGATGTGGCGGTAGCGGGCATCGGTCGGGATTCTTGCCAGATCGTCGTGGCCGAGCGCTACGGTACCGGCCAGGGGCGGGAGTTCGCCGGCGAGGGTGTCCAGCAGCGTGCTCTTGCCGTGCCCGCTCGCCCCGCTGATCACCAGGGGATAGCCACGCGCGGGTTCGAGGTCCAGGGGGCCGAGCAACGGGCGCTCGTGGCGAAAGCCAATGGTCAGGCCCTGTGCGTGTAGCGCCGGGGCCTCGTCAGGCGGGGTCGGGTCCACGTACTCGGCGGGTGCGGGGGTATGGGTGGGGGCCGCCTCCAGATGCTGCACCCGCCCGGCGGCCTCCAGGCTCTCTCCGGCACGCCACCATGCCCCGGGCAGGCTGCCCAGGACCTCGCCCAGGCCCAGGGTCATCAGCGGCAGCAGCACCGCGACCGGCGCGCTCAGTACCCCGTCGCGATACCAGCCCAGTGCCAGCACCAGCATCAGCAGGGCGGAGGCGCCGACCACGGCCTGCACGATCTGCTCGGAGCCGACCCCGAACGCCTCCTGCGTCCGTTGCCGGAGCGCGTAGGCGTCGTTTCCCCGGCGCAGGCGGGCCTCGTGCTCGCGGGCACGGTCGTAGGCCAGCAACTCGGCCAGGCCGCCAATGAAGTCAAACAGTCCAACGCGCTCGCCGGCCCGGGCCTGCACCAGCGCGTGGCTGCGGCGCTGCCCGGCAAGGGCGAGCACGGCGGAGACCGCGAGCGTCGCGACACCGGAGGTGGCGAGTACGACCGCGGCGGGCCAGGGTGCCAGCCAGACGGCGATACCCAGCGTGACCACCAGGCTGAGTGCCGCCGCGATCATGGGGCCGACCACCCGCAGGGGCATCGCATCGAGGGTGTCGATGTCGCCGGTCAGGCGGGTCTGCAGGTCGCCGCTGCGGTAGGCGCGAATGCGTTCCATGGGCAGCGCGGCGAGGCCGCGAAAGCTGCGTCCGCGCAGGTCGGCCAGGCTGCGCAGCACCGCCTCGTGGCTGACCAGGCGTTCGAAGTAACGCGCCAGGGTGCGACTGATCGCGGCGGTACGGATGCCGCCGGAGGGCACGTAGAGGTCGAGTGTGGCCAGCAGGCCCGCGCCGGCCAGGGCGGTGGCGGTAATGAACCAGCCGGACAATGCCAGCAGGGCGATGCCGGCGATCCAGGTCAGCGCCAGCAGTCCCCAGGCACCCCAGTACCAGCCCCGGCGCTGGCGGAATACGCGGTGCAGAAAGGCCAGTTCCGCGCGGGTTCCGTTACGCATGGCGCGCCCCCGGTGTCGCGGGCGCCAGGTCCAGGCGTTGCGGGCAGCGTTTGTGGATGGCGGCATGATGACTCGCGATCACCAGCGTCAGGCCACGGGCCTCGGCCAGCCGAAACAGCGTGTCGAGCAGGGCCTGTTCGGTGTCCGGGTCGAGTGCACTGGTGGGTTCGTCGAGCAGCCAGAGCCGATGCCCCGAGAGCAGGGCGCGCGCCACCGCGACCCGCTGGGCCTGACCGCCGGAGAGCCCGCGCCGGGCCTCGCCGATGGCGGTATCCAGGCCGTCGGGCAGCTCGGGTGCGTCGAGCGGCAGGCCGGCCTGTTGCAGTGCCGTGGCCATCTCCGCGTCGGCGATCGTGTCGCGGCGGGCGAGCTGCAGGTTATCGCGCAGGCTGCCGTGGAACAGATGGGCGTCCTGGTCGATCCAGGCGAACTGCCGGGCCTGGGGATGGCGCTGTACCGTGCCCGTGGTGGGGGTGAGAAAGCCGGCACACACCGCGAGCAGGGTGGACTTGCCGCTGCCACTGGGCCCGGTCAGCGCGAGATGCGCCCCGGTTTGAATCTCGAGGTCGAGAGCCTTCAGGATCGGCGTGCGCTGACCCGGGTAGTGCACCGTGACGCCCTCGAGTTGCAGCCAGGGGCCGGTCACGTCCTCGCTATTGAATTCGGTGGCCTCGGCCAACGCCTCGGGGCCGGTGGGTGATGCAAGCGCGGGGGCGAGGCTCTCCGCCGCCGCCAGGGCGCCGGCGCGGTCATGGTAGCTCTGGGCGAACTGGCGCAGCGGCAGGAAGTACTCCGGCGCCAGCAGCAGGACGAACAACCCGGTGAACAGGGTGATGTCGCCGGCCGGGCCGTAGTCGATGGCGCCGAACAGGGCGAAGCCGATGTAGATCGCGACCATGCCGATCGCGACCGCGCTAAAGAATTCCATGATCGCCGAGGACAGGAACGCGACCCGCAGGGTGCGCATGGTCAGGCGCCGTTGCTGGTGGCTGCGCTCGACGACCTCCGTCTCGGTCGCGGCGATGGCACGGGCCCGGCGCAGCCAGTCCAAGGTGCGGATACGGTCGAGAAAGTGCCCCGCCAGGCGGTTCTCCTCCTCCTGCTGACGCCGGTGGATCTGTTCCGCGCCCATGCCGACGATCGCCATGAACGCCGGGATCAGCGGAGCGGCGAGCAGCAACAGGAGGGCGGCGAGCCAGTCCAGCCAGAGTGCCGCGACCAGGATGGCCAGCGGCGTCAGGATGACGGCCTGGCGCGCCGGCAGGTAACGGGCGTAGTAGCCGGTCAGGTCATCCACCCGCGTCTGGAACTGCTCCGCCCAGGCGCCCGCGGTGGTCTGCCCGGCCAGCCGCGCTGGTCCAGCCTGCCGGGCCTGGCGCAGGAGATCGGCGCGCAGCTCCTGCTTCACCGCAAAGGCGAGCCGGTGTCCGGCCAGATCCCGCAGGGCCTGGGCGGCATAGCGCAGGGCGAGCAACCCGAGGCCCGCGAGCAGGATGCCCGGGAGGTACGGGGCCTCGGGGGCGAACAGGGTGCCGTGGACCGCCCAGGCCACGAGCCCCGCCAGGGCAATGGTGGCCAATGTCGCCACCAGCGTGCTGGTGGCACTTAGCACAAGCCAGCGGCGGTGCGGCCGCTGGCGCGCGCGCAGCCATGGGCCCGGCGAGGTCCGGGCGTCTGTCGCCTCCGCGTCTGTTCCGGGCACTTGCGTCATCGACTATCGCAGATAGCGCCCGCGCAGCATGTTGAAATACAGCGGCTTGATCATGTGGACCTTCAGGCGCCACCACATCCAGCTTGGGGCGCCCTGGTCCAGGAAGGTGAAGGTCGGGACCTCCTCCAGGCTGTAGTCGAACTCGACCAGCGCCGCCTTGCCCACCTCGGTGATCAGCGGGCAGGAGGTATAGCCGTCGAACTGGCGCGACGGCTCGCGATCCTGGATCACGTCCACCAGGTTGTCGGGCATCACTGCGCCATGCGAGCGCACGGTGGAGGCGGTCTTGCCGATCGCGGTTGCGACGACGTCACCGGCACCGAAGATGTTTGGGTAGTCCGTGTGCTGCAGCGTGCGGTCATCCACCGCCAGCCAGCCGCCGGCCGCCAGGGGGCCGTCCTCGACTGCCAGCCCGGCCTCGCGGACGAAGTCGTGCGCGCGCATCGGCGGCGTTACGTGGAGGTAGTCGTAGTCCACGGTCTCGCGGCCGCCATCGCGGGTCTGGAACTGGGCCTGGCGGGCGTCGACATCCACCGCCAGCAAGGCGCCGCCGTCGTTTACGCTCACGCCGCGTTCGGCGTACAGGTCGCGCACCATGTGGTCGAAGCGCTGCACGCTGAACAGGGTGTCCGATGCCGTGTGATAGTGGAAATCGGCCCCGTTGCGCTGACCGGCCGAGCGCAGCAGGTCATCGGCGATGAAGGTCGCCTTGATCGGCGCACCGGCACACTTGATCGGCGTATTGGGGATGGTGAAACGTGCCACCCCGCCGTTCTCGCCGAACGCATGGATCTGCTCGTAGGCATCGCGTGCGGCCTCGGCGCTGGCGTACAGGCTGGTCAGCCCGGGACGGCCGATATCCTCGCGCCGCAGCCCCTCGATCGCCTCGTAATCCAGGTGCAGCCCGGTCGCGACCACCAGGAAGTCGTAGTCCAGCCGGTCGCCGCCGGTGGTCTCGACCCGCTGCGACTCGGGATCAATGGCTGCCACCGCGGAGCGGACCCATTCCACCCCGCGCGGGATGTAGCGTTCGTTGCGGCGCTGGACCTCGCCCACCGAGTAGACGCCCGCGGCCACCAGGGTCCAGCCGGGCTGGTAATGATGGATCTCGCTTGGCTCGACAATCGTGATCCGGGCCCCGTCCAGCAGGTCGCGGAGGCGGGCGGCCATGGTCATGCCCGCGGCACCTCCGCCCAGCACCACGATGCGGGCCTGGCTGGAGACCGCCGCGCGGGCCGGGGCGGCCTGTACGCCGGTCGCCGACACCAGGCCGGCGGCGCCAGCGATCTTCAGGAAATCGCGCCGGGACAGGCCCCGCAGCGTCTCGTCGGCTTGACGGGCCAGGGCCTTTTCAATCTCGGGATGCTTCGGGTCTTCGGGATGATGCATGGCTCTCTCCGCGTATCCGTCTGCCGCGCCGGAGACCGGGCGGGTCAGTTGCGATGGTCGCGCCGTCTTGCAGGCGCTTCGTGTGACGGATTGCTTACAAGTTACATGCCAACACCGGCAGGCCCCTCCACCGGGCCTTGTGTGCCGGTATTGGCGCCATCAGGCTGCCACTTATGACAGTCATGCGCGACCCGACTGACACATTTGGCAGCACCGAGGCGGCGTTGGCTGGCGTCGGCCCGGGGGGGAAACACTGGTTTACAGCTTACAGCCCGTCGCCGTGGTCCGGACAGGCAGTCTGGCACGGTACTTGTTAGGGATTCATCGATACGTCATTTCGGCGTGCCCCTGACGACGGAGGAAAGGCCATGGAGCTCGACCCCATACTGCTATCGCGAATCCAGTTCGCGTTTGTTGTTTCGTTTCACGCGATCTTCCCGGTCTTCACGATCGGGCTGGCTTCGTTTATCGCGTTTCTGGAATTCCGCGCCTGGAAGACCGGCGACACGCTCTATACCCAGATCTCGAAGTTCTGGATCAAGATCTTCGCGGTGGTGTTCGGCATGGGGGTGGTCTCCGGGCTGGTGATGTCGTTCCAGTTCGGCACCAACTGGAGCGCGTTCTCCTACGCCACGGCCAATTTCCTCGGGCCCGTGTTGTCCTACGAGGTGCTGACCGCGTTCTTCCTGGAGGCGGCCTTCCTCGGGGTGCTGCTGTTCGGGCGCGACCGGGTCCCGCAGGGCGTGCATCTGTTCGCGGCGCTGATGGTTGCGCTGGGCACGTTCATCTCGTCGTTCTGGATCCTGGTGGCCAACAGCTGGATGCAGACGCCGGTCGGTTTCGAACTGCAGGACGGTGTGTTCCACGTCACCTCCTGGATCACCGCGATCTTCAACCCGAGCTTCTGGCCGCGCTTCTTCCACATGGGCCTGGCCTCGCTGCTGACGGCGGGCTTTGTGGTCGCCGGGGTCTCGGCCTGGTACCTGTTGCGCCAGCGCGACGTGGTGATGAATCGCAAGGCCCTGGGCACCACCATGTGGGTGCTGCTGTTCGCGGCCCCGGCGCAGCTGGTGGTCGGGGATATCCACGGCCTCAATACCTTCGAGCATCAGCCGACCAAGGTGGCGGCGATGGAAGGCGTGTGGGAGACCGAACGCGGCGCACCGCTGCTGCTGTTCGCCATCCCGGACTCGGCCAACGAGACCAATCACTTCGAGATCGGCATCCCGAAGATGGCGAGCTTCATCCTGACCCACGAGATGGATGGCGAGGTGCCGGGTCTGCTGGAGGTCCCCGCGGAGGAACGCCCGCCGGTGGGCATCACCTTCTGGTCGTTCCGCATCATGGTCGCGATCGGCATGGTGATGATCCTGTTCGCCCTGGCCGGTGCCTGGCTGCGCTTCCGCCGCCGGATGTACGCCTCCCCGCTGTTCCTCAGGGGGCTGTCCTGGATGATCCCGGCGCCGTTCTTTGCGGTGGTCGCGGGCTGGTTCGTGACCGAGACGGGGCGCGCGCCCTGGCTGGTGTACGGTGTGATGAACCACGCCGAGGGCATTACCCCGGCGCTGACCGGCGGCATGGCCCTGTTCACCCTGATCGGCTACGTCGCGGTCTACGCGGCGGTGTTCACCGGGGGCGTCTACTACCTGGTGCGCATCGTGCGCCAGGGCCCGGAACCGGCCGATGCCACGCATGCAGCGGCGCACGCCAAGCGTCCCCTGTCGGCCGCCGATACCTGGATCGATGACGCCGCGGTAAGCGGTGAAAGGAGCTAAGTCATGGAAACCACGATTGATATCACACTGATCTGGGTCGTCATCATCGCCGTGGGCGTCATCGCCTACGTGCTGATGGACGGGTTCGACCTCGGGGTGGGGATCCTCTTCCCCTTCGCCCCGGGGGAGACCTCGCGCGACGTGATGATGAACTCGGTCGCCCCGGTATGGGACGGCAACGAGACCTGGCTGATCCTCGGGGGTGCCGGGCTGCTGGCGGCCTTCCCGCTGGTCTACTCGGTGTTCCTGCCGGCGCTCTATATCGGGGTCTTCCTGATGCTGGCGGGGCTAATCTTCCGCGGTGTCGCGTTCGAATTCCGCTTCAAGGCGCATCGCTCCAAGTGGTTGTGGAATGCCGCGTTCGCGATCGGCTCGGCGGTGGCGGCCTTCGCCCAGGGCGCGGTCGTGGGTGCCTACATCCAGGGCTTCGAGATGGACGGGTTCAGTTTTGCCGGCGGACCGCTGGACTGGCTGACGCCCTTCACCGTGCTCACCGGGATCGGGCTGCTGGCGGGCTATGCCCTGCTGGGGGCCACCTGGCTGATCGTCAAGACCGAGGGCGAGACGCAGGCCTTTGCCTACCGCGTCGCGCCCTGGATGCTGGCGGCCGTGCTGCTGGTGTTCGGCGCGGTGAGTCTCATCACCCCGTTCATCGATCCGAAGGTGATGGAGCGCTGGATGGGAACCTGGCAGTACCTCTGGGTGCTCCCGGCCCTGGCGCTGCTCTCTTCCTGGATTCTGATTCGCGCGGTGCGCCGGCGCGACGAGGGGATCCCGTTCGTCGCCACGATTGCCCTGTTCATCACGACCTACCTGGGCCTGCTGGTGAGCAAGTGGCCGTACGTGGTGCCGCCGGACTACACCTTCTGGGACGCCGCCTCGTCGCCGGATGCCCAGCTGTTCATCCTGGTGGGCGCGCTGTTCGTGATCCCGATCATCCTGGGCTACACGGCGTGGACCTACTGGGTCTTCCGCGGGAAGGTGACCCCGGAGACCGGCTATCACTAGGTCTGTCCGGGCGCGCGCGAGCACGCCGGTGGGTCGCGGCCGACCCGCCGGCGCCGTCCGGAGACCGGATTTCAATGCTGTCGCAACCTATGGGAGTGACTCCATGCCGTTGACAATCACTCGACTGAACGTGTCTATTGGGCAGCGCGACGGTGACGTGACGAGTATCGGAACCGCATTCCTGGACTCCCTTGTGCGAGGCGAAGTGACGAGCATCACGAAGAAAGCGCCGGAACCGCAGGACATGCATGTCGAGACCCTGCGGCAGGTACTGGAGGGGTTCCGGGAGCCGGCGATCCTGCTGTCGCCGGACTACCGCATCCTGGCCGCCAATGGGGCCTACCAGAGTGTCTACGGGACTGACCGAGACGGCTCGGGTCGCACCTGTTTCGAGGCTTCTCATAGTTTCCGCCGCCCCTGCGACGAGGCCGGCGAATCCTGCCCCCTGCGGGCGGCCCTGGGCAGTGGTCACCGCGAACGCGTCCTGCATGTGCACCACACCGAGACCGGGCGCGAGCACGTGGATGTCGAGTTGTTGCCGATCCGGGGCGAGGGCGGCGAGATCCGCTACCTGATCGAACGGCTGCACCACATGCCCGTCTCGGCGCCGCAGGCGGGGAGTGGCGGGCTGGTCGGTCGCTCGAAGGCCTTCAATGCCATGCTGGGGATGATCAGTCGGGTGGCGCCGAGCAATGCCTCCGCCCTTCTGCTCGGCGAGTCCGGTACGGGCAAGGAACTGATCGCGCGCGCCATTCACGAAGCGAGCCCGCGCCAGAAGTTGCCGTTCGTGCCCGTGGAATGCTCCGGCCTGACCGAAACCCTGTTCGAAAGCGAGCTGTTCGGCCATGAGCGGGGGGCGTTTACCGGGGCGACCTCGGCCAAGGCCGGGCTGGTGGAGACGGCGGCCGGCGGCACCCTGTTTCTCGACGAGGTGGGGGATATCCCGCTGAGCCAGCAGGTCAAGTTGCTGCGGTTGCTGGAGACCCACGCCTATCGCCGTGTCGGGGGTGTCGAGTCGCGGCGGGCGGATTTCCGCCTGGTCTGTGCGACCCACCGCGATCTCGAATCCATGGTCCGGGCCGGCGAGTTTCGCGAGGACCTCTACTACCGTATCAACACCTTCCCGATCGAGGTGCCCCCGCTGCGCGCGCGGGCCGAGGATCTCCCGTTGCTGGTAGAAGCCCTCGGCGAGCGCCTGGATCTGGCCGTACCCCCACGCCTCGAAGACGAGGCCCTGCGAATCCTCAAGCAGTATTCCTTCCCCGGCAACGTGCGCGAGCTGCGTAACATCCTCGAGCGCGCGGCATTGCTGGCGGACGGCGAGGCGATCCGTCCGGAACATCTTCCGGATCGCGTGCGGGAAAGAGGGCAGTCCCCGAGCGGGGCGGAGGCCGGTGCCCTGGACGGCTTGCTGCATCCGCAGTCACTGCGCCCGCTGGACGAAATCGAGCGCGAATACCTGCGGCACGCGGCCGCGGTGTATCCCGGGGACCGCCGGGCGCTGGCGAAGACCCTGGGGATTAGCGAGCGCAGCCTGTACCGGCGCCTGAGCCAGCTCGAGGACGACGCCGACGAACGGGACTGAAATTGCCCGTCCGGGCGGGCTTGGTAACGCGCCCCGCCCGGCTTGAAGCGGCGTCCGCGGCCGCGGTCGGATGTCCGGCACCGGCCCGTCACCAAGGACGGGGCTGCATGCATACCGCCAGAAGAATCAGGAAAAAGCGATATACCGATGCACCCGAAAGACTGGAGTCTCTGATGAAAAAGTCTGCAATGACCCTCTCCCTGTCCGCCGTCCTGCTGGCCACTCCGATGCTGGCCTCGGCCGAGCCGCTGTCGTTCGGCGAGCACCAGACCATCCGCTCGATGGCCAGTGCCGGCATCGGCCAGGCCATCGTGAACGAGATGGGGGCCGGTTCGATGGCCGTGATCAACAACCCGTCCGCCGTCTGCGGCGCCCTGGCCGGTGGGCTGGGTGCGTCGATGCTGTCGGCCGATCCGCAGGCCGGCTTCCGCATCGCCACCCTGCGCTCCGCTGACGACGCCGCGGCCGCGGTGCGCGTGACCTCGGACAAGGACGTGGCCTATCTCGCACTCGGGGGAAATCTCGCGCGTGACGAAAACGTGGCCCTGGCCCACGCCTATCTGCAGGAACTCGCGGCCTCCGAATGGGACGGCACGCTGGTGCTGCATATCTCCTCCTGGATGCAGAAGCAGGTCCAGGCCGTCGCGGAGGCAGACACGGCCGTGGCCGACTATCTTCAGGGGATCAACATGGTGGCGCTCCAGCCCGACCTGGATGCGGGGCAGGCGGTGATGCTGGGTGTGAACTTCGACGGCGAGAGCTTCACGACCGAGGAGATGGGTCGCCAGGACATGCGCGAGGACCTCGTGGAGCTGTTCCGCCGCATGTGAGTGGGCGCGCGTTGGGCCGGATGGGCGCAAACCCTGCCCGGCTCATCGTTAGGGGAAAACTATCGGGACGTTAATTAATTAGTAATTCACGAAATTCGGAAGGGCGTATAAAGTAGAACGTACATGGAGGCAAGGCCCCATGAGCTTCCGAATCACTATCTAAACCGAAAGGAGTTACATCATGGCACTGCGTTTGGGCGATACCGCACCGAATTTCCAGATTGATACCACCAAGGGCAAGATCGATTTCCACGAATGGATCGGCGACTCCTGGTGCTTCTTCTTCAGCCACCCGGCCGACTTCACCCCGGTGTGCACCACCGAGATGGGCCGCACCGCGCAACTGGCCAAGCAGTTCGCGGACCGCAACACCAAGCCGCTGGGTCTGTCGACGGATACCGTCGAGGAACACAACAAGTGGATTGAAGACGTCAACGACACCCAGGACACCACGCTGGAGTTCCCGATCGTCGCGGATGCCGACAAGAAGATCTCGGAGCTCTACGAGATGATCCACCCGGGCGAGAGCGAGACCGCCGCCGTGCGTTCGGTCTACATCATCGACCCGAACAAGAAGATCCGTCTGATGATGACCTACCCGATGTCGGTGGGCCGCAACTTCGACGAAATCCTGCGCGTGATCGATGCGCTGCAGACCGGTGACAAGCATGGCATCGCAACCCCGGCTGACTGGACCCCGGGCGCCCGCGTGATCATCCCGCCGACGGTCAGCAACGAGGACGCGCAGAAGAAGTTCCCGCAGGGCTTCGAGGAGATCCGTTCCTACCTGCGCTACACCAAGGTCTGATCCGGACCAACCAGCAGCCTCGCCCGGTTACGGGCGGGGCCGTTCTCCCCAGGTGGGAGCAAGGGGCCGCAAGGCCCCTTTTTTGTGCCCGCCGATCCCGGGCGTGCGGGTGCCCGCGATAGCCGGGTTAGCGCCCGAGTCCGGTCAGGCGGGCGGGTTCGAGGATCTCGATCCAGTAGCCGTCGAGGTCCTTCACGAAGGCGATGTCCTTCAGGCCGCCTTCGTCGGGGCGCTTCACGAACTCGACGTTGTTCTGGTCGAACCAGCGCACGGCGGCGTCCAGGTCCGGGACCGAGAAGCAGATGTGGCCGAAGCCCTGCGGTTCCTCGTTGCCGTCGTGGTAGTGGAAGTCCGCGTCGTTCTCGGTGCCGTAGTTGTAGGTCAGCTCAAGGATGCCGCGCTGGCTGAACATCCAGCGGGTGGCCTCGCCGGCGTCCTTCGGCGGCTGCGGTTCGTCCTCGCCAAGCTGCGCGAGGAAGTAGAGCGTGAACTCGAACTCCGGGAAGTCCAGGGTCTTCACCAGCTCCATGCCGAACACGCGCTGGTAGAAGTCCAGCGCCTTCTGCGGGTCCTTCACGCGCAGCATGGTGTGGTTGAAGCGAAAGCCTGCGGTGGGATTGTCGCTCATGGTGCGTCCTTGTCTCGGCCAAAGGGGGTGTCCCGGAAGACTGGAACACAGGCGGCGAGGTTCCCTCAAGTGCGCCCGTCACGCGTTGCGCTCGGAGCGAGGGGCTCCGCCACCGCGAGTCGCGCACGTGGCGTCGCTGGCTTCAGGGAGTGCCCCGGCGCCGGTGGCTGCGTCGGGAGATCGCCACGGCGCTGCGCGCCTCGCGATGACGGGATTTGTGACGCGCCCGGCCAGTTCATTGTCCGTCACTGCGAGGAGGCGCAGCCGACGTAGCTGTCTGTTGGGGGTGCTTTCCGGCGGCGAGGCAGCGTTGGGAGATCGCTTCGCTTCGCTCGCGATGACGGGAGGCGTGGCCCTGGTGGGGCGGTTGGGGCTGTGTCACCGCGAGGAGGTGCAGCCGACGCCGGCAGTCTGTTGAGGATGCCCCGACGCCGGAGGCGGCGTTGGCCGATTGCTTCGCGATGCGCGCAATGACGGGATGGTGGAGCGGCCGGGAACATACATCCCCGTCACTGCGAGGAGGCGTAGCCGACGTGGCAGTCTGTCGGGGTTACCCCGGCGCCGGGGACGCGTGGGGTGCTCGCTTCGCGGCGCTCGCGATGACGAGATGCTGGGCTTGGGGCGCGTGCCCGTGTCCAAAAGCACCGTCATCCCGGAAACCGCGCAGCGGTTATCCGGGATCTCCCGGGGCAGGCATGGCGTTCGTCGGTTCGGCTACTGCCGGCAGAACGGCCAGACCTGGTAGAAGCGCCGGCAGCGGAACTCGGACTCGCAGCTCTGTAGCTGGGACTCGTAGCGGTCGGCGCGCTGCGCCACCTGGCGGGCCGCGGCCCGGACCTGCGGCTTGCTCTGGTAGCTGCCGCGGTTATAGCCGCCCTGGCCCTCGTGGTAGGCGAGGTAGAGGTGTTCCGAGTTGTACAGCGACACCCCGGTCATGCGCTGGGTGCGGGCGTTGTACCAGCCGATGAAGTCGGTCGCGTGCTTCATGTGCGAACGTCGCGCGAAGCGGCTTCCGGCATCGTCCTGGTACTCGCCCCAGACCGGGTCCTGGGCCTGGGCATAGCCCCGGGCGGAGGAGGGGCGGCTCCACGGGATGAAGCCGAGCAGACGCTCGCGGTCCGGGCGCACGTGGCTGCGGAAGGAGGACTCCTGCTGGATGAACGACATCTGGGTCGCGATCGGCGTGCCCCATTCCCGCTCGGAATCCCGCGCATGATCGTACCAGCGCGGCTGCTCGCGGAAGATCTCGCAGATGTTGCTCTGGTCATCGGGCGGGGAGGGCGACAGCATGGAGCACCCAGCGGTGATGGCTGCCAGCGCCAGCAGCAGCCCGGCCCGCAAAATAGCGACGACCGCCCGCCGCGTCTTCCTTGATTCTGCCTTGTCCACCCGAATCTCCCGCCCGGTTCCCCAATGGCCCGCGAGTATAAAGCACTCGCGACGAGGGTAATGGGCGCGCCGTGCACCGGGCCTGCTTCCGGAGCTTGCCTCGGCCCCTGCGGGGCTGCGCAACGACAGGGTCGCGTCACTCGCCATCGCGAGCGGCTGTAAGCGATCTCCCGACGCGGTCCCCGGGCCGGGGTGGCCCCCAAAAGACTGCCACTTCGGCTGCGCCTCCTCGCTGTGACGGGAGCGGGGAGGTGCCCCACATGCCCGTCATCGCGAGGCGTGCAGCGCCGCGGCGATCTCCGTCCGGGGCCACCGGAATCGGCCATCGTGCGCGGTGTCAGGGTTCATCGAATCCGGTCGTCTGTGTGGGAGTGGCCCTGCCCGAGAGGGGATCTCCCCGTAGGAGCCTGCTTGCAGGCGAACGCCCCTGCCCGCGTCCGACAATGGCAGGGGCGTTCGCCTGCAAGCAGGCTCCTACCGGGGGGTGTTCCAGTCGGGGTCGAGGGGGCTCAGGTTCGGGTCGGTCCGCCATGGGCCTGGCTCGACCGGCTCGCGGGCGATTTCGCGGATGCGGTCGATGAACGCCTGGCGGGGCAGGGTGATGGCCCCGAGGTTGCGCAGGTGGGCGGTCTCCATTTGTACGTCGACCAGCGGCCAGCCCCAGGCGACCAGGTGGCGGCACAACCAGGCCAGCGCCATCTTGGAGCCATCCCGCTCGCGCGAGAACATCGACTCGCCGCAGAACAGCCGCCCGACCGCGACGCCATAAAGCCCGCCGATCAGGCGCGGGCCGTCCCACACCTCCACCGAATGCGCGTGGCCCGAGCGGTGCAGTGCGATATAGGCCTGCTGCATGCTGGTGGTGATCCAGGTGCCATCGGCGTAGTCACGGGGGCCGGCGCAGGCCTCGATGACGGCCTCGAAGGCGCGATCGAAGCTCACCGTGTAACCGCGATTGCGGATCGCCTTCTTGAGGCTGCGATGCAGGCGGAAGTGGCCCGGCTCCAGGACCGCGCGCGGGTCCGGGCTCCACCAGAGGATTGGCTGCCCGGCCTCGAACCAGGGGAATACGCCGGAGCGATAGGCATTTAGCAGACGCGGCACGGAGAGATCGCCCCCGGCGGCCAGCAGCCCGTTGGGCTCGGGCAACGCCTGCGCCGGGTCCGGAAACGGCGCTTCCGGATGCTCCGGATCGAGCCAGGGCAGGGTGATCTGGGGGCCGGAGGTCATGGGGCGAGCCCCCATCGGCCAGAGTCCTGCGCGGGCAGGGGCTTCGCGGGCAAGCCCGCTCCCACAGGGCGACCCGGGGTCCCGGAGTGCGGAGAAGGTCCAGTCGGCGAGCCTGTTGCCTGGGTCGGGAGATCCCGGCTCTTCGCTGCGCTACGGCCGGGATGACGAGGTGGGGCACTGCGGCCGGGATGATGGGTCTCGGTGTGCCGGTGGCATTGTAGGAGCTTGCTTGCAGGCGAATGGGGTGTGGCGGAGTCCTGCGCGGGCAGGGGCTTCGCGGGCAAGCCCGCTCCCACAGGGCGATCCGGGATCCCCGGGTGCGGAGAAGATCCAGTTGGCGAGCCGGTTGGCTGGGGCGGAAGATCCCGGCTCTTCGCTGCGCTACGGCCGGGATGACGAGGTGGGGCGCTGTGGCCGCGATGACGGCCGCAGCGAGCCGGGCTCGGGTTAGCGGTCGGGCACATCATCGGAATGGGCCTGGCGATAGGGCGAGTGTTCGTGCAGGCGTTCGCACTGGGCGCGCATCATCTGGGCCTCGCGCTCGCAGAAGTCGCGCACGGGCTGCTCGAAACCCTCGGTCAGGATCATGTGCGCGGAGTAGGTGGGTGTGGGCAGGAAGCCGCGCGGGATCTTGTGCTCGCCCTGGGCGCCCGGCTCGAAGCGGGCCAGCCCCTCGCGGATGCAGAACTCGATGCCCTGGTAGTAGCAGGTCTCGAAGTGCAGGTCGGCCAGTTCCTCGGTGCAGCCCCAGAAGCGGCCGTACAGGGTGTCGTGGCTGCGATAGCAAAGCGCCGCGGCGATGGTCTCGCCCTCTCCCTTCGCGTCCGGTTCCGTCGCATCCGGATCCGTCGCGCTGGGGCGCCGGGCCTCGAACAGCACCACCTGATCGCCAAGCTCGGCCGCGGTCTCGACAAAGAAGGCCTCCGACAGCGTCGGGATGCCCATGTGCTTCTCGAAGGTATCCACGTAGAAGCGGTGAAAGCGCGCCCAGTCCTCCGCCTCGCCGGTGGCGCCGGTCAGGGTGCGAAACACGATCCCGGCCTCGTTCACGCGGCGGCGTTCGCGCTTGATGTTCTTGCGCTTCTTCGAGCTGAGCGCGCCCAGGAAGGCGTCGAAGTCCGCGTAACCGCCGTCCGGGGCGTTGGTCCAGTGGTACTGGCAGCCCATGCGCTCGGCCAGGCCCAACTCGCGGGTCACGTCCAGATCGTCCTGGTTGGGGAACAGGATGTTCACGCCGGAGGCGTTCAGCTCGCGGCCGCGGGTCACCAGCGCGCGCACCAGCAGGGTGCGCAGGTGATCGAAGTCCGGCGCCTCCGGGTGCACCAGCAGGCGCGGGCCGGTGGCCGGGGTGTAGGGCACGGAGACGACCAGCTTGGGGTAGTAGTTCAGCCCGTGGCGGTTCCACGCGCCTTCCCAGGCGAAGTCGAACACGAACTCGCCGTAGTTGTTGGTCTTGGCGTAGGCCGGGGCCGCCGCGACCAGCTGGCCCTCGCGGAAGATCAGCACATGCTGCGGGAACCAGCCGAACTGCCGGCCCAGGCACTCGTGGCGCTCCAGGCCCTCCAGGAAGGCATGGCGCAGGAACGGCTCGGTGCCGCCGGTCAGGGCATCCCAGGCGGCCGGGTCCACCTCGGCCAGGCCGTCACGCAGCTCGACGCGCTCCGCCGTGTTGCCCGTGGCGTCCCCCGACGGGTCCGCTGCCTGGGTGTCGCCCTCGGCGTTCACGCGATCAACCGAGCTTGTCCAGGTACTTCTCCGCGTCCAGTGCGGCCATGCAGCCAGTGCCGGCGGAGGTGACCGCCTGGCGATAGACGTGATCCATCACGTCGCCGGCGGCGAACACGCCCGGCACGGAGGTGGCCGTGGCATTGCCTTCCAGCCCGCTTTGCACCTTGATGTAGCCGCCCGCCATATCCAGCTGGCCCTGGAAGATGTCGGTGTTCGGCTTGTGGCCGATGGCGATGAACACGCCCATCAGCTCGAGATCCTTGGTCTCGCCGGACTCGGTGCTCTTGAGTCGCGCACCGGTCACGCCGGTCTCGTCGCCGAGGATCTCTTCCAGGGTGTGGTTCCACTCGATGGTGACGTTGCCGTTCTTTTCCTTCTCGAACAGCTTGTCCTGCAGGATCTTCTCCGAGCGCAGCGAATCGCGCCGGTGCACCAGGGTGACCTCGGAGGCGATGTTCGACAGGTACAGCGCCTCCTCGACCGCGGTGTTGCCGCCACCGATCACCGCCACTTTCTGGCCACGGTAGAAGAAGCCATCGCAGGTCGCACAGGCGGACACGCCCTTGCCGGCGAAGGTGGTCTCGGACTCCAGCCCCAGGTACTGGGCGGAGGCGCCGGTGCAGATGATCAACGCATCACAGGTGTACTCGCCGGAGTCGCCGATCAGGCGGTAGGGCTGGTCCTTCAGATGCACCGTGTGGATGTGGTCGAAGATCACCTCGGTATCGAAGCGTTCGGCGTGCTTCTGCATGCGCTGCATCAGCTCGGGGCCCTGCACGCCCTCGTTGTCGCCGGGCCAGTTGTCCACATCAGTGGTGGTCATCAGCTGGCCACCCTGTTCCAGCCCGGTGATCACGACCGGGTTCAGGTTGGCGCGCGCGGCGTAGACGGCGGCGGTCCAGCCGGCCGGGCCGGAGCCCAGGATCAGCAGCGGGCAGTGACGCGGCGCCTTCTCGCTGCCGCCCTTTTTCGGCTGGGTCGCGGTGTCGCTACCGGAGGAGAGCGAGACGGCGCCGGCGGCTGCCTGCATGGCACCCGTGGCGACGGCGGCCTTGGGCGCGTCCTTCTTGCCGGCCTGCTTGCTCTTCTTGTCGGATGGATCCTTGGCGTCGCTCATGCGGTACTCCCTGTCGATACGATGAATACGGCTGGCGTTGCCGGCCCGGCCGGCAACGCGAAAAAGCGGGTTCGATAAGGCGGGGATTATTGGGACGCGGCGGGTCTTTGTCCAACATCGCCACGCCGGACGTGGATGCCCCAAAGCGGTCCCCGCGCGCGATACCGATTCGGTAATCGCGGGCCATAAAACATTTTCATGTTCGTGTGGGCCGCAGGCACCCGGCGGGGAGTCACTACATCGGCGTTTGGTGGATAACCGGGGTGCCTCGCCAGGAATGGCGACAGGACGGGGAATGGCCGATTTTATCCACAGCTTGCCCACGGCTTGTGCGCGGTTTGTTCTTTCGGGAGCTACTATATCTAGTGGCTATGCAGTTCTCGATCCCCGATCTATAGTATCTCACGTTCGATCCAACACCAGCGCGAGGCCCGTCATGCACAGCGATTCCCATACTGCCACAGCCCAGCAGGGCACCCAGTACCCGCCGCAAGCCGAACCGTCGGCCGAGGTCCTGGCGACCAGCCCGGGCCAGCACCAGGTGATTCGCCGCAATGGCAAGGTGACCGGCTTCGATGCCTCCAAGATCGAGGTCGCGGTGACCAAGGCCTTCCTCGCGGTGGAGGGCGGCAATGCCGCGGCCAGCCGTCGCATCCACGAGGTGTCGAAGGAAGTGGCCGGGCAGGTGGTGGACAGCCTGTTCCGCCGCGCCGGGACCCAGGGCATGACGGTCCACATCGAGGATATCCAGGACCACGTGGAGCTGGCGCTGATGCGCAGCGGCCACCACAAGGTCGCGCGGGCCTACGTGATCTACCGCGAGCAGCAGTCGCAGAAGCGCGCCGCCGAGGCCGCCGAGCAGGGTGCGGACGAACAAGCCGAGGCCGCCACGCTGAACGTGACCCGGGCCGACGGCACCCTGGCCCCGCTGGACGAGGACCGCCTGCAGGCGGTGGTCGCCGAGGCCTGCGCCGGCATCGAGCAGGTGGATGGCGAGAAGATCCTGACCGAGGCCCGCCGCAACCTGTTCGACGGCGTGGCCGAGAAGGATGTCTCCACCGCGCTGGTGATGGCCGCGCGGGTGATGATCGAGAAGGAGCCGAACTACTCCGAGGTCACCGCGCGGTTGCTGATGGACGCGCTGCGCCGCGAGGCCCTGAGCTTCGTGCACGGCCGCCCGGAAGAGGCCACCCAGGCCCAGCTGGCCGAGCGCTATGCCGATTACTTCGGTGCCTACATCAAGCGCGCCGCCGAGCTGGAGCTGGTCGACAGCGAGCTGACCCGCTACGACTTGGAGCGCCTGGGCGCCGCGCTCAAGCCCGAGCGCGACCTGCAGTTCACCTACCTGGGCCTGCAGACCCTGTTTGATCGCTACTTCATCCACAGCGATGGCACGCGCTTCGAGCTGCCGCAGGCGTTCTTCATGCGCGTGGCCATGGGCCTGGCGATCAACGAGATCGACCGCGAGGCGCGCGCGATCGAGTTCTACAACCTGCTGAGCTCGTTCGACTTCATGAGCTCCACGCCGACCCTGTTCAACTCCGGCACCCTGCGTCCGCAGCTCTCCAGCTGCTACCTGACCAGCGTCCCGGACGACCTCGACGGCATCTACAGCGCCATCCGCGACAACGCGCTGCTGTCCAAGTTTGCCGGCGGGCTGGGCAACGACTGGACCCGCGTGCGCGGCATGGGCGCCCACATCAAGGGCACCAACGGCAAGTCCCAGGGCGTGGTCCCGTTCCTCAAGGTGGCCAACGACACCGCGGTGGCGGTGAACCAGGGCGGCAAGCGCAAGGGTGCGGTGTGCGCCTACCTCGAGACCTGGCACATCGATATCGAGGAGTTCATCGAGCTGCGCAAGAACACCGGCGACGACCGCCGCCGCACCCACGACATGAACAGCGCCAACTGGATCCCGGACCTGTTCATGAAGCGTGTGGCCGAGGACGGCGACTGGACCCTGTTCTCCCCGAACGAGGCGCCGGACCTGCACGACCTGATCGGTGCCGACTTCGAGAAGCGCTACAGCGAGTACGAAGAGAAGGCCGCGCGCGGCGAGATGCGCGTGTACAAGACCATGAAGGCCGTCGACCTGTGGCGGAAGATGCTCGGCATGCTGTTCGAGACCGGCCACCCGTGGGTCACCTTCAAGGACCCGTGCAACCTGCGCAGCCCGCAGCAGCACACCGGCGTGGTTCACAGCTCCAACCTGTGCACCGAGATCACCCTGAACACCTCGGACGACGAGATCGCGGTGTGCAACCTGGGCTCGATCAACCTGGCCGCGCACATAGGCGACAACGGCGAGCTGGATCAGGCCAAGCTCGAGCGCACCGTGAACACGGCCATGCGCATGCTCGACAACGTGATCGACTACAACTACTACTCGGTGCCGCAGGCGCGTCGCTCCAACATGCGCCACCGCCCGGTGGGCCTGGGGATCATGGGTTTCCAGGATGCGCTGTACAAGCTGCGCCTGCCGTATGCCTCCGAGGCCGCCGTGGAGTTCGCCGATGCCTCCATGGAGGCGGTGTCCTACTACACCATCAAGGCCTCGACCGACCTGGCCGAGGAACGCGGGCGCTACGAGAGCTTCCCCGGCAGCCTGTGGAGCCAGGGCATCCTGCCGATCGACTCGGTCGAAAAGCTGGCCGAGACCCGCGGCGACTACCTGCAGATGGACACCACCCAGCGCCTGGACTGGGACACCCTGCGCAAGCGGGTGAAGAAGATCGGCATGCGCAACTCCAACACCATGGCGATCGCCCCGACCGCGACCATCTCCAACATCTGCGGGGTCAGTCAGTCGATCGAGCCGACCTACCAGAACCTGTTCGTCAAATCGAACCTGTCGGGCGAGTTCACCGTGATCAACCCGTACCTGGTGCGCGACCTGAAAGACCGCGAGCTGTGGGACGAGGTGATGGTCAACGACCTCAAGTACTACGACGGCTCGGTGCAGCCGCTGGACCGCGTGCCGGAGGACCTCAAGGCCCTGTACGCCACTGCGTTCGAGCTGGACACCCGCTGGCTGGTCGAGGCCGCCTCGCGCCGGCAGAAGTGGATCGACCAGGCGCAGAGCCTGAACCTGTACATGGCCGAGCCCTCCGGGCCCAAGCTGGACGCCCTGTACAAGCTGGCCTGGGTGCGCGGGCTGAAGACGACCTACTACCTGCGCTCCATGGGTGCGACCCACGTGGAGAAGAGCACCGTGGCCGACTCCTCGCGCGCCAACAAGCTGAACGCCGTCTCCGGCGGCCAGCAGGCGTCCGAGCCGGAGGCGCCCAAGGCGTGCTCCATCCTCGACCCGGACTGCGAGGCCTGCCAGTAAGGCCCGCCCGCGAGCGGGCACCGAATACGTACGACCAAGCAAACTGAACAAAGGCCCGGCCACCGCGCCGGGCCGCCACCGAAAGAAGAGGGACACTATGCTTTCCTGGGACGATCCGATTGCCGCCGTAAAAGGCGAAGGCCAGAAACAACCCGCCGTACGCCCGGGCATGGGCTTTCAGGAGAACGAAGCCCTGATGAGCACCGCCGGTGCCGCGCCCAGCGTCCCGCCGGAGCCGGAGAACGCCGGCCAGCCGCTGGCCGAGCCCAACGAGGAGGCCCTGACCGGCACCGGTCTGGAAGACATCGAGATGGGTGCCGAGCGCATCCGCGTGGATGACAAGAAGATCATCAACTGCCACGCGGACCTCAACCAGCTCGTGCCCTTCAAGTACAAGTGGGCCTGGCAGAAGTACCTGGACGGCTGCGCCAACCACTGGATGCCGCAGGAAATCAACATGAACGCGGACATCGCCCTGTGGAAGGACCCGAATGGTCTGACCGAGGACGAGCGCACCATCGTCAAGCGCAACCTGGGCTTCTTCTCCACCGCCGACTCGCTGGTGGCGAACAACCTGGTGCTGGCCGTGTACCGCCACATCACCAACCCCGAGTGCCGCCAGTACCTGCTGCGCCAGGCCTTCGAGGAAGCGGTGCACACCCACGCCTACCAGTACTGCGTGGAGTCCTTAGGGTTGGACGAGGGCGAGATCTTCAACATGTACCGCGAGGTGCCCTCCGTCGCCGTCAAGGCCGAATGGGCCCTGCCGTTCACCAAGCACCTGGCGGACCCGAACTTCCGCACCGGCACGCCGGAGGCGGACCAGAAGCTGCTGCGCGAACTGATCGCCTTCTACGTCGTGTTCGAGGGCATCTTCTTCTACGTCGGCTTCGTGCAGATCCTCTCCATGGGCCGGCGCAACAAGATGACCGGCGTGGCCGAGCAGTTTCAGTACATCCTGCGCGACGAGTCCATGCACATGAACTTCGGCATCGACGTGATCAACCAGATCAAGGTCGAGAACCCGCACCTGTGGACCGAAGACTTCAAGGACGAGATGCGCACCTTGATCCATGATGCGGTCGAGCTGGAGGCGCAGTACGCCCGCGACACCATGCCCCGCGGCGTGCTCGGCATGAACGCGCAGATGTTCGAGGAATACCTGCACTTCATCGCCAACCGCCGCTGCGCGCAGATCGGCCTGGCCGAGATGTACCCGGGTGCCGACAACCCGTTCCCGTGGATGAGCGAAGTGCTCGATCTCAAGAAGGAGAAGAACTTCTTTGAGACGCGGGTTACCGAGTATCAGACGGGTGGGGCGTTGAGCTGGGATTGACCTGGCAAAGCTAACCCGACGGAACGGAGCCAGGGAGATGGCCACGACCCAGATCAAAAGGGCGCCATCCGGCGCTCTTTTTCTTGCCTACGCCGCACATATATCGACGCCGACCTTGCCCAGACTCGAATTCCAAACACCAACCTCTATGCACCTCGCAAAATGAACGAACCAGTCCGAAGACCCAATCCAGGTGAATTCACCCAAGGTGCGATATTTAATTGTGCTGTAGCCGAGGCCTACCGGGGCTCTGACGCCTATGGGATTATCATTACTGCTCGTTGCGACGTTGCTAACGACAAAGCGCCAACCTACAACTATGTCCCCATAGTCTCATTAACATCATGGTTGACAGGCGACGGGCTTCGGATTTTGTCTGATCGGGTAAAAAAATCGGCCTGCGGTAATGTAAGAACCCAGCTATCAAATTTGGAGATTAGCCCAAGAGTTCTGATGTTTCATGGCTTGGATCAGGTCGCTAGCGAATTCCTCCCTTTGGCCACCAAGAAAAATAAAAAGCATATTGATAGCCTCAAGAATTCCATCGAGGTAATCAAGGAAGCGGATCGGATTCTATCTGAAGGAGACCCGTTAGACATACAACATTACTATGAGAAGAATGAAAAGATCCGGATTAAGATATTAAAAGAACTGGTTTCTCACCAGCTAACAGGATTCTACTTTATTCCGCGTGTGGATGGAGGCGATAGGGAAGCAACGGGCTACGTTGCACTGCAGCGTGAGATCCACCATCTTCCGGCTCTGATGGCGAAAACAATAAGCGAAGGCCTTGTTGAAGAAAAGTATCACGAAATGCGCCGGGCGGGATCTATCGATGGTTGCCGTCTTCGCTTTAACTCCGGCGATTTTGCTATGCCTATCGGTCAGCTCACATCTCCGCATATTGAGCATTTTATGCAGGCGTTATTCAATTTGTTCTCTAGGATCGGACTGCCCGACTATGATGATAAGTATATAGAAGAAATTTGGAATATTAACTATATTGCGGGGCAGTAATATGAGATTTCTGGCGATTGACCGTGAGGCAGTAAACGAATTGGTGCAAAGTCGAACCCTGCAATCTTCGGACTTCCGAGACGGACAAGTACTGGCATCATTTCTTAGGAAACCGAATGACCAAGTGACGTTGGGCCCAGAAATAGTGATCGCGAAAGCGAATTCCGGCGCCTACCTATTAAAGAGAGGTGGCGTTGGCCCCGATATTCTCGTGTTCGATTTGGAGTTAACGAGAATCTTCGATAGTCAGTGTGATCGTGAAAATATTTTGATCCTGCAAAAGATCCTCAGGTTCGCAACCCGTTACTGGGCTAATGAAAAGCTGACCTACTCAGAGAGGCTCGTTGCTGACTCTACAAAAGCCGTAGTGTTTCCTTTTCAGTTCAAAAGAGATCAGCCACTGCGGGCCGCTATCGAGCGGAAACCTGACCACAAGAGGGCGATTAAACGTGAAGGGACTGGGAATAACCTTCTAGTTTACAAATGGTCCAAAGACCAAGGGGACGGTGCTGAAGAAGAACCGTCCGTAACGAACTATAGAAAAGCGGTTAAGGGATTGAGCGAGGCGCGCTCAGTTGAAAACGCAGACACGCTGGGATCGGTAAGCTCTGCCGAAATCCCGGCGCTCTCGGTAACGCAGCTTGATGGGTGCGCGAATCCGATCCATGGGCACCAGGGGTTCGAGCGCTGGATGTCAGGTATTCTCACGTCGAAACAACAAGAGTTTGTCGATTCCAGCTTCAAATATCCACACCGCGTTGAGGGGCCAGCCGGGACCGGAAAGACTCTTTGCTTGGTCCTAAAATGCCTCCGTTCGTTGCTCGAGGCGGAGAATTCTGGTGAGAGCCATCGGGGCGTCTTTGTGGTGCATAGCGATTCCGCGAAACGTAATGTGGAAGAGCTATTCATTGCCAATGAATCAACCCAGCGGTTTCTCAACAAAGATCGTCAAAGGTTTGATGAGATTGAGATTGTCACGCTCCAAGAGTGGTGCGCGGAAGCTCTTGGTACAGGGATATCGGAAGCGGAATTTCTCGATTCGGACGCCTACGAGTCGAAGCAAGCACAGCTTCTATATACGTTAGAAGCGGTTGACGAAGCTGTGAATGAAGATCTGTCGTCATACAGGAAGCTGCTTTCGGACGAATTCTTGGCGTTCTTGGAAGAGACAGATGAGTGGGATAGAGCGCAAGTGTTTCAGCACGAGATTAGCGTGATGATTAAAGGCCGCGCCCGCGGCGAAGTTGAACGCTATAAGAAGGTACCTAGGCTTCGATACGGCTTGCCGGTGTGTGGTGATGCCGACAAGGGGTTCGCCTTAAGTGTATATGAACGTTATCAGAGAAGAATAGAAATTTCGGGGCAGTTTGATACGGATGATATCGTTCTGTCTGCGTTTGGGTATTTAAATACTCCGATTTGGCGCCGCAGGAGGGTTCGGGAGGGATACGATTTTATAGCTATCGATGAGACTCACTTGTTCAATTTGAATGAGCTTTCGATCCTCCATTTTATGTCAAAAGAGGCGAACGAAATACCGATTGCCTATACAGTGGATAGAAGTCAAGCGACCGGGGACTGGGGCTGGGATGATGGGAGTTTAGAAAAGGTTTTCGGCGAATCGGGGGAATCAGGTAATTCTACGGTTATACGGTCGATATTCCGTTCATCTCCACAGGTTATAAACCTTGCGTGCTCAGTTACAGCAGGCGGGGCGAGTTTATTTACGAACTTTGATGATCCATTGGCGCTAGCGGAAAGTGCGTTTACCGCGAGTGAGGAAGCCAGTGCGGCGCAGCCGTTTTTTAAACAGTATCCAAGCGACGCGGAAATGGTGGCCGATGTGTTTTCTGTCGCGAGCGAAATTGAGCAGAGTATCGGCTGTGGTAAGAGTGGCGTGGCGATTGTTCCGTTTAGTGAATCTCTTCTTCAAGAAATTGAAAAAGAGGGTCGGCGTTTAAATAAGCCATTCGAGATCTTGAAGAAGCGTGGGGATTTGAATCTGGTGAAGAAGGCGAGTGAGTCAGCGAGATTCGTGGTTGGGGCTCCGGATTTGGTGGGTGGGTTGGAATTCGATGGGGTGGTTCTTGTGGGTGTGGATAAGGGTAGGGTGCCGCCGTTAGATGAAGGGGATGGCATGGGAAGTTTGAATTTCCTACGGTATGCGTCACACAATCGGCTGTACGTTGCGATCACCCGGGCGAAGTTTCAAGTAGGAGTACTTGGGGTTAGGGAGCGAGGGGTTAGTCAGTTGCTATCTCAAGCGGTTTCCGAAGGTTGGATTGAAGTGATTGATTGAGTTTTCGTTGGAGGAATAACGGGGTCGGACCTCGGTAACCTACGGAGAAACAGCGGTAAACCGGTCTAGAAAGGGCGCAATTCGAGCTTAAAGGGGTCATTTCGGCCATCAAATGGGCATTCCAGGGAGGGAAGCCATGCCATGGGCGAATCGCCATCATCTGCCGGGCCATGTCTGGCACGTTACGCATCGCTGTCACAAGCAGGCGTTTCTGCTGAAGTTCGCCCGCGACCGGAGGCTCTGGCGCTACTGGCTGTACCAGGCGCGTCAGCGTTACGGACTCTGTGTGCTCAACTACATAGTGACCTCCAACCATGTGCACCTGCTGATGCGCGATGGGGGCGGAGGCGAGATTGCGCGTTCCATGCAGTTGATCGCGGGCCGGGTTGGCCAGTCATACAACCGGCGCAAGGCGCGCAAGGGCAAGAAGAAGAGGACACCCATGATTTCTTGACGGTCTGAGGCGGGCTGTCTAGGTTTGTGGGGAGTGCATGGACCAGGGAGGGTCCGGAGATGACGCGAGCCAGAAGAAGAAGAGGACACCCATGATTTCTTGACGGTCTGAGGCGGGCTGTCTAGGTTTGTGGGGAGTGCATGGACCAGGGAGGGTCCGGAGATGACGCGAGCCAGGAAGGAGCTCGTCTCGTTCGAGACGACGCCGTATTACCACTGCATTTGTCGCTGTGTTCGCCGCGCGTTCCTGTGTGGCGAGGATTTCTATTCGGGCAAGAACTACGAGCACCGGCGCGGCTGGGTGCTGGAGCGGCTGTGCGAGCTGCAGGGCGTGTTTGCTGTGGATGTGTGTGCGTACGCGGTGATGTCGAACCACTATCACCTGGTGGTGCGGCTCGACTCGGACCGGGCGGCATGCTGGAGCGAAGACGAGGTGATGGAGCGCTGGGAGCGCTTGTTTTCGTTGCCGCTGCTGGTGGCGCGGTACCGGGCGGGCAAGACGGGCACGGTGGCCGAGCGCGAGAGGGCGCAGGCGCAGATCGCCCTGTGGCGGGAGCGCTTGCAGGACCTTTCGTGGTTCATGCGCAGCCTGAACGAGCATCTGGCGCGGCGCGCCAATGCGGAGGATGGCTGCAAGGGCCGCTTCTGGGAAGGCCGATACAAGAGCCAGGCGCTACTGGACGATGCGGCGGTGCTGACCTGCATGAGCTACGTGGATCTGAACCCGGTACGCGCGGGGATGGCGGATACGCCTGAGGCGTCCGATTTCACTTCGATCCAGCAACGTATCCGAATGCTGGCTTCCAAGTGTGACAGGCAGGAGAGAGAGGCTTCTGACGAGGCCCAACCCAGCCTGACCGTCCTGGGCGGGGAGGGTGCTGACCCGCACGCCAATGCGGTGGTGTTTACGACCGAGGATTACCTGGAGCTGGTGGACTGGGCCGGGCGCGCGATCCGCGACGACAAGCGCGGCGCCATCCCGGGGCATATCCCGCCAATCCTGGAGCGCCTCCAGATCGATCCGGTGCAGTTCATGCGGCATGTCGGCAAGGGGCGGGGTACCTACCACGTGGCGGCGCTGGGGTGTGTCGAGCGCATGCGTGCGGCGATCCGGCGGCTTGGCCGGCGAAGTATCAAGGGCATCGGGGTTTCGGGACGGATGTTCCTGGCACCACCTGGGTGCCGTTGATTGCCTCGGTTAGCGGGAGGCCTCAATGCCGACGGTGTTCAGGGATGGACCCTACCGCTACTACTGGTTCAGCCATGAGCCGGACGAGCCGCCCCACGTGCATGTAGACCGGGGCAAGTGCTCGGCAAAGTTCTGGTTGCGCCGTGTGGCGCTGGCGCGGAATATGGGGTTTCCGGCGCACGAGCTGCGTCGGATTCGAGAGGTTGTCGAGCGTCGGCAACCGGAGTTGTTGGAGGCTTGGAATGGGTTCTTTGGCCACGAACGCGGATGAGCGTGTTGCCTCCGTGGATTTCACCGAGCATGACCTGGTGGTCGGCCTGATGGACGGTCGACGGATTTTGGTCCCGCTCGAGTGGTACCCGCGTCTGGCTCATGCAACACCCGAGCAGCTCCGGACCTGGGAGATCTGTGGCGGGGGCTACGGAATCCACTGGCCTGAACTCGACGAAGACCTCAGCACCGAAGGATTGCTGCGAGGCGCACCGGCACCCGCCCGCTGAGGCTTACTGGACCAGGGGCCGATATTTTCGACCTTTTGTCACCTTTCGAGCGAGCCACCTATGAGCAAGACCAAGAAGATTCCTGAGTTCCAGGACGAGGCAGAAGAGCGGGTGTTCTGGGAGAGCCCTGAGTCCCGCGAGTACGTCGATTGGAACCGCGCCGCGGCGGTTGAGCTCCCGAATCTCAAGCCTTCTACCCGGACGATCTCCCTGCGCTTGCCGGAGTCGCTCCTCGACCGCATCAAGATCGAAGCCAACAAGCGCGACATGCCCTACCAATCCCTGATCAAGGCGTGGCTGGCGGACGACGTGGACGAAGCCCGCAAAAAGGACTAACGGCGACGACAGCGGGGCGAGGAGATACGGGGGTTGTCGAGCGTCGGCAACCGGAGTGGTTGGAAGCCTGGAATGGGTTCTTTGGCCATGAACGCGGATGAGCGTGTTGCATCCGTGGGTTTCACCGAGCATGACCTGGTGGTCGGTCGACGGATTTCGGTCCCGCTCGAGTGGTATCCGCGTCTGGCCCATGTAACACCCGAGCAGCTCCGGACCTTGGAGCGGGTCCAAATAACGGCAAATAACGGGATCGGACCTCGGTAATCTACAGAAAAACTGAGGGAAACCCGTCTAGAAAGGGCAGGATTCGAGTTTAAAGCGGTCATTTCGGCCATCAAATGGACATTCCAGGGAGGGAAGCCATGCCACGGGCGAATCGCCATCAGGTTGTCGTGGTCCGATCCCGTCGCCGACGGCACCGACGGCAGAAGACATCCATGATCTTCGTATTGCCCTTTGCAACCGGGCTAGAGTCGGAGTCCGTGGACCAGATATCCTTGACCAATGCCCGTTGACCTTCAAGCGCTCTCGGCCAGGCTGATCCATCTGATCCTCGACACGGTCTTTGTGGTCGATCGGGACAATCAGATCGTCTTCGTGAGCGATGCCTGTGAGGATCTGCTTGGTTATCGCGCGGAGGAGCTGATCGGAACCACGATCACCGACTATATGCATCCTGAAGACCTGGCGGCCTCACTGGCCTCCATTGTTCGGGTCATGGAGGGCAAGCCTCACGTCGATTTCCGTAACCGCTATATCCGCAAAGATGGCGGTGTCGTGTACATCCTTTGGTCGGCACACTGGGTCGAGGAGGAGGGTGTGCGGATTGGGGTTGCGCGGGACGTGACGGCCCTGCGGCAGGCCGAGGAGGAACTGCGCTTCCTCGCCCATCATGATCCGCTGACAGGACTGACCAACCGATCGCTGTTCTATGACCGCCTGGATCTGGCGATACATTCGGCCCATCGCTACCAGAACCACCTGGCCTTGCTGTTTCTGGATATCAACGACTTCAAGGTGATCAATGATGTCCATGGACACGCGGTGGGGGACCGTGTGCTTTGTACGATCGCCCGGCGGCTGGAGGGCTGCGTGCGGGAGACGGACACGGTGGCGCGGATGGGCGGGGATGAGTTTATTGTCCTGCTGACGGATATCCAGGTGGAGGGTGCCGTTTCCAGAAAGGTCGAGCACATTCAATCGGCCATGGACGAGCCCCTGGGCGCCGAGTTCGGCGGGATCATACCGTCTTGTAGCATTGGCGTGGCCTGCTATCCCGCTGACGGAGAGGACGCCGATACCTTGCTGAGCCGTGCGGATGGCGAAATGTACCGGGTGAAGCGGAAAAGGGGAGAAGTAAGGGGGTCGGACCTCGGTAACGTGCGGAATAACCGAACGAAACCGGTCTAGGAAGGCCGCGATTCGAGCTTAAAGCGGTCATTTCGGCCATCAAATGGGACTTCCAGGGAGGGAGGCCATGCCGCGGGCGAATCGCCATCATCTACCGGGAAGCGAGTGAACCGCCCCGGGGTTTCCGGAGACTCGTTGGTTTGGGCCACGCCACCTGGTGAGCTATGGGCTCAGAGCTCGCTTTTTGCCTCTGCAAGTTCCCCGCGGAGGGCAAAAGGCAAGGTGTCACCCCGGCGTCTTTCCGCGGACGAAGTGGAACAGCGGCTTTTGCATGGCGGCTTCTCGATCGATGGTTGGGTACAAACCCTTGCGCGGCCGCTTGCCGGGATGCGGGGTATTGAACCGTTGCGGCCGGGAGACGGTGAATGCGCATTCGTCGTCGTGGCGGCGACCCGGAACGTCCATCGCAGGCGGGCGAGAAAAGGACACCCCTGATCTCGTTGCGGCAAACTCGGGGGCATTTCCTTTCCCTCGAGGACTCCATGACCCGAACACTGTTGCTAATCGTCTTCTTCTACACGCCGTCGGTATGGGCGGAGCCGCCGGAGCCGATGGTGCCCGCCGACTATTACGACTTCGTGTTCGCGACCGAGCCGAGGCTTTCGCCGGATGCTGGCCATGTCGTCTTCGTGCGCAGTCGCGTGGACGATGAGCGCCGCAATCGGGAATCGAGCATCTGGATGGTGCCGGCTGATGGCTCGGAATCGGCAAGCCAGTTCACCCAGGGTGAGTCCGATCGTCATCCCCGTTTTTCTCCCGATGGGCGGCAAGTGGCCTTCTTGAGGACCGTCGACGAGGACGCCCAGATTCATCTGATACCCATTGACGGTGGTGAAGCCCATGCCATCACCGAGATTGAACAGGGCAATCTTTCTCACTTTGCCTGGCTGCCTGATGGTCAACACCTGATCGTTACCCTGACCATCGACCCGGCCGTCGAGGATCCCGCGCAGGAGCAGCAGGGGGATGACGCACCGCAGGCGGATGTGAAGGTCTATTCGCGGCCGCTCAGCCGTCGTGAGTCGCAGGGTTGGCTGGATGAGAGCCGCCGCACTTTGTGGTTGCTGGATTCGGCAAGCGGCGAACTCGAGCGTTTGGCAGGGGACGCCGAGTGGAACCACAACAACCCGACGGTTTCGCCCGATGGCCGCTTCCTGGCGTTCAATGTCGACCGCAGCGGCCGCGAGTACGACGGCAGCTTCAATCAGGACATCTACCTGCTCGATCTCGAAAGCCGTGAGGAACGCAAGCTGTCCGCGCCCGATGGGCGTGTCACCGACCCAGTGTTCTCGCCCGACGGGCGCCAGGTCGCCTTTCTCTATCAGTCCGACCGTTATCGTCCCGTGGAACTGCACCGCATCGGGATCGACAACGACGACCACAAGGTACTGCACGATGGCATGGACTTCTCCGTTACGCAGGCCTGGTGGCCCGAGGGGTTCGATCGCCCCCTGGTATTGGCGGACTTCCGCGGCAGCCGTCCACTGATTCGCTTGAATCCCGATGGTGACAGCGAGGTGGTCCTCGGTGATGAAGCCGCTCTCAGCGATATCGACTTTGCCGCCGACGGCGAGTCCCTGGCCTTGCTGGTCGAAGACGAAACCCGGATGCCGGAGGTGCACGTCGCCGACAGTGACGGGTTCGAGTCGCGACGCCTGACGGGCTTCAACGACACTCTGTTGGAATCACGTTACCGGACCGAGCTCGAACGCTTCAGCTACGAGGTCGAGGATGGCCGCACGGTGGATGCGTTCCTGCTACGGCCCAAAGGGTTCGACGCCGGCGATGACTGGCCGCTGGTGTTGAACATTCGTGGCGGTCCGGCGCATATGTGGGGCCATCGCTGGTTCCACGAGTTTCAGATGATCGCGGGCGCGGGCTACGCGATGCTGTTCACCAACTATCGGGGTTCGACCGGCTACGGTTACGAGTTCCAGGCCTCGGTGTACCAGGACTACGGTGGGGTGGACTACCGCGACAACATGCAGGCCCTGGACGCGGCGTTGGAGCGCTACGACTGGATCGACGAGGAGCGCCAGTTTCTGACCGGTGGCAGCCATGGCGGCTTTCTGACCAACTGGATCACCACGCAGACCGATCGCTTCCGCGCGGCGGTCACCCAGCGCAGTGTCTCCAACTGGATCTCTGAGGCCGGCACCCAGGACTACGTGCCGACAAGGATGAATGCCGAGTTTGGCGGCACGATCTGGACGAACTACGACTATTACTGGGGACGCTCACCGCTCAAGTACGCCGACCAGGTGAGTACGCCGACGCTGATCATCCACTCTACCGATGACCGGGTGACCCCGATCGGGCAGGGCCAGGAGTGGTTCTACGCGCTGCTTAATAACGACGTAGAGAGCGAGCTGGCGGTATTCGATGGCGAAGGCCACAACCTGTCCCGGGACGGCACTCCGGTGAATCTGGTCAAACGCCTGGAACTCATCCTCGAGTGGTTTGAGAGCCATAAACCGTGATCCGCAGTGCGAGGCATTGATTGCGAGGCGGGGGGCCTGTCGGGGAGAAGAGAGAAGAGAGAAGAGAGAAGAGAGATGGGGATACGGAGGGATAACGGGGTCGGACCTCGGTAACCTACGGAAAAACCGAGGTAAACCGGTCTAGGAAGGCCGCGATTCGAGCTTAAAGCGGTCATTTCGGCCGTCAAATGGGACTTCCAGGGAGGGAGGTCATGCCGCGGGCGAATCGCCATCACCTGCCGGGAAGGGTGAACCGCCCCGGGTTTCCCGGAGACTCGTTGGTTTGGGTCACGCCACCTGGTGAGCTATGGGCTCAGAGCTCTCCTTTTGCCTCTGGAAGTTTCCGGTGGAAGGCAAAAGGCAAGGTTTGACCCCGGCGTCTTTCCGCGGATGGAGTTGGAACAGCGGCTTCTGCTGGGCGGCTTCTCGATCGATGGGTGGGTACAAACCCTTGCGCGGCCGCTTGCCGGGATGCGGGGTATCGAACCCCTGCGGCCGGGGCACGGTGAGTGCGCATTCGTCGTCGAGGCGGCGACCCGGAACGTCCATCGCAGGCGGGCGAGAAAAGGACACCCATGATCTCGTTTGGACGTCCGGGTTATTGGCGAGTTCGAGGACGCCGAATGGTACGTGGACCCACCCGGAACGTATGACACGAGTCGTCCCTGACCTTTGGACGTCGGGGCCCAATCTGGAGCACAGGGGAAGATGACACCCACGCCGCGAGGCAGGGGAAGAGGACGCCCATGAGTTCTTGTTCTGCCAGTTCGTCAAGGCGCGGGGGCCTTGACGAACTGGCACCCCCGTCAGCCCGGCCAGAACGGGGATTGTGAAACTCGAGGTCCTCCTCTGTGTCCTAAGCTCCTAGATTCGAGGGGATGACAGAGACGGCGAATCATGCCTCGATACAGTGATGGACGCCGCGAGGCGCTGCTGGCGAAGCTGCCGTGCCGCCGCCTCACGGCCTGACGGGGCGAGCAGGCTCTGGTACGGGAGATTTCAGGATGAGCGCGCAAACCATCGGGGAACTGCTGTCTTCCCGTTCCGTTCGCGAGGACCAGGACGCGGTCGTCTCCATGAGCCGCGATGGCTCCGATGCCCTCTCGCGGGGGGAACTGCTCGAACGGGCGGGGCGCCTGGCGGCCGGGCTGCAGCAGGCCGGAGTCGAGCAGGGCGACCGGGTCCTTATCCTGGCTCCCAACAGCGCCGAGTGGGTAGTGTCGGCTCTGGGCGTGATGAATGCCGGTGCGGTCCTGGTGCCCCTGGATACCCAGATGCCGCGCGAGGACCTGGACCACGCGATTTCGGATTCCGCACCGCGGTTCATCTTCACCACCACGAAGCTCAGGGACCGGCTCCCCGAGGCCCTCGGCGAGGTACGCACCTACCTGTTCGATGCGGACGCCGATGCTGCGGATTCCTGGGAGGGGCTTCTTGCGAAGGAGCCGGCAGACCCGGTGGCGCGCCCGGATGATATCGCGGCGATCTTCTATACCTCTGGTACTACGGGGCCGCCGAAGGGCGTACCGCTGACGCATGCCAACCTGAGCAGCAACGTGGAGGCGTTGTGCGACCAGGAGCTCGCGGACGATCGCGATCGGGTGCTGGTGCCCCTGCCGTTTCACCACGTGTATCCATTTACCGTGGGCATCCTGATTCCGCTGACCCTGGGCGCGACGATCATCGTGCCGTTCTCGCTAGTGGGTCCGCAGATCGTGCGCGCGCTTCGCGAGGGCGAGGCCACGGTGATGCTTGGGGTGCCGCGGTTGTACGAGGCCGTGTGGCAGGCCCTGGAAGATCGGGTCGCGGGGCGCGGCGGGCTGGCGGCGTTCGTGTTCCGGCGGATCATCGGTGTCTCCAGGCTGGCGCGCCGCCGGCTCGGTCTCAACCTCGGCCGGAGGCTGCTGAAGGGCCTGCACAGTCGCCTGGCCCCGCGCCTGCGGCTGGTCGTCGCTGGCGGGTCGGCGCTCGATCCGGAGCTGGCGCGCAACCTGCAGGCGCTGGGCTGGGACGTGGCGACCGGCTACGGCCTCAGCGAGACCTCCCCGATCCTGACCTACAACCCGCCGGATCGGCTCAAGATCGAGGCCGCCGGTCTGCCGTTGCCCGGGGTCGAGCTCAAGATCGACGATTCGCAGTCTGGCGACGGGCGTGGCGAGGTGATGGCGCGCGGGCCGAACGTGTTCTCCGGCTACCTGAACCTGCCGGACAAGACCAAGGAAGCCCTGGACGAAGACGGCTGGTACCGCACCGGCGATACCGGCGAGATCGACGATGACGGTTATCTGCACCTGCACGGGCGGGAATCTTCGATGATCGTCCTCTCGGGTGGCGAGAACGTTGACCCGGAACGGGTGGAAGATGCGTTGAAGATGATCGACGACGTACGCGAGGCCGGGGTTCTGGCGCACGAAGATCGCCTGGCCGCTGTCGTTGTGCCCGAATCGGGTCTGCTGCGCGAGGTGACCGGCGACGATCTCGAGAAGCGCCTGAAGGAGGCGGTGAACCGGGCGGCGAAGGAACTGCCAAGCCATCATCGCCCGGGCACGGTGCGCGTTGCGCTCGACCCGTTGCCGCGCACGCGTCTGGGCAAGTTGCGTCGGCACAAGCTGGAAGAGCTGTTCGGGGAGCTGGGTCGGGAGGACACCGTTTCCGAAGCGCGGCCGGAGCCGGTTTCGTCGGAATCCTGGGCGCCGGAAGACCAGCAGCTGCTTTCGGATCCCGCGGCGGAGCAGACATGGACCTATCTTGCCGAACGGTTTCATGACCTGCGTCTGACGCCGGACAGCATGCTGGCAGACGAACTCGGGATCGATTCGCTCAACTGGGTGGATCTGACGCTTGCGCTGGAGGATCGCGCCGCCATCGACCTCGACGATTCGGCGATCGAGCGCGTGGAAACGGTGCGTGACCTGCTGAAGGAGGCGGCCGGAGCCGCGGAGGCGAAGGAAGGGCGAGGGGAGCTCAAGCAGCAGCTCCAGGATCCCGAGTCTTTCCTTGAAGATGTCCAGCAGAGGGCGCTGGAACCGCCGGGATCGGCCGGCCGGGTGGCCGGGCGTCTGCTCCTTGGGTCTACGCGGTTGCTGGCCCGTCTGTTGATGCGCGTGGAGGTGCGGGGCCGTCTCCCGGGGCCAGACGCGGGCCCCCATATCATTGCGCCGCGCCATCTGAGCTTCGTGGACCCGCTGGCGTTGCTGCCGGCGTTCAGCACGCGGCAGCTGGAGGCGCTGTACTGGGCGGGTCTGGAGGCCTATCTGTTTTCCAACCGGTTCTCCCGCGCGTTCAGTCGCATTGCGCGTATTCTGCCGGTCGATCCCGCCGCGGCACCGCGGCGCAGTCTCCTGCAGGCCGCTGCGACGGTGCAGCGTGGCCACAGCCTGGTCTGGTTTCCGGAAGGGCAGCGTTCCCCGGACGGTGATCTCCAGCGCCTGCGGCCCGGCATTGGGCTGGTGCTCGCAGCACAGCCCGTGCCCGTGGTGCCGGTATGGATCGAGGGCACCCGCGAGGTTATGGCCCCGGGCCGGGTGTTCCCGCGGCCTGGCAAGAAGGTGCGCGTGGTCATTGGCGAGCCGATTTCGGTTGATGCCTACGGCAAGGATGAGCGCGAGATCGTGCAGACCCTTCAGGCAGCACTCGGGGACCTGGGAGGAGACCCCGCGGCCGAAGACACGCGAAGAAAAGGACACTCCTGATTTGTTGACGGTCTGACGGGGCCGGACCAGGTTTCCGCGCACACGTCGGGGTCCCGCGCAAGAAAATGGGGTCTACCTTCAGCCCTTGCCTTTTCCCCGTCCGGTTTTTGTGAGCACAAGGCAAGGTCTGAACCCGGCGTCGGGGGTCTCTCTCCTGTGCGGGCGGTGCCGCGGGGCCACATAATGGATGTCAGGTGGTCCTGGCTGTTCGATACGGGGCCGCTCCCCCCTTGCAAGGAGCGGAAGTATGTTCAAGACGGTCCTGGTCCTCGGCCACATCAGCGGTATCCGCATCCAGATCCACGTGAGCTGGGTGTTCATCCTCCTGCTACTGCTGGCGACCATGAGCACCGGCTTCCACTACCAGTTTCCGGAGTGGACGCTGCCGATGGTGGTGGGTACCGCGGTGGTGACGGCCCTGTTGTTCTTTGCCTCCATTCTGGCCCATGAGCTGGGCCACAGCGTGGTGGCCATCCGACGGGGTGTGCCGGTGGAATCGATCACCTTGTTCATCTTCGGCGGGCTGGCCCAGATGGGAAGGGACACCGAGCGCGCGGACGACGAGTTCTGGATCGCGATTGCCGGGCCAGCAGTCAGTGTGGGCCTGGCGCTGACCTTCGGGGGGCTCGCGCAGATCGCCTCCGGTTGGTACGAGCCGGTGTCGGTGGCGCTGGGCTGGCTGGCGTTCATCAACCTGGTGGTGGCGGTATTCAACCTCATCCCCGGTTTTCCGCTGGACGGGGGACGGGTGTTCCGGGCGCTGGTGTGGAAGATCACCGGCGACCCGCGTAAGGCGGTGGCGGCCGCAGTCTGGGGCGGGCGGATGGTGGCGTTCCTCCTGTTCGGCTTCGGTTTCTGGAATCTCGTAGTGATCGGCAACCTGATCGGCGGCGTCTGGATCATGCTGATCGCCTGGTTCCTGCTGACCATGGCCGAAGGGCAGGGGCGGATGTACGAGATGCGCGACCGGCTGGCGGGTGTCCGCGCGCGGGATCTGGCCGATCCGGAGCCGCCCTTCGTCAGCCCGGATGCGTCCATCCAGGAGTGGATCGACCAGGGCGTCCTGCCGGATGGGCGCCGCTCCTTTCTGGTCGGCGAGCCAGAGCGGGTGCAGGGGCTGGTGACCTTGAGCGACAGCCGCAAGGTGCCGCGGGAGCGGTGGGCGACCACCCGGATCGCCGACATCATGACCCCCGCGGATTCGCTGAGACAGGTTGCGCCGGATACGCAGGCCGAGGAGATCCTGCAGCTCATGAGTGAGCACAACCTCAACCAGATCCCGGTGCTGGAGGCATCCGGCCGGGCCATTGGCTGGATCGACCGCCAGAAGCTCCTGCGCACCATCGAGATCCACATGGAGGTCAAGCGCTAGAACCAGGGAGACAAAGGGGGGCAGCCATGGAAGGCCAACTGCACAGGGACGCATCACCTTGGGAAGGGCCGGGCCCGATACGCTCGCGTGTATCTGATACCGTGGGCTGCAGCAATCACAGGAGTGCTGGACATGACGTCGATGAATGTACCGGTGGAGGAGTTCACCACCCCCGACCCCGTCACTGCCAACGAAGATATGGCGATCGACGAGCTGCGGGCGTTGATGGAGCGGCATGGCGTGCGCCATCTTCCGGTCGTGCGCGGTGAGTCGGTGGTGGGGCTGGTCAGTGACCGCGAGGTCCGCGTGGTTCTGGGCTTGCCGCTCACCGAGATCAATCAGGTGCGGGCCTCCGACATCATGGCGGCCGACCCGCTGACGGTGACGGCGACCACGCCTCTGGACCAGGTGGCGTATGCCATGTCGGAAAACAAGGTGGGCAGCGTGATCGTCAACGATGAAGATGGCCGGTTCCTGGGGATCTTCACGGCCAGCGACGCCCTGAATGCGCTGACCGAGCTCGTCCGCGGAGGAGGCGCGCCCGCCGCATGACGCGTGGCGCGACGACGTGTGGAAAAACAAAAGAAGAGGTGTAGTGGTCAGGCGATTTCGGACACTGAACCGCCCCGGGTTTGCCCGAGACTCGTTGGTTTGGGTCACGCCACCTGGTGAGCTATGGGCTCAGAGCTTGCCTTTTGCCTCTGCTAGTTTCCGGCGGAGGGCAAAAGGCAAGGTTTGACCCCGGCGGGGTCACTTTCCGGGATGCGGGATATCGAATGCCTGCGGCCGGGGCGCGGTGAATGCGCGCTCGTCGTCGTGGCGGCTTCCCCGAACGCCGAAACGGCCGAAAGCCCCGAGCCGCCTGTGCGGCCCGGGGCGGGTGGGCGTCCAGGGAGTGGGGGCGCCGGCGGGGATTAGCTGCGTGGGCGGTAAGCAACCTGCTGGATGAAGTCGACGTTGTCGCGCTCGTAGGGGCTAGCGAAGTCGCCGAAGCGGGAAACGTTAATGAAGCCCGCGTCTTCCAGCAGGTGGGAGACGTAGTCCTGGCGCAGCGGATACATGTTGAGCTGGAAGTGAGCCCCATCCGGGAACTTGTACTCGAAACGCGCGAGCTGGCGGTTGAGTTCGCCGGGATAGGCATCCACGCCCTTGCCAGTGTAGTAGTGCTGGTGTGTCGAGCTGAAGCCGTTGTCGAGCATCGAATCGTAGTTGCGGTGATCCAGGATGATCATTCCGCCGGGACGCAGCGCCCGGAAGAAGGCGTGCATCGCGTCGCGTCGGGCCTCGTGGTCGAACAGGTGGGTAAACGAGTTGCCCAGGCACACGAGCGCGTCGAAGCGCTCTTCGCCCAATTGCCGGTCCAGCTGTACCCAGTCCGCCACCTGGGTGTGGGCAAAGGTGACCCCGAGGCGCTGCGCGTTTTCGCGCGTCTTGGCCAGCATGTTCTCGGAACCGTCGGTGGCGGTGACGACGAGACCGGAACGGGCCAGGTTGATCGCGTTGAAGCCAGTGCCGCAGGCGACGTCGGCGACTTCGCGGCCGCCGGCGTTCTTCACCAGCCGCTCGTAGAAACCGCCTTCGGATTCCGTGCGGCCTTCCCAGCCGACCAGGTCGTCCCAGTAGTCGACAAAGTCGGCGGTGTACTGGCCATACTGGTTCCCGGTGTCGAGGTTCTGAATACTCATGCAGTGCTCCTTGGTTGCGCGGCAGCGCGCCGCTGATACCGATACAGCCTACGTGGGGCCTGCCCATCCATACAGATGTAGTAGAGTGGAGAATGAACCGGTACAGATACGCAGTTTTCATAACTGTGCCGGTCGCTTCGGGAGGTAACTGTGATGGAAGGGCCGGTGGGGCATCGTTACGAGGCCGTGGCCAGGGCGCTTGAGGCGGCGATCGAGGCGGGCGTTCACGGGCCCGGTGACCGGTTGCCCGGGGTCCGTAAGCTCGCGGCCCAGTTCGGGGTGAGTGTGTCCACGGTGGTGGCCGCCGAACATCTGCTGGAGGACCGCGGCCTGATCGAGGCCCGGCCCCGTTCGGGCTATTACGTGCGTCGTCACCCCTGGGAACCACCGGAGCGTCCGGCGCCCTCCAGTCCCGCTAATGAACCGGTGCCGGTGACCAGTCAGGCGCTGGTGCTGCGGGTGGTTCAGGCGGCCGGGGAGCCCGGGATGGTCCAGCTGGGTGCCGCGGTTCCACACGCGGATTTCCTGCCCGCGCGCGGTCTGAGGCGAGCCTTTGCCGGGGTCCCGGCGCGCTGGGGCGGCCGGGAGCTGGATTACGCGTTTCCGCCCGGGCCGTACGAGCTGCGCCAGCAGATTGCGCGGCGTATGGCGGATGCCGGTTGCCAGATCACGCCGGAGGAGGTGGTCGTCACCAATGGTGCGCAGGAAGCGCTGACGCTCTCGTTGCGGGCGGTGACGGAGCCCGGCGACGTGGTGGCGATCGAGTCGCCTACCTTCTACGGCTTGCTGCAGGCGATCGAGGCCCTGGGGTTGCGGGCACTGGAGATCCCAACCGATCCGGACGAAGGCATTGCGCCCGAGGCCTTGGCCCTGGCGCTGGATCAGTGGCCGGTGAAGGCCGCCTTGCTGATGCCTAACTTTGGCAATCCACTGGGGCATCGCGCCAGCGACGAGCGCAAGCGCGCTCTGGTGGAGCTACTGGAGGACCGCGGCGTGCCTCTGATCGAGGACGACGTGTACGGAGATCTGGCCTTCGAGGCGCCCCGGCCGTGGGCGGCACGGGCGTTCGAGACCCGGGGCGGGGTGCTCTACTGCGGCTCTTTCTCCAAGACCCTGTCGCCGGGGTTACGGGTCGGGTGGGCGGTGCCCGGGCGCTTCCGTGACCGGGTGGAGTACCTCAAGTACTCCGGCAGCTCTTCCACGCCCGCCTGGCCGGGGTTCGCGGTGGCTGATTTTCTGGAGCGCGGCGGCTATGACCGCTACCTGCGCCGAGTGCGGGGAGACTACGCCCGCGCGGTGGATCGTGTGAGCCGGGCGGTGGCCCGGTATTTCCCGCCCGGGACACGCCAGACCCGGCCAACGGGTGGTTTCGTACTCTGGTTGGAGCTCCCGGAGGCAGTGGATGCGCTGGCGCTTTACCGCCGAGCGCTGGACGAGGGGATCAGTATCGCGCCGGGCCCACTTTTTTCGCCTTCCGGAAAATTCCGTCACCACGTGCGCCTGAACTGTGCCCAGCCCTGGGATGCGCGGCTCGAACGCGCTCTGGCTCGTCTTGGCGCAATGGCCGGGGAAGCCGCTGCCTGACACTCAGCAACAGATATCGGGGCGGACCTCGTTACCATCCACAGGGTCAATTCGACCGCCGCGCGATCAGGTCCGCCACCGCGCGGATGAGCTGCCATTGGCCGATAAGCCCCACGCCTTGCGGATCGATGTGGGAGAAGCCATCGATCAGGTGCAGGTCGACGTCGCCGATTGCACGGGCGAGGCGCTCGCTTTCGGTGTGCGGGATCATCGTGTCGGCCCGACCGTGGATCAGGATGGCACCATTGGAAAGATGCGAGAGGTCGCGGTTGGTCAGGGACAGCATCTCGATGGCCGCCTGCGCGCTGGCCGGCAGATCGTCCAGGAGCGCCGGGACGCGCTCCTGGTCATCGTTCAGGATTAACGCCAATAGGCTTCGCCCCTCATCGCCGAGATCATCGGCCACGTCGTCGATGGGGGCCTCGGGGTCGCCCATGCGCCGCCGCGCGATTTCTTCGAGAATCGCGCGGTCTTCGGGGTCATTCAGCATGTGCAGATTGCCGCGCAGGAAGATCCACTTCGCCTGCGGGTCAGGCGTGCGCGTCTGCCAGTGGGCCGATCCGGGCTCCCGGAACGCCCCTGTGGTGGAGAAGGTGATCACGTTCTTCGTGTCGTAGTAGCCGCCGATCGCGACTAGGAAGTCGATGGCCTCCTCCCCCTCCGGCGTTAGCGTCGCCAGGACTGCAAGGCCCGCGGCATAAGAGATCGCCGCGACCCCCACCTCTTGTTCATCGGTTGCGCGGTCCACCTCCAGACGGGCCAGTAGGGCCGCGGCATCACCGATGGCAGCGGCATCCTCAGGGCGCACACTGAGGTCTTTCGAGCCCTGCAGGTCGGGCACCAGCACCAGGAAGCGCGCCCGCGCCAGCGTATGGGCGAGCTGCACCAGCCGCGGGTCGTCCTTGCCCTGCGGCGTGAAGCCCGGTACCAGGACGATGCGCGCGCCCACCTCCTGTCGGGGATGGTACAAGTCGGCGGCGATGTCACCTTCGTCCGTCGTGAACGTCAGTGTTTCGCGCGCGGGCTCGGGGGTGCGCTCCTTCAGCGCGCTCGGCCCCGCGCCGGCCTCGATGTCCTGGAGTACGCGCATGGCCTCCCAGCCCTGCGCGGCGATCCAGCCGGCGAAGACCCCAAGGCCCAGCAACAGCACAGCCGCGATGCGAAGCATGCCCTTCTCCCGTCAGTCCGGACTTGCTGCCTCGGGAGTATGGGGCAATCAACGCGTTGTCGCCCGGGGGGTGACGAGTCCGTAAACGTTCACGTCGCCGGCCGGATGCGTCCCTGGGCGTCCTTGCCGCCGTCAGTCCCGCTTGCGGAATCGGAATGTTATAAGATAACGTTTCGTTAATCGGGATGCGCGACCCCTGCAGCTCCCGCCTCTCGCGTGACGCACCGCTCCCCGTCTGGCGTGGGCCTCTATCTCCCTCGCATCGGTTTCCCTCGCCGGGTTCGAGCGTCGTCTGCGCCCCAAAAAAGAAACGATATAACGTTCAGTTTGTGCTCAGGTTCGAGGCCAACAATGAAAACATTCCACCCGATTTTCGCGCCGTTACTGACCGGCTCCTTGATGCTTGCTTTTCCGGCCATGGCGCAGACGGACGATGACCAGGAAAAAGCATCGGCGCCCACCCTCGAGCCGGTGGTGGTTACGGCAACCCGTTCCGCCATCCGCAAGGAAGAAGCTCCCTCGGGTTACACCGAGGTCACGCGTGACGATGTGGAACGCAAGCCGGCCACGTCCCTGGCGGATCTGCTGGGCGATCTGCCGGGCGTTGCCGTGGATAACGAGCGGGACGGGCGTAGTCAGATTCGGATCCGCGGGTTCGAACCATCGCAGACGCTGATGCTCGTCAATGGTCGCCGGATCAACAACACCGATGCGCTGGTGGGCCACAGTAATTTCCGCCTGACACAGCTCCCGACGGCAGCCATTGACCGCCTCGAGGTGGTGCGCGGGCCCCTGTCCTCTCTGTACGGGGCGGATGCCCTTGGTGGCGTGGTCAATGCGATCATTCGTCCGCCGGAGGATGAATGGACCGGGCGGGTCCGGACACGTGTCGGTGTCACGGATCCCCGCCCGGGCGGCGAAGAGCGCAATCTTTCGCTGTACACCGCCGGTCCGCTGGGAGAGCGCACGGGTGCGCTGCTGAGCCTGGATTTCCTGAACCGGAACGCTTCTCGCAATCCCGATGAGGAGGGCGTGGACGAGATCGAGGGTCGGGAAGCGGTTACCGGGTATGGCAGCCTTTTCCACCGGCCGGCTGCGGGCCACGAGATCGAGGTGTTCTTCAACGTCGCTGATGACCAGCGTCGTGCGAATCTGGGCGAGGACGGCGAACGTCGGCTGGACCTCCTGCGCTACAGCGCCGGGATCCGTTACGACGTGGAAATCGGTCCATGGGATGCCCGCTTCGACGCATACCGCTCCCGAAGCGAGAGCGAGTCGCGGCATGTGGATCGGGAAGACGAGCACACCGACGATGTCATCGACGTGAGCGCCTCCCGTCACTGGGGGCAAGGACAGGAAGTCACGGCGGGCGCCGATTATCGGCGCGAGAGTTTCTGGCGCGAGCGCGGGGGTGAACGCGAATTCGGCGACACGGTAACCCACCGCGGTGCGTTTGTGCAGAACCGCAGCTACCTGCTGGAAGACCGACTGATTGTCACGCTGGGTACGCGCTTCGACGACCACACCAATTACACCGGTGAGATCACCCCGAGTGCCGGCGTGGTCTACAACTTCACCGACACTACGCGGGTGAAGGCGGATTACGGCCGCGGCTTCAGTGCGCCGGACCTGCGTCGCTCGACGGATACCTTTGAGGGTGGCCCCCCTATACCGACCCTCGTAATCATCGGCAATGAGGACCTGGAGCCCGAACGCAGTGACAGTTACAGCCTGGGTTTCGAGCACGATGACGGCCAGCGCGAGTTCGGCGTGACCCTGTTTCGTAACGAGATCGAGGACCTCATCAATACCCGCTGCATCGAAAACTGCGACTTCCGGACCCCGGCTAATCCCGAGGTTCGACAGTATCAGAACGTCGACAGCGCATTGACTCAGGGCGTGGAGCTTGAGGCCGGGTACCGATTCGGCGCGTCCGGCATCGTCCGCGCCAACTACACGTATCTAGACACCGAGGACCGGGACACGGGCAAGACCCTGGAAAACCGGCCACGGCAGCGTTTCAACCTCCTCACCGAGGCGGCTGTCTGGCCCGGGGCCACTGCAAACCTGCGCGCTGAATACATCGGTTCCCAGCGGCGGGGGAGTGAGCGCATGCGCGACTACACGCTGTTCCACCTGGGCATGAGTCAGGAACTGGCCGACGGGTTTTCGGTGCAGGCGGGTATCGAGAACGTCACCGATCAGCGGCTGGGGGATATCGACGATGCCTTCAGCCGTGAGATCCGCGGTCGCTTCTACTACGTCTCTGCCAGTTGGGAGTTTTGACCATGAGGATCCTGCGAGGAGACCTGGCCCGGTGGTCGCGCTCTCTTGCGTTCCTCATCCTGACGGGTGTCGCTTCGGCGGCAGCCGCAGATACACCCCGCATGCTGCTCCTTGGCAATGAAACCGTGCGCCCCGGGGTGCTTCAGGAGTTCGAACAGATCGGCGAGGAGCAGGGCATCCATGTGGATACGGGTCGGGTTGAGGACCTGGAGGCCGAGCCGGATCCCGATCAGGTGCATGACCGGGATTTGGCGATCGTCTTTGCCCCGAGCCACGCGATCGCCAACCCGGACCATGTCGCCGCGTTGCGGGAGGCCCTCGCGGACGCCGGTACGCCAGTGGTTGTCGTCCATCGCGGTCAGGCGGATGCCGACGGCCTTGATGACGATACAGCCAGACGCATCGCTGCGTACCTGACCGAGGGCGGTGCGCGCAACTTCGAACACGCCTTTGCCTACCTAGACGCGGCGGTATTCGGTCGCCACGCCGAAGCCGTGCCCGATCCCGTGCGATACCCGGACCGGGGGATTTACCACCCGGACTATGAAGGTCTGGTTTTCGAGAGTCTGGACGACTACGAGGCATGGCGAGGTGATTTTGGTGAGCGGCCCGTGATTGGTATCGCGATTCACGACAGCCACGTGCGCCATACCCTCACGGACTGGATCGACACCACCGTCGAATTGATCGAATCCGAGGGGGGCGTGGCCGTTCCGTTTTTCACCCCCGTGAACGACGCCGAGGGCATGCAGCCGTTGGTGGCTCGGGAGGGCGAACCGGCCATCGACGCGTTGCTGTTCTACCGGGTCATGCTCAACCCGGATGACCGCCGCGAGGACTTTGCTTCCCTGGGCGTGCCAGTACTGCAGGGCCTGATTTACCGGGATGGCTCCGAGGCCGACTGGCGGGGCGATGACGTGGGCTTTCCCCGCGGCAGCACGCCGTTCTACTTTTCCATGGCGGAGATGGCAGGGGCCACCGATCCAACCGTGGTCGCCGCGGAACGCTCCGGCGACCAGCAGGTGGTGGCGGTCCGCCCGGAGCTGGATGCACTGGTGCAGCGGGCCTTCAACGCGGTGGATCTGCAGCGCAAGCCCAACGCCGACAAGCGTCCGGGTGCGTACATCTACAACTATCCGACTGGCGAGACCAATTTCTCCGCCTCCAACATGAACGTCCCGGAGAGTCTGGCAGCCACGCTCGCTGACCTGGCCGATGCCGGCTACACCGTCGATGCCGTCGACGCCGAACACATCAGTGAGGCCGGCAAACGCCTGGTGGGGGCCTACTATCGGGACGCGGATCTGGAGGCGCTGGTCGACGATGACCTGGCCGCGCTGTACCCGGTGAGTGCCTACCGCGAATGGCTGGCGACGCGAGGCGAGGCGTTGCGTGCGCGGGTAAAGGAGGAGTGGGGCGAGCCGGAAGCTGCGCCCACCGTCGTCGAGCACGAAGGTGAGCCGCACTTTGTCGTCCCGCGGCTGGAGATAGGCCACATGGCGGTGCTGCCGCAGCCGCCCCGGGCCATGCCGGGTGACCCGGAACGAGAAGGGAAGTACCACGATACCGACCTTCCCTTCAGCCACGATTACCTGGCCAGCTACGCCTGGCTGCACCAGGGCCATGAGGCCGATGCCCTGGTGCACTTCGGCACGCATGGCTCGGCGGAGTACGGGGTGGGCAAGAGCCGCGGTCTGGCCCTGGAGGACGATCCTCACGCGGTGGTTGGCGAACTCCCGCATGTGTACCCCTACATCGTCGACAACCTCGCCGAGGCCACGATCGCCAAGCGTCGGGCCCGGGCGACCATGGTGTCGCATCAGACTCCACCCTTTGCGCCGGCGGCGCTGTATCACGAGCTGGTCGACCTTCATGATCTGATCCACGACTGGGAGGAACTGGACGACGGGCGCACCCGCGAGCGGGTGGAAGAGCAGATCGTCGAGGCCAGTCGCGAGCTGGACATGCACAAGGATCTCGGCTTTGGTGACGAAGAGCTGGCCAGCCGTTTCCACTGTTACGTGCACGCCGCCCACGATTACATCCACGAGCTGGCGCAACAGAGCGAGCCCATTGGCCTGCACACCTTCGGGCGTCCCGCGGACGATGGGCATCTGCTGTCCACCGTCATGCAGATGCTGGGGGAGGACTACCACAAGGCCACCGCGGCGGATCCCGAGGAGCTTTTCGCGGGGGATTTCGAGACCGCGGTGGTGGAGTCCGAGCCGTATCGTCTGCTGAAGAAGCATCTGCTGGACGGGAGCCCGCTCGAAGATGCGGACTCCGATGTGACGCAATATCTGGAGCAGGGGCGAACCTATCTCGATGCCCTGCGCCGGGCTGGCGGCGAGACGGAGGGGCTGATTCACGCCCTGGACGGTGGTTTCATCGAGCCGTCGGTGGGCGGGGATCCCATGCGGAACCCCGATTCGCTGCCCACCGGGCGCAATCTCTACGGTTTCGATCCGTCGCGGGTGCCGACCCGTGCAGCGTACGAGACCGGCGCCGAGCTCATGGAGGGGCTGATCCGTGACCACAAGGAGGAGCACGGGGAACCGCCGGAACGTCTGGCGTTTACGCTCTGGTCGATGGAGGTGATGCGCCACCACGGTGTGGTCGAGGGTCAGGTGATGAAAGCGCTGGGCGTCGAGCCGGTCTGGAACGACCGTGGTCGCCTGGAGGGCTACGAGGTCATTCCCCGGGATGAACTCGATCGTCCTCGGGTCGACGTGGTCCTGCAGGCCAGCGGGCTCTACCGCGATGCCTTCGCCGGTACCCTCGAGCTGCTGTCCCGTGCCGCCGCCGAGGTGGCCGGACGTGAAGAACCGGATAACCCCGTCCACGCGATGACCCGTACGCTTGCGGAGCTACTGGAAGGCACCGATCTGGACGCCGACGCGGTACAACGCCTGAGCCGTACCCGTGCCTTCTCTGCGGACATCGGTCAGTACGGTACCGGTCTGGACGGCGCCGTGGCCGATGTGGACGCCTGGTCCGAGGGCGAGACCCTGGATGAGGATTACATGGGCCGGGTTTTCCTGGACCGTCTGGAACACGCGTACGGACCGGACCCCGACCACTGGGGCGAGACCGTACCGGGGATCAACCTGTTCGAGCGACAGCTCGGGAGCGTGGATGCAGCGGTCTTCGCCCGCAGTTCCAACGTCTTCGGGCTACTCTCGTCCGACGACCCGTTCCAGTATCTGGGCGGACTTTCCCTGGGGGTGCAGACGGCCGGTGGCGAGCGGCCGGAACTCTATATCAGCAATCTGCGCGACCCGGTGGACGCCAGGATGGAGCGGGCGGATCAGTTCCTCTCGCGGGAGATCCGCACGCGCTATCACCACCCGCGCTGGTTGCAGAGCATGGTGGACGAAGGCTACTCCGGCACGACCACGCTCCAGGACACGGTGGAGAACCTGTGGGGCTGGCAGGCGACCGCGCCGGAGATGGTGCGTGACGACCAGTGGGATCGTTTTTTCGACATCTACGTAAATGACGCCTACGAACTGGGGCTCGAGGAGTGGTTCGAACAGCACAATCCGGAGGCGCTGACCCGTATCACCGAACGCATGCTGGACGCGGCGCGGACCGGCCACTGGACGCCGGACGAGGCCGTACTGGAAACCCTGGTGGAGCAGCATCAGGAGTGGACTGGCGAGCATGGAGAAACGGGGGCCAGCGAGGATCGCGACGCCTATGTGGCCGAAACGGCGGCCGGCTTTGGCATGAATACCGTGGCGGTTCCGGATGCCGATGCCAGCGGAGCGAGCGACCCCGTAACCGTCAGCGGGAGTGTCATGGAGCCGGTGGCGGAACCGGAGCCGGAAGCAGAGTCCGGCGCACCTCCGTGGCAGGTCCTCGTGTACATCGCAATGCTCGTCTTGCTCTTCCTTGCGGGTGTGGTCCACCAGGCTCTGCGCGGGCGCCGATCATCCACCGGATCCCAACATCGAACGGGAGCTGAATCATGACTGCACTGGAAATGGCCATGTACGAGCTGGGACGACTCTTTCTCGTCCCCGTGTTGCTCATCATCATGGTGCTGTTCGCTTATGCCTTTTACGCACTGGGTGCCTTCGCGTTCGAAGCCTGGCAGCGGAGCAGGAATGCCGCGCCGTGTCCCCTGCAGGATTACCGCGCCCGGTTCGGGAGTGCCGACAGCGAGGAGCTGGAGCTGGTGATCCTGCGTCAGCTCGAGCCCTTGCGGGTGGTTTCGCGGACGGCACCCATGCTCGGGCTGGTGGCCACCATGATCCCGCTCGGGCCCGCACTGCTGGCCCTCGGTGACGGCGATCTGGCCACCGTGGGTGAACAGCTCGTGGTGGCCTTCGCGGCCGTGATTCTTGCGCTGATCACCGCCTCGATCACCTTCTGGGTGCTTACGGTCCGGCGCCGCTGGCTGCTTAGCGCTCTTAAACAGGCCGAACGGCAGGAGACGGCCAAATGAGTCGATTCCTGGATTCCGAGGAAGAGGCCGACCCCATCCTCTCCGTCGTCAATATCGTCGACGTGTTCCTGGTGATCATCGTGGTGTTGCTGATCATGGTCGCCCAGAGCACCGCCAGTGAATTTCAGGACGTGGATACGGCGGAGCAGGGCGAGGTGGTCCCGGAAACCATGGAGACGCTGGAGCGCTACGAGACCAGCGGCGAGATCGGCGAAGGACAGGGTGTGCGTGCCGGCACAACCTACCAATTGGAGGATGGCACCATGGTGTTCGTGCCCGACGATAACGAATGACATGCGGGCCCGATCAGTGACCTCCGCCACACCGGCGGACTCCCGACCCCCGGAGGCAGGGCCCTGCAACCCCCTGCAACTCCCCGCTGCGATGTGAAGCATGCCCTGTTCCCGTCACTCCGGGGGCAGCCCCGCGTGGACAGGGCCGCGGACCCTTCTAGACTCCATGCAAGGCCTTGTGGTCTGGAAGCAAGCCCCGCGGGAGGGGAAGGAGGCAGGTCATGCGCATCGCGAAGTCCGACGTGCCCGAGGTGTTCAGTGCCCCGGGGGCCGTCGCGCGTCAGGCCCTGGAGTTCGGCGACGCGTCCGGTTACACGCAGATGACGGGGGAGTATTTCTCGCTGGATGCGGGCACCGACATCACCCCGCTGCTCCACGGTTTGAAGGAGGATCTCTGCCAGTCACCCCACTGGGGTTACATGATTCAGGGCCGCCTGATCATGACCTACCGGGATGGTAGCGAGGAGGCTACCGCCGCCGGGGATCTCTTCTACTGGCCTCCCGGGCACACCCTCCGGGTGGAGGAGGATGCCGAGATCATCCTCTTCAGCCCGCAGCACGAGCACTGCGAGACCCTGAATCACCTGAAGCAGCAGCTGGAAAACTGACCTTCCTTCACCGGGGCAGCCCGTCGAAGGACCCGGGCGAGCCCCGGTGGTGGAAAGTGGCGAGCTCGTGGCCTTCTGCCTGTCTATCCTCGGGTTGAAGGCATGGATCCGCGTTTGCGTGACCCGGCCGCGGCGAGAGGGGCAGAACGATGACGATCAGCACTACATTGCAGGAATTTCTCGACGAGCGGGACGTATCTATGGGGTCAGACCTTGCCGTTTGCCCCTGGAGGGTTCCGGCGGGAACGAAAGGCCAGGTCGGATCCCGACGGCTGCTATGGGTGCACGGCGGTGTTCTGTCCGAACTGGATCTGCCAGCCGTGGTGATCGTGGCGCTCGAACAGGAAGCTCATACGCGTGTGCAGCTCGCCGTCGCCGCGGTCCGGCAGGCCTTCCGGCATGGATTCAATGCCCGCAACCCGAAACATGACTTCTGCGAAGGCGGTGTCGTCGCCGAGCAGGATGATGTCCTGTACGTCGACGCTTAGCGAGGTTCCGGCAAAGGGGCCCTGCAGCAAGTCTGTATGCCGTTGTGCATTGCTCGAACGGTCCTCGAGGCGCGTGCCGACGAGATTGATTACCCCGGCGTTCTCTGCATAGTCGCGTGCCCAGGCCTCGCCATCGCCGGCTTCCCATGCGGCCCCTTTGGCCTCCAGGATGCGCTGGATCTCGCCGTCGTCGGCCCAAGCAGGGGCCGCCATGAGTGCGGCCAGGGGCAAGGCGATCAGTAGGAACGGTTTCCTGGACATGCAAGCTCCGGATGGTGTTTGTGACAGGCGCCCCTGTGTACAGGAGTGGCGGCCTGAGTGCCAGTGAGCCCGCGCTATGGGGTCTACTGCGGATTTGGCAGGCCGGCGTCGCCAGAGGAGCAGCCGCGGCGCCTTCCCGCACAAATAGGCCCCGCCGCGTCGGCTTGAGTGGCGCAATGGATATGCGCGCCGCGCGTGGTTGTGAGGCGTATTTGTGTGCCCCCGCACAGACGGGCGAGGGCTGGCTACGCAGAGTTTTCGGGTGGGTTGGCAATGTCACCGACCAGTCATTCATGAGGATTGCGGGATGGATTGGAGTTATACGGGCAACCAACCCTTAGCGCGCGTGGCGACGTGTCTCGAGCCCCTTCGGGCTTGGGGCCCCTATCCCGCAATGCTGCGTTGGATCCCGTGCCGGAAGAATGACTACTGGTCTGCGTGACACGTCTGGTCCCGGGAACAATGGGGCACCGACGCGGACGGGGCCGTTGATCAGGAGGGCCTTCAGGGGCTCTCAAGGAGAAGACATGAACAAACCAGCCATCCTGCAACCCGAGGCGAACTCTCGGGTGGCGAAGCAGTGCGAGTATCTCGCGGAGCAGTACGGGGCGCAGGTGTTGCGGCCGCTGTACCAATCCCTCAGGGGGTCCATCGGCGACGAGACTCTGACCGGCCTCGATGCGCCCGGCCGGGATGCCAATCCGGTGGATCAGGCCTGGTTTCTGGTGAAGCTACTCGGCGCCGATGATGCACTCCGGGCGATCGAGGGCGCGGTACGCGAATACGCCCAGGATCCAAGGGCCTCGCTGGAGTCGCATCTGCACGTGGTCGAGGCGTGGGGTGAACCCAAGGCCAAGGCGGGTTGAGCATGGATCGGCGTTGGCGGTCCTGCCTGAACTGGCGGGCGCGCTTGCCCGTCAGAAAGAGGAGAAAGAGGACACCCACGGTCTTCGATATGTTTGAAACCGTACGGACGCCAGCCTGACATCGGCCTATTTTTTCGAGCGTGGAAAGCGGCCCGGCATCAAAGCAAAGGTCGGAAGGCGCCCCGCACGATGGGCATAAATCTCGTGACACTGCGCGGGATATTCGGATGGAAGGAGTGACATGATGGCCAGAGACAATTTGCCGACCGTGGATTGGCAGGACGGACAGAACGCGGATCGGGTGAAGATGCAGGTGAGGCGCGAGGAGCCGGTGATCATGAAGATGCCATCGGGCATGGACTGGTCGGTGGATGGGGGTGAGTTCAAGTGCACAGCCGATCCCGACAGAGGGATGCAATGCGACTGCGAAGGCGGCCTGTTGCGGAAACTGGCGGAGCTCAACAATATGCCAGAGCTGAAGGAAATCGCGGACGCCTGCGAGTATTCGAGTTCCCGCGTCGATATCGACCCCGCCGGCGCGCGTATCATCGTCCACGACTGATTTTCCCGGGAGCCGCGAGGGCGGCAAGGGCTCAGGCCGTCCTTCCGCGCCGCGCCTCCACCCAAGCGGCAAGGGCTTCTCTAATGTCCCGGGCTCGTTGATGTCTCACAACATCACGACGTGTGGCGCTGTTATATTGTGCGGCGTTTCGCTGACCCATCGCGGGGTCAACGCGAAACATGTCGCCGACCAGCAGATCGACGGGTCGGGACTCACTCACGACCCACGATAGGGACTGGCTGAATGGCACAGGGCGCACCGAACCCGCTGAGGTCGCTTTCATCCGAAAAAGTGGTGGGTCTGAGCACGCTGTTCGTCGCCCTGGCGGCGTTTTCCTGGGGGCTGTCCGGCGGGATTGGGGGCATTCTCACGGGCCAGGGTTGGGATCCGGTGGTGGTGTCGTTCTACCGGGGCGCGATCGGGCTGCTGTTCGTGCTCGCCTGGCTTGCGATTCGCCCGCATGGCAGCGGATTGGCCAGTGGCCGCATGTGGTTCTGGTCGGCGATCGCCGGCCTGGGGGTCGCGGGCAACTTCACCTTCTACTTCCTGAGCATCGCCGAGGGCAGTGTCGCGGTGGCTGCGACACTGATGTACTGCGCGCCGGTATTCGTTTATCTCGTCTCTTTTGCACTCGGGCTCGAAAAACCCACCCTGTTCAAGTGGGTCGCGATCGCGATGGTCATGCTGGGTGTGGTGCTGCTGACGGGTATTTACGATATCGGTGCCGGTGACGTGACGCCGATCGCCGCCGGGGCCGGTCTGGCTTCCGGGCTGTCCTACGCGGTCTTCATCTTCGGCTTCAAGTTCGCGGCACCCCACGGCAGCCCCCAGGCGATTCTGGTGATCGCGTTCGCGGTCCTGGTCGTCATCCTGTTCGGGCTGGGCGATCCCGACCAGACCGTGGCTGTGCTGAGCACGCCGAGCTGGCCGTTGTTCGTGATACTGGGCGTGCTGGGCGCCGGATTGTCGTTCATTTTCTACATTATTGGCCTGAACCACACGGCGCCCGCCGTCGCGTCGATCGTGGCGATGGTCGAGCCGGTGACTGCGTCGCTGTTCGGCGTGGTGTTCCTGAGCGAGACCCTGGGCGCACTCCAGGTCTTTGGCATGGGACTGATCCTGCTGACCGTGACCGCCCTGAGCGTCTATTCCAGCTCGCAGAAGCAATCGGTTCCGCCCCAACCTCGCGCTGATTAGTGCTTGAACCTGCTCCGGGGAGCTGGATTCGTGGGGTCCGATATCGCCGTCACGGCTCATCTTCCGACAATGTTTCGAAAGAGACAAAGGGAGGAGGATGAGGGTCAAGGATGCACTCATCCCTGCTAATCTGAACTAGGGACCGGGCGGCGCAGACGTCTCCCGGTGTTTACTGGTCAGCGGCCTTGCCCAAGGAGCCCAGTGATGCACGAGCCTGTCCACTCCCACCCCTGCTGCGGCATCGAACACCCCGGGGGCATGTCGTGCCTGTGCGGCCGGCCGGAGACCATGCGCGCCATGCAGCGTATCGAGGCGGACATCAGCCGCCGGCGTATGCTGGGAGGCATGGCGGCGCTGGTGGGCATGTTCGCCGGGTTCCGAGTAGCGGCCGGGCCGGATGAGCGGCCGGGCCTGCCGGATCGCCCCCTGCTACTGGTGAATCTGCGGCTGTTCGATGGCCAGTCCCTCCATCTGAGGGAAGGCGTGGCGGTTTTGATCCAGGGTGAGCGGATCGTCGATCTGATCACGCCGGACGCAGCGCCCGAGGGTGTGCTGCGTGTGGATTGCGGAGGACGGGTGGTGATGCCCGGACTCATCGATGCCCACTGGCATACCACCCTGGCGGGGGTGGACATGCGCACCGCCCTGACGGCGGATCCGGCCTACATTCACCTGCAGGCGGCGCGCGAGGCGCGGGCGACGCTGATGCGTGGTTTCACCACGGTGCGCGACGTGGGCGGCCCCGCCTTCGCTCTCAAGCGCGCCATTGACGAAGGCGTTACCCCGGGGCCGCGCATCTTCCCCTCCGGCGCGATGATCAGCCAGACCTCGGGGCACGGTGATTTCCGCATGCGCCATGAAGTACCGCGCACGGCCCTGTCTGGCCCCACCCAGACGGAGCTTTCCGGGGTTTCGGTGATCGCCGATGGCGCCGACGAGGTGCTCCGTCGCGCGCGGGAACAGCTCATGCTGGGCGCAAGCCAGATCAAGCTAATGGCTGGTGGCGGTGTGGCCTCCCTCTACGATCCCCTGGATAGCGTGCAGTACACCGAGCGGGAGTTGCGCGCGGGTGTCGAGGCTGCCAGGGACTGGGGCACCTACGCCACGGTGCACGTTTACGTGCCCGAAGGGATCAAGCGCGCCATCCGCGCGGGTGTCGGCTGCATCGAACACGGCCAGCTGGCAGACGAGGAGGCGGTCCGCATGATGGCGGGCGAGGGCGTCTGGTGGAGCCTGCAGCCATTTCTCCAGGACGAGGACTCCAACGTTTACCGGGATCCGGAACAGGTGGCGAAGCAGACGCGGGTGGCCAGGGGTACGGAACAGGCCTACGCGTGGGCACGCGAGCATGAGGTACAGACCGCCTGGGGCACGGACATCCTGTTTGCCCCCGACAAGACCCATACCCAGGGGCGTCAGCTGGCCAAGATGACCCGCTTCTACGAACCCCTCGAGGTACTGCGCATGGCTACTGGGGACAACGGCCGCTGCCTGGCGTTATCCGGGCCGCGCGCGCCCTACGGCAGCGGTCTGGGGGTTGTTCAGCCCGGCGGCCTGGCAGACCTGCTGGTGGTCGACGGGGAGCCGGAGCGGGATCTGTCCTTCCTGGCGGAGCCGGAGAACTCGTTGCGGTTGATCATGAAGGGCGGGCGGATGTACCGGAACACCCTGTGAAGTCGCTGCCGGCAGGGCTAAGAATTCTACCTGCGGATTTAGTAGTCGGCGGGTTGGCGGCGGATGGGCAAAGGGCAAGGTTCGACCCCGGGCATTTCGGCTGGCAGTGGATGGGCAAAGGGCAAGGTCAGCCCCGGTCATCTCGCCTGCGCGAGGATGGGACTCGGGGGGCGGTCTACTCGAGCGCGCAGAGGCAGTCGGTTCCGTCTCAAGCAAGCGCTGAGTGGCGCCTGGGCCTGGAACCGGCCCGGTGCAGTACGGGATGGTGGCGTGGAATCACGCCAAATATCGGTTGATCAGGCTATCGCGGGTGGTAGATGGTCACCAGGACTGACGCGTCTTCCAGCGCCTTGAGGGCATGGGGCTGCCCCCCATCCAGATAGATCAGGGCACCGGCGGTGAGTCGCTGGACCTTGTCTTCCCCGATACGGAAATCGACCGAGCCTTCCAGGCATTGGACCGTGATCTCTCCGGGTACGGCGTGCTCACTGAACTCTTCGCCTTTGGGGAGCACGACGCGGAAGACTTGCAAGTGTTCCGAACGCAGCAGTGTTGCACTTTTTGATCCGCGCAGTTCTTTCCCCAGGGGGCGAACGTCCACGATCTCTCCGGGTGTGGCGTGGTGCAATGCCATGTTGTGCTCCAGCAGCTTTCTACAATGGCGGGCCGCGCAGGCCTCAGCGGAGTGGGCGCACCTCGGCAATGTCGGACAGCGCGATTGGCACGACCATGTAGCCGCTGCCGAAGCGTCGGCGCACACGGATGTGCTCCTCCTCGATTCCGAGCAGTTCGCCATCGCGGGCGCGGCCGTCGGCGAGCTGGATGCGGATATTGCGGCCGATGTGGTCGCCCAGGGCATTCAGTGCGATGTTCGGGACAGGCGATAAATCGGGTGCCGTGGCCGAGGCGGCCGGGCCCGTGTTCAAGTTCGTATTCTCGGTCGTCGTCGGTCTGGCGGGGCCCGGGGTGACGGGGCGCAGATCGACGCGACCGTAGTGTTTTCCGGCCACGGTCAGGCTGGACTCGACCCGACGTAGCAGGTGGGTCGGGGTGTCGGCGTTGGCCCAGAGGAGCGCCGGGTTGTCGATCGGGCCAATGCGCAGCGAAACGTCCTTGGGATCCTCGATAAAGCGTCCGTAGGCATCGACCATGCCGGGCCCGGGCTGCACGCCGAAGGGTCGCCAGGCCTCGACCCAGGCGCCTTTGTGGTGCTCGGTATAGTCCTCGAGAGCCATCTCCATCTCGTTCGCGCAGAATTCCATCAGTGCAGGGTAGTACCCCCGGTCCGCGTACCCCACGGTCAAGGATTGTAGCGAGGCGGTCACTAGCGCCGGAGCGAGATCGCGAACCCGGTTCGAGGTGGCCTGGATGTCGAAGTGTCCGGTGGAGGAGCCCTGGCCCAGTGGGCCCATGCCGAACGTGCTGTGCACGGTCAGGCTGTTGCGGTCCTCTTCGAGGTGGTAGTGGGCGCCGAAGTCCAGCGGGATGTCGCGATAGCCGAGTGCGGCCATCAGCGCATCCGGCGGGGCGGCCTGTCCGGCGCCGCATCGCTCGGAGGGCCGAGCTCCTACCGGTTCCGGGCACCTCGGGCGGCAGGAGGCCAGCGCCCTGGCCGATAACTGCGCAGGGACCGGCGCTGTTCGCCTGGTATTGCCCCGGGGCTGCGGCAGGTTCGCGCTGCCGTGGAGGGCGGCGCCGGGCCAGATTGGCTCGGGCGGGCGTGTGGGTTGCGTTCTGTTGCCGGACCGGGCACGTAGTGGGGAATAGGTTCCAGCCGGGGATGGAGGGGCGGGTGTCCGACAGGATGGATGGCGCAACGGAGCGGCTGGAGGGGCTTCTTCGGCGGCTGGTCGGCCGCGGGCCGATCGTGCAGGCGGTGGTCGCGGTCGAGAGCGGGGACCGCGCGTTTCGCTGGGCCGGGGCGGAGGGCCTGACCGCAGCGGGCCGGCACGTGACCGCAGAGACGCCGTTCTTCATCGCCAGCATGGACAAGCTGTACAACGCGACCATTGCGTTGATGCTGAGCGAGGGCGGCCGCCTGGACCTGGATGAACCGATCACCGCCTTTCTGCCCTCGACGATCACGCGTGGGCTGCACCGGTATCGCGGGGAGGATCTCTCCGGCAGGATCACGGTCCGGCATCTGCTGACGCATACCTCCGGGCTGGCGGACTGGCTGGAGGATTACCCGAAGGGCGGGCCGAGCCTGATCGAGCAGATTCTCGCGGAGGGTGACAAACGCCTCACCCTCGAGGAGATAGTCGCGCATGTGCGGGATCACCTGCGGCCGCATTTTCCGCCGCAGGATCTTGCCGGAGGCCATCCGCGGGTGCGCTATTCCGATACGAACTACCTGCTGGTGGTCGCGATCATCGAGGCGGTGACCGGGGAGCCGCTGCACGAGGTTCATCGGCGTCTGTTCCACGAGCCCCTGGGGTTGCGCCAGACCGGGTTTGCCGGTGCGGAGGCCCGGCCGGCGCCGGACCTGATGGTTCTGCGCGCCGGTGGGGAGCCGCTCGCGATTCCGCGGCTGATCGAGTCGGTGCGCGGGATCTACAGTTCCGCCGGCGACATGATCGCGTTCATGCGGGCGCTCATGGGCGGGGAGCTGTTCCGCCGGCCGGAGACGCTGCCCACCATGCTGGGTGGCTGGCATCGGTTCGGTTTCCCGAGGGATCGAGGCGCATTGCGCGCCCCCGGCTGGCCGATTGAATACGGCACCGGGGTGATGCGCTTTCGGCTGCCACGGCTGTTCAGCCCGATGGCACCCGCGCCATCGGTGCTGGGGCATACGGGGTCGACCGGCTGCTGGCTGTTCTACTGCCCCGAGCTGGACATGTTCCTGGCGGGCAGCGTGGACGAGGTGACCGCGGGGGCGGTCCCGTTCCGGACCGTGCCTCGCATCCTGAAGATCCTTCGGGAGGCCTGATCCGACCAGGGGCTCCGTAGCGGTGCCTTCGCCTGCCAGCAGGCTCCCGCGGGGTCTTCCGGTGTGGCCCTGGCCGCGACGGCGGAGGTGGCCTGGGCAGACGCCATCCTCGCGTGCAAGCACGCTCCTGCAGGGCCGTGGCTTGCGATGGCGGGCAGGACAGCCGCGGGGCGCCCTTCAGCGGGCGTGGTCCGGGGCGTCGAAGACCGCCTTCAGCTCGTCGGCGCGGCCTGCGACGGCCTCGCGGTCCCGCTCGGGGGCGTCCGGGATAGCCTGCTGCATGACTTCCATCTGCTGTTCCATCATGGCGCGCATGTTGGCCTTGTGTTCCTCGGGGATGTCGGGGTTGTTCTCCATCTCGCGGAGCGATTGCTCCATTTCCCGTTCCATCTCCGGTATGGCCCGTTCCATCTCGACGGCATAGAAGGCGCTGAAAATGCGCCCGCTGGTTTCGCTCCATTCGCGGGCGTCGGCAAAGCCGTGGCGGCGGGCAATCTCTTGGACCTCGGCGTCCATGCGCGCGGCCTCGGCCATGGAGCGCTGGACCTCGGCCATCATCGCATCCATGTCCGCGGGGTCGCCCGCCGGCTCGTGGTCGTCGGTGCCCGAGGCGTGCGGCTGGTGTTGTGCCCATTCATTGAATTCGTACATGGCGCCGATCCAGCGGTCGATGGTGTCGCCGTCCAGGGCATGGACCGGCGCGGCCGCGAAAAGCGTCACTGCCAGCAGTGCGGCCCAGTACTGCATCCGGTATTTCATGGCGTTTCTCCTGGTTGTTGCCCAATGATGCAGAGGGGCGGTGGGTGAGTTGCGCCGCGTTGCGGCGGTGATGGTGCGCCGGGGGGGGCGGCGGGGGTGCGAAAAGGGCCGGACCTCGCGGTCCGGCCCCGGCTGCGTTTATTGCCACTGGCCCTCGTCCCAGGCCATGTCGTCCCAGCTGGAGCTGGCGGCGGGTTCCTGGTCGTCTCCGGGCGGCGTTGCGTCGTTGGCGGGCGGGTTGTCGTCCCCGGAAGAGGAGCTGCTGCTCCCGCCGCAGGCGCCGAGGATCAGGGCGGCCGACAGGAGGGCGGAGATCAGCAAGGGCTTGTTCATGGTGCGTCCTCCGGCTGGATCGCCGGGATCGTGTCAGCTAGGCTCGAGGTGCTTTGCTGCTGGCCGCCGAGGATGCTGCTGTAATTGTGCTCGGCGGTGTTGGTGTGCCCGCCGCTGACGCTGCTCCACGTGCGCGATGCGGTGTTGAGCATGCCGCCGCTGACGGTGCTATAGAGGCCGGATGCGGTGTTACTCTGGCCGCCGCTCACGTGGGACCGGCTCTCCGAGGCGATGTTGAGGAGGCCGCCGGCGACGCTGCTGGCCGCGCCCGAGGCCGTGTTTTGCCAGCCGCCGGTCACGGTGGCGTATTCGCGGTTGATGGTGTTCCGCAAACCGACAACGAGGCCGCCCGCGGCGGAGTAGGCGTTGCCCGTGCCGCCGACGATGTTGTGGGAGCCGGACTTGTGGTTTTGGTCCCAGGCCCCGCCGTTACTGGTGCAGTTCGTCGAGTTGTCGTATTGCCCAAGGCTGCAGACTTCGGTTGCGGTACTACCCCCGCGCGGTTCGTTGTAGCCGACGATCAGGTTGCCGAGGCCGTTGGTGGACTCCGTTTCTTCCAGGCCGTTGACGATCTGCACGTTCACGCCGGAGAAGCGCACCGTGTGTTCGTTCGGGTAGTTGGGGTCGGCGATAACCTCCACGTGCTCATGGAGTTTCTGCATCGCTTCGATCTGGCTCCGGGCCTCGGCAAATTGCTGCCGCAACGCCTCGAAGTTGGCGTTGACCTCCGCGGCAACGGCAGTTTCGCCGGACTCGAAGGTGTGGGGGATGCTGACGCTGGCGACGATCGGGGTGGCGCCGAGGGCGAGCAGCAGCGCGCCGGGCAGATACTGGAGTTTGCGTTTCATTGTTGTTGTTCTCTCATTGAGTAATTGCCGATAAACGGCGTGTTCACGAATCCGGGCGCGAGCGTTGTGTTGTTTGCCGGGTGCCCGTCGGGTGTGGACCCACAGTGACCCTCACCATCGCTCTCAACGCGGCGTTTCCGCGGGGTCTTGTCAAGCATTGCTCGAATCCGGCCGGCGCGCCCCCTCCGTTCGGAGGGGGCGCGAGCGGGTGATGGCCGCGCATGCGGGTGTATCGGCTCGGGGTTTGGTTGCGATGTCGGCGGCCAATGTGGAGAAAACCTCGATGGCTTCGTTCAGGACGTCGCCACGGATTCCGCCGCTATCGCATGAGCGCCCTTGCCTTGGCCGCGTCGGGGCAGCGGCAAACGGCCTGCGCCAGCTCTCGGGCTTCGCGGCTGTCGGTTGCCCGGAGGAGAGCAGGAAGAGGACACCCAGTTTCTTGGGTTTCGCACGGCGCGGCGGCGCATCCGGGAATCATTCCGCCGGGAGGCAGTCCGGAAGGGAATCCTCCAGCCTGCGGGGCGTGATGCCGAGGTCGGCGAAGCTTCCCGCCGTTTCGTCGGCGACGTTGTCCTGCTGCATCAGGAAGATCTGGTCCCGGGTCAGGGGTGCGTTCGGTAGCAGCGAGCCGAGCCGGGCCAGTGCGTGCCAGAGCGCGAAGGGCACAGGCACCATCGGGCGCTGGCGTTCCAGGTGAACCAGTACCCGAGTCAGGATCTGGCGGTACGTCATGATGTCGGGACCACCGAGTTCGAACACCGGGTGTGCGGGCGGGGTGGCGGCGAACAGCCTGGCCACGGCGCGGGCGACATCGGCCACGTGCACCGGCTGCAGGCGGGTCTCTCCGCGGCCGAACAGGGGGATCACCGGCAGGCGCGCAAGGCCGGCCAGGTTGCGCAGGAAGGCATCATGCGGGCCGAAGAGCACGCTGGGACGCACGATCAAGGCGTCGGGGAACGCGCGGATCACGGCCGACTCGCCTTCGGCCCTGGCGCGTATGTAGGCGGAGCGCGACTGGCTGTCGGCCCCGATCCCGGAGATCTGCACGACTCGCGCCAGGCCCGCCTCGCGCGCCGATCGGGCGAGGCGGGCAGCGCCTTCCACGTGGATGGTGGTGAAGTGGAGGTCGCGGTGTTCCACATACAGGCTGACCGCGTTCACCACGCCGCAGGCGCCCTCCAGGGCCCGGGTGACGGCGGCATCGTCACGGATATCGGCGCTGCAGTGCTCCACCTGGGCATGTTGTTCCAGCGCGGCGGGTAACGCCGCCCGGCGCGAAGCAATCCGCACGGGGTGTCCGGCGTCGATCAGCTCGTGCACGATCGCGCTGCCGAGAAAGCCGGTGCCACCAAATACCGTGATCAGGTCCGGGCGCATGGCGAGCCCCCTTTGTGCGCTCTAGGTTGGCGCCAGATGTGGGGTGTCAATGATCAGTCGTCCAGGTACTGGGTGAGACCGGGCAGAAGTACGAAATGTCCCGGGCCGGCGTGGATTCAAGGGCTGTCTGTGCCTTTTGGGAACGGTCAGGCGTCCAGTCAGCGCGTGCGTCGACATCCGGCCAGCTGCCCGGCCCAGGCATCAAGCAGCCGCTGACGCACACCGGCGTCGTCGCCGCGCCGCAGCTCCTCGCGGCTAGCGGCGAAGGTTTGGGTCATCCAGCCGTCCTCGGCGGCGCATTCGACCCGAATCTCCCAGCCATCGTCGTGCGGCTCGACATCGAACGTATAGGTCGCCAAATGCAGTTCCTCCAGCAGGCCGCTGACCATCTCCCGCGCCCGGGAGAACTCCTCGACGGATAACGTCATCGTGTCGTCCCTCATGTTGCCGTGCAGCCACTGTTCGAAGCGGCGGATGGAGTGCTCGAACTCCGAGCGGTAGTGCGCTGCCGGGGGGTGATTGCCCGCACCGGCCAGCGCTTCGCGGTAGATGTTCAATGTGCGCTCGACCCATTCCCGCGTGGCGGCCTCGCCGTCACGCTTGATCAGGAAGCGGATGCGTTGCAGTTCGTCGGTCACGGTCTGCTCTGGAACGGGGCTTGTATCTGCCATGATGTAGGGTATTGCGTGCGCCTCTGCAACCGGTGGCCCTTCGAGGCGAGTCCGTTATGGGCCGCCGGAGCGGGCGGGGCCGCTGCGGGTGGGGCCCGCCCCGAGTGCGCTCCGGGTTGGCGAGGCCTGGGCGGACACCAGCGGAACTGTGAAACGCCGCGGCGCGAGAGGCGGCAGACCGGGAAGCGGATGCAGGAGCGTCTTTCACACGTGGTGGGTTTCGATGATGCGCCGTTCGCGCGGCCACATCGGGGTGATGTGCTGGTGGTCGGTGCGGTATTCGCCGGCATGCGGCTGGACGGTGTGATCTCGACGCGGGTGCGCCGTGACGGAGCCAACGCCACCGCGCGTCTGGCCGAATGCGTGCTGGACAGTCCGTTTGCACCGCAACTGCACGCGATCCTGTTGCAGGGGATCACCCTGGCTGGATTCAACGTGGTGGACCTGCCGGCGCTGCACGCGCGCACCGGGTTACCGATCCTCGCGGTGGCGCGCCACGCACCGGATCTGCCCGCGATTCGTCGCGCGCTGCTCGGGCCTGTTCCAGGGGGCGTGCGCAAGTGGCGACTGATCGAGGCCGCCGGCGTCATGGAACCGCTGGCGGGGTTGTACGTGCAGCGCTGCGGGCTGAGTCCCGAGGCGGCGCAGAGGCTCCTGGAAGACCAGCGCGTCCATAGCCGGTTGCCGGAACCACTGCGGGTGGCGCACATGATCGCAGGCGGTGTGACGACCGGGGCGAGTCGTCACCGTCCGTGACCGGGGGCGCGAGCCGTCCGGGAACGGGCGGACATTGGGCCGCCCGCTTTCCGCACGCGACTCCACTGCATGAGTGCAGGCGAGATTGGGGCACCCTCCGGATAGGGCGTCAGGCCTGTGGCTACACTCGTTGCAGGCAAGCCTGAAGGAGGTCTCGATGGCCTGTGCGTATGTCGGGACGTCCGGCTGGAACTACCGGGCGTGGAAGGACGACTTCTACCGCGGGGTTCCACAGCGCGAGTGGCTCGCCCACTGTGCGCGGCATTTCAGCGAGCTGGAGATCAATGCCACCTTTTACCGCCTGCCCGCGAGTACGACTGTGCAGCGATGGGCGGAGCAGACGCCGCCGGATTTCGGCTTCGCGATCAAGGGCAGCCGGTTCGTCACGCATATCCACCGACTGAAGGACGCCGGGGACTCGCTTCGGCTGCTGCGCGACCGCATGCAACCGATGGGGAGCCGGCTGCGGGCGGTCGTGTGGCAATTGCCGCCGAACTTCGCGGTGAACCAGGAGCGTCTGGAGGCGTTCACCAACGCGCTGGGCTTCTGGCCGGAGGTGCGGCATGCGATCGAGTTTCGCCATCCCAGCTGGTTTACCGTGGCGGTGGCGGGGCAGCTGGACGCGGCCGGAGTGGGGATCTGCCATTCCGATGCTCCGGACTGGCCGTGCTGGGAGGCCATAGCGGGCCCGCTGGTCTACTGCCGTCTGCACGGCCATACCCGCACCTATGCCTCGGCCTACAGCGACCGCCTGCTGGACCAGTGGGCCGCCCGCGTCCGGCAGTGGCTGGCGCAGGGGCGCGAGGTGCATGTCTACTTCGACAACGATGCCGAGGGCGCCGCGCCCCGGGACGCCCAGCGCCTGATCGAACGGCTGCGGGATGCAGGCTGATGGCTCAGGCATCCGCCTCCGCGCGATGGCGGCGGTACAGCCGCAGGGCCGTTAGCCCGACCAGCAGCGAGGCCAGTCCACCGATCATGAACACATGTGCGGGCGTGGCACCGGCGGGCCCGGTAAGCAGCCAGAACAGGACCGGTGCCACCAGCATGGCGGAGAAAGCCAGGAAGTTGCTGGCGGCGATGAAGCGGCCGCGCCGGTCAGCGGGGCTGTGGCCCTGCAGGTAGGCGGTGATCGGCACGATGAAAAATCCAGAGGCAATGCCCAGCAGGGCCATCAGCACCAGCGTTGCGGGGTAACTGTCGGTGGCGAAGTACAGCAATGCGCTGATCAGGGCCGCCGCGATCATGCCGGCCGGGGCATGGTGCATGGCGATGCCGCCACGTGACAGGTAGCCGGCAAGGATGCTGCCGGTTCCGATGCCGAGCGCCAGCGTGGTCAGGATGATGCCGGTCGCGAGCTCGCCCAGCTCCAGATGGACCTCGGCGAACAGTGGGACGTTGAGTTGGTACAGCGTGCCCAGAGCCCAGAACCATGCGATGCCGAGGATCACCATGAATAGGACGCGGTGTGGCCGGATCTCGGTGACCGACTGCAGGACGGTCGCGAACGGGTTCAGGCGGAACGGCGCGGGGTTGTCGGTGGCCAGGGTCGGGGCGATGAACAAGCTGGTCACCAGACCGGTGACGGACAGCGCCACGATCAGGGCCGCCGGGACCCACAGCGCCTCGCCGGCGAACTCCATCACGAAGCCGGCCAGCGCGGTGCCGAGGATGATCGCCAGGAACGTCCATAGCTGGATGTGTCCGTTGGCGCGCGAAAGCTGCGGGTAGCGCACCAGCTCCGGCAGGATGCCGAACTTCGCCGGGCTGAAGAACGTGCTCTGCAGGCCCATCAGGAAGGTGGTCACCAGCAGGCCGGGGAAGTTGTCGGTGATCAGCATCAGCGCGGCGGTCAGCAGCACCGCGGCCTCGGCCATGCGGGTGCAGACGATCACGATCTTCTTGCTGTAGCGGTCGGCGATGTAGCCCGCCCATGGCGAGAACAGCACGAACGGAAGCAGGAACACGAAACCGACCAGGCTGTAGTAGAAGGTGCCTTCGCCCTCGGCGACGAACTCGCGGATGGCGATGAAGATGACCACCAGCCGGAAGAAGTTGTCGTTGAGGGCGTTGATGAAGACCGTCGACATGTGGGCGACGAAGCTCTTCCTGCGGATGTCCGAGGTCTCGGTCATGGGATCTGCGGCCCGGCGGGGTTTTTGAAAGAACTATAGGTCAGGTTTGACCGCAAAACGGGGGGCGGAACACGCGAAACGTCGAAAACAGCGATGAAACGAGGATAAAGCGTCAATTTCAGGCTAGATGAGGAATCCCATGATTTTCCGGGAGGCGAGATCCGGTGTGAAATGCGGGGTGCAGGAACGTGACCGGCCCGGCCTGCCATGGGCAGACCGGGCCGGTTGGTGATCGGCCGGAAGGCGCGATCGCGATCAGTTGTCCTGATCTTCAGGCTGATCCGCGGCCATCTGTTGCGGAGCCCAGGCTGCACCCTGGTAGGGGGCGGGGTGGTAATACGGGGCATAGCCATAACGCGGGTAGTAGTTCCCGTAGTGACGGCCGTAGTAGTCGCCGTATCCATGCCCGCTGCCGTATCCATGCCCGCGACCGCGCATGCTGAAGTCGAAGTCGCCGAACATGTCGCCGAGGCCGAACCAGTCACCTACGCCGCGACCCCAGCCGGGACCGTACCCGTAGCCGGGACCGTAGTAGGGGCCATGATTCGGCGCGTGATAGCCGGGACCCCACCACTGGGCCGAGGCATGCATCGGGAATGCAAAGGCGCCGATCAGCGCCGCGGTAGAAAGAGCTTTGGCCAGCTTGTTCATGGCAATACCTCCTCAAGTTAACAACCACTTAAACAAGACCAAATGTCTCGGGGCATTCGGGGCCCCGCCTGCTGGAGGGCGGGGTTTTGGGCCCGCCAGTACCTAGCGGCTTCCATCGTAAAAGAAGAAAATCCAGATAATCTGAGATAGGTCAATTTTTTGACGGAATGTTGACCTTTTGGCGGGGGTTGGCTGCGGGGTCCGTCGAAAAGTCGACGTTTTCGAGGGTCGCTGACCGGCATCTCCCTGAATCTCAGGGCGAGAGTGCGTATGCCATGCCGTGGATCGCGGCCCGGGATAGTCCGGTTTTCAGCAGCGCAGGGGATGCAAAGGCCATCTTCCGAGAGGACCGATGGTCACGTGATGGCGGTGGAGACGAGGGCACCGCTGGCGCGCAGACGGGTGGATGCGGGGCGGAACATGGTGCGGGCGGGAGTGATCTCGCATCCATCGGAGTGGGCGCGGGGCGGACATCGCGAGACCCAGGCGTCACCACCTGAACGCTACCGCGTCATGTCCGGTGGAGACGAAGCCAGAGGGTCTCCATGATCTAGTTCGCCGCCGTGCCGGTATGCCGGTTCCGCGCGCCTACCGATGCACGGCGGTGTTTTGCCCGAACCGAATCTGCCAGCCGTGATGACCGTCGTGTTCGAGCAGGAAGCTCATGCGTGTGTGCAGGACGCCGTCCCCCCGGTCCGGGAGGCCCGCAGGCATGGACGCGATGTTCGAGACCCGCAACAGGGCTTCGGCGAAGGCCGTGTCATCGCTCAGCATGGTGATGTCCTGAACGTCCACGCTGAGCGACGTTCCGGCAAAGGGGCCCTGCAGGACTTCGGTATGCCGTTTGGCATTGGTCGCGCGATCATTGAAACGCGTCCCGAACAGGTTCACGAGCCCCGCATCTTCCTGATAATCGCGTGCCCAGGCTTCGCCGTCGCCGGCCTCCCATGCGGCCTCTTTTGCCTCGAGGATCCGCTGGATCTCGCCCGGGTCTGCCCACGCATGGGTCGACGTCAATGCGGCCAATGGCAAAGCGGCTAGTAGAAACCATTTCCTGGACATGCAGCCTCCGGATGCTGGGGGTGACACACGTTTCCGGTGTACACGAAAAGCTGGATGCACGCCAGTTGCGGGAAGCGGATTGCACGACGAGACTGACGGTTGGGGTGACGGGCCCAGTCCCGAACCGGACGATCAGTGCAGGGCGGTCGTTGGTCTGGCAGTGACTGCGGGCGCTTGTCGGCTCCAGGGGTGCAGGTCTCAGCGTTGATGGACACGGGCGCAGGTAGGTAGCGGGCTTGTGTGGGTGACCGGATGACCGGGATGCAACGGCGGGAGCGAAGGATGGACAAGACGCAGGCGTTGTTTTTGTCCCATGGCGGCGGGCCGCTGCCACTGCTGGGGGACCCAGGGCACACGGCCATGGTGGAGAATCTGGAGGGTCTGGCCGGGCGCGTGCGGGTGCCCGATGCGCTGGTGGTGGTGAGTGCGCACTGGGAGGCGTCGGTGCCGACCATCACGTCCGGGGCGAATCCGGGGCTGATCTACGACTACCACGGGTTTCCCCCGGAGTCGTACACCATCGAATATCCCTGCCCGGGCGAGCCGGCACTGGCCGCGGAGGTTCATCGACGGCTGCAGGAGGCGGGCATCGATGCGCACCTGGACCCGGCGCGAGGGTTCGATCACGGGCTCTTCGTGCCGCTGAAGATCATGTATCCCGAGGCGCAGGTCCCATGCGTTCAGCTTTCCCTGGTGGAGACGCTGGACCCGGCGCAGCATATCGAGATTGGACGGGCTCTGGCAGGGCTGCATGAATCCGGTGTGTGGGTGGTGGGGTCTGGCTTCTCGTTCCACAACCTGCGCGCCTTTTTCACGCCCGATACGCAGGAGGCCCGGCAGCTCAACCAGTCGTTCGAGGCCTGGTTGGAGGCCGTTTGCTGCGGGCGCGCGGACGCGGAAGATGCACGGGCGGCCAAGCTCGTGCACTGGGATGGCGCGCCGGGCGCCCGGTTCTGCCATCCGCGGGCGGAGCACTTGTTGCCGCTGCATGTCTGCTACGGAGTGGCGGGTGGCCCCGCGGCGGAGCGTATCGGGATGCAAATTATGGGCAAGGAGGCCAGTTGTTATCGGTGGTAGCCGAGGCCACGGAAAGGCGCCCCAGTGTCGCCTTCCGGTAACCCGTAGCGCGGGCCGACGCCGCCCCTGGCTACCAGGCGAGTGCCAGCAAGCCGGCTCCGAGGCAGACCACGATGACCGGGATGATGGTCTCGCGGATCACCTGACCTTCGCGCGCCTGCAGACCGGCGGCCCCGGCCGCCATGGCGATGTTGTGCAGCGAGATCATGTTGCCCACCCCGGCGCCGATCAGTTGCAGGGCGAGTACGGTCGGGAGCGCCATGCCCAGGGCATCGGCGGTGTCCGCCTGGAGTTGTGCAAACAGCAGGTTGGAGACGGTCGCGCTTCCGGTCATGAACGAGCCCAGCGCGCCGAGGAAGGCGCTGAACATCACGAAGGTCCCGCCCAGTGATTCCGCCAGGCCCTGCCCCAGCACCTGTGGCATCGACGGCAGGCCGGCGGCGTTGGAGCCGGAGCTCAGCAGGAGCTGGGTGAGGGCGATGATGAACGCCAGCACGATGGCCGCCACGCGCAGTTTGCCCCAGGTGGCGGCCACCGCCTGACCCAGCGTGGCGCGGCTCACGCGGAACAGGATCAGCACGGTGAGCAGGGCCAACCCAAAGTAGAAATAGGGTGTGTACAGCGGGGCCAGGCTTTGCCCCAGCTCAATGCCGTGGAACTCGCCCGGCGACCAGCGCACGGACTGCAGGGCCTCGCGCAGCGGCATGATGGTGCGCGAGGCGATCAGTGCCACGGCCATGACCGCGAACGGAACAAAGGCCAGGAGCACGCGCCCGACTGGGGCCCGCTCGACCTCTGGGCGCCGTTCGTGCCCAGGTAGCAGGAAGCCGCGATGGGCCGCCAGGGCAATCACCGCCATTGCCACCACGCCGCCGATGATCGCGGGCAGTTCCGGCCCCACCAGCCAGGCAACCAGCAGATAGGGGATGCCGAACGCCAGCGCCGATAGCACGGCGAAGGGCACGAACTCGCGGAAGCGCCCGCGTTCCTCGCCGAGGGTCGCCACCCAGACCATGAATAGCGTAATGAACGGTGCGAGGACGGTGTGGATGACCGCCGTCTGCAACACGGCCGAGCGGGTGGTCTCCGCATCCAGGCCGAGGCCGGCGAAGCCGATGATCACGGGCGTTCCGGCCGCACCGAAGGGGACGGCGGTGCTGTTGCCGATCAGAGCGATGGCGACCGCCTTCAGGGGCCGCATGCCGAAATACACCAACAGCGGTGCCGCCAGTACCGCGGGGGTGCCGAAGCCGGCGATGCCCTCTACGAAACCGACCAGCCCCCACCCCAGCAGCATGGCCAGCACCCGGTGGTCGCGCGAGACGCTGGCGATGACTGACTGGATCGCGCTCATGTGCCCGGTCCCGATCATCACGTTCAGCACCAGCAGTGCCATCAGGATGATCAGCAGGACCTCGACGAAAACGATGGCAGCATCCAGCAGACTCGCTACCAGCACCGTGCCCGATATCTGCCAGACCAGAACGGCCAGCACCAGGGTGGCGAGATAGGCGATGGGCGCCGCTTCAAAGGCCGGCCGCCGCAACGGCACCAGCCACACGAACAGCAACACGAACGGCACCAACGTGAGCCAGAACAGCACGATCCCTCTCCCGTTATGCGCAAGGCGTCATCCTAACCCGGGGCTCGGTTCGGGAATAACCGAATCAGGCTGCCACAAGGCCCCTCGGCGTTATGCCCCGCGAAGAGCTCGCTGGGTCGGGCAGCGTCCTGGAGGTCAGGGCCGGACGCTCGGCGATTCGAGCTTTTTGCCCTGGCTGGGCAAACAACTTGCCGTGCACCCGGTATGGCCGGGAAGCCTGGTTCTGCAACTCCGCGAGGGCGATGTGCTGGGCCGTGTGGATCAGCTCTCGGCCTTCGGCGATGCGCTTCGGGATTTGGAGATCCGCATCGCCCTGGAACACTTTGGCGCCAGTACCGATGCCGATACGCGCCGGATGCTTGCCGAAATGCGGCCCGACTACGTCAAGATCGCGCGGGAACTCACCGTGGGGCTGCATCACTCCGCCACGCCTTCGTTACGGCTCAACGGCCTCCTGGGTCAGGCCAAGGAGGTCGGTGCCTACACCATGGCCAGCTATGTGGAGGATGCCGATGGTCTGGCCTTGTTGTGGCAGGCCCAGATCGACCTGGTGCAGGGGAACTTCATCCGGCAGCCAGAGGAAGAGCTGCGCTACGAACTCGAGTTTCCAGGCCTGGACGACGCGGGCTGATCGGCTCGGTCAGACAGGACAGTACGCCTGCAAAGGCTGGCGGTCAGGCTGGCAAGGCGCAGGGGGGGCACGAGCAACGGATGGTCCAGGACGGTAGGATCGGCAGGCGGGGTCGCCAGGCCCCGCAGCGACGGACCGTTCCAATCACGTGACGCAGGGAGGCGTTCATGATTCTTCTGGTTGTATACAGTTTCGCGGTACTGGCCGCATTGGTGATGCTGTTATCGCGGCGGCGCGCCGCGCTTGGGGTGCGGGTGTTGTATGCCTTCGCGACCTTGGTGCTGCCCTTTGCCACGGTATTGCTTGCGCATGCGCTGAACGGTGGCGAGACATCCGGGGCGGGGGCTTTCGGGCTGGTGCTGTTTGCGTTCCTTGGCAGCCCGTTGTTGATGTGGTGGGTGTTTGCCTATCGCCACCCTGCAGGGGTCCGCGAGGGTCCTGCTGAGGGGGGCATCGCGCCGGGCTCACCGCCGCCGGAGGCGGCCAGATCGGCCGCGCCGGATGCCGTCCAGGAGTCCGCGGTGGCCGCGGCACAGCGGTCGACTGCGCGGATGCACCCCTTCCGCCGTGCGGCGATGGTGCAGACGCCGGGGTCGCTCCTGTTGGGATTGGGACTGGCCGAGAAGCTCGGGGATAATGACGGTCCGATCTTTCCGTTTCTGGCGAATGGCTGGCTGGTCGACGGCATGCTGGTGCTGGGGGCGGTTCTGTTTGCCGTATCGCTCCGCATGATCGTCGCGGAACTGCGCCGGCCGTCCGCACCGCAACGGGATACCGATGCGCTCGGAATCCGTAACCCGCGTCGCTGAGCCACCCGCAGACGCAGTTTGCCGCGACCGCTTCTCGTACGCCCGGTGACTGTTCCGGTGGACCGGATCTTGTGAGCTCTCTAACGGAACGGTGCTTCCGGGTATGACGGATCGGTAGCAAGCCTCTCCGGCGCGGGCTATGTTCTGGGTGGAGCCGCTGTGGTGGACGAATTCCTCGACTCGCGGGATCGGCCCTAAAACGGTCGGTCGGCGCGGACGGAGGACTTGTGTGGGGTCGTGGGTATGGATGAGTAGCGTGGTGCGGAGGGTTTCGTCATGCAGGGATACGTCGTCGGCAGGGTGGAATCCGATTCGCGGGCAGGGCCTGGCTTGCGGTACCCATGACGTCGGTGGTTGTCACCGCGGCGGGCTGGAGAACGAAGGTATGACCACCGCACGGAGTGACCCCGCTTGAAGGTGCTCGTCATCCTCGGCCACCCGCGCATTGATAGCCTGTGCGGGGCGCTGGCCGAAGCCTACAGCGAAGGGGCGCGTGCGGCCGGGACCGAGGTGCAGTCCCTGAATCTGGCGAGTCTGGAGTTTGATCCGCACGTCCACACCCCTTCGCCCAATCAGCAGCCACTCGAAAAGGATCTGGAGGCCGCACGCGGCCTCGTCGCGTGGGCTGATCATCTGGTGTTTGTCTATCCCACCTGGTGGGGCACCATGCCGGCGCTGCTCAAGGGTTTTCTGGACCGGATCATGACGCCGGAATTCGCCTTTCGCTCCTGCGAGGGCGGTACCGGGTACGAAGGGTTGCTGCAGGGCCGCTCGGCGCAACTGATCACGACCATGGATACGCCGCCGCTGATCCACCGGCTGGTGTATCGCCAGCCAGGTGCCAATGCGATGGCGCGCGCCACGCTGGGGTTCTGTGGGGTCCGGCCGGTGCGCTCGTTGATGTTCGGTTCGGTGCGCCATAGCGACGAGGCCCAGCGCAAGGCCTGGTTGCAGCGCGCACGCCAGGAAGGGCTGCGTCTGGCCAAGGGGCGCGAAAGTGCGGGTGAGTGGCTTGCGCACAAGGCCGGTGCCTGGCTCCAGGCGTTGCGCTTGCAGTTCTATCCGATGACCTTTGTGGCCTACGCGGTGGGGGCGCTGGTGGCCGCCCCGGCGGGTGGGGTGTTCGGCAATCCGGTGTTCTGGCTCGGGTACCTGTGCCTGTTTCTACTGGAAGTGGCCACGGTGCTGGTGAACGAACGCGTGGACTTTGGCTCGGACCGGCAAAACCGGTTCTATGGTCCCTTTACCGGTGGGTCGCGCGTGCTGGTGGAGGGGCTGTTGTCCGCGCGCGAGCTGGGCGTGGGGATTGCCGGCGCGCTGGTGGGCTTCGCCCTCGCGTTCGTGGCATTGCTGGCGACCGCACCCGGAGATTCGGGGCCGATCCTGACGGTGATGGCCGTCCTCGCGATCCTGGCGATCGGCTACACGGCGGCGCCGCTGAAGCTTAGCTCTCGGGGGCTGGGCGAGCTCGATGTCGCGCTGACGCACAGCCTGGGCGTGCTGCTGTGTGGCTATGTGTTTCTGGCGGGCGACTGGACCGCGTCCTTGCCCTGGCTGTTGAGCCTGCCGCTGTTCCTGGCGATTGTGCCGTCGATCACGCTATCCGGGATTCCCGACCGCGAGGCGGACGCCGCGGTGGGCAAGGGCACCCTGGCCGTGCGCCTGGGGAACGACGGTGCGCTTTGGGTGGCGTTGTCGTTCACCATCCTGGCGGCCATCAGCGGCGCATCGTTCGATGCGCTGGGATGGGTGCAGGGGGCCTATGCCGGGATCGGGTATGTGGTGGTCCCGTATGCCGCCTGGTTGGTCTGGCTCCTGTGGCGTGCGCTGCACCGCCAAGGCCCCAGAGGGCGCATTGATGGATTAATGGCGGCCTCCCTGGGTTATGTGCTCTGGTTCGGGCTGTTCCCCCTGGTGAACCTGGTCATGGGCTGATGGTGGGAGCCATCGTGGGCCAGTGCGTGGCACGCGTTATTTGGAGGGTGGTTCACCGGTGAGGCGCTGCTGGCTGCTGGCATCGGGGGCGCGGCGCAGCTTTCTCCGGGCCTTCTCCCGCCAGTTGGGGGCCAGGATCTAGCAATCGGCGGCAGGTCGATCTTGGCCGCAACGGCACGTGCAGAAAGCCCTTCCCGGAGTGCCGAAGCCGATGGGCCGTTAATTTTCGGCGGGCCGCATTCTTTCGGCCCGATCAGGCACCCGTTATAGTCACAATGATCGGGGGGCATTTCCACCGCTATTGCGGGAAGACCCCGTTGATGCCAGACGACGCATCGACACGCAAGGGGAGGGGGGATGCGGGCACAACTCGGGTTACGGAACACCTGGCCGGCCTATGCGCGGTTCATCGGCATTTCGGTCGCGATCGTCACTCTGCTGGCGGTGGTCCAGATCCTGTTTGTCTATGGGGCCGATCGTTTCGAGCCGCGCTTGCTGGCGATCCCTTCCGTTGTCGGGATCCTTTTCGGGTTCATGCTGGCGCGCATGCACCTGCTTCGGTCGCAGACCGACCTCCTGAATACCTTTGTCGAAGCGACCCAGGCCAGCAGTGATCACGAGGAGGCCATTCGGCATTTGCTGCGGGTGGTTGCCGAGCAGCTGCGGATGGACGGGGTGGCCCTCTATGAACTGGACCCGGCCGGGATGGAGGCAAGACGACTCCGGCACTACCCGCCGCACCGCGCCTCGCCATTGTCCGAACGTGCGCTGCGGGAGGTTTCGGCATTGTCCCTTGAGGAAGGCCGGTCCGGTACCTGCGAGGAACTGCGCTCCCGGGGCCTGGATTCGCTTCCGGCTTGCCTCGAGACGGTCGAACTTCCGCTTCCCGACAACCAGCGTGGCTTGTTGGTGCTCTATCGCGACGATGCGAGACGCAAGCCACCGGACGCGCTGGAACGGCGGTTCCTTCAGCTCAGTGCCGACTGGTTGAGCATGACCCTGACCCACATGCACCAGCGGGAGATCATCGCCACTGAACGGGAACAAAACCGGCGCGAGAAGGAGCGGGCCCAGACCACGCTGGAGTCGATTGGCGACGCGGTGATTACCACCGACGACCATGGGCGTATCGACTACGCCAATCCGGTGGCCAGCCTGTTGCTGGGCGAGCCTGCGGCACAACTGGCGAAACGGCCCCTCGACGAGGTGGTATGTCTGGAAGCCGAGAGCGGCGGGGACTCGATGTCCGCGCGGCTCGAATCCAGTGGTCAGGTGCTCGCGGAAGCAGGCCACCCTGCCCATATGCGCCTGCACACCGCGAACGACCAGACCCGCCCGGTCCAGCTTTCCTTTACCCCGATCCTGAATCGTGCCGCCGACAGCCAGGCGAGCGTCCTCGTGATGCGTGACATCAGCGATCTGCGCGAGGTGATGCGCCGGCTCGACTATCAGGCCACACACGATGCCCTGACAGGGTTGCTGAACCGGCCGGCCTTCGAGGCGTGTCTCGAGGACCAGCTACGTTCCGCGCGCACGCACGACACCCGGCACACCCTGTGCTATCTCGACCTCGACCAGTTCAAGATTATCAATGACACCCGTGGACACACCGCAGGCGACGAGCTCCTGCGTCAGGTTTCGGCGCTCTTGCCTCATCTGTTGCACGAACGCGATATCGTCGCGCGCCTCGGAGGGGATGAATTCGGGATCCTGATGGTTGACCGGGACATCGAGGACGGACGAATCCTGGCCGAGGAGATCGGCCGCGAACTGGCCAGCTTCCGTTTCTACTGGGACGAGTCGACCTTCTCCGTGTCCGCCAGTCTGGGGCTGGTCGAAGTCAGCAGGGCGAGCGAGTCGACCCAGTTGATCCTGCAGCAGGCGGATGCGGCCTGCTACGTGGTCAAGGACACGGGGCGCAACCAGGTGCGCGTGTTCCGCGCGGAGGACGAGGACTTGCGTGACCGGGTGGGCGAACTGCACTGGGTCAGCAGCATTCCGGACGCGATCGAGCAGGATCGTTTCGAACTCTGGGCACAACCAGTTCGCACGCTGGCGGATGACACGGATGCCTATTTCGAAGTCCTGCTGCGCCTGCGTGACCGCGATGGTCAGTTGGTCCGGCCGGATACCTTCATCCCGGCGGCCGAACGCTATGACCTGATGGGGCAGGTCGACCGCTGGGTGGTGTCCCGGACGCTGGCGTACATGCAGCAACTCCAGGCTGCCGGATGTGGTGACCTTCCGGTAATGGGGATCAACCTCTCGGGTTCGTCACTGAATAACGATGCCTTCCTGGTGTTTCTACAGGAGTCGGTGGCGAAGTCCGGCCTCCCCGGTGACCGCTTGTGCTTCGAGATCACCGAGACCGCGGCGGTCCGGCACCTGCAGCGAACCGCTCGGCTGATGACCGAGATGCGGCGAACGGGTTGTCACTTCGCGCTGGACGATTTCGGCAGCGGCCTGTCCTCGTTTTCCTACCTCAAGCATCTGCCGGTGGATTATCTGAAGATCGACGGTGGCTTTGTTCGGGACATCAACACCGATCCGGTCGACCTCGCAATGGTGCGTGCCATTCACGAAGTGGGACAGATCCTGGGGCTGACCACGATTGCCGAACAAGTGGAGGACGATGCCATACGGGCGCTTCTCGTGGAGGTCGGCGTCACCCATGGGCAGGGGTTCGGCCTGGATCGTCCGGAACCATTGGTCGGCCCGGAAGGGATCCGTCGGGCGAATTGACCCCTGCACTCCGGGTAAGTGACGCCGACCGGTACCGGGCGGTGTCGCATATCACGAGCCGGTAGAAAACGACGGGCATGCGGCCGGATTTTCCGGGATCTTCGATCCGACTGCCTGCTGGCGAGACTCCTGTGCTTACCCGGAAGTCGAGGTGGAGCAGGCGCCCACGGGTTTTGTCGGAAGGAGTCGGTCGGCGCCCAGTCGTCGACGTTTGCTGGATAGAGGGGGCGGGATGGTCGGGCGTTTCTGGAACAATCTGGCATATGCCTTTCGGAATACACGGGCGGCATTCGCGGCGATGGGCATGCTGGCAGTCCTGGGCGTGTTGCTGTATTCGGACTGGTTCGGGCCTGGCGTAGCCAGTCGGGAGGTGATCCGGGCACCGGTGATCGAGGTCGAACGGGAGACCGAGGACACGGCATGGATTCGTGTCGTTGTCGACACGCCCACGGACGGTCCGGTCCGGTTTCTGTGGCAGGAGCTGCGAAGCCCGATGGAAGTGGGCCGCGAGGTCGAACTCGTGGTTACCGAACGGGATGATGGATCGCGGGATTACCGTCTACTCGACCGTCCCTGATCAGCGGTGTTGCCAGGGGGCGTTGTTGCGGGTTTCCCTGGTGGGCCGGGCACTGGAATGTGCGATCTGGGCGAGGGATGGCGGCAAGACCCGATGCCACGGGGCATCCTCGAACGGGGTGCCTTCGAGGTTGTTGTCAGTGGTGAACCGTATGCCGTCGGACATGAATACCACCCGCACGTCGACATGCATGAACTCGTTCTGGTAGTGCGTCATCATGTTGTTGATGCTGGTTAGCATCGAGGATAGCCGTTGGGGATCGCCATAGTCCACGTGATAGACGACCTTGGCTTCGGGCTCGAACGCCGTGGCAGATGCGTTCCAGCCGAGGCCGACAAGTGCGGTGCAGGCCAGGGCGGCCAGAAGCCGGAAACGCGGCCTCGCGGTAACCGTGCGGCGCTTGGCCGGGGTCTCTGAATGTCTCATTGGAGTCTCCTTTGGTGATTTTAAGAAATGGTTTTTGTTGTTGATTTTATTTTTTTGCCCGTTACACCCCTGTTTCGGGCATGGGTCCTGTAAAGCGAGTCCAGGCGGGATGCCAGTACAGTCCGGTCAACGCGCCCGGAGAAACACGCGGTGATGGCTCTTTCGAGAATCCTGGTGGGTGTGGGGCTGGCCGGCCTGTTGCTGGCAAGCGTCACGTTGGTCCGTGCCTCGCACTGGTCGGAATGCCGTTTCGAAGTGACGGTACTGGTGCGGGCCGAGGGGTACGTCACGCTGGAGCTTGAACGGGTGCTCCACGCGGACGGAACGCGTGGCGACGATCGGCAAGGATGCGCGCGCGGTTTTGCGGATGGCCAAGTGGCGCTCGTGGCCGTGACCGAGGGTGCCGAGCTGCTGGTAACGGGCGCCCGGCTTCATGCGCGCTGGGTGGAGTACGGGGCCATGGCGCCCGCAGGCCCTGTCTCTACGAGCACCTGGGCCTTCTCCCGCCCGTAGACGTCAATACTCGACGGGCGGTGCCGGGACTGGATGGGGGGCGACGGAAGCCCCGGGGCCGCCGTCGTCCCGGGGGCTCCGGAACGTGATGCGGATATGGGGAGTGGACTTGTGCCGTTGCGTCCGCCAGCCGGGTACGGGGGAGATTACCGGGTGGGCGGTTCGCCGGTGAGGCGCTGGTGGCTGCGGGCATCGGGGGTGCCGCGCAGCTTTCGCCGGGCCTTTTCCCGCCAGTTGGAGGCCAGGGCCGCGCAATCGGCCAGTTGCTGCAGGTGCTGGGCGTCCGGTTGCCGATAGACCGCTGCCATGGCCGCGGCGATGCTGAGGCTGTCGGGCCGGCGTTCGAGGTGTTCGATGGTATCGCCCACGGTGAGGGTGCCCGGTTGCAGTACGCGGTAGAACCAGCCGCAGCGGCCGGTCTCCTGGACCTCGCGCGCGAGGCCCGGGATGTCGAAGCGGGCGTCGAGCTTCCAGCACGGGGTGCGGGGCTGGCTGACCTGCACCCGGGCGGTACCGATGCGATAGATGTCGCCGATGTGCACGCTGTGTTCGTCCATGCCGTGGCTGGCCAGGTTTTCGCCGAAGCCGGGGGGCACGAAGCGGGTGGCGCGATCGGGGTACTGCTCCTGCCACCCGGCGTACCGATCGAGGCTGTAGTGGAGCAGGGCGCGCTCCGCGCCGCCGTGGTTTTCCGGGTCCGCCTGTTCGTCACCGGCCAGGCCGAGGGGGCCCAGCACGACTGGGCCTTCCACAGGCTGCTTGTCGATGGCGCTGGCGCGGCCCCTGGCGTAGTCCGCGGTTACGCGGCCGGTGTAGATGCCGATGAGTCGGGTGGTGGTCATGCAGCAGGGGCACTCCCGGGCTGGCGCGGAGTCTCGACGATACAACGTCCGTACACCGGTGACGACCGGTCGTTCAGCGCCCGCGCAGGTAGAGCAGCCGCGCGATGAAGGCGATGCCCAGAATGATCCAGCCGATGGGATAGGGCAGCACGCCGGAGAAGAAGGCGGTCAGGCTGGCGACCAGCAGGGCGCCGATGACGAGCAGGGGGATGTCCATGCCCTTGAGAGCCGGGATTCCCGTCGATGTTCCGCGGCGGTCGGTCGGGGCGATGGCTTCGGGGTTGCAGGGTGCCTTGCGGCTGGGGTATCCGTAGGGCCGTATCTTGGGTATGGACAGGGGGAATTACATGGGGAAGCGTGCGAACACGGCGGTTGCGGGCTGGGTCGTCGCGGGGCTGATGGGGGTGGGCAGCGCGGGCGCGGCCGACATCGACGGGGCTGGGGATCACCCGGATGTGCCGCGGGTGGCGGGTTCGTACATCGTGTACCAGGACCAGAGCGACTTTGACCGGCTCGCGGTGCCCACCGGGCCGTGGGACGGGGATGGGTTCGAGTCGGTCGAACGGCTGGAGGGCGAGGTCCTGCGGCTGAGCTACAACTTCGAGGACCCCAGCGTAACCACGCTGCGGGTGAAGCGCAGCTACCTGCAGGCGTTGGAGGCACGCGGTTTCGAGATCCTGTTCACCGGCTCCGAGGAGGAGCTCTCGGGCGGGGCGGGACGGACCTTTTTCCGGGAATCCGGCCTGTTCGAGCGCGGGGCGCGCGATTGCTGCCGGGTAGCCAACCGGGATCGTCAGGTGCGCTACATCGCGGCGCGCTCCGAGGCCGGGGATGTGCTGGCGGGGATTGCCGTGTTTAACGCCCGTCGGGTCGACGGGCCGGCGGTCTCCAAAGCGATCGTGACCGCGGAGGACATGGATACGACCATGGATCACCAGCCGCTGACCGCCGGCGAGATGGAGACCGGCCTGATCGAGGACGGCCGCGTGGCGGTGCAAGACATCCTGTTCGAGGTGAACAGCGCGGCGATCCTGCCGGAATCCGCCGAGGCGCTGGCGACGATCGCGGACCTGATGAACGAGCAGTCATCCATGGAGCTGCTGGTGGTCGGGCATACCGACAACACCGGTGACTTTGACTACAACGTGTCGCTGTCCCTGGAGCGCGCGCAGTCCGTGGTGAACTGGCTGCGCGACCGGCACGGTATCGCAGGCAGCCGGCTCCAGGCCGCAGGGGCCGGGATGATGGCGCCGGTCACTACCAACCGCACGGAGGCAGGGCGAGCCCAGAACCGCCGTGTGGAGCTGGTCGAGCGCGGCGGATAGCGGCGCCGGCCGGACCCGAGCCGGGTGTTCAGTCTCCCGGCGCGGCGTTCCAGTGTTCGAGGATGTCGAGGATAGGGTCGATGGCGGGCGGATCGTCCGTCAGCGGGCCGGGTACCAGCAGCCCACGATGCGAGGCCTCGAGGATCAGCGGGTCCGGATGCCCGTCCAGGTGCAGGGATTCGACCGGCACCACGCCGTCGCCCAGTTCGTCGTCGGTCTGCTCCCACCATTCGCTGATGCGCCCGGCCACCGCCTCGAGGTCGATCTGTTCGTCCAGCGCGGCGAGACTCTCGCGCATGGCGGGGGTGGGTTCGGGCAGTTTGCCGCCGATGATGCGGACCGGTATGTCGTCCGGCCAGGGGCGTGCGTTGAGTTCGGCCAGGAAGCGGCTGTCCGGGCGCAAGTCGATCTTGGCCGCGCCGGTGCCGTCGCGCAGGCCGGCAAACAGCGAGAAGCGCTGCTGCTGGATGTCGGCCAGCCACTCGCGTACCTCCAGCCAGACCCGCAGCCGGGCCCACTCGGAGCCATGATTGGGGGTGGCCACCAGGATTACGCCGGCGACGGGTCGCCCCCCGACACGCGGGGTCGCATCCTCCGGATGCCGGTAGCGCGTTACGAAATCGCGGATCACCAGACCCCCCATGCTGTGGCCAATCAGGATCAGCGGGTCGTCGCCTTCGAGCTGCGCCCAGTGTTCCGCCAGCAGGTCCGCACTGTGGTCGATGGCCTGGTCGTTGGGATAGCGGAATTCCCAGCCATTGCTTCCGGCGTCGTCCAGCGCGGGCGCCAGGGCGTCCCAGATATCGCCGGGCTCGTCCAGTCCGTGCAGCAGCAGGACGTCCGGCGGGCGCTCGTCATCGAACCGGTCCGAACGCGGCAGGAAGCCCTGCAGATCGTCGGGCAGCTCCATGCTCTCGGGGAACCATTCGTGCAGGCGGTCCTGGACTTCGACGCGCAGCTCGCGCTCCTGTTCCGGGTTCTGCTCGGCCCAGCCGACCCAGATGGCCAGGGCGAGCAGGGGCACGCCCACCAGGATCAGGAAGGCGCCGAGGCGCCGGCGGCGCCGGTTCGAATCGGGACGGCTGGCATTCATGGACGATCACCATCGGACAAGCCGAGCTCCACGGCAAGTGGGGGGCTGGAGCGGGGGGTTCGATGCCCTGTGTATCATGACGGGAAGTCCCTCACGGAAGTTTCGACATGCGACGCGCGTACCTGCTCCCCTGGCTTCTGGTCCCCCTCTTGCTGACCGCCTGCGCCGGACTGGATGTCCGCGACTTCGGCCTCGATGGTGGTGATGATCGTGCCGAGGAGGCCATCCGCGAGGCCCTTCGGGTGGGCACCGAGCGCACGGTGGAGCGGACCGGCCGCGAGGACGGTTACTGGGGCAACGCCCTGATCCGGATCGGGCTGCCGCAGGAGCTGGAACAGGCTGGGGATGTGCTGCGGCGCGTCGGGTTCGCTAGCCAGGTGGACGACCTTGAGCGGCGCATGAACCGCGCGGCGGAGGCGGCAGCGCGGGAGGCCGTTCCGGTGTTTGTCAGCGCCATCCGCGGGATGCGGCCGGAGGACGTGTATGGGGTGCTGCGCGGGGCCGATGATGCCGCCACGCAGTATCTGCGCGACGCGTCGGAATCCACCCTGCGCGAGCGCTACATGCCGATTGTGCAGGAGCAGATGGAGCGGGCCGACGTCTATCGGGTGTACCAGCCGCTGCGCGACGCGGCGGGCCGCATTCCGGGCCTGTCGGGGCTGGACGTCGATCTGGATCGCTACGTGACCGATCACGCCCTGGATGGCCTGTTTACCATCCTCGCGGACGAGGAGCGGCGCATCCGCGAGGATCCGACTGCCCGCACGACCCAGCTCCTGCGCGACTATTTCGGTCAGTAGCGCACCGCGTGCAGATGGCCGGTGTGCGGCGTGTCGGAAAGCAGCAGGGATGGGATCTCTTCGGCCCGTAACGGACGGGCGAAGTAGTAGCCCTGGATGCAATCGAATTTCAGTTCGCGGCCGATTGCCAGTTGTTCCTTCGTCTCCACGCCCTCGGCAATGGTCCGCAGGCCCAGCGACTCGGCCAGCAGGACCATGCCGCGCGAGAGGTCGTGGGCGGATGGATCAATGCCGAGTCCGGAGATCAGCTGGCGGTCGATCTTGAGGATGTCGATGGGGAAGCGGTTGAGGTAGGCCAGCGAGGAATAACCCGTGCCGAAGTCGTCGATGGCGAGCTGGATGCCGAGTGACTTGAGCTGCTTCAGGGCATCGGTGGCCGCGTCCATCGCCAGCACTGTCTCAGTCAGTTCGATGTGCAGCAACTCCGGCGGTAGCCGATGGCGATCCAGCGCGGCCGCGACATGGGCCGCCATTTCGGGGCGGACGATGTCGTGCGCCGAGAGGTTGATTGCCACGTACCATGCGGGGCGGCCGTGTTCGGCGGCCAGGGCGTTCCACGCACCGGCCTGGCGGCAGCCCTCGTCCAGGGCCAGATCGCAGATGTCATGGATTAACGTGGAATCCTCCGCCACGTCCAGAAACTCCGCCGGGGATAGTTCTCCGCGGATGGGGTGTCGCCAGCGGATCAACGCCTCGACGCCGACATGGCGCTCCTGCGCCAGGGAGTAAATCGGTTGGTAGCGCAGGAAAAACTCGTTGTGCCGCAGCCCGCGCCGGATATCGAATTCCTGGCGCATGCGCCGCAGTTCCTCGGTGACCGGGTGCAGCGCGGGGATGACCAGCCAGGCCATCAGCTGGCCGATGCCGACGAAGAATACGGTACGGGTTAGCCAGCGTTCGGTCTCCTGCGCGATGCCGGCGGTGACATCCACTGGCGTCATGGGTCCGGCCAGTACGCCGGCCACCAGGGCCACGACCAGGGCGGCGCCCGCGCCGAAGCGCGCCGCGGCGAACAGGATGGGCACGTAATAAAAGTGCGGGACGATACTGTCGGCGCCACCCGCGGTGTAGACGATCAGCCAGGACAGGGCGAGCCCGCCGAGGATCAGCAGACTAGCGCCCACGAATGACATGCCCACCCAGGCACGGAGTGTGGTGCGCGCGAGATAGTCGGTGTAGCGGATGCCACCGGTGGAGGGCAGGGCCGAGGGAAACCTGGACATCGCGCTCTTCCTTTGGCCAATCCCGGGCCGGTTATTACACCTTCGGCTGTGCGACAAGGCGGCACGGCTTCAGGGTGGCATATCCAGTCGTCCAAGCGACCGCGCCTGTATCCCGAGTGTAGTACATGTGAGTCAGAACACCGTTCTGCAGATCGGCAGCGCGGATCTGGAAAATCGGTACCCCATGAACGCTGCGGGGTCGTTCCTGATGCATATAAAAGGCGGGCCCTCGCCTTCGATGATCTGGCTTTTCATGCCCCCTCCTCGCGATGCCCGGGTGGCAAGAAAGGACTCTCGTTAGGCGGTGTTAGGTCTGAGTTGTGGGCAATTGAGATCGGGATGATAATCCGCCGCCCGGGGCACAGCCCCGGCCTGCCATTGCAAGCCTGGGCCCCGAATGCTGAAGAAGATCAAGTTGGAACATGTCGTCGAGGGAATGTACATCCGGGAACTTTGTGGCTCGTGGATGGAGCATCCCTTCTGGCGCACACGCTTTCTCCTGGACGACCCGAAGGACCTCGCGACACTGCGTAAAAGCAGCATCCGCGAGGTCTGGATCGACACCGCCAAGGGACGGGACCTGGAGGGTGCGGGGGAGGCCGTAATACAGGCAACGCGGGAGGCCGAGATGCAGGACTCGCTGCAGGCCGCTTGCGCTGTGGAAGGTCACCAGGAACCCGTTTCTACTGCGGAGGAACTGCAGCGAGCCGTTACGATCTGCAGGAAGTCGCGGCAGGCGATGACTTCGATTTTCGGCGAGGCGCGCATGGGCCGTACCGTGGACACCGAGCTGGCGCGCAAGGTAGTCGAGGAAATCACGGACTCCGTGACCCGTAATTCCCGCGCCCTGGTTAGCCTGGCGCGGCTGAAGAACGCCGACGACTACACCTACATGCATTCGGTGGCGGTATGCGCGCTGATGGTGGCGTTGGCGCGCGAGCTGGGGCTCGCGGACGAGGCAGTCCTGGCGGCTGGCGAGGCGGGGTTAATGCACGACATTGGCAAGGCCGCCATGCCTCTGGAGGTGCTCAACAAGCCCGGCAAGCTGACCGATGAGGAGTTTGCTGTGATGAAGCGCCATCCGGAGGAGGGGCGCCGTATCCTTCAGGCCGCTGAAGATGACCTCGATCCGATCACCCTGGATGTTTGCCTGCATCACCACGAAAAGATGGATGGTTCGGGATATCCCGAGGGGCTAACAGGGGATCAGATTACCCTGTACGCGAAGATGGGCGCGGTCTGCGATGTCTATGACGCGATTACGTCGAATCGCCCTTACAAGGCGGGCTGGGACCCGGGCGACTCCATCCGCAGGATGGCCGAATGGGCGAACGGCCATTTCGATCCGACCGTCTTCCAGGCGTTCGTGAAGAGCCTGGGGATTTACCCCGTGGGGTCCCTGGTGCGCCTGGAATCCGGACGCCTTGCTGTAGTCGTCGACCAGTCCGCCGGTTCGCTGCTTAAGCCGGTCGTGAAGATCTTCTATTCGACGAGCTCGGGTTGCCGGATTCCACCCAGGGTGGTGGATCTCTCCGCTGTCCATAACAAGGAAGCGATTGCCGGGCGCGAGGATCCTTCCGTCTGGCCATTCGCGGACTTTGATGAACTTTGGTCCGGGCTCCCGGCAGACCGTCGATAGATCGCGGGCGCACGGTGGACGCGATTCAGGCGAGCAGGCGCAGGACGAGCTGGGGTGCCAGGTTGGCCTGGGCGAGGATGGCGATTCCGGCCTGCTGGAGGATCTGGGCACGGATGAGTGCCGCGACCTCGGCGGCGTAGTCGGCATCCAGGATGCGGCTGCGCGCGGCCTGGAGGCTCTCGCTGCCGATGCCCAGGTTGTCGATGGTGGACTCCAGGCGATTTTGCACCGCGCCCAGACGACTGCGCCGGGCGCTGATCTGGTCCAGGGCCTGGTCGAGTCGGGCGAGGGCGTCGCTGGCGCCCTGTGCGGTGCCCAGATCGATCCCGGCGAGGTGGCCCTCGACCGCGCGGGTGGCGGGCATGTCCAGGGCATTGAGACCGGCGTCGCCGCTGATGGTGATGGTCTCGCGTGCGGTGATGTCGAGGCGCCCATCGAAGCTGGCGGAGGCGCGGCTCGGGGCTCCGAGCTCGCGGTTGATGGCGGTGGCCAGGGCCGCGACCGAGTCATAGTCTCCGTCCGGGACGTCGATCGCTGGCCGCTCGCCGATGCGGATGCGGAAGTCGCCCGCGACGGTGAACGGACCGCTGGCGAACAGCGCCGTCAGATCCCCCGATCGGCTGGTCGCGATCGCGCCGAGCTGGCGCGTGCCCATGCCGTCGCCGAGGTCCACGGCGAGGGTCTGCCCGGCGTTGGCACCAACCTGAAAGAACGCGGTGGGGGCGCTGCCATCGAGCAGGGTCCGTCCATTGAAGGTGGTCTGGGTAACCACCCGGTCGGTCTCGGCCAGCAACTGCCGGGCCTCGCGGTTCAGGGCCTGGCGTTCGGAGGCGGACAGGGTGCCGTTGGCCGCCTGCAGGGCCAGCTCGCGGATGCGCTGGATGTTGCCGCTCAAGGAGCCCAGCCCGCCCTCGGCGGTGCGGGCCAGCCCGATGCCGTCCTGCGCATTGCGCATGGCCTGGTTCAGGCCACGAATCTGGGTGGTGAAGCGTTCGCTGATGGCCATTCCGGCGGCATCGTCGCGCGCCGAGTTGATGCGGCGCCCGGAGGCCAGGCGTTGCAGGGCCACCTGCAGGGCGCCCTGGGAAAGCCGCAGGTTGCGCTGGGCGTTGAGCGACAGGAGATTCGTGTTGATCACCTGGGCCATGTTGTCGGGTCTCACGGCCCGTCACCGGGCCTGTCGGTACCCGGTGCCATGCCGCCGGGATCATGCAGCCGAAGTTTCGCGGCTACAGTGCGTTAACGGCGGTCTTGAACCGAACTTTAGGCCCGGGAAACCCAATCATTTCCATGGTGCCTCCAACCTGCTTGGTACGCCCCATAGCGCTTGCAGGCGCTCCTCCCGGCCGCAATGGGTCACGTAGTCGGCGTAGCGGTCCGGGTGGTTGCGGTAGTAGTTCTGGTGTTCGTCCTCGGCCCGATAGAAAGGTGCAGCGTCCCGTATGCGCGTCACCACCGGTTGGTCGAAGCGGCCCGAGCGGTTCAGCTCGGCCCTTGAGGCTTCGGCGATGGCGCGCTGGGCGGCGTCCTGCGGAAAGATGGCGGTTCGATAGTGGGGCCCGCGATCACAGAACTGCCCGTGGGGATCCAGCGGGTCAATACTGCGCCAGAAGACCTCCAGGATCTCGCTGAAGCCGATGCGCTCGGGGTCGAAGAGGATACGCACGGCCTCGACGTGGCCGGTGCGCCCGGTGACCACCTGCCAGTACCCGGGATCGAGGGTATGCCCCCCGGTATATCCAAGCTCGGTTTCAAGCACGCCTTCCAGCGTGTCGAAGGGTGCTTGCATGGACCAGAAGCATCCGCCGGCCAGCACCGCCTGTTCGGGCTCCTCGGCCTGGGTCAGGGCCGGCGCCAAGAACAGGAGTAGGGCGCCGAGCCAGAGTGTGCGAGTGAAGGACATGATGCCTCCCCAAGATGCGTGGGCCGTTGGTGAGACCCGTACCCGCGCGGATGGTGCCCGCCCCGGGAGATACGGACTCCCGGAGCAGTCCCTACGGGTGATCGCGCGGGATGGAAGAGATGGATTCCACGACCAGGTTGGCGCCGTCGCGGATCTCGTCGACGATGCCCTGGACGGTCTGGACCTGGGCGTCGGCCTGCTCGGCGACCTCACGGACCGTGTCGATGCGATCGGCGATTTCGCGTGTGCGTTCCAGGTTGCTGTTGATGACCTCGGCGATTCGGGTGGTTGCTTCGCTGGTGCTGGCGGCGAGCTTGCGCACCTCCTGGGCAACCACGGCAAAGCCGCGGCCCTGTTCGCCGGCGCGCGCGGCCTCGATGGCGGCGTTCAGGGACAGCATCCGGGTGGTCTCGGCCACGGTGCGGATGGTCTCTATGATGGACTCGATGTTGCGTGCCTCGGCGTTGAGACGTTCGACTGCCTCCTGGGTGCTGGTGACCTCGGCACGAATCTGCACGGTGTGCTGTGCGTTGAGCCGCAGTGAGTCCTCGCCGCTGCGGGCGTGATCGGCAGTCTTGCGGGCCATGTCGTGGGCGACGGCCGAGGCCTCGCGGGTGCGCTGCGCCGTATGCACGCTGGCGGTGATGTCGGTGGCGAACTTGATGACCTTCTCCACCCGGCCTTGTTGGTCGAGAATCGGATTGTAGGTGGCCTCCAGCCACAGCTCCTGGCCGTTGGCCTTCAGCCGCCGGAACTTCCCGCTCATGAGCTGGCCCTGCGCCAGGCGCTCCCAGAAATCGGGATGATCGCGATAGAAGGTCTCGTCGCAGAAGATACGATGATGCTGGCCGCGTATGTCGTCGAGGTTGTACCCGACCGCTTGGAGGAAGTTCTCGTTGGCCTTGAGGATCTCGCCTTCCGGGGTGAACTCGATCACCGCCATGGAGCGGTCCAGGGCGGTGAAGACGGCCGCCTGGTCGCGCAGTTGTTCCTGCTTTTCGGTGACGTCGTAGGCGATCTTCGCGATCTTCTCCACCTGGCCCTGGGTGTCGCGCACGGGGAAGTAGGTGGCTTCCAGCCAGATGGTTTCGCCCGTGCGCGTCACTCGGGGGAAGGTTCCGGTATGCGATTCCCCGGCCGCCAGGCGGCGCCAGAAGTCGCGGTACTGCAAAGAGCGTGCGTACTCGGGGCTGCAGAACATCCGGTGGTGCTGGCCGATGACGTCCTCGCGGGGGTGGCCTATGGTCTTCAGGAAGAGCTCGTTGGTATCGAGGATCTGGCCGCGCGGGGTGAACTCGATGTAGGCGACGGCCTCCCGAACTGCGTCGAGCACGGCCGCGTCGGTGGTTCCCGTAGCAGGATGGGCCGTCGGCGAAACGGCGGGGTTGAAGAACATGGCGAGCTCCTTGTGACCAGGTGCGTAGAGGCCGTTGAAAACAATGTACAGGTAATGTACAAGAAAAGTACAGATGTTTCCTGTTAGGAGCGATGTATGGTTGATTGGACAAGAATCAGGGTGCCAGCCGCCGCCCTCTGGCTGGGAGTCGCGGTCCTGCTGGCCGGGTGTGGGGGCACCTTCCCGCAGCCCGGTCCGGATCCGGGATTCGACGACGGACTGAGTGCGCAGGCCCTGTTTCAGCGAACGCTTGCGGCCCACGGCGGGGACCTGCGCGAATACCCGGGTGATCTGAATCAGGCGACCGATGGCGAGTGGGGGCGCGTGATCCAGCGTTTGCAGCCGCTGGTGGCGGACGGCGAGTACCGCGGCCAGGGTGAGGAGCGTTATCGCCCCGCCGATGATCTGTATGCGGTCCACTACACCGGTCCCGAGGGCACCAAGAGCGTCTTCCGCCACGGTGACGAATTCCGCTTGTACTACGATGGCGAGCGCAGTTCGGACCGCGACCGGATTCGCGCCAGCGCGATGACCACGGACGCCGGCGAGCTGTTCCACTACGGTCCGAGCTTCGTCAAACACCGGGCGACCGACATGGAGCGGCTGGCGGACCAGCGCGAGGGCGGTGTGAACTACCGCCGGGTACTGGCCACCATTGAGCCCGGGTTCGGCGAGGCGGACGAAGACCGGGTGGTGATGTGGATCCACCCCGAAACCGACCTGCTTTATCGCGTGCATGTCACCCTGAACGGCTTTGGCCCCACCCAGGGTGCCCACGTGGATACGACCTTCCTGGAGTACGCGGAGATCGAGGGGTACACCCTGCCTACGCGCTTCGAGGAACGGGTGCGCGGGCCGCTGCGGCTGTTCGTGCACGAGTGGTGGGTGACCGGTCGGGACAGCGGACGCGACTGGGCGCCTGCGGATGTCCGTGGGCCCGGTTTCTCGGGGGCTGCGGCGCCCCCCGCGGCGGACACTGCCGCACCGTAAGGGATGTGTTCGGGTGTGCCGTCATCGGCCCGCCATGAACGACGTGAGCCGACCCAGGGCCGATCTGCCGACTCCGAATGCCCCCGCGGTTCCGGCTGCGCCGGCGGTCGCCGATTGCTTGTGGGTCGCTGTGCGGCCGGGCCCTACTGGCTGGAGGTCGCGGAAGCGCTCGAATCCGGCCCCGACGGGATGTCGGACCAGCCACCTTCCTGAAGGCGCCGGACCACGGCCAGTGCCGTGCGGCGGCTGTAGTCGTGGATCTTCCAGTGATCCGGCATCCAGCCGACCAGGAAGCGGTAGAAGTCGGCCTGGGCAATGGGGAACAGCGCACGCCACTCGTGCTCGATGGCGCCGGCTTCCGTGCCCTTGCCCCGTTCGTTCAGGGCCTCGCGCAATGCCTCGAAATAGGCATCCAGCAGGTCGGCCTCCCAGTTCTCCTGTTCCCGTTCGTCCAGGCAGCTCCCGAGGAAATAGGCCACATCGCGCATGCCGCAGCCGCCCCCGACATACTGGAAATCCACGGCGGCGATGGCGTCGCCCTCTGGCGCAAAGCAGAAGTTGGCGACCTTGGCATCGCCGTGGACCAAGCTGCGATAGCGGGCGCCGGTCAGGGCGTTGTCGAGGGTCGCGGCCGTCTCGCGAATCCCCGGGTCCTCGATGGCGGCCCATTCGTCCGGGCGGGTGGCCAGGTGCCAGTAGCTGCCCTCGGGCCACAGGCCGGTGGGCTCCCGCCCCATGAAACGCGCGTGGAAGCGGGCGAGCCAGCGCAGGCAGAGCCGCGCCTCGGCGCGCGTCAGGTGGTCCCTGCGCTGCGGGAAACCGGCAGCGTCGAGGTCCTCCAGCACGATCAGGTGCTCGTCGCCAATGGTCGCGGTATCCAGACAGCGGGGCACTCGGGTGCTGGCGTCGCATTGGTTGGCCCAGTCGCGGTACCAGGCCATTTCCACCTGATAGGAGCGGACCTTGCGCTGATGCGAGCGGTTGTTGCTCCAGCCGCGCGGATGGTCCAGTTCGTCGGGGAACACGATGTGCTTAAGGATGACTGTGGGGGAGTCGCCGCCTTCAAGAAGGTAGCGCACGATCTCGCCGTAGCCGCTCCAGAGGGTCTGGATGACCGGGCCGCGCACCGCCGTGCGGGCACAGGTGGCCTGCAGGACGAAACGGGTCGCTGCGTCGGTCATCCGCGGTCGGGCAGGGCGCGACAGCTCCAGAACACGCCCAGCATCTCGAGCATGGCGGCGTCGTCGCGGGTCCAGAACACGATGTCGTCGGTGGGATTGGCGTAGCGCCCGCCGTAGGCCGTCTCGGTGGCTTGTAGTCGGGCGCGGGCCCCGTTGAAGGCCAGGACGGCCTGCTCGCCCTCGAAGGTGGCGGTGAGTTCGGGGCCGTAGGCGCAGATGTAGGCCACCTCGCGCGGGGCATCATCGCCCCGCGGCAGCGCGCTGCAGCCGGCGATCAGCATGATTCCTGCCAGTACGATTGCTAGGCGCACGCGGTGGTCTCCGGTTGGTGATGGTCCATCGTAGGGAAACACGGATCGATGTGCATGCTCGCTGCGTCGTCGCTTGGGCGCGCGAACATGGCGCGGGGAACCGCTCAGGCGCTGCGGCCCGGGTGCGCTGCGGCGGACGAAGCGGGCTCGGCGAGCATCCGTTGGCAGTCGGCGGCTGGCTGCGGGCGGGCAAACAGGAAGCCCTGCAGGGTCTGGCAACCGGCCTCCTGCAGGAAGGCTTGCTGCGCCTCGGTCTCCACGCCCTCGGCGACGGATTCGAGGCCCAGGTTATCCGCGAGGCTGAGGATGGTGCGCACGATGGCGCCCGCGCTCGACTCGGTTTCCAGGTCCGCGACGAAGCAGCGATCAATCTTCAGCACATCCAGCGGAAAACGGCGCAGATAGGCCAGCGATGAATACCCGGTGCCGAAGTCGTCCAGGGCTACGCGCACACCGCGCTCGCGAAACTGCCCCAAGGTGCGGATGACCTGGTCGGTATCGGCCATCAGCATGCTCTCGGTGACCTCCAGCTCCAGGGCGTCCGCACTCAGCTGGGTGTGTTCCAATACCCGGTCGATGCTGTGCGCCATCTGGCGATCCCGAAACTGGGGGGCGGCCAGATTGACGGACACGCGGACCGGTGGCAGCCCGGCCTGATGCCAGTCCCGACACTGACGGCAGGCCTCGGTCAGTATCCACTGGCCCAGTTCGACGATCAGCCCGGTCTCTTCGAGGATTGGGATGAAGGCGCCCGGCGAATGTACCGTGCCGGCGCCATCCTCCCAGCGCAGCAGGGCCTCGACGCCTACGATCCGGCCATCGCCGGCCGCCACCCGCGGCTGGTAGTGGAGAAAGAACCCTTCCTGGTGATCGACCGCGCGCCGCAGTTGGCCCTCCAGCGAGACGCGTGTCCGCACGTCATTGTTGAGCTCGCCGGAACAGAACTGGATGGCATTGCCCTCGGTGCGCTTGGCCTGGTGCATCGCGGATTCGGCGCGGCGCATCAGGTCGGACGCATCCTGGGTGTCGTGGGGATACACGGCGACCCCGACGGAACCGGGCACATAGAGCTCGTGCTCGCCAGCCTTGATGATCTGGCGCAGCGGCTCCAGCAGGCGGGTGACCGCGCCGGCGACCGAGCCGGGAGACTCCACCGGGAGCAGAGCGCCGAACTCGTCGCCGCCCAGGCGTGCCAGTACGCCACCGACCGGCAGACGGTTTTCCAGGCGCCGGGCCACATGTTGCAGGACCTCGTCGCCGGTGGCCTGGCCCATGCCTTCGTTGACGCTCTTGAAGCGATCCAGGCCGATGTGGGCCAGCACCAGTGGACGCCCCAGGCGCTCGGCATCGGTGACGGCCTGGTCGGCGCGTTCGGCAAAGCGGGTGCGGTTGGGCAGGCCGGTGAGGGCGTCGTGGTAGGTGATGAAATGGAGGTGGCGCTCCGCCTCGCGCCGTTCGGTGATGTCGTGCACCACGCCGGCCATGCGTTGGGGCCGGCCCTGGGTATCGAAGTCCACGCTCCCGCGCTGGTAGACGATGCGGACGGAGCCATCGGGGCGGACGATGCGGTGCTCGATGTCGTATTCCGGTCCTCCGGGGGTGAGGGCGTCGTCGACCGCGCGCTGCACGCGCTCGCGGTCGTCCGGGTGCACGGCCTGCATGAACGCCTCGTGGGTCGCACCCCATTGGTCGTATTCGAGGCCGAAGATGCGGAACACCTCGCTGGACCAGCGGATGCCCCCGGCGTCGAAGTCCGAGATCCAGTTGCCCAGATGGGCGATCTGCTGCGCCTCCTGCAGTTCCGCCTCGCGCCGTTCCAGCGCCTCGCGCGCCGCGCGACGCTCGGTGATGTCCTGGAACGAGACCACGGCGCCGGTAACACGGTTGCGGGCATCGAACAGCGGGGCGGCGTTGATCAGTACCGGGAACCCGTGTCCCGCGCGGCTCCAGAAATACTCCTCGCAGGCCTGCAACGGCTCGCCGGTGCGCAAGACTCGGTAGACCGGGCATTCCGTGGCGGGGAAGGCTTGGCCGTCGGGCCGGCTGTGGTGCGACAGTTCGTGCGAATTGTGGCTCAGGGCCTCGTCTTCGCTGGCGAACCCGAGCAGTTCGCAGGCCGCGGGGTTGAGAAAGGTGTAGTTGCCATCGGCGTCGATGCCGAAGACGCCCTCGGCCAGGCTCCCCAGCAGGTTCTCGCGCAGGAGTTCGCCCTGCTTGCGGTCCGTGACGTCGATTCCGAGGGTCTGAAAATGGGTGATCTCGCCGGCCTCGTTGAAAAAGGCGCGGCTGGTCCAGCGGATCCAGCGGTCGGTCCCGTCGCCGCGGCGCACCGGGTTCTCGATGGTGCGCACGGGCGCGTCGGGGGTATAGCGCAGCAGGTCGGCGCGGTTCTCGGGCTGCCGCTCTTCGGGGAGGTCATGGATCCAGCGGTGCCCGAGCAGGCTGCCGGCGGGCGCCGCGAAGTATTCGTGGGCCGCCCGGTTGGCATAGAAGATGGTGGTGTCGGGTCGATAACAGATGATGAGGAAGGGGTGGTTTTCCACCAGGTCCTCGTACTGGACCTTCACCCCGGACGAATTGCTCATGCATTTCCCCTGTCGGACGCGTCCTGCTGGCCCCTTCCATCCGAACGCGTTGTCCCGAGTTTGTCAGGGGAGTTCTGAAGGCGCAAACCGTATTCAAGAGGCAGATTTCAGGGGCGGTCAAGCGGCGTCAACGCGGCGCGGTTCAGTGGGGCGCCGGTACGGGCGGAGATGTCAGCGCGGGCGTTCGCCGGAATCGAGTTCATCCAGCGGGTCGTGGGCGTCCTCGCGCTGGCGGACGCGTTGTTCGTGTGTCCGGGGGTCGGTAAGGGAGGGATCCGCCTGCACGTTTCGCACGACCAGGAAGGTCCATACCGTCGCAAACACCCACAGGAACAGACCGATTGCCAGCGGGAAGCCGCCGTAGCCGGAGATGCCGGCCAGGCCGGTCAGCAGGGCATAGGCGATCGACACGAGGGCGGCCGCCCAGGCAATGGCGATCGGCGCGGCGCAGCTGTGGGCGGCGGCGCCGTAGCGGTACGCCGCCACCGGCGGCAACACGATGCCGAGAAAACGGTAGAGCGCAGGTTCCCGCGCGGGTTGATGCAGGCTGGTCATGTCGATCCCTCTCTCCGGGGTGCCGCTTTCCCCGGAGTCTGGTCCGAATCCGGGATGTTTTCCACGTGGCCCGGCGACCGCTGCGCGAGGACTGGACGTGGATCACGGCCCTGGCGCTCGGCCCGGCCGCGGATGGACTGCGTTCCGGTCCCTGCACGGGCGCGGTCCGGTTGCTATCCGTTCAGATCACCGGCGATGGGGATGGTTCAGGGCCTGGGTTTGGCGGTGTCGGCCGCGGCAATGGCGACCCGGTCGCGCCCGCCGCGCTTGGCCTGGTACAGGGCGCGGTCCGCGGCCTCGACCACCTGCGTGGCGTGGCGGGTCTCGTTGGGGGTGAGGCAGCCGACCCCGGCGCTGGCGGTCAGTGTGGGGGCCACGCGGGAACTCGCGTGCGGGATCGCCTCCTCGCGGATGCGCTGCAGGCAGCGCTCGGCCAGCGCGTGGGCCGCGTCGATATCGGTGTCCGGCAGGATCAGTACGAACTCCTCCCCGCCCAGGCGTGCCAGCAGGTCCTGTTCGCGGCCGACGACGCCGGCGAGGCAGGTGGCGATCCGCTGCAGGCAGCCGTCGCCGGCCGGGTGGCCGTAGCGGTCGTTGTATTCCTTGAAATGGTCGATATCGAGCATGATGGCGGAGAGCGGGCGCTGGTCGCGCCGGGCGTGGGCCCACTCGCGTTCGAGTACGAGGTCGAACTGCCGACGGTTGGCGATGCCGGTGAGCGAATCGCGGTAGGACAGGGCCTCCAGTTCGGACTTCAGGCGCAGCAGTTCTTCTTCCTGTTGCTTGCGCTCGCTGATGTCGAACATGAAACCGACCAGGGCCTCCACCTCGCCGTCCCTGCGCACCACGTGGACCACATCGCGGATCCAGATGTAGTGCCCGTCCCGCGTCAGCGCACGATAGTCGGCCTCGTGGTCGACCCCGGACTGCGACTGGGTGACGCAGAAGTTGACGACCGATTCGCGATCGTCCGGGTGCATGCGCTCCACCCAGTCGTCGATGCTGACCCAGCTCTCCGGCGTCCAGCCCAGCAACGCCTCGATCTGCGGGCCGATATAGGTGAAGCGCATGGTGGCCCAGTCGATCCTCCACGGGATGGCGCGGGTGGATTCCAGCAGCGTGCGATAGACGGTGCTGTCCGGTTCCATCTCGGGGTGCGTGGTGGGCGATTCGATGCCCGGTCCCGGGGCCGTCCCTGTGTTCTCCGGCTGGTCGGCTGCGGTCGCGTTCATGGCGAATCAAGTCCTTCTTTGGGGCGCAGGCGGTATTGCGTGGTGGTTGGATTGATCAGCTGGCGGCGAGGGGCTGGATCAGCAGCTCGATCTGCGGGGAGAACGCCTCGCTGCCGAGGTTCCCGGCCGGAGTGGTGGTGCCGAAGACGCGCAGGACCAGGCGTTCGGGGGCGACCCCGGTGTTCTCCAGGCGGCGGCCCGCCGCCATCGCATCGTCCTCCGTGCCCTCCGACGAGGTGTCGGATGCGTCCATGCCGTGTCCATGCGCGATGACGGTCACCAGGCTGGCACCAAACTCGTCAAGCAGCCGGCCGATGGTATCCAGTGCGCGGGCCTGGTCCGCACCTTCCGGCAGGGTCACGCGGATACCCGAATCCTGATGATCGATCGCGCTGGGTTGTCCGGACAACTCCTGGCGCAGGCGGGCCCCCAGGACGTCCATGTAGTACCCCAGGCGGCCGGGGTCCAGGGTTTCGTGACCCTGTTCCCTCAGGAAGACGCGTCGTTCGCTTTCGGCGCTGGACGAGCGGGCGATGTGCAGGCCCAGCGACGGTTCGGTGGGTTCCGTCGAGCGGGTTTCCGTCTCCGTCTCGGTATCCGTATCCGTACCTGCGGCCGTGTCCGTGTCCGTATCCGTTTCGGGCTGGCTATCGGTGCCTTCGGGTGGCGCCGTATCGGTTTCCGGCGCCGCGGGTTCGGAGGCGGGGCGGTCGCCAGTGGGAGCCGTTGCATCCTGCTCCACCGGCAACAGGGCACAGCCCGAGGCCATCGCGGACAGTAACAGGGGGAGCGCCAGGATTCGGCCCGAGCGACGGGTGTTCGAAGATTGGAACATGGTCTCCTCAGTGTTGGCGGCACCAGTCGAGGAAGGCCTCGGCGGACAAGGGCCGACTGAAGTGGTAGCCCTGTCCGCCTTCCACGCCCTGCGCGCGCAACCATTCCACCTGGTGGGCCGATTCGATGCCCTCGGCGACGATCTGCAGATTGAGCGAGCGGGCCATCTCGATGATGTGGCCGATGACATTGCTGGTCACCGCTTCGTGAGCGATGGCATCGGCAAAGGTCTTGTCGATTTTTAGTGTATCCAGTTCGAAGCGTTCCAGGTAGGCAAGGCTCGAATATCCTGTGCCAAAGTCGTCGATGGCGATGTGGTGGCCGCGCCGGCGCAGTTCCCGCAGGCGGGCGCGTATGGCGTCTTCGTTGAGCAGGGAGCGTTCGGTCAGCTCCAGCTTGATCGCGGAGGGTGCGACACCTGCCTCGCGCAGGGCCTTGCGCAACGCATCCCCGAAGCGGTCGGAGGCCAGGTCGTGGCCGGTAATGTTGAGGTTGATGGCCTGCTCGGGATGCGCCCGCAGGTTGTCGCCCAGATCGCGGAGGATCGCGCGCAGGATCGCCAGGGTCAGATCGGTGGCCTGCCCGGTGTCCTCGGCGAGCGGCACAAAGACATCCGGGCGGATGGTCTCGTCGCCCTCGCGATGCCAGCGGGCCAGGGCCTCGGCACCCCGGCAACGGCCGTCCGCGAGGTCGACGATGGGCTGGTACTCGACACTCAGGCGCTCGTTGGCAATGGCCTCGCGCAGCTCGCTGGCCAGGCTCAGGTGGCGGCGCAGGTAATGCAGGACCAGGAGTAGCCAGAGGGTCACCAAGAGCAGCCCGAAGATGCCCGCCACGATCAGGGTCGAAAGGTAGCGATCCCAGAAGGCCGCCAGCGGCTGCGCGGCAATGATGTCGACCGGGAAGATCGTGTCCAGCGAGAAGCGGCTGACGATGCGCCCCTGGGCGCGGTCGACGCTCAGGCCAATGGGGGTGGTGTCGGGTGATGGCAGGTCGGCGTCAGCGGGATAGCGGCTCATGGGAAGGCCTTCGACCCACAGGCCGACCCGTTGCTTGTCCAGCAGGCCCGGACTGATCAACAGGCGTGGGTCGATCGCGACATCATGCTGGCCGAAGCGCATCAGGAACAGCTCCACACCGCCCACGGCGGTGTCCGCGCTCGGCCACCAGGCGACCACGCCGGTGTCGTAGATGCGGCTGGCACGCGGTGGTGTGAGGGCCTCGCCCTGGACAAACCCCGCACCGCACTGGCGTTCGGCCGCGCGCCAGTACCCGATGGCACGCACATGAGGCCGTGCGATGGCCGCGTCCTGAAGGCGTTCCAGGTGCTCCGGGGAGCAGGGTTCCAGGTCCAGCTGATTGAGGCTGTCCAGTAGTTCGCGGGCGTCTACCAGTGCGGCTTCGGTCTGTTCGCCCAGACGCTGGGAGAGTTCAGCCAGGCGCTTCTCCTCGGCGACCACGGATTCCTGCCAGAGGAACCAGCCCAGGGCGGCGAGCGGCAGCAGGATGCCGAGCAGGGTCGCGGCGGAGACCGAGAGCAGGACCTTGTCGCGTCGGGTGATCATATTCACCAGGGGCTGGAATCGAACGGATCGAGAGTAGCACGGGGCGGACCTCAGGCCGGTAGCCGTAATGTCACGGAGATTCGGCGCCGTCTATGGTCAGAATGAGGAGTCCGTGTCGGGAGGTGTTGCCATGAACCAGGATCGGGAAGAGGGCGGAGATGGGGGCGCGACGATGTCGCACGAAACATCCGGAACGCGAATGCCGCATGCCGTGCGCAGCCGGATCAGCATGCATGACGGTGTCACCGTCTGGTGCGACTGCTGTTCCTGCGAGGCCGAGCCGTACTGGGCGGAGGTGGCGGAGGAGCTGGGAATCGATCCGGATCCGGGCGTGGCACGTGGAGGGCGCGCCCGCGGGTCAGTCGCAGCTCCCGACTGAGTCACGGGCGCAGATGCGGCCGTCGGTCCAGATGCTGCGGCTTAGGTAAGCAGCGTCCAGCCGGGCACCGGAGAGGTCGGCATCGGTCAGGTTGGCGTGGGCGAGATTGGCATTCTCGAGGTTGGCGTCGACCAGGCGAGCCTGGATCAGGTCCGCGCCGGTCAGGTTGGTTCCAGCCAGATTCGCGCCCTCCAGTCCGGCCAGGGCGAGGTCCGCGAATCGCAGATCCGCGTCGGTCAGCCGTGCACCATGCAGGCGCGCGCCGGCCAGGCGGGTGCTGTGAAGTGACGCGCCCGTCAGGTCGGCACCGCGCAGGTCGGCGCCGGCCTTGTCACAGTAGTTCCAGTTGACCCCGGGCCCCGCGGCCTGTTCGCAGTTGGGCCCGGAGTCACGCTCGAAGGCAATCCCGAAGGCGAGCAGCAGGCCGATGGCCAGGGTGACTGCAAGGCCACCCGCGATCCAGGGCCGCGGCCCGCGGACCCACTCACTCCAGGGCGGCGCCGGCCGTTCCAGTATCTCGGCCCATTGTTGGCGATGGGAGATCGTCGCGGGCGATTCGGGACAACGGCGGTCCCCCTTGCGGCGCTCGCGGATCTCGGCGGGCGGGTTGTCGTCGCGCCGTTCCCGCCGGCGTTCGTCCTCGCGCAGGCGGGCCTGCTCCAGGCGTTCGCGGCCCTCCGGGGTGTGGGCGTTCTGCAACTCTTCGGGGATCAGGTGAGGGCGCTGGTCGATGCGCCACCAGGTCTCGCGGTCGAGGCTGACCTGGTCATCCGGGCGCAGCCGGCCCAGGATCAGGAAGCGGCCGATCGAGCGCTGAGGGTAGGGCCCGCAGACCTGATCATCGCGTCGGGTAAACCACAGCTCATGGCGTCCGTCGCCGGTTCCCGGGGGCGGATCTTTTGCGTCTGGCCGGGGATCGGGGTTATCGCTGGTCACGGTTCTTGCTGGCTTCCCTTGGCACCGCGTCCGTTACGGTGGATGCCGCGAGTATAGGGCATGGAACCGGGCTTCTGGGCACGGATTACCGGCTGGGGGCCGGGGGCTGGATGCCCCAGGTATCGAGCTGGTCGCGGAGTTCCCCGGCGGCGGGCTCCGCCTTCTCCAGGATTTCGTCGATCCGGTTGAAGTGCAGCAAACGGATGCCACCAGTATCCGGTACCAGGTAGAGATCCGGCGGGTCGAGGCGCGTCATGTGGCGGATGATGGAGCCCTGCATGATGCTGAAGCTCTTGAACAGCAGGTCGGTCATGCCGATCTCCTCGGTGGCGTTCGGCGAGCCATTGCCGGACACGTCCACGGCGATCACGTAGTCGTATTCGCCCTGCAGCAGATCATAGGGCAGTGGATTGGAGGCCCCGCCGTCGATCAGGGTCTGGCCGTCGTCGTGCCGGACCGGTTCGAACAGGCCGGGCACTGCCATGCTTGCCTCGATCGCCAGGAACAGGTCGCCCTGGTCGATCACCACGCTCTCGCCGGTGCGAAAGTCGGTGGCGACCACGGCGAAGGGGATGCGCAGGTCGTCGAAGTCGCGCGCCTCGGTGTGCTCGGCGAGGAAACGCAGGAACTCGCCCGAATCGAACAGGGCATTGCGGCCCAGTCGCAGGGGGACCAGGTCCAGCAGCTTGATCTCGGAGCGCGCCAGCCCGGTCAGGGCATCAAGCTCGGATCCGGAAAAGTCGTCGAACAGGTCGAAGATCTCGTCGGCATCGAGCCCCGCGGCGTACAGGCCGCCGATCACGGCGCCGATGCTGGTGCCGGTGATGCGGTCGGGCAGGACCCCCCGGTCGTCGAACACCTGCAGCATGGCGATATGCGCCAGGCCCCCGGCCCCGCCCGAGCCCAGCGCCAGGCCAATGGTGGGGGTGGGCGGTTCAGCGGTGTCCGCAGCCAGTGCGACCGGGGCGGTGGCCAGGAACAGGGCGAGGAAAAGGAACGACAGCCGTCTCATGGGGCGATGCGCTTCCGGGGCGTGTGGGTGTCATGCTGCTACCCTGAGCCCGAATGCACGGACGGGCAAGAAGAGGGGCGCGCATGCGGGTCACAACAGGCAGTGGCGAGAGGGTCCCCCGCGCCTTCAAGTGGAGCTATCTCGCCTTCGTGCTGGTGCTGGTTCCGGTGTATGCCGTGGTGCACGGCTGGTTCAATTTTCTCTGGTTTTCCAACGTGGCGTTACTGGGCGGGCTGCTGGCGGCCTGGCTGGAGAGTCGCCGGATCGCGAGCATGATGCTGGTAGCCGTCGTGCTTCTGGAGCTGGGCTGGGTGCTGGATTTCCTGCTGAGCATGGCGGTCTGGGGCTGGGCCCCGCTGGGGGTTGTGCACTACATGTTCAACCCCGAGATCCCGCTGTTCGTGCGCCTGCTGTCGCTTTACCACCTGCCGCTTCCGTTCGTGCTGATCTGGATGGTCTGGCGTCTCGGGTATGACCCCCGTGCCTGGCGTTACATGGTGGGGCTGGGCTGGGCCATCCTGTTGCTGACCTTCGCGCTGGCGGATGCCGACAACAACGTGAACTGGGTGCTGGGTCCGGGTGGGCAGGTGCAGGAGTGGATGCACCCTGTTGCATGGCTGGCGGTGGTCATGGCGGTATGTTCCGGGGTGTGGTGGCTCACGCATCTGCTGTCTGCCTGGCTGTTGCCGCAGCGCAGCACCGCGCGCTGCGGGCGGGCTTGGTAGGCTGACGGGCTTCCCCGAGCGAGGAAACGGGAGCGGAAATGATCGAGACTACGCCGGTAGAGCGGGTCGGGTTTGTCGAACCGGACACGTTCCTGCGGCAGTACAAGGCGGTCGCGCAACCGGTGATCCTGGAGGAGCTGACCCGAGAGTGGCCGGCACGGGAGCGCTGGACACCCGACTATTTTCGCGAGGTCGCCGGGGATGCCGTGGTGCCGCTGTATGACAGCCGGCCTGCGCGCGACAACGGGCATCAGCACGCCGCGTCCCTGCACATGCCGATGGCGGAGTACCTGGACCTTCTGGAGGGGGGCGAGCGCGACCTGCGCCTGTTCTTCTTCAACCTGGTTGCCGCCCGGCCGGCGCTGGCGTGCGACTTCGAGTTTCCCGAAATCGGGTTGCACCTGTTCCGCAAGCTGCCCGTGCTGTTCATGGGCGGCAAGGACGCGCGCGTGCAGATGCACTTCGACATCGACCGCCCGGATATCCTGTTGTGCCACTTTGGCGGGCCGAAACGCGTACTGCTGGTCGCTCCCGAGTACACGCCGTACATGTATCACGTGCCTTTCTCGTTCAGTGCGCTGGCCGCGGTGGACTTCGAGGATCCCGACTACCAGCGCCATCCGGCCCTGCGGCATGTGCGGGGCCACCTGGCCGAATTGCGCCACGGGGACGTGCTCTATATCCCGCCGGGGTTCTGGCACTACGTGCTGTATGACGACATCGGTTTTTCCATGGCACTGCGGGCGTTTCCGCGTGACCTGCCGGATGTCGCGCGGATGCTGAGCAACCTGCTGGTGACGCGGACTATCGAGGGCACCATGCGCAAACTGGTCGGGCAATCCTGGAACGACCGCAACGAACGCCGCGCGGTGGAACGCACCGAACACTTTCTCGCCCGGCATCCAGGGAAACACTGATTAATGTACGCGCTCGCGCTCGAGTCGCTTTTGCGTGCGAACAAGGCGCGGTGACTGCCGTGCAGTCATTCTGCACAAGGGAGCCGTAACGCCGTTCCCACGCCCGTTTTTGATCAACAACGGGCGGCCGAGCCCCTGCTTTTAATGGCTTGTGGGGTTGGCACCCCAGGTTCCCCGATCCTGCGTTGCGGCCCTTGCCGGTAGAACCACTACCGGCTGCGCACCGCGCCTGGTCTCGGAAAACCTGGGGTACCAACGCGGGCGTGTACATTGATCAGTGTTTCCCCAGCGGCCTGATGGATCCATGCACGCGCCCGCGGAGTAAGATCAGGGTGCTGACCTTTTCTTCTTCTGCCTGGAACGAGGTGCTGCCGTGAGTGAAGCCCTGCACGTGGTCTGTCCGCATTGTGACGCGGTGAATCGAATCCCTGCGACACGGCTGGGTGCCGGCCCGAAGTGTGGCCAGTGTCATCGGTCGTTGTTCGGTCAGGATCCGCTGGAACTGACCGCCACGAACTTCCTCCGCCACCTCGAGCGCAACGATATCCCGCTGTTGGTGGACTTCTGGGCGCCGTGGTGCGGCCCCTGCAAGATGATGGCCCCGCAGTTCCGCCAGGCCGCGGCGGACCTCGAGCCGACCGTGCGGCTGGCGAAGGTGAATACCGAGGCGGAGCCGGAGCTGGGCCGGCGGTTTGCGATCCGCAGTATCCCGACCCTGGCGCTGTTCCGCGGCGGACGCGAAGTGGCGCGCCAGGCGGGCGCGATGGGGGCGGCGGATATCGTGCGCTGGACCCAGAGCCAGGTTTAGCCGGGCAAAGGTGGCTTCGTCGCGGTCGTCAGCATCGTAGGATGCCGACGGTAATCAATCAGCGGCTGCCCAGTTCGCGCCAGGCCTCGTGGCCGCAGCTCATGCAGTGGTATTGCGCCTCGAAATGCCCCGGCTGGTTCGTACGTTCCCGAATCGTACCGTCCTGGAAGGTGAAGCTGCGCAGGGTGCAGCGCGGGCATTTTTCGACCGGGTCGCGGGGCGCACGTGGCTCGCTGGCCGCAGGCGTGTCGGTGCCTTCGGTCCTGTCGGCGGCGTCCTCCATTGCCTGATTGAGCTCCCGGGTCAACTCGGCCGTGACCCGGTGGGCGGCCTCTGTGGTGTCCTCGCGGGCCATGGCCTCCAGCTCGGCCAAGCGGTCACGGATGTGCTTTAGACGGGTTTCGAGTTCGGTCACGGGCGCCTCCAGGGTGGTATGCCCAGCATAGTCGGTTCGCGTTCGACGGGGGTTAATCCAGCCGGACTACTGTACGGCCGCGGATCTGGCCCTTCAGGATCGACTCGCCGTAGTCCGGCAGGTCTTCCAGGCCGATCTCGCTGGTGATGGCGTCGAGATCATCCCCGGGGAGCAGAGCGGCCAGGCGCTCCCAGGTGCCCCGCCGCCGCTCGGCGGGGCAAAGGACCGAGTCGATCCCCAGCAGGTTGATCCCGCGCAGCAGAAACGGCAGGACCGTGGTCTGGAGCTGCGCGCCGCCGGCCAGGCCACAGGCGGCCACCGAACGTCCGTACGCCATCCCGGCGAGTACATGGGCCAGCATGTCGCCGCCGACCGTGTCCACACAGCCGGCCCAGCGCTCGCCCAGCAGCGGCTTGGCCGGCGCGTCGGCCAGCGCCTCGCGAGCCACGATGGCGCTGGCGCCCAGTTGGTGCAGGTAGTTGGCGTTCTCCGGGCGTCCGGTCACGGCGGTGACCGTGTAGCCCAGGCGTGCCAGGAGCCGCACGGCGATGCTGCCCACGCCGCCGGAGGCACCGGTGACCAGAACCTCGCCGGTGCTCGGTTGCAATCCGTGGTCTTCCAGGGCCTGCACCGCCAGCATGGCGGTAAAGCCGGCAGTGCCCGCGGCCATCGCCTGGCGCGCGCTGTATCCGGGCGGCTGAGCGATCAGCCAGTCGCCGCGGACGCACGCGCGCTGGGCGTAACCGCCCCAGTGGGCCTCGCCGACACGGTAGCCGGTCAGCACGACGGGATCTCCCGGGCGGTAGCGCGGGTCCGCCGATTCGAGCACGGTCCCGGCCAGGTCGATGCCCGGCACGTGGGGATAATCCCGCACCAGGTTGCCCCGCCCCTGCAGGATCATGCCGTCCTTGTAGTTAAGCCCCGAATAGTGAACCTGGAGCAGGACCTCGCCCGCGGGCAGGTCGTCGAGGGTGAGTGTCCGGATCGTGGCCACCGGGCCGTCGGGCTGCGGTTCCAGGAGCAGGGCCTTGAAGGATTCGGTCATGCGAATCAGCGTCTCGTCAGGGAATGCAACGGCAGCCTAACAAACGGCCGTCTTTTCTGGCGCGAAGGGCGGGGAATGTTGCTAACCTCATTGAGATGGGCGAACGGGATTGCGCGTGTTCGCCGGGCGGCGTTGCGCCACGCGCCGATTGTTTCCCGTTGCGAGGATCATCATGGCGGCAGACCCCTCCGGGTGTTTCCATTCACAGATCATTGAATACGCCCCGGTCTGGGTGAATACCCTGGATCCCGAGGGGCGGGTGACGCTGTGGAATCGGGCGGCGGAACGGATCAGTGGCTATAGCCGCGAGGAAGTGGTGGGACACGCGAGTATCTGGGAATGGCTTTTCCCCGACTCGGACTATCGCGCGGCGGTCTTCGCCGAGGGGAAGGCCATCATTCACGAAGGCCGCGAGATCGCGGGCCTGGAGTCCACCATCCGCACCCGTAGTGGCGAACAGCGCACGCTGTCCTGGTATGCCCAGCGGTTCTTCGATGCCGAGGGCACGCTGCTTGGGGCCAGCGTGATGGGCGAGGACATCACCGAGCGCAAGCAACTGGAACTCAGGGCACAGCACCAGTACCGGTTGCAGGAGGTGGTGTCGGCGATCTCCGCGCAGTTTGCGGACCTGTCGGCGGACGCGGTGGACGCAGCCGTTGTGCAGGCCCTGCAACGTCTGGGCGAGTTCTTCCGGATGGGGCGAGCCTACGTGATCTGCTTTCGCCCGGACCATGAGACGATGGACCTGGTGAGCGAGTGGTGCGCGCCCGGTATTGCCCCCTTCCTCGACGAGATGCAAGGGATACCCATGGAGGCGCATGGCTGGGTGACCCGCCAGATTCGGCAGGGACACCCGGTGCATGTCCCCGATGTGGGTGCGCTCCCCGAGGCTGCGGTGGTGGAGCAGGCCGAGTTCCGGCGCCAGGATATCGAGTCCCTGTTGCTCATCCCGTTGATCAGTGATCAGAAGGCCTTCGGGTTTTTGGGCCTTGATTCGGTGGCCCGGCACTACGAGTGGAGCCCCGAACAGATCGCCGTGCTGCAGGTGGTAGCCGATATCATCGCCGGCACCTTCGCGCGCAAGGAGGTGGAGGCGGAGCTGGCCCGCCAGGCGCGGGTAGATGGCCTGACCGGCCTCGCCAACCGGCGCGAATTCGATGCCGTGCTGGAGCGCGAGTGCGGTTCGCGGCGCGAGGTGAACCTTGCGCTGTTGATGATCGATATAGACCACTTCAAGCCGTACAACGACCGCTTTGGCCACCAGCGTGGGGATGACTGCCTGCGCCAGGTCGCGGAGGTATTGCGCGCCGCGGCACACCGTCCCACCGATCTGGTGGCGCGTTATGGCGGCGAGGAGTTTGCCTGCATCCTGCCGGACACCACGCTGGAGGGTGCGCGGGCGGTCGCCGAACGGGTGCGCCGCAAGGTCGAATCGTTGCAGCTGGGCCACCCGGATAACGTGACGGATGCGGTGACGGTCAGTCTCGGGGTATCCGCGGTCGACGGGGAGCGATCCGTGGCGCCGGAGGATCTTCTGGGGGAGGCGGACCGGCAGCTCTACCGCGCCAAGCGCGAGGGACGCAACCGGGTCTGCGCGGCGGGGCTCTGATTACCCCCGCCGGGGTTATTCTGCGCCGGCGGCGCGCGTCGGGCGTTCGCGCGGATCGGCGGAGCGGGCATCTTCGCGCTCAAGCAGGGTGACGACCGGGACCGACTCGCTGTCTTCGCTCACCAGCTGATCGCCTTCCATCCACGGTGGCGGCAGCTGCGGACGCATGTCCTGCACCTGGGCGAAATTCGGGAACTCCACCTTGGAAAACAGTTCCGCAGCGGATTCCTGCGCCTGCGGGTTTTGCAGGGTCAGCACGAAGCCGGTGGCCAGCACCAGCAGGGAAAACTGGAAGCGCTGATCGCTGTAGGTGGAACGTGAACGCAGCAGGTCGAGCATTGGATGGTCTCTCGGGAGTCTTGCCTGCATAGACAGTACGCCCGGACGAGGGTTTCCATCAAGCAGGCCCGGTTCGGAGCGGGGCTTTGAGTTGCCACCGACCCGGGTCGTGTCAGGGGCAGCCGGGGGCGTGTTGCTTCAGGATGCGCGGCGGCAGACCAGAAAGACCTCTTCGACGCCGTCGGTGGCGACCATGCCGGGGGTCAATTCGAGGGGCTTTTGCAGGCGCAGTCCCAGGGGCATCAGGAAGCGGTTGTAGACCTTCATCGCGACCGGCCGATGACGTTGCAGGAACCACATGCCGAGGTCATTGAGGCGCGAGGATTTGGGCTTCATGCCGAAGATCGCGCTTTGCTCGATCTGCAGGTGGTGGCGTTCCAGCAGTTGCGTCAGCTTGGCCGGTTCATAACGCCGGTAGTGGCCGACGATGTCGTCGAACGGCGTCCAGTATTCCGGGTGTAGCGGGGTGGAGAGCAGTACCCGGGCCCCGGGTGCTGCCACCCGCGAGAGCTCGGCCAGGGCCGCCTCGTCGTCTTCCACGTGCTCGACGATGTCCAGCGCGCACACCAGGTCGAAACTCTCGTCGGCGTAGGGCAGGGCGGAGATGGGGGCGGTGTGGGTGATGCCGCCCGCGCTTTCCAGTGCTGCCAGGGCCGGTGGGCTGATATCGACAAAGTGGGTGCCGGCGATCGGCAGGCGCGGGCGCATGCCGGGCCCTACCTCGAGCCGGCGGGTATGCGATTCGGCCAGGCTGGATACCAGGCCCCAGGTGTTGAAGCGTTCGGGGTGCACCAGACGCGTGTCCGCCCACAAGCCATCGTAGAAGCGCTGGTTGACGTCGCCGATGTCCGAATGTTGCTGCGGGGCAGTATCGTGGGTCACGCGGTGGCCGGGCTTGAATGGTGCGCAACAGTGTAACCAACCTGACGGGTGGTCACAGGCTGGCTGGGTAGACTCCGGGAAGCCGTTCTCGGTTTGGCGGGCGGGTCAGCGCCATCCGCTGTGTCATTCGTCGGTCTCAATGTGCCGTGAGTGGCGGCGCTGAATCCGGTGGCGCAGCGCGGCGCCCAGCAACAACAGCACCGCCAGCGCAAACAGGGGCAGGAGGGTTTGCGGTTGCAGGGCCTCGCCGCTCGCGAGGGCGTCGGTGGTCCCGTGGATGGCGGTGGCGTACACGCTCCATTTGACGGCGAGCCCAAGCACGGCTGCCAGCAGGAAACGGCCAAGTGGAAGGCCCAGCGCGCCGCCGGCGTAGTTGACCATCGAATGGGGAAAGCCGGGGAGCACGCGCAGCGCAATCTGCGTGGCGAGGCCACTGTGGCGGTGCAGGAAATCGGCCAGCCAGGCGTCTTCGCGGCGTTCGTGATCGGGATGGCGCGCCAGGCGGGCGGACACGCGGTACGCACCCCAGGCACCACTGACGCTACCTGCGAGGAGCAGACCGATGGCTAACAGGGGCGGATGGAACGGGGCGATCAACCAGAGGATGAGCGTGCCGGGCAGAGCAAAGGTCAGCATCAGGGCCATCAGGAGCACCAGCCCTGCCGTGGCCCAGGGGCCGCCCGCGACGGCATCGCCCCAGGCCAGCAGGCGGACCGGATCGCCCACCCACAGCGCGCTGCCGATGCCCAGCGCGATCAGCAGCACCAGCAGGCCGCGCCCGATGTTGGCGCGGGAAAACCCGTTGGGTCGGGGGCGGGGGTGCGTCATTGAGCGGGGCCTCCGGGGAGCGTCCGGCGTGATGCGGTCAGAGTAGCGGATGCGCAATCCCAAGGTTCGGTGGCAGGTCGCATCGGCGCCGCGGATCGGTACACTCGGCTCAGGTACCCGGGGAGGAGACGCGCATTGAGCAAGAAGCTGGAGAATCAGACGGCACACAAGATCCTGCGCGGGCTCAAGTCGCACTATCCGGTGTTCTACCTTCTCGGCTGGGACGAAGATCGCATGGAGCGGCTGCTGCGTTCGGTCGCACGCTCGTTCTACGGCGAAGACGGCCATCTGGAGGTCTGGTCGGCGAGTCACGGATTTGGCGAGCACGACGACCCGAATGCACCGACGACGGACCCGGTAGCGGCAGTGGCGCGGGTGGCGGCCGGCGAGACGGATGCCCCGCGAATGGTCCTGCTGAAGGATCTGCCCATGTGGTTCGATGACAACCCGGCGCTGGTGCGCGGAGTGCGCGACCTGTACTACCAGCTGAAGAAGGGGCGCAACGTGGTGTTCCTCAGCTGCCCGTTGCTGAAGCTGCCGGAGATCCTGAAAAAAGAGGTCTTCCTGGTCGAGGTGGACCTGCCGTCCGAGGCCGAGGTGCTGGAGCAGCTCGAACACACCCGCGGCGCCGAGGCGGTCCCGCGCGAGCAGTTGTTCCGGGTGGCGGCGGGAATGCGCGGCCTGTCGCTCAACGAGGTCGGGCACCTGAGTGCGCGGCTGTTCCGTGGCAAGCCGCTGCCCGAGGCCGACATGCTGGCCGAGATCCAGGAGGAGAAGGGCCAGATCCTGCGCAAGGAGAGCTGTCTCGAGTTCTATCCGCCACAGCGCTCGCTGGAGGATATCGGCGGTCTGGAGAACCTCAAGGAATGGGTGCGCACACGCGCCGACCTGTTCACCGAGAAGGCCTGGAATGACCACGTGCCGCTGCCGGCCGGGGTGCTGTTCATGGGGGTGAGCGGCTGCGGCAAGAGCATGGCCGCCAAGGCCATCGCCACCGCCTGGGGGCTGCCGCTGGTGCGGCTGGACATGAGCCTGGTGTTGTCCGGCAGTTTCGGTACCCCGGAATACGCCTTTGCCCGGGCCACCCGGATCGCCGAGGAGATCGCGCCGATGGTGCTGTGGGTCGACGAGCTGGAGAATGCCTTCGGTTTCGACAGTCACGCCGCGGGCAGCGCCGGCAATGTAAACATCTTCTCCAGCTTTCTCACCTGGCTGCAGGAGAAGTCGCCCCGGGTGTTCGTGGCGGCGACCGCGAACCGCATCCAGCAGCTCCCGGCCGAGCTGATGCGCAAGGGGCGCTTTGACCAGCTGTTCTTCCTCGACCTGCCGAACGTGGAGGAGCGCAAGGAGATCCTGCGCATCCACGTCGAGCGTCACGGCGGCAACCTGGAGGACTTCAACCTGAACTACATGGCGGCCAGCACCGAGGACTGGAGCGGGGCCGAGATCGAGCAGGCGGTGAAGTCGGCGCGGATCGACGCCTACCAGGAGGGGCGGGTGTTCAACCAGCGCGACGTGATCCGCAACGTGATCAACACGGTACCGCTGTCGCGGACCATGGTGGAGCAGATCCGCGAGATCAAGAGCTGGGTCTTCCAGCGCGCGATCAATGCGTCGAAGCCGGAGCCGAAGGGCGCCGCGTCCGGCCCGCCGAAGCCGCCCGGCTGACCGCCCGGCCTGGTTTTCCGGGCGCCGGAGCGTGGGCCCCGGGTGGCCTATACTCCGGTCAGGGGGACGCCAGAGCCGGTACGGGTCCCGGTCCCCCACGGGTTCGGATACGGGTCGCCGGTGGAGGAATGCTCATGTGGCGCAATGTTTCTTTCGTGATTGTCCTGGCGGCGGTCCTGGGTCTCGGCGGCTGTGCGACCTATCAGGGGTCGCAGGAACAGGCCGGGATGGTGATCGGCGGCGTGCTGGGGGGCGTGCTTGGCTCGCAGGTCGGCTCCGGGCGTGGCCGGACCGCGGCGATCATCGCCGGCACCCTCGCGGGCGCGGCGATCGGTGGCTCGGTGGGCCAGTCCATGGACGAGGTCGACCGGTTGAAGACGGCCCAGACCCTGGAGAGTGTGCGGACGGGTGTGCCCTCGCGGTGGGTCAATCCCGACAGCGGCAACCAGTACACCGTGGTGCCGACGCGGACCTACGAGACCACCGCCGGCCCGTGCCGCGAATACACCATCGACGCGGTGGTCGGAGGTCAGACCGAGCAGGTGTACGGGACCGCCTGTCGGCAGCCGGACGGCAGCTGGCGTATCCAGGGCTGAGTGGCGGGCCTGGTCCGCGTCTCAGACAGACGGTTCCGGGGTCGGTTGCCCCAGCCCGGGCGAGTCGTCGGCGGCGTGGGCGTCCTGGAAGTCGGATTCGGCTCCAGCATCCAGGGTGCGCGAGACGACGCAGTCACGCCCCTCGCTCTTCGCCTGGTAGACGGCCTGGTCGGCGACCCGGAAGAGGTCGTTCATGTCGATCTCGCGACCGCAGGGACGACTGGTCACGCCGAAGCTGGCGGTAATGGTCAGTCCGGCGGGCTTGAGTTCGCGCAGTTGCTGGCGCAGCTCCTCGGCACGGGTATGGGCATCGAACAGGTCGCACTCGGGCAGGACCAGCAGGAATTCCTCGCCGCCGAAGCGCAGGGCGACATCGGCCTCGCGCCCGGTGGTACGTAGCAACTCGCCCACGCCAACCAGGACCTCGTCGCCTACCAGGTGGCCGTGGCTGTCGTTGATCTGCTTGAAATGGTCGATATCCAGCAGGATCAGGCTGAGGGCCATGTCCTTCTGGTTGGCTTCGGTGAAGAAGCGTACGGCGCATTCGGCCAGGACATTACGATTGCGCAGGCCGGTGAGGGGATCGATCATCGCCATGTCGTAGAGTTTCTGGCGCTGGCTCTGGACTTCCTCGAGCAGGCGCTTGTTCGCCAGGAGGTTGCCGATGCGGGCGCGGACCTCGTCTTCCAGCACCGGCTTGGTCACGAAGTCGTTGACCCCCAGGCGGAAGAGCTCGGCGCGTCGGTTCGGGTCGTCGAGGCCGGACATCGCGACGATCGGCAGGCTGGTCTTGTCGGGGAAGCGGTGGCGCAGGCGGCTGACCAACCCCATGCCGCTGATGTCGCCCTCGACCAGGATATCGCTCAGGACCAGATCCCAGGTGCCCTCGTCGAAGGCAGTCAGGGCGGCGGAGGCGCTGCGAAAGTGCGCTACTTCGAGACCCATGCCCTCGAGGATGCGAGTCATCACCCGGGCGACGGTGGGGCTGTCCTCGACATACAGCACATGCCCCTCGTGGGCGTGTTCCACCGGCCGGCCGTAGCGTGCGGCCTGGTGGAACAGGTCACGGATGTTGGTCTTGTCGTGGAGATCGGTGGCGCCGGCCTCGAAGGCCGCGCGGCGTATGTCGTGGTCCTGCTTGGTGGTCAGCAGGATCAGCGGCAGATCATGGCCGGCGGGTTTGGCGCGTGCCTGGCGGCAGAACTCGATCCCGCTCATGTCGGGCAGGGTAATGGAGGCGCAGACCAGCTCGAGGTCGTTTTCCTCGATGCGGGCGAGGCCCTCCGCACCACTTGCGGCCATGATCGGCTTGTGGCCGGCGGCCAGGACCAGACGGCTCCATAGCGCCCGGAACACACGGGAGTGGTCGACGACCAGGATCTTCATGGCCGGCCGTCCATTGGGCGGTCTCGCCGGGGCGCGGTCGTGACCGGCGGTCGGAGCGTGTCTGCCGTCATGCTGGGTCCTGACTCCATTCAGTGATCCGCAGGCAAATCCGGATAATGCGCGTCTTCGCGCCGGGCTTCAAACGGGCCGTCAAGGCGCGCTGGACAGGGCGTGCGGGCACGGGAACAATGCGGTCATCTGGCGTGCGACAAAACACTACGGCCAGGGGAAAGGAGTCCGGCATGAGCTACATGCAGCGAATGGGGAGTCTGCTGCGGTTCGGCAAGGCCGGCGAGCGGCGTACAAAGGCACGCCAGGAGGCCGCTCGCGGGCTGCGGGTGCTGGTGGTGGATGATTCGCGCACGGTGGTCGCGCTGCTCACCAGCATGCTCAAGCAGAACGAGCTGGAGCCGATTGGCGTCGGCGATGCCGAGGAGGCGCTGGCTTTGGCGCGCGAGAATCCACCGGACCTGATCTTCCTGGATATCCTCCTGCCCGGGATGACCGGGTTTGCCATGCTGCGTCAACTGCGCCGGGACCCCGCCACCGCGAAGGTGCCGGTGATCATGATCAGCGGCAACGAGGACGCGGTCGAGCAGTTCTTCCTCGATCGCATCGGCTCCGACGACTTCATGAAGAAACCCTTCGGCCGCGGAGAGGTGTTCACCCGCATCGAGCGCCTGGTGGCGAAGGGGCGTCTTCCGGCCCGCCCGACGCGCTTCTCCGGATAGGAATCCCGGACCCGCACTCGCGTTTCAGGCGGCGTGCCGGGCCCGCCAGTCGCCGATCTCGTCGTGCAGGCGCTGTTTTTCGCTGGCTTCCAGGAACGCGGCGTCGACGGCGTTGCGTGCCAGTTTTTCCAGGTCATCCAGGTCCAGCTGCAGGGCCGCGGCCGTGGCGCGAAAGTTTTCCCCCACGTAGCCGCCGAAATAGGCCGGGTCATCCGAGCTGATGGTGACGCACAGCCCCGCGTCCATCAGGCGCTTCAGGTTGTGTTGTTCCAGGCGCTCGAACACGCACAGCTTGATGTTGGACAGCGGGCAGACGGTCAGCGGGATCTGCTCCCGCGCCAGGCGCTGCATCAGGTCGGGGTCCTGCTCGGCCTGGACGCCGTGGTCGATGCGCGCGACCTTGAGCAGGTCCAGTGCCTGCCAGATGTAGTCCGGTGGTCCCTCCTCGCCGGCATGCGCGACGGCGGGGAATCCCTCGGCCCGCGCGCGCTCGAACACGGCCTGGAATTTCTCCGGCGGGTTGCCCAATTCGGCCGAGTCCAGCCCGACTGCGTGGATGTGCTCGCGCCAGGGCAGGGCGGTCTCCAGGGTCTCCATCGCGGCCTCGGCGCTCAGGTGGCGCAGGAAACAGAGAATCAGGCGGCTGGTGATGCCGAGTTCCCGTTCGCCGTCGGCCAGCGCGCGGTGGATGCCGTCGATGACCGTGGCGAAGGGCACGCCGCGTTCGGTGTGGGTCTGCGGGTCGAAGAAGATCTCGGTGTGGCGGACGTGGTCGTCCCGGCAGCGTTCGAGGTACGCCCAGGTCAGATCGTAGAAATCCTGCTCGGTTAGCAGGACGCAAGCGCCCGCGTAGTAGATATCGAGGAAGGATTGCAGGTCGTGAAACTGGTAGGCGGCCCGAACCTCCTCGACCGAGGCATACGGGAGATCGACATCGTTGCGCTCGGCCAGGGCGAACATCAGCTCGGGTTCCAGGGAGCCCTCGATGTGCAGGTGCAGCTCGACCTTTGGGAGCGTGGCGATGGCGTCTTGCATGGCGGGATCCTGCGGTGTCGGGGAGGAAAGTGCGCAGAGGCTAGAACTGCCCGGGGCGTGCGACAAGTAACCGGGGTCACCCGAGGGGCGAGAGCAGTTCCTGGAAGAACCGCGCCAGCAGGCCGGGTTCCAGCCACAGCATGAAGGCGATGCCCCAGGCGCCGCCCCACAGGTGGGCGCTGTGGTTGATGTTGTCGCGATTCTGGCGCTGGGCATAGAGCGAATAGCCGACATAGAGCGCCGCAAACACGATGGCCGGGACCGGGATAAAGAACACGAACAACAGCGACCACGGCTGCAGCAGGATGTAGGCGAACAGCACCGCGGAGACCGCGCCGGAAGCGCCCAGCGAGCGGTAGCCCGGGTCACGCAGATGGCGCAGGTGGCTGGGCAGGCTGGCGAGGACGATGGCGGCCAGATAGAACAGCACGAAGCCGCCCATGCCGATCGCGGGCACCAGCACGCGTTCCATGGCCATGCCGAAGAAAAACAGCGTGATCATGTTGAACGCGAGATGGGTGCCATCGGCATGGATGAAACCGTGGGTCACCAGGCGCCAGTATTCGCCGCGCTGCACCGATGGCGGGTGATGGATCATTGCCTGCAACCAGCGCGGGTTCTGCCATGCGAGCAGGGAGACCGCGACGGTGGCGACGATCAGGTACAGCGTCACACTCGGTTCAAAGTTCACCGGCAACCTCCAGGGACCCGTAGCGCCAGGCCTGCAGGCCGTCGGGCCAGCTGCCCGGCGCCAGCCCGGCCTTTTGCAGCAGGGCATCGAGGAAGGTCTCGGGGTCGGGCAGTTGTTCCCAGACCGCAGGGAGGAAGGTGGCGCGGCGCGCTCCGGCCTGAAGGACCAGGCCGTCCCGGCCCGGTTGTAGCTGAGCCAGCAGGCCCTTGCGCTGCGCGGCCTCCATGGGTCGCGAAGCGGTCAGCAACGTGACCGAATAGGCGAGACCGGCCAGTTCCGACGTGCGCAGCGGCGGAAAGCGCGGGTCATTGAGCGCCGCCGCGCGAGCGTTGTGCAGGACGTCCGCAGCCAGGGGCCGGTGGGCCTCCAGCGTGCCGATGCAGCCGCGCAGGGTTTCCCCTTGCTTCAGGGTGACGAAGCTGGCGCCGGGATCGGGTAGCGGGTCGGGCTCCTGTTCCAGTGCAATGGGGCGGGCGGGGGCATGGTGCGCGGCCCGCCGGATGGCATCCGCGGCCAGTTGCAGCAGGCGCTCGCGCGCCGGCGCGGGCAGGTCGATGGCGTGCGTCATTGCAGCATCCAGGCGCCGTAGCCGACCACCTGGTCGCGCGGGCCGGCGGTGTCGCCGGAGTTGCGCTGGTCCAGTGTGGTGATGGTGAGACCGCGCTGTCGCGCGAGCCGCAACAAGCCCGCCAGCGGCCGGCAGCCGCAGGCCTGTTCCGGCCCCAGCGCGTGTTCGTCCAGCTGTTCGATGGCACGGGTGGTGGCCGTGTCCAGGCGGCACGCGGTGGCATAGTCGTGAAAGTGGGAGAGATCCGAACTCACGACGATCAGGGTCTCCGGGCCGCCCCACAGCCGTTCGAGCACGCTCGCGACCTGCTCGGACGAGGCATCCCCGACCACCAGCGGGACGAGTTCGAATGTCCCCAGTGCCACCTGCAGGAACGGCAGGTGGGCCTCCAGGCTGTGTTCCGGTCCGTGGGCGATGTCCAGTAACTGGACGCCGGGCAGGTCCGCGATGGCTTCCAGGGCTTTGTGGTCCACGGGGAGGTCTCCCAGCGGGCTGCGGTAGGCCGTTGCCGTAGTGGTCGCGATGCCGCGGAAGGGCACGCGATGCGACGGACCCAAGAGGATGACGCGCTGGATCTTCCCCGCCAGGGGGCGGATGTGCGCATAGACCGAGGCCGCCACCGGGCCGGAGTACGGGTAGCCGGCATGCGGCGCGATCAGGGCCTTGGGCGGCGCCGCGTCCGCTACGAGTGGGACGGCATCGAGCAAGCGGGTGACCGTGGCGCGCAGCTCCTCGGGATCGGCAGGGTAGAACTGGCCCGCGATGGCGGGCTCGCGGATGCGGGGCTGTGCCGTCATTGGGGGGGGCTCCATCAAACATTATGTTGTTGAATATTGGGATTGTGTCCTCATATTCAAGACCATGAATCACGGTCTGGACTGGATATGAACGACATCCCCGAACACGACGCATTCACCGTCGCCACGCGCTACTGGCATGCCCTGGAGGATGGCCGCGTACAGTGCGATCTGTGCCCGCGCTACTGCAAGCTGAAGCCCGGACAGCGCGGCGCATGCTTTGTGCGCGCCAATCTCGACGATGCCGTGGTGCTGACCAGCTATGGGCGTTCCTCCGGCTACTGCGTGGATCCGATCGAGAAGAAGCCGCTCAATCACTTCCTCCCGGGCAGTCCGGTGCTGTCGTTCGGCACGGCCGGTTGCAACCTGGCCTGCAAGTTCTGCCAGAACTGGGACATCAGCAAGTCGCGCGAGATCGACACGCTGGCCGATCGCGCCGATCCCGAGACCATTGCACGTGCCGCCGAGGCGCTGGACTGTCGCGCGGTGGCCTTTACCTACAACGACCCGGTGATCTTCCACGAGTACGCCATCGACGTGGCGGCGGCCTGCCGCGCGCGGGATATCCGCACGGTGGCCGTGACGGCCGGTTACATCACCGAGCAGGCGCGCGGCGAATTCTTTGCCGCCATGGATGCGGCGAACGTGGACCTGAAGGCATTTACCGAGCGCTTCTATCACAAACTGACCGGGGCCCATCTGCAGCCGGTACTCGACACCCTGGAATGGCTGGTGCACGAGACCGATACCTGGGTCGAGATCACCACGCTGCTGATCCCGGGAGAGAACGACAGCGATGTGGAGATCACCTCCATGGCGCAATGGGTCCGGGAGCATCTGGGGCCGGATGTGCCGCTGCATTTCACCGCCTTCCATCCGGATTTCAAGATGACCGAACACCCGCGCACGCCGATCGAGACGCTACAGCGGGCGCGGCGCATCGCTCGCGAGCAGGGTCTGCATCACGTGTACACCGGCAATGTGCATGACACGGAGGGCCAGAGCACCTGGTGCGCGGGGTGCGGGCAACGCGTGATTGGCCGCGACGGGTATGAGCTGTCGGGCTGGAACCTGACCGCCGATGGCTGTTGCAACGCCTGCGGGGCATCGGTGCCCGGGGTGTTCGAGGCGCGCCCCGGCAACTGGGGCGCCCGGCGTCAGCCGGTGCGGCTAGCCGATTTTCGGGGGGCTGATTCGCAGGGCTTGAAAAGGCCCTCTCCGCGACCTAGTTAACTCGGTAGACAGGATCTGCAACGGAGGTGATCACCATGGACCTGCAAAAGCTCAAGCCGTGGAACTGGTTCAAGCGCGAGGAGACCGCGAGTCCGGAGGTCGTGCCGGCTCGGCGCGAGGGCGCCGACCCCTTGATGCGCATGCACCGCGAGATGGACCGGATGTTCGAGGACTTCTTTGGCTCGGCCCTCGGGATGCGCGGGGGTGATGCCGCCGCCTCGCTGCTGCTCAAGCCCAGTGTGGATATCGCGGAGAGCCGCAAGGCCTACCGGATCACGGTGGAGGTGCCGGGGATCGACGAGGACGCGATCGACCTGACGGTGGATGGCGACGACCTGATCATCTCCGGCGAGAAGTGCCAGGAGACCGAGGAAGACGACGCGGGCTATCATCGCGTCGAGCGGGCCTACGGACAGTTTCGCCGTATCCTCAGCCTGCCCGGGGACGCCGATATCGATGCCATCCAGGCGCGGTTCAAGAACGGTGTTCTGAAGATCGATATCCCCCGGCGCAAGGATGACGCCCGGCCGGGCGTGCGCCGGATCGAGATCGGCTCCTGAGGGGGGGCATCACACGGCGGCCTGCCGTGCGCTGAATGATCGCCGGGACCGCCCGACGACAAGGATGTGAGACCAGCGAATGACACGACGGATCGTGATCTGTGCGGACGGAACCTGGAATCGCCCGGAGGAGGACATCGAGTCGGACGTGCCGACCAATGTCCTGCGCCTGGCGCGGGCCATTGCGCCCGTCGATGCCATGGGCGACCCGCAGCAGGTCTACTACGACTGGGGCGTGGGGGCGTACTACGCAAAGATCTCGGGTGGTGTGACCGGACGTGGCATCCACAAGAACATCCAGGATGCCTATCGCTACATCGTGCAGAACTACGCCCCCGGCAGCGAGATATTCCTGTTCGGTTTCAGCCGCGGGGCGTACACCGTTCGCAGCCTGTGCGGCTTGATCAACAACTGCGGGGTCCTGAAGCGCCCGGATGCACGGTTGATCGAGCAGGCCTTTCGGCACTACAAGAACACCGGCGCCAGCCATGCGCCCGAGGGCGAAGCCTCGCGTACCTTTCGCGCGAAACATGCACATCCCTCGCGGGAGATCCGCTTTGTTGGCGTCTGGGATACGGTCGGCGCGTTGGGAATCCCGTTCTCTTTGCTGGGAATGTTCGATCGTACGGACGAGTTCTACGACACCAAGCTGGGGCCCAACGTGCGCATCGCCCGCCATGCCATGGCGATCGACGAGACACGAGCCGACTTTGAGCCCACCCTGTGGGATCCGCGCCCGGGGCTGGATCTGAAGCAGCTGTGGTTCAGTGGCGTGCATGCCGACGTGGGCGGCGGCTACGCCCCGGATGCCGAGGGGCGTCTCGCGTCAGAGGCCCCGTTGGCGTGGATGATCGAGCAAGCCCGGATGGCCGGACTGCACGTGGAGGGGTATCTGCCGGATAACCTGCGCCCCGACCCGCTGGCGTCGCTGCACCGCTCGCGGCGGCACATCTATCGCCTGCGACGGCGCTATCGGCGTCCGTTGTACCAGTCGGGTCACCCGACCGAGGTGCATCCGAGTGCCCTGGAACGCTATCGGAAGGATGTCGCCTACCAGCCCGGGAACCTGCGCGCGTTTCTGGACGAATGGGGCTGGCCGGACGCCGACTGAATTCCCCCGGATGGAGTAAACGCTCGCGTTGGGAGGCCGGGTCTCCGTTATCCTGTAGGAATAGCAGACGGAGATTCCCTCAATGCAGCCATTTCCCTCGAAGAACGTGTTTGGCGGGGCCCTGGAGCCCTGTAGTCGCGGGCCGGTCACCGGTTTTTATCGCGACGGCCGTTGTGCCACCGGCTACGACGACCAGGGCATGCATACCGTGTGCGCCGAGCTCACCCGCGAGTTTCTCGATTTCTCCCTGGCACGCGGGAATGATCTGATCACGCCGGTTCCGGAATTCGGCTTCCCCGGCCTGGAGGCAGGGGATCGCTGGTGCCTGTGCGCCGCGCGCTGGCTGGAGGCCTACCGGGCGGGGGCGGCGCCCGGGGTCTTCCTGCGCGCGACGCACGAGGAGACCCTGGCGGTGATCCCGCTGGACATCCTCAAGGAACACGCGCGCGACCCAGCTGATTGAGATGGAGGCCCTCCTCGGAGGGTCGGTAGGGGGCCGGGGTGGGCCCCGCTGAAATTACAGGGAGAAGACGGATGGATCCGTACATGGTGGGGCTGACAATCGCTCGGGTCGATAACGTGGACATGGGGAATCGGGGGGTGGCCGATGGTTGACCGCATGGCCGTGCCCGAGATCGAACGCTTCCGGATCACGCGGACGCTGGGTACGAGTGCCCGCGACGGGCTCTATGTCGCGCACGACCCGCTGCTGGATCGGCAGGTCGCGATTCGAACGCTGACCAACGTCGCGGCGGACGCTTCGACCCGCCAGGCATTGCTTGAAGACGCCCGCCGGTTAAGCCGCTTTCGGCACCCGAACATCGCTCCAATCTTCGAGGCGGGGGACTACGCCGACGGCGTCTACCTGGTGTTCGAGTACGTCGAGGGCGAGACCCTGGAGCAGATCCTGGCGCGCGGACCCTTGCCGATCGATCGCGCCCTGGCCCTGATGCGCGAGCTGCTGGATGCGGCAGCGGCGGCGCACGAGCAGGGCATCCTGCACGGGGCCCTGCAGCCGGCGAACGTGACCGTGAACCCCGAGGGACATGCGCGCATCACCGGGCTGGGCATGGCGCTGCCCGACGTGGCCGCGCGTGGCGAGAGCCACCTGCCGGATACACCCTACTACCTGGCGCCGGAACGGCTGGCGAATGAGGCCGCGACCGAAGGGTCCGACGTGTTCTCCCTGGGGGCCTTGTTCTTCGAGATGCTGACAGGCGAGCGCGCGTTTGCCGGTGATAGCCCCGCGGCGATCCGGCAGGCGATGCAGGCGGGGGCGCTGGAGCCACCCTCCGGTCGCACCGGCAATGGCGACGAACGCTTCGACGCCCTGGTACTCCGGGCCACCCGCCCGGATCCCGCCGAACGTTTCGCATCGGCCCGCGAGTTTCGCGAGGCGCTGGTGGTGGCCGTCGAGGGCGAAGGCCAGACGGGCGACGGATCGCAGGACTTCATCCTGCGGCGGATCCGGCGCAAGCCTGATTTCCCCGGTATCTCCAGCCACATCCGCGAGATCACCCAGTGTTCCGACGACACCATGAAGCGCTCGGTGGCCGAGCTGTCGAATGCCGTGCTGAAGGACTACGCCACCACGCAGAAGCTGCTTCGGCTGGCGAACTCCCCCTTTTACAGCAACTTTGGCGGCAATATCCGCACCGTTTCGCGCGCGATCGTGCTGCTGGGCTTCGAGCAGGTGCGCACGGCGGCGCTCGGGCTTGTGCTGTTCGAGAACCTCAAGGGTGGGCGTCATTCCGGACGCCTGATGGAGGCGCTGGTCGGCACCCTGTTCAGCGCCATGCTGGCGCGTGATCTGGCGGAGCAGGTCGGCGGGGTGGAGAGCGAGCGGGCGTTCGTCTGCGCGCTGTTCCACGATATCGGTCGCATGCTGGTGTTGTACTACCTGCCGGAGGAGGCGGACGAAATCCGCATTCGTGTGGGTCAGGGTACGGGTGAGGGCAGTGCCGCCCGCCAGGTCCTGGGGATCTCCTACGAGGCCCTGGCGCGCAGCGTGCTGGAGGACTGGAACTTCCCGCGCGAGATTGTTACGTCGGTGGAACGGGCTCCCTCGGGCACGCTGCCGGCAGCGCGGGATGCCGACCAGCGCCTGCATCGCATCGTCACCCTGGCGTCGGAGATGGGGCAATGCATTACCCAGGCGGATCGTGACCAGCAGGGCGCTCTGCTGACCGATCTGCGCAGGCGCTACGAACGTGCCCTGGGCGTGGATGCCCGCGGCATGCAGCGGGCCATCAAGTCCGGGCGCGAGCATATGGATCACTTCCTGACGGTGGTCAAGCTGCCGCCGGAGGGCCGCGAGCCGTTGAACCGGCTGAAGGCGAATCTGGGTGTGCAGATCGATGACAGCGACGCGGCGGATATCGAAGCCGCGGACGGGGGCGGCGAAGCGGCGGCAGCCGCAACCGCCGATCCCGCCGCCCAGGCCGCGGCACTGATGGAGACCCTCACCGACATGCTGGACAGCATGGTGGGCGAATTCGAGCTGAACACATTGATGCAGACAACGCTCGAGACCCTGTACCAGACACTCGGTCTGCGGCGGGTAATGCTGATGCTCGCCGATCGCGAGCATCGGGTGCTGGTGGCGCATACCGCCTTCGGAAAGGATGCCGAGACGCTGTCCGGACGGCTGCGACTCGCGCTCGCGGGCAAGGGCGACATCCTGTCGCTGGCCCTGGAACAGAAGAAGGACTTGGTCATCACCGACAGCCACGAGGCCTCGATCAGTCGCTATATCCCCGACGAGTTTCGCCAGGCCCTGGATGCGCGCAGTTTTCTCCTGCTGCCGCTGGCGGTGCGCGATCGTTGTATCGGGCTGCTGTATCTGGAATTGCCGGCCGGCGCAGCCGTGGAACCGACGGTCTTGCGGGCCCTGAAGGCCGTTCGCAATCAGATGGCTCTGGCCATTCGGCAGGCGCGCGATTGACGCCGCCCCCACCCGCGGAAGCGCGCGGGTGGGGGCGGTCTGCACAGTGTCGATCGCTCCCCCTCAGTCCGCCGGATGGGGCCGCCGGATGCCGGCTTTTGCGAACGACTAACGGATTCTGCACTCAATCGCTGTTGCCCCTCGATAAGTGGCGCTAAGGTGGAGATGATGCAAAGCTGGTCGAACATTATGGCGGCCAGATGCGACAGTTGGACAACAGTGGTATGCCCTGGGGACTGTTACAGCAGGAGATCCCGGTTTCCGATCTGCAGGTTGGTATGTACGTCAGCCGGCTCGATCGTCCGTGGCTGGAGACGCCCTATCTGGTCGAGGGGGTGCGGATTCGCTCGCAGGACGATATCGACGAGCTCGCTCGCCATTGTGTGCATGTGTTCGTTGATCTGGAGAAGAGCGCGCCGGCGTCGCTGAGCCGGCTGCCATCGGCCGCGGCGTCCACGCGGACTGCCGTGACGGCCTCGAGCCCGGCCGAGGCCGCCCAGTTCCGCGGCATGACGGTGTATCGCGATCACTGCTCGGTGGAGCAGGAGCTCCCGGCGGCCAAGGAGGCTCAGGCGATTGCCGGGCGTGTGCTGGAGCAGATCCGTGCCGGCATGGAGCGCAACCCCGGGGTGCGTCTGGCGGCGGCCCGCGAGGCGTCCGAGGCGTTGCGCGAGAGCGTGGAACGCAACCCGGACGCCCTGCTGCTGCTGGCCAGGCTGAGCCACTCGGACGACGTGCTGTACGCCCACTCGCTCAATGTCGCGATCCATCTTTTGGCGCTGGGTCGGCACATGGGGCTGGATCGAGCCGAGTTGTCGATCCTCGGGCTGGGTGGTCTGCTGATGGACATCGGCAAGATGCAGATGCCGCCGACGCTCCTGGGGCGCCGCACGCGGCTGTCCCCGGATCAGCGGCGCGAGATTCAGCGGCACGTGGAATATGGCGAGACCATTCTGCAATGCTCCCACGGGATCCCGGAGGGCGTGCGCGACATTGTCGCCCAGCACCACGAACGCGAGGACGGGCGTGGCTACCCACGGGGGCTGGTGGCCAACCAGATCAGTGCCTATGCGCGCATGGCGGCGATCGTGGATTCCTACGAGGAGATGCTGACGGAAGGCGGCCTGGCCGGGACCCCCTTCGAGGCCCTGAAGGAACTGCGGGAGAACGCGCGCTGGGGGCTGAATTCGGCGCTCGTGGATCAGTTCACCCACTGCGTGGGGCTGTTTCCCGTGGGCAGCCTGGTGGAGCTGGATAACGGCGAGGTCGCGATCGTGCTGAGTCACCGCCGTACGCAGCGCTTCATGCCCCGGGTGATGCGCATCCTCGATCCGTCCCATATGCCGTATCCCGACCCGTGGGAGCTGGATCTGGGGTCGCACGCGCCGGAGTCCGAGGGGGCGCGGCGGCAGATCCTGCGCGACCTTCCGGCGGGTGCCTACGGGGTCGATCCGGCGCGCTATTATCTTTGAGTAGGTGCGCATTCCGTACATGGGATCCGCATCTACTGATTTCGCCGCATGGGCGTAGCCGCCGGAACTCTGCCGATGTCGAAGCTGTTGGATTATCAAGAGTTTCTCCGTGCCCTGGACGGGATTTCCCCGCGCCCGCAGGAGGCCGGGGCGCAAGCAGCCGTGACCGTCATCGAACTGGAGGGGCTAAGGGACGTGGACGCGGCCCTGGGGTACGCCGCGGGAGACGAACTGATCCGGAACGCGGGTCAGGCGCTGGCGAGCGCCCTGAGCGACGGCCTGGTCGGGATCACCGGACGCCATCAGATCACCTGTGCGCAGCCGGCCGTGGCCGGGAGTGGGTTCGCCGAACTGGCGGCCCACAAGATGCTGCGGGTGTTGAGTGAACCGTTTGCCTGTGGTGAGCGGCAGGTGCTGCTTTGGCCGCGTGCCGGGCTGGCGCTGGCGGGCCCCCAGGTGGTGCGTCCGCAGGATTTGCTGGCTCATGCCTATGCCGCAGTTCGGCAGGCGCGACGGGCCCGGGCGCGCCTGCGCCTGTATGCCCCGGAGGCGGCGGCGACCATGCTGGAGGGCGTGGATCTGTGGTCCCAGCTGGGGCAGGCCATCGAGGAGGGAAGCCTGCACCTCGAGTATCAGCCACAGGTCGCGCTGGCATCGGGCTGCGTGCAATCGGTGGAAGCCCTGTTGCGCTGGGATCACCCGCAGTATGGCTCGATCCGTCCGGACACCATGGTGCGGGCGGCGGAGGGAACGGACCTGATGCCCCGGCTGACGCACTGGGTCTTCAACACGGCCCTGCGCCAGTGTGCCGAGTATCGCCAGGCCGGACTGGACGCGGGGATCTCGGTGAACTTTTCTGCCGATGACCTGCAGGAACGGGAGGTGGTGGATCTGGTGGCGCAGTCACTGGAGGTCTGGCAGGTGCCGGCGGAGAGCGTCACGGTGGAGCTGACCGAAACCGCGATGATGGAGAGCCACGACGCCGAGGCGCGTGCGGCCCTGCACGGGATGAAGGACCTGGGCTTGCGGGTGTCCATGGATGACTTCGGTATTGGCTATTCGTCGATGGAGCGGCTGCTGCGCATGCCGCTCGACGAGCTCAAGATCGACATGACCTTTGTCCACGAACTGGTGTCCAGCCGGCCGCACCAGCGCATCGTGGAATCCATGATCGGGCTCGGCCAGAAGATGGGCCTGAGCGTGGTGGCCGAGGGCGTGGAAGATCAGGAAACCCTCGACCGCCTGCGCGCTCTGGGCTGTGATCTGGTGCAGGGTTTTTATCTCGGGCGGCCGGCGCGCCTGGCGCAATTCATGGAACAGACGCGCGCGGGCCGTGACCCGGGCGCGTGCTGATCGCGCCCAACCTGTCCTCGTTGCGGCGCGCCAGTGCACCGATCCCGCAGTCTGGAAGCATGACGCGTGTTCCCGGGGCAGGCAGTCGGTGACGTCGACCCCCCGCCCGTGGATGGTCATCCAGCAGTGGCAAGGCGGGGTTTGGCGGGCCCGTTCCCCCTGGATAATTGCTGGACGATCATGCGCCGCCCCTGCCGGCATCGCGGGAACGCAAGTACCAGTGGATGACGATCCAGTCGTACAGGGCATGGGCGACGATCACCACCAGCAGATTGCCGGTCAGGTGATAGAGCACCCCGAGGTAGAGCCCGATGACGGTGGCGAACACAAAGTACAGGCGGCTGATCGAATGGGCGAGTCCAAACACGATCGCCGCGGCGACGATCGCCCACTCGGGTGACCAGCGTTCGGTCAGCCAGCCCTGCAGCACGCCGCGCACCAGGAGCTCCTCGCCCACGCCGGCGAGGATGGCGATCAGCAGCACGGCGCCAGGCAGGGCGTGGCGAAAGAGTTGGTGCACGAAATCGCGCACCTGGTCGGCCAGTGCGCGGTAGGGTTCCCAGCCGCTGATCGCGAGCGTGCCGAGCAGCATCAGCATGGGCAACACGGCAAGGATGCCCAGCGCGGCGGCCTCCAGGCTCCAGTCGATTCGCTCGTCGAGCGGGATGCCGGCCACCCGGGCCAGGATCAGGGCGAGCGGGATCAGCGCGGCCTGAAAGGCCAGCCCGGCCAGCAGCGGGTGTCGCGCGACCGCTTGACGGAGGCTCATGGGTGTTGGGCCGGGGCGTGTGGACTCATCCGCGAGAGGATGCCCGATTCCGGGGGTGGTTGTCCCGAACGGAACGACCCCCGCGGCGCCGAGACCGGCGGGCGCGGGGGCCGGGTGGGGAGGCTGGATGGCCTGTGGTGGCCATCCAGACGGGGGCCGGCGTCAGGTCTTGGCTTCCTCGATGCGGATCAGGGCCAGTTCGTGGAACAGTCCCTTCATCAGGCTGACGCACATCAGCAGCAGCACGATGACGAATGGCAGGCCGGTGCTCACCGCCCCCGCCTGCAATGCATTGAGGGCCGCCGCACCGCCAACCGCCAGCAGGACCCCCGCAACCACGCCCTCGGTGGTGGCCCAGAACAGGCGCTGGGATTGCGGGGCGTCGGTCTTGCCGCCCGAGGTGATGGAGTCGATCACCAGGGAGCCCGAGTCCGAGGAGGTGATGAAGAACACCAGCACCAGGGCGATCGCCAGGAACGAGGTGATGGCGGTGAACGGCAGGTGCTCCAGCATCTGGAACAGGGCCAGGGAGGAGTCGGAGATGCCGTCTGCCAGGGCCCCGATGCCGTCCCGCGCCTGGGCCAGGCCGGAACCCCCGAAGGCGCTCATCCAGACCACGGTGACCAGGGTCGGCACCAGCAGTACGGCGGTGACGAACTGGCGTACCGTGCGGCCGCGGGACACGCGGGCGATGAACATGCCGACGAACGGCGACCAGGAGATCCACCAGGCCCAGAAGAAGATGGTCCAGGCGTGGTAGAAGGTCTCGTCCTCGCGCCCGACCGGGTTGCTGAGCGGGATGAAGTACTGCACGTACCCGGTGACCGTGGTGCCGATGTTGGAGAGGAATGCGAGGACGCCCCCGGCCACCATCACGAACAGCAACAGCAGGGCGGCGAACAGCAGGTTGATGTTGCTGAGCACCTTCACCCCGCCGTGGATGCCGCGCATGATCGACAGCAGAGCGATGATGGTCACGCCAATGATGATGGCGACCTGGGTGTTCAGTCCGGAATCGATGCCGAACAGGAACTCCATTCCCGAGGCGGCCTGCTGCGCGCCGAGGCCCAGCGAGGTGGCCAGACCGAACATGGTGGCGAGCACGGCGAGGGTGTCGATCACGTGGCCGATCGGGCCCCAGACGCGCTCACCGAGGAGAGGATAGAACGCCGAACGGATGGTCAGCGGCAGGCCCTTGTTGTAGGCAAAGAACGCGAGCGCCAGGCCGACGACCGCGTAGATTGCCCAGGGATGCAGGCCCCAGTGATACATGGTGGCGCCCAGCGCGGCCTGTCGGGATTCCTCGGTCCCGCCTTCGATGCCCAGTGGCGTTCCGAACCATTCGGTGAAGTAGCCCACCGGCTCGGCCACGCTCCAGAACATCAGGCCGATGCCCATGCCCGCGGCGAACAGCATGGAGAACCAGGAAATGACCGAGAATTCCGGCTTGGCGTTCTGGCCACCGATGCGGATGCGCCCGATGGGCAGGAGGATCAGGGCCAGGCAGAACAGCACGAAGATGTTGCCGGCCGACAGGAACAGCCAGTCAAAGGTGCGGCCGATCCACTGACGTGTGTTGTCGAGGTGCTCGTTCGCCTGTTCCGGAAAGACCAGGGACAGGAGGACGAATACAACAATCAGCAGGGCGCTGACCACGAAGACCGGGTTGTGCAGATCCAGCCCCAGCGGGTTGATGTTCTGCTCGCCAATCTCGTGGTCGGTGTCGTATTCGGCTTCCAGTTCCTTTTTCTGCTCTTCGAGATCGTGCGGATTCTCGTTCACCGTCTCCTCCTCGCTTCTTGTTTTTATCGGGTGCCTGCGTCAGCCTCGGCGCGCGGCGACCTCGTTGAGTAAAGACGGGCAATCGGCAAATTGCAAAGCCCTTTGGCCGATTGGTTGCACGGGCGTTATGGGGACACGGATCCGCGTCTCCCGGGGGCGGCAGGCGCACACAGGGCCTGCTCGCAGTGGCCCCGCGGTCCACGCACCGTTACCGTAGTAGCGACGATGAACCCATGTGCATAGGGGAACCGAATGAAGGCCTTGTTGATTGATCCGGAGCAGCAGACGATCGAAGCGGTGGACGTCCAAGGGCGTGACGACATCGCCCGGCTGATCGGGTACGACACGCTCGAGTCCGACGAGATCGGGCCGGATGGTGATCGCCTGTTCTTCGACGAAGAGTGCTTCCTGCGCGGAACCACCGGGCGCTTTCAGATCGACAGCGTGATTCCGGTTTCCGGCAAGGGGCTGGTGGTTGGCAGTGACGACGCTGGCGCGAACCTTAAGGACGTCGCGTCCGACCTGGAGTCCATCCGGGGCCGGATGAAGTATCTCTAGGGGAACACTGATTGATGTACACGCTCGCGCTCGAGTCGCTTTTGCGTGCGAACAAGGCGCGGTGACTGCCGTGCGGTCATTCTGCACAAGGGAGCCGCAACGCCGTTGCCGCGCCCGTTTTCATCAACAACGGGCGGCCGAGCCCCGTCTTTCAATAGCTTGTGGGATTGGCACCCCGGGTTCCCCGATCCTGCGTTGCGCCCCGAAGACATCAAAAACGAGCGGGTAGAACCACTACCCGCTGCACGACGCGCCTTGTCTCGGAAAACCTGGGCTGCCAACGCGAGCGTGTACATTGATCAGTGTTTCCCTGGGGCGAGATCAACGCAGCTGGCTGTCCTTGGAGGCCCGCCGGTTGTAGGGGCTGGTGGCCTGCTGCGCCGCGTCCTCCGCCTCCTGGCAGCCCACGCACAGGCGTACGCCCGGCAGGGCCTGGCGCCGGCCTTCGGGAATCGGCGCCCCGCATTCCTCGCATTCTTTCAGACCTTCCCCGGTGGGAATCTGGCTGCGCACCCGTTGCAGGGCGTCCTCGACCGTGTTGTCGATCTGCTCCTGCTCCGCACCGTCTTTTGCCCATCCGCCTGCCATCGCGAGGCCTCCGCCCGTGGTCAACAAGACTGAGACCGGCGCAACCTGGCCTGAAGTTCCCGTAGCGCCGCCTTCGAGCCGTATTGGCGCGGCGGGCTATCCGTGTCCGAACTCGCGGGCGACGTAGTCGATGTCCTTGTCGCCACGACCGGAGAGGTTGGCCAGGATCGTCGTGCCCGGGTTCTCGCGGCCGTGCTTCATGGCCCAGGCCACTGCATGGGCGCTTTCCAGGGCCGGGATGATCCCCTCGGTGCGCGAGAGCTGGTAGAAGGCATCCAGGGCCGCGTCGTCGTTGATGGCGTGGTAGGCGACGCGCTCGGTGGTCTTGAGGTAGGAGTGCTCCGGGCCGACGCCGGGATAGTCCAGGCCGGAGGCGATGGAGTGGACCGGGGCCGGATTGCCTTCCTCGTCGGCCAGCAGCATGCACTTGAAGCCGTGGATCATGCCCGGCTTGCCGTAGGTCATGGTGGCGGAGTGCTCGCCGAGCTGGGTGCCGCGCCCCAGCGGCTCCACGCCGTTGAGTTGCACCTGGGCGTCCTCGATGAAGCCGGCGAACATGCCCATGGCGTTGGACCCGCCGCCGACGCAGGCGACCACGTGATCCGGCAGCTCGCCACCACTCATCTCCAGGTACTGTTCGCGCGCCTCGATGCCCACCACCGACTGGAAGTTGCGCACCATCAGCGGGAACGGGTGCGGCCCGACCACGGACCCGATTGCGAACAGGGCCTCGTCCGCCTGCGACAGGTAGGACTGGAAGGCGGAATCCACGGCCTCCTTCAGCGAGCGGCCACCGAAGGAGACCGGTACCACCTGGGCCCCCATCAGCTTCATGCGGGTCACGTTGGGTGCTTCCTTGGCGATGTCGATCTCGCCCATGTGGATCTCGCATTCCATGCCGAAGTAGGCCGCCGCAGTGGCCAGCGCCACGCCGTGCTGGCCGGCCCCGGTCTCGGCGATCAGCTTGCGTTTGCCCATGTGCTTGGCCAGCAACGCCTCGCCCATGCAGTGGTTCAGCTTGTGCGCGCCGGAGTGGTTCAGGTCTTCGCGCTTGAGATAGATATGCGCGCCCACCGAACGGCTCAGGTTATGGGCGTAGTACACCGGCGTCGGGCGCCCCTGATAGTGCTTGCGGATGTAGCGCAGTTCGTTCAGGAAATCGCCGGAGCGCGCCAGGGTCCGATAGGCGTGGTTGATCTCGGCGAAATGCGGTTCCAGTTCCGGCGGCAGGAAGGCGCCGCCGAATTCGCCGAAGTAGCCTTCCGGGTTGGGGAAATCCTTGAGATACGACATGGGCAGTCTCGATGCCAGGTTGGTGGGCCGGGTGGAAGGGCCCGTTGGGTCGGATCGGGTTTCGTGACCCGGGGTGACCGGGCCGGGTCCATATCATCCGTTCCCCGAACCCGATTGCCAACCCGGGCGGATCCCGGTCCGCGTCGTCCTACGCGGAAAAGGGCAGGTCGTTATAGCGGATTACGCGGTCCAACTGGGTCGCGTCGAGCTCGAGGCCGTAGTCCTGCTGCAGACGCGTGCGCAGCTCGGTGGCGGTGGTCGGGGGCGGGTCCATTTCGCGCGCGAACTGGCCGACATCTTCGATGACGGCCCAGGGGTAGAGGATCCAGCGCCACTCCTGCACGGCCTGACTGTGGAAATCGGCGGGGCACTGGGTGCTGGCCTTTTCATGCAGCACGGCGGTGCGCACGGCGGCCGGTTGGAAGCCCTCCAGATGGGGGCGGGCGGCCACCAGGGTGTCGCCGGAGTCGTTGACGTCGTCGACCAGCAGGACCCGTTCGCCGCGCACATCCCCGGCCAGCGGGATCGTAACGGCCGCTCGCTGCTTTTCGCGCGCGCCCGAGGTGTAGTGCTCGACCTTGAGGCTGAGCAGCTTGTGCACCCGGAGGAAGTCGCACAAGAATCGCGCGGGCATGAACCCGCCGCGGGTGATGGCCACGATCGTGTCCGGCCGAAAGTCGCTGGCCCGTATCTGGCGTGCCAGGTCGTCGGCGCGGTGGACCACCTCCTCGACCGGGATCAACTGCACGGGCATCTTGCGCGGCGGGTTCATGCGTGGAGCTCGTGGAGGTGTGAAGCCGTGGGAACGGCGGTGATCATGCCGTCAGTTCGCCAAGGATGCGGGTATGGATCTCCAGATCGCCCTCGGTATGCAGCACGAAGCGGACATGGCCGACGGCATCCAGCCGGGGCGTGGCGGCGATCACGGTTTCCAGGGCGATGCGGGCGGCTTCCTCGACGGGATAGCCGAAGGCCCCGGTGGACAGCGCGGGAAATGCGATGCTGTAGGCCCCGGCTTCTTCGGCGCGGGTGAGGGCGTTGCGATAACAGGCAGCCAGCAACCGGCTGGCCGGTTCGTCGTGCCCGTAGACCGGTCCCAGGCAGTGGATTACGAAGCGATTGGGCAGGTTGTGGGCACCGGTCAGTACGGCCTGGCCGGGTTCAATCGGGGCCAGGGGCTGGCATTCACGCTCCAGACCGGGCCCCGCGGCGTGGTGGATGGCCCCGGCCACGCCGCCGCCGGGCCGCAGCCAGGCGTTGGCGGCATTGACGACCGCGTCCATGTCGCGCTGGGCGGCGATATTGCCGGTGATGCATTCGATGGTGATGCCGTGGACCTTGACGCGCATGTGTCCCCCTGATTCTGAATGGGCTCGGCCACTCCGGCCGTTGCCTCAAGCATAGGGCCCCATTTCGGTCGGGTGAACAGGTGGTCCGGTTTTCACATGGTGATTCGGTCGCGCACCTCCGCCGTTAGTTCCAGTGAGCGCCGGCGCGCCGCATGGTCAAAGGTGGAGGTGGTCACGATCAATTCGTCGGCGCCAGTCTGGTCGAGAAACTGGCGGATCTCGGTCTCCACCGTGTCCGGCGCGCCAATCGCGGAACAGGCCATCGTCTGTTCGACGATCGCGCGTTCGGCGCGGTCGAGGCGTTCGCGGTAGCCCTCGATCGGCGGCTGGATCGGTTCGGGGCGACCCCTCCGCAGGCTGACAAAGGCCTGTTCCATGGAGCTGGCCAGGGTTCGCGCCGCGGCGTCGGTGTCGGCGGCATACACGTTGTAGCCGAGCATGGCGTAGGGGCGATCCAGCCATGCGGACGGCCGGAACTGGCTGCGGTACAGCTCCAGTGCGTTCATCAAATGCCCGGGGGCGAAGTGCGAGGCAAACGCATACGGCAGGCCCATCTGCGCGGCCAGCTGGGCACCGAACAGGCTGGAACCGAGGATCCACACGGGCACGTGCTGGCCGGCGCCGGGGATGGCGCGGATCACCTGGTCCGGCTGGGGGTCGTCGAAATAGCCCAGCACCTCGGCGACGTCACGCGGGAACTGGTCGGGGTCGATATCCGGGGCCCGGCGCAGGGCGCGCGCGGTGGTCGGGTCGGTGCCGGGTGCGCGCCCCAGCCCGAGGTCGATGCGGCCCGGGTACAGCGCGTTCAGGGTGCCGAACTGTTCGGCGACGACTAGCGGGGCGTGGTTGGGCAGCATGATGCCCCCGGCACCCACCCGAATGCGCTGTGTGGCGGCTGCCACCTGGCCGATCACCACCGCCGTGGCTGCGCTGGCGATGCCGGGCATGTTGTGGTGTTCCGCCAACCAGTAGCGCTGGAAGCCGAGGGCCTCGGCGTGTTGCGCAAGATCGAGGGTGTTGTGCAAGGCGTGGGTGGCGTCCCCGTCAGCGGTGATCGGGGCCAGGTCGAGTACGGAAAAGGCCGTCATATGCCTGATTGTACCGACCTGCTGGATCCGTGCAGACGTAGGCGATCCCGGCGGGGTCTATAGTCGAAGGAAGACACTGCGGAGCGTGCGCCATGAGTATCCCCGGGACCCTGAACAACTTTCTGGCCGAACATGCGGTGGCCTACCAGCTGGTGCCCCATCCGCATTCGAATTCGGCCAGCCGCACGGCCGAGGCGGCCCATGTGCCGGGCGACGCAGTGGCCAAGGCGGTGTTGCTGGTCGAGGAGGATGGACAGTACCGATTGGCCGTCGTGCCGGCCACGCGCCGCGTAAAACTGGGGCAGTTGCACCGGTTGTTGGGCGAGCACGTGGGCCTGGCTACCGAGGACGAGGTGGCCAGCGTCTTTGCGGATTGCGAACGCGGCGCAATCCCCGCTCTGGGTGCCGCTTACGGGCTGGAAACCCTGCTTGATGACAGTATGCTGGAACAGCGCAACGTGTATTTCGAGGCTGGCGATCACGAGTCGCTCGTCCGGCTGCGCGAAACGGATTTCCTCCATCTGCTCGGCCTGCCGCGGCGGGGCCAGTTCAGCGCCCACATCTGACGTCCGCTCCATCAGCGACTCACGCGTGGGGCGGATTCGATCTTGCAATGCCACATCAGCTACCGTCAGCCTGAATTCGTTGCGACAACTGGGTGACGACGATGGATCCGTTTCTGGAGATGGCGCTCGACGAAGCGCGTACGGGGCTGGGCGAGGCGGGGATCCCGATCGGGTCGGTGCTGGTGCACCGGGGCGAGGTGATTGGGCGCGGGCACAACCGGCGGGTGCAGCAGGGCAGCGCGATCCTGCATGCGGAGATGGATGCGCTGGAGAACGCCGGCCGGCAGCCGGCGCAGGTGTATCGCGAATGCACGCTCTACACCACGCTCTCGCCCTGCGCGATGTGTAGCGGCGCGATCGTCCTCTACGGTATTCCGCGAGTGGTGATCGGGGAGAACGAGTCGTTCCTGGGGGAGGAGGCGTGGTTGCGCGGTCACGGCATCCAGGTGGACGTGGTCCAGGACCCGGGCTGCCGCGAACTGATGCGCGCGTTTATCGAGACGCACCCCGAGCTGTGGCACGAGGACATCGGCCACTGAGCCGGATGGCCGGCGCAAGGGCCGTGCCCGGCGTGTCCCTCGGCGTCTGTTTCCTTCAGGGCGTCTCGAGCCGCTGCTGATCGGCGTAGGGGTAGTCGCTGGCCTCCAGGTTTTCCTGAAAGGTCTCCAGGCGTTCCACGGCGAGGTCCGTACGGTTGAACTGGGCGATGTGGAACAGCGCATCGCCCTCGTTGATCAGGGGCAGGTTGAGCTGACCAATGATGATGCCGGAGGCCGGGGCGAGGATCTCGGTCTCGGTTTCGCCAAACGGATCGGAGATGATCGCCAGGCGGGTCTGGTCGCGGACCACGCGGTCCCCGTGGCGCACGAAGGTGCGCAGGATGCCGCTTTGGGGCGCGCGGACCCAGCCGCTGGTGCGCGCCATGATGGGTTCCTTGCGCGGGCGCCGGCGTACGGCCGGCAGCATGCCCAGATGGCGCATTACCTCGATGATGCCGTGCACCCCGCCGCGGATGGAGAGCTCGTCGAAGCGCAGGGCCTCGCCGGCCTCGTACAGCAGGATGGGGACTTCCCGTTCCGCGGCGGCCTCGCGCAGGGAGCCGTCGCGCAGGGCCGAGTTGAGAATCACCGGGGCCCCGAAGGCGCGCGCCAGATCGAGGGTCTCGGCGTGATCGAGGTTGGCGCGGATCTGCGGCAGGTTGGAGCGGTGGATGGCGCCGGTGTGCAGGTCGATGCCATGGGTACTGTTCTGCACGATTTCGCGCATGAACAGGCGCGCAACGCGAGCCCCCAGTGAGCCCTTCTGCGAGCCGGGGAAACAGCGGTTCAGGTCACGCCGGTCGGGCAGGTAGCGGCTCTGGTTGATGAAGCCGTGCATGTTGACCACAGGGATGGCAATCAGGGTTCCCTTCATGCGCCGCAGGGCGGGGACTTTCAGCAGGCGGCGGATGATCTCGACGCCGTTGATCTCGTCGCCGTGGATGGCGGCGCTGACAAACAGCACGGGCCCTTTGCGCCGACCGCACAGCACCTGTACCGGCATGTTGGTTGGGGTGTGGGTGTACAGCGCTCCCAGTTCCAGCTCCACCGTGCGCCGCTCGCCGGGGCGGACGGTGGTGCCACCAATGGTGATCGGCTTGTTGCGCAGTGACTGGGGTATGCCGGGCATCAGGGAGCCACCGAACAATGTGCATACGCCCGCGCGGGTCGCTCTTGCGTCCGGTCCACCCGCTGCGAGTGAAGTGTAGCCCTGCGACTCAAGGACACTAGCCGCTCCCTTTGGTCTTCGTCCGGTTGGGCTTGGCGTTCTTCTCGATGAACTCGATGATCATGCCCGCCACATCCTTGCCCGAGGCATTCTCGATGCCCTCCAGGCCGGGCGAGGAGTTCACCTCCATCACCACCGCACCGTGATTGGAACGCAGCAGATCCACGCCACAGACGTTCAGGCCCATGACCTTGGCCGCGCGTACCGCGGTGGCGCGCTCTTCCGGAGTAATCCGGCACAGGGAGGCACTGCCGCCACGGTGGAGGTTGGAGCGGAACTCGCCGTCCTTGGCCTGGCGCTTCATTGCTGCGACGACCTTGTCGCCGATCACAAAGCAGCGGATATCCGAGCCCTTGGCCTCCTGGATGTATTCCTGCACCAGGATGTGCTGCTTCAGGCCCATGAAGGCCTGGATCACGCTCTCGGCCGCCTGCTTGGTCTCGGCGAGTACCACGCCCAGCCCCTGCGTACCTTCCAGCAGCTTGATCACGCAGGGCGCGCCGCCCACGGTCGCCAGCAGGTCATCGATGTCATCCGGCGAGTGGGCAAACCCGGTCACCGGCAGGCCGATGCCGCGGCGCGAGAGCAGCTGCAGGCTGCGCAGTTTGTCGCGCGAACGCGAGATGGCCACCGACTCGTTCAGCGGGTAGACGTTCATCATCTCGAACTGGCGCAGGATCGCGGTGCCATAGAAGGTGATCGATGCCCCGATCCGCGGGATGACCGCGTTGAACTGGTCGAGGATGTCGCCCTTGTAGTGGATCTGCGGGCTGTGCGCGGTGATGTTCATGTAGCAGCGCAACGGATCCACCACACGGACCTCGTGGCCGCGCTGTTCGGCCGCCTCGACCAGGCGTCGGGTGGAATAGAGTTTGCTGTTGCGCGAAAGGATGCCGAGTTTCATTCAGGCGCCTGCTGGGCTGTAGGGATTTGCGGTCGGTGGCTGGCGACAAACGAGGCCTGGGGATCGACAAGAAAGCGACCGCGCATGGCCTCGCGGCCGAGCAGCATGCGAAAGAGCATGGTATCGCGGCTGGTCAGGGAGAGTTCAACTGGCAGTACTACGGCACCGAGTTGCACCCGGGTGGCGATGAAGTAGCGCTCCCCGGTGTGCCCGCCGGAATCCGTCACCTTGCGGACATCCAGCACCGGCGCCTCGCACCACATTTCGGTCTCGGTATCGTGCTGGTGGGGGTGGATGCCGAAGCGCACCCAATCGTGGTCATCACGCGTGAAGGGTTCGATCTGGAAGGTATGCAGCGCGGAACTGCGGGCACCGGTATCGACCTTGCACTTGATCGCGGGGATGCCGAGGTCGGGCAGGCCGACCCATTCGCGCCAGCCGAGGATGGGCCGGTCGCGGATGTCGGGTGAGGTCTGGCTGGAAGGGGACGGGCGATCCACGTCGGCTCCCGGAAAGGATGGAAGCCTCACTATAACCAATCGCCCGCCCGGCGCGAGTGAACCTCAGCGGGGCTGCGCCCGTGCGGCGGGGATCGAGCAGATGCTCAGTCCTCGGCGATTGCCGCGTTGGTCAGGTTGTCCAGCGCGTTGCTCATGGTATCGAGGATGTCATCGCGGTCGTCGATGCCGTGGCGTTCGGCCATCCATTCCGGATCGTTGTAGGCGAGCCAGGTCTGGCCGTCTGCGTCGGTCCACGCCAGCGCCTTCATCGGCAGGTCGATGCCGGCAGTCTGCTGGCTGGTGAACAAGTGGCTGCCGAGCGCCGGGTTGCCGAACATCAGGAGTTCGGTCGGGCCGAGTTCGATATCCACGCCGTCCGCCTTGGCGGCGTGGTCCCAGCGCAGGGCGACGCCGATATCGTTGGCTTCCAGGGCATTCTCCAGCCGATCCAGGGTCTCGGAGGCGGAATGCGGGCTGGCCTTGGCGATCATCCCGGGTACGTCGGCGGCCAGCGCCGGGGTCGCGATCAGGGCCAGGGGCAACAGAGCGGTCAGTAGCGTCTTCTTCATGACAACGTCCTCGTGCAGTAATGGGTGCGTCGAGCCAGTGGCGACGATCGACCGGGTGGTTTCGTCATCACGTCCGGAAAAGGTAGGCGACCCATGCAGAATTTTCAGCGACCGGTCGGCGGAAGCGTGATCGGGTCGTGGGACGACGCCCGTGTGCGGTGTTCGGCCCTGGGTGGCCGAACACCGCTCGAGGATTACTGCATCAGCAGATAGCCTTCGTGCTGTAGTTCGATGATCTCGGCATCGGCCATCGGTACGACGTTCACGAAGCCATGCACGTCTTCCACGTCGATGCCGCGCAGGCGCGCCGAGGCCTCGCACATGCGGAACTCGATATTGCCGGCCTGGGTGAGCGAGCGGGCGCGGCGCATCAGTTCCTCGTGCTCGCCAAACTCGTCGCGAGTGAAATACGGGACCTCGGCACCGTGCAGGACCAGGACGATGTGCGATTCGAACGGGTCCGCCTCGTAGACGTTGTTCAGCATACTCACGCGGTCCAGTACGCCCTCCAGTTCGCTGGGGCTGCTGGTATACACGTCGTAGACCACCTTGCGGGGCTCGTACTGCCGGTCCATCTTTTCGGCCGAGCCCCAGGGCAGGTTGTCGTCCGCGCCGGCCACAAGCGGCGTGGCCAGGAGGCTGGCGGCGGCCAGCAGGATCAGCAGAAGACGGGTCAGTGGGCGGTTGTTTCGTTTCATGGGGGACTCCGATTGTTGCAGTAGTGCGTGTGGGATTGACGTTCTCGCCCGCCAAAGCGTTCCCCGGCAAGTGGACTTTACATCCGGGTTTCCGGCCCCTGGCTGCGCAAAACGCGCTCGAGGATGGATTCCATCGCAAAGGTGATGCGCCGGCCCAGGGTTTGCGGACGATGGTAGATCAGCTCGAATACGTCCGCCTCGCGGGTCAGCTCCAGTAACAGATCGTCGCTGGTGCGCAGTTCGTCGGCCAGGCCCATCTCGCGGGCCTGTTCGCCGTACCAGTGTTCCCCGGTGGCGACCTGCTCCAGGTCCAGTTGCGGGCGGTAGCGGGCGAGGAAGGTCTTGAACAGCTCGTGGGCCTCTTCGAGTTGTTCGCGGAATTTCTTGCGCCCCTCGTCGGTGTTCTCGCCCAGCATGGTCAGGGTGCGCTTGTACTCGCCCGCGGTGAGCAGTTCGATGTCGATATCGTTGCGCGACAACCAGCGGTGAAAGTTGGGGATCTGGGCGACCACGCCAATCGAGCCGAGCACCGCGAATGGCGCGGCGACAATGCGGTGACCGACCGCCGCCATCATGTAGCCGCCGCTGGCGGCGACGCGGTCCACCGCCACGGTCAGGTCCAGCCCGGCTTCGCGCAGGCGTGCCAGTTGGGCGGCCGCGAGCCCGTAGGAGGGCACCAGCCCGCCGGGGCTCTCCAGGCAGACGATGGCGCGGTCCTGTTCCGGTCGCGCCATGGTGAGGATGGCCGTGACCTCCTCGCGCAGGCTCTCGACGCTGGAGGCGCGGATATCACCGTCGAAGCGCAGGACGTACACGCGCGGGCGTTCGGCATCTGCCTCGCGGTCGGAACGGGTGCCACCGAGCTTGTCGGTCTGTTCGGTTTCGGTTGTGGTGGTCGAGTCCCCAATCCCCTTGCGCGGCAGCTTGCGTGCGGCCCAGTGGCGCAGGCGTTCCACCCGCCCGCGGCGGCGCTCCACTGCCCGGCGCACGGTCTTCTCCATCCGCTCGAAACGATCGTTCAGGCGTTTGACGTGCAACCGGTCCGGCTTGCCCTCGCGCGACCGGCCGACCAGGCCGGCGATCGCACTCAACACAATGAGCCCGGCGATGACGGCCGTGGCGGCCTTGGCGACGAAAAGTCCGTATTCCTGAAGAAATTCCATTGGGTGTCCTTGATGAGCCGGGATGTCCGCGCAGGCATAATGCCAGCATGGATACCGATACAGTTGAAGACCCTCGTAGCGCGGGACGGTTTCACGGCCAGGAAGGTTCCGCGGCCGGGCCGACGCCGGAGCCGATCATCCATGCCGGGTATGCGACCCTGAGTCTGCGCCAGGTCGATGCATGGAACGGCGTGCCCAAGGGCACGGCCTTCCGTATGTTCAAGGCGCGCAAGCATCAGCTGCGCGAGGGCGTGGACTTCTTCTACATCCCGGAAGGCCGCGACCCCGAGCTCACCGAGACCCTGCGCCTGGACGGGCGGATCTACCCCTCCACCGTACACCTGGTCCTGCTGACCGGCGCGGCCTATGCCCGCATGCGCGAGGAGTGGCATGCACGGACCCACAATCCGGGCTGCGGCTGCCCCGAGGAACACTAGGGGTGCGCGCATCAATGGTCCCGTTCGTGCTCGAGTCGATTGCGCTCGCGGACCCGGCAGAGCGACTGCCATGCCCTTGCTCTGCACAAGGGAGGCGCCACGCCGTCAGCGGGCCCAACGTTAGAAGGCAAACGCGGCCGCGGCGCGTCATTCAAGGGTTTGTGGGGTTGATGCCCCAGGTTTCCCGACCCTGTGTTGCGACCCGAGACAGACCAAAACCGGCCGGTAGCATCACGCTTGGTGGCGCGCCGCGCCAGGTCTCGGGAAACCCGGGGCACCAGCGCGAGCGGGTAGATTGATCCGCGTCACTCTCGAACAGTGGCGCATGCTGCAGGCGGTGGTGGACGCCGGGGGCTTTGCGCGTGCTGCGGAACGGGTGCACAAGAGTCCGTCGAGCATCAACCACGCGGTGCAGAAGCTGGAAGAACAGCTGGGCGTCGACGTCTTCGAGATCAAGGGCCGCAAGGCGGTGCTCACCGCGGCCGGGGCGGCGCTGTTGCGCCGGGCCGGCCACCTGCTGGAAGAGGCGGCGGAGATCGAGACCCTGGCCGGTGCGCTGGCCGCCGGGGTGGAATCCGAAATCCGGTTGGCAGTGGATCAGCTCCTGCCGCGGGCGCCAGTGATCGGGGCCCTGGAGGTCTTCTCGCGGGCCTACCCGGCCACTCGCATCCAGCTGCACGAGGTAGTGCTGAGCGGTGGGCCGGATCTGCTGCGCGAAGCGGCGGTGGACATCCTGCTGGGTCCGGAACTGCCATCCGGCTACCTCGGGACCTGCCTGGGCGAGTTGTCGATGGTGTGCGTGGCGCACCCTTCGCATCCCCTGGCGCAGGATGAAGCGCCGCTGACCCGGCGCGATCTGCAGCCGCACCGCCAGGTCGTGGTGCGGGACTCGGGTGCCCAGGCCTCCGGTGAGGGCGGCTGGGTGGAGGCGGACCAGCGCTGGACGGTGTCGCACATGGGTACGGCCTGCGAGATCCTGCGCTCCGGGATCGGCTTCGCCTGGATGCCGGAGGACCGGATCGCCGAGGATCTTGCCGCGGGAGGCCTGGTCGAACTGAATCTGGAGGCCGGGGCGCGGCACGCGGTGCCGTTCTACATTACGCATGCCGATCGCGACCGAGCCGGCGCGGCCAGCCAGTCCCTGATGGACGCACTGGAGCAGGCGTTTCGAACCGAGCGATCGTCCTGATCGCCGCTTGGGGGAGCGGGTTTGCCCGCGAAGCCCCGCCCGCGTCGGACGATGGCCACGAAGCACAACCCAAGAAGTCCCAACCAGCAAGGAACCAATCATGTGCGGGATCGCAGGAGAATTCGTCTGGGGTGAACGGCGCGCGAGCGGCGAGGCGGTCGCGCGCATGCTGCCCTGTCTGGAACGGCGCGGGCCGGATGCCGACGGCCTGTGGGCTTCTGGTCGGGTCGCCCTCGGCCACCGGCGGCTGTCGATCCTGGACCTGTCGCAGCGCGCGCACCAGCCGATGTTCGATCCGGAGACCGGGCTTGCGCTGGTGTTCAACGGCGCGATCTACAACTTCCGTGCGCTGCGCAGCGAACTGGAAGGACGCGGCCACCGCTTCTTCTCCACCGGCGACACCGAGGTCATCCTGCGCGGCTACGCCGAGTGGGGCGAGGGCATCGTCGCCCGACTGCATGGGATGTTCGCGTTCGCACTGTTCGATGGCAACGCCCAGCGTCTGTTGCTGGCGCGCGACCGCATGGGCATCAAGCCGCTGTACCTGGCCCGCGTCGGTGAGGGCATCCGCTTCGCCTCCAACACCCAGGCGCTGCTGGCGGCCGGCGACGTGGACACCGAGCTGGATGCGGAGGCCCTGCACATGCTGTTCTCGCTGCACGCGGTGGTGCCCGCGCCGCGCACCGTGCTGCGCGGCATCCGCAAGCTGGAGCCGGGGCACTATCTGAGCATCGACGCGCGGGGCCAGGAGCGGTTGCAGCGCTACTGGACGCTGCACGCACACCGCCCGGCCGAGCCGGTATCGGACGGCGAGTGGCAGGAACGCATCGAGCATTCGCTGCGCCAGGCGGTGCGCAAGCGGCTGGAGGTGGCCGATGTGCCCGTCGGCGTGCTGCTCTCCGGTGGGCTGGATTCCTCTCTGCTGGTCGCGCTGGCGATGGAGGAGGGTGCGCAGGATCTGCGCACCTTTACCGTCGGCTTCGAAGACCAGCCGGAGGAGAAGGGCTCCGAGTTCGAGTATTCCGACCCGGTCGCGGAGCGCTATGCGACCGACCACCAGGCCACGCTGATCCCCAACGACCAGGTGCTGGCCCGGTTGCCGGAGGCCGTGGGTGCCATGGCCGAGCCGATGTTCGGCCAGGATGCGGTCGCTTTCTATCTGCTGTCCGAGCAGGTCTCGCAGCATGTGAAGGTCGTGCAGTCGGGGCAGGGCGCCGACGAGGTGTTCGGTGGCTACTTCTGGTATCCGCAGATGGCGGAGGATCGCCATGGCGACTGGGTGCAGCGCTTCCGGCGCCACTACTTCGACCGCGATCATCCGGAGATGGCCGAGATGCTGCGCCACCCGCCGGCGAACGACGTCACTGGTGACTGGTTGCGCGAGCAGTTCGCCGAACTGGAGACCGACCGCGCGGATTCCTTCATCGACGCCGTGCTGGCGCTCGACGTGACCACGCTGATCGTGGATGACCCGGTCAAGCGCGTGGACAACATGACCATGGCCTTCGGCCTGGAGGCGCGGGTGCCGTTTCTGGACCACGAGCTGGTCGAGACCGCCGCCGCGATGCCGCCGCACCTGAAGCTGGGCGATGGCGGCAAGGACGTGCTGCGCCGCATCGCTCGTGGCCGGCTACCGGACGCGGTGCTGGACCGGCCCAAGGGCTACTTCCCGGTGCCGGCGCTGAAGTACGTGCGCGGTGACTTCCTCGAGTTCATGCGCGACATCCTCACCTCGCGCGCCTCGCGCGAGCGGGGCCTCTATCAGCCGGCCTACATCGACAAGCTGCTGGATGCGCCCGACCAGTACTTCACCCGCATTCAGGGCTCCAAGCTCTGGCACGCGGCCCTGCTGGAGTACTGGTTGCAGACCCACGTGGACCGGTAATCGCCGTATGGAACGGGTGCGGATCCGGCGCGTCTACGACCCGGTCGATCCCGGGGATGGGACGCGTGTGCTGGTCGACCGCCTGTGGCCGCGCGGGGTGAAAAAGTCGGCGCTCCTGCTGGACGCCTGGGAAAAGTCACTCGCTCCGTCCACCGACCTGCGACGCTGGTTCGGCCACGATGTGGAGCGCTGGCGCGAGTTCTGTCGCCGGTACCGGGCGGAACTGGGAGCGGCTCCCGAGGCTTGGGGCCGCTTGCTGGGGTTTTCCCGTCGCGGCCGCTTGACGCTGCTGACGGCAACCCGGGACGTCGAGCACAGCCATGCGGCGGCCCTTGGCGCTCTCCTCGACGCCGAACGCGCCGAGGAGGAACCAACGGGCGAGCGCGCCTCGCCGGTATGCTTCGCGCCCGACGAGTCCGGGCCGGCCCCGGATTGATCGTGTCTCGTCAAACTTCCTTCAGGCGCGGCATCAGCATGGTGAGGTTGCAGGGCATGGTGCGGTCGTCGAGCTGGGCCTGGATGATGCGGTCCCAGGCGGTGCGGCAGGCGCCGGTGGAGCCGGGCAGGACGAAGAGGTAGGTGCCGTTGGCAACGCCGGACAGGGCCCGTGACTGCAGGCTGGAGGTGCCGATCTCGTCGAAGGAGAGCATGCGGAACAGCTCGCCGAAGCCCTCGATGGTCTTGTCCAGCAGGACCGATGCGGCCTCGGGGGTGCCGTCGCGGCCGGTAATGCCGGTGCCGCCGGTGGTCAGCACCGCGTCGATAGCGGGATCGGCGATCCAGCGCGAGAGTTCGGCGCGGATGGCATAGATGTCGTCCTTCACGATCTTGCGCTCGGCCAGCCGGTGACCGGCGCTTTCAAGGCGTTCCACCAGGGCGTCGCCAGAACGGTCCTCCGCGAGTTCGCGGCTGTCGGAGACGGTGAGCACGGCGATGTTCAGCGGTGTCTTGACGGGCGTGGTTTCCGGCGCGGAATCGGTCATGGCAACGTCCTGTTGGTGTATCGTGGCGTCCATCTTAATGAGTTGCTGGAGTTCCGGGAATGTCGGAGCGGGTACAGAAGGTCCTGGCGGCGCGCGGGCTGGGTTCGCGGCGCGAGATCGAGGGCTGGATCGAGCGCGGCGAGGTGCAGGTGAACAACCGCACCGTGAAGCTGGGCGACCAGGTCGACGAGCACGACGTGATCCGCGTGCGCGGGCGCATCGTGCGGCGCCCGGAGCATCCGCATCGGTGGATCGTGTATCACAAGCCGGTGGGCGAGATCTGCAGCCGCTCGGACCCCGAGGGGCGGCGGCCGGTGTTTGCCAGCCTGCCGCGGTTGAAGGGGCAGCGCTGGGTGGCCGTGGGACGGCTGGACCTGAATACCTCGGGCCTGTTGCTGTTCACCACCGATGGCGAACTGGCCAACCGGCTGATGCACCCGAGCATGGCCCTGGAACGCGAGTACGCGGTGCGCGTGCTGGGCGAGGTGCCGCCGGCGACCCAGGACATGCTGCGCGAAGGCGTGGAGCTGGAGGATGGCGCGGCCCGTTTCGACAGTCTGGAGGAGCAGGGTGGGGAAGGCGCCAATCACTGGTTTCATGTGGTGGTCAGCGAAGGCCGCAACCGGCTGGTGCGCCGCCTGTGGGATGCGGTCGGGGTCACGGTCAGCCGCCTGATCCGGGTGCGCTACGGGCCGGTGGTCCTCGGGCACGGGCTGAAGACCGGTGCGGTGCGGGATCTGGAGACCCGCGAGGTGGCCGGGTTGTACGAGGCGGCGGACCTGCCCGTGCCGGACTCCGTGCGCACGCGCGGTCGCGGCGGCCCGCGACGCGATCCGCGCGGCAAACCGCGGGATCAACGCCCCGGCAAGGCGGCGCCGGCGGGCAAGGCCCGCACCAGCCGGGCGGCGCGCGAGGACGGCTGGAGTTCGTCGCCGCCGAAGAAGCCGGGCAAGTCTTCGTCCCCCGCGGGGCGCGGCGGCTCCCGGGGCGCGAAACCTGCGGGAGGTCGACCCGGCGGCCGCTCGGGCGGCGGTGGCAAACCGGGCGGTAGCCGTCAGCGGTAGCTCCTGTGCGGATCCCCGAGCTCCTGGATGCCCTGCGCGCGGAGTACGGCGACCTGCAGTGGTGGCCGGCGGAGACTGCGTTCGAGGTGATGGTCGGCGCGGTGCTGACGCAGAACACCAGCTGGACCAACGTCGAGAAGGCGCTGGCCAACTTGCGCGGTATCGACGCGCTGTCGCCGGAGGGCTTGATGGCCCTGAGCCGGGAAGAGTTGGCCGAACACATTCGTCCCAGTGGCTATTTCAACGTGAAGGCGGATCGCCTGCGCCACCTGCTGGCCTTCCTGGAGGCGTCCGGCGGGATCGAGGGTCTGGCGGCGCTGGACACCGACGCGCTGCGCGCGGCGCTGCTGGGGGTCAAGGGTGTCGGGCCGGAGACCGCCGACGATATCGTGCTGTACGCCTTCGAGCGCCCGGTGTTCGTGGTGGATGCCTATACCCGCCGGTTGTTCGAGCGTCTGGACCTGCCGCAGGCACGGGCTCCGTACGATGCGCTGCGCGCGCACGTCGAGGTGGCACTGGGGCCGGATGTGGCGGCGCTGAACGACCTGCATGCGCTGATCGTGGAACATGGCAAGGAGCGCTGCCGGCCGCGGCCGCGCTGTGATGCCTGTCCGGTGCGGCGGCACTGCACCCACGCCGAGGCCTGAAACCCACCGCCCGGCCGGTTGACGCCCGCGGCGGGGCGCCGGAACCTGAGAGGCATGTCCGACTGACCAGGGAGGTCCTATGCGTTACCTGTACACCCTGTTGATTATCGTGTTCGTCGCGGTGGTTGCGATCTTTGCGATCCAGAACCTGCGTCTCGTAACGCTCAACTTCCTCACCCTGTACGTAACCCTGCCACTGGCGCTGCTGATTGTCGGGATCTACCTGCTGGGCCTGGTCTCCGGGGGTGCCCTGGTCGCGTTGCTGAAGCGCTGGATACGCGGCGCCAGTCGTTGACCCGGCCGGGGTCGGCCGGAGTGGCATCCCTCGATGGCTGACCTGATTCGCCGCCATCCGCTGGCGGTGATCGTGGTGGCGCAGCTATTCGGGACGTCGCTGTGGTTTTCGGTCAACGGGGTCGGGCTGTCGCTGCAGCAGGCACTGGGGTGGTCGCCCGCCGAGATCGGCTGGCTCACGATGGCCACCCAGCTCGGTTTCATCACCGGGACCCTGGCGGTCGCCGCCACGGGGCTGGCGGATCGCTTTCGCGCCAGTCGTGTGTTCGCCATTTCGGCGCTTTTCGGGGCCGGACTCAACGCCATCTTCATCCTGCTCGCCGGCGTCTGGGAGCTGGCCCTGCTGGCCGCGCTGATGATCCTGCGTCTGGGCGATGGCCCGCATCTGCCGCCACCGGGGCGCACGCCGGGGCTCGGGAAGGGCTTCCATGCCCTGGCACGGCGGGATTTTCGCGCCGTGGCCGGGGGCTACTTCGGGCACTGCTGGGAACTGTATGCGTTCTGGACGCTGGTGCCTCTGCTGGTAGCCCGTGAGCTTGCACGAATGGAGGCCGATGCGGCCCTGATTCCGTGGCTGGCCTTTGGCGTGATCGCGCTGGGGCTGGCGGGCTGTGTCTGGGGTGGGCGCCTGAGTCGGGGCCTGGGAAGCCTGCGTGTGGCGCGGGTGGCACTGGCAACCTCGGGCCTGGCCTGTCTGCTGTACCCGCTGCTTGCGGGGCAGTCGCCCTGGTTGCTGTTCGGCCTCCTGGCGCTGTGGGGGCTCACGGTGATCGCGGACTCGCCCCAATTCTCCGCGCTGGCCGCGGACAGCGCGCCGGAGGATGCCGTGGGTTCCGCGTTGAGCGTGATGAATGCAATCGGTTTTGCGCTGACCCTGCCGGGCATCTGGCTGACCGGCTGGTTATGGGCGGATGGCGGGGTTTGGGTCCTGTGGCTGTTGCTGCCCGGCCCGTTGCTGGGGCTTTGGGCGCTGGCGCGCCTGTCGGCGCCGCGTCGCGCCCGGGAAGCCGTGGATTGACTCTCGAGTGCCGGGCTGCGGCGGCCGCGCACCCATGCGGGGCGCTCAGTTGCTGTGGGGTGCCGGGTCGGGTGCCGTTAGCAGGGTCTGGGCGCGTTCAAGCAACTCGGCGGCGGCATCGGGCTGTTCGCGCAGGGCGCGGCTCCAGTGCGGGAACAGGTTCTGTTCCTCGCGGCCTTCGTGCTTGGCCAGCGCGCCGGAGATCAGGGCGAAGAACGGGGCCACGGCCCAGGCCTCGTCCACGCCTTCGCTGAATTCGTGTTCCAGCATCGCGGTCTGTTCCAGGATCTCGTCGTGCTCGCGCAGCATGATCGAGGTGGGATCCTGGCCGTTCGGGCTGCGGGGCAGGTCCAGCAGGGGGACGATCAGGTCGTTTTCCACCTCCACGTGGCGACGCAGGCCGTCAACATAGGCGTGGAAATCCGGCGCTGCGCCTTCGAGGTCGCCGGCGTTGACCTTGTGCAGGGCGCTGGCGAACAGGCGGTCGATGCGCAGGTGATCGCGTTCCAGCAGGTCGACCAGGTCCACCGGGGCGACGTCCTCGCGGCGTTGTACCGCGAGCTTCCACAAGGGCGGGCCGTCTTCGAGCACCCGCCAGTGGATGGCCTGACGCAGCTGCAGGCTGACCGCGTCCATCAGCATCTTCGGTTCCTGATCCAGCCAGACCTCGAAGACCTGACCGCTGCGCAGTTCGCGCAGGGTGTAGTACGCGCGGGTGTGGGCATGCTCGGCCAGGCCGCGGAGGTCGAGTACGAAATCAGCCACGGTCTGCGCTCGCGATACCCCGGCGTGCGGCCATGGCGGCACCGATGGCGCGGCGGTCTTCCGGGCCTAGCAGGTGCTCGGCAAAGGGGAGTACGGCGCGCTCTTCCAGATCGAGGTGGATGCGGTATTGGCGTATCCAGGCGTCGGCCCCGTCGAGGTCCGCCGGCTGGCCCGCGGCGATGCGTTGCAGGGCCGGCTCCAGTCGATCCCAGCCGGCCTCGATCTCGTCATGTTCGGCGGTCAGGCGGTCCAGCCATTCGCACAATTGCGGATGACTCTCGGGGTGGCCACAGTGCTGGCGCAGCACGGGGAACAGGTCCTGGTCCTCGTCCGCGTGGTGGTTGGGCGCTGCCTCGTGAAAGTAGTTCAGGACCCGTTGCGCGGCGCCTCGGGCCTCTTCGTCGGCGCCTTTGTCGGCCAAATGGGCGGGCAGGCGCTCGAGGATGTCCAGAGAGTTGAGGATTCGGCGATGGCACGCCCGCAGCAACTCGATGGGCTGCTGGAATCCGGGAACACTTTCGTGGAGTTGCGCGTGCATGGGGTATCGGACCTTCGCAGAGTGGTCAACAAGCAGGCGACTTTCGCCGAAGCGCTCGCGCCCCGTCTTGATCTCGATCAATGTAAATTGAATATAGCTTAAAGTATGCTGTGCGAAACCTGGCCTGGAGCTTTTGATGCACCCTCGGAACCGGATGTTCATCCTCGCGGCCCTCGCCTATGCCCTGCTGGGCGGGCTGCTCGGCATCCTCTGGCTGGCCCATCCCGGCCTGATCCCCGGCAATGTGCCGCGCATCCATGGCCACCTGATGCTGCTGGGGTTCGTGACCATGATGATCTATGGCGTGGGTCTGCATGTGTTGCCGCGCTTTTCCGGACGTTCGCTGTTCTCCGAGCGCCTGGGCCATGTGCAGTTCCTGCTGGCCAATCTCGGGCTCCTGGTGATGATCGCGGGCTGGCTGGTCTTTCATAACCCGACCGTCGCGGTCGGCGGGGCGATGGCCTGGGGGGCGATGATCCTGTTCGCACTGAACATTGCACTCACCGTGCGTCACTACGGTCCGAAGGGGGCGTAATGAGTCATACGGAATACAACGGCTGCGAGTTGCCGGACGACCTGTTCTATGACCTGGATTATGTCTGGGTCCGTCCGGAGGACGACGGCACCTTTACCCTCGGGATTACCGATCCCGCCCAGACCATGGCGGGGCGGGTGCAGTACTTCCGCTTTCGCAAGCCGGGTTCGCACCGCGCCGCGGGCAAGCCGGTGGCGCGGCTGGAGTCCGGCAAGTGGGCGGGGGGCATCCCTACGCCGTTCGACGGCACCATTGAGCGCATCAATCCGGCCGTGGAGGCCGATCCGGGGCTGGTGAACGTGGCCCCCTATACCGATGCCTGGGTCGTGGTGATGCGCCCGGACGATCCGGAAGCGGCGCTGGAGCGGCTACATACCGGGGCCGAGGCGATTGCCGGTCTGAAACAATGGGTCGATCGCTACGACATCCACTGCATGCGCTGCGCGGACTAAGGGCGGGATCATGAAAGTGGAACTGCTGGTGTCCGAGTGGTGCGCCTCCTGCCACGATGCCGAGCGCATCTGGCGCGAGGTTGCGGAAAACAAACAGATCGACTTCGCGGTGGTCGACATGGGCCAGCCCGAAGGGCGCGAACTGGCGACCCGGCTGCGCATCCGGTCGATCCCGGCCGTGGTGGTGGATGGCGAGCTCAAGCACATCGGGCTGCTGGATCGCACCGCCGCGACCGCACTGGTGGCGGAGGCCCCGGAACGCACACAGAAGGCCGCGCGCCATGTCGGGCTGGGGTTGTCGGCCTCCAGCCGGGCCTCGGTGCTGGGCGCGATGATCTGGCTGCTGATCGCGGGTGCCGCGTTGCCACTGGGCGGGTTCTTCCTCGAGGGTGCGGCGCGTCCGGCCGCGCTGCATGGCTTTACCCTGGGTTTTCTTCTGTTGCTGATCATGGGGCTTGGCGAGCACATGCTGCCGCGCTTTACCGGCCACCCGATCGCCAGTGGCTGGCTGTGGGCCTGGACGCCGCAGGTCCTGGTGCATCTGGCCGTGCTGGGCATGGGGCTCGGCTGGATCCTGGGCGTTGCGATGTTGACGGCGGTGGGTGCGGTGGCGGCGCTGGTCGGGCTGGTCCTGTTCACCCTTCGGGTGGTCCCGCTGCTGGTACGTCCGTCGTTGTGACCCGGGCGCGCGCTAAACTTGCGGTTCACGCAGCCAACGGAGTCCTCCTGTGAGTCTTTTCGAGAAGCGTATTCGCGAGCTGGAACAAAGCCTGCCGCATCTGGAACCAGGGGAGGTGGCGCGCTGGCTCGAGGAAGAGAAACCGTTTCTGCTGGTGGATGTGCGCCAGCCCGAGGAGGCGGCCGCGGGGACGATCGAGGGCGCGATCAACATCCCGCGGCCCAAGCTAGAGGCCGGTATCGAGTCTCATATGGCGGATGCGGACCAGCCCGTCGTGGTGTTCTGTGGCGGTCGCGGCCGGTCCCAGCTCGTGGCCGACAGCCTGCGCACGATGGGTATCAATGCGCATGTGCTGCGCGGGGGCTACGCGGCGTGGCGGGAGACCTGGCCTCGGTGAGGGCGCAAGGCAAAGGCTAGGTGCGGCTCCCGCTTACGAGCACTGTGATGGGCGCTATGGCTTTTTTGCCGGGTCTTGGCTAGTCTCCCGAGTAAGTTTCCCGGTTTCCGGAAATTCCCTGAATATTATTTGCCTGGCGCGTCTCCCCGGAGGCGCGTTCTGCATTCTGGAGTAAGAAAGTGAACAAGCCGAAGATCATTGTCTCCACCACGGACATGGAGCGCCTGGACAAGCTGCTGGAGTCCCTTCCGGATGGCAGTTTCCCCGGCAAGGCCGATCTCGAGTCCGAACTGGATCGCGCGGATGTCGTGGATTCGCACGAGGTTCCGGGTTCGGTGGTGACGATGAACTCGAAGGTCCGGTTCCGGGTGATCGAGTCCGGCGACGAGTTCTCGATGACACTGGTGTACCCGCGTGATGTGGACGAGAGTGGCGGCACGCTGTCGATCCTGGCGCCGGTGGGCAGTGCGCTGCTGGGCCTGTCCGAGGGCGACGAGATCGAGTGGCCGCGCCCGGGCGGGGGGCAGATGCACGTGCGCATCGAGGAGGTCGAGTACCAGCCGGAGCGCGCGGGCGAATACCATCGCTGACGCGGCGTCCCCCCTCAGCCCCAGTAACCCTGGCGATACCACTGGCCGCTGCGCAGGCAGCGGTACAGCCAGAGCCGGCGACCCTGACGGTCGCGGCTGCAAGCGTAGTCGCGGCGCGCGTCCTGGCCGTGATCCCACCAGCCGTCTTCCAGTCGTCCCAGCCATTGGGGCTGGTCGGGGGGCGCGGCGGGCTCGGGGCCCTGTAGCCAGAGGGCAGTTCCGCAGGCCCGTTGGCCCGGGGTTGGAGCGGTGGGGGCCGGAGTGGTGGCGAGATCGTGTCGCGGCCGCTGGGCATCCTCCGGTCTCGGTGTGCGGCGGTTGATCAGACGGGCGACGGCCTGCTCGCCCAGCCGGGCGCGCAGGCGAGCCAGCACGGCGGGTAGCTGATCGGCCGGTGGTCTGCTCGCCGGGTCTGCGGCGAGCAGACTGTCGCCCCGGGCCGGTGGGTCCAGCAAGCGGGGTGCCTGCAGGCGCAGGCCGATCACCGCCGCCGGCAGGGTCTCGCGATCCAGTCGGGTCTGCCACAGGGGCAGCCACTCGTCGGTGCGAATGCCCGGCTGCCCGCGCTCCAGTGAGATGCGGGTACACGCCTCGCGGTGGGCCAGTTCCAGTGTCATCCCCTGCAGGCTGCGGTTCAGGCCGCGCAACTGCGCCTCGGCCTGGCGCAGCAGCCGCTTGAGCGGGAAGGCCAGGGTCGCCGTGGCGTGGATCTCGTGCTCCAGGCGCAGGGACAGATCCAGCACCGGGGGTGGCGCAAAGCGGGGCAGGGTCTCCGCGCGCCGCGCCAGCAGTCGGTCCAGCAGGTCCAGCAACTCCGGTCCGTGGCGTCGGGCCAGTTCGGGGCGCGACAGGCGCAGCAGATCGCCCAACTGGCGCAGGCCCACGGCGCGCAGGCCCTCGCGGGTCGCGGCGGCCAGCGGCAGGGCCTCCAGCGGAACCGGGGACAGGATGCGGCGCAGGGCCTCGGGGTCTTCCGCGATCGCGGGGTTGCGCAGGCGGGCCAGCAGGCGCGCGGCGGCGGGGCTGCGGGCCAGTCCGATACGGGGATGGAAGCCCAGTTCGGTCAGGGTGTCCCGCGCCTGGTCGCGCAGGGTCTCGAGGCCGCCGAACAGGCGGCGGCTGCGCCCGACCTCCACCAGGATGCGCTGTGCCTCCGGCTCCGGGTGCACGTGATCGGAGAACCGCAGCAGTACGCCGGCCAGCATCTCCAGTTGGGCCTGCAGGGTGTCCGGGGCATGCTCGACCAGTTTCGGGGTATCCAGCACCGCCAGGGCATCCCCCAGCGCCATGCCGGGGCGGGCACCCGCCTGGCGGGCGGCGCGGTTGGCGGCGTGCACCCGGGGGGCAGGGTCGGATTCCACCACCAGCAGGGGGCGCTGCAGCCGCCCGGGGTCCGGCTCCGTCCGGGCCAGCGCATCCAGCGCAAGGTGCGGCAGGTCGATTGCCATCCAGTGTTCCTGCCGCGGCCGGGCGGCGCGGTTGGCGGTATGCGTCTCCGGTGGCCGGGGTGCGGTGGCGGACAGGGCTGTGGCCGGAAGCAGGCTCAGTTGTTGTCGGACCGGCTCCGGGTGTGTGGTCGCACGCGAGGGACGGGCAGGCTGGCCCATCTCAGGCCTCCGGTGGTTCGGGAACCTGCAGGGGGTGGCCGGAGCGGGCCCAGTGGCCGGCCCCCTTCAGGCAGTGCAGTTCCAGGCCGGAGGCCGCGGGCTGCCAGCGCAGGCGCTGGTGGGCCGGCGAAGGCTGTGCCGCGGCGTTTGGTGGCCGGTACAGGATCGCGCAGGCCCGGCTCTCGCTGGCAGCCAGACGCAACCGGCGCAGCAGGGCCGTCTCCACGGGGCCGCGCAGCCAGGCGAGCAGGACGCCGAACGCCGGGTCGCGCAGGCACTGCTCGCCGGCCCACAGGGTGTCGCGATCATGCTCGGTATGGATCAGCAGGACCCGCTCCGGCGGGATGCCGAGGGTCTGCCAGCCGGGTAGCCAGGGCGTGGCCGGCGGTGCGATCAGCGCGATCCAGTAGCCCTCGCGGCCGCAGGCGGCGAGCATGGGGACCAGCAGCCGGGTCTCGCCACAGCCGAACGGGGCCCCCAGCAGTTCGATCAGCTGGCCGCGTGGCCAGCCCCCGCCCAGGGCCCGGTCCAGTTCCGTATGGCCACTGGGCCAGACCGGGGCATCCGTGGCCGGGGCAGCACTGCGCCCGCGCCAGAGCGCCGGGTGGTCGAGCAGGGTATCCAGCGCGCCCATGGCTTAGGTCTGGGGTTCGAGATCGCGCAGTACGCCCACGCCGATGCCCTCGATGGCCAGGTCCTGGCGCTCGAGGTCGATCTCGATGGGGGCGAAGTCGGGGTTCTCCGGGAGCAGGCGCACCTTCGGGCCGTCCTGTGCGAAGCGCTTGACGGTGACCTCGTCCTCGATGCGGGCGACCACGATCTGGCCGGGCCGGGCCTCCGGGGTCTGGCGCACGGCCAGCAGGTCGCCGTCGAGGATGCCGGCGTCGCGCATGCTCTCGCCGTGTACGCGCAGGAGATAGTCCGGGCGGGCACGGAACAGGGCGTCGTCGACCCGATAGTGGCGCTCGATATGCTCGGTGGCGAGGATCGGCGAGCCGGCGGCGACGCGCCCGACCAGAGGGAGTTCGGCCGGTGTGCCACGGGCGGCGCCCGGCAGGCGTATGCCGCGGGAGGTGCCGCCCAGCAGTTCGATCGCGCCTTTCTTCTCCAGGGCCTTCAGATGGCACTCGGCCGCGTAGGGCGAGCGGAAGCCGAAGGCCCGGGCGATCTCGCTGCGGGTCGGTGCCGTGCCCTGGGTGGCGATGGTCTCGGCGATGTAGTCGAAGATGGCTTGCTGGCGTGCAGTGAGCGACACGGGGCACCCTCCGGTTGCTGTCTATATATACAGTACAGGGGTCGCTGGCGCGAGGACAAGAGCGGCGCATCCATCCGGAGTGCGTGTTTGCTCCTGACGGCCGGTTTGTTCCACCACGAAGCGCACGAAGAAGGTCAAGGGCGGTTGCGCCACAGAGGATTACGGAGAAAACCCAGGGAGGTGTCGCGGGCCGGGCGTAGGATGCTGTTGAGCGAAGCGAAACGCATCGATCCGGGAACCTCGCCACCCTTGGGATGGCTACACGATGCGATTCGCTTCGCTCATCAAATCCTGCCGGCCGTTGCCTTTCTTCGTGCCTTCGTGGTCAATCCGCCCTGGGTCTTGAGGTGGTATTCAGGTGGGGGTGTAGTCCAGTGGCAGGGCGGTGCGGTCGACCACGCGGCGCAGCACGAAGCTGGAATGGACGCTGTCCACGCCCTCCAGTCGGGTGATCCGGCGCAGCAGGAATTCCTGGTAGGCATCCATGTCGGGGACGACCACCTGCAGCATGTAGTCCGCCGACTGGCCGGTGATCAGGTAGCAGTGCTGGACCTCGGGGTAGCTCGCCACGGTCTCCTCGAAGTGGGCGAAGCGCTCCGGGGTGTGGCGGTCCATGCCGATATGGATCAGGGCGGTCAGCTCCAACCCCAGGCTGCGCCGATCCAGCAGGGCTACGCGGCTCAACAGGACGCCGGCCTGTTCCAGCGCACGCACCCGACGCAGACAGGGGGAGGGGCTGAGCCCCACGCGATCGGCCAGGGCCTGATTGGACAGGCTCGCATCCTCCTGCAGGATCTCGAGGATGCGGCGGTCATAGCGGTCGAGTCGGTGTGGTTCGGGTTTCATGGTTGAATATTGCTCTAAAGTGGCTTTATTGCGCAAGGATAGTGCGCAACTATTGAGCTCTTAGGGAAAAACGCAAGGTTATGCCGGGGGCAATGCGTTAGGATAGTGCACAGATAGAAATCCGGAGCGTGGCACCCGACCACACGGCGAGGCCGCGCCCCTTACAGGAGACGAACACGATGGCCTTCGATCACACCAAGTACGCCCCGTTCCCGCCGATCGACAAGTCCGATCGGCGCTGGCCGGCGCAGCGCACCACGGCCGCCCCTCGTTTCTGCGCGGTGGACCTGCGCGACGGCAACCAGGCGCTGGTGCACCCGATGAGCGTGGAGCAGAAGATGCGCTTCTTCGAGGTGCTGGTGGGGATCGGTCTGACCGAGATCGAGATCGGCTTCCCGTCCGCCTCGCAGATCGACTACGACTTTACCCGCCGCCTGATCGATGAAGACCGGATCCCCGAGGGCGTGTACATCCAGGTGCTGACCCAGGCGCGCGAGGACCTGATCCAGAAGACCTTCGCGGCGCTGGAGGGCGCCCCGCGCGCGGTGGTGCACGTGTACAACTCCACCAACCCGGCGCAGCGCGAGCAGGTCTTCCGCATGGATCGCGACGGCGTGCGCGGCATTGCCGAAAACGGTGCGCGCTGGGTGCGGGATTACGCGGCGAAGTACCCGCAGACCGACTGGATCTTCCAGTACTCGCCGGAGAGCTTCTCCACCACCGAGCTGGACTTCGCGGTCGAGGTGGTCGATGCGGTGAATGCGATCTGGCGCCCGGACCAGGGCCAGAAGGTCGTGATCAACCTGCCGGCCACGGTCGAGTCCGCCACGCCGAACGTCTTTGCCGACCAGGTCGAGTGGTTCTGCGACCACGTGCAGTACCGCGAGCATTTCTGCGTGTCGCTGCATACGCACAACGACCGGGGCACCGGCGTGGCCGCGGCCGAGCTGGGGCTGCTGGCCGGGGCCGATCGCCTGGAGGGCACGCTGTTTGGCAATGGCGAGCGCACCGGCAACATGGATCTGGTCACCGTCGGCATGAACCTGTACTCGCAGGGCATTGACCCGACCATTGACCTGTCCGACATGGAGCGGCTGATGGACGTGTACAAGGAGTGCACCGACATGCCCATCAACCCGCGCCACCCGTGGGCGGGCGAGCTGGTCTACACCGCCTTCTCCGGCAGCCACCAGGACGCGATCCGCAAGGGCCTGGCGCATTACAAGGAGAAGGGCGGCCACTGGAACGTGCCCTACCTGCCGATCGACCCGAGCGATCTGGGCCGGCGTTACGAGGAGGTCGTGCGCATCAACAGCCAGTCCGGCAAGGGTGGGGTCACGCATGTGCTGGAGCGCGACTACGGCATCGAATTGCCGCGCTGGCTGGCGATCGAGTTCGCCCGCATCGTGCAGAAGGATGCCGAGACCTCGCAGATCGAGGTCTCCTCGAAACGCATCCACGAGCTGTTCGAAAAGCATTACCTGACGCCCGTTACCGGCTGGGATCTGGTGCGTTACGAGATCGAGAAGGACGGTCCTGTGGTGCGGCTGGATGCGACCATGGGCCCGCCCGGGTGTGAATCCCGCCTGCGGGGCGAGGGCCACGGCGCGGTCGCGGCGCTGACCTCCGCCATGGAGGCCGAGCGTGGCGTGCAGGTGAAGGTCACCCACTTCGACGAGCACGCGATGGAGTCCGGCACCGAGGCGCGTGCCATGGCCGCCGTGGACGTGCAGGTCGATGGCGAACGCTCCGTGGGCGTCGCCCTGGGCGAGGACACCACTGCCGCCACGCTGCAGGCCGTCCTGAACGCCACCGGCCGCCGTCTGGGCGAACGCGCTGCCGAGCCGGCCGCCGTTAACGCCTGATTCCGGCGGGGCCCCGCCCCTGCCAGTCTGTGGTCTACCGTAGGGTGCGTAGAGCAAAGCGAAACGCACCGTCACCCAGGCGTTTGGGTCGCGATGCGATTCGCTGCGCTCATCGGCATCCTGCCTACGGATAGGTTGGATGCCCGAGGCGTCAGAATCGACGAACGGTCAGCCCCATCGATGAAGCCGCATCCGCGAGGACGTTGTCTGCGGTGGCGATCACCGGAATCTCATGGTGGCGCGCGGTTGCGATGTGCAGCGCGTCCAGCGTCCGCAATGGATGTTCGGGATAGCGGGTGATCAGGTTGGTCGCTTCGTCGAACAGTGAGTCGTCGAAGGGATAGAGTTGTAACGAGGCGCTGGAGATGTCGTCCTGGAAGGTGGCGAAGATGATCGTTTCCAGTTCCTGCGGCAGCTCCCCTATGCGTCGGCGTCGTGCGAGCAGGGACCGCAGTTCGGTCGCTACCAGGCGGCTGATGATCGCGACGTTGACGCGCTGCAGATAGTCGACGAAGGCCTCGGATCCCGGTTCGTTCAAATACCACTTGGCCAGGGCACTGGTGTCGAGGTAGCTCCGTTCATCCGCGCTCGTCACGCTCTTCCCTCAGGAGGATTTCCGAAGGAACCAGTGGTCCGGTTCGCTGGCGAAGTTCGTGGTGGTCGGGGCGCTGGCGCCCGCGACGAACGGGCAGGACCCGTGCAATGGGCTTTCCGTGACGGGTGATGGTGATTTCCCCGGACGCCTGGACGATTTCGTCCAGATGCCCAATGGAGGCTCGCATTTCGCGGACGTTGAGCTCTTTCATGGCGCCACCCTAAGTGTGCTTCATGTTTCGATATTGAAGCACACCGCCGTGTGTTCGGCAATGACGGGGCCGAGTGAGTAGTAAAGGGGGTTAACGTACGCGTTTCTCCAGCATGGTTTGCATGCGGGTCAGGCGTTCCTGGAGCTTGAGGGTTTCCTGCTGTATCTCGTGGATCTCCGCGTGCAGGGCCTGGTTCTCTTCGTGCACGCTGTCGTGGATCATCTGCTGCTCGATCTCCATCGAGCGGTCGTGCATGCGCTGCATGGCGTCCACGATGATGGCGATGAACAGGTTCAGCACGGTGAAGGTGGCGATCAGGATGAAGGGCACGAAGAACGCCCAGGCCCAGGGGTAGATTTCCATCACCGGGCGGGCGATGTCCTCGGACCAGCCCTCCAGCGTCATCACCTGGAACAGGCTGTACATGGTGGCGCCGAGCGTGCCGAACTTCTGCGGGAAGGATTCACCAAACAGGCCGGTAGCGATGATCGCGAACACGTAGAAGATCAGCACCAGCAATCCCATGATGGAGATGATGCCGGGGATCGCCCGCAGCAGCGCCTCCACGATGAAGCGCAGCTTCGGCACCATGGAGACCAGGCGCAACAGACGCAGCACGCGCAGCACCGAAAATGGCCCCGAGGCCGGGATCAGTGCGATCCCCACCACGAAGAAATCGAACACGTTCCACGGGTTGCGCCAGAACCGCAGGCGGTAGACGAACAGCTTGGCCAGCACTTCGGCGGTAAAGATCGACAGGATGATGGCGTCCGCACTCAGGATCACCGGGCCCATCCAGCCCATTACGGTGTCCGAGGTCTCGAGCCCCAGGGTCAGGGCGTTCAGCAGGATCAGGCCAATGATGAAGCGCTGGGTCAGCCGGGCCTCGATAAAGTGTTCCAGGCGTGCGCGCAGCGTGGGGGTTTCGCTCATGGTGTCGAAGATCGTTGGAGTCCTTGGGGACGCGCAAGAGTAGGGTAAAGCCGGGGTTCCGGCAATCGCGCGAGCGCAAGCACGCGCCACGTCAGGAGTGCCTGGCAGACGGCACGAATGGACAGATTCCCGGGAACGGAAGGAGAGCAGGGATGTGGGATGAACGTTACGCCGAGGACGACTACGTCTACGGCACTGAACCGAATGATTTTCTGCGCGCGGCAGTGGCCAACGTGCCGCGCGGGCGGGCCCTGTGCCTGGCCGAGGGGGAGGGCCGCAACGCGGTGTTTCTTGCGCAGCAGGGTTTCGACGTGCTGGCGGTGGACAGCTCCGCGGTCGGCCTGCAGAAGGCCCAGCGCCTGGCCGAGGACCGGGAGGTACAGATCGAGACCCTGGTGGCGGATCTCGCCGATTACGCGATCGAGCCGGACTCCTGGGATCTGATCGTATCGATTTTTTGCCATTTGCCACCGGACGTTCGGCGCCGCCTGCACGCCGAGGTGGTCGCGGGCCTGCGCCCGGGCGGGGTGTTCATCCTCGAGGCCTATACGCCGGCGCAACTCGAATGGGGCACGGGAGGTCCGCCCACTGCGGAATTGATGATGAAGCGGGAGGCGCTGACCGAAGAACTGGAAGGGCTGGAGTTCGAAGAGGCCGTGGAACGCGAACGCGACGTGATCGAGGGGCGTTTCCATACCGGGCGCGGCGCGGTGGTGCAGGTCCTGGCGCACAAGCCGCGGAACGACTGGGGCTAGACGCGGGCGCGCCCGTTCTTGGACGTTGTCGGGCCGGTGTTCAGGCCGCTGCGGGCGGGACGGCCACACCCGCTTCGCGCAACCAGTTTCCCAGGGTGATCAGCGGTAGCCCCACCAGCGCGGTCGGGTCGTCGCCGCTCATGCGCGCGAACAGGCTGATGCCCAGCCCCTCGGACTTGAAGCTGCCGGCACAGTCCAGCGGCTGGTCCAGTGCAACGTAGCGCCGGATCTCCTCGGGGCTCAACTCGCGGAAGGTCACGGTGAACGGGACCTGGCCTGTCCGCACCTTCCCGGTGGCCGTGTCCAGCAGGCACAGGCCGGTGTGGAACGTAACCGTTTCCCCGGACAGCGCCGCGAGTTGCGCCTCGGCGCGGACGCTGTCGCCGGGCTTGCCGAGGACCTGCCCGGCGTGGCTGGCGTTCTGGTCGGAGCCGATGACCAGATGGTCGGGATAGACATCGGCGACCGCCCGGGCCTTGGCCTCGGCCAGGCGTGCCACCATCGCCTCGGGCAATTCATGCGCCAGAGGGGTCTCGTCCACCGCCGGGCGCGCGGTCTCGAATGGCAGATGCAGCCGCTCCAGCAGTTCGGCGCGATAGCGCGAGGTGGAGGCGAGGACCAGTCTTCGTGCGGTATCAGCCATCGTCGCCGTCGATCTCGATCAGAGCGTCGTCAGGATTGGCGGCGGCCCCTTTGGTGATGTTCACTGCGGTGACCGTGCCGGATACGGGTGCGGCGATCTCGGATTCCATCTTCATCGCCTCCAGCACCAGCACTGGCTGCCCGGCTTCGACCTTGTCACCCTCGGCCACCAGCACGTCGATGATGGTGCCGGGCATGGAGGTGGTGACGTCGCCCGGCCGGGTCGCACGGCGCGACTTCTTGCCTCCGCTGGCCCCGCGGCTGCGTTCGGCGCCGCCGTTGCCGGCGGTCTCGATGCTGTCCAGGGTCTCGATCTGGACCTCTTCCGGCATCCCGTCGACCGTCACGTACATCGGGCGGGTGTCCTCCCGGTGATGGCCGGAGCCGTTGACCTGGATGTGATAGGTCTCGCCGTGGAAGGTGACGTTGAACTCCACCGGGGCCGGGCAGCCGGCCTGGGTGTTCTCTGGCAGGTTGAGCGGTTCCGGGCTGAGCGTGCCGTCGCGGCGCTGCTCCAGGAATTGCCGACCCACCTCGGGGAACAGGGCGAAGGTCAGGACATCCTCCGGGCCCCGGGCGAGGTCTCCGATCTCGTCAGTCAGGGTGGCCATCTCCGGATTCAGCAGGTCGGCCGGGCGGCAATCGATGACATCGGCATTGCCGATGGCCTGTTGCCGCACGACGCTGTTGATCGGGCCGGGCGCCCGGCCGTAGTGCCCGGTCAGGTATTGCTTCACCTCGTTGGTGATGGTCTTGTAGCGCTCCCCGGCGAGGACGTTCATCACCGCCTGGGTGCCGACGATCTGCGAGGTGGGGGTGACCAGCGGCGGGTAGCCCAGGTCCTCGCGGACCCGGGGGATCTCTTCCAGCACCGCATCAAAGTGATCCAGCGCGTTCTGGTCACGCAGCTGGTTCGCCAGGTTGGAGATCATCCCGCCGGGCACCTGGTTGATCTGCACGCGGGTGTCGACGCCGGTGTACTCACTCTCGAAGCGCTGGTACTTCTTGCGCACCTCGTGGAAATACAGCCCGATCTTCTGCAGCGCGACCAGATCCAGGCCCGTGTCGTGCTCGGTGCCGGCGAGGGCGGCGACCAGGCTCTCCGTTGGCGGGTGGCTGGTGCCCCCGGCGAATGCCGAGATCGCGGTCTCGATATGCCGGCAGCCGGCCTCGATGGCCTGCCAGTGGCACAGCTCGGACAGCCCCGATGTGGCGTGGGCGTGCAGGTGGATCGGCACGTCCAGGGCATCCACCAGCTCGGTGACCAGCTCGCGGGTGGCGCTCGGGGTGAGCAGCCCGGCCATGTCCTTGATCGCGATGCTCTGTGCGCCCATCGCGACCAGCTCGCGTCCCAGGGCGACGAATTCGGCGGCCGAATGCACCGGGCCGGTGGTGTAGCAGAGCGTGCCCTGGGCATGGGCGTCGGCCTCGCGGGTTGCCTCGATCGCGGTGCGCAGGTTTCGCGCGTCGTTCATCGCGTCGAAGATGCGGATGATGTCGATGCCACCAGCGACCGAGCGCTCGACAAAGGCGCGCACCACGTCGTCGGCGTAGTGGCGATAGCCGAGCAGGTTCTGTCCGCGCAGCAGCATCTGCAGGGGGGTGTTCGGCAGCGCGGCCCGCAGCTGGTGCAGCCGCTCCCAGGGGTCCTCCTTGAGAAACCGCACGCAGGCATCAAAGGTGGCACCGCCCCAGGCCTCCAGCGAGTGAAAGCCGATGGCGTCCATCTGCTCGCAGATTGGCAGCATGTCCTCGGTGCGCATGCGCGTGGCGATCAGGCTCTGGTGGCCGTCGCGCAGGGTGACATCGGTGATGTGAACTCGATCCATGGTCAGTCCGGTGGCCGGGGTTATAACCCGTGGTGGGCGGCGAGGGCTGCGGCAACGGCCACCGCCAGTTGGCGGTCCGAGCGCTTGCCGGGGAAGTGCGTCAGCTCCGGGTGGGCCGCGACGAACCCGGTATCGAAGTGCCCGCTGCGGAAGGTCGGGTGGTCAACGATGGCCAGGTGGAACGGGATGGTGGTCTTGACCCCGAACACGCCCATGTCCCGCAGGGCACGATTGGCGCGGGCCAGCAGATCGTCCCACTCCAGGGCCCAGCAGATCAGCTTGGCGCACATCGAGTCGTAATGCGGCGGGATGGTGTAGCCGGTGTAGATGGCCCCGTCGGTGCGCACGCCCGGGCCGCCCGGGGCGAAGTAGCGGGTGATGCGGCCGAAGCTCGGCAGGAAGTCGTTCTTCGGGTCTTCCGCGTTGATGCGGAACTCCATCGCATAGCCGCGGCGGGTGATCTGCGATTGTTCGTAGCGCAGCGGCTCGCCGGCGGCGATGCGCAGCTGTTCCTGCACGATGTCGACCCCGGTGATCATCTCGGTAACTGGATGTTCTACCTGAAGTCTTGTGTTCATCTCCATGAAATAGAACGAATCATCTGCGTCCATCAGGAACTCGACGGTGCCGGCGTTCTGGTAGCCGACGGCGAGCGCGGCGCGCACCGCCAACTCGCCCAGATACTGGCGCTGCGCCTCGTCCAGTTGTGGCGAAGGGGCGATCTCCACCAGCTTCTGGTGGCGGCGCTGCACCGAGCAGTCGCGTTCGAACAGGTGGATCGCATGGCCGTGGGCATCGCCGAGGATCTGCACCTCGATGTGTCGCGGATTGACCACGGCCTTCTCGAGGAAGATCTCGGTACTGCCGAAGGCACGGGTGGCCTCGGAGCGCACACGCTCGAAGTTGTGCTCCAGAGCGGCGGCATCCTCGCACAGGCGAATGCCGCGTCCGCCGCCGCCATTGGTGGCCTTGAGCATCACCGGGTAGCCGATGCGCTCGGCCACCTCCAGCGCCGCGGTGACGCCCTCCAGGTTGCCCTCCGAGCCGGGTGTGACCGGCACGCCGGCCTCAATCATCGCCCGGCGCGCGGACACCTTGTCGCCCATGCGGCGGATCACCGACGTATCCGGGCCGACCCAGATCAGGTTGCGGGCGGCGCAGGCCGCGGCAAAGTCGGGGTTTTCGGAAAGGAAGCCGTAGCCCGGGTGCACCGCGTCACAGCCGGCGGCGCGCGCGACGCTGATCAGGCGATGGATGCTGAGGTACCCGCCCATGGAGTCCGGGCCGATGGCGTAGGCCTCGTCGGCCTTCTTCACGTGCAGGGCGTGGCGGTCGGCATCGGTATAGACCGCGACCGAGATGATCCCCAGTTCGCTGCATGCCCGGATCAGGCGCACGGCGATTTCGCCCCGGTTGGCAATGAGCAGCTTGCGAATCAAACGGAAGGCCCCGGGCAGGTCGATGACAACCCGAGTATCGACGTCGTTTGGGGCGGCTGCAAGTTTCTGTTTCGCTTTGACAGATCGCCCTCGCGCGCGTATATTCCGCGCCCTTGCAACCGAGCCGTTTATGAGTCGCATCCCCGTTTCTCTTGACCCGTGGCAACCGCGTGCGCGGCACCTGGAATTCGAGGGTGACCTGCGTGCGGAAGAGCTGCCGCGGTTGCGTGCCGATGCCCTGCCGGGACACCCGTTGCGGGTGCACGCGCAATTCCAGCTGGAACGCGGGGCGCTGGACGAGATACGGCTGAGCGGGACGATTACCGGCGAGCTGTGGCAGACCTGCCAGCGCTGCCTGCAGCCGATGGCATGGGAATTCCGCCTCGAACCGGATGCCGTGCTGCTACCACCGGAAGGCACTCCGGCCGGCATGAGCGAGGGCGATGACTTTGTCGCTCTCGAGGCGGATGGCCTGTTGCGCCCCGCGGCATGGGTCGAGGAAGAGATCCTGCTGGCGTGGCCGCTGGTGCCGCGCCATGCGGATTGCGAACCCGCCGCCGGGGCCGAATTCGAGGAAGGCGAGGGCGCCGAAAATCCGTTTGCGGTGCTCGAACAACTCAAGAAGGGCGGCCCGGACCGGGGCGGCTCATGACGTGAGCGCCGGCCGGGGCATTGTCCGGGCCGAACCGTTATACTTGCGCCCGATTTGATACCGGGCTCACTCCCGTCGCCACGGGATTTTGATCAATCTGGAGATGCATCATGGCTGTTCAGCAACGCCGCAAGACTCGTTCCAAGCGCGATATGCGCCGCTCCCACGACAGTCTGACGGGCGCTACTCTGTCGACCGACCCGACCACCGGCGAGATCCATCGTCGTCACCACATGACTCCGGATGGTTTCTACCGCGGTCGTCAGGTGATCCAGCAGGCCGTCGAAGTCGACGAAGACGAAGATTAAGGTCCAGGGAATGACCGTCCCGGGGCCACGGCTGCGTTTGCGCCGTGGCCTTTCCGCGTTTGAATACGGCCGCTGTGCGGTCGTCCGTCGGGCCCGAGCATGACTGCCAGTTTTACCATCGCACTGGACGTGATGGGCGGCGACCACGGTGCGTCCGTCATCCTTCCGGCTGCGCGCCGTTCACTGAAGGTCGCAGACGATTTCCGCCTGCTGCTGGTCGGTGACCAGGAGACCATCGAGTCCGGGATATCCGGCTGGTCCGCGAGCGAACGCGAGCGGGTCGAGATGGTGCATGCCAGCCAGGTGGTCGGCATGGACGAGCTGCCGGCCGTGGCCCTGCGTACCAAGCGCGACTCCTCGATGCGGGTCGCCATTGACCAGGTGAAGAACGGGGCGGCCCAGGCCTGCGTCTCCGCCGGCAATACGGGTGGTCTGATGGCCACCGCGCGGTACGTCCTGAAGACCCTCCCCGGCATCGATCGCCCGGCCATCGCCACGGCCCTGCCGTCGATGAACGGGCATACCCACATGCTCGACCTGGGCGCCAATGTGGATGTCGAGGCCGCGCATCTGTATCAGTTCGCGGTTATGGGATCGGTGCTGGCGAATGCGGTGGACGGTCTGGAGGCCCCGCGGGTCGGCCTGCTGAACATCGGCTCCGAGGCGATCAAGGGCAATGACCGCGTGCGCGAGGCCGGCCGCATGCTGGAAGAATCCAGCCTCAACTACATCGGCTTCGTCGAGGGGAACGATGTCTACTGTGGCGATGTGGACGTGGTGGTCTGTGACGGCTTTGTCGGCAACGTCGCGCTGAAGATCAGCGAAGGCGTAGCCAAGATGATCTCCTCCAAAATGAAGGCGGAGTTCGATGCATCGGTGTTTTCTCGATTGTCCGGCCTGTTCGCACTGCCGGTACTGCGCCGGATCCGTCATCGGTTCGACCACCGCCGCTACAACGGCGCTTCGCTGCTGGGCCTGCAGGGCGTGGTGATCAAGAGCCACGGCAGCGCCGACGAGCTGGCCTTCGAGCACGCGATCCGCATTGCCCGCATCGAGGCCGAGGCGAACATCTCGAGTCGGATCGACAAGCAGCTTGGCCAGCTCCTGGGCCAGGAGACAAGCGAGTGAAGCATGCACGCATCAGCGGGACCGGGAGCTACCTGCCCGAGCGCATCCTGACCAACGCCGAGCTGGAGGCGATGGTCGATACCTCGGATGCCTGGATCCGCGACCGCACCGGAATCCGCGAGCGGCATATCGTCGCCGAGAACGAGGTGACCTCGGATCTCGCGCTGAAGGCCGCCGAGCGTGCAATGGACGCCGCCGGCATCCGCGCCGCCGACCTCGACCTGATCCTGGTCGCAACCACCACCCCCGATCAGATCTTCCCCAGCACCGCGTGCATCCTGCAGGCCAAGCTGGGCGTGGGGGGCTGCCCGGCCTTCGATATCCAGGCGGTGTGCAGTGGGTTCGTGTACGCCCTGGCCACTGCCGACCGCTTCATGCAGAGCGACGAGATCCGGCACGTGCTGGTCGTGGGGGCGGAGACGCTCTCGCGCATTACCGACTACACCGACCGTGGCAACTGCATCCTGTGGGGCGACGGTGCGGGTGCCGTGATCCTGTCGCGTTCGCCGGACCCGGGCATCATCTCCACGCACCTGCATGCCGACGGCCACCACAAGAGCCTGCTGGAGGTTCCGGGTGGCGTGTCGCAGCCGGACAGCAACCCGGATCTCGACTTCATTCGCATGGAAGGCCGAGCCGTCTTCCGCGTGGCAGTGAATACCCTGGACCAGATCGTCGACGAGACCCTCGAGTACAACGGGATCGACAAATCCGAGCTGGACTGGCTGGTGCCGCACCAGGCGAACATCCGCATCATCCAGGCGACCGCGAAGAAGCTGAACATGTCCATGGACAACGTCGTGGTCACGGTGGATCGCCACGGCAACACCTCGGCCGCGTCCATCCCGCTGGCGCTGGATACCGCCGTGCGCGACGGTCGCATCAAGAAGGGTGACCTGATCCTGACCGAGGCCTTTGGCGGCGGATTCACCTGGGGCTCCGCGCTCATCCGGATGTAACCGGGGTCCGCGGACGCGTCATCGCGAGGCGCGCAGCGCCGTGGCGATCGACCGGGAGGGTCCTCGGCGTCCTGGGGAAACACAAGGAGCATTCGGCATGGGCCGCGAGATCGAACGCAAATTCCTGCTGGCCAGTGATGCCTGGCGTGACCGTGTCGTGCGTGCGCAGCGCATGCGGCAGGGCTATCTGTGCGGCAACGACCGCGCGTCCATCCGCGTGCGAGTGGACGAAGGCGGTGCCAACCTCAACATCAAGAGCGCGACCCTCGGCGTGGAACGCGACGAATACCAGTACGACATCCCCGTGGACGAGGCCCACCGCCTGCTGGACACGCTGGCCGGCCCGCAGGTCGAAAAGACCCGCCACTGGGTGGACGTCGAGGGCTGGGAATACGAGGTCGACGTGTTCGAGGGCGCCAATGCAGGTCTGATCGTCGCCGAGCTGGAGTTGCCGAGAAGCGACGCCGAATTCCCGCGTCCGGACTGGCTGGGCGAGGAGGTGTCGCACGACCCGCGCTACTACAACACCGAACTCGCCCGGAATCCCTATCGCGAGTGGCCGGATGCCTCCTAGCGAGATCTTCGCCGCGGATTGCCGCGCCTGCCCGCGCCTGGCGGGCTTTCTGGAAGATGTGCGGGCGAAGCACCCCGAGTATCACGCCGCGCCCGTGCCGTCCTTCGGCCCGCTGGATGCGCGGCTGCTGATCGTTGGCCTGGCACCCGGTATGCACGGGGCCAACGCCACCGGGCGCCCGTTCACCGGCGACTATGCCGGTGTGCTCCTGTACCAGACCCTGCACGAACACGGCTTCGCCAGTGCACCGGAGAGCGTGCGCGCGGACGACGATCTGGAACTAATCGACTGCCGCATCACCAACGCGGTCAAATGCCTCCCGCCGCAGAACAAGCCGACGACCGAGGAGATCCGCACCTGCAACGGGTTCCTCGCCGCCGAGATGGCGGCGATGCAGCCGCGGGTGATTCTGGCGTTGGGCAAGATCGCCCACGACGCCATCCTGCGCGCGAAGGGCCTGCCGCTGTCGAGTCTGCGCTTTGGCCATGGCGCCGAACACGAGCTGGATGCGCACACCCGTCTGATCGACTCCTACCACTGCTCGCGCTACAACACCCAAACCCGCCGCCTGACTCCCGCCATGTTCGACGATCTGTTCGCCCGCATTCGCACTTACCTCGCGTAGATGTTCCCATTGGGAGCCCACTCTCCCCGTCATTGCGAGCCGCCAAAGGCGCCGCGGCAATCTCCGAACGCTGCCCCATACGCCCCACCCGATTGCCGCGGCCCCTTCGGGGCCTCGCAATGACGGATTGAGGGTCCCGAGGTGGGATGGCGTCGGGCGGGCGGGGGCTATGCCGGGCGGCGGGGGAGTTCGGGTATCCTGAAACGATCATGAGTACCTCCGAAACCGGATTTGATCACAAGCGCTTTGTGCAGACGCTGACGCAGTCGCCCGGCGTCTACCAGATGCTGGATGCGGCCGGGAACGTGCTGTACGTCGGCAAGGCGCGCAACCTGAAGAGCCGGGTGCCCAGCTATTTCCGTGGGAGCGACGACCGCGGCCCGCGCATCCGCTCGATGGTGCGGCAGATCGCGGATATCCGCGTTGCGGTGACGCATACCGAGGCCGAGGCGCTGCTGCTGGAGGCCAACCTGATCAAGCGTCACCGGCCGCGCTACAACGTGCTGCTGCGCGACGACAAGAGCTACCCCTACATCTACGTCTCGAACCAGGAGTACCCGCGCCTGGGGTTTCATCGCGGCGCGCGCAAGAAGGGCATGCGCTACTTCGGGCCGTACCCTTCGGCCGGCGCGGTGCGCGAAAGCCTGGCGCTGCTGCAGAAGCTCTTCCAGGTGCGCCAGTGCGAGGACAGCGTGTTCGCGCACCGTTCGCGCCCCTGCCTGCAGTACCAGATCGGGCGTTGCACCGCGCCCTGTGTCGGCTACATCTCGCCGGAGGACTACGCGCGCGACGTCGAGGCGTCGGTCAAGTTCCTGGAAGGCAAGAGCGAGGCGGTGATCGAGGAACTGATGGAGCGCATGGAGGCGGCCTCGACGCGCCTGGACTTCGAGCATGCCGCACGCCTGCGCGACCAGATCGCACGCCTGCGCCAGATCTCCGAACAGCAGTTCGTCTCCGGCGGCGAGGGGGATGCCGACGTGTTTGCCCTGGCGCAGGAGGCAGGGACCTGCGCGGTGGAGATCTTCTTCGTGCGCAACGGGCAGAATCTGGGCAACAGCGAGCTGTTCCCGAACGTGCCGGAGGCGACCGAGACTGACGAGATCATGGCCGCGGTGCTGGCGCAGTACTACGCGGAACGCGAGCCGCCGGCGCGCATCTTGCTGTCGCACGAGCCGCAGGGCGCCGAGACCCTGGAGGCTTACCTGGCCGAGCGGCGGGGCGGCAAGGTTGCCCTGGCCTGGTCGCTGCGCGGTGACCGCGCACGCTGGCTGGACATGGCGCGGCGCAATGCCGAACTGGCCCTGAAGACCCGGATTGCCAGCCAGGCGGGACAGACGGCGCGCCTCGATGCGCTGACCAGCGAGTTGGGCCTGGAGGAGACGCCCAAGCGCATGGAGTGCTTCGACATCTCGCACACCGGCGGCGAGGGCACGGTGGCCTCCTGCGTCGTGTTCGGGCCGGAAGGGCCGATCAAGTCGGATTATCGGCGCTTCAACATCGAGGGGATCGAACCGGGCGATGACTACGCGGCCATGCATCAGGCGCTCAGCCGGCGCTTTGCACGGCTCAAGAAGGGCGAGGGGCAGGAACCGGATATCCTGTTCATCGATGGCGGCAAGGGGCAAGTGACCCAGGCGCTGAACGTGCTGGCCGACCTCGGGCTGGACCACATCAAGGTCGTGGGCGTGGCCAAGGGCGAGGAGCGCAAGGCGGGCATGGAAACCCTGATATTGAGCGGGGTACAGGCGCCCTCTATACTCCCCGCGCATTCGGGTGCGCTGCATTGGATCCAGCAGATCCGCGACGAGGCCCACCGCTTTGCGATCACCGGGCACCGCGCCCGCCGTGCCAAGGCGCGTAAGGAGTCCACCCTGGAGGCGATCCCGGGGCTGGGGCCGAAGCGTCGCAGCGCACTGCTGAAGCACTTTGGCGGCCTGCGCGGGGTCAGCCGGGCCGGGGTCGAGGAGCTGACCAAGGTGCCGGGGATTCACCGCCGGCTCGCGCAGGCGATTTACGACCAGTTTCACGAGAGTTGAGCCACTGCCATGTTTCCCCAATTGCCCACCTGGCTGACCTGGTCGCGGATCGTGATGATCCCGTTACTGGTGCTCGCGTTCTACGGCCTGTCCATGCCGCAGGGCGGAATCGTGGCGGCCATCATCTTCGCCCTGGCGGGCGTGACCGACTGGCTGGACGGCTATCTGGCCCGGCGCTGGGAGGTGACCAGTCGGTTCGGGGCATTCCTCGATCCAGTGGCGGACAAGCTGATTGTCGCCGCGGCCCTGGTGCTGGTGGTGGACTACAACCCCGAACTCGGCATTGCGCTGGCCGCGATCGTCATCATCGGGCGCGAGATCGCGATCTCCGCGCTGCGCGAGTGGATGGCCGAGGTCGGCGGCAGCGCCAAGGTGGCGGTGTCGTGGGTGGGCAAGGTGAAGACCACCGCGCAGATGGTGGCGATCTTCCTGCTGCTGTGGGCCGAGCCCATTGTCGGCCTTCCGACGTTCGTGATCGGCGAGTGGCTGCTGTACCTGGCCGCCGCCCTGACTCTGGTCTCCATGATCCAGTACATGCTGGCGGCCGCACGCTCGCAGTAAGGGGCGGCGTGTTTGTCGGCCGGGGCTTTGGGGCTACACTGCGGACACCTGCCCGGTGCTGCGCGTGGACTGCCCATGCCCGTTTCTGATCTTGATCTTGACAACACGCAGACCCTGGAGGCCCTTCAGGGTCTGTTGCCGGGTTTTGTCTATCAATTGCGCAGGACGCCCGATGGGCACTTCGACTTTCCCTATGTGGGTGAAGTGGTGGAGGGCTGGTTCGGTGTGGATCGTTCGGCCCTCAAGAAGGATGGGGCGCCATTGTTGGACTGTATCCACCCCGAGGATCGCGAAGCGGTGATGCGGAGCTCAATGGAATCGGCCGAGCATTCGGAGCCCTGGCTTCAGGAATTCCGCATGCAGTGCCGCGATGGCACAGTGATCTGGCTGTCCGCCTATGACACCGCGCGGCGGCTGGCGGATGGCGCGATCATCTGGACCGGCTTCGCCACCGATATCACCACGCGCAAGGAGCTCGAGGCGGAACTGCGCCAGAGCGAGGCGCAGTTCCGTGCCTTCGTCGAGACTGCCAGCGACGTGATCTATTCGCTGCGCCCGGACGGCGTGCTCACCTACGTCTCGCCCAACTGGACGGAGAACCTCGGCCATCCGGTCAGCGCGGCGATCGATCACTCGATCGACGAATATGTGGACCCGGAGGATCTGCCCGCGTGTTACGCGTTCCTGCAACGGATTGCGGACACCGGGAAGAAGGAAAGCGGTATCGAGTACCGCATCCGCCACCAGGACGGGCATTACCGCTGGCACACCAGCAATGTCTCGCCGGTGCTGGACGATGCGGGCCGGGTGACGGCGTTCCTCGGCATCGCTCGGGACATCACCGAGCGCAAGGAGACCGAGGCGCATATGCAGCGCCTGGCGCATTACGATCCGTTGACCGACCTGCCCAATCGGACCCTGTTCTTTCAGATCCTCGATCACGAGCTCACGGGGGCTCGCCGAATGGGTCAGCAGGTTGCGCTGATGTTCGTGGACCTGGACGAATTCAAGCCGGTCAACGACCAGCACGGGCATGCGGTGGGCGACATGCTGCTCCGCCTGGTGGCGCAGCGCCTGTCGGGTGCCTTGCGCGACAGTGATGTGGCCGCGCGCATTGCGGGCGACGAGTTCGTGGTGATGCTGCCTCGCTTCCAGTCGGTGGAGGAGAGTCGGGTGCATGCCGCGGCGATCGGCGAGAAGATCCGAGCCGTGCTGGCGGACCCGTTCAACTGCGACGGGATCGAGGTGCACATCTCCTGCAGTATCGGGGTCGCCTTGTTTCCGCTGGACGCGACGGACGGGCCCGCCTTGTCACGCGCGGCGGATGCGGCGATGTACGTGGCCAAGAACGCCGGGCGCAACCAGGTGGTCGTATTCGACCGGGCAGTGCACGGCGCCGAGGCAATTGGCTACCGTGGGTATTGACCTGCGGGCAATCTGCGGTAGAATACGCGCCGATAACGAAGAGCGGGAATAGCTCAGCTGGTAGAGCACAACCTTGCCAAGGTTGGGGTCGCGAGTTCGAATCTCGTTTCCCGCTCCAACAGATTTTTGAAACCCCGGTTCGCCGGGGTTTTCTGTTTCGGCCTCTGGAGATGCGCCAGCATCTGTGGGGCCGAAACCCACCCGATACAGGCTGGGTGGCAGAGTGGTTATGCAGCGGATTGCAAATCCGTGTACGCCGGTTCGATTCCGACCCCAGCCTCCATCACTGCAGCACCCGCGAAAGGCCGCCCCTCGAGGCGGCCTTTCGCGTTTCCTGATCAGCAACGAGCGTCAGCCAGGCTCAAGGCCCGTGCGGGGCCGGGTCTCCAGGCGCCTCCTACATCGTCATCCCGGAAACCGTGCAGCGGTTATCCGGGATCTCCACGGTATGAGTGACCCGTACGTTGGGGCTAGAACGGCGTGTGGAGATCCCGGCTCTCCGCTGCGCTACGGCCGGGATGACGGGGAGGGGGCGCCACTGCCGGGATCACAATCGGGGTGCGCTCCGACCGGGATGACAGGGCAGGGGTAACGGAGCTCGGGAGGGTGATGTTCCCGGGAAGGCCTAGATCAAAGTGGCCCGGGGCGGGCCATGCACGTCCCCAAATGGGCCCCGCCACTGGCTGACGATCGTTGCTAATCAGGTCGCGTTTTGGGAGCGTTGTCCTCGGGGCGGCGCGTGGATGCCAGGCTGAGGCCCATCATGGGTATCTTCGTGACGCCTGAATGAGGAAAGGTGGAATGCAGGACGAAGCGATCGGCAGCGCACGAGCGGAGGCGGAACGGGTGGAGGCCCGCAAGCGGGGGGTATATCTCGTCGTATTGCCCGCCGGTATCGCGATCTTCGTGCTCAGCTGGGCCGTTCGCGCACCGGGGGATGTCTTCCTCGCGTATCTCTATCCGTTGTTTGCGTTCGTCCTGGCCGCGCTGTTCGTAGCGGTGTGGCGGGCACCACAGGCCTTGCCGCGGCTGGAAGCCTGGATGCTGGCGATGGTGGCTATGATGATTCTCAGTCGTCTCGCATGGCATTTCCACGCGGGCGGCCCCCTGGACGAGCACCTTCTGGTGCTGGCCGGCGGGCATTACTGGGCGGTTGGAATCGTGATCCTGGCCGCGTTCGTGATGCTTGAGCATCGCCGGGGGTTTCGGGCCGGAGTGGCCATCCTCGTGGTTGCCACCCTGATTGCCGCCTCCGGTGCCGCAGGGGAGTGGCTGCGTGGCGAGCTTTCGCGCGATGCGGGCGTCTACCTGGTGCGGGTGCATCTGTTTCTGGCTGTCTTGTTGGCCCTGGCCAGTGTCGCGACCTCCATGCGCGATACCGTCAAAGACGCTCTGGTGCGCAGCGAGGCGCTGGAACAGGCGGCGCAGACCGATCCCCTGACCGGTCTGGCCAACCGGCGGGCGGCCGAGTCCGTGCTGCAGCGGCATGCCGCCTCGGTCCGGCGCTACGGCGTGCCGGTCGCTGTGATCGGAATGGATATTGATCACTTCAAGGCGGTAAACGATACCCATGGTCATGCGATCGGCGATGCCGTGATCGCCGGCGTTGCACGAATCCTGCGATCTTCGGTGCGCGAGCCGGATTCCGTCGCTCGCTGGGGAGGGGAGGAGTTCCTCATCGTGGCGCCGGAGATCGGCCGCGAGGGCGCCCTGCAACTTGCCGAGCGCTGTCGGGAGGCGATTGCCCGCGAACCGATCGCCGGGGTTCGCGTCACGGCCTCGTTCGGTGTAACCAGCTTCGGCCCGCAGGACAGCCTGGATGCGGTCCTGAAGCGTGCCGACAAGATGATGTACCGCGCCAAGGAGGAGGGGCGCAATCGGGTCCTTCTTGGATGACGCCGCGCGCCTGGATCCAGCTATTGGGGTGCGGAGCCAAGAAGGCGGGGTATCCGACGCGCATCAATGGGCCGAGCATGGCACTATGCGGATGTCGGTCTTTCCAAGAGAGTGTCGTGCGCGCAACGGATTGCTCCCAATCGCCTCGAACGCGGCGGCCCCTCCGGAGGCGATCGAGGGATCTGCGCGTATTCCTCAGCCTCTCGTTTGTTGGCCTGCTGCTTGCCTGCTGGGCGCCGTCCTCCGCGGCCTCCGCGCCGGATTTGCGCGTGGGCGTGTACGACAACGCGCCCAAGGTCAGCGTGGACGAGCACGGGGAGGCCGACGGCCTGTTCGTCCGCCTGCTGGACTCCATCGCCCGCCGCGAGCATTGGCAGATCGAGTACGTCCCCTGCGAATGGGCGCAATGCCTTGCCGATCTGCGCGAAGGCCGGCTGGATCTGATGCCCGATGTGGCCCGGACCGGCACGCGCGAGGCATTCTTCGACTTTCACCAGATTCCGGTCGTCCAGGGCTGGAGCCAGGTATACGCGTTCCCGCAGTCGGGGTTCGGCAGTCTGGAATCCATGGGTTCTCGGCGCATCGCCGTGCTGGAGGGTTCGGTGCAGGAAAGCCACTTGCGCCGGCAACAAATTGGCAACCCGGGTCTCGAGTACCAACTGGTTCCCTACAGCGATCTCCCAGCGGTGCTGGCCTCGGTGCCGGCCGGCGAAGCCGATGCCGCCGTCAGCAATAACTTCTACGGACGCCAGCACGCCCGCGCCTACGGGCTGGTGGAGACGCCGATCACCTTCGGCCAGGTGGGTCTGCACTATGCGGCCGCGCCGGGCGCACAGGCGGAGCGTCTGGCACTGATCGACGCCTATCTGGAGCGCTGGAAGCCCCTGGCGGGCTCGCCCTACCAGGAGGCCCTTGAGGCCACGCTGCTCGCCGAGGGCGAACCGGGGCTACCGGGATGGGTGGTGTGGGCGCTGATCATCGCGCTGGCTCTGGTCGTCCTGTTGGCGGTTACGGGGTTACTGCTGCGCTGGCAGGTGCGTCTGCGAACCCGCGAGCTGAGCGCGGTCAACCAGCGCCTGGAGCATGTGCTGGACAGTGGGCCTACGGTGATTTACCAGCTGGATGCTCACGACTTTTATCCGGTATGGGTTAGCCCCAACCTCCAGCGGCTGTATGGAGTCGACCTCGACGTTGCGATGCGTCCTGGTTGGCTCGAGCATCAGCTGCATCCCGAGGATCGCGCGAACGCCCTGCGCGAGAACGAACGGCTGCTGGAGGATGGCGAGCTCGTTCGCGAGTTCCGCCTGTTCGACGGCTGGGGCAAGCTGCGCCACGTGCGTGACGAGATGCGTGTGGTGGAAGGGAACAACGGGCACGGCGAGCTAGAGATCGTCGGCAGCTGGACCGACCTGACCGCCAGCATGGAGCAGAAGGAACAGCTGCGGCAGATGACGCACTACGATGCGCGCACCGGCTTGCCCAATCGCGCCCTGTTGCAGGACCGTCTGGGCCACACGGTCGAACGCGCCATGGCGGACGGCGAGGCGCGCTGGGTTGTGCTGATGGATCTGGACCGCTTCCGTAACGTGAACGAGACCCTGGGGACCGCGGCGGGAGATACCGTGCTGCAGGGCATTGCACAGCGCCTGAGCCAGGCCCTGTCGCCCGAGGACACGGTAGCCCGCATCGGTGCCGACGAGTTCTGCCTGATCATCGAGAGCCCGCCCGTGGAAGCCCTGGGCACCTTCGTGCAGTCACTGATCGATACCCTGCGGGCCCCCTTCGAGATCGCGGGGCGCGCGCTGGTGCTCACGGCGAGTGTCGGTGTGGCACGTTTCCCCGGCGACGGCCAGACGCGCGAAGAGCTCCTGACCGCCGCCGAGCTGGCGATGCAGGATGCGCGGCGCCGGGGAGGAGACAGCTGGTGCGCCTACGACGCCGAGATGGGCACCCTGACCGAGCACCGGCTGTTCCTGGAAAACGACTTGCGGCAGGCCATCGTCAACCACGAGTTCGTGCTCCACTTCCAGCAACAGTTCAACCTGGCCAGTGGCGAGTGCGTGGGGGTCGAGAGCCTGGTGCGCTGGAACCATCCGCACCGGGGCATGGTATCCCCCGCGGAGTTCATCCCGCTGGCCGAGGAGACCGGCCTGATCCAGGCGATCGATCGCTGGGTTCTGGAGGCGGCCTGCCGCCAGCTCGCAGCCTGGGACGAGGCGGGCCGGAACATCCCGATGATCGCCGTAAACTTGTCGGCGCGCGAGCTGCACGACGAGCAACTCGTCACCACCGTACGCGAGACCCTGGGGCGCTTCGCCATCGCGCCCGAACGCCTGGAGGTCGAGCTGACCGAAACCATGATCATGGAGTACCCCGAGCGCGCCCTGGCGGTCCTGCGTCGGCTGGACGGCCTCGGGGTGCGTCTGGCCATGGACGACTTCGGCTCCGGCTACTCCAACCTCGCGCACCTGCGCCGCCTGCCGCTGCACCGCCTCAAGGTCGACCAGTCGCTGGTACGCGACATCGGCCATTCCCGCCACAACGAGTCCATCATCCGCGCGATCATCGCGCTGGCCGCCGCCTTGGAGCTGGACCTCATCGCCGAGGGTGTCGAAGAAGAACCCCAGCGCGCCTTCCTGCTGCAGGAAGGCTGCGCCATCGGCCAGGGCTTCCTGCTCCACCGCCCGGCACCGGCCGCTGACCTGTTCCGCTAATCGTGTGGTGAGGGAGTTCCGAAGCGTCGAGCTGGCCTTGCTAGTGGTGCGCGCCCGGAGAAGGCGGCGAGCCGAGCCCGGACGGAGCGATATTTGTACCAGGCTCAGGGAGTGCTGGGTGGGTGACTTTTCGTGTGCCGGAAGCCCGTGATCAGGATGCGAAATTGCCCCTGAACCGCGTCACGGGTTTGGCATCCGAGGCGGCGGAGATTGAGAGGGAAGAGCTTTGGGGGGACGTCTGAAGTGATTTGGTTCGGTTCATGAGCCAAGGGAACCGCCCGGCCGCATTCCGATATCGACCTGGCTGTGATGCCTTCGGGGAAGGCAACAAGCCGGTATTGGGGCCGACTTCGTGAGCGCACCGAGGAGCTTCCGGCGCTGTACAGCTTTGACCTGGTGGATATCAGCGCGGCAAGCGAGACGTTGCGCTCGGAGATCGAACAGTACGGGGTGCGGGTGTGACTGCGCGGGTCGGTTTCACTCGATAGCGCGTCGGGCTTTAAGGCTGTGCAGGGGGCGGACCCGAGGGGAGTGATCAAGGGTCCAACACCTGGCGTCCTGCGATGCGTCGGCAATTCAGGACTTCGTCGTTGGATGATGCTCCCGGAGCCATTCTTTCAGGGCACCATCCATGCGGGTTTGCCAGCCCTTTCCGGTCGCGCGGAAGGCCTCCACAACCTCCGGCGACAGGCGAATCGTGATCCGTTCCTTGGTGACATCCATTGGGGGGCGGCCGGGGCGCCGCAGTGCCCGCGCTTCTTCCTCGTCGGGCGCGTGTGTCTCCGGGTCCGCTTCGATGCCGGCCTCAATCGCCGTTTCCTCTTCCGGGTTATTCAGCAAGACCCGACGGCCATTACGTAGCGTCAACGATCTGGACATAACGACTGATCTCTCGGTTATTCGCCTTGCGCAGGCTGATGATTCTTCGAACATTCTCTCGGTCCGTGAAGATGACGCAGTACAAGCGATCACCCATCAGGGCGTATCCCAGCATGCGACATTCGCCGTAGTCCTTTCGACGATCCTCCATGGCCAGAAGGGTCTCCCACTCCAGGCTCGCGGCCAGCGCGAGTGAGACCCCGTGCTTGGCCTGATTCGCGGCATCCTTGTCCGCGTCGAACTCAATCGCCATTTGATTATTGTATGTACAAAATCATTGCTGGGCCAATGGCTGGTCTTGGTTCCGGGGGGCGGGATCAGGCTGCCAACCGAGGGAAGAGCTGCCGGGCGGTCGCCATGCCTCGCAGATAGCGTGTTTGGCGGGCATCGCACCGGGCCGTGAGATGGGTCGGTGTTCCGATGGCGCTGCCGAATTGCTGCAACATGTGGCTGGCCGCACGGATGAACTGATCGGGATCAATGCCCAGACGTGCCAGCAGGGGCGGGGTGCCATCGTGGATGAAGCCGCGCTTGTCCTCGCGGATGACGCGCCCCGTCGCCTCCACGAGCTCCAGATAGTCCTCGAAGCCGAAGGGCACGGCGCACTCCGCGCGGCCAGTGGCGTCGAATGGAAGTAGCGGGGCGCTGACCAGTTGGTCCAGGACCGTCTCCGGCTGCAAGGATTCTGTTTGGTGCGGAACGGATCGTGACCGGTTCCCTCGTGTGTCGGATCTCGTAGCGTTGGTGTGTCCCGGCGCCGTGCTGTCGCCTGGAACCGCGGGATCGGCGGCGGCGCGTTCGGCTACCGTTGTTCCATCCTCGGACGTCGCGCGCAGCACGGCAAGCCGTTCCGCGACCGAGGTGTACTCGGAGGCCTCCGGCGTGGGGGCCATCCCGGCCCGGATCGGGTTCAGGTCCACGTACGCCATGGCCGTCAGAACCGCTTGCTCGTCGAGCAGGGCCTGGCTCTTGAAGCGTCCCTCCCAGAACCGTCCCGTCACGCCGTCCTCGGCGTTCGCCTGACGGGCGATCGACTCGTTCAGCACGCGCATGAACCACGACAGGTCAGCGAGTCGGGAGCGGTACGTCTCCACCCAGGCATCCACGACCTTCATCTCGGCCGCACCGAGCCCCTGTGGATCGGCCAGATACCGCTGCACCATAACCGGCCCCGAGAAGAGCTGCGTCCAGCGACGCAAGATCTCGGCGCGCTCCAGGGGCTCGACGCGCGCCTCGTCCACCCGCACAACGATATGGAAGTGGTTGCTCATGACCGCATAGGCCGCGATATCGACGGCGAACACAGACGCAAGCTGTTTCAGACGATCGGCGATCCAGCCGCGGCGATGCTCAAAGGATCGTCCGGAGTGGGCATCGTGCCCGCACAGAAACGCGCGGCGGACGCAACGGGAAACGACGTGGTACCAGGGCGTGTCATCCAGAGAGACGAGGGTCGAGCGGGGCTGGGTCATGATGGGCTCCTTCCGTGGAGTAGGTCTTGCAGCAACGCAGGTTCGTTACGTTCCTGTCGTTAGGATAGTGAATGCCTTGGAGTTTTTCAGGGCGTAGCGAAACCGCGTTCCAGGGTTCCGTTAGAGCGGGGCGAGCAAGGTGGGCTTGCCCGAGGTTCGGCGCATCAGCAGCGGGCATCGTCACGGACTCGCCGCATGAAGCTCTCATCGGTCCGGTTGTGCTGGGTACCCGTTACTTGGCGGAGCGCATTCGCATCGATGGGTTTCTTGGGGGCGGTGGCGCTGGAAAGGCGCGCGATGGCCTTGCCGCGCTTGGTGATGAGGATGGATTCACCTGCAGCGGCCCGTTCCGCCAGTTCGCTCAGGTGGGCTTTGGCGTTCGCCAAACTAACCGTCGTCTCGGATATTCCGCACTCCCCTGACCATGTAGATGGTCAATCGTACCTTGGCGCAACCGTCCGAGAAATCGGTTGGCGTGAGGGACGGGCTGCAGACGCGGGGCTTGCGGCCGATTGCTTCGGCGAATCCGGCTTATGTCAACAAAGTGGGTGTCCCAGAAGTGGATTCCTGCCTTCGTATGTCAACAAAGTGGGTGTCCCAGAAGTGGATTCCTGCCTTCGCAGGGGCCGGGTGAAGAAAGTGGGTGTCCCAGAAGGCCGGGTGTCCCAGAAGTGGATTCCCGCAAAGTGGGTGTCCCAGAGGATTGATTACCCAACAATTAGGAACGTGGGTGTCCCGGAAGGCTTAGACTTCGCTGCACCCGGATGGAGTAAAGCTTTCTTTCCATCCGGCTGGAGTGTCCGCGATTTCACATAACCATTGGCCATTGGGCTGCCGGCGCAGTGACAGCATGACACCATTGACGCCTGGACCCATGCGGGCGTTCGCGCCTTCGCCAAGGGTCATGGTGAGGACGAACTCGGTTCCATTGCCAGCCGCGTCGTTATCCTTTGATATTTGACCGAAAGAGGTGTCGACGGTCTGGTCGGACGGTGCCGCACCCGGTACGCCCAGATCCGCCATGTCGGGGGAGTCGGCGCTTGTGACCTGGCCACGCGCGAGTGTATCTTCGACGGCAGTCTTGAGACCGGAGATTTCGTAGAGTGCTGAGTGGATCTGGCTGCGTGCGACATAATCCTGATACAGCGGGATTGCGATGGTGGCCAGGATGCCGATGATCGCAACGACAATCATAAGTTCGATGAGGGTAAATCCATGGGTGCTGTGTTTTGGGGGCATGTCCGGATCTCGCATTGCTTTAGAATCGTCCAGAAATCTTGCAAAATTCGAACCAAGTCAATCTAAAAAATGGGTTTCATTGGTGGTGCACCCGACCAAGTGATTGTCCGATAGTCGTGGCCCGAAGGGTCAGATGAGCGCCTCGCGCCAGTATCGCTCTAACAAAAAAGCCCCGGCTTAGGCCGGGGCTCAAAAGGCACCCTAAGTAGGTGCCTTTGTGCCTTAATGTTAGGCTTCAGTGCAGGAGCCCGGAAGATAGGATTCTTTCCAGCCACCAGGACGGTTGTCAATCTCGCACGTCCAGTTGCCGTTGACATCGCGTTCCAGTTCAATAGTGGCCTCGTTAATAGCCGCAGCGGCCGCGCCGTCAAGAGTCATGATGATGGTGCCGGTGCCGTCGGTTGCAATTGAACCGGTTGGGGCGCCGGCGGCCAAATTAGATTGGCTGTAGCCAATTTCGTCGAGATGATCGGTGTCGGTCATGTCGGTGTCGGTTCCCCGAGCTAGACGCTCTTCAATCGCGGTCCGATACGTATTGATTTCGGAGTAAGCGGTGCTCATCTGAGAGCGAGCCACATAGTCCTGATACTGCGGAATCGCGATAGCGGCCAGGATGCCGATGATCGCAACCACGATCATCAGTTCGATCAGCGTAAAGCCCTGCTGGGCCTTCGGCTTGTTGATTCCGGTACGCATGGCTTGATGCATGGTGATACTCCCTTGATGTGATGAAAGCGGGGCCTGCGGCCCGGCCGCCCCGTGGGCAGCTGTCCGGGTAGATGCAATGGGTGTGCCAGGAACAGGGGAATCCGCAGAAACGGCGCCCTGCGGCGATTCGGTCTGCGGTCTCAGTCACGGCAACCGGGGGTTCGGCTGTGTCACGTGACAAAAATGGTCACCCGAAGTGACGCGGGTGGTCAGTTGGGTTTGGGGTTTTGTCACCTGGGAGATGCTGGCTCTTCGTTGTGGGATGGTTGGTGCGACGGGGTGGATTACGCGTTGGCAGGGGCTTCGCGGGCAAGCCCGCTCCCACAAGGGCTGCGGTAACAGACCGTTGGGAGTCAGAGGCCGAGGATGGCGACGGCGGTGGCGAAGTAGATGGTGATGCCGACGACGTCGACGACGGAGGTGATGAGCGGAGCGCTGGCAACGGCCGGGTCCACCCCGAAGCGGGTGAGGGTGAACGGCAGCAGCAGGCCGAACAGGGAGCCGAACAGGACGACCAGGAACATGCCGAGTGCGATGGCGTTGGCGACCTCGAGGCTGCCGAGCCAGTTGCCGGAAAGCCAGATGGCGCCGGCCAGGGTGGCGCCGAGGGCGGAGGCGACCAGGATCTCCTTGCCGCCCAGGCGCCACCAGTCCTGGGGCTTGATGTCGTTGGTGGCGAGCGAGCGCACGACCAGGGTGGAGGCCTGGGCGCCGGCGTTACCGCCGGAGGCGATGACCATGGGCAGGAAGAAGATCAGTGCGACGACGGTCTCGATGGCGGCCTCGAAGTGGGCGATGGCCAGGCCGGAGAGGATGTTCACGGCGACCAGGATCACCAGCCAGCCGATGCGCTTGCGGTAGAGCAGTTGCATGCTGGCATCGCGCAGGGAGAGCACGACGTCGCCCACCGCGGCCATGCGGTGGAAGTCCTCGGTGGTCTCGGCGCGCAGCACGTCCATCACGTCGTCGACGGTGATGATGCCCAGCAGGTGACCGTTGTCGTCGACCACCGGGAGGACGTCCAGATCGTAGTGGCTGATGCGGTGGGCGGCCTCTTCGCGGTCTTCCTCCGCACTGATGCTGACGACATCGGTGTTCATGCGCTCGCGCACGCTGGTGGTGGGACGCGACAGCAGCAGCCCCTTCAGGCGCACCCAGCCGAGCAGTTCGCCCGTGGGCGTGACCACGAAGATGGTGTTGATGGTCTCGGCCAGGTCGCTCTGTTCGCGCAGGTGATCCATGGCCTCGGCCACCGACCAGTCCGGCTGGACCGTGGCGAACTCGGGCGTCATCAGGCGCCCGGCGCTCTCCTCCGGGTAGCCGAGCAGGGTCTCCAGGGCCTCCTGGTCTTCGTCCGGGAGGGTCTCGAGCAGGGATTCGGCCTGTTCGTCCTCCAGCCCGTCGATCACCGAGACCGCGTCGTCGTAGGACAGGGCCGCGACCAGGCGGCTGGCGTGCTCGTCGTCCAGCGCCTGAAACACGCGCGACTGGTGATCCGATTCCAGGTGAGCGTAGATATCCGCCGTGCACTCGACATCCAGGCGCTGGAAGAAGGCCTCCATCTGTTGGGCTGGCAGGGCCTCCAGGGCGTCGGAGAGATCCGGCGCCGCGTGCTCGGCGCACAGGCTCTTCAGCGCCTCGGCGGTGGGCGCGGTCAGCGCGGTCTGCAGGGCCTGCGGCAGGGTGTCGAGATCCGGTTCCGTGGGGCTCATCCGGGAGGTCCTATGGGATTGCCAGGCCGAGCAGGGCCGTGGCCAGCGTGAAGTAGATGAGGATACCGCCGATGTCGGCGAGCGAGGTGACCAGCGGTACGCTGGCGGTCGCCGGATCGAGGCGGAACTTGTTCAGGACCACCGGCAGCAGCATGCCGAGGATGCTGGCCACGGTAACGATGATGGTCATCGACAGCGCGACCAGCAGCGCGATCTCCGGCCCGCCGCGCCACAGCCCGACCAGCGATACCGCCACACCCATGCTGAGTCCGAGGGTCAGGGATACGCCCATTTCCTTGGCCCAAAGCCGGAGCCAGTCCCTGGCCGTGACCTCGCCGGTGGCCATGGCGCGCACCATCAGCGTGGAGCTTTGCGCGCCGGCGTTACCGCCGGAGGCGATCAGCAGCGGCAGGAAGAACACCAGCACCACCACCGCCTCGATGATGTCCTCGTACTGGGAGATCATCAGCGCGCCGATGGTGTTGAAGGCGACTAGGCCCAGCAGCCAGCCGATGCGCTTGCGATAGAGCAGGAACGGGCTGGCCTCCTGCGGGGACAGCGGCAGGGTGCCCACCGAGCCCAGCTTGTGGAAGTCCTCGGTGGACTCGGCCTCGATCAGGTCCATCACGTCGTCCACTGTGACCACGCCCAGCAGTTCGCCGATCTCGCCGACCACCGGCAGGCTCTCCAGGTCGTAGTGCTGGATGCGGCGGGCGGCCTCCACCGCGTGTTCGGAGACCGCGATGGTGATCGGGTCGGCTTCGCTCAGCAGTTCGCGCACCGGACTGTCGGCGCTGGCGCGCAGGAAGTGGCGGATGGGTATGGCGGCCAGCAGCACGCGGTCCTGATCGACCACGAAGATCACGTTGTTGGAGTGCTCGTCCGCGTTGCGGCGGATGAAGGCCAGGGCGCGCTTGAGTGTCCAGTCCGGGTCCACCGCGACGACATCCGGCGACATCACGCGGCCGACCGAGTCCTCCGGGTAGTTGAGCTGCTTGAGCGCGCGGCGGATCGCGCGAAACGGCAGCAGGCGCAGGTAGCCGCGCAGGGTGTCCGGGTCCAGGGTCTGCAGCAGGGCGGTGAGATCGTCCGCCTCCATCTCGGAGAGGATGAAGCGGGCGTCCTCGCGCGGGGAGGCCTCCAGCAGGCGGATCTGGTGCCCGGTGTCGAGGTAGGCAAAGACGTCCGCCTTGCGCCCGGGGGGCAGCAGGTTGAAGACGGCGATGAGGTCTTCCTCGCCCAGCTCCATCAGCGCGTGGGCGATATCCTGCACGCGCATGTAGTCGAGCAGTTCGTGGAGCCCGTCGCGGTCGTCCAGACGCAACAGCTCCTTCAGCTCGATGATGGACTGCTCGAGGTGAAGCTCCATGCCCTTCTCCCGGCGGCATCGGGGCAGCGCGCGGACTGTGCACGGGCACAGGCCATCGCGGCGCCGCACGAATGCGGTGAATGGTGCAGGTTCGGGTCGGGCGGGGCCCGGCCGTTCCCGGCTCTTTGATCAAAGAGGCCTGACGGGAAGCGACCGGTTAGGGAACGGACGCTTGCCGCTAGGCGCAGATAGATCGGCTGCGTGATCGGCTGCTTGATCGGCGTGTCAAGGCGCGTTCCCGTGTGTGGAGATGGCGCTTATTCTAACGGATGCCGGGCCTCAATCAACCGCTTGTGTGGCATTTTGAAACATTCATCTAGTCTTCATGGTCTGTGATGGGCTGGAACGTGTGGGGCGTTCGGTGAGCGCTGTTCGCCTGCGAGCAGGCTCCTACGGTGGGCTTTTCCTGCCGTGTAGGAGCCTGCTCGCAGGCGAAGATTCGTGTGATTGAAAAGGTGTCTGCGATGGAGCAACAAGGCTCGGTAGAAGGCGTGGTGCTGTCTCTGACCGATGTGGCGTTTGCCTACCCCGGCGAGGGCGAGGTGCTGCACGGTGTGGACTTCGAGCTGGCCCCCGGCGAGCGCGTGGCGATCGTGGGCGAGAGCGGGAGTGGCAAGTCCACCCTGCTGCATCTGGCGGCCGGGCTGGAGGCGGCGGATCGCGGCGCGGTGCATCTGGCGGGCGAGGCGCTCGCGGGGCTGGACGAGGCGGCACGCACGCGGCTGCGCCGGGCCCGCGTGGGGATCGTGTTCCAGTCGTTCCATCTGATTCCGACGCTGACGGTGCTGGAGAACGTGATGCTGCCGCTGGAGCTGGCAACGCAGGCCGATGCGGCCGCCCGCCGCGAGCGCGCCGGACGCCAGCTGACGGCGGTAGGGCTGGGGGACAAGGGTGAGCGGTATCCGGAGGCGCTGTCGGGTGGCGAGCAGCAGCGGGTCGCGATCGCGCGGGCGCTGGTGCACGAGCCGGCGCTGATCCTCGCCGACGAGCCGACCGGGAACCTCGACTCGCGCACTGGCGAGACGATATTCGGGCTGCTGCTGGAGCAAGTACGGGCGACCGGGTGTTCCTTGTTGCTGGTGACCCACAGCAATGAACTGGCGGGGCGACTGGATCGGGTGCTGACGATGCGCGACGGGGTCCTTCAGCCTCCGGAATCGGTGGAGGGGTCGCCGGCGTGAGCGGTCTCGTTCTGCGTGCGTGGCTGCGCGACTGGCGTCGGCGGCCGCTGCAGCGGGTGCTGACGCTGGTCGGTGTGATCATCGGCGTGGCGGTGGTGCTGGCGGTGGATCTGGCGAACCAGTCCGCCCAGCGGGCCTTCGACCGCTCGATGGACGAGGTGGCCGGGGCCGCCACGCATCAGGTGCTGGGGCCGGCGAGCGGCTTCGACGAGGCCTTTTACCGCGACCTGCGCATGGCCGGGTGGCGGGATACGGCCCCGATCGTGGAGGGCCCGGCGCGACTGCCGGATGGCACGACGATCTACGTGCTGGGCGTCGATCCGCTGGCCGAGGGGCCGTTTCGCGGGGCGGCCTCGGATATCGGCGATGCCCCGGTGCAGCGCCTGGTGACCGAGCCGGGGACGATCCTGCCGCCTGCGGGCTGGTTCCGGGCGAGCGGGGAGGCGCATGGGGCTCGATTGGCACTGGAGGCGGCCGGGGGCGAGCGCGAGGTCACGTTGATCAACCGTGCCGCCGAACGGGACGAGGACCCGAGTGATGATGGGGGGGATGGCGCGCCTGATGATGCGGGCGCCGCGCTCTGGGTGACGGATATCGCCACGGCGCAGGTATTGCTCGACCGGCTGGGGCGGCTGGACCGGATCGACGTGCGGCTGGCCGAGGACGAGGTCGAGGCCCTGGCCGACGTATTGCCCGCGGAACTGGAGCTTGTGGCGGTCGAGAGCCGGGGGCAGGCCGCGCGCCAGCTGGCGCAGGCGTTCCGCATCAACCTCACCGCGATGAGCCTGCTGGCGCTGCTGATCGCGGCGTTTCTGATCTACAACACGCAGACCTTTGCGGTGCTGCGCCGGCGCGAGGTGATTGCCAGCCTGCGCCTGGTTGGTGTCGGGCGCCGGGCGATCTTCGGGGTGGTGCTGCTGGAGGCCCTGCTGGTCGGCGTGATCGGCACGCTGCTGGGTGCGCTGCTGGGGGTGGCCCTGGCACAGGTGCTGGTCGCGCAGGTCGCGCAGACGGTGACGGATCACTTCTTCGCGGTGGCGGTGACCGGGGTCACGCCGCGGCCATTGGCTCTGGCCGCGGTGCTCCTGCTGGGCGTGGGGCTGTCGCTGGCGGCCGCACTGGCCCCGGCCTGGGAGGCGGCGCGGGTGGCCAGCCCGGCCGGCACCGGGCGCGGAGGGCTGGAACGGCGTGCCCGTGGCTGGGCCGCATGGCTGGCGCTGGCGTCTATCGTTCTGTTGCTGGCGGGCGTCGGGTTGATCGTGACCGGTGCCGGGGCGCTGGTGGGCGGGTTTGTCGCACTGTTCCTGCTGATTGCGGGGTTCGTGTTGCTGCTGCCCTGGGTGCTGGCGTGGACGCTGCGCGGCCTGGCGGTGCTGGTGCGCGGGGCGGTCCTGCCGCGCATTGCGGTTCGCAGCCTGGAGCGCAGCTTGTCGCGCAGCGCGCCTGCCACCTCGGCGCTGACGCTGGCGCTGGCGGCGGCCATCGGCGTGGCGGTGATGGTGGGGAGCTTTCGCGGGAGCGTGGAGCAGTGGCTGGGGCAGGCACTGACCTCGGACCTGTACGTGGTGCCGGCGGCCCCGGCTTCGGCGCGCGGTGGGGCGCGCCTTCCCGAGGACTGGACCGCTGACCTGGTGGCCCGGTCGGGTGCCGTGTCGGTCAGTTCCGGCACCAGCCAGGAGGTCGTCAGTGACCGGGGACTGGTGGATCTGTACGTGGTGCGTCCGCATGCCGACTGGCTGGACTACCTGCCGCTGCTGGAGGCGGCCGTGCCCCGCGAGGCACTGGGGACGCGGCTGGCCGCGGACGATGCGGTGCTGGTGACCGAGCCGTTTGCCGCCCATCACGATGTGGCGTTGGGCGATCGGCTTTCGCTGGCCGCGGCCGGGGGGAGGCGGGCATTCGAGATCCTAGGGATTTATCGCGACTACGGGAACCCGCAGGGCACGGTGCTGATGACGCAGGCGGCGTTCGTGCGCGGGGGCGTGGCCGCGGACGAGGTGGGCTCGTTCGGGCTGCGCCTGCCGGATGGTGCCGACGCCGAGCAGGCGGTGGAACACCTGGAGGCGTGGCTGGCGGCGCAGGAGCGCGCGGCGCTGGTGACGCGGCCGGGGGATATCGAGCAGGAGTCGATGGCGATCTTCGATCGGACCTTTGCGATCACGCATCTGCTGCGGGTGATCACGCTGGTGGTCGCATTCATCGCCATCCTGGGGGCATTGATTGCGTTACAGATGGAACGGGCGCGCGAGTTCGCCACGCTGCGCAGCCTCGGCCTGTTGCCCGGCGGCGTGCGCGGGCTGGTGGTGCTGCAGGGCGGGGTGCTAGGGGTATTCGCCGCCCTGGCGGCGATCCCGCTCGGGCTGGGGATGGGCTGGTTGCTGATCGAGGTGATCAACCGCGAGGCCTTTGGCTGGGGAATGGACCTGCGCCTGCCCTGGGTCGAGGTCGGGGAGACCGTACTGCTGGGCGTGGGGGCTGCATTGCTGGCGTCGGTGATCCCCGCCTGGCGGATGGCGCGGATGCGGCTGGTGCCGGCGCTTAGGGAGGTGCCGTAATGCGGTGGTTTGATTTTGTAGGAGCGGGCTTGCCAGCGAATGGCTCGCGGCAGAATCCAGCGCGGGCGGGGGCTTCGCGGGCAAGCCCGCTCCTACAGGGGCTTCTGGTCATGTTGTTGGTGGGGTTACTGGCCGCATGCGGGGGTGTGGAGCCGCCGGAGGCGGACGATTCGGGGGTGACCGGACTGCGGGTGAGCGAGGCGCTCGGGGGTGAGGACACCACGGGCTTTCGCCGCGCCGATGCGCCGCGGGCGTTCGAGTTTCCGCGCGATCATGGGCCGCATCCGGGGTTTCGCAACGAGTGGTGGTACCTGACGGGGAATCTGGACGGGCCCGAAGGCGAGCGTTTCGGATTTCACGTGACGTTCTTCCGCGTGGGCCTGGCGCCAGGGCTTGCCGGGGATCCGGTCTGGCACGAGTCGGCCTGGGCCAGCCCCGATCTGTGGATGGTGCATACGGCGGTGCTGGACCGTGACGCGGGGTTTCACGCATCCGAGGAGCGGTTCGTGCGCGATGGCGGCGGGCTGGCCGGGGCCACCGAGCCGGTGGGGCGTGTCTGGGCCGAGGATTGGGAACTGGCCGGGCTGGACGGGGAGCGCTGGACGCTGCGCTTCACGGTCGAGGACTACGTGCTGTCCCTGGAACTGGAGCCTGCGCGCGAGCCGGTGTTGCAGGGCGAGGCCGGCCTGAGCCAGAAGGGGCCGGAGCCGGGCGATGCCTCGTATTACTACTCGATGCCGCGTATCGCGGTGGCGGGGGAGGTGCGCCGTGCTGCCGGGGCGGCGCTGGACGTGACCGGGCAGGCGTGGATGGACCGCGAATGGAGCACCAGTGCGCTGGCGGAGGATCAGGCGGGCTGGGACTGGTTTGCGCTGCAGCTGGATGACGGGCTGGACGTGATGTATTACCAGTTGCGCCGCCCCGATGGGACGCCGCACGAGTTATCGAAAGGTCGCTGGATGCCGGCGAATGCCGAGGACGCCCTGCTGGAGCCGGAGCAGGTGCAGCTCGAACCCACCCGCTACGCCACCCAGCCGTCCGGCAATCGCTATCCGGTGGAATGGTCCATGCGTATCGAGCCTCCGGATGGTGGGCCTGTGCGCGAGTGGACCGTGGTGGCGGTGCGCGACGAGCAGGAGATGGACACGGTGGTGCGTTATTGGGAAGGGGCCGTGGATATTCTCGACGCGGATGGCGAGCCGGTCGGCCGGGGCTTCGTGGAGTTGACGGGGTATGAGGACGGGTGAAGGCCTTGGGTCGGGGGCCTCTGCCTGAGGGGTTGATGCGATTCGCTTCGCTCATCGCATCCTACGAAAATTCTACCCGCCCTTGTAGGATGCGATGAGCGAAGCGAATCGCATCGCGTCGGAGCAGCACAAACATCGGTTCGAACCAATCCCAGGGAAGGGAGGCGACGGATGACGGATTATCGCCGTGTGCGCGTGCCGGGTGGCACGTATTTTTTCACTGTGAATGCGGCCGTTCGGGTAGGAAACACCCTATTTACGGATCACATTGACGCGTTGAGAGACGCGTTTCGCGAGGTGCGGCATCGTCATCCGTTCGTGATCGACGCGATGGTGGTGTTGCCCGAGCATCTCCATTGTATCTGGCGCCTGCCGGACGATGATGCCGATTTCAGCCGCCGATGGCGGTTGATCAAGGCGCGGTTCTCGCGGTTGGTGTGTGCTGGCGAAGCGCGCACGCGTAGCCGGGCAAGACGCGGTGAGCGAGGGCTCTGGCAACGCCGGTTCTGGGAGCATTGCATCCGCGATGAGGATGATTGGGTCCGCCATGTCGATTATATCCATTACAACCCGGTGAAGCATTGCTGGGCACGTTGTGTGGCCGAGTGGCCGTACTCCAGTTTTCACCGGTTTGTGCGGGCAGGTGTGTATCCGGTGGATTGGGGTGGCGTGCCGGAATCGGATGGCTTGGTTGTGGGGGAGGCCCGGGGTGGTTGATGTATCCGAGTGATGCGATTCGCGGGGCTCATCACATCCTACGAGGGGAGAAATGGGTTCGTAGGATGTGATCAGCGGAGCGAATCGCATCGATGATGTGGGGCGTTTCGGAAATGGGGTGGCGGGGCGCGCCACCCCGGGGGCTACCACTCCAGGGCTTCGTGGGCGGGGGCCAGGTCGAAGTCGTCCTCGAGGTGGGCGCGCAGGGCGCGTTCTTCCATCAGGCGTTCCAGGGCGCGGCGAGCGGCGTGGCGTGCCGGGCCGCGGTCATTGACGAGCTGGTTGTCGAACAGGCTGGCGATTTCGTCGGCACCATCGGCCACGTCGTCGATCGTCGGATCCATTGTCGGGTCTCCTGACAAGCCGGCCGGGCCACCCCGGACTGCGGTATCAGAAAAGCCTTATATATCGTTCCCGGCGCTGCGCAAGCAGAAAATTCTTATTGTTCGGCGGATTGTCTTATGGGCATGGCACGCCGAACTCGGGACGCTGCTTCTGGTCCATCGTGCACGAGTGGCAGCGCTTCTCACTGTCATCCCAACCAGTCGCGAGGGCAGGCCATGCTGATCCGCACCCGACGTCGTTCCGAGTGTTCCCATAGCGAGATCACCCCGCTGGAGGTCTACGCGCGGCGGCGCGAGTTCCTGCGTGCCGGGGTCGGGTTGGGCGCCGGTCTTGCCCTGGGGGGGCTGGGCATGGCGTTGCCGGCCTCGGCCGCGCTGCGCGGCTACCCGCTCGAGTTCGAGGGCAGTGAGTACTCCACGGACGAGTCGAAGACCGCGTATGACGAGATCACCAGCTACAACAATTTCTTCGAGATGGGGCCGGGCAAGAGTGACCCCAAGACCTACGCCGACCAGCTGAAGACCGACCCCTGGACCATCACCGTGGACGGGCTGTGCGAGAACCCCGGCGAGTATCTGGTCGAGGATTTCATCAGCCCCTGGTCACTGGAGGAGCGGATCTATCGCATGCGCTGTGTCGAGGGCTGGTCCATGGTGATCCCGTGGATCGGCTTCGAGCTGAATCGCATCATCGAGAAGGCGCAGCCGCGCGGCGGTGCCCGCTATGTCGCCTTCGAGAGCATCTACGATCCGGACAACCTGCGCGGCCAGCGCCGCCGCCGCGGCAGTAGTGGCGGGCTCGAGTGGCCCTATACCGAGGGGCTGCGCCTGGACGAGGCGATGCATCCGCTGACGATTCTCGCCGTGGGGTTGTACGACGAAGTGCTGCCGAATCAGAACGGGGCGCCGATCCGCCTGGTGGTGCCGTGGAAGTATGGCTTCAAGAGCATCAAGTCGATCCAGCACATCCGCTTTGTCGAGGACCAGCCGCCGACCCTGTGGAATCAGGCGCAGTCCGACGAGTACGGTTTCTACAGCAACGTGAATCCGGACGTGGACCATCCGCGCTGGTCACAGCGCACCGAGCGCCGGATCGGCGAGTTCCGCCGCCGGCGCACGGAGATGTTCAACGGCTATGCCGATGAAGTCGCCTCGCTGTACGAGGGGATGGACCTGACGCGGTACATCTGACGCGGTGACGGCATGACGTCCTCAACGCGCCGGGCGCGCGCCCGGCCACCGCGTGGCGTCTGGTGGGCGGTGCTGCTGGCCTCGCTGGTCCCGGCGGCCTGGATCGGCCTGCGTACGCTGGGCTGGTTCGACGGGCTGGGCGTGAATCCGATCGAGAAGCTGCTGGAACTCTCCGGCACCCACGCGATGATTGCGCTGCTGATCGCGCTGGCGGTCACACCGCTGCGGCAGATGACGGGGCTGGCGTGGATCGTGCGGTTACGGCGAATGCTGGGGCTGGTGGCGTTCGGTTACGTGACCGCGCACGCCCTGATCTGGCTGGGGGTGGATCTGTTCTTTGACTGGGAACTGGTGCTCTACGACCTGACCGAGCGCCCGTTCGTGATGGTCGGCTTCGCCGCCTGGCTGATCCTGCTGGCGTTGACGCTGACCTCCACCGACGGCGCCCAGCGCTGGCTCAAGAAGAAGTGGGTCTGGCTGCACCGTGGGGTGTACCTGGCCGGCGTGCTGGCGGTGCTCCACTTCCTGTGGCTGGCCCGCGCTGACTACGTGGAGGTGGCCCTGTACGCGGCCATCCTCGCCTTTCTGCTTGGCTGGCGCGTGTTCTACCGCTGGCAAACCCGGCGCCGTATCCATGCCCGCCGCGTTAGCGCGTGATCCCGACGCCGTTACGCCAACCATGAAGCCCACGAAGGCATGAAGGTGGTCAAAGGCCAGGAACCACAGAGTTCATAGAGGGCACAGAGAAGGGCAAGAAAGTTAATGGGATGCGGGCAACAGGCTTGGCGCCCGGATGTCGCATTCCATAGTTGTCGATTATTTTCGCTGGACCTGCTCCGTGTCCTCTGTGCCCTCCGTGGTTAATTCGCCCTTGCCCTTCTTCGTGTGCTTCTTGGTGGATAAAAGGGGGCGCGAAGAACGCTAGCTGGCGTTGAGGGTGATCAGGAATTCTAGCAGGGCCTTCTGGGCGTGCAGGCGGTTCTCGGCCTCGTCCCAGACGACGCTTTGCGGGCCTTCCAGGACATCCGTGGAGACTTCTTCTTCGCGGTGGGCCGGCAGGCAGTGCATGAACAGGGCGTCGTCGTTGGCGAGCCGCATCAGGTCGGCATCGACGAAGAAGCCGGAGAAGGCCCGGCGCCGCGCGCTCTTTTCCTGCTCCTGGCCCATGCTCGCCCAGACATCGGTGACGACCAGATCCGCACCCTCGGCCGCGGCACGTGCGTCGCGCGTCAGCTCGAAGTGTTCCTGCGTGGTCTCGACCACGCTGGGCTCCGGGTCGTAGCCTTCCGGACAGGCGGCGACCAGCTGGAAATCCAGCTGGCGGGCGGCGTACATGTAGCTGTGGCACATGTTGTTGCCGTCGCCGATCCAGGCCACGCGCTTGCCGCGGATGTCGCCGCGGTGCTCGACGTAGGTCTGCAGGTCGGCGAGCAGCTGCGCCGGGTGCTCCAGATCGGTCAGGCCGTTGATCACCGGGACCGAGGAGTGCTTGGCGAACAGTTCGATCTTCTCGTGCTCGTAGGTGCGGATCATCACGCAGTCGACCATGCGCGAGAGTACGCGGGCGGTGTCTTCGATCGGTTCGCCGCGGCCCAGCTGGGTGTCGCGCGGGGACAGGAACAGGGCGTTGCCGCCCAGCTGCTGCATGCCCACCTCGAACGATACCCGGGTCCGGGTGGAGGACTTCTCGAAGATCATGCCCAGGGTCTTGCCGCGCAGCAGGTCGTCGTGGTGCCCGCCCGACTTCAGCTGCTGCTTGAGCTCGATCGCCCGTTGCAGCAGGGCACGGGTTTCATCCCCGGAGAGATCGAGGAACGAGAGGTAATGGCGAGGGTTCATGCAGAGACCTCCTTGGGGACAGAGGATGACAGGAAGGCATCCACCAGGTCGGCTACGGTGGCGGCGATCTGTTCCACCTGGTCGTCGTCGATGATCAGCGGCGGCAGCAGGCGGATCACGCGGTCCGCCGTGACGTTCAGGATCAGGCCGCGTTCCAGGGCGGCCATCACCAGCTCGCCCGCCGGGCGGTCCAGCTCGACGCCGATCATCAGGCCGCGGCCGCGCACGGCGACCACGCCCGGGTGGTCGCTCAGACGGTCGCGCAGGCGACCCAGCAGGAATTCGCCCTGGCGCGCGGCCTGTTCGCACAGGGCCTCGTCCTGCATGACGTCGAGCACGGCCAGTGCCGCCCGGCACACCAGCGGGTTGCCCCCGAAGGTGGTGCCATGCATGCCGGGACTGAACAGCTCGCGCGCCGCACCGGCGACCAGATTGGCGCCAATGGGGATGCCGTTGCCGAGACCCTTGGCCAGGCTGACCACGTCCGGCGTGATGCCCTCGTGCTGGAAGGCGAACCAGTATCCGGTGCGTCCGATGCCCGCCTGGATCTCGTCCAGCATCAGCAGCCAGTCCTTGCGGTCGGCCAGCTCGCGCAGGCGCCGCAGGTAGCCAGGGGGCGGGACATGGATCCCGCCTTCGCCGGTGACCGGCTCGACCAGGATTGCGACCACGTCGGGGTCTTCGGCCAGGGCCTCTACCGCATCGAAGTCGCCATGCGGGACATGCACGAAGCCCGAGACCAGCGGTTCGAACCCGGCACGCACCTTGGGGTTTCCGGTGGCGGACAGCGTGGCCAGGGTGCGGCCGTGGAAGCTGCCCTCCATCACCACGATCTTGGGCTCGGCGATGCCCCGGGCGCGGCCGTGCAGGCGGGCGAGCTTGATCGCCGCTTCGTTGGCCTCGGCTCCGGAGTTGCAGAAGAACGCGCGGTCCATGCCGGCCAGCTTGCACAGACGCCGGGCCAGCTGTTCCTGCAGCGGGATACGGTACAGGTTGGAGGTATGCACCAGCGTGCTGGCCTGGTCGCAGATGGCCTGTGCCACCTTGGGGTGGGCATGTCCGAGACCGCACACGGCAATGCCGGACAGGGCATCCAGATAGCGCTTGCCGTCGGTGTCCCACAGCCAGGCGCCTTCGCCACGTTCAAAGGCGACGGGCAGGCGCTTGTAGGTGTTCTGCAGGGCGTCGTTCATTGGGTTCTCCGAAACCAAAGAGCCGGCGGAGGACCGCCGGCTCGATGAAAGGCGCAGCCGCATCATGCGGCCAAAGGCGCCTAGTATATAAACCCTTTGGGGTTTACTTCATCTGCTGGGCAGCAAAGTCCCAGTTGACCACGGCCCAGAAGTTCTCGAGGTACTTCGGGCGCGCGTTGCGATAGTCGATGTAGTAGGCGTGTTCCCAGGCATCGCAGGTCAGCAGCGGGGTCTTGCCGTCGCGCAGCGGGTTGGCGGCGTTGGAGGTGTTGACGATCTCCACCGAGCCATCACTGTTCTGCACCAGCCAGGTCCAGCCGGAACCGAAGTTGCCGACGGCGGATTCGTTGAACTTCTCCTTGAAGGCATCGAACGAACCGAAGGCGCTGTTGATCGCGTCCGCGAGCTTGCCGGAAGGTTCGCCGCCGGCGTTCGGGGCCATGCAGTTGAAGTAGAAGGTGTGGTTCCAGACCTGGGCGCCGTTGTTGAAGATGCCGCCGGCCGGGGCCTTCTTGATGATGTCTTCCAGCGAGGCATTTTCGAACTCGGAACCCGGCAGCAGGCCGTTCAGCTTGGTCACGTAGGTCGCGTGGTGCTTGTCGTGATGGTATTCCAGCGTCTCGGCGGAGATGTGCGGCTCCAGCGCGTTCTTGGCGTAGGGCAGATCGGGCAGTTCGTAGGCCATGAAAGACTCCTTGTACGGTGTCGTGAGAAACTGAGGCGGCGGCGCACCCGAACCGGGAGCGACGCATAACGGGTTAACGATAGTCACGTTGCCCGGGCGATGCAATTCCCGATGATGCCGGTTGGTTTTCACCCCGGCGGATTTCCCACAAGACGAGGCGCATGGCGGATACCGACGAGACGGGGCAGGAAGGCGAAGCGGCGGTGGCGAAGGGCTCGACGGTGGACTGGCGCGCCCGGATCGGCCTGATGCTGGGCCCGGCGATCTTTGTGCTGTTCCTGCTGGTGCCGGCGCCGACGGGGTTCGATCCGGCGGCTTGGTGGGTGCTGGGGCTGACGCTGTTCATGGCGACCTGGTGGATCAGCGAGGCGTTGCCGCTGCCGGTCACGGCGCTGCTGCCGATCGCGATCCTCCCGGTCCTCGACATTACCTCGATGGAGAACGCGACCGCGCCCTACGCGAACCCGATCATCTTCCTGTTCATGGGTGGCTTTGCGATCGCCTTGGCGGTGCAACGCTGGGATTTGCACCGGCGCATGGCGCTCGCGATCGTGGCCCGTTCCGGGAATCGTCTGCACGCCCTGGTCGGGGCCTTCATGCTGGCCACGGCCGGGTTGTCCATGTGGGTCAGCAATACCGCGACCGCGGCGCTGATGCTGCCGATCGCCCTGTCGGTACTGGGCCTGATTGAACGTGGTGCATCGCCACAGGGGCCGGGGGCGAGTGCGGAGTCGCGGCGCCCGGCCCTGGCGTTGTTGCTGGGGATCGCCTTTGCCGCAAACATCGGGGGCATGGCGACCATTATCGGCTCGCCGCCGAACGCCCTGACCGCGGCCTATCTCGGGGATCGCCACGGGATGGAGATCGGGTTTCTGGAATGGATGACCCTGGGCCTGCCGTTGGCGGCGATCCTCCTGGCCCTCGCGTGGTGGCTGCTGACGCGCTGGGTGTTCCCGGTGCACCGGGTCGAACTGAACGGCCTGCGCGCCCTGCTGGACGAGCAGCGCGCCACGGTCGGGCGTTGGTCGACCGCAGAGAAGCGCGTGGCGGCGGTGTTCGTGCTGGTCGCGCTCGCCTGGCTGACACGACCGCTGCTGGAGGGGTGGTTGCCCATCTCGCTGACCGATGCCGGCATTGCGATCCTGGGCGCCGGCTTGTTGTTCCTGATCCCCTCGGGTTCCATGGAGCAGCGCAGGTTGTTGGCCTGGGACAACACCCGCGAACTGCCCTGGGGCGTGCTGCTGCTGGTCGGAGGCGGCCTCAGCCTGGGGGCGGCCATCGAGTCCAGTGGTCTGGCGGAGCTGGCGGCCGATGCCCTGGTGATCGCGCAGACCTGGCCGCTGATCCTGATCATGGCCGGGGTGGTGTTGCTGACCATGACGCTGAGCCACGTAACGAGCAATACGGCCACGGCCGCGACGCTGCTACCCCTGGTCACCGCGTTTGCGCTGAGCATGGACGTGCCGGTCCTGATGCTGGCACTCCCCGTCGCCTTTGCCGCTTCCGTGGCCTTCATGCTGCCGGTGGCGACCCCGCCGAATGCCATCGTGTTCGCCAGCAACCGCCTGCAGGTGCTGGACATGGTGCGGGGAGGGGCTCTGCTTTCCGTGGTGGCGCTGGTGCTGATCAGCCTGGCGGTCTACGTCTTCGCCGAGGCCCTGTTGGTGTAGCCGCGGCGCGGATTCGTTCTGTGAGTGCCGTGTCCCCGACGTTCTTGTGGGGATGAAAAGCCTTCCATGCTCAAGTTCTAGGATTCGCCGCCGCTAGGGAGGACGAACGGCCCATTATTTTGCGAGCTGGCGCTGACCGGCAGACCGAAGGACGCACCGACATGTTCAACAATATTCGAATTGGCGTACGGCTCATGGTGGGCATCATCGGCGTGGTGGTCCTGGCCGTGGTGCTGACCCTGGTCGTGGTGATGAATGCCCTGGGTACGATGGCGGACAGGGCGGAGCAGCGGGAGCTGAACGACTTGGCTGGCCAGTTGCTGGATCGGCTGGACCAGGAGTCGGCGCGCGCGACCGCGATGGCGGAGACCGTGGCGCGTATCCCGGATGTGCAGGAGGCCATGGCCAATGGGGATCGTGATCGGTTGGCCGCACTGACGGTGCCGAGTTTCGAGTCCCTGAACGCCGATTACGGCGTGCGCCAGTATCAGTTCCACACGCCGCCGGCGACCTCCTTCCTGCGCGTGCATCGCCCGGATCGTTATGGCGATGACCTGTCCGGTTTTCGCCAGACGGTCGTCGACACCAACGACCGCCGCGCCCCGATCTCGGGCCTGGAAGAGGGCGTGGCCGGCCTGGGTATCCGCGGCGTGGTCCCCATTGCTCACAACGGAGAGCACGTGGGTTCGGTGGAGTTCGGGCTGTCCTTCGGCGACCCTTTCTTCGAGCAGTTCACCGAGGAGCTGGGTGCACCGGTCGCGCTCTACCTGCGCGATGAGGGTCGGTTCAACCGCTTTGGCGGGACCATCGAAGGCGAAGCGACCTTCAATGCGGCCGAGATGCGCGAAGTGCTCGAGGGCGAGCGCCTGGTGCGCAACGTGACCTACCAGGGCGAGCCGATGGCGGTGATCGCCCGGCCGGTGCGCGATTTCTCCGGCGATGCGGTGGGTGTGCTGGAACTGATGGTGGACCGCAGCGCCTACGTGACCATGACCCGCAACGCCACCGGCACGGTGGTCATGGTCGGCGTGATCGCGGTGGTTCTGGGCGCGCTGCTGGCCTGGTTCCTGACCCGCAGTATCGTGCGCCCGCTGTGCCAGACGGTGGAGCGTCTGGACGACATCGCCAGTGGCGAGGGTGACCTGACGCGCCAGCTGGAGGTGTCCGGCCGGAACGAGCTGGGCGATCTGGCGGTGGTGTTCAACCGCTTTGTCGAGAAGATTCGCGTGTTGATCCAGCAAGTGGCGGCGGGTTCCGATCAGGTCGCTGCCGCGTCCAACGAGCTGTCCGCGACCAGCGAGGAGACCAACGAGCAGGTGCGCCGCCAGAAGGCGGAGACCGACCAGGTCGCCACCGCGATGAACGAGATGACCGCCACCGTGCAGGAAGTCGCCCGCAATGCCGCGGATGCGGCGGCGGCCGCCCAGGCTACGGACCAGGACGCCGTGGCCGGTCAGCAGGTGGTGCAGAAGACGATCACCGCGATCAACGGCCTGTCCAGGCAGGTCGACAATGCGGCCGAGGTGGTCACCCGCCTGTCGCAGGATGCCGAGCAGATCAACAAGGTCCTGGAGGTCATTGGGGACATCGCCGACCAGACCAACCTGCTGGCGCTGAATGCCGCGATCGAGGCGGCCCGCGCTGGCGAGCAGGGCCGCGGCTTCGCCGTGGTGGCCGACGAGGTACGCACCCTGGCCAGCCGGACGCAGGACTCGACGCACGAGATCCAGCAGATGATCGAGCGGGTCCAGAGCGGTACGCGCGAGGCGGTGCAGGCGATGGAAGATGGGCGTTCCAAGGCCCACGAGAGTGTCGAGCAGGTGAACCTCGCCGGCGAATCGCTGAACGCGATTACCCAGTCGGTGACCCGCATCAGCGACATGAACACGCAGATCGCCAGCGCCGCCGAGGAGCAGTCCACCGTGGCCGAGGAGATCAACCGCAACGTGGCCAACATCACCGAGGTGCTGGACCAGACCGCGGCGGGCTCCGAGCAGATCCGCAATGCCTCGGAGGAGCTGTCCAAGCTCGCGTCCCAGCAGCAGGAGCGCGTGGGTCAGTTCAAGGTCTGATACTCGACCCGATGATGTCGAGCCCGCCTCCCTGTTCGGGGAGCGCGGGCTTTTTTATGGGTGTGGGGAAAAGGGCAGACGAAGAAGCCAGGTCAAGGGCGATCCTGATTAGCAACGAGCGTCAGCCAGGCTCAAGGCCCGTGCGGGGCCGGGTCTCCAGGCGCCTCCTACATCGTCATCCCGGAAACCGCGCAGCGGTTATCCGGGATCTCCACGGTATGAGTGACCCGCACGTTGGGGCTAGAACGGCGTGTGGAGATCCCGGCTCTCCGCTGCGCTACGGCCGGGATGACGGGGAGGGGGCACTACGACTGGGATCACAATCAGGGTGAGCTCCGCCCGGGATGACAGGGCAGGGGTAAGCGCCCCGGGAGGGTGACACTCCCAGGAAGGCCTGGATCAAAGTGGCCCGGGGCGGGCCATGCACGTCCCCAAATGGGCCCCGCCACTGGCTGACGATCGTTGCTAATCAGGAGGGCGATTGGACCACGGAGGACACAGAGGACTGGGGGAAGGGCTGGGAAGGAAAAGGTCGGATGATGGCCGTGCGACGTCAGATCACAGTCCGATCGTGATCTTTCGTCACTGTCCTTGCCGTTCTTTGTGACCTCTGTGGCTCAGGCCTTTGCTCGTCGTCGTACCTTGTGGCCTTCGTGGTGAATAAAGGCCCTTACGGAGCGGGAAAGAGGCGTTCGCCGTTTTCGAAGGCAATGGCGCGGGCGACGTTGTCGGGCAGCTGGTCGAGCCAGGCGCGGGTCTCGTCTTTCAGGTGGGTGTACTGTTCCCAGCGCGTGGTGGTGAAGGTGTCCACGCCGATCATGAAGCGATCCGGATGGGTGAGGAACAGCTCGAACCAGTCGTCGTCGATCTGACCACCGGGGTTAATGCGCGGGTTGCGCATGGACAGGTCCATGTTCATGCGCGGGTGGCGCTCGAGGTAGTCCTGCACCAGGGGCGGGTAGGCGTAGCTGCCGGCGTGGGCCCAGAGGATGCGCACCTCGGGGTGGGTGGCGTAGGCATGATCGATCACGGCCGGGTCGCCGTGGATCATGATGGTCAGATCGCGTGCGACGGCCAGGTCCAGCAACTGTTCGAAGCCGGGTCCGAAGCGGTCGTCTGCCAGGATGTGAAACTCGCCCAGCCCGCGCCAGGCCACGTCGGATTCGTCCAGCATGTCGGCAATGCGGGCGCCCAGGTCCTCGACGTGCATCCAGTCCATCTTCTTGCCCAGGCGGTGGGAAACTTCCAGAAACGGCACGATGCGGGTATCCGAGCCCGCTTGCAGGCGACGAATCAAGCCGCCTTCGGTCGACATGACGATGGCGCTGCGCACGTCATTGGAGGCCAGGGTGCGGCCCACGTCGCTGATGCCAAAGGTTTCGGCCACCGCCGGGCGATAGTGCAGGTGGGCATCGAAGATCGGCGGCTCGGCGCTGGCGACGGTGAAGGGCAGGGCCAGCCCGAGCGTGGCGCCGAGCAGGGAACGGTGGAGGCGATGGTGCATGGACAGACCCTTCGGAAGCCAATTCGACATCAGGAACGCGGCGGACTGTTGGGCGCAGGAGTCGGATCGGTCGTCTGTGCCGGATCGAAGCGTTCGCGCAGGTAGCGGATGATGGCATCGGATTCGTACAGCCAGCGCACCGAGCCGTCTTCTTCCTCGATTCGCAGGCAGGGCACCTGCAGGCGGCCGCCCTCGTTCTGCAGTTCCTCGCGCCAGGGACCGGTGGCCTGGGCGTTGCGCAGTTCGATATCCAGCGACAGGCGCTGCATCGCGCGGCGGGCCTTGATGCAGAACGGGCACGCCGGGAAGTGATACAGGGCAAGGCGTTGCGTCTGTTCGTCGATTCGGGCTTGGTCGGCCGGGTCCCGTTCGATGCCGCGTGGGCGCGACACGCGCTCACCGATCAGCATGAACGGGGTCAGAATCAGGCGGACGCCACGGAAGAAGGTGCGAATCAGGAATCTCATGGCGAAAGGATGCCACAGGAGCCCGACACCGTTACAGCATCTCGAGCGATGGAGGCGTTAGTTTCGCCCTCAAACCCAAGAGCGCTCCTGATTAGCAACGATCGTCAGCCAGTGGCGGGACCCATTTGGGGACGTGCATGGCCCACCCCGGGCCACTTTGATCCAGGCCTTCCTGGGAGTGTCACCCTCCCGGGGCCCTTACCCCTGCCCTGTCATCCCGGGCGGAGCTCACCCTGATTGTGATCCCGGTCGTAGTGCCCCCTCCCCGTCATCCCGGCCGTAGCGCAGCGGAGAGCCGGGATCTCCACACGCCGTTCCAGCCCCAACGTACGCGTCACTCATACCGTGGAGATCCCGGATAACCGCTGCGCGGTTTCCGGGATGACGATGTAGGAGGCGCCTGGAGACCCGGGCCCGCACGGGCCTTGAGCCTGGCGGACGCTCGTTGCTAATCAGGAGAGCGCTTTTCCACAAACCGCATGAAGGCACGAAGAAGATCAAGGGCGGTCTTTCCACGGCGTATACAGAGGGCGCGGCGTGAAGGGGTCCAAGGGTGCGCAGAAAAGGGTATTGGCGCACCGATCCGTGCTGCTCAGCCCACATCAAAGCTCCGATCCCGTCAACCGTCCTGGCGTTCTCGGTGTCCGCTGTGACCTCCATGGTTACAGGCTCTCGACCGTCTTCGCGTCTTCGTGGTGGGGATCTTTGTGAATCGGCATGCTCAGGGGGTGCCGAAGTCGAACTCCCAAGGGTCTTCCGGGGGCGCGTCGAGTAGCGACGGGCGCAGGCGGATCACTTCGAAGCCCAGTTCGCGATAGTCATCGAGGCGGTCCGGGGCGCGGTCGGCGACGTCGACGAAGTCGGCAAATGCCTCCGCGTCCAGGCCGCGCCAGCCGGCAAAGGTGCCGCAGACTGCCACGTTCACACTTTCTTCGCGGACCAGGGCCTCCACCTCGTCGTGCAGGCTGGGGTGCTGCATCGCCTCGCTACGCGTCAGGGTGAATTGTTCCGCACCGTGGGAGACGACGGCCACCGGGTAGTCGGGGTCGCGTTCGCGCAGGCGGGCGACACTGGCCCGAATCTCGGGAAGAAGCGCGGATAGCGCTGCGCGGTCGTTCTCGATGATCTCGAAGACCACGCCTTCAGGGAGCTTGTCACGTTCCAGGAGTTCGACGACGGCCGCGGAGGGTTCGCCCTGGGGCAGCGGGTCAGAGGAGGTCACGGGGCCCGCGTGCAGGCTGGGCACGGCCAGCATGGCCATGAGGCCGCCCACGAACAGCCAGGCGGGAAGCGGAAATGGTCGAGGGCGTGTGCGGGTAATCCACATGGCCCCATTCAAGCGGGGATCGCCGAACCACGCAAACACCCGCGCACCGGGGCAGCAGAATCGGGGCTCCCGCGCGCGGGCAGAGTCGAGTCGCCGGGGTCAGTGGCGGTCACCGGTGGCCTGCTCGGCCATTTGCTCGTAGCTGGTGTGGCGCACGTCCTTGCCCTTGACGAAATAGACGACGTATTCGCAGATGTTGCGCGCGCGGTCGCCGATACGTTCCAGGGAGCGGGTGGCCCAGACGATGTCCATCAGGCGCGGGACGGAGTCCGGGGCGGCGGTCATCTGCCGCATCAGTTTGTGGGTGACGGTCTCGTACAGGCTGTCGATCTGGATATCGAGCTGGGCGACGCGCACGGCCTGTTCCACGTCCATACGGGCGAAGGCATCCAGGGCCCCGCGGGTCATCTCGCGGACATGTTCGCCCATGCTGGCGATATCCGACATCGGGGCGCTGTTGCGGTCTTCATCCAGCAGGTGCAGGCCCATGCGGCCGACCCGCTCGGCCTCGTCGCCCATGCGTTCCAGGTCGGTGATGGTCTTGATGACCGCGATCACCAGCCGCAGGTCGGAGGCGGTCGGCTGGCGCCGGGCGAGGATGTGGGTGCACTCCTCGTCGATCTCGACCTCCTTGGCGTTGACCTCGTAGTCGGAGGTCATGACCTTCTCGGCGAGTTCGGCATCGCCCTCGACCATCGCGTGGACGGCATCGGCGAGCTGCTGCTCGACCAGACCGCCCATGGCCATCACCTGCTTGATGATGTCTTCCAGCTCGGCGTTGAACTGCTGCGAGATGTGTTGCTTGAAGAAGCTCTTGTCCATGGTGTTTTCCTAGGGAGACACTGATGAATGTACGCGTCCGCGCTCGAGTCGGTTTTGCCCGCTGACAAGGCGCGGTGACTGCCGTGCAGTGACTCTGCACAAGGGAGCCGCAACGCTGGCAGCGGGCAAAAGCGGCCGAGCCCCGACCTCTAAGTGAGGACATACGGGGTTGTTGCCCCATTTCCAGAGTGTTGGTACCGGCATGGGCCTTGTCGGCCTGTTTGTAGCGCTTGCTCTCGCACAAAATGGGGCACCAACGCGGAGGTGTAGATTCATCCGTGTCTCCCTAGCCGAAGCGGCCGGTGATGTAGTCCTCGGTCTGCTTCTTGGCAGGCGAGGTGAACAGGGTGTCGGTATCCGCGTATTCGATCAGCTCGCCCATGTACATGAAGGCGGTGTAGTCGGAGACGCGCGCGGCCTGCTGCATGTTGTGGGTGACGATGACCAGCGTGTAGTCCTTCTTCAGCTCGATCATCAACTCCTCGATCTTCAGCGTGGCCAGCGGATCCAGCGCCGAGCAGGGCTCGTCCAGCAGCAGGACCTCGGGGTCGATCGCGATGGCGCGGGCGATGACCAGGCGCTGCTGCTGGCCGCCGGACAGGCCGAAGGCATTCTCGTGCAGGCGGTCTTTCACCTCATCCCACAGCGCGGCGCGCTTAAGCGACTTCTCCACCACCTCGTCCAGCTTGCGGCGGTTCTTCACGCCCTGCAGGCGCAGGCCGTAGGCCACGTTCTCGTAGATCGACTTGGGGAACGGGTTCGGCTTCTGGAACACCATGCCCACTCGGCGGCGCAACTCGGGGACATCCACGGACTTGTCGTTGATGTCCGCGCCGTCCAGGCGGATGGTGCCCTCGATGCGTACGGAATCGATCAGGTCGTTCATGCGGTTGAAACAGCGCAGGAACGTGGACTTGCCGCAACCGGAAGGCCCGATGAATGCCGTGATGCGGTTCTTCGGGATGCGGATGTCGATGCCCTTGAGCGCCTGGTCCTCGCCGTAGAAAAGCTTGAGGCCCTCCGCGGTCAGGCAGATGTCCTCTCGGTCGAGGCTGAGGCCGCGCGGGGCCTGGTTATTCTGGGCCACGTTGACGGCGTGGGTCTGGGTGTCACTCATTTCGGGTACTCCATGGGGAATGGGGTTCGACGCATCCCGGCACCGCGAGGGGTCGGAAAAACACCGTCATCGCGAGGCGCGCAGCGACGTGGCAATCGGTTTGGGTGCCTCCGGCGTGTGGGGTACCGGAAGCCGATTGCCATGGCCCCTGCGGGGCCTCGCAATGACGATGTATGCGAGAGACGTTGTGCATGTCGTATCTCAGTCACTGTCGGCGCGGTACTTCTCACGCAGGTAGTTGCGGATCGAGATGGCGGTCAGGTTGAGCACGATGATCAGCATCACCAGGATCAGGGCGGTCGCGTAGACCAGCGGCCGGCCGGCCTCGACGTTCGGGCTCTGAAAGCCGACGTCGTAGATGTGGAAGCCCAGGTGCATGAAGGCGCGATCCAGGTGCAGGTACGGGAAGTTGCCGTCCACCGGCAGGCTGGGGGCCAGCTTGACCACCCCGACCAGCATCAGCGGGGCCACCTCGCCGGCCGCGCGCGCGACGGCCAGGATCAGCCCGGTCATCATCGCCGGCGCCGAAAGCGGCACGATCAGGCGCCACAGGGTCTCGGCCTTGGTCGCGCCCAGGGCCAGCGAGCCGTGGCGGATGCTGGCACCGATGCGGGTCAGGCCTTCCTCGGTGGAGACGATTACCACCGGCAGGGTCAACAGCGCGAGCGTGAGCGAGGCCCAGATGATCGCCGGCGAGCCGAAGGTGGGCGAGGGCAGGGCATCGCGGAAGAACATCTGGTCGATGTTGCCACCGACCAGGTAGACGAAGAACCCGAGGCCGAATACACCAAATACGATGGAGGGGACGCCCGCGAGGTTGTTCACCGAGATGCGGATGATGCGCACCAGCGGGCCCTGCTTCGCGTACTCGCGCAGGTAGATCGCGGCCAGCACGCCGAACGGGGTCACCACGATCGACATGATCAGGACCATCAGCACGGTCCCGAAGATCGCCGGCAGGATGCCGCCTTCGGTGTTGGCCTCGCGCGGATAGCCGGTCATGAACTCCCAGAAGGTGTGCACGTAGTGCCCGAGCTTCTGCGGGATGCTCATGTCGTTCGGCCACCAGGCGTTCACGACGTCGGCCAGTGCGATCACGGATTCGGCGCCGTCGGCGGTCTCCATCAGGATGGCGTAGCGGCGCAGTTCGCGGCGCAGCTCGTTACGCTCGTTTTCCAGCTCCGCGTACTGCTCCTCGAGTTCCGCGCGTTCGGCCTGCAGTTCCGCCTCGCGCTCGGCGCGCTCCTCGATCGACAGCTCGGTGGCACGCTCGATACCGCGCAGGGCAATGCGGATCTGCTCGATCTGGAAATTGATCGCGCCGATGTCCACGCGTTCGATGCGTTCGATCTGGCGGACCAGGCCGCGGGTCTCGGGGATAACCGCCTCGAAACGCACGCGCGCCTCGTTGCCGGTGGCCACGGCCTCGCCGTCCACGCGGAACTCGCGAACGAAGCCGTAGAAGTTGCCCCACTGCAGGCGTTCCAGCACCACGGCATCGCGAGGCATCTCGCGCTCGCCCATGAAGTCGTCCAGATACCAGCGGAAGTCTCGCGAGTCGAGGTCACGATTGCCGCGCTTGACCAGGTGCCGTACCACGATTTCCTGGCCTTCGGGCACGTCGAAGCCGGCGTCGCGCATGGCCTGGGCGGTCATCGTCTCGGAGCGCTGGAACTCGCCCATGACCTGGGTAGGCTCGCTTTGCTGCGCCGTCTGGTATTCGAACTGGGCCACGTTGGACGGCCAGAAGAACGACAGGCCGTTGACCGCAATCATCAGGATCAGCCCGAAGACCATCACCAGCGAGGTGGCCACCGCGCCCGCATTCAGCCAGATCCAGGGGGTGCCGGATTTGAACCATTTATTCATCGGATCGAGACCTGTCTGGAATGCGTTTTAAAGGGAGGCGTACTTGTTGCGCAGGCGCTGGCGCACGATCTCGGCGACCGTGTTCACGAAGAACGTGAGCGCGAACAGCACCAGTGCGGCGAGGAACAGGATGCGGAAGTGGCTGCCGCCGACCGCGGCCTCGGGCATCTCGACCGCGATGTTGGCGGAGAGCGTGCGCATGCCCTCGAAGATGTTGAAATTGACCACCGGCGAGTTCCCGGTCGCCATCAGCACGATCATGGTCTCGCCGACGGCGCGGCCGAAGCCGATCATGACCGCCGAGAAGATCCCCGGGCTGGCGGTCAGCAGGACCACGCGCACTACGGTCTGCCAGGGTGTGGCCCCCAGCGCCAGCGAACCTTGGGTCAGGTGCTTGGGCACGTTGAACACGGCATCCTCGGAAATCGAGTAGATGGTCGGGATCACCGCGAAGCCCATGGCGATGCCGATCACGAGGGCGTTGCGCTGGTCGTAGGTGATGCCGTTGTCGGTCAGCCACTGGCGGGCGTCGCCGCCGAACATCCAGATCTCGATCAGGGGGCTCAGCGTCACCGCGAACCAGCCCACCAGCAGGATCACCGGGATCAGGATCGCGGCCTCCCAGCCCGCCGGTATGAACGCGCGGACCTGCTCGGGGAGCACACGGGTCCAGACGAAGGCCATCAGCAGCATGGACAGCGGCAGCAGAATCAGGATGCTCGCGACGGCGGGCAGGTTCGCCTCGATGAACGGGGCCAGCCACAACCCGGCGAGGAAGCCGAGGATGACCGTGGGCAGCGCCTCCATCAGCTCGATCGAGGGCTTGGTGAGCGTGCGCATGCGCGCCGACATGAAGTAGGCGCTGTAGATCGCCCCCATGATCGCCAGCGGGGTGGCGAACAGCATGGCGTAGAAGGCGGCCTTGATGGTGCCGATGGTCAGGGGGATCAGCGAGAACTTGGGTTCGAACTCGTCGGTGGCCGAGGAGGACTGCCAGACATAGTCGCCACCCGAGCGGCCCTCGTACCAGACCTTCTGCCACAGCACGTGGAAGGAGACCTCCGGATGACGGTTCTCCAGGCGCTGCAGGTGCCAGTTCTCGGCCTCGTCGATCGCGATCAGCAGGCGGTTGCGCGGGTCCACGTACACTCGATGCAGCGCCTGATCGGTAATCTGGCGTTCCACCAGGGTGCGCTGCGAGGTGGGGTAGTGGATCTTGATCTGGCCGGTTTCGTCGGCGGTCAGGAAGCCCTTGCGGATGTATTCGGGCTGGGTGTTGGTGACCGGCCCGGCGTGCGCGGGGAATTCGCGCACGCGGGTGATGCGGTTCACGTTGTCGGCGTCGCGCACCAGCATGTACTGGGTGACCGATCCGTCCGAGCCGCCCACGACGATCGACACCGTGCCCAAGAGGTATTCGAGCGAGGTGACTTCGGCCTCGTCTCCGCGAATCACGCGCTTGCTGTCTTCCAGGGTCGCGCTGGCCGGACGACGGATATCGTAGGAGTGCAGGCGCCCCTGGTCGTCGCCCACGAGCATGATGCGGCCGGTGATGTCGAGGAGGATGCGGGTGGCCGTGCTGCCTTCTGGCAGGGCGGGCATGTCGTAGGCACTGCGGCGCACCTGGGTCTCGCCGGTCATCATCGAGGTGGTTTCCTCGAACTGGACCAGGCGGATGCGGCCGTCCTCCGTGGTGGCGGCGACACGAATCCCACTGGAACCGCGCTGGATCCCGACCACGCTGATGGCGGGGCCATCGCCGTCGATATCCAGCAGTGCGGAGTCTTCGTCACCCAGCGGGTAGATCACGCGCGGGTCATATTCGCGGCCCTCGGGGGTGAAGCGCTCGTTGTATTCGTACTCGATGGCGAGGACCTGCCCGTTGTCGAGGCCAAGCGCCACCAGGCGGGTGCGCGGCTCGGCCGCGGTGAAACTGGTGACCCGGACATCATCGGGGATCGGCAGGGTCTGTTCGCGCACGATCTCGCCGGTATTCGGGCGGAAGAACACGGCACGCCGGTCGTCGGTGATGCGCACGGCCATTTCGCGGTGGCGATTCACCGCCAGGTGCACGGTGCGGGTATCGGCTCCGCCGGGGGCGTCGTACTCGGTCAGGGGGTCGAGCTTGGCGCCCTGGAACATCGGCAGGGTTTCGCTCAGGAGGTAGACGAACATGAGGGTGAGGGCGCCGACCACGGCGATCCCGAAAAAACCGATCATGTAGCGCGCGGAGCGATCCTTGGTGCGGCGCCAGCGCTGGAAACCGGCGAGACGCGGGGCGATGGTGGCGGTGGACATGAAGTTCCCCTGAGAGCCGCCGCGAAGGGCGTGCAAAACCATTGGATGTCGGGGCGTGATGCTACGGCCGCTATGTGACAGGGACGTGACATCCATGTGACGGCTGGTTGACCGGTGGGCGAGGAAGGCCTGCGCGCAACACACAAAAAAGGCCGGAACCCTTGGGTCCCGGCCTTTGCACCCATTCCCTGGGCGCGGGTACTGCGCCCGGTTTATTCCAGACCGAGGTTCTTGCGCTCGCGCTCGGCGACCGTGGCCGGCAGTGGGATGAAGCCGTCACGCACCACGACCTCCTGGCCTTCCTTCGACAGCACCATCTTCAGGAACTCGGCCGCGCGCGGGGTCAGGCCGTCTTCCGGGTGCTTGTTGACCATCACGTAGAGGAAGCGGGCCAGCGGGTAGTCACCGGAGGCGGCGTTCTCGCCGTTCGGCTCGAAGTAGTTGCCTTCTTCGGTGCCCAGCGGGATGGCGCGCACGCCGGAGGTGGAGTACCCGATGCCGGAGTAGCCGATGCCGTTCAGGGACTCGGAGACGCCCTGAACCACCGAGGCGGAACCCGGCTGTTCGTTGATGGCGTTTTTGAAGTCGCCATCGCACAGGGCGTGCTGGCGGAAGTACCCGTAGGTGCCGGAGACGGCGTTACGGCTGTACAGGGTGATGTCACGGTTGGCCCAGGAGCCTTCCAGTCCGAGCTGACCCCAGCGGGTGATGTCCTCGGCACCGCCACAACGACGGGTGGAGGAGAAGACGGCGTCGACCTGATCGATGCTCATGCCTTCGATCGGGTTGTCGCGGTTCACGAACACGGCGATGGTGTCGATGGCGACCGGCACGGCGGTCATCTCGTAGCCGTGGCGCTGTTCGAACTCGGCATGTTCGCTGTCACGCGGCATGCGCGACATCGGGCCGAAGTCGGCGGTGCCTTCGGTCAGGGCGGGCGGGGCGGTGGAGGTGCCGGCACCCTGGATCTGGACGTTCACGTTCGGGTAGAAGCCCTGGAATTCTTCCGCCCACAGGGTCATGAGGTTGTTCAGGGTGTCGGAACCGATGCTCGACAGGTTGCCGGAGATGCCGGAGACCGTCTCGTAGGCCGGGATGTCGGCATCGACTTCAGCCGCGGCGGTCAGCGGGGCGATGGCGAGGGCTGTGGCCGTGGCCAGCGCGAGGATGCTTCGCTTCAACAACATGGGTGTACTCCCTTGGGCTTGCTTGAGGTTTTCAAGGCCGAGTGGCTCGGTCCTTGATGACGAATTATCGGGAGCGGTGCTTGCAGTTGCGTGACGCGCATGTGACAGCCGCGTGACATCTGGCCCGGTAGGGATGGGGCCGGGTTCGTGGGGGTGATTACTTCGTTGCGCTTGCAATGACGGGTATTGGTATAGGTCATTGCGAGGAGCGAAGCGACGCGGCAATCGGTCCGAAAGGCCCATGGGTTCGGGGTGTTTGCGGACGATTGCCACGGGCCCGGCGGGCCCTCGCAATGACGTTAGTTGGAGGGGCCGGAGGGTGCGGCGCGGCGGATGCGGCTCATCGGGAACAGGCAGGTGAACCGGCTGCCGCGGCCGACCTGGCTTTCGATCGCGAGGTGGCCTTCGTGGCGGGCGAGGACGTGCTTGACGATGGCCAGGCCCAGGCCTGTCCCGCCGCGCGACTGGGTGCGCCCGGCATCCACGCGATAGAAACGTTCGGTCAGGCGCCCGAGGTGATGGCTGGCGATGCCGGGCCCGGTGTCCTCGACGCTCAGGCGTGCGCCGTCGTCGTCGACCCGCCAGCGCAGGGTGATGGTGGTGCCGCCAGGTGTGTACTTCACGGCATTGAACAGCAGGTTGGCGCAGGCCGAGCGCAGTTCGTCCGGGTTGCCCTGGAACTCCAGTTTGGGGTCGGCGTCCAGCACGATCGCGTGCGCTTCCGTGCCCGAAAGGATGCGCGCCTCGTCCGTCAGCTTCTGGAACAGTGGGAACGGGTTGAACCAGTCCTGCGGGCCGGTGGTTTCGCCGGTCTCCAGGCGTGAGAGCAGCAGCAGGTCGTCCACTAGCAGTTTCATCCGCTCGGACTGTTCGCGCAGCATCTGGACCGAACGCGCGAGCTGAGGCTGGTCCTCCAGTTCGTCTTCCAGGCTCTCGGTGACGCCGTAGAGTACGGTCAGCGGCGTGCGCAGTTCGTGCGAAACGTTGGCGATGAAGTCGCGGCGCATGACCTCCAGGCGGTGCAGGTGGGTGGTGTCCCGGGCCAGCAGCAGGTACTGCGCGTCGCCATAGGGGAGCATGCGCATCTCCAGTTGGCGTTCGCTGTCCAGGGGGGAGGGCACGGTCACCCGCGCGAGGGACTCGCGGGCACGTTCCATGAACGTCAGGAACTCCGGGTGGCGCAGGAGATGGGTAATGCGCTGGCCCTCGTCGCGCGGCCAGTGGAGCCCGAGCAGCTGGCAGGACATGTCGTTCAGCCACTCGATGCGCAGGTCATCGTTCAGGACCACTACCGCGTCGGGCATGGCCTTCGCCGAGTCCCGGTAGCGCTCCAGCAGCTGGCGCAACCGATGCACGCGGTTCTCGTGGCGTCTGCGGCGGCGGTAGAGGTGGTCGAAGATCACGCCCCACAGGCCGCGCACGTCCGGTGGGTCGGCACGGCCGCCCCGGCGCAGCCAGGTCTCCAGCCACAGCAGGTTGGCGATGTTCCAGGCCAGTGCAGCCCCAAGCAGAAACGCCAGGGTGGGCCAGAACTGGCCGGTGGCCCAGCCAAGCGCCAGGAGCGGCAGCGCGATCAGCAGGCTGGTAATGAGGATGTCGGGCCAGGTCTTGCGGGGCTGCACGGGGACCGCCGAAGGTCAGGGAAGCTGCGAGAAACGGTACCCTGAACCACGCACGGTTTGCACCAGGTGGTCATGCCCGGTGTCGGCCAGCGCCTTGCGCAGGCGGCGGATGTGTACATCCACCGTGCGTTCCTCCACATAGACGTTGGTGCCCCAGACCTTGTCCAGCAGCTGTTCGCGGCTGAACACCCGATCCTGATGGGTCATGAAGAAGTGCAGCAAGTTGTACTCGGTAGGGCCCATGCTGATGGCCGCGCCGTTGCCGGTGATGCGATGGGAGACGGGGTCCAGACGCAGGCCCTCGATCTCGATCGGTTCCTCGCTGGTGGTGGGCGAGGTGCGGCGCAGCACGGCCTTCATGCGCGCGACCAGCTCGCGCGGCGAGAACGGTTTGGTTACGTAGTCGTCGGCGCCGACATCCAGGCCGCGCACGCGGTCTTCTTCCTCGCCGCGGGCAGTCAGCATGATCAGCGGGATGTCCTTGGTGACGGGGCTGGTCTTGAGCGTACGCGCCCAGTCGATGCCGCTGATGTCCGGCAGCATCCAGTCCAGCAGGATCAGATCCGGTGGGTCTTCCAGCAGGAGGGATTTTGCCGAGCGGACATCGCCGGCCTCGCGGACCTCGTAGCCCGCCTTCTGGAACGGCACCTGCAGCATCTCGCGGATCGCTGCATCATCTTCCACCAGCAGAATTCGAGTGGCCATGGCCCCGTCTCGTGATTACCTGATCCGCATTAGATAACAGGGATGTTACAGGCGTGTGAACGGGAGGTGGTGCGGTGGCAACCAGCCTGTGGCGTGTTCGGGCGGCTCGCGACCGATCGGCGCAGCCCTGCGGGCCTCGTGAGGACGAGCGATGAGTAGCCGCTAAGGGTGGGCGCCGAGTTCGAAGCGTTCGTCGCCGTGCAGGAAGATCATGCCGTCGTGGTGCGGCGAGCGGGCGAGCTGCTGGCGGATGGCCTGTTCGTGGCCGGGCTTGAGATGGGTAATGGCAATGCGCGGGCGGTGCTGCAGTTGCGCCAGGTCCTCGCCCAGGTGCTGCGGGGTGTAGTGCTTGGCCAGATCCGCCATGCCCTCCATCTCGTCTGGGAGGCCGGTCTCGATCATCAGCAGATCGAGGTGGGGCAGGGCGTTCAGCGCGGGCCAGAGCAGGTGCGAGGAGGTCGTGTCGCCGCTGAAGGCGAAGGCGGCGCCGTCGCTGTTGGTGACGCTGTAGCCGACCGCGGGCACGGTATGGCGGGCGGGCAGCACCTGGATCTCGCGATGTTCCACCGCGATGCTGTGACCGGGTTGCAGCGACTCCAGGCGGATCAAGGGCTGATCGGGCCGTGGCAGACGGGTGAAGTCCGGCCAGATCACCCAGTTGAAGACGTGATCGCACAGGGCCTTGAGTGTTGCCGGGAGGCCGTGAACGTGGACGGGCGGGGCATCCGGGCTGTAGACCATATCCGCCAGCATCGGGAGGAAGGCGATATGGTCCAGGTGCGAGTGGGTCAGGAAGACATGGCGAATGCGCCGCAGCTCCTCCAGGGTCAGATCGCCCACGCCACTGCCCGCGTCGATAAGGATGTCGTTATCGATGAGGATGGATGTGGTACGCCGGCCCGGGCCAATCCCGCCACTGGCGCCAAGGATGCGAACGGACAGACTCATGTCGGACAGTATATCGAGCGAGCAGCGGGCCGTCGTGTGGCCAGACCCGCGAGCCGGAGGCTGGGGTCGGTCGCCCCGGGTCGTTGGATGTGGGTGACGGACATGCCCTAATGCTAGACCGGGTCCAGGCCCAAGTTCCGTGACGTGCGGCGCGAAAAGGTGATCCCGAGGCATGGCGGGGCGTCTCGCGAATCTTGTGCGGGCGGGGCTTCCCGCCACCGGGTGGAGTTGCTAGAATGCGCGTCCTGTTTGGGGCGGTAGCTCAGCTGGGAGAGCGTCGCGTTCGCAATGCGAAGGTCGGGAGTTCGATCCTCCTCCGCTCCACCAAACACCAAGGAAAAGGCCTGCTTTCGCAGGCCTTTCCTTTTTCAGGTTCAGCTGCGCAGGTGGCCCCGTGGGGCCATGGCGGCCTTTACCGGGGCCCGGCGCGCGAACGGTTCGGGTTCGTGGTGGCTCACGAGCTCGGCCAGGGATGCGGCGGGCAGGGGGCGGCTGCACAAATAGCCCTGCCAGGCATCACAGCCCTCTGCGGCCAGAAATCCGAGCTGATCCTCGGTTTCAACCCCCTCGGCGAGCACATCCAGCCCCAGGTTGTGGGCCATGTCGATGATGGTCATGGCCAGCTCGGCATCGTTGCGGTCCTCCGGCAGGTCGCGCACGAAGGTCTGGTCGATCTTCAGGATGTCGATCGCGAATTCCTTCAGGTAGGCCAGCGACGAATACCCGGTGCCGAAGTCGTCGATGGCCAGCGCGATGCCCAGGCCCTTGATCTGCTGCAGGGTGCCACGGGTCGTGTCGGCCTGTTCCATCAGGGTGCTTTCGGTGAGCTCCAGGGTCAGGCGTTGTGCGGGGAGTCCGGATTCGTGCAGGACCTGGCGGAGCTGATGGAGCAGGCCCGGTGCGGCGACCTGGCGCGCCGACAGGTTGACCGAGACTTCCAGCGGCGGCAGGCCCTGACGATCCCATTCCACGACCTGGCGGCAGGCCTCGCGCAGAACAAAATCCCCGACGGCGGCGATCAGGCCCGTTTCCTCGGCCAGCGGTATGAACACGTCCGGCGCGATCAGGCCGCGTTCGGGGTCACGCCAGCGCACCAGTGCCTCGATCCCGGTGATCTTCCCGGACGTCATGTGTACCTGAGGCTGGTAGAACACCTCCAGTTCGTTCTGGGCCAGGGCGTGCCGCAGCCGGTTCTCGATCTCCAGGCGCTGGTTGGCGGCATCGGTGAGGGCGGTACGGTAAAAGCGGAAGGTGTTGCGCCCGGCGTCCTTGGCCTCGTACATCGCCGCATCGGCCTGAGTGAGAAGCTCACCGGCTTCGGTGGCGTCCTCCGGGAACAGTGCAATACCGATGCTCGCGCCTACCTGCAAGTTGGTCCAGCCGCCGACGGCAAAGGGTTCGGCTATGAGCTCCAGAAGCTGGCGGGCGCGGGCCTCGAGCTCTTGATGTTCTGCGGCGTCGTCGATTACCGCGATGAATTCGTCGCCCCCAATCCGGGCCACGGTGCGAGCCTTGAAGCGCGTCTTCAGGCGCTCGCCCAGGATTTGCAGGAGGTCATCGCCGACGCGGTGGCCGAGGCTGTCGTTGATGTTCTTGAAGCGGTCCAGATCCACGAACAGGATTGCCACCAGGCCTTCCCGCTGGCGAGCCTGTTGCATGGCCTCGTCAAGGTGCTCCTGCAGCAGCGTGCGGTTGGGCAGTCCGGTCAGCGGGTCATGCCCGGCCTGGTACGCCAGGCGAGCTTCGTGTGCGCGCAGGCGGCCCTGCGCCGCGCGGCGTTGCTCGACCTCCAGTGAAAGCCGCCGCGTCAGACGCCGGTAGTAGAGCGCAGCCAACCCGCTCAGCAGCAATAGCCCCGCCATGAAGCCGAGCAGGACCTCCGGCCGGGCCTCCCAGTAGGCGCGCAGGCTGATTGCCACGGTGCGGTCGTAGGGCGGGTAGCCGAGTTCTTCCAGGAGTTTGTGTACCGCCCCGTAGGACAACGGGGCTGACCAGCCGTGGTAGCCGCCTTCACGCGCCGCGGGGTGATCCGCGGGCAGGCTCAGCAGGGCGATCGTGACGGCTTCGGCCAGTTGGTCAGGGGTGTGTCCAAGACGCGAGAACGGCCATTCAGGATAAAGCCGGGTGGAGTGGGCAAATGGAAACCCCGCTGTCTTGCGGGGCGCCAGTACGCGCAGGGTGTCGGCGGGCAGGTCGCCCGATTGCAGCCGCTCCTCCAGCACGCCGGTGCGCACCATGCCGGCGTCGGCCTCGCCGGTTAACAAGCCCTCGATCACCCGGTAGTGGGGCATGCCCGTGTAGTGGACCGACGCCAGGTCCTCGAACGGATCCACGCCAGCGCTGCGCAGGGCCCCGTAACCGGCCAGCCAACCGCCCAGAGAGTCTTCTTCCACCGCCAGCAACCGCTGCCCACGAAGGTCGTCCAGTGACTGGAGGTCATTGCGTTCGTCAAGGACCAGGATCGTCCCGCCGAACTGACGAATGGGCTGGCCTTGCTCCTCGGCGATGAGGGTGGCCAGGCGGGTGATGCCTTGTTGCGCCTCCAGGCGCACGTAATGGCCGGTGTTGGTGAGGACGAAATCAACGCCTCCGGTGGCGACGGCCTGCTCCAGGTCCGGATAGTTAAGTGCCTGAATGCGAAATTCGGCCGCGTCGACCTGCGTGCTCAGGTAGTCGGCTGTGGGTTGCCACTGGGCCGTGGTCTCTTCGGCATCGCGAAAGGCCAGCACGCCGATGGTGTATACGCTGGCGTCGTCACTATTTGCCGCCATTGCGGGGGCAGCAACGGACAGGCTGATCAGCAGGATCAGCAGACGGGGCAGGGTGGATGGATGGCGCATCGGCAAGAGCCTACTATGCGAAGGGACTTGCCGTACACGTTCGGGCGCGAACGGGCGTTGGGGTACCGGCTCGCGGGAAAGGGCGGTCACGCGGCGAGCCCGGCCGCCGCGTGACCGATGGGGACGCTACCAGCTCTTGTAGGGCAGGAACTTGCCGTTCCAGGTGATCTTCACGCGGTCGCCCTTCGGGTCCTCGACCTTGTCGATGTCCATGGTGAAGTCGATGGCGCTCATGATGCCGTCACCGAACTTCTCGTGGATCAGCGCCTTCATGGTGTCGCCGTAGACGTTGATCGCCTCGTAGAAGCGATAGATCACCGGGTCGGTGGGGATGGTCTTGTCCCAGGTCTTGTGCGGGAAGGCCTGCAGCGCCTGCGAGACCTCGGGGCCGAGACCGAGGAAGGTCGCCAGCTTGTCGGCCTGGTCGCCCTCCAGGTGGTTCATGCCGTAGCAGGCGGAGGTCACGTAGACCTCGTGCAGCCCGGTGGCCTCGGCGATCGCGGCCCAGGTGGTTCCGCGGTTCTCCTTGGCCTCGAGGATGGTGGTGGTCATGGCGCTCTTGCTGAGACTCATTACTGTGCTCCTTGAATGCGATGGATGGACTGGGGGTCAGACCGCGCGAACCATGCGCGGACCGGGTTCCGGGTTGGCCTCGGGCTTGGCCGGGTTGACGATGCGCGGGCTGTGGCGCGGGTTGTCACCGCGGGCGGCGCCCGCCTGGGCCTTGGCCGACATCTCCTTGGCGCCGTTCACGAGGAAGTCGACCAGGTGGTTGCGGATCGGGTAGTAGGCCTCCTGCTGATGCAGACTGGCGCGCTCCCGCGGCCGGGGGATGTCGATCTTCACCGACTCGGCGACCTGGGCATGCGGCCCGTTGGTCATCAGCAGCACGCGGTCGGCAAGCAGGATCGCCTCGTCCACGTCGTGGGTGATCATGAACACGGTCTGGTGGGTCTCCGACCAGATCTTCAGCAGCTCCTCCTGGATGACCCCGCGGGTCAGGGCGTCCAGGGCTCCGAACGGCTCGTCCATCAGCAGCAGCTTGGGTTCGATGGCGAAGGCCCGGGCGATGCCGACGCGCTGGCGCATGCCGCCGGAGAGTTGCGAGGGCTTGCGGTCCATGGCGTGGTCCAGGCCCACCATGTGCAGGTAGCGCTCGGCGTGTTCCAGGCGTTGCGCCTTGCTCCAGTTCGGCCAGCGGGCGCGCACCGCGAACATCACGTTGTCGCGCGCCGACAGCCACGGCAGCAGGCTGTGGTTCTGGAAGATCACGCCCTGGTCGAGGCTGGGGCCGTTGATCTCCTTGTTGTCCATGATCACGTTGCCGTCGGTCGGTGTGGCCAGACCGGCGAGCACGTTCAGGATGGTGGACTTGCCGCAGCCGGAGTGACCGATCAGGCAGACGAACTCGCCCTTGTTGATGGTCACGTCGACGCCCTCGAACACGGTCATCAGTTCGCTGGAGTCGGGCTGCGGGAAGCGCTGGCTCAGGTTCTCGATTTCGAGGAATCCCTTGCTCATGATAGGTCTCCTGGTTGGGCTGCGCCGACTTAGTCGGCGTAGCGCACGAATTTGGTGGCCTGGGCGAGGGAGGCATCCAGCAGGAAGCCGACGATGCCGATCATGATGATCGCGAAGATCACGCTGGCGAGATCGAGGTTGTTCCACTCGTTCCAGATGTAGTAGCCGATGCCGGTGCCGCCCACGAGCATCTCGGCGGCGACGATGACCAGCCAGGCGATGCCGATGGAGATGCGCATGCCGGTGAGGATGGTCGGGGCCGCGGCAGGCAGGATCACGGTGAACGCGGTGCGCAGGTTCGACAGTTGGTGGGTCTTGGCTACGTTCAGCCAGTCATTGCGCACCGAGGCCACGCCGTAGGCGGTGTTCACCAGCATCGGCCAGATCGAGCAGATGAAGATCACGAAGATCGCCGACATGTTCGAGTCGCGGATCACGAACAGGGCGAGCGGCATCCAGGCCAGGGGCGAGATCGGCTTGAGGATCTGGATGTACGGATCGAACGCCTTGTTCAGCAGCGGCGACATGCCGATCACGAAGCCGAGCGGGATGGCGATCAGCGCGGCCAGGGCAAAGCCCAGCAGGACCCGGTAAATCGAGTAGGCCAGCTGGATCCCGATGCCCTTGTCGTTCGGGCCCGCGTCGTAGAACGGGTTGCTCAGTTCGCTGAAGGCGTGGCTGAACACCTGGGTGGGGGCCGGGATGCCGCTGCTGGAACTGCGATCGGTCCCGCCCCCCATCAGTTGTTCGTATTCGCTCAGCTCGCCCTGCTGCGGCGCGAGGACCTCCGGGGCGGTGGCCAGCTGCCACACGCCCAGGAAGACCACGAGCATCACCAGCGAGAGAACGGTCGCCCGGAAGTTGAGATTGCTCAACATGGCTTAGCTCCTGCGGATTGCGAAGCTGTCGAGATAACCTTCCGGGTCGGTGTAGTCGAACACCTTCCCCATGATCTCGAAGTTCTTGTAGGTGTCGCTCGGCGCTTCGTAGCCCAGCTCGGTCATGACCTCGGCGCACTCGCTGGCGAGGAAGACGTCTTCCGCCAGGCGGTTGTAGTCGAAGTCGCGATCCACATAGCCCCAGCGCTTCATCTGGGTGAGGATCCAGGTCGCCATCGAGTGCCAGGGGAAAGGGTCGAAGTCGATCCGGTGCGGATCGTTCTGCACGTTGCCCAGGCCGTCGGCGTAGCGACCGGTGAGCACCTGCTCCACCACGGACTGTGGCTGATTGAGATAGGCACGCGGGGAGATGGCCTCGGCAATCTCGGCCCGGTTGTTGATGTCCGAGCTGTACTGCGTGGCCTCGATCAGCGAGCGGAACAGGGCACCGAAGGTGTTCGGATGCTCGTCGGCCCACGCCGCGGAGCAGGCGAAGGCGCAGCACGGGTGGCCGTCCCAGATGTCCTTGGTCAGCATGTGAATGAAGCCGATGCCGTCCCAGACTGCGCGCTGATTGAAGGGGTCGGGGGCGAGGTAGCCGTCGACGTTCTCGGCACGCAGGTTGGCGACCATCTCCGGCGGCGGCACGACGCGGATGCTGATGTCGCGATCGGGATCCAGCCCGTGCTCGGCCACCAGGTAGCGCAGCAGGAAGTTGTGCATGGAGTACTCGAAGGGCACGGCGAAGGTGAATCCCTTCCAGTCCTTGGGATCGCGCTTGTCCTTGTGCTTGTTGTGCAGTGTGATGGCCTGGCCGTTGATGTTCTCCACCGCCGGCATGATGTAGTGCTCGCGCGAGGAGCCGGAGCCCAGGGTCATCGACAGCGGCATTGGCGAGAGCATGTGCGAGGCGTCGTACTCACCGGACAGCGACATGTCGCGGGCCACCGCCCAGCCGGCGGTCTTGATCACGTCGACATCCAGGCCGTGGCGCTCGTAGAAGCCCATGGGGTGGGCCATGATGATCGGCGTGGCGCAGGTGATCGGGACGAAACCGACGCGCAGCTTGGTCTTTTCCAGCGGCCCGCCGTCCTTGATCGCGGCCTTGACCTTGTCCAGCGGCAGGATGGAGCCCAGGGCCGCGGCCACCGTGCCGCCCCCGATCATCTGCAGGAAGCGGCGGCGGTTGATCTCGTTGTGGCCGAACATGCCGCGCACGATCGCGCTCTCCACTGCGCGATCGACCATGGCCTCGTCGCTCAGGTCCTCGCCGGTGGCGTGGGCATCGGCCTGTACGGGCTCATGGGTGGCGCGTCGTTCCAGTTTCTCTTCCAGGTCCGGGGACGCGGTGTCGAAGCAGCTGCAGCTGCCCGGGCCGGTGTGCCCGTGGCGGCAGCTGGAGCCGTGGCGCAGGTCGGCGTTGGCGTCGAAGGGATCGTGAAGACTCTTGGTCGGCATGGTCGGCTCTCCTCGTGGGTCGAATCGATGCGGGCATCGTTGCCGCGCATGTCGAGGGTCATTGCAGGTGCCATGCCAAGCGTGGGGAATGGGCCGCCAGGGCGGCGCGCGAGTGCCGGGAGATCGGACCATTGGTCGACATTGTCGACGAAGGGGACAAAAGGTCCGCTGGTGTCTGAGCGGTGGGCCTAAGTGGTTTCTATGCCGAGCTTTTTCAGGCGATAGCGCAATTGCCTCGGGGTCAGGCCCAGGTCCATCGCGGCGCGGGTCTTGTTGCCCCCGGTTTGCTCGATCGCGCGCTTCAGGCGCTCCGCCTCGGTGGCGTGCACGCGCTGATATGGGCGCACCGCGCTGGTGCAGGGCGCGCCGGAAGAGGGCAGGGTTCGGGGCTCGTTGTGCCGCGATGGTGCCGGTGCATGCTCGTCGCGGAGGCCGTGCCGCTCGCCCTCGAACGGGCTGATGCGGGATTCCTCGTGCAGGATCTCGTCGATCAGCGGCGTGCCGATGCGGCCATCCGTGGACAGCAGCACGGCGCGCTCCAGCACGTTCTCCAGCTGGCGGATGTTGCCGGGCCAGTCGAAGGCCTCCAGGCGTTCCAGCACGCCCTCGTCGACGACCACGTTCCAGCCGTGCAGGTGGGTGTAGCGGTCGAGGAAGTGGCGGGTGAGCAGGCGGATGTCGCTGGCGCGGTCGCGCAGGGCCGGCATGTGCAGCGGGATCACGTTCAGGCGGTAGAACAGGTCGAGCCGGAAGTTCCCGGCGTTCACCGCGGCCTGCAGGTTCTGGTGGGTTGCGGCGATGATGCGTACGTCCACCGGGAGATCGCGGTTGCCGCCAATGGGCTGGACCACCCGTTCCTGCAGTACACGCAGGATCTTCGACTGCAACGCCTCCGGCATGTCGCCGATCTCGTCCAGAAACAGCGTGCCGCCGTCGGCCAGGGCGATCTTGCCGGTCTTGGCGCTGGACGCGCCGGTGAAGGCCCCCTTTTCGTGGCCAAACAGTTCGGATTCCAGCAGGTCGGCCGGGATGGCGGCGCAGTTGATGGAGATGAACGGCTTTGCATTGCGCTGGCTGATCCGGTGGACCATGCGCGCGATCTTCTCCTTGCCAGTCCCGGAGGCCCCGGTGATCAGGACGGTGGCCTGGGTATCCGCAATGCGGTGGACCTGCTTGAGGACATGGCGCAGGGCCGGACTCTCGCCGAGGATGCCGTACTGCCCGCCCTGGGTATCCAGGGCGCTCTTGAGGTAGCGGTTCTCCGAGACCAGCTCGGCGGTGCGCTCGGCGATCAGCTGGTGGATGCGCAGGACCTGGCCGATCATGCTCGCGATCACCCGCAGCAGGTTCAGGTCGTCCTGGAACTGGCGCGAGCGGCGTCGCAGCCGGTGCACGCCCAGCACGCCGATGGCGTGTTCGTCCTGGACGATGGGCACGGCGATGTAGGCGACGGTCTCCTGCGGCAGGGTGGAACGGTCAATGGCGCGCGCGAGGTATTCGGGCTCGTTGTCGATGTCCTGGATCAGGGCGATCTGGCCGGTCTTCATGACGCGCCCGGTGACACCCTCGCCGAGGCTGTAGCTGCCGCGGTCGCGCTCGGCATCGGTCAGGCCGTAGGCGTGGCGGATGCGCAGTTGGCCGCTGTTCGGATCCGGCAACAGGACGCGGCCGCGGTTGAGTCCCAGTAGCTGGGACATCATCCCGAGGATGCGGTAGATCGCGGCATCCGGGTCGCCGGAGCGGCCCATGAGCTTGGCAACCTCCAGCAGCAGGGTGATCTCCTGCTCCCGGGTGGCCAGGTCCGGTGGGGTCGAATCGGATATGCGGTGGAGTGCCATGCCGTGGGTTATGCAGAAAGCCTGCCAGTGCGAAAACGACGTGTTGGTGGGCGTTCGGGGGCGTCTGGCAGGGTCGGGATGACGCGGTTGCCTCGAGGCGGGGCAGGGCCTTGCACTGTTGGGTTGCGCTTGCCCGCTTTGCGGGCGCACAAAAAGGCCCGGCCATGAATGGCCGGGCCCGGGCATGGTCTGGAGGGTCAGCCCTCCGCGTGATAGCTGCTGCGCTTGATCAGGCGTACGCAGATGGCGTCGAGCATGTAGCCGATAATGCCGATGACCAGGACAAATGCGGCCAATTTGTCGTACTCCAGGGTGTCGCGGGCATCGTTGATGGCGTAGCCCAGCCCCGAGGTGACGCCCAGGTACTCGGCCGGCACCAGTACGATCCAGGCCACACCCACCGCCAGGCGGATCCCGGCGAACACATCCTGGGCGATCGCGGGCATCACGATGTAGCGCAGGGTGTGGTACGGATTGGCGCCCAGGTTGTTGCCCACCTTGAGCCACATCGGATCGATCCGTTGCACCCCGTGCGCGGTGGCGTAGGTAATGGGCCAGACGGCCGCGATGGCAATCAGGAAGATGATGGCCGCATCCCAGGTGGCGAAGGCCAGTACCGCGACCGGCATCCAGGCCAGCGGCGAGATCATCCGCAGGAACTGGAACGGGACGTGGGTGACCTGCTTCAGCGTCAGGAAATAGCCGATCATTACGCCCAGTGGCACGCCGATGGCAATGGCGTAGGCCAGGCCCCAGCCCACGCGGTACAGGCTGGACTCGATCGGCGACCACACGGCCCCGGAGCTGACGATGTCCCAGAAGGCCGCCAGCGTGGGCCCGGGGGCGAAGCTGGCGAAGGCCATCGTGTCCTCGTTGTTGCCGATGGCCCAGCCGCCCCAGTACCACAGGGCGAACAGGCCGGCGATGCCCAGCGCCGGGTACTGCAGCGCCCGGCGCGCTTGGTCCGCGAACCGCAGCACCGGCATGAGCCGCTCCACGGTCGCGGTGTCGACGGAGAGTGTGGCTTCGCGGTTCATAGGACCACCACCTCCTCGCGGGCATAGGGCGAATCCATGTCCACGCCCGGGGCGCCCTGCCAGGCGGTGTGTTTTTCCATCGCCTTGCGCACGAAGTCGTAGTTCACCAGGTCGTCGGTGACGAAGTCCGGGTCCAGGCCTTCGAGGAAGGTGGTGTCGCCGCCGACCAGGGTCTCGTTCATGGCGCCGACCAGCATCTTGGTCGCGGACGGGTAGGGCCAGGGCGAGAAGTCGATGCGGCCGTTCTCCCATTCGGGGTGACGGATCGCGCCGCTGTCGGCGTAGGTGCTGTCGTCGTGATAGTTCGTCATCGCGCGTTCCACCACGTTGGCGGGCATCGGGAGATACCCCTTGCCGTCGCGCGAGAGCATGGTGGCGACACTCTTCTTGTCTTCCTGGATCGTGCCCTGGGCGCGGACCACGGCGTTCATCACCTTCTGGGTCCACTCCGGCTCGCGGTCGGTCAGGCGCTCGTTCATGCAGACCACGCAGCAGGGGTGGTTCTTCCAGATATCGCCGGTGAAGCGCAGCACGTTGCCGCGCGCCAGCAGTTCGCCGGCGGCGTTGAACGGCTCGGCGACGATGTAGGCATCAATGGAGCGCGCGGCCAGGGCCGGCGGCATGTCCGGCGGCGGCATGAGCATCAGGTTGACCTCGTGCGCCTCCAGGGCGTCGCCCTGATCGCGGATCACCGGCGTCAGGCCGGCATCGCGCAGGGCCATCTGCATGACCACGTTGTGCATGGAGTACCAATAGGGCACGGCCACGCTCTTGCCGCCGAGATCGGCGAAGCTCTGTACATCCACATGGCGGCCGGTCACCACGGCCGAGCCGTTGGTGTGGGCCCAGGACATGATCTTCACCGGGAAGTCATTCTGGTAGCGCATCCACAGCGGGATCGGCTTCAGCAGGTGCACCAGGTTGAATCGGTTGGCGGCAAAGGACTCGATCAGCGGCGACCAGCCGCGGATCAGCTGGGGATCGGCGACCTCCAGTCCTTCGTCCTCGAAATAGCCCTCGGAGTGGGCGACCAGCAGGGCGGCCGCGTCGGTGATCGGGATGTAGCCGATGCGCACGACGCCGTCGAAGTCGCTGACGACGCCTTCGGGCTCTTCGAGGCTCCCGGGTTCGGCCCCGAACAGGGAACCGGGCAGGGCAAGCCCGCTCCCGGCCAGGCCGCCGACGGCGGCGGTACGCAGGAAGTTGCGACGGGAGAAGCTGCGATCCAGCAGCCGGTCCAGTTCGCTGTCGATGTCGTGGTGGTTGTCGCAGTTGCACATGGTGGCGGTTCCTCGCTCGGGTTCGGGGCAGTGGTGGAGATGGATCAGGCGGCGCGTACGCGCGCCCGGGATTCGGATGAAGAAGACTCGTCTTGTTCGCTTTCGGTATCCGGCGTCGGGGCTTCGGCCTCCGCTGAACCCTTGTCAGCGGCCGGGGTGCGGGTGGCGCCGAAGTAGCCCATCAGTTCGGCCTTGCGGTCGACGAAGGCCTGGCTGTTGCGATCGCGCGGGTGGGCAATGTCGATCGGCAGTTCGGCGGTGATGGTCCCCGGGTTGGAGCCCATGACCAGCACGCGGTCGGCCATGGCGACGGCCTCTTCGATGTCGTGGGTGACGAACACCACCGAGATCCCGCGTTCCCGGGCCAGGCGGGTGACTTCGTCCTGCAGGGCGACGCGGGTAAAGGCGTCCAGGGCCGAGAACGGTTCGTCGAGCAGGAGCAGCTCGGGGTCGGTGGCCAGGCTGCGGGCCAGGGCGACGCGCTGTTGCTGGCCGCCGGAGAGCGACTGCACGTTGACCTCGGCCTTCTCGCTCAGACCCACGGTCTCCAGCAGCTGGTCGATGCGTTCGCGCATGTCGGTCTTGCGGCCCTGGAAGATCAGGCCCAGCGAGGCGTTCTTGCGCACCGTCATCCAGGGGTAGAGCGAGGGCTTCTGGAACATCATGTTCCAGCGCGGGCTCGGCTTGATGACCTGGTGGCCGTTGATGCGTACACAGCCTTCGCTCGGCAGCAGGAGCCCCGCGAGCATGTGCAGCAGGGTGGACTTGCCGCAGCCACTCTGGCCGATCAGGGCGACGGTCTCGCCCGGTGCGACGGTGACCTGGATGTCCTTGAGCGTGGGGGCTTCCTGCCCGGGATAGTGGTGGGTGATGTAGTCGATGGAGATGGCGGCGCCCATGGCGTTTCCCTCTTGACCTTCGTTCATGAGCCGCCGGATGGATCGGATCGGCGGCGCGTTCAAGGGGGTTCCTTACAAGGGGCGTGCCAAACCCGTCGTGTTGCCCGGGAATTTCGTCCGGACCGGGGGCGAAACGGCGCGCTGGTGCGCAATACAGGGAGCGGCGAACGAGGCATCGCAGAAGCGGGGGGATCCGGCGTGGGGGGGCGAGAAGTGGACAATCCGGACAATGCGGACCAGTTCGAGTGGACAAAGCGGACGGATTGTCCGACGGGGGGATGGGTTGGATTCGGGTGGCCCGGCTGGAAATGGCTTTGTGGTGCGGTCCGCACGGTTTTGGCACGGCTTCTGCACCGGGATGGACGACCCGGTCGAATGCCGGGGATCCACGAATCCCAACTATCAGGAGCACCACCATGTCTGCAGCCGAAGCCACTACCTCCCTGTCCATCAACGCCCTGGAGCCGATCGACCAGGATGGCCTCAATAACCTCGCCGCCAAGGGCAAGGCCAACCCCGAGAACATCGTGACGCTGAAGGCCACCACGGTCTGCGAAGGCAAGTTCCGCAACCTGACCTTCGTGCGCGACCTCGAGGCCCACGTGATCGACGAGCCGCCGCACCTGCTGGGCGACGACACCGCGCCGAACCCCTCCGAGGCCGCGCTGGCCAGCTTGGGTGCCTGCCTGTCCGTGGGGATGCACGCCAACGCCATCGATCGCGGTATCACCCTGACCAAGCTCGAGTTGACCCTGGAGGGCGACATCAACGTGACCGCCGTATGGGGCGTCGGGGATACCGATGTGAACAAGCACCTCGGCTTCTCCGATATCCGCGTCAAGGCGAACCTGGAAGGGGATGCCAGCGAGGAACAGCTGAAGGAGCTGGTCGCCCATGCCGACTTCTGGTCGCCGGTGGCCAACACCATGCGCAACCCGGTCAAGCTCAGCGTCGAGCTGGCCTGATTCCGGTCCTGCTGCCCAACGGGAGTAAACCCCAATGCTTGAAACCCGCACTCACGACGTGACGGGGGTGTCGCCGGCCGCAGGGCCGGCGGATGCCGATGCCGCGCTGCAGGCGCTGGTGGAGCGCGATCTGGCTCCGCTGACCGCCCGTATCGACCGCGAAGGCCTGTACCCCGAAGACTTCCTGCGCGAGGCCGGTCGCCTCGGCGCCTTCAACCGCCACCTGGCCAGCCAGAACGCCAGCGGCACCACGGATATTGCCAGTGCCATCCGCGCGACCGAGGTGATCTCGGCCGAGTGCATGACCACCGGCTTTGTTGCCTGGTGCCAGAACGCCTGTGCCTGGTACGTGGAGAACAGTGCCTCGGACACCCTGAAGCGCGAGGCCCTGCCGAGGCTGGCGAATGCCGAGGCACTGGGTGCCACCGCGCTGTCCAACCCGATGAAGTGGTTTGCCAATATCGAGGACCTCAAGCTCTCCGCCGAACGTGTGGACGGGGGCTATGTGGTCTCCGGTGCGCTCCCCTGGGTATCCAACCTGGGCGAGGACCACTACTTCGGCGCGATCTTCCGCACCTCCGGCGCGAACCCGCGGCCGGTGATGGCGCTGATCAACTGCTCCGACCCCGGGTTCAGCCTGACGGCCTGCCCCGAGTTCACCGCGCTGGAGGGTTCGCGCACTTTCGGCTGCCATTTCGATCGCGTGTTCGTGCCCGATGAGCACGTGCTTGCCGACGCCCTGCCCGAGTACATCCGCCGGATCCGACCGGGGTTCGTGCTGCTGCAGATGGGGATGGGGCTGGGGCTGATCGATGGCTGCATCCAGACCATGCGCGAGGCCAACGAGACGCTGGCCCATGTAAATGGCTACCTGGATGACCAGGTGGGGGAGCTGGAAGAGGCACTGGAGGATGGTCGTACGGCCTGTTATGCCTTGTCGGAGACCCCCTTTGATGAATCTGAGCGCTTCTTTGCCGATGTGTTGCAGATGCGCCTGACCGGTTCCGAGTTGTCGCTGCGTGCGTCGCAGTCGGCATTGCTGCATGCCGGGGCCCGGGGGTATCTGGCGAACGCCGCCGCCCAGCGCAAGCTGCGCGAGTCGTACTTCGTGGCCATCGTCACCCCGGCGATCAAGCACCTGCGCAAGGAGCTGGCGCGGATCCACGCGCACTAGTCCACCACCCACGGTCGGGGCCTACCGGGGCCCCGCACCGAACGAAGGAATCGTCATGCTGGAAACCACTACCCGACTGGACCCCGAGACCGCGGTCGCGACCCTGAAGGAGGCGATTGACGCCCAGGGGCTGAAGCTGGTCTCGCACATCAACGGCCAGGCCAATGCCGCGAAGATCGGGGTCGAGGTCCCGACCGACCAGATCCTGGAGATCTTCCACCCGAGCTATGCGGTGCGTGTCTGGGAGGCCTGCAAGCCGGCCGGCATCGACATCCCGTTGCGCATCCACGTCTCCGGCGATGGCGAGATGCTGCGTGTGAGCACGCGCTCCGCACGGGACGTGTTCGCGCCATGGGCCAACCCCGATCTGGACGCCATCGGGTCCGAACTGGACCCCAAGCTGAAGGCCATTCTCGATGCCGTGGAGGCCGCGTGATGAGCACCGAAACTGACGAGTTCAAGCGCTATATCTGCAAAGTCTGCGGGTATATCTACGACGAGGCCAAGGGCGACCCGGATTCCGGTCTGGCCCCTGGGACCCGCTTCGAGGATATCCCCGACGACTGGTACTGCCCCGACTGTAATGTGACCAAGGCGGATTTCACCGCCCTGGAGCCGCGCGCCGAGACCGCGGACGCCGGTGCCGCCGCGATGGCCTGGAGTGCCGGGGCCGGCGCGGCCGATCCGGATGCGGTGGTGATCGTCGGCGGCGGCATGGCGGGCTGGGCCCTGGCCGAGGCCCTGCGCGAGCGGGATCCGCGGCGCACGATCCGCCTGCTGACCGCCGATTCCGGTGATTACTACACCAAGCCGCGGATCTCCAATGCCTTTGCCCGGGGCGTCGCGGTCGCGGATCTGGTGGAGGAGACTGGCGTGGCGCGGGCTGCCCGGCTCGGCATTGACCTGATGCCGTTTGTCCGTGTGCTGGATGTCCAGCGGGCGCAGCAAAAAATCATCACCGCCCGTGGCGGCGTGCCGTACGGCCAGCTGGTGCTGGCCACCGGGGCGCGTCCGCGGCAAATGGCGTTCCCGGGTGGGGCCGGGGCGCCGCTGTCGGTGAACACGCTGGAGGACTACCGCGCGCTGCGTGCGGCCCTCGAGGCGCAAGCCGGGTCACCGGCCCATACCCGTGTGGCCATCATCGGCGCCGGCCTGGTGGGCTGCGAGCTGGCGGACGACCTGGCGGCCGGTGGTTATCCGGTGTCTTTGATCGAGTGTGCGTCACGGCCGCTGCCGAATCTGCTGCCCGAGCCGCTGAGCGTCGATCTGGAGAAGGCGCTGGCCGACCGCGGCGTGCAGTGGCACACCGAGGCGACCGTCGAGCGCATCGAACCGGTGGCGGAGGGAACGACCCGTCTCGTCCTTGCCAGCGGCGAATCCGTAGAGGCCGAGGTGGTCATCAGCGCGCTCGGGCTGGTGCCCAACCGCGAGCTGGCCGAGCGGATCGGTCTGGCCTGCCACGCGGGGATCGAGGTGGACGCACTCTTGCGCACCACCGACCCGGCGGTCTTCGCCCTGGGCGATGGTTGCGAGTTCGACGGCCAGTTACGCCCCTACGTGGAGACCCTGCGCGGGCAAGCAGCTGCACTGGCGCGAACGCTGTCCGGCGAGCCGACGGTGTACCGGCCGGATGCCGGGATCGTGCAGGTCAAGACCGGGAGCCTGCCGTTGAACGTCTGCCCGCCGCAGACGGACGGGGGCGAATGGGTGGAGATCTCGGGCGACGGCGAAGGGCGTCACCTGGAGTATCACGCCGATGCACGGCTCGAGGGGTTTGCCTTGTCGGGTTGCCATGCACGCCAGGCGCGGGACCTGGAGATGCGCCTGGGCGAGCCGCTGGCGGATACCCGGACCCGGCTGGCGTCCTGAGCCGCGTGGCCCGGCCGGTGCCGGGCCCGCGGGGGGGCGGCGATGCGGATCAGAGGGTTCGGGTCATATGACCCCGTCGAGGCGCAAATAGCCAATCAGGAACAGCACTGCCAATACCCCGGCCAGGGCGTAGAGCCAGTTGGATAGTGTGGGGTTGTCGGGGCGGCTGAAGAAGGCCGCCCACAGCGCCAGCAGGATCAGGACGAAAAAGAAGAACAAAAAGCGCATGCGTCAGGCTCCTTCGGGGACTGCGTAGGGCAGTTCGACGACCTCGGCCTTGGCGCCGTCGGGTGCGTCCCAGCGCAGTTCGCCCTTGGCGGCCGCGACCTGCAGTACGGCCAGAGCGGAGTACAGCCCGTCCGGGTGCAATTCGGCTGCGACGATCTCGCCGTCCGACTGGTCCGGGTTGCCGCCGGCCTTGAACACAGGCGAGCCGGGTTGGGGTGGAGTCTGAGTATGGATCGCCAGGCGGAACATGCGCCGCTTGAGCTTGCCCAGGTAGTGCATGCGTGCCACGACCTCCTGGCCCGGATAGCAGCCCTTTTCGAAGCTGACCGCGCCCAGGGCATGCAGGTTGAGCATCTGCGGCACGAACTTCTCGCTGGTTTCCTCCACCACGGTGGGGACCCCGGCCAGGATGTCCAGCAGTGCCCAGTCGCGCGGGCCCACCGGGGCCGCGTGGACGTTCAGGCCGTCCCACGCCTTGCGCATGGCGTCGATCTCGCCGAACAGCTCGAAGCGCGGGTGCACCCCGGGTACCCGGACCACGGTGACGCCGTTTTTCTCGACGACCTCCTCGACCTCGGCGGGACAGACACCCAGCGCGCTTTGCAGCTCCTTCTCGGCATCCGGCCCGGAGCAGCCGAAGTGGATGCGGGAGTCGCCGGCCTGTTCGATGATCACGTTCGCGCGCAGCACGAACATCTGCAGGCGCTTGGCCACCGGCTCGATCCGGTCTGCGGGCATCTCCAGCAGGTAGCCGTCGCGGGTTCGCAGCACGCGGAACACGGCGTAGGCGCGGCCCTTGGGACTGGAGTAGCTGGACAGCTGGCTGTGTTGCGCATCCACCGCGCGGATGTCGTTGCCGAACTGGCCCTGCAGGAAGTCGGTGGCGTCGTCGCCGCGAACCTCCAGCAGGCCGCGATGGGAGAGGTCGCAGATCACCTCGCCGTTGATGGCCATGCGGCGTTCACGTTCCGGGTTGCCGTAGTGCAGGAGGTCGTCCTCCTCGAACTCGGCGCCGGCATCGATCAAGTGGTTTTTCCAGTCTTCGCGCATCGGAAATCTCCCGTGGAAGCGCTCGCTGTCGTCCGCCGTCGGGCTCGATTGGCTATCGGTATCCGGGGCGCACGGCCAGGGTTTGAGGTGGTAAGCTGAACCAAGCGGCTCGATAGTAGACGAACCATTTGCAGGGTGTCAGCCCTGGTTTCCTTTCTTCCCGTTCAAGGGGGTGGCATGACTCGGCAGGGACGTCCCGTCTTTCTGGATTTGCGCAAGATCCGACTGCCGCTGAATGCCGTGGTCTCCATTCTGCACCGGATCACCGGTGTCTTCCTGATTCTGTCGATTCCCGTGCTGCTTTGGCTGCTGGACCGCTCGCTGGCCAGCCCCGAGGGCTTCGCCCAGGTCGTGGCGATCATTCATCATCCGATCGGCCTGGTGGCGCTGGCACTGGGGCTTTGGTGGCTGCTGCATCACCTGTTTGCCGGGATTCGCTACCTGCTGATGGAATTCGGCATTGGCGAGGATCGCGCGGGCTCGCTGCGCACGGCGCGCGATGCCCTGTACGCAGGCATCCTCGGCACCATTCTGGTGTGGCTGGGGCTGGTGCTGTGAGGCTCCTGAGCGGACAGCGCGCCTGGCTGCTGCAACGCATCACGGCGGTGTACGTGGGCGTGTACGTGATCCTGGCCCTCGGATTCTTCGTGCTGGCCGCGCCGGCGGATCATGCCGCATGGCTGGGCGTGGTCGGGCACCCGGTGGTGGGGTTGCTGACGGCGGTGTTCGTGCTGCTGATGCTCCTGCATGCGTGGATCGGGCTGCGCGACGTGGTGATGGACTACGTGCATGCGCCCGGCCCGCGGCTCCTGGTGTTCGTGCTGGCCGCCGGCGGGTTGATCCTGACGGGGCTGTGGGCATTTTTCATTCTGATTCGGGCGGGACTGGCATGAAGGGACTGGCATGAACGTGGCGCGACGCAAGTTCGACGCCCTGATCATCGGGGCCGGCGGGGCCGGCCTGCGCGCGGCGCTGCAGCTGTCCAATGGCGATGCCAAGGTCGCGGTGGTCTCCAAGGTGTTTCCCACGCGCTCGCACACGGTGGCGGCGCAGGGCGGGGTGAACGCCGCCCTGGCCAACGTCCTGCCGGACTCCTGGCACTGGCACATGTTCGACACGGTGAAGGGCTCGGACTATCTGGGCGACCAGGACGCGATCGAATACATGTGTCGCGCCGCGCCCAAGGTGGTCTACGAGCTGGACCACTTCGGCGTGCCGTTCTCGCGCCTGGACAACGGCACCATCTACCAGCGCGCCTTTGGCGGGCAGAGCCAGAACTTCGGTCAGGACCAGGCGGCGCGCACCTGCGCCGCGGCGGACCGCACCGGGCACGCGATCCTGCACTCGCTGTACCAGCAGAACCTGCGCGCGCGCACCCACTTCTTCGACGAGTACTTCGCGGTGGACCTGCTGCGCGACGCGCAGGGCTACGTGCTGGGCGTGCTGGCGTTCGAGATCCTGACCGGCGAGCCGATCGTGATCGAGGCCAAGACCACCCTGATCGCGACCGGCGGGGCGGGACAGCTGTTCCGCACCACGACCAACGCGCTGATCAACACCGGTGACGGCATGGCGATGGCCCTGCGCGCCGGGGTGCCGCTGGAGGACATGGAGTTCGTGCAGTTCCACCCGACCGGGATCGCCGGGCGCGGGATGCTGATTACCGAGGGCGCGCGCGGCGAGGGCGGGTTCCTGATCAATTCCGAGGGCGAGCGCTTCATGGAGCGCTACGCCCCGCGGGCGAAGGACCTGGCCTCGCGCGACGTGGTGAGCCGCTCCATTGCCACCGAGGTGCGCGAGGGACGCGGCTGCGGGCGCAATACGGATCACGTATTGCTCGACCTGCGCCATCTGGGGGCCGATACGATCATGCAGCGCCTGCCGGGGATTCGCGAGACGAGCATGACCTTTCTCGGGGTCGATCCGATCGAGGCGCCGATCCCGATCTTCCCGACTTGCCACTACAGCATGGGCGGCATCCCGACCAATCGCTTCGGGCAGGTGGTGGCGCCGGAGAAGGACACGCCGGAGGACCCGGTCCCGGGGCTGTACGCGGCCGGCGAGACGGCCTGTGTCTCGGTGCACGGGGCCAACCGCCTGGGCGGCAATTCACTGCTCGACATCCTGGTGTTCGGCCGCGCGGCGGCCAATCACATCCTCGAGTACCTGGCCGAGAACCGTTATCACCGGCCGCTGGACGAGTCGGCCGTGGAACAGGCGATGGCGCGGCTCACGCGCTGGGATCGCAAGGACCCGGGCGATGGCTCCGCCGAGCAGGTCGAGCCGCTCAAGCGCGACCTGCGCAAGGTGATGGAAGACCACTGCTCGGTATTCCGCACCGACGAGGTGATGCGCGAGGGGGTGGAGAAGGTCCGTGCGTTGCGCGAGCGCCTGAACCATGCGGTGATCGCGGATCACTCCAGCACGTTCAATACCGCGCGGGTGGAGGCGATGGAGCTGGAGAATCTGATGGATTGCGCGATCGCGACCATCCGCTCCGCACTGGGGCGCGAGGAGAGCCGCGGCGCCCACTCGCGGATCGATTTCCCCGAGCGCGACGATCAGCACTGGCTCAAGCACAGCCTGTACTCGCTGGCGGATGACAGCCTGGACTACAAGCCGGTGCGGACGCAGCCGAATACCGTCGCCTCGTTCCCGCCGAAGGAACGCGTCTATTGATGGGTCGACTCGACCGTAGGATGCGGATGAGCGCAGCGAATCGCATCAGGGGGCATGGCAGCCCGCGCGTTCAACCATGGGCATTGTGCCCAATGGGAGACGAGCAATGAGCAACCCTGCCGAACCGGTACCCGAGGCGTGGCTGCACGAGCAGCTCGAGGTGCTGCTGACGGAGCTGGATGCCGCGCTCGCGGGCGCCGCCGACAGCGGTGCGACCGTGGAGCTGGACCAGCAACGCACCGGACGGCTCTCGCGGATGGACGCGCTGCAGGGCCAGGCCATGGCCAAGGCGAGCCAGCAGCGGCGCGAGGCCCAGCGTGTTCGTGCCCGCCGGGCGCTGAAGCGGCTGGAGGAGGGCGAGGGTGGACTGTGCATCGACTGCCTGGAGCCGATTGCGCGCTCGCGGCTGGAGATCGACCCGTCGGCCGAGCGATGCATTGCCTGTGCCGAGGCGCAGGAACAGGATTGATTGGGGCTTACCGCAGCGTGTGACAACGGTGGCCGCGGTCACCGACAGGAGATACCGATGGAGTTCTCGATCTACCGCTTCAATCCGGAGACGGACACGCTGCCGAAGATGCAGCGCTTCAGCCTGCCCGATGACCAGGTCGAGCCCGGGATGATGCTGCTGGATGCCCTGCTTCTGCTGAAGGAACAGGACGACTCCCTGGGCTTTCGCCGCTCCTGTCAGCACGGGGTGTGTGGCTCCGACGGCATGAACATCAACGGCACCAATGGCCTGGCGTGCATCACGCCGCTGGCGGAGCTGGACTCACCCGTGACCCTGCGCCCGTTCCCGGGCATGCCGGTGATCCGCGACCTGATCGTGGACATGGACAACTTCTGGGAGCAATACCGCAAGGCCGAGCCCTGGCTGGTCAACGACAGCCCGGAGCCCGAGGTGGAGCGCAAGCAAAGCCCCGAGGACCGCGAACAACTGGACGGGCTCTACGAGTGCATCCTGTGCGGCTGCTGCTCCGCTGCCTGCCCATCCTACTGGTGGAACCCGGACAAGTTCCTGGGGCCGGCGGCTCTTTTGCAGGCCGCGCGCTTCATCCACGACAGCCGCGACGAGGCCACCGAGCACCGTCTCGAACAGCTGGATGATGCCTGGAAGCTTTACCGCTGCCACACCATCATGAACTGCACCCAGGTATGCCCGAAGGGCCTGAACCCGAGCCGCGCGATCAGCGACATCCGCCGCACCATGCTGAAGAAGTCGTTGTGATCGGCGCGACCCCCAACGGTTGTTCCACCCCGGTAGGAGCCTGCTTGCAGGCGAATGCCCCTGCCAAAGCAGGACGCGGGCAGGGGCTTCGCCTGCAAGCAGGCTCCCACAGGGGGCCTGGACGGGTGTTTGGGTGATGGAACCCGATAACCGGACACGCTGGCGCTGCCGCCGCGGCATGCTGGAGAACGACTGGCTGCTCGGCCACTTTCTCGCGCAGGGATATGCGCAACTGGACCAGGAGGGTCGCGATGCCTTCGAGCGCCTGCTCGATTACCCCGACAACGTGCTGCTGGACGTGGTCATGGGTCGCCAGACCACGGTGGACGAGGGGATAGCCCGTCTTGTCCCGGCGATCCGCGCCGCCACTCAGGCTTCGGCTCCGGCCTGACCCGGTTCTTCCCCGGCTCGCGCTCGCGGGCCAGATCCTCCTGCTCCTGGCTGTGGCCGGCTATGTGCTGGTGTACAGCCCGTTGTGGACGCTGGCTCCGGTCTTCGGACTGGCCGTGGCCGGCTGGTGGTGGCAAGGGCGGTCGCAACCGCCGGCCTGGGACTGGCTGGGGCAGACGCCCGAGGGTGCAACCTGGCTGGCCACCGCCGAGGGCCTGCGCCAGGAGCAGGTGGACTGGGTCGAGGTGCTTCCCGATACACGGGTGTTGCGCCGGGTCGTCATCCTCGTCGTTCGGGTGCCCGCGACCGGCCGGGTATGGCGCCTGTGGCTGCACGCCGGGCGCATGCATCCGGAGGACCTGCGCCGTCTGCGCGTGCGGTTGCGCTGGTCGCCCGCGCGCGAGGTGGTGGATCCCGGCTGGCGGGTGCGGCTTCGCGCGGGGGTGGAGCGGGGCGTTGCTATACTGGCGAAAAGCCGAGTACCCGGAGGCCCGAACATGGCTGGACCCGACAATGCGCAGGTGATGGTGGACGTGTCACACCTGCTGAGTGACGAGCCCGATCACGTGTACAGCGAGGATGAACTGGACGCGATCGAGGAACTCGATCCGGAGCTCGCGCTGCGCCTGGACCGGGCCCAGACCTTCGCCGAGCGCGAGGCGGCGGACGTGCCGGCCGATGGCCCGATCGACGTGGACGCGGTGCGCGCCGCGATCGAGGAGGCGCGGCGGATCATGATGCAGGACGGTGGCGATATCGAGTTCGTGGAGCTCGATGGGCGCACCGTGCGGGTCCGACTCAAGGGGGCCTGTGTGGGCTGTCCGCGCTCCACGCTGGACCTCAAGAATGTGGTCGAACGCCTGGTTCGGTCGCGTGCGCCGGGCGTGGCCAGCGTCGCCAATACCTTCTGAATCGGCTTTTCGGCAGTCAAGCCTGGCCGGCACTGAGCCGGCGCAGTAGCTGCCGGATGCGCCCCGGCCCGAAACCGTGCACCCGCTTGAAGGCCTTGCGAAAGGCCGCCTCCGAGGTATAGCCCACCGCGTCCATCACGCCCGCGACCGACTCCCGCCCGTCGCGTAGCTGGCGTTCCGCCAGGACCATCCGCCACTGGGTCAGGTAGTCGATGGGCGTCTGTCCGACCAGCACATGAAAGCGCTCCGCGAAGCTGCTGCGCGACATGGCCGCCTCGCTGGCCAGCCCCTCCAGGGTCCAGGCCGCCTCCGGGTGGGCGTGCAGGGCATCCAGTGCGCGGCGGATGCGGTCGTCGGCCAGGGCGGCGATCAGCGATCCCTCCGAGTGTTCGCGTTGCGAGCAGATGTGATGGCGCACGGCCATCACGAACAGGGTGTCCGCCAGGCGGTCCAGGACCGGCCGGTAGCCCGACGAACGCTCCGCGAGTTCGATGTTCATCAGGTCCGCCAGGTGTGACAGCCGGTCGCCGGATTCGCGGCGGCGGATGATGATGTGGTCGGGGAGTGCGGCCAGGATCGGGTTGCGGCGGCCTGAATCGAACTCGAAGTGGCCGCACAGGAGCTGGGTGACCGGGATATCCGGCGGATCCTCGCCTTCCACCAGCGTCAGATGGTTGTCGCGGTCGGGCACGGTGTCGCGGCTGGACATCAGGTGCCAGTCGTCATGCGGCAGCAGGAGAAGATCGCCGGCCTCCATCCAGACGGGGGCCATCGCCTCCATGTGCAGATAGCATCCGCCTTCCCCCACCAGGTGAAAGCTGGCATTCCCCGAGCCCGCCGTGCTGAGCTGCCACTCCCCGCACAGGCGCGGGTTGGTGTCGATGCGGGCGCGCAGGTTGTAGGCGGCCAGAACCGTCGACAGCACGTCTTCGTGGGGGCTGATGTCCATCAAACCTTCCTTTTGCCTGTTCCTGTTGGTTCTTCACCTTAGACCTTTGGGCGCCCGGTTGCCGGGCGTCACGGGCCTCTCCCCGTGGTCCCGGACGATCGGACATAAACGCCGGCGGATCACCCCGCGTACGGCGCGAGCCCGAGGTCTAGGCTTTATACCCAGTAGAAGGGGAAAAGGAGATCAGGACGATGGCTGCGACTGGAACCTTGGCAGTGCGCTTGCAGGGTTGGCTCGACTGGACGCGAGGCGCGGACTTCCTGGCGCCCCTGCTGTTGCGGCTCTACCTCGCGCCGGTGTTCTGGATGGCGGGAACCAACAAGCTGGACGGGATCCTGCCGAAAGAGAACGTGGTGATGTGGTACGGCAACGCGGACTGGGGGCTGGGCATGCCCTTCCCCTATTTGATGGTGATGTTGTCGGCGTATGCCGAGGTGCTGGGTGCGATCGCGTTGCTGCTCGGACTGGCGACGCGCTGGTTCTCGATCCCGCTGATGATCACGATGGTGGTGGCGGCCGTGACCGTGCATCTGGAACACGGGTGGCAGCGGATCTCCGACCCGATGATGTGCCTGTTCAACTGTTCCGGGATCGAACACGCGCAGATGCGCCTGGATCGCGCCAAGTCCATTTTGCAGGAGTATGGCAACTACAATTGGCTGACCGAGACCGGAAATTTCGCAATCGTCAACAACGGCATCGAGATGGCCGCGACCTTCTTCGTGATGCTGCTGGTCCTGTTCTTCTGGGGAGCGGGACGCTATGTCAGCATCGACTATTACATCCGTCGGAGGATGATGAGCAGGGGATAACTCCAAGAGCTGTTTCAGCAGCCATTACACAACGGGTCCAGCGGATCCATAATCGCAACACGAGGAGTACGACCATGAAGAACGATCTGTTTTCCACCAAGACTCTGGCCGGTGCCGTCGGCACGGCGGCAATCGGCATGGCCATGGCCACCAGCCCGGTGTTTGCCTCGGCCGACCTGAACCACGGCTATCAGCAGGGCGGCCAGTCGCCGCTGATGCTGGCCGAGGGTTCCTGTGGCGAAGGCACTTGTGGTGGCGCGAGCGATACCAAGGACAGTGAAGGCAGCTGCGGCGAGGGCACCTGCGGTGGCTCGGACGGCGACGAGAAGGATTCCGAAGGCGCCTGTGGCGAGGGGACCTGTGGCGGCTAAGGTCGTCCACCCTGCCAACCCGGCCCGCGTCAGCGGCGCCGGGCTCGGCTTGCGGCGGGCCCTGCTGGGTCCGCTGGCCGAGGCCCTGGAGGCGACGGAGCGCCTGGGGTTCTTCGAGGCGGCTCCGGAAAACTGGATGCACCTGGGCGGGCGTCTGGGCCGCATCTTTCGCGAATACACCGAGGCCCAGCCCTTTGTGTGCCACGGGCTGTCTCTCGACATTGGCGGGCCGCGCCCGCTGGACAAGACCTTTCTGCAGGACCTGCGTGTCTTCCTGGATACCCACGGGATCGAGGATTACAGCGAGCACCTCTCGGCCTGTGGCGACGGCCAGGGGCATCTGTACGACCTGATGCCGATCCCGTTCACCGAGGAGGCGGTGCGGTACGTGGCCGATCGCGTGCGCCAGGTGCAGGACATCCTCGGGCGCCGGATGGCGCTGGAGAATGTCTCCTATTACACCCCGGTGGGGGCCGAACTGGACGAGATCACCTTCGTGCGGGCGGTGCTGGAGGAGGGCGACTGCGACCTCCTGCTCGACGTGAACAACATCGTCGTCAACAGCATCAATCACGGCTACGAGCCGACCGAGTTCCTGGATGCAATGCCGCTGGAGCGAGTGCGCTACCTGCACATCGCCGGGCACGAGGAGGAGGCCCCGGACCTGCGGGTCGACACCCATGGCCAGCCGATCTGTTCCGATGTCTGGGCGCTGCTGGAGGCCACCTATGCCCGCATGGGGCCGGTGCCGACCCTGCTCGAGCGCGACTTCAACTTTCCGCCGCTGGAGGAACTGCTGGCGGAGACCGACCGGATTCGGGATCTGCAGTTGCGGTCGCGCGCCGGCCAGGAAGAGCGACTCCTGCATGCCTGAGGCGGATTTCCAGCAGGTACAGGGGGCATTCGCGCGGCACTTGCGTGACCCGGAGCGCTATCCGGCCCCGGAGGGGATCGAGAGTCGGCGCCTGGCGATCTACCGGCGTCTGTTCTTCAACAACGTGGCCAACCTGCTGGCCAGGGGTTTCCCGGTCCTGCGGGGACTGCTGGAGGCGCCCGCCTGGGAACAGCTGGTGCGCGACTTCTATCGCGATCATGGCAGCGAGACGCCGTATTTTCCGCAGCTGGCGGCGGAGTTCGTGCGCTACCTGGCGGAGGAACGCTCGGCGCAGCCCGGCGATCTGCCTTTCCTGGCCGAGCTGGCCCACTACGAGCGCGTGGAGACCGAACTGGTCTATGCGGATGCCACGCCGCCTCCGGATCTCGAGCCGGATGGTGACCTTATGGTTCAGGTTCCGGTGTTTTCGGCCGCCGCGCGGCTGCTGGCCTACGAGTACCCGGTGCACCGGATCGGGGCCGATTTCCAGCCCGATCAACCGGGAGAGGTGCCGACCTACCTGCTGGCGTACCGCACCGGGGAGGAGCGGGTGCGGTTTGCCGAGCTGAACCCGCTCGGCGCCCGGCTGCTGTGGCGGGTGATCGAGACACCGGCGACCGGCGACGAACAGATCCGCCGGGTGGCCGGCGATTTCGGGCTGGAACTCTCGGGCGAGCTGGTGGCCAGTGGACGCCAGTTGCTGCAGCACTACCACGGGCTGGGTGCCATTGTGGGGACCCGCACTGACCGCGCATCCGCCTGAGGCGGAGGGACCGGACGCGCACGTCGCAGACCCGGACGCCCGGATATGGGCAACGTCCAGGGCAGCCGCAAGGGAAGCAGGAAATCGCTGTCCCCCAGGCGCCACCGGATACGGGCGCAGTTGCCTCGGTACGGCGGCGCCATTGTCTCTTTTCTGATAGTGCTCTCGTGCCTCGACGATACCCGCGACTCGGTGCTGGAGCTGATCCGGAACCTGCGGTGAGACCGGGCCTCAGTAACCCAGGTCGAGGGCGGGTTCGTCGAGGGCGGCGGCCTGCTCGCGCAGGGTGAGGATGTGATCCTCCCAGAAGCGCGGCGTGTAGAAGATCGGAAAGCCGTCGACAAAGGCCGGGTCGTCGGCGCGCCGGGCCAGCCAGGCGGCGTGGCGCAGGATGCGCAGGGTGCGTAGCGGGGCGATCAGCCCGAGCTGGCGGCGATCCAGCGGTACGAAGGTCTCGTAGCCTTCCAACAGGGCCTGCATCTGCCAGGCCATCTCGGGCGGTTCGCCGGACAGGAACATCCACAGGTCCTGCATGGCGGGGCCGGTACAGGCGTCGTCCAGATCGACAAAGTGCGGGCCGTCGTCGGTCCACAGGATGTTGCCGGGGTGGGTGTCGCCGTGCAGGCGCAGCTGTGGGACCGGGCCGATCGTGTCGAGGTCCCGCTGGATCCGCCCCAGGAGGTCGGCGCTGAGATCGCGGTACACGGATTCCAGCTCCAGGGGCAGATAGCCGGAGTCGAGCACGGCCTGGCGTGCCTCCTCGCCACGCGGGACGGGATCGAGCACGGGCCGCTCGTGAAAGCGGGCGGCGCGTCCGACCTCGTGGATGCGGGCGATGAAGCGGCCGATGCGGACCAGGGTTTCGCGCTGCTCCAGATCCGGCGCGCGGCCGCCGCAGCGCGGGTAGACGGCGAACATGAACCCGGCGTGATCGTGCAGGGTTTCGCCTTCAGGATCGGCCAGAGGGGCGACTACCGGGATCTCGCGGCTTGCAAGTTCCTGGCTGAAGCCGTGTTCCTCGCGGATGGCGGCGGGTGTCCAGCGTTGCGGACGATAGAACTTGGCGATGACCGGTGTGGTGTCCTCGATGCCGACCTGGTAGACGCGGTTCTCGTAGCTGTTGAGGGCCAGCAGGCGCCCGTCGCAGCGCAGACCGGTCGTTTCCACCGCGTCGAGGATGACACCGGGTTTCAGTTCGTCGTACGGATGTGCATGCATGCTTGCAGTGTACGGGTTTGCCGCGCATGGTTCCGGCAAATTGACCGCGAGGAGTCGCGATTGAATCGCTATTACTGGGGGTTGGTTGTTGCCCTGGTGGGTCTCGTCGCCGTCTGGCTGGTGGTTGCGATGGGCCCGGGTCTGGATCTGGAGACCCTGCAGGTCGCGCGCCTGCAGGTGGAGGACTGGCGGGTCGCGCACCCGTTCGTCACGGCCTGGGTGTTCTTCCTGTTGTACATGGTGGTGGCCGCCTTTTCGGTGCCGGGGATCGTGGTGATGACCCTGGCCGGCGGTGCCCTGTTTGGCGTGGTCTGGGGCACCGTGCTGTCGTCGCTGGCTTCGACGTTGGGGGCGACCCTGACCTTTGTGGTGGCGCGGGCGCTGGCGCGCGATGCTGTTCAGCGTCGTTACAAGAACCAACTTGGGCGCATCAATGCGGGCTTTGAGCGCGAGGGCGCGTTCTACCTGTTCGCGCTGCGGATGATTCCGGTGTTCCCGTTCCTGTTGATCAACGCCGGGATGGGCCTGTTGCCGATCCGGCTCTGGACGTATTTCTGGGTATCACTCGTGGGGATGCTGCCGGCCACGGCGGTGTTCGCGAATGCCGGGACGCAGTTGGGGCGGCTTGATGGCATCGAGGGCATTCTCTCGCCGGTGCTGGTCCTGTCCCTGGTTGCCACGGGGTTGTTTCCGCTCCTGGCGCGGTGGCTGGTGAATGCCGTGCGCCGCAGGCGGGCTCGATTGGAGAACCCGGGCGCGGACTAACCCGCACGCAGTATCTGCCATCGCGTATATAATAGGGTTTACCGTTGGGAGGTGGCCGTGGAGCGCGCGCCGCCGGACACAATCTGGAAGTTCAACGAACGATCCCGTCACATATTGCGTGCGCTGTCCGACTCGGGGCGCGAACGACACAAGGAGTTTTCCATGACATTGAATGTTTTGTTGCGCCAGGGTCAGGTGGCCTTCCTCGCGCTGGGCCTGATCGGCTTCGGCATGGCCGCCGTGCAGGCGGAGGAAGCGTCGCTTGATCGTCCGATCGAGAAGGTGCTGGAGCCGATTCAGCTGACCGACCGGGTTCATTACTTCTACGGCTCGCTCGAGAACCGCACGCCGACCAATCTCGGTTTCACCAATAACACCGGCTTCGTGGTGACCGACGAAGGCGTGGTGTTGATCGATTCGGGGCCGAGCTACCAGGTCGCCCAGCGCATGGAGAAGGCGATTGCCGGGGTCACCGACAAGCCGATCACGCACGTGATCTCGGTGGGCAGCCAGGACCACCGCTGGCTGGGCAACGGCTACTTCCACGAGCAGGGGGCGGAGCTGGTTGCGCTGCAGCGGACCGCGAGCACCCAGGCCGATCGTGGGGAGGGGCAGATCGCCTCGCTGGCTAACTCCGTGGGCGAAGAGGCGATGGAGGGCACCCAGCCGGTTCCGGCACCGAACCCCATCGATGCCGATGAATACACCCTGACCGTCGGCGGTGTGGACTTCGAGCTGATCTATGCCGGGGATGCCCACTTCCCGGGCGACATCATGGTTCACCTTCCGGGCGAGGACGTCGTCTTTACCGGTGACATCGTCTACACCGAGCGCATGCTGGGCATCCATCCCTTCAGCAACCCGGTGGAGAAGCTCGAGGCCTTCCGGCACCTGGAATCCATCGATCCGGAGATCGTCGTGCCGGGGCACGGCCGCGCGACCGACATGGCCGAGGCGCGCCAGGACACGGGGGATTACCTGGAACTCCTGGTGCGCGAGGTGACGGCAGGCATCGAGGACTGGGAGTCGCTTAACGAGGTGGTCGACCGCCTGGCGGATCTGGAACAGTTCAAGCACCTGCGCCACTACGATGACTGGCACCGCCCGAACGTGAACCGGACCTACCTGTTCATCGAAGGCAACATGTAACAACCACAAGGTAATCCCGGCCACAGCCCGGGAGATCTGCCGACGGCGCGGGGCACATGGTATGCTTCGCGCCGTTGTCGTTTCCGGCAACTCCAAATTTCTGATACGCGACGTTCGACCCCGCGTATGGGTCGGCGAAGGAGCCTCGCAATGCCCGCAATAACCCTCCCCGACGGCAGCCGCCGCGAGTTCGATCACCCGGTCACCGTGCTGGACGTGGCGAAGGACATCGGTCCCGGCCTGGCCAAGGCCACCCTGGCCGGCAAGGTCGATGGCGAACTGGTCGATGCCCGCCACGAGATCGACACAGACTCCGCGCTGGCGATCGTGACTGACCGCGACCCGGAAGGGGTGGAGATCATCCGGCATTCGACCGCGCACCTGATGGCGCAGGCGGTCAAGCAGCTGTTTCCCGACGCGCAGGTGACCATCGGCCCGACCATCGAGAACGGCTTCTACTACGACTTCGCCTATGACCGCGGCTTCACGCCGGAGGATCTGGAGAAGATCGAGAAGCGCATGAAGGAACTGGCCAAGCAGGATCTGCCAGTCGAGCGCTCGTTGATGGATCGCGACGAGGCGGTGAAGTACTTCCGCGACATGGGCGAGGCGTACAAGGCCGAGATCATCGCGAGCATCCCGCAGGGGGAGAACATCTCGCTGTACAAGCAGGGCGACTTTGTCGATCTCTGCCGGGGCCCGCATATCCCGTCCACCGGCAAGCTGAAGGCCTTCAAGCTGACCAAGGTGGCCGGTGCCTACTGGCGCGGCGACTCCGACAACGAGATGCTGACGCGCATCTACGGTACCGCCTGGCCGAACAAGGACCAGCTGAAGGAGCATCTGGATCGGCTGAAGGAAGCCGAGCGCCGCGATCATCGCAAGATCGGTCAGGAACTGGATCTGTTCTCGATCCAGGACGAGGCCGGTGGTGGCCTGGTGTTCTGGCACCCGAAGGGCGCGCGCATTCGCCGCGAGATCGAGAAGTACTGGTACGACATGCACGAGAAGGCCGGCTACGACTTCGTGGTCTCGCCGCATATCGCGAACCTGGAGCTGTGGAAGACCTCCGGCCACGCGGATTTCTACGCCGAGTCCATGTACGAGCCGATGGAGGACGAGCACCAGTCCTTCCAGCTCAAGCCGATGAACTGCCCGTTCCACGTCCTGATGTACAAGGACCGGCTGCATTCGTATCGCGATTTGCCGCTACGCTGGGCGGAGATGGGGACGGTGTACCGCCGCGAGATGTCCGGTGCGCTGCACGGACTGATGCGCGTGCGCGGGTTTACCCAGGACGATGCCCACATCTTCTGCCGCGAGGACCAGATCGAGGCCGAGGTCATGGGCGTGATCGACCTGACCCTCGAGGTTCTGCAGACCTTCGGCTTCGAGAAGTTCGACGTGAACCTGTCGACCAAGCCCGAGGATGCGGTCGGCTCGGATGAAATCTGGGAACACGCGACCGCTTCGCTGCGCTCGGCGATCGAGAAGAAGGGCCTGGAATACTCGGTGGACGAGGGCGGCGGTGCCTTCTACGGTCCGAAGATCGATATCAAGATCCACGATGCGATCGGCCGCGAATGGCAGTGCTCCACGGTACAGCTGGACTTCAATCTGCCCGAGCGTTTCGACATGGAATACGTCGCCGAGGACAACGAGCGACGCCGTCCGATCATGATCCACCGCGCGCTGCTAGGCTCGGTGGAACGCTTCTTCGGCGTGCTGATCGAACACTATGCCGGACACTTCCCGGCGTGGCTGGCCCCGGTGCAGGCCGAGGTGCTGACCATTACCGAAAGGCAGGACGAATACGCCCGCGAGGTCACGAAGACACTGCGCGCGATGGGGTTCCGGGTCGAGGCCGACTTGAGAAACGAGAAGATCGGCTTTAAGATTCGCGAGCACACGCTCAAGCGCGTGCCGTACCTGCTGGTCCTTGGAGACAAGGAGATGGAAAATGGGCAGGTGGCGGTGCGTACGCGGAGCGGGGAAGACCTCGGCGTGATGCGCCTCGAGGACTTCGGCGAACGCCTCCGGGAGGAGGTCGGCAGTCGCCAACACTGAACCCTGAACTGGAGAGAAGGCTATTAGCGCAGCGAAAACGGTCCGCCTGAACGATCAGATCACGAGTCCGCAGATCCGACTGATCGACGCCGAAGGCGAGAATCGCGGTGTCTGCAGCACTGCAGAGGCCCTGGAAATGGCCCAGGAAGGTGGTCTGGACCTGGTCGAGATCTCGCCGAATGCCGAGCCTCCCGTGGCCCGGATCATGGATTACGGGAAGTTCAAGTTCGAGCAGGCGAAGAAGGCGCAGGAAGCCAAGAAGAAGCAGAAGCAGATCCAGATCAAGGAAGTGAAGTTTCGTCCGGGTACGGACGAGGGCGACTACAACGTCAAGCTTCGCAACCTGCGCCGCTTCATCGAGGCCGGTGACAAGGGCAAGGTGACCATCCGCTTCCGCGGGCGCGAGATGCGCCACCAGGAACTGGGTGGCGAGCTGCTCGACAAGGTCGAGAAAGACATGGCCGACATCGCGATCGTGGAACAGCGGCCGAAGATGGAAGGACGCCAGATGATCATGGTGCTGACGGGCAAGAAGAAGTAAGTCCGTCAGACGACAAGGGCGATCGGGTTTCCGCATACCCGCATCGCTTTTTCATAAACGGTCGGCCCGCAGTGGGTACGGCCCAAAATGCCGGAGAGAGTAATGCCGAAGATCAAGACCAATCGGGGTGCGGCCAAGCGCTTCACCCGTACCGGGTCGGGGAAGTTCAAGCGGTTCCAGTCGCACCGCAGCCACATCCTGACCAAGAAGCCTACCAAGCGTAAGCGTCACCTGCGCAGTCCGGCGATGGTGCACGAGTCGGATGCCCCGGCCGTGCGCAAGCTGCTGCCGTACCGTTGAACTGACCGAGGAATCGAGACATGCCACGAGTCAAGCGCGGTGTAACCGCTCACGCCCGTCACAAGAAAGTCCTGAAGCAAGCCAAGGGCTACTACGGCGCCCGGAAGAACGTCTTCCGCGTTGCCAACCAGGCCGTCATCAAGGCCGGTCAGTATGCCTACCGTGACCGTCGCCAGAAGAAGCGTCAGTTCCGGTCGCTGTGGATCGTCCGCATCAATGCGGCGGCCCGTCAGTTCGATCTCTCCTACAGCCGTTTGATGAACGGTTTGAACAAGGCCGAGATCGATATCGACCGCAAGACCCTGGCCGATCTGGCCGTGCACGACCTGACCGCGTTCGGCAAGATCGCGGAGAAGGCCAAGGCTGCACTGCCGGCCTGAGCCGCAGGGCCTGAAGGACTGCCCGCCGGCGGTGTGCCGGCGGGTCCCGAGAAGGGAGGGTCGATGCCCTCCCTTTTTTGTTTCGGGAACAGGAAACGAGGCGCCTGCAAGGCAGCGGCCCGCACTCGGGGGCCGCTGCCTTGCAGGCGAATAGGGGGCCGTGGAGGCCCGTACCAGTCGGGGGAAGTCGTGGAACAACTGCAACAGCTGGTCGCCGAGGCGCGCGAGCGCGTCGAAGGGGCCACGGACCTGAAGGCGCTGGACGAGGTCCGGGTGCACTATCTCGGCAAGAAGGGCGCACTCACGGCACAGCTCAAGGAGCTGGGCAAGCTACCGGCGGAGGAACGGCCGGCGGCGGGGCAGAAAGTGAACGAGGCCAAGACCGAGGTCGCCGGCCTGATCGAGTCGCGCAAGGAGGCCCTGGCGCAGAGCGCACTGGCGGAACAGCTGGCGGGCGAACAGGTCGACGTGACCCTGCCGGGGCGGCGTCAGGCTGATGGCGCGCTGCACCCCATTACACAAACCCTGGAACGCATCGAGACCTTCTTTGCCGGATTGGGCTTCCGCGTGGCCGAGGGCCCCGAGGTGGAAGATGACTTCCACAACTTCGAGGCCCTGAACATCCCCGAGCATCACCCGGCGCGGGCGATGCACGACACCTTCTACTTTGATGCCCACCGCGTGCTGCGCACGCATACCTCGCCGGTGCAGATCCGCACCATGGAACAGGAGCGCCCGCCGCTTCGCGTGATCGCGCCAGGGCGCGTGTATCGCTGCGATTCGGATCTGACGCATAGCCCGATGTTCCACCAGGTGGAAGGGCTTTGCGTGGATACGGACATCACGTTCGCGGATCTGCGCGGCGTGTTGAGTGCATTTCTTCAGGCCTTCTTTGATCGGGACGATCTGGCCACGCGCTTTCGGCCGTCGTACTTCCCGTTCACCGAGCCGTCGGCCGAGGTCGACATCCAGTGCGTGCACTGCGGCGGTCACGGCTGCCGCGTTTGCAGCCATACCGGCTGGCTGGAGGTGATGGGCTGCGGGATGGTGCACCCCAACGTGCTGGGTCACGTGGGGATCGACGCCGAGCAGTACACCGGCTTTGCCTTTGGCCTGGGCGTCGAACGCATGGCGATGCTGCGCCATGGCGTGAACGACCTCCGGCTGTTCTTCGACAACGATATCCGCTTCATCGGGCAATTCGGGCAGACAGGCTAATGCGTATCAGTGTGCAGTGGCTGCAGGAATGGCTGCAGATCGACGAGACCCCGGAACAACTGGGCCATCGCCTGACCATGGCGGGTCTGGAACTGGATGCGATGGAAGCGGCGGCGCCTGCGTTCAGTGGGGTGCGGGTGGGCCATGTGGTGGCAGTCGATCCGCACCCGGACGCGGATCGCCTGCGCGTGTGCCGGGTCGAGGCCGGAGAGACGGAGCCGCTGACCATCGTCTGTGGCGCGCCCAACGTGCATGAAGGCATGCGGGCGCCGGTGGCGGTGATCGGTGCGGTATTGCCCGGCGATTTCCGTATCAAGCGCTCCAAGCTGCGCGGCGTGGCTTCCGAGGGCATGCTCTGCTCCGCTCGCGAGCTTGGCCTGGCAGATGATGCCGAAGGCCTGATGTCCCTGCCGGCGACGCTGGAGGCCGGCCAGGACCTGCGTGAGGCGCTGGGGCTGGACGACACCATCCTGGAAGTGGACCTGACGCCGAACCGGGCCGATTGCCTGGGCATGCGCGGGATTGCGCGGGAGTGCTCGGCATTGCTGGACCGGCCGCTGCATGCCCCGGCGATGCCGGCCGTGGACGTCGCCAGCGATGCCCGGGTGAGCGTCGTCATCGAGAATCCGGAGGCCTGCCCCTTGTATGCCGCACGGGTCCTGGAGGGTCTGGACGCCAAGGCCGCGACGCCGCTGTGGATGACCGAACGCCTGCGCCGTGCCGGGGTGCGCCCGCTGAGCGCGATCGTGGATGTGACGAACTACGTGATGCTGGAACTGGGCCAGCCACTGCATGCCTTTGATGCCGATCGCACGGGCGCCTCGATCCAGGTGCGCCAGGGCAAACAGGGGGAAACCCTGACGCTGCTCGGAGGCGACCAGACGGTGAAATTGTCGCCGCAGGATCTGGTCATTGCGGGTGATGACGGCCCCCTGGCGCTGGCCGGAGTGATGGGCGGCGCCGCCAGCGCGGTCGATGCCAGCACCACCCGCGTGATCCTCGAATGTGCGCATTTCGCACCGCGAGCCCTGGCCGGTCGGGCGCGGGCCCACGGCCTGCATACCGATGCCTCCCACCGTTTCGAGCGGGGTGTCGACCCGACCCTGGTCCCGCAGGCGATGGAACGCGCGACCCAGCTGCTGCTGGAACTCTGCGGCGGGCAGTGTGGCCCGGTCGAGCAAGTGGGCGCGACGCCGGCGTCCCATGCGGAACAGGCGATCGTCCTGCGCCCGGATCGTGTCCAGCGCTTGCTTGGGGTGACCCTAGAGGCTTCCGAGGTCGAGCGGATCCTGGAGGCACTGGACTGCCGCATCGAAACGAGCGCGAGCGGCTGGTCGGTACGCGCCCCGCGGGCCCGATTCGACCTCGAACGCGAGGAGGATCTGATCGAAGAGCTGGCCCGGGTGCACGGTTATGACGCCCTGCCGCAGACACTCCCGAAGCCGGTTGCGCCGGTGACGCCGGAGTCGGGTCTGCCGTCACTGCGCAACGGGCTTGCCCGCCAGGGGTTCCATGAGGTGATCAGCTTCAGCTTTATCGCTCGCGAGGCCGCCAGTGCGTTCTACCCGGACGTGGAACCCCTGGCGCTGGCGAATCCCATTTCGTCCGATCTGGCGGTGATGCGCCCGGGGTTGTGGCCCGGGTTGGTGACCACTGCGGCCTACAACCAGGCGCGCCAGCAATCGGACCTGCGCCTGTTCGAGCATGGCCTGCGCTTTGTTCCGGATGCGTCCGGTCTGCGGCAGGAGCCGCGACTGGCCGGCCTGCTTGGTGGGAGGGTGGCTCCGGAAGCCTGGGAAGGCGAGGCGAAGAAGGTCGATTTCTTCGACGCCAAGGGCACCGTGGAAGGCCTGTGCGAACGCGTCACCGGTCCGCTCGGCTTTCGCGCGGAACGTCATCCGGCGCTGCATGACGGGCAATCCGCACGGGTACTGGTGGACGGGCAGCCGATCGGCTGGGTCGGGCGTCTGCACCCGGCGCTGTGCGAGCGCTTCGACGTGGAACCGGTCTACCTGTTCGATCTGGACGCGACCGCCGTGGTGCGCGCCCCGGTGGCGCAGTTCTCGCCGTTGTCGCCGTACCCGTCCATCCGTCGGGATCTGGCGCTGGTGGTGGCCGAGTCGGTGGCGGCGGGCGATGTGCTGGCGGCTATCGACGAGCTTGGCCTGGAGATCCTTCAGGACGCTCGCCTGTTCGATGTGTACCAGGGCAAAGGCTTGAATCCGGACGAAAAAAGCCTGGCTTTGGGCTTGATTTTACGGGCTTTTGATCGCACCCTAGGCGAACAGGACGTGGCTGGCGTCACCGATGCGGTGGTGCAGCATCTCCAGGCCCGGTTCAACGCAACCTTGAGACAATAGCCGATGGCAGCTGTAACCAAGGCGGATCTCGCCGCCGCGCTAAACGAGGAACTGGGTCTCAACAAGCGCGAGGCCAAGGAATTCGTCGAGATGTTCTTCGAGGAGATGCGGCAGTCGCTGGAGACCGGCGAGGGCGTGAAGCTTTCCGGGTTCGGGAATTTCATCCTGCGCGACAAGAACCAGCGGCCAGGGCGCAATCCCAAGACGGGCGAAGAGATTCCGGTCTCCGCGCGTCGTGTGGTGACCTTCCGGCCGGGACAGAAACTGCGCGAGCGGGTAGAGAGCTATGCTGGAGGCGAGTAACCACCAGGAACTGCCCGCCATCCCGGGCAAGCGCTACTTCACCATCGGCGAAGTCGCGGAGCTGTGCCAGGTCAAGCCGCATGTGCTGCGGTACTGGGAGCAGGAATTCCCGATGCTGGAGCCGGTCAAGCGGCGCGGCAACCGTCGCTACTACCAGCGTCAGGACGTGATCCTGATCCGTCAGATTCGCGCTTTGCTGTACGAAGAGGGCTACACCATCAATGGTGCCCGTCAGAAGCTCTCCGGCGACGAGGCCAAGGGCGATCGCCAGCAGGCCCAGCAGATTATCCAGGACACCATCTCCGAGCTCGAGTCGGTTCTGCGCGTTCTGCGCGCCTGAGGCCCGGACCCAGGGGTTGGGTGGCTTTCGGGACGTCGTGTTGATGCGATTCGCTTCGCTCGTCGCATCCTACAGAGCTGAATCGGATTTACGGTAACGCAGGCGGGAACCCGCGTAGGATGCGACGAGCGAAGCGAATCGCATCAATGCGCCATTCTCGGTGTACGTGACACGAATGGTCCGCACGGATCTCGCAGCAATGGGGTGGCCGATGCTTTCGTGAAGGCGGGGAATCGGATATAGTTCGCGGCTTCGGGGCGTGGCGCAGTCTGGTAGCGCATCTGCATGGGGTGCAGAGGGTCGCAGGTTCAAATCCTGCCGTCCCGACCAAACGGGAACGATCAAAAAAGGCCGCTTCAAGCGGCCTTTTTTGTGTTCGGAGTTGCAGGTGGCGGCGTCGCCTGGGCTCAGGCTCAATCCATCGAGCGGCGGCGCGCCTCGCGCTGGTAATGGAGCAGGGCGATGTTGGTCTGGCGTTCCATCCACTGGGTCATTCCGACGATCTCGAAGCCCGCAAACTCGAAGCCATCACGCGTGCTGCGGCGACGGTTGGCTAGCCGCAGGTCCCCGGAAAGGCGTTCACTGACATCGGGGAGCAAGAGGTTCTCGAAGGCCAGGTTCGCCTGGTCCTCAAGCGCATCCAGAAGGGTGGTGGACAACTCGATGCACATGCCCTGGGCAGAGAGGTCGGCAACCTCGCCAATCACGGGATCCTTCCAGGCCTTCGCATGGAGTTCGATCTGAGGCCGCTGGGCCATCGGGATGTGCACGCGGAACGTTTCGCGGCGTTGCAGGTAGTGCAAAGTCTCCGGATAGGTGCAGACGTAGAGCGCGCCTTTTTGCTCCTGCTCGATGCGTGTTACATGCGTGCCGAATCGTACTGCAACCCCGCGCAGCGCGGCGAATACGCGCAAGTCCATGCCGGCCTGAACCTGCTGGTGCGCCCGAGGCGGGGTCAGCTCGTCGAGAAAGAGTTCCTTGGCGGCTGGGTCCAGACGGACCAGGGCCGAGGTGTACAGGGGGCCGTCGGTATCCACGCGAACGCTCACGACGGTGAGCTTGTGGTCGAGGTCCTTGAGGATGCCGGCAATCCGGTCCGGCTTGTCGACGGTATAGTCGGTGTCGTCCATGCGTCCGAAGTGTTAGGAAAGTGTGAGGACGCAAGGTACTGGTGGATGCCGCGAAAAGCCAGCCTCCACCAGCACCGGCCTCTCAGGCCTGGGTGATCTGGCGTCCGCCGCGGTTTCCGGGCCGGGCGCGGCCATACGGGTCGTAGGTGGCCGCGGGGCCGGTTTCCTCGCCGCGGAGGATCTGCATGGAGAGTTCCACGCGCTGGCGATCACGGTCGATCAGGCGCGCATTGCCCTGATTCAGAGTGTCGCAGCGTTCGATGGACTGGCGCAGGGCTTGCCAAAGGTCGTTCAGTACGACGCCATCGTCCATCTTCGAGAACAGGCGCGCGATGCCCTCGGGGCTGAAGGCCTCGCCGGCGGCCTCGACCAGGCCTTGCTGGTTGCGGGTCTCGGTTTCCAGTTCATGCAGCAGGGTCTGCTTGCCGGTCACCACGTCCTGCAGCGTATCGGGTTGGCGCGCTTCGACCGCGCGCGTCTCCTTTAGCAGACTCTCTTCCAGCTGATGAGCCAGCCGGATTGAGGTCTCGAGCGAGCGTTGCAGTTTATGGTGCGCGTCGGCATTCATGGGCGATAGACCGGGTTAGCGCAGCAGGCTTTCGAGGTCGATCATGCGATCGGCCAGCTGCTGGTTGTCCACTGGATAGTTGCCGCTGGAGATTGCCTCGCGCAGTTCGGCAACGCGGGCGGCGTCGAAGGGGGCGGTGTCGCCCGCGCCGGCCGCGGCATTCATTGCCTGGGCGGCCCCGGTGAGCGTGACCGAATCATTGTTTGCCGTCGATGCGTTACCGGAGGCCGGGGCACGGCTTGCCGTGTTGCCGGACTCGTCGCGACCCTTTACCCCGGGGTTCTGGCTGTCGGGGCGCAGGCTGTTCGTATTGAGGCCCTTGATATCCATGATGCCTTCCTGTCGTTGTAACTGTGCTGCAATTGTTTACGGCCAGCGTTGCTGAAACTGTAGGCCTCGGGGGCGGAAAAGTGTAACGGGCTTCACAGTCCGCCTCGAAGATCGTTGGCGTGCATGGTGGGGCGAGGCCTCAAAGCGCTACCCGGATGTGGCCGGAGGCCTGGATTTCGCCTTCGACGACGCGCCCGGAGGATGCGTTCTTGACGCGGATTCGTTCGCCCAGCGTCCCGTTCTCCAGCGCTTCGCCCTGCATGCGGATGGCGATTGAGCCGTTCTCTGCCAGGATGGTAACCCGTTGGCCGCGACTGATGATCTCGCGCGGGCTCACGTGCTGGGTTCCGATGATCTGACCCGGGCGGATGCTGCGCCGGGTCTGCTGGCCGATCAGGGCATTCTTTTCCTCATGATAACTGCCGGCATGGCGCGAGGTCTCGATTCGCTGGAAACGCAGGTCGCCCGCCGAGAGGGTGTGCTGGCGCGGCAGGGTACGGTTCGCAACCAGCACTTCGGCGTAACGTTCGACCGTCGCCGGCACGTATAACTGCCAGGTCACCGGGCCGGCACACTGGATATGGACAGCGGTGTTGCCGTCACGCCGCCCGCCGGGTGGGAAACGCGCTTCCAGGCCGTCCGTACAGGGGACGAGGCGCAGACGCTTGTCGAGCTGGCCAATCTCGATGGAAACATCCTTCTCGGTATCGGTAACGCCCAGTTCCTGAATCAGGAACTGCTCGGCGGCGTGGCGGATGTCGTCAACCGGGTGGACTTCGGCCCGGACGCTGGTAGACAGCAGTACCAGGGTGAACAAGAGGGCGACTCCGGCAAGGAGACGCGGAATGGCTCGCACGTTTGCGCTCGAGTCGATCACGCTCGCTGGCGAGGCACCGGAGGGCCCGCCTTTTCCTGGAACGAATGAGGCCCCAACGCGAACGAGCGAACGGATCAGCGTCTTCCTGGCAGCGGAAGAAAATTCTGAAATGGGTCGGCGCTGGTTCATGTTGCGGTCCTGTTTGGTCCTGTCCTGCGCAGCCAGTTCGGTGCGGGCGTCGGACTGTGCGCGAATGGCTCGGGTTTGACGGATCTTGCGTCGATGTCGAGCGAGTCGCGTGCGGTTTCAGTGCGCAAAAACATGCAGATGTCGTGCCAATGAATGGGCACCCCGCGCCGCGCGCGCATTCAAGGCCCGTCGGAGGCGGCCGTTATGGCCATGAGGCGGCGTCAGAAGGCGCATGCACGCAAATGCAAATGACAGGCCGGGGTTGCGCGGTGCACACTTGGCCTTTGAGGCCTGTCCGGTGCTAAGAGCAATCGGGGCAAGGAGAGCGGCACGATGAGTCAATTCATTGACGATGTGAATCAGCGAACCCAGTTGGTGGGGCAGAACCGCATGGAGCTGCTGCTGTTCCATCTGGGTGGGTCGCAGACCTTCGGGATCAATGTCTTCAAGGTCCGCGAGGTGATTCCGTCGCCGCCGCTGCGTCAGATTCCCGGCTCCATGAGCGTGGTACGCGGAGTGGCGACGTTGCGTGGCGGTACCGTGCCGATCATTGACCTGACGCGAGCGATGGGCCTGCGTGGCGCCGTCGGGGCGGTCGACAACGGGGAGCAGAAGGTGGTGGTCACCGAGTTCAATCGTTCGGTGCAGGGCTTCTGGGTGTCGGCGGTGGACCGCATCGTCAACGTGAACTGGCAGGACGTGAAGTCGCCCCCGCGCGGAACCGGGCGCGAATCCTTCCTGGTGGCCGTCACGGAGATCGACAACAAGCTGGTCGAGATTATCGATGTCGAACGGGTGCTCTCCATCGTCAATCCGCTGCCCAGCGAGGTCTCGCCATCCATCCGCGAGAACGCCCGCGAGGCCAGCGGGCGCAAGGTCGTGATCGTCGATGACTCGGTGGTGGCGCGCAAGCAGATCGAGGGGGCGATCAAGGGACTCGGTTTCGAATACGATGTCTTCAAGGATGGCCAGGAAGCACTGGACTTCCTTGAGCAGAAGGCCGCGGAAGGGCCGGTAGGCGACCAGGTCGAACTGGTGATCTCGGATATCGAGATGCCACGCATGGATGGCTACACCCTGACCGCGCGCATCCGGGACAATCCCGCGCTGCAGAATTTGCGGGTGCTGCTGCACTCCTCACTGAGTGGGGAATTCAACACGGATATGGTCAAGCGCGCCGGGGCCGATGCCTTTTTGTCCAAGTTCAATCCCGACGAGCTGGCGAATGCGGTGCTGGACCAGACCGGGCGCCCGGATCAACAGGCCGAATGACCGGTCGGGCGGAACCGCGTTGCCGCTCGGCAAGCCCGGAGCGGCGACGGGTGGCCGCCACTCGGGCTGTATGGTGCCATGCGCGCGACGCCGTATACTCGACCCGATCTTCGGGATCACCCCGGTTTTCCGGCCAAGAGGCCCCGGTCAAGGATTCGTCATCAGGATGCCTAATCACGATGGACAGCGCTCAGGGATGACTCGGTGATCGATTCCCGCGACTACGAGGAGTTCTCCCGCTTTCTGCAGGACTGCTGCGGTCTGGTGCTGGGCGACAGCCGCCAGTACCTGGTTTCCAGTCGTCTGTCGCGCCTGCTCGACGAGTTTGACTTCAAGAGCGTCCCGGAACTGCTGCATGCCATGCGGCAGGCCCCGAATCCGCGCCTGCGCACCCGCGTGATCGATGCGATGACGACCAACGAGACGTCCTGGTTCCGCGATGGCTTTCCGTTCGAGATCCTGCGTCACGTGTTGTTGCCGGAACTGGCCGCGAAGGGAGGCAGCATCAAGGTCTGGTCCGCGGGCTGCTCCAGTGGGCAGGAGGCCTATACGATCTCGATGGTAGTCTCGGAATGGGAGGAGTCGCGGCCGGCCCGGAAGGTTCCGGTCTCCATTCTGGGCACGGACCTGTCAGAGAAGATCCTGGACGATGCGCGGCGGGCCGTGTACGACGGCCTGAGCATCGTGCGCGGGCTCAGCGAGAACCGGCGCGCGCGCTTCTTCGAGACCGTCGCGGATGGCCACAAGGTGATCCCGGATGTGCAGCGGCGCTGTCGCTTTCAGAAGCTCAACCTGATCGACAGCTATGCGGCGCTGGGCAAGTTCGACCTGGTGTTCTGCCGCAACGTGCTGATCTATTTCTCGGGCGACACTAAGCGACAGGTTCTTGACGCTATCGCCCGGCAGATGAATCCGGGCGGGTATCTGTTTCTTGGCGCTTCCGAGACCGCAGGGCCCTATACCCAGGCTTTCGAGACCGTACGAACCGAGTACGGCTCGGTACTTCGTCTGAAGTCCTGACGTAATCCAGCCTCGGGGCTGATTCCCGGGAACGCCCGTGCAATGCGGGCGGCGAGTCGTTCCATCCCTTCCCCTGGCTGCCCGCTGTGCCTGCGCCCCTGCGGCACGCCGCTCGAGAATGGCATAACGATTGCTTCAGTCCCCCTGCGAAGGGTCGCAATCGGTGCGCCCCGTTCTCCAAGCGAGGGTCCGCCACGGGCGGACAGGACGGAAGCGATGAGTCTCTCTCTCGACAAGGCGATGGGTATTTCTCCGCAGGCGGTGAATGTGCGGGCGCAGCGCATGGAGCTGTTGGCCTCCAACATCGCCAACGCGGATACCCCGAACTACAAGGCGCGGGATATCGATTTTCGTGCGGTGCTCGAATCCGCGGCCGGCGGCGGCAACACCTTGCCCATGGCGCGCAGCCAGGCGGCGCATCTCGACCCCAACGCCGGCGCGATGAACGGGCAGGTCGAGGCCCTTTACCGCACTCCCTCGCAGGCATCTCTGGATGGCAACACGGTGGATCCGCAAATGGAGCGGGCCGCCTTTGCCGAGAACGCGGTGCAGTACCAGAGCAGTCTGGAATTCCTTAATCGCCGGGTCTCCGGCATCCGCGAGGCGCTGCGGGGAGACCGCTAGCGTGACGCGGACCTGATCGGGAGATCGATGTCGTGAGCAACCTCTTCAGTCTGTTCAATACCTCCGCCTCGGCGCTGTCGGCGCAGTCGGTGCGCCTGAACACCGTGGCCTCGAACCTGGCCAACGCGAACACCGCCGCGACCAACCCCGACGAGGCCTATCGCGCCAAGCAGGTGCTGTTCCAGAGCGTGATGGACCAGGCCAACCCGAACGGTTCGTCGACGGCCGTTCGGGTGGCCGGCGTGACCGAGTCGCAGGCGGCGCCGCATGCGCATTACGAACCCCATCACCCGCAGGCCAACGAGGAGGGCTACATCTTCCGTCCGGCCATCAGCGTGGTGGAGGAGATGGCCAACATGATGTCCGCCTCGCGCAATTACGAAGCCAACGTGGAGGTGATGGAGACCTCGCGTCAGCTGCTCCAGCGCACATTGCAGATCGGTCAAGGCTAGGGAGCCATCGATGACACAGATATCGCCCGAATTGCTGGATCGCCTGGGCCTCTCGCGCCCCGAGCAGAAACAGGACAAGGACATGGACCGCCTGGGCCAGTCCGACTTCCTCAAGCTCATGACGACCCAGCTGGAGAATCAGGACCCGATGGAGCCGATGGACAACGGCGACTTCCTGGGCCAGATGGCGCAGTTCTCGACCGTAACCGGCATCGAGGAGCTGTCCAAATCCTTCAAGCAGCTGGCGCAGTCGCTGGGCCAGAACCAGACGCTGCAGGCGGCCTCCCTGGTAGGCAAGGACGTACTGGTTCCCGTCGAATTCGGCGAGCTGGGTCCGGACGGCATGGTCAAGGGTGCGGTGGACCTGGATCGCTCCACGGAGGAGCTGCAGATCGACGTTTACAGCCCGAACGGCGAGCGCATCCGCCGCATGAACCTGGGCGCCGCCGGCAGCGGCTTGCAGGAGTTCAGCTGGAACGGCATGCGCGACGACGGGACCTTCGCACCCCCGGGCGTCTACGAGTTCAAGGCCACGGCCCGCTCCGGGACTCAGTCCGAGGCCGTGGATACCTTCCTGGATGCCCGCGTGGAGAGCGTCGCGGTGGGTAACGATTCCGGGCTGGCACTGACCGTGCAAGGCCTGGGCGAGATCAGCTTTTCGGATGTACGGCGGATTGGCGGCTAACGACCGGCGCGCGTCGAACGAACCCTAACGGAGGAAACACCCCATGCCCTTCAATATCGGATTGAGCGGACTGAACGCGGCCCAGGCCGACCTGCAGACCACCGGCAATAACGTCTCGAACTCGGGGACCACCGGCTTCAAGCGCTCGCGGGCGGAATTCGGCGACGTGTTCGCCCAGAGCTTCGGTGGTATCAGCCAGACGGCGATCGGCTCCGGCACCCGCCTGCAGGCGGTGACCCAGCAGTTCTCGCAGGGCCGGACCGAGTTCACCGAGAACGGCCTGGACCTGGCCATCGACGGCGAGGGATTCTTCGTACTGAACGACCAGGGCAGCACGGTGTATACCCGGGCCGGCGAATTCCAGGTCAATCGTGACGGCTTTCTGGAGAACAACCAGGGCCAGCAGTTGCAGGGCTACCCGCCGCAGAATCCGAACACCACCGATCCGGACTTCAATACCGGGCAATTGGGCGATATTCGTCTGCAGACCGGTGATGCACCTCCTCAGGCGACGAGCCAGATCGAGGCTCTCGTTAACCTGCGTTCCGATGCCGAGGCGCCGGAAGATGATTTTGATCTGACGGATCCCGATACCTACAACTTCTCCTCATCCCTGACGGTGTACGACTCGCTGGGTACTGCACGTGACGCAACCGTCTACTTCGTGAAGGGGGATGGTAATCGTGAATGGACAGCCCATGTAGGCCTGGACGATGGCACGGATCCGTATGGCTCGTTCGACCTTGAATTCGACGGGAGCGGTGCACTTTCAAGCGTGGACCCTGAGCCGGCCCAGGTAACCGTGCCGACTGCAGCTCTCGGCAATGGGGCCGAGCCGCTGGTGTTTGAAATGGATTTCGACGGCACGACTCAGTACGGCGGGGATTTTTCGGTTAATGACTTGAACCAGGACGGCTTTGCCTCCGGACGTCTGACTGGAGTCGATATCGACTCCAGCGGCGTGGTTTTCGCCCGCTTTACGAACGGTCAGTCATCCGTGCTTGGGCAGGTAGCAATGGCCAATTTCCGCAACCCGCAGGGGCTCGAGCAGCTGGGCAATAACAACTGGGCCGAAACGTTCGCTGCAGGCGATCGCCAATTGGGGGCGCCAGGGACCAGCAACCTGGGGACTATTCAGGCCGGTGCACTTGAGGCCTCCAACGTGGATATCGCGCAGGAGCTGGTGAATCTGATCACTGCGCAGCGCAACTTCCAGGCGAACGCGCAGACGATCTCCACGGCCGATCAGGTCACCCAGACGATCATCAACATCCGTTAAGTCGCGGATGAGACGCTGAAGAGGGCTTGAGCATGGATCGATTTCTGTACATCGCGATGTCCGGTGCGAAGGAGACGATGCACGCACAGGCCATCAACAACCACAACCTGGCCAACGCCAATACCGACGGCTTCCGTCAGGCCCTGGCTACGGCAGATACCTTGCCGGTGCGCGGGCCGGGCCATGCCTCGCGCGACTACACCCAGATCGGCAACGATGCGGTGGATTTCAGCAAGGGCAAGATGCAGAGCACCGGGCGCGACATGGATATCGCCATCGAGGGCGAGGGCTTTATCGCGGTCCAGGGCCCGGACGGGGAGGAAGGCTACACCCGCGCCGGCTCGCTGCATGTGGACGCCTTCGGGCTGCTGCGCACCGCGCAGGGTCACCAGGTACTGGGGGATGGCGGGCCGATTGCGATCCCGCCGGCGGAGAAGATCGAAATCGGTACCGATGGCACGGTCAGCGTGCGTCCGCTGGGCGTGGGCCCGGAGGCCCTGGCGGCGGTGGAACGCATCCGCCTGGTCAACCCGGACACCGACGAGCTCCAGCGCGGGGATGACGGCCTGTTCCGCCTGGCGGAAGGGGGCGAGGCGCCGGCGGATGCCGAGGTGCGCGTGGTCTCCGGGATGCTGGAGGGCAGCAACGTGAACACCGTCGAGGCGCTCACGCGGATGATCGAGCTGTCCCGTCACTTCGAGATGCAGGTGAAGATGATGGACAGCGCCAACACGCTGGAACAAAGCAGCAACCGCTTGCTCGGCCTCGGCTGATGCACGGTTTCGAGAGTAACGACAGGAGAACACCATGAACCAGGCACTGTGGATCGCCAAGACCGGCCTCGACGCGCAGCACACGCGCATGTCGACGGTCTCGAACAACCTGGCCAACGTGAATACCACCGGCTTCAAGAAGGACCGGGCGGTATTCGAGGACCTGATCTACCAGACCGTGCGCCAGCCAGGCGCCCAGGCCACCCAGGATCAGCAGCTGCCCTCGGGCCTGCAGATCGGTACCGGGGTGCGCGCCGTCTCCACCGAGAAGATGTTCCAGCAGGGCAACCTGCAGCAGACGGACAACTCGCTGGACATGGCCATCGAGGGCCGCGGGTTCTTCCAGATCCTGCTGCCGGACGGAAATGTGGGTTACACCCGGGACGGCAGCTTCCAGTTGAATTCGGATGGCCAGGTGGTGATGTCCAATGGCTACCCGCTGCAGCCGGGTCTGTTCGTGCCGGAGGACACCCAGTCCCTCTCGATCGGCAAGGACGGCACGGTGACGGCGCAGATCCCGGGCCAGGCCGCCCCGGTGGAGCTGGGCAATATCCAGCTGGCGGACTTCGTGAACCCGGCCGGTCTGCAGGCGGTGGGCGAGAACCTGTTCCGCGAGTCTGCGGCCTCGGGCGTGGCGCAGCAGTCCCTGCCGGGCCTGAACGGCACCGGCACGGTGGTGCAGGGTTCGCTGGAGACCTCGAACGTGAACATTGCCGAGGAGCTGGTGAACATGATCGAGACCCAGCGCGCCTACGAGGTCAACTCCAAGGCGATCTCCGCGGCCGACCAGTCGCTGCAGTTCGTCAACCAGACGATCGGGTGATCTGATGACGCGCCTCGGAACCGTTCTCCGCCTGGCCCTGGCCGTGACCGCCGCATTGTTGCTGTCCGCCTGCGCCGCCACCCAGACGACCAAGCCGGACGACAACCCGGAGTACCAGCCGGTGATGCCGGCGCAGCCGGTCCCGCAGTCGCAGAACAATGGCGGCATCTACCAGGCCGCCCACTCCCAGGGGCTGTTCGAGGACTACAAGGCGCGAAATGTCGGCGACATCCTGACGGTCATCCTTGCGGAGAGCACCAACGCGCAGAAGTCGGCGTCGACTTCCACCGGCAAGGATTCCAATCTGGAGCTGGGCAATCTCTCGGCCTTCGGCCGCGATGCCACGTTCAACGGTCGCCCGTTGTTTGGGGCGAGCAACTCGAGTTCGCGGGACTTCGACGGGTCCGGGGACTCCTCGCAGAGCAACCAGCTCGACGGCGAGATCACCGTGACCGTGGCCGAGGTACTGGCGAACGGCAACCTGGTCGTGCAGGGCGAGAAATGGCTGGGCATCAACCAGGGCGAGGAGTACGTGCGCTTTCGCGGCATCGTGCGCCCAGTGGACGTAACCACCAACAACACCGTGCTCTCCACCCAGGTGGCCAACGCCCGCGTGTACTACGGCGGTTCCGGCGTACTGGCGGACAGCAACACACCCGGGTGGATCACGCGCTTCTTCAACAGCCCGATCTGGCCCTTCTGACCCGGCATGACCGTGGCGAGGTACGACATGGATTCCACACGCACGACACAACGCGCCTCAGGCTTACCGGCTGCGCCGTTCGGCGACTGGCGCCGGCTGGGGCTACTGCTCCTGGCGGCGCTGCTGGTGGCGGGGCTGGGGAGTGCCGCGGTCTCGGCGCAGACCGCGATGCAGCAGCAGGTGGCCATGCAGGAGCGCAGCTACATGGAGCGGGTCAAGGATGTGGCCAGTGTCTCCGGCGTGCGGGATAACCAGCTGATCGGTTATGGCCTGGTGGTCGGCCTCGATGGTACGGGGGACCAGACCACCCAGACCCCGTTCACCGTGCAGAGCCTGAACAACATGCTGGGCCAGCTGGGGCTGACGCCGGATGCTGGCAACCCGCAGCTGCGCAACGTGGCCGCGGTGATGGTCACGGCTGAACTGCCACCGTTCGCCAAGGCGGGTCAGCGGATCGATATCACCGTGTCGTCCATGGGCAACGCGACCAGCCTGCGCGGCGGCACGCTACTGATGACACCGCTGAAGGGGGCGGATGGCCAGACCTACAGCATCGCCCAGGGCAATCTGATCGTGGGCGGTTTTGGCGCGGAAGGCACCGATGGCTCGCGCATCACCGTGAACGTGCCCAGCGTCGGCCGTATCCCCAACGGCGCAACCGTGGAGCGCGAGGTCCCGACCGCGTTCGCCCAGGGCGATCACGTCACCCTGAACCTCAACCGACCGGATTTCACCACCGCCAATCGCCTGGTGCAGACGGTGAACGATACCTTCGGCCATGGCGTGGCCCATGCCCTCGACGGCTCGTCCGTGCGGGTGCGGGCGCCGGCGAACCCGGATCACCGGGTCGGTTTCGTGGCCGAGCTGGAGAATCTGCCGATCGAACGCGGCACGCCGCCGGCGCGCGTGATCGTGAACTCGCGTACCGGGACCGTGGTGATCGGCTCCAGTGTGCAGGTGACCCCTGCGGCCGTCTCCCACGGCAGTCTGACCGTCACCATCAGCGAGGCACCGCAAGTGGTCCAGCCTGCGCCCTTTGGCGAGGGCGAGACCGCCATCCAGCCGGATACCGACATCGCGATCGAGGAGGGCGACAACACCATGTTCCTGTTCGACCCGGGCACCTCGCTGGACGAGATTGTCCGCGCGGTCAACAACGTCGGCGCGGCCCCGGGTGATCTGGTCGCGATCCTGGAGGCCCTGCGCGAGGCCGGTGCCCTGCGCGCGGAGCTGGTGGTGATCTGATGATTGGCTCGGGCGTCGATACCCAGATGCAGGCCCGCGCGGCCATGGCCTCGGACCCCAGTGGTCTGCAGGACCTGGCCCGGGGCGCGCGTTCGGGCGATCAGAAGGGTCTGGAGGCCGTGGCTCGCGAGTTCGAGGCCATGCTGATCGGCCAGATGCTCAAGCAGATGCGTGAGGCCTCTCTGGGCGACGGCCTGTTCGACAACGACCAGAGCGAGATGTACCTGGAGATGCAGGATCAGGAGTTCGCCAAGGCCATGAGCCAGGGCGACGGCATCGGCCTGCGTGATGCCCTGATGCGTCAGCTCTCCGCCCAGCAGCCTGTCGATCCCGAGACACTGAATGATCCGGAGCGCCAGGCGGCTCTGGAAATGCCGCGTCGACGGTCGGAGCTGGATACCCTGCGGGCGTTGCAGGGCGAGGCGGAATTCGAGTTGCGCCCGGTGGGCCCGCAACGCCCGGAAGCTGGGTCGCCGGAGGCGGCTCGCAAGGCGGCGCCGCAACCGGCCCCCATCGCCTGGCCGCCGCGGGATGCCGCGGACTTTGTGCAGACCCTGGAACCCCTGGCGCGGGATGCCGCGGCGGAGCTGGGCGTCGAGCCCGGCATCCTGCTGGCGCAGAGCGCGCTGGAGACCGGCTGGGGGCAGCACGTGCCGTCGCGGGCCGATGGCCAGCCGAGTTTCAACCTGTTCGGGATCAAGGCCGACAGCCGCTGGGATGGCGATCGCGTCTCCGTGGGCACGCTGGAGTTCCGCGAGGGCGTGGCCCAGCGAGAACAGGCACGCTTCCGCGCCTATGCCGATCCGTCCGAGTCGTTCTCCGATTACGTCGATTTCATTCGCAACAATCCGCGTTACCACCGGGCCCTGCAGGCCGGCGATGACGCGCAGTACATCCGCGAGCTGCAGGACGCCGGCTATGCCACCGACCCGGCTTACGCGGACAAGGTCCTGCGGGTGCGCGACCAGATGGCCGCGCATCGTGACAGTGGATCGACTCAAGTCGCGGCGGATGCCGCCGTTACCCGTACCAAGGGGTAGAGCATGAAGAAGAAATGGCCCAGTCCGGTGATTGAACAGGCGTTGTCGCGGGAGGCACGGGCATGAGCGCGTCCGGCATCGGCACCTCCGCGCTGCTGGCGTTCCAGCGCGCGATCGGCACCACCAGCAACAACATCGCGAACTCGGCGACCGAGGGCTACAGCCGTCAGCGCACCGAGCTGTCCAACCTGACGCCGCAGTTCCTGGGGGGCAGCTTCCAGGGCCAGGGCGTGCAGGTGGACACCATCCGCCGCATCTCCGACGATTTTGTGAATACCCAGCTGCGCAACTCGATCTCCGATCAGTCGAACGCCGAGCTGAAGGCGTCGCTGGCCGGGCGCATCGACGACCTTCTGGGCAGCTCCAGTTCCGGGCTGACGCCGGTGCTGCAGGACTTCTTCGACGCCGGCCAGGATCTCGCCAACGACCCCACCTCCAGCGCCGCGCGCACGGTCTTCCTGACCGAAGCGGAGTCTCTGGCCGAGCGCTTCGCCTCGATCGACCGGCGCATCGAGGAGCAGCGCGACATCATCAACGGCCAGATCCGCACCAACGTCGACGAGATCAACTCGCTGACCGAGGCGGTCGCCGGGCTCAACCGCGAGATCGTGTCCAAGTCCACCCAAGGCACCCCGAACGATCTGCTGGACCAGCGCGACCGCGTGCTGAACCAGCTGGCGGAGAAGGTGAACGTCCGCATCACCGAGCAGGACGACGGCGCGGTCAATGTGTTCGTCGGCAACGGCCAGGCGCTGGTGCTGGGCGGTAACAACCGCGAACTGGTCGCCGAGTCGCTGACCGGGGACCCGCGTTCGCCGGACATCGGACTGGCCACCAGCGGCGATCCGGTCAACATCTCCCGCTTCATCCAGGGCGGCGAGCTGGGTGCGCTGCTGGAGACCCGGACCGGCATCATCGACGAGGCACAGAACACCCTGGGCCGCCTCGCGACCAGCATCGGAGAGGAATTCAACAACCAGAACAACCTTGGGCTGGATCTGAACGACGGGCTGGGCGGGGATATCCTCGGGATCGGCGATCCGGCGGTGCGCGGATTCCCCGGCAATGGGTCTGATGATGTTCCTTCTGTCGAATTCGGCGACGTGCGCGACCTGACCACGTCCGATTACCGCCTGAGTTTTGACGGGGAGGACTACCAGCTCACACGGCTGTCGGATGGCGAGACCACTACGCTGGACCTCAACGGCGGAACAGTGGCCGAGGCGGTCGATGGGCTGGTTATCGATGTTGATGATCTTGGGGCGGAGGAAGGTGACCAATGGCTGATTCAGCCGACCCGCAACGGCGCGCGGGATCTGTCGGTGGAAATGACGGACCCGTCGGGGATCGCCGCCGCCGCCGCGGTGCGGGCGGATCTCGGTGAGGACAATACCGGCGACGCGACCATCGGATCGGTGCAGGCAGTCGACGCAACTGATCCGGATCTACTGGACGATGCGGTCGTCACGTTTAACGGAACTGATTTTGAGGTAGGAACCGAGACCTTCGCGTTAGGGCCCGATGGGGTGACGACCATTACCTCCAACGGCTGGCAAATGGAGATCCGCGGCACTCCTGAGGCCGGCGATACCTTCGAGGTCAGTAGTAACGAGGGCTATCCGGGCGATAACCGCAACATGCTGGCGATGAACGACCTGTCGGACGAGCGTCTGGTGGGCGGTGACCGGACCTTCGGGGATGGCTACAACAGCCTGTTGGCCAATGTCGGCACACGCACGCGCCAGGCGCAGGTGGCGCAGGAATCAGCCGATGCCCAGCTGGAGCAGGCGCGCGCCCAGCGCGAGGCGGTGTCCGGGGTTAACCTGGACGAAGAGGCGGCGGACCTGATTCGCTATCAGCAGGCCTATCAGGCGGCGGCACAGGTCATCTCGGTCAGCAATTCGTTGTTCGATTCACTGCTCGGCGCGGTCCGCCGCTAGCGGCCATCGGGAGACACGGACATGCGCATTTCGACCACCCAGATTTTCCAGACCGGGATCGACCAGATCCAGCGCGGCCAGACCGAACTGAACCGGACCTCGCTGCAGATGGGGCGGGGCGAGCGCATCCTGTCGCCGTCCGATGATCCGAGCGGAGCAACCCAGGTCAATCAGTTCGAACGAATCATCCAGGCCACCAAGCAGTACCAGCGCAACATCGACAACACCCAGCCGCGCCTGCAGCAGGAGGAATCGGCCCTGCAAAGCGGGACCGACCTGCTGCAACGCGCGCGCGAGCTGGTCGTGGCCGGGAACAACGACAGCCAGACCAACGAGACCCGGAGCTATCTCGCCGGCGAGCTGCGCCAGCTGCGCGAAGGGATGTTCGATATCGCGAACACAAAGGACCCGAACGGCGAATATCTCTTCGCCGGCACCAAGTCGTTGCAGCAGCCCTTCCAGCAGGATGGCACGGGTGCGGTGCGCTACGAGGGGGCGGAGGGCACGGGCAGTGTCCGCGAGGTCGCCATCTCGGCCAACCGGAAAATCCCGGTGGGCGATACCGGTGCGCGCGTGTTCATGGACATCCCGGAGAATGACGGACGTGTCGGGGCCGAGGTGACCAATCGCGAAGCCGGGAGCCGGCTCGTGGTTGAACAGACCGGCGTCAATGACTCGGCCGCTCTGACGGATCAAACCTACACCATCACTCTTGAGGATCTGGGTGGCGGCGAGATCGGATACGTGGTCGAAGATGAAGGGGGCACTACGGTGGCCGATGGACCCTACGTCTCCGGCGAGGCCATTACGTTCGACGGACGGTCGATCACCCTGAGCGGCACGCCCGAAGTGGGCGACGAGGTGGTCTCCCGTCCGGCGGAGAACAAGAGTGTGTTCGAAACCCTGGACGCGATCATTGCAGCCCTGGAAGAGGGTGGTGCCAGCGGCAATAGCCGGGCCAACCTGGCGACGGCCAGCAACACCGCGCTGGCCGACCTGGATGCGGTACTGGGCAACTTCAGCGATATCCGCGCCGAGGTGGGCTCACGCCTGAAGGCCTTCGACCAGCAAAAGGACCTGAACGAGGACCGCCTGGTGGACCTGAACAGCGCGGTCTCCGAGATTCGCGACCTGGACTACGCCGAGGCGATTAGCCGCTTCAACCAGCAGCAGGTGGCCCTGCAGGCCGCGCAGCAGACCTATACCCAGGTGAACCGCCTGTCGCTGTTCGATTTCCTCTGATCCGTCTCCCTGGCCGGGCGGGCCATGGTTGCGCCTTTGTGCGACCATGACGCCGTCCTGATCTGCGAGAGTCCGGCATGGCCAAGAACAACGAACCCTCCGCGCCCATCCAGTACCGTTCCACTGGGCGTCCCCCGCGCTACCTGATTGTCCTGCTGATCCTGGCTGCGTTGTGGGCCGGCTTCTGGGGTGTGATCCACCTGCAGTCGGGCGAGCCCGAGGCGGTGACGCTGGACGTCGAGGAGCAGGCGGAGCTGGAGGCCAAGTTGCAGGCGCTGGGGCCGCGCGATGCCGAGCCCCGCCCGGATCAGGCACCCGGCGACCCCATCATCGATCTCGACGCCGAGGCCGAGCCGCTGGTTCCGGAACTCTACGAGGAGCGGGCCGAGGCGCGCAGCGTGCGCTTCAGCGAGCGCGAACTGAATGCCCTGATCGCCCAGGACCCGGACCTGGCCGGACGCGTGGCCATGCGCCTTACGCCGGGGCAGGTCAGCACTCGGGTGCGCATCGATGTTCCGGCGGATATCCCACTGCTGGGAGGTCGTGTCCTGAATGTCCGCTCGGGGGTGCGCTTCGAGGCCGAGGATGGGCGGGTGCATGCGCGCCTGGTCGGCGTGAGCGTCGCCGGAATCCCGCTTCCGGATGCCTGGCTGGGCGGGCTGAAGGACGAAGACCTGCTGGCGCTGGAGCCCTTCCAGCAACTGCGCGCGGGCATCGAGTCCATCGAGGTGCGTGATGGCGAGCTGGTGCTGGAACTCGCCCGCTAAAGCCGCCCCCGAGCCCGTCCGCGAATCACACCGTTTCCCGCACGCGTTCATTTTTCCGTCAATGCCTCTACTAGGCGCGGAGGAGTGCGGGGCGGTTGCGGTGCCCCTGATGCGTTTCGATCCTCAGGGAGACGCAACGCATAAACGGCGATGGCATGGAATACCAAGCCCATCGGCCGCCCAGATCCTCACCGTGAGCCTGTCATCCCGGAAACCGCGCAGCGGTGATCCGGGATCTCCATCGTTGGAGGTGGCACAGATGTCGGGGTGTTCGTGCGTGAGGATTCGCTGCGCTACGGCCGGGATGACGAGAGCGGAAGCGTCAAGGCTGGGGTGACGAGAATGGGAGCGCCGCGCGCACCGCTGGAAGCCCGGCGTTCGGGGACCTGGGGCCGCATGGGAACGGTGCGGTTCGGCGGGCGTCTCACGGCACCCTGCGCTTCACGTTTACGCTAACGCGGGGTGACGCGCAGGGTCTCGGCGCCCAGGGCCTGCAGGCGTCCACGTACGCTGAGGGTCAGGGTGGAATATCCGGCCTCCAGCGACGGCTGGCTGGCTGACTCGTCCATGGCGCGCATGGCCATCATGGGCTGTGGCCGATCGTAGTGGTCGTCCGGCAATTCCACTTCCAGCGTGCGCAGGTGCGTGGCCCCCAGCGAGCGGGCGATGACGCGCGCTTGTTCCTTCAGGTCTTCCATCGCCTCTTCGATCATCGCCTCGCGATGTTCCTGGCGCGCCTCGGGGCTGAGGGAGAATCGGATCTGGCTGACGTTGAGGTCCCGCTGCTGGAGCGCGCCGACCAGTTCGGTCAACCGATCGAAATCGGCTCCGGTCAGTTCCAGGTTCTGCTGGACCAGCCAGGCATTGATGCGGCTGCGGTCGTCGGAGTCGTGAATGGCGCGGGTGGAATAGCCGATGGTGCGGGCGTCAATCCCATCCTGTTCGCCGGCGCGTTCCAGTGCGGCCTGCATGTTGCGGTTGACGGTGGCAGCGGCCGTGGCGGCCTCCGGGGCGCGGGCCTCGGTCGTCATCAGCACGGTCATGTGGTCGTTGGCGACCTGGCGCTCGGCCTTGCCGGTCAGGGCCAGCGTGGTTCCGCCGTCGCTGGCGATGGCCGTAGCCGGAAACGCCAGGACCAGGGCGGCGAGTCCGGCGACGAGCCAGGACGGGCGGGACGCGAGGGGGGTGTTCTTCGGTGGCATGTTCATGAACCTCTACAGATTGCGCGCAAGCCGGAGGCCGGCGAACACGTGGCGTTTTTCGGGGGTGAAGAAGTTGCGCATTGTAGAGCGGGTGAGCAATGGATCGCTCCAGGCGCTTCCGCCGCGCAGAACGTAGTGTTCGCCGTCGAACCAGGGCAGGGAGTATTCCTTGTACGGAAAGGGCTGGAAGCCCGGGTAGGGCTGAAAGGGGTTGCCGCACCATTCCCATACCTGGCCCGTGGCGCGCAACCGCCCGGCCTGGGCGGCGTGTTCCCATTCGTGTTCGTGGGGGAGGCGGGCACCCACCCAGCGGGCGTAGGCCGAGGCCTCGAACCAGGAGAGTCCGACGGCGGGTGCATGCGGATCGAGTGTCTGGGTGCCGTGGGGGAGGGTTTGTACCCGGGTCCCGTCGGGTAGCTTCCACCATCCCAGAGGGGCCGCGATGCCCGTTTGTTCCAGCCAGGTTCGACCCGGCGGGTCCCAGTGGGGGCCCGGGCGGTAGCCTCCGGCCTCGATAAACGCGGCGATCTCGGCATTGGAGACCGGATGGGAGCGGATCGTGTGGGGCGCGAGCCGGACCGGGTGGAGGCCCCGCTCGTTGTCGAAGGCGGTCGCCGCGTCGCTGCCGCTGACATGTTCGCCGCCCGGGCACTCGATCCAGTCGCCGCCAGCCGCCAGTGCCGGTTTTGGCTCCTGCGTTCGGGGTGGGGCGGGGCGATGCAGGCGGGCGAACCAGCGCACCTGCTCCAGGCTTTCCAGGTGCATGGCGTGGTGCTGCGCGAGAAAACCGGTCAGGTAGTCCCGCTCGAGCAGGGGATGCCGCCGCACCGCCGGATGGTTGTGCAACAAGTCCAGGTGATGTTGCTGGCTGGCCTTGCCCCATTCCAGCAGGGATGGGCGCGTCGGGAGTCTTCCGCCGCGGCGCCACTTCGGGCTCTGTTCCGGGAAGTAGAGATCGTGCCAGTCGCGCCGGTCGGGCGGAGGTTCACCCAGGATGCGTTCGTGTAGCCATACCGCCTCGATGAAATGGCAATGGGCGTAGTGCCACCCGATGGGACTCAGGTCCGGGTGATACTGATTGCGCCATTCGTTCCCCGGTGTCGACTCCAGTGCCGTGTTCAGGCGGTCGTGCTGGGTCGCCAGGCAGTCCAGGAGGTCGGATGGGTGCGGGCTTGCACTCGGCTGCGGATGGGCGGCATTCATATCCGGTGGAGCGTGTTAGAGCGCCAGGAGTTCCGGCGGTTCGTCGGGATCGAGGATCAAAAGATGGCCGGGCGGGACCGGGCGCCAGCGTTCGCGGTCGGTGAGGGGCTCGGAGGCCACGACCACGCTGTCGTCGGGGAACGTCTCGTCATCGGTGGTGTAGTAGAGGCTGGGACAGGGCGCATTGACCGCATGGCGGCTGGCGATGATGCGGCGGCCGTCGGACAGGATCACGTTCAGCAGGGCGGTGTCGGCCCCCAGCCAGGTCTCCACGGTGGAGAACGCCTCGCCGAGCGCGCCCTCCAGCGTCGCGTTGTCGTCATCGGCCAGGTATTGCCGGACCAGGGCGAAGAGGTATTCGGAATCGGTGGTTCCCTCGATGCTCGATTCGACCTCCTGGCTGAGGATGTTCTGGATCTGGCGCCGGATGTCGGGACGGAAGCGGCTGATCAGGCCGTTGTGGCTGTACAGCAGGCCATCGCGGGCGAATGGCTGGGCGTTGACGGTGTCGCCGCCGAAGCCGGGGGTTGCGCTGCGGATGGCGGCAACCCACAGGGGCTGGGTCATGTCGCTGGCCAGATCCACCAGGTTGGGATCCTGCCAGAGCGGATCGGCGCGCCGGTAGTGGCGCGCAATGCCCCCCTCGCCAAACCAGCCGAAGCCGAAGCCGTCGGCGTTGACGCGGGCATACACCAGTTCCTGCGGGGCCATGGCTTGCTCGATCAGGTTGTGTGGCGGATCCAGGATCAGGCTGCGCAGCGTGATCGGAGGACCCAGATAGGCGAGGTGTCGGCACATGGCTAGGGTCAGTTGGGGCGTCCGGGGTTTCGTGCTAGCGTGCCGCAAACCACCCCGATACGGAAGCCCGGATGTCCGCCGAACCCAGTGCTGTCTCTATTTCCCCTCGTTACAGCCGCCAGGTGGTGGAGGAACGCGACGCCCACGCCGACTTGCTGGCCGATTTCCGCGCGGGGATGCTCGAGCCGCCCCGGTCCCTGCCGCCGAAGTATTTCTACGATGCGCGCGGATCGCAGCTGTTCGATGCGATCTGCGATACCCCGGAGTATTACCCCACGCGCCTGGAGGCCGACCTGCTGGAGCGGCATGCCGAAGCGATCCTGGAGGCATCCGGGGCGCGCACGCTGTTTGAACTCGGCAGTGGGACGTCGCGCAAGACCGAGTACCTGCTGGCGGCGCTGGAAGCCCGCGTCTCCGCGCCCCATTACGTCGCGAACGATGTCTGTGGCGAGATTCTCGACGAGGCCGGCGCGCGACTCCTGCAGCGCTTCGATCAGATGCGCGTGGACAGCCTGTGCGGGGACTATGCGGCGGCGTTGATCCATCTGGCCGATGTTTCCGGTGCGCAAGCCGACGGTCCGCGTCTGTTTGCCTTTCTCGGCAGCAGTCTGGGGAATTTCGAGGACGCCGAGGCGGCTGCACTGCTGCGACGAATCCGCGACACCATGAACCCCGAAGACCGGCTGCTGCTGGGGCTGGACCGGGTCAAGCCGCGCCCGGTCCTGGAGGCGGCCTACAACGATGCGGCGGGGGTAACCGCGGCATTCAACCTGAACCTGCTGTCGGTGTTGAATACCGAGTTGGGGGCGGACTTCGATCCGGAGGGTTTCGTGCATCGCGCTCCGTTCGTCGAAGACCTCTCGCGGATCGAGATGCACCTGGTGTCGCGGCGGCAGCAGACGGTGCGCGTGTCGGAGCCGGAGGCGGTTCTGGAGATCGCCGAAGGCGAGGTGATCCGGACCGAGATCTCGCGCAAGTTCAGCCGCGAGGCCATCGACCGTCTGCTGACGGCGGCCGGGCTCGAACATGCGGCACAGTGGTCGGCGCCCGAGGAGTGGTACTCCCTGTTTCTGCTGCGGCCGGGGGCGGACTGAGCGGGATGCGCGCACCGCGGCTGGTGCTGGTGCGGCACGCCCAGGCCGGAAACCCCGGCGACTGGGACGGGGCGGATCGTGACCGGCCGCTGACCGACAAGGGCCAGGTGAGTGCGGTACGCATGGCGCAGGCGCTCGGGGATCTGCTGCCGGGATCGGTCGAGCTCCTTTGCAGCCCCTATCTGCGGGCCCGCCAGACGGCGATCCCCCTGTCCCAGGCGCTGGATGTCCCGGTGCGGCAGAAGAAATGGCTGGCGCCCGGGCAACCCACGGGGCTGGAGGTCGAGGCCCTGGCCCGCAATCTCCCGGCGGATGGTGGCCTGGTGATCGTGGGACACGAGCCGGACCTGTCGCTGCTCGTAAGCTGTCTGCTGGGCACGACGGGCGGGCGGAGTCTGGTTCATATGGGCAAGGGCGATGCCTGCGGATTGACGGGCGCGCTGCCGGGCCCCATGCAGCTCGCCTGGCACCTGCCTCGACGTATCCTCGAACGGCTGGCCGGCGGTGAGGCGGATTGAACATGCACACGGAGAACGATGCCGAGACGGTTGCGGCCGTTGATCTGGGATCCAACAGCTTTCACATGATCGTGGCACGGCGCCAGGACGGCGAGGTCCTGAAGGTCGACCGCATCAAGGAAACGGTACGTCTTGCCAGCGGTCTGGATCCCGATGGACAACTGGATCCGGAGGTGGGGCAGCGTGCCCTGGCTTGTCTGGATCGCTTCGGCCAGCGACTGCGCCAGCTGCCGCGCGGCTGCGTGCGCGTGGTCGGCACCAACACCTTGCGCCAGATGGACGACAGCCGCGCCTTCCTGCGCGCGGCGGAAGAGGCCCTGGGGCATCCGGTTGAGATCATTGCCGGGCGCGAGGAAGCGCGGCTGATCTACCTGGGTGTGGCGCATGCGCTGGCGGACGATAGCGGCCGCCGGCTGGTGATGGATATCGGTGGCGGCAGTACCGAATTCATTATTGGAGAGCGCTTCGAGCCGGTCCTGGCCGAGAGCCTGGAGATGGGCTGCGTGACGTTCACCCAGCGCTTCTTCGCCGATGGCAAACTGACGCGCAAGGCCTTCGCAGCCGCGCAACTGCAGGCGCAGCGGGAGCTGCAACCGATCGCGAGTGCCTACCGCGCGGCCGGCTGGGAGCAGACGCTGGGGGCGTCGGGTACGATCCTGGCGCTGGACCGCATGGTGCATGAGGGGGAATTGGACGAGGCGCCGGGTGTAAGCCGCGAGAACCTGGAGCGGCTGCGCGATGCGCTGATCGAGCAGGGGGCCATCAAGCGGCTGAAATGGCCTGGTCTGGCCGAGGACCGGGCGCCCGTGATTGCCGGTGGCCTTGCGGTGCTTCTGGGTGCCTTCGAGGCGTTGGGGATCGAACGGCTGCACCCCTCGGACGGGGCCCTGCGCGAGGGCGTGATTCACGACCTTCTGGGACGTTTTCGGCACGAGGACGTGCGTGGCGGCACCATTCACCATCTGCGCCGGCGGTTCGCGGTCGATGCGTCCCAGGCGGAGCGGGTGCAGGCGACGGTGGCGCGCCTGGTGACCGCCGTTCGCGCTGCCTGGGAGCTTGGCGAGGACGACGCGGAACGCCTGGACTGGGCGGCCGAACTGCACGAGATCGGCCTGGCACTGGCCCACAGCAAATACCACAAACATGGGGAGTACATCCTCACCTGGGCCGACCTGCCGGGTTTCTCGCAGCCCGAACAGGCCGAGCTGGCGTGGCTGGTGCGCCTGCACCGGGGCGGGCTGAAGCCCAAGTTGTTGTCCGGGGTGCGAGAGGATCGCGCGCGGCCGCTGCTGTTCATGGCGGCCCTGCTGCGTCTGGCCGTGTTGCTGCATCGTTCGCGCGCGCCGGATCCGGTGCCGCTGGAGCGCATCGAGGCGACACAGGAGGGTCTGACGCTGACCTTCGCGCCCGACTGGCTGGATACCCACCCGCTAACGCGCGCCGATCTGGATGCGGAACGCGAGGACTGGGCGCGCCACAAGCTGGAACTGGAGTTCGAGTGAGCCCCTATTCCGAACCGGACACAAGGAACGCAGGATGCTGACATTGGTGGTCTGGATCTAAGTGCTCGCGGTGCCGCTGTGGATCGGCATCTGGTGGTCGGCGACCGGGTTTCGGTTGATGCGACACAACCGGTTGCTGGCACTGCCCTTCCTGCTCCGCCATGTGCAGTCGATCGGCCTGAATTTCGGGCTATTCCTCTGCGTGGCCGGGATCGTGGTCCTGCTGCAGGACCTGCTGCGGCACGGCGACGCCGAGGTCAGCTTGCTGGGCGGGATGCACGATTTCCCGCGTTCCGGCACCGCTTCAGCGGACCGGGACCACGGCAAATCCTGACCTGACAGCCATGACGTTCAGCCAGCCGCCGGGTCGCAGGATGGGATGAGCGCAGCGAATCCCATCAAGGGATTGGCATGACGCGGGAAATGGTGCGTTTTGCTGCGCTCACCGGCACCCTACCGCGGCGGAAGGGAGCCAACGCCTAGGGAGACGCTGATTTAATCGCGCGTTCGCGTTGGTGCCCCCTGTTTCCCGAGCCAAGGCGCGTCGCGCAGCGGGTAGTGGTTCTACCCGCAAGTGGCGCAACGCAGGATCGGGGAACAGGGGGCACCAACCCGACAAGTGATTGAAAGAGCGGGCTCGGCCGCTTTTGCGCGCGAACAGCGTTGCGGTTCCCTTGTGCAGAGTGACTGCACGGCAGTCACCACGCCTTGTTCGCACGCAAAAGCGACTCGAGCGCGAACGCGCGATTAAATCAGCGTCTCCCTAGGAGAACGTTCCCTGCAATTGGCTGAAGCTCGTGGCCAATGAGGGATTCTGAAGTCGGCGAGACAGAGGGTCGCTCAGCCCGTGGTGGCACCCGACAGTTGGGCGGTCAGGGATTCCTGGGCGGAATAGGGGATCTCGCCCGCGGTTGGCCGGATGCGTTGGTAGCTGCCGTCGGGCTGCAGTGCCCAGGCGGTGGCGTTGTCCTGCAGGTAGTTGAACAGGGATTCCTCGGCGACGCGGTCGCGCAGTTCCGGGTCGCGTACGGGGAAGGCCACCTCGACGCGGCGGAAGAAGTTGCGCGGCATCCAGTCGGCGCTGGACAGGAACACCTCGGGGTCGCCGCCGTTCTCGAAATAGAACACGCGGGAGTGTTCCAGGAACCGGCCCAGGACCGAGCGCACCTCGATGGTTTCCGAGATGCCGGGCACCCCGGGGCGCAGGCTGCAGATGCCGCGCACGACCAGCTGGATAGGGACGCCCGCCTGCGAAGCCTTGTAGAGGGCCTGGATGATCTTCGCCTCGTTGAGCGAGTTCATGCGCGCGACGATGCGGGCGGGCTTCCCGGCCTGGTGGTTGTCGATCTCGCGCTGGATCTTCTCCAGCATCGCGGCGTGCAGGCGGAACGGCGCCTGGAGCAGCTGGCGCAGCCGGGTCACCTTGCCCAGGCCGGTGAGCTGGAGGAACACGCGGTGGACGTCCTCGGTAAGCACGGGGTCGGCCGTCAGCAGGCCGAAGTCGGTATAGGCCTTGGCCGTGCCGGAGTGATAGTTCCCGGTGCCCAGGTGGGCGTAGCGGGTGATGCGGTCGCCATCGCGGCGCACCACCAGCGCCAGCTTGGCGTGGGTCTTGTAGCCGACCACGCCGTAGGTCACATGGACCCCCGCGTCCTGCATGCGGTTGGCCAGTTCGATGTTGTCGGCCTCGTCGAAGCGCGCCCGCAGCTCGATCACGACGGTGACCTCCTTGCCGGCCTGCGCCGCCTCGATCAGGATCTCGACCAGCGGCGAGCGGGTTCCGGTGCGGTAGAGCGTCTGCTTGATGGCCAGCACCCGCGGATCCGCCGCCGCCTGGCGCAGGAAGTCGACCACCGGCATGAACGATTGGTAGGGGTGATGCAGCAGCAGCTCCTGGTCGCGGATGCAGGCAAAGATGCCGCTGCCGCTCGTGTCACTGCGGGGCAGGGCCGGGACCAGCGGGGGAAACTTGAGGTCCGGCCGGTCCACCAGTTCGTGCACGGCCATCAGACGGTTCAGGTTGACCAGTCCGGTGACCTGGTAGAGGTCGTCCGGCTCCAGGTGGAATTGCTGCAGCAGGAACTCCGCGACCTCCTGCGGGCAGTTGTCCGCGACCTCGAGGCGCACGCCGGCACCGTAGTTGCGCTGGGGCAGCTCGCCCTCCAGGGCGTTCAGGAGGTCGTCGATCTCCTCTTCCTGCACGAACAGGTCCGAGTTGCGGGTCAGCCGGAACTGGTAGCAGCCGGTGACCTTCATGCCCTGGAACAGCTCGTCCACGTGCGCATGCAGGATGGACGACAGCAGCACGAAGTCGTTGTCGCCGCTGGCGACCTCGCGCGGTAGCCGTACCAGGCGCGGCAGGGAACGCGGGGCCTGGACCACGGCGCGGCCGGATTCACGCCCGAAGGCATCCTTGCCCTTGAGGGTGACGATGAAGTTCAGGCTCTTGTTGAGGATGCGCGGGAACGGATGGGCGGGGTCCAGGCCGATCGGGCTGAGGACCGGCTGGAGTTGTTGGCGGAAGTACTCCCGCACCCAGTCCCGCTGGGCCGCGTCCCAGTGGGTGCGCCGAACGAAGTGGATCCCCTCCGCTGCGAGTGCCGGGATCAGTTCGTCATTCAGGGTGCTGTACTGCTGTTCCACCAGGTCGTGGGCGCGCGGCGCGATCTGGCGCAGCTGTTCGGCGGCCGAGAGGCCATCCGGGCCCGGGGCCTGCACGTTCAGTTCGACCTGCTGGCGCAGCGAGCCCACGCGGACCTCGAAGAATTCGTCCAGGTTGGTGGAGGAAATGCTGAGGTAGCGCAGGCGTTCCAGTAGCGGGAAGGCCGGGTCCTGGGCGATGGCGAGTACCCGGCGGTTGAATTCCAGCAGGGACAGTTCGCGGTTGAGGAACAGGTCGGTTTGGGTCACGTCGGCATCCGGCATGCACGACTCGCGGCAGAAGTGGGACCGAGAGTCTATGACGGCATTATGTCAGTTCCGTGAACTGGGGTCGGTTGGGACGGCCCGGAACGGTCCTGGAAGTCCCCGAGCGGCGTACCTGAACTGCGCTGTCTCGGCGCTGGTGGCTATACTTGAATGCTTGATCATGCAGCGCGAAACGCGCTGCCGTAAGGAGAAGTCCGTTGGCCGAATTTACCCTGACACTGCACGCGCGCGACGAGGCACAGCCGGAGCTGCACAAGGTCTCGGTGGTCGCCGAAGGCGAGCTGCCCGAATACGGTCAGGTCTGGGTCTGGGACATCCTCTACGCCCGGCAGTTGTTCGCCCTGGGCGAGGTGCAGGCGGCCCAGGACCTCAAGGAGACCCTGGAGCTGTGGGCAGTGAACATGTCCAGCAAGGTGTTTCAGCCCCACGGCCATATCCTGTCCAAGGGCTACCTGGACCTGTCCGAGAACCTGCAGCTCGTGACTGGGGACGATATCCCCGCCGCGGCCGAAGGCGATCGCCAGGTGGTGGTCTCGGTCGATGGCCAGGCCGGGCAGCTGCCGGATGTCGTGGTGTCGCCGGAGAGCCTGACGGCCGAAGAACGCCAGGACCTCGTGCTGGGGCTCGGGCAGTACTTCAACTTCGAAAATCCGATGTTCGCGCGCGAGCTGCCGATCCACGTGCTGGCCATGCGCAAGTACTACGCGGACATCAACTTGCCGCATACGCAGATCGCCCTCGACGAGGCCCCGTTCTTCGCCATCCAGAAGGCGATGGAGTACTTCCAGGCCGCCAACCAGGGCACCGTGCAGTAGGCACCGCCGCCGCTGCGCCGGGTCCGGGCTGCGTGCTACGGTCGCGATCATGAGGACCGTCTATTCTGCCGCCGACCCGGTGATGGCCGGGTTCATCGAGACCCTGCTGCAGGAGGCCGGCATCCCGGCCTACGTGAACCAGGCCGGGCTTTACGGTGCCGTCGGGGAAGTCCCGCCGACCGAGACCTGGGCCCGCATCATGGTCGTGCACGAGGAACAGGCCGAGGAGGCGCGCGCCATCATCCTGGAATACCTGGAGGGCGAGCCCGAACACGACGGCCGCGACTGGAAGTGCCCGCGCTGCGGCGAGGTGATCGAGCCGCAGTTCACCCAGTGCTGGAACTGCGGCCGGGACAAGCCCAAGGCCTGAGGGTCGTCAGTCGGGCCGCCCGTTGCCGTCGTACTGGGCGCGGATGCGCTGGATGTAGTTCTGTGTCTCGCGAAACGGGGGCACGCCGCCATGCCGTTCCACCGCGCCGGGGCCGGCATTGTAGGCGGCCAGGGCGAGATCCAGATCCCCCTCGAAGCGATCGAGCATGGCGGCCAGGTAGCGCGTGCCGCCATCGATATTCTGGGCGGGATCAAAGCGGTCGGTCACCCCGAGATCGGCGGCGGTAGCGGGCATCAGCTGCATCAAGCCGTGCGCGCCCACCCGGGATACCGCCTGCGGATCGAAGCAGGACTCCACGTGAATCACCGACTGCACCAGCGCCGGGTCCACGCCCTGGCGGTGGGCGGCGTTGTGGATGAGGTCCGCGAAATCGCCACCGCCGGTGGCCAGGGCATTGCGGGCGCGGGCACCGCAACGTGCGCGGGCGGTGGGTCGGCCGTAGGTGGCGATCAGCTCCATGCCGCTATTCTGCTGACGCTGGTTGGTGATCAGGCGCTCTCCACCCGGGCCCTGGAACACGAAGATCTGACTGGGTGACCAGTTTCCACCGCCGGGTGTCGAGGTGACCGTGCCGGCACCGCCGGGCGAGCGGATGGTCTCGTAGGGAACGCCCTGCGGGCGCTCGTCGGTCAGGACCCGGGCCCCGGAGGCATCGCGAAAGGAGTAGAGCTCGGCCGCGCTGGTGCCGGCCAGAGCCAGCCCCGCCACCAGTATCAGCAGGCGCAGCACCGTCCGACCGGAATGCTTACCATGGTGCCTTGTATGCAAGCCCTGTTCCCCCTGGCCCGGATGCGAGCCGAGTACTGATCCCGATGACCGAGACCGCGTTCACAGTTTGCATTATGGCGCCGGAGAGCGCACGCCTGAAAGCGCGTGTCGAACGCCTGGTCGACGGGGCGGGTGTGACGGCGCCGGCGGTCGAGGTGCTGGAGTCGGTGGACTCGACCAACCGCTATCTGCTGGAGACCCGCCCCGAGGCGGGCGATCTGCCACGCGCCTGCGTGGCGCAGGCCCAGACAGCGGGTCGCGGGCGGCGCGGTCGTGTCTGGCATTCGCCTCCGGGGGCGAGCCTGGCGCTGTCGCTGGCATGGCCCATCATGCAGGGGCGGGTGCCGCCCGCCTATCCGGTCGGGGTTGGCGTTGGGGTCATCCGTGCGCTGGAAGCGCTGGGTCTGGAAGGTGTGCGGCTCAAGTGGCCCAATGACCTGATGGTCGATGCCGCCAAGCTGGGCGGCATCCTGGTGGAGCAGCGCGCGGTGAGTGGTGGCCAGCCAGGCTGGCTGGTGGTGGGGATTGGTCTCAACCGGCAAGGCGCCGGTGCCCTGGAGCTGGACCGTGCGGTGACCGATCTCGCGACCCAGCTCCCCGGTCCGGTTCCGGATCTCCTGGAGCTTGCAGCCCGGGTGATCGCGGAGCAATGTCGCCTGCATCCGCTGTTGATGGGCGAAGGGCTTGTGCCGCTGGAGCGTGAGCTGGTGCGGCTGGACTGCCTGCGCGGCCGGCCGATTGAAATCCTGGATGACGGCGTCCGCGGACAGGCGCATGGAATCGATCCGGCGAGCGGCTGCCTGGTTGTGCAGTTCGACGACGGTGCGATCCGGCACCTGCATTCGGGCGAGGTCTCGGTACGGAGTTGCGAACATGGCTGACATTGCCCTGGTGGATATCGGCAGTACCCGTGTGAAGTGGCAGGTGCGCAACGCGGAGGGCGAAGTGCTGGGGTCCGGGGCGAATCGTGACCCGGCCGGTTGTGTCCGTGGCCTGGCCTCGATGGCGCGCGAGGCCCCGCTCACGGCCGTCTGGTTGTCGCGGGTCGGGCCCGGCGAGCGCGAAGCGGCGTTCTCGGCCGAACTGGCGGCTGCCGGGATCGACGCGCCGGTACACGCGGTGACGGTGCCGGCGGACGGCCCGCATGGCCTGCGGATCGACTATGCGGCGGGGCAGTTGGGAGTGGATCGCTACTGCGCGCTGGTGGCGGCGCGGGCCCGCTGCGATGCGTCGATGATTCTGGTCGATGCCGGCACCGCCGTCACCGTGGATGTACTGGAGGCGGACGGTCGCCATGCGGGAGGCTATCTGTTGCCGGGGCGCCAGCTCGGCTGGGAGGCGCTGCAGACGCGTCTGACAGATCGCATTGCGCCGCGCGAGGCCACGCAGTGGCCGGATGATCTGGAGACCGCGCCGGGCCTGAACAGCACCGAGGCCCTGGAGCGCGGATGGAGCCTGGGGCTGGCCGGCGCGCTGGATGGGTTGATCGCGCGCTCACGGACCGCAGAGCGGGCGGACGCGGCCTGCTGGCTGACGGGGGGCGATGCCTACTGGCTGGCGCCGGTGCTGCGTGCAGAGTCCACGATCTTCCCGAACCTGGTGCTGGACGGCCTCTGGGAGCTGTCGCGCTGGGAGGGCGCCGAATGCGCTGGCTGATCCTGTTTCTCGCGTTGGTGAACCTGGGGTATTTCACCTGGGCCTGGCACGACGGCCGCCTCAACCCCGATCCCTACGCCGACGTGCCCCCGCTGGAGCGCAATGGTGGCGAGGTGGAGCTGCTGGATGCGTGGCTGGAGGCGCCTGCTGGTGACTCGGACCCGGGTGATTCGGTGTGGCGTGAACGACTTCGGAGCGGGGTCCAGTAGTGGCTCTCTAACGCTCCCGCTGTGCAGCGCGTTCGGCACGGCGCCGGTCGCGGTGGCGTTGCCAGGCGGCCGACAGGCGGCGGGAGGCCCAGTAGCCGGCAATGGCGGTTGGCGTGGCGATCAGCAGGCTGCCCATCAGGGTATAGGTGATCTCGTCCCCGATGCCCTGCAGATACCAGGCGTCGGGGTCGTGCGAGATCAGGGGGACATGATAGAACACGGCCTCGCCGAGTTCGTGGAAGCCCCAATACAGCGGCGCGGCGGTGAAGGGGTTGCTGACGAACGAGGCCACGAACGCCGTGGGAAAATTGCCCGCCAGTGCAATGCACAGAATGATCATCAACACGGTCTGGAAGCCGACCGTGGGGGTCAGGCCAATAAACAGCCCGATCGCGACCCCGCGGGCCATCGCCTCCGGGCCGCTCTTCATGCTCCCGGCGGCATGCAGCCCGGAATGCAGGCGCGGATGACGGGCCAGCCAGTTGTGGGCGCGCCAGCGCAAGGCCCGCCAACGGATGCTGGCCCGTCTCAGCATGGCCGCGAGTGCCTCAGGCCGCTCCCCACCGGGCCGCGGTCTCGGGTGTCCAGCCGACGGTGATCGCGTCGTCCTGTTCGATGACGGGCCGCTTGATGAGCGCCGGGTGTTCGAGCATCAGCGCGATGGCGCGTTCCGCATCCAGTCCCTCGCGCTGATCGTCCGGGAGTTGGCGCCAGGTCGTCCCGCGCCGGTTGACCAGGGTCTCCCAGCCGACGGCATCGACCCAGCCGCGCAGCCGATCCGCCGCCAGCCCGTCCTTGCGAACGTCCACGAAACGATAGCCCACGCCGGCCGCATCCAGCGACCGACGGGCCTTGCGGACGGTATCGCAGTTGGCGATGCCGTAGAGCGCGATCTCAGACATCGCGCAGCAGGGCGTTCAGGCCCACCTTGGCCTTGGTCTTCTCGTCGACGCGCTTCACGATCACGGCGCAGTACAGCGAGTACTTGCCGTCCTTCGACGGAAGGTTGCCGGAGACGACCACGGAACCGGCCGGCACGCGGCCGTAGAGGATCTCGTCGTTCTCGCGGTCGTAGATGCGGGTGGACTGGCCCAGGTACACGCCCATGGAGATGACCGCGCCTTCCTCGACGATCACGCCCTCGACCACCTCGGAGCGCGCGCCGATGAAGCAGTTGTCCTCGATGATGGTCGGGGCGGCCTGCAGCGGCTCCAGCACGCCGCCGATACCCACGCCGCCGGAGAGGTGCACGTTCTTGCCGATCTGGGCGCAGGAGCCGACCGTGGCCCAGGTGTCCACCATCGTGCCTTCATCGACATAGGCGCCGATGTTCACGTAGGACGGCATCAGCACGGTGTTGGGGGCAATGAAGCTCCCGCGACGGGCGGTGGCCGGGGGCACGACGCGCACGCCGGCCTCGCGGAAGTCGCGGCTGGAGGTATCCGCGTACTTGGACGGGACCTTGTCGTAGTAGTTGGTGAAGCCGCCCTTGATGAACTCGTTCTCGGAGATGCGGAACGACAGCAGCACGGCCTTCTTGAGCCATTCGTTCACCACCCAGTCGCCGTCCTTTTTCTCGGCGACGCGGGCACGGCCGGTGTCCAGCATATCCAGCGCCTCGTTCACGGCGTCGCGGACGTTGGTTTCCACGTTGCGCGGGTTGATGTCGGCGCGGCGTTCAAAGGCGGCTTCGATGGTGCTCTGGATATCGGACATTAGGTATTCCCTTTAAGGCAATGAAAAATAAATTGATGAGTGGCGTTAACGATACAGCGCGGTGATCCGCTCGGCCGCCTCGATGCAGGCGGCGGGCGCGGCGACCAGCGCCATGCGCACGTGTCCGGCCCCGGGATTGTGCCCCGTCTCCGGGTCGGTCCGGGAGAGGTAGCGCCCCGGCAGGACCGTGACCCCCGCCTCGCCGTAGAGGCGTCGAGCAAAGCCCTCGTCGTCACCATCCGGCACGCGCGGCCACAGGTAGAAGCCGGCGGCGGGTGCTCGCACGTCGATCACCGATTCCAGGATCGGGACCACTGCAGCGAATTTCTCGGCATAGAGGGCACGATTCTCGGCCACGTGGGCCTCGTCTGACCAGGCGGCGCGGCTGACGGCCTGGGTCGGCGGCGGCAGGGTGCAGCCATGGTAGGTCCGGTACAGCGCGAAGCGGTCGAGCAGGGCCGCATCGCCGGCCACGAAACCGGACCGCAGCCCCGGCAGGTTGGAGCGCTTGGACAGGCTGTGGAAGACGATGCAGCGCTCGAACGCGGCGTTGCCCATGCGCGCCGCGGCCCCCAGCAGGCCGGCCGGCGGCTCGCCATCGGGGTGGTAGATCTCGGAGTAGCATTCGTCCGCCGCGATGATGAAGTCATGGAGCTCGGCCAGGCGGATCAGATCCTGCATCGCGGCCTCGGACATGCAGGCCCCGGCGGGGTTGCCCGGGTTGCAGATGTAGACGAGCTGCACGTCCTCCCAGGTGGCCGCGTCGACCGCCGAGAAGTCGGGCAGGTAGCCGTTCTCCGGCGCCAGGTCGTAGAAGGCCGGCGCGGCCCCGGCGAGCAGCGCCGCGCCCTCGTAGATCTGGTAGAACGGATTCGGCATCAGCACGCGGGCACCGGGCTTCTCCGCCACGATCGCCTGGGCAATCGCGAACAGGGCCTCGCGCGTTCCGCTGACCGGAAGCACCTGCCGTGCCGCGTCCACATTGCCGAGATCAAACCGCCGTTGCAGCCACGCCGCGATGGACTCGCGCAGGGCCGGTTCGCCGCGTGTGCTCGGGTAGTGGTTGAAGCCCTGGAGGGAGGCCCGCAGGACGGGTTCGACGAAATCGGGCAGTGCGTGACGCGGCTCGCCAATCGACAGTGCGATGGGCTCCCGGTCCGCAGGCGGTTGCAGGTCCGCGAACAGCCGGCGCAGGCGTTCGAACGGATAGGGCTGTAGCCGGTCCAGGCGCGGGTTCATGGCGGCTCGGGCGTCGTGGTCGGAGTTGAACGGAAGACCGCGCAGTATACCGGGCCTCGATGCCCCGCGGGAAAACCCCGACAGACCGGCGGCGACCGGGTGGTCCGGCGCGAACCCTGCAGGATGAGCGGGGAGGCATCGGGCGGTTCTTGAGAAAAAGGTGCGCGCGCGCGGCCACGGCGACTGGGTCCTGTCACTTGACAACGATGCAAGGAGAGTTGAAATATTCGTCCATGGACAAGGTCACCGCCACCCACATGTTCGAGTCGCTGGCCTCCGGTATTCGCCTGGATATCGTGCGCCTGCTGGTGCGTTATGGCCACGCTGGGCGGGTCGCCGGCGAAATCGCCGAAACCCTGGAACTGCCGCGCACGAACCTCTCGTTTCACCTCAAGACCCTGACGCAGGCGGGCCTGCTGACCGTCACGCAGGAAGGGCGCTACCAGCGCTATCGGGTGAATCTCGACGCGATGCAGGAGCTGGTCGCCTACCTGACCGAGAACTGCTGCGCGGCCGACTCCGACGGCTGCGCGTTGCCTGCGGCCCTGGACTGTGCAGGGGATACGGAAGCCACAGCGGCTCCGCAAGTGCCGGGCCGGCACGTTCGATAGACCACGCGCCCGGGTGGGGGCTGCAACAACCGAGCCAGGCCGGGTCCACCCGGGATGGCCGGTGGGACCCCGGGCCGATCCGCGAGATGGAGTGAATCGAGGAGTCTGATCCATGAAGCGCATGCACCTGCACGTTTCCGTGCCGGAACTGGAACCGGCGATCCGCTTTTATTCGCATCTGTTTGCGGCCGAGCCGAGCGTGGTCAAGGGCGATTACGCGAAATGGATGCTGGAGGACCCGCGGGTCAATTTCGCGGTGTCGGCCCGCGGTGCGCCGGTGGGCCTGAACCACCTCGGCATCCAGGCCGAAGAGGCGGGCGAGCTCGACGAGCTGGGCCAGCGTCTGGACGCCATCGACGCGGACGTGCGCGAGGAGATGGGCACGCATTGCTGCTACGCGCAATCCGACAAGTACTGGACCACCGATCCGGCCGGGATCGCGTGGGAGAGCTATCAAACGCTCGGAAGCATCCCGATGTTCGGCGCACAGGATGAAGGGACCGGTGACTGCTGTGTACCGGAAGGGACATCAACCTTCTCGTGCGGGCCAGCTAGTGACAATGAAGCCAAGGGTTGTTGTTGACGCGTTACCTGGGCAGATACGGAGGAAGCAATGACCGACCGGAACGCCTCCGTCGAGGAGATCTCGACGAAGGAAGGCATGGGCATCTTCGAGCGCTACCTGAGCGTGTGGGTGGCGCTGTGCATCGTGGCAGGCGTCGCCCTGGGGCAGTTCCTGCCGGTGGTGCCGGAGACCCTGTCGCAGTGGGAGTACGCCCAGGTCTCCATCCCGGTGGCCATCCTGATCTGGGCGATGATCTACCCGATGATGGTGCAGATCGACTTCTCCGCCATCCTGGGCGTGCGCCGCGAGCCGAAGGGCCTGGCCATTACCACCTCGGTGAACTGGCTGATCAAGCCGTTCACCATGTTCGCGATCGCCTGGTTCTTCTTCATGGTGGTGTATGCCGCCTGGATCCCTGAAGACCTCGGGCGTGAGTACCTGGCCGGGGCGATCCTGCTAGGCGCGGCGCCGTGTACCGCGATGGTGTTTGTCTGGAGCTACCTGACCCGCGGGGATGCCGCCTACACGCTGGTGCAGGTGGCGGTGAACGACATCATCATGCTGTTCGCCTTTGCCCCCATCGTGGTGCTCCTGCTGGGCGTGTCGAACATCCACGTGCCCTGGGACACCGTCGCGCTGTCGGTGCTGCTGTACATCGTCATTCCGTTCGTCGCCGGCTACCTGACGCGCATCTGGCTGATCCGCAAAAAGGGCATCGAGTGGTTCGACAACGTGTTCATGAAGCGTCTGGGCCCGGTCACGCCGATCGGCCTGCTGGTGACGCTGGTCCTGCTGTTCGCCTTCCAGGGCGAGCGCATCCTGGAGAACCCGGGGCATATCGTGCTGATCGCGATCCCGCTGATCATCCAGACCTTCCTGGTGTTCTACATCGCCTACTACTGGGCGAAGGCCTGGCGGGTGCGTCACGCGGTGGCGGCCCCCGGCGCGATGATCGGCGCGAGCAACTTCTTCGAGCTGGCGGTGGCCGCGGCGATCGCGATGTTCGGCCTGCAGTCGGGTGCCGCGTTGGTGACCGTGGTGGGCGTGCTGGTCGAGGTGCCGCTGATGCTGGCGCTGGTGCGCATCGCCAATCGCACCCGCCACTGGTTCCCGGAGGACACCGAGGCGAAACCGGCATGACCACGATCACCCTGACCGACGCCGCGCGCGAGTGGCTGGCCGGGCAGGGTGGCGAGGTGGTGCTGCGATGGTCCACGCGCCACGGTTGTTGTGGCGGCCAGGCGGCGGTGCCGGTGGCCGAGCGCGGCGCGCCCCGCCGGGCCGACGGCTACACGGAGCACGAGATCGAGGGGATCCGGGTCCATGTGGCGGGGGACCTGGGTCCGGGCCCCTACCGGATTGACGTCGAGGGCTTGTTTCGCTGGCGTCGCCTGGTGGTGGAAGGGGAGATGGGGCGGCGTTGATACTCGGGGCGGGGGAGCACGATGTCCGAACGAGTTCAGGTCGTGGTGGATCGACGGTTCGGTGGCCGACGTTGTCGATATCGTGATCATCGGGGCCCGATTTCGGCGTTCGGTCTCTTTCTTACTGCCGTCGTGGGCGGGTGTACCAGAACCAGCTGAGGCGGCGTGAGCGCAGGCTCCAGGGGAACAGCAACACCTGCGTCACCACGAGGATGTGGCGACCTGGATGAAACCAGTCCGCCTTGCGGCCGGAGGTCAGTACGGGCGTTTTCAGGATCTCGACGCGCTGGCCGTGCGCGCGGCCCCAGCGTCTCAGCGCCCGGGACAGGAACACCTCTTCCCCCGCGTACACGGCCTCGCTGAAGCCGTCCACCGCCGCGAAGGCCTCGCGGGTGCAGAAGACGTAGCAGCCAGCCGCCAGAGCCAGGCGCGCGGAGAGGGTGTTCCACGCGGTGGCACCCCAGCGATAGATCCGGTGGCTAAGGTGGTCGAAGGTCACCCGCGCGCCACCCCCACAGACCTCGCCGCTGTCCAGCGCGTCCAGTGTTGCCTGCAACAGGGCGCGGTCGGGCCAGGTGTCGGCATCGACGAACAGGAGGTAATCGCCGCAGGCTGCGGTCGCGCCGGCATTGCGGGCGCGGCTGATGCGGCGCTCGGGTTCGAACACGACGCGGCATCCCGCGGCCTGGGCAATCTGTGGCGTGCGGTCGGTCGAGGCGTTGTCGACCACGATGATCTCGCTGTTCCGGTCAATGCCGGATAGCGCTTCCTGCACCGCCGCCAGGGTGCGCGGCAGCCATTCGGCCTCGTTCCAGGCCGGGATGATGATCGACAGGGCCGGTCTGCGGGACACGTGGGTCAGTAGGTCGGCATGTGGGGGTCGACATCGCGTGCCCAGGCATCTACGCCGCCGGTCAGGTTGATCACGTGCTGGAATCCGGCCCGGTCCAGGAATCCGCAGACCTGCTGGCTGCGCACCCCGTGGTGGCAGATCACCACGATCTCGTCCTCGGCGTTCAGGTCCTGATAGGCCGTCGGGATCTGGCCCATCGGGAGCAGTTGCGAGCCCCCGATGTGGCAGTGCTCGTATTCCCAGGGCTCGCGTACATCCAGGAGCAACGGCGGGTTCTCCGCCTGGGCGAGGTAGTCCTGTAGTTCTCGGGGAGACATCTGGCGCATGGGTCGATCCGTGCCTGAGTAAGCCCGCCACGCTAGGGTGCGGCGGGCCGGGGCGCAAGAAACACGATCATTACCGCGTCGAGGGGGATCGACCGGCATGCTGTCGCGGAGGGAGACACCCATTCATGGGTACGGCGGGTCGAGTCGCCCGGGATCGCATCGTGTAGTTTGCGGCAGGAGGGCTGGCTGGAGGTTGCGGCGGTTCTTGTATAACTGCGGCGATGGGGAGGCGTGCGAGAGCATGCGAATGGCACCCGGGCCCGCGACGTTCGTGGTGGATGGGCCCGGCACCAGGCTCTGCATCCATGGCGATCGCGGGGGCTGTCAGCGAGACACGCTTAATCGGCCTCCCGTTTGCAGGTCAGGCGTCGTCGACAGCAGACGATGGTATTCCGCCCGCACCGCCGCATAGCATTCACAGGCACACGCTTCCAGACCGGGCCGGTCGAGCACGGTGATGTGCCCGCGGTGATACTCGATCAGGCCCACTTTTTGCAGTTTTCCGGCGGCGCAGGTGATGCCTTCCCGGCGCACGCCCAGGATATGGGCGATCAGTTCCTGGGTCATTTCGAGGGTGTTCGCGTGCAGACGGTCGAGATTCAGCAGCAGCCAGCGGGCGAGTTGCTGGTCCAGGGTGTGATGACGGTTGCATACCGCCGTTTGTGCCATCTGGGTCAGCAGCGCCTGGGTATAGCGCAACAGCAATTGCTGCATGTGACCGCCGTGGGTGAACTCGTCTTTCAGGACCTGGGCCTTCAGCCGAAACCCGTGTCCGGCGCTATGCACGACCGCGCGGCTGGATGTGCTTTCGCCGCCCATGAACAAGGAGACCCCGATCATGCCCTCGTATCCAACCACGGCAACTTCGGTCGTTCCGCCATCCTGCATCACGTTGAGGAGGGACACGATGGCGGTGGTGGGGAAGTAGGCGTAGCGCATCGGGTGTCCGGGTTCGGCCAGGACCTCCCCCAGCGGCATGGGTACCGCCTCCATGTGCGGGGAAAGATGCGCGTAATCGTCGAGCGGAAGTCCTGCGAGCAACTGGTTCGCGCGAAGTCTATCGGAGTACGGCATCCTGGCCCCCCTGCCCGAAGGTTGAATCAGTACATAAGCCCCCCCCGGTGGCCGCAAGCGCGACGGTGCTCCATCGCTGCTGGCTGAAGTGTTCATGGATTCGATCGTTACCAAGCCATGTTGTTTTAATAGCCTCACGGCTGCTGGACGTCAACGCTTGATTCACGTGAACGTGAATTTGAAAGGATTCTTTCGGGGGGCGTCCACTCCTACACGGGTTGCCCCGGGCCACGCGGCGCCGAGCCTGCATGGCGGGCAGATCGAGTAACACCCGGGTGCTACAGAGGTTTGGACGTTCCACGTTCAATGTGCGTGTCCAATTGGCGTGACCAGGGTGTCTGCACGGACTCGCGGAGGCGAACAGACGACAAGGCTCGCGGGGGCGGAGCGGAAGCTGCCATGGTGCAGCAGGCGCAATGTGCGGGATCGAACATACGGTGAACGCGCCTGGCCCCAGTATAGGCTGGAAGTGTACGGCTTTCGGACCCGCTCCTAGTATCGAGACCGAAAGCCCGGTGTTAGAAACCGGCTCGCCGGCGGTGGGTTGCGAACCCGGCCGCTGGAGTCGAGCCAAGTACGGAGTCCCAGCATGGAGCCACCAGCAGCGGTTGTCGAACCCGCCGATGATCCCCGAGCGTTACAGCGCGCACTGTCCGCGTATCGTACGCCGCTTCTCGCGCGCAGCGTGTTTGAACTGGTCGTTACTGTGATCCCGTTCGGACTTTTCTGGTTTCTGACCTGGGCCAGTGTGAGCGCCGGCTACTGGGGTGGCCTGGTACTGGCCATTCCCGCTGCCGGATTTCTGGTGCGGCTGTTCATGATCCAGCATGACTGCGGGCACGGGTCATTCTTCCCGTCCCGGCGCGCGAATGACTGGGTCGGACGGGCACTGGGCATCTTCACGCTCACGCCCTACGACTTCTGGCGCCGCACGCATGCCCTCCATCACGCGCACTCCGGCAATCTGGATCGCGCGGACGAGGGGAGCATCGATACCTTGAGTGTGCGGGAATACCAGGCCCTGTCTGCCTCGCAACGCCTGCGTTACCGGCTGTACCGGCATCCGCTGATCCTGTTCGGGCTGGGTCCGGTCTACCTGTTCATGTTGAACAATCGCGTTCCTGTCGGCTTCCTGCGCGCGGGATGGATGCCCTGGGTGAGCACCATGGGTACCAACGCAGGCATTGCGCTGGTCGTCGTTACGATGATGTGGCTGGTGGGTGCGGGCACCTTTCTCCTGGTGCACCTGCCGATCGCGGTTCTGGCGGGTTCGATCGGCGTCTGGCTGTTCTATGTCCAGCACCAGTTCGAGAATACGCGGTGGGCGCACGACGAGGCGTGGAGCTTCCAGGAAACGGCGCTCTACGGCAGCTCCTATTATGATCTGCCCGCCCCGCTACGCTGGATGACCGCGAATATCGGGATCCACCACGTCCACCATCTCGCCAGCCGCATTCCGTTCTATCGATTGCCCGAGGTGCTGGAAGACCATCCGCAGCTTCGCAAGATCAGCCGTGTCACGCTGAAGCAAAGCCTCCATTGCGCCCGGCTCGCCCTGTGGGACGAGGAGCGGCAGCGTCTGGTCCCCTTCGAACACGCAAGCACGCAGACACCTCCGGTACGAGCGTAGGCGTACAGCGCGGGGTCTCCGGCAGCGCTCGACGCGTGTGTCGGCCGCCGGTGCCGGACGTGCGAATGGATCAGGGTCTCCCTCGCGTGCAACCGGCCATGCCGGATCGTGCACCCTGTCTGGCGGATGGGGGCCTGTGGTCGCTCCCCGAATGACCGGCGGGCTGTTCGGCGGCCCGGCAAAGCTGCGGGCAAATCCTCCGCGGCGACGATGCGGGTCCTATCGGAGTCCGAAGAATCCCAGTATGAACAGGACGATAACGATGGCGCCGACGATGTAGATGATCTGGTTCATGAGCTTTTTCCTGGTTGGACGGGTTCGGCAACAGGCTGTCCGAACCCCGTGATTCGCCTTCAAGCGTATGCGTGGCCGGATTGCCCGTCGGTGCGGCACCGCACAGGGCGTTTCGGGACTCATTCAAGCGGGCCGCGCAAGCTGCGAAGTCACTGCATTGGCTGGCTTGTGGCGCACAGACACCCGCAGGGCCGCATGCCGAAGCAGGACGCATTGTGTTCGGCTGCCGGGTTTTGTTCGGCAACAGACAGACGCCGGGCTTGGGGCCCGCGTAGCTTGAAGCTGGCGAAACGCCGAGAACGTGGGCGGTCGCTCGAGCACGCCGGAGACCGCCTCCGGGACGCGGGTCGGGTCCCGTAAGTGAATGACGGATGGGCCGGGCGGCCATCCCGGACGTGACTCCTTTTTATCGACAACCGTTAATGGGAGAACAAGCATGAACAAGGACCAGATCAAGGGCCGCGTCGAAGAGGCGAAGGGCCAGGCAAAGCAGACGGCCGGGAAGGTCGTTGGCAACAAGGAGCTGGAAGTGAAAGGGCGCGCTCAGAAGGCGGGCGGTAAGCTCCAGGCGGGGTATGGCAACCTGAAGAAGGATATCAAGGATTCCACTTGACCCGGACTTCCGACGGGTGACCCCGGTCACCGGCTGCGATCGCGGTGCGTGCGCCGGGAAGCAGAGCGACCCGGCACCGGGCTATCATGCGGGCACTAGGGGCGGTGACCTCGGGATGGATTTGACTGGAGGACCGATGCGGAAGCTGAGCCCGGAGTTCGAGAGACAGTTGCAATTGCGCCATGAGGCCGAGTCCCGGCTAAAAGAGGGCTCGGCTCCGCCTAATGGTGGCTGGACGGTTGGCCCGGATTCGCTGACGCTCCTTTATCGCCTGGCAAGCGACCCCGATACCGCCGCGGATGCGCTCAGGCTGCTGAGTGAATTGCAGACCCACCAGGTCGAGCTGGATCTGCAGAACTCCCAGCTGAGAACCGACCAGGAGGAACTGGATCACGCCCTGGCGCGTTATCGGGGTCTCTATGAGTTTGCGCCGGTGGGGTATCTGGTGGTTGGGCTCGATGGAAGAATTCTCGAAGGCAATCGTGCCGGCGCGGAGCTGCTCGGTACGGTACCGGATGGACTCGAGGGCGAGCCCCTGGCGTCGTGGTTCGCGCAGGGCAGCCACTCGGCGATCCAGGGCGTGGTTGAAGCGTGCCGGGAAGGCGCCGGGGGTGTCTGCTGCTCGGTCGAATCCAGCGGTCGAGGGGGTAATGGCGCGGAGCCGTTGCGAATCACCGCGAGCCTGGGCCCGGGGGGCGAGGACGTATTGCTGATCGTCTCGAGGTGCGAATCATCGCCGCGATGAGCCTGCCCGGGAGGCGCTGAGCATGGGTAACCGTTCCCCTGTCGATGCTCCGGAGGCGGTACGTATTATAGGAATCGGGGCATCGGCCGGCGGTCTGGTCGCGCTGGAGGAGTTTCTGCACCGTATACCGCCGGATCGTGGCATTGCTTGTGTCGTGGTGCAGCATCTTGATCCCACCCAGAAGGGGTTGCTGCCCGAACTGCTGCAGCGGGTTACGGCCATGCCAGTGCGTGCGGCCGAACAGGGGATGCGCATCGAACCGGGTCACGTGTATGTGATTCCGCCGAACACGGAACTCACCGTGGTCGGCACGACACTGCATTTGGCCGCACCCGCGGAGCCACGGGGCATGCGCTTGCCAGTCAATGTCCTGTTTTCGTCGCTGGCCAGTGGGCAGGGCGAGCGCGCCATCGGAGTGGTGCTCTCCGGTATGGGCTCGGACGGTACGGCGGGCCTGGAGGCGATCAAGGCCGTGGGCGGCCTGACGGCGGTGCAAGACCCCGAATCGGCGCAGTTCGACTCGATGCCCCGAAGCGCCATCAATGCGGGGTGTGCCGATATCGTGGCGACGCCGAGCGAGCTGCCGGAACGGATTCTGGCCGTCGTGCGCGAGGCGAGCGCCGTTTCGGAAGAGGGGCTCCCCTCGGATAGCTCCACGCCTCTGGAACGGATCGTTGCCGCGTTGCAGCAGCGGATTCGCCATGACTTTTCGCTGTACAAGCCCAGCACGCTGCAGCGCCGGACGGAACGGCGCATGGCCATCCATGGCATCGCCTCGCTGGAGGAGTACGCAGCGTTCCTCGAACGCAACGCGCAGGAAGCCGAACTGCTGTTCAAGGAACTGTTGATCGGCGTGACCCGTTTCTTCCGTGATCCCGCCGCCTGGGAGTATCTGGCGGATACGGTGCTGCCCGGGCTTCTGGAGCGGCAGAAGGGGGCAGAGAAGCTTCGCGCCTGGGTGATTGGCTGTTCGACCGGCGAGGAGGCCTATTCGCTGGCCATGGTGTTCACCGAGGTCATGGAGCGATCGCAGCCGCCGCCTGCCGTCACGCTGCAGATCTTCGCGTCGGACTTGAGTCCGGACGGCATTGCGACCGCGCGCCGGGGCCGGTACCCACTCGCGATCGCGGACGATGTGTCGCCCGAACGGCTGGAGCGTTTCTTTACCGCCCATGAATACCACTATCAGGTGATACCGGGCATTCGGGACATGGTGCTGTTCTCGCAGCATGACGTGATCCTCGACCCGCCATTCACCAAGCTCGACCTGATTGCCTGCCGCAACCTGCTGATCTATTTTGGGCCGGAATTGCAACGCAAGCTGCTGCCCCTGTTCCACTACAGCCTGCGCCCGGGTGGCGTACTGTTTCTGGGGACTTCCGAGACCGTCGGGCAATTCAACCATCTGTTCACGCCGATCGAGTCGCGGCTGCGGTTCTATCAGCGCCAGGATCACACCTACATGGGTGGGCGTGATTTCCTGCTGCATGCCTTCCCGCCGCTGTCGGGCCCGAGCAAGGAGCGTCCCGTGTCCCCATCCGAGGTTTCCTCCCAACCCACCGATGCGCTGCAGGCGGAGGCCGATCAGGTCCTGCTGCAGGTGTATGCGCCGGCCGCGGTGGTGCTCAACGCCGATGGGGATATCGTCTACGTCAGCGGCCATACCGGAAAGTACCTCGAGCCGGCCGCCGGCAAGGCTAACTGGAATATCTTCGCCATGGCGCGCGAAGGCCTGGGTGGACCTCTGGTCGGGGCGTTGAAGCAGGCGGCGAAGGCCGACCGCCCCGTGCATCTGCATAGCCTGGAAGTGCCCACGCACGCCGGAGTGCAGCGCGTCGATGTCACCGTGCATGCCTTTCATGACGCATCCCCCTTGCGGGGCATGACCATGATCGTCTTCCGTGATCTGGCCCCGAGCACGGCCGGGCGGGGTGGGCGCAGGAACAAGGGCAAGGGGCCCATGCCGGCCGCGCATGAGGCCCAGCTGCAGCAATACCGTGCCGAGATCGAGGCCTTGCGCGAGGAGGCGCGCACAGCCCGGGAAGACTCGCAGGCTGCGACCGAGGAGCTGCAATCCGCCAACGAGGAACTGCAATCGACCAACGAGGAGCTCAATAGCTCGAAGGAAGAGATGCAGTCCATGAACGAGGAACTGCAGACGATCAATGCCGAGCTGCAGGCCAAGCTGGACGATCTCGCGCTCGCGCAGAGCGACATGCAGAACGTGCTCAACAGCATCGATATCGCCATCCTGTTCCTGGATCAGAATCTGGATGTCCGGCGTTATACCGATCAGGCGGCCCGGATTTTTCGTCTCCGGGAGAGCGATGTCGGCCGGCCGCTGAGCGATCTGACCACCAGCCTGGAATACCCGGACCTGCATGACGATGCCCGCGATACCCTGCGCACCCTGGCGGTCTCGGAGAAACAGATCACGACCGACGACGGGCGCTGGTTCACGGTCCGCATCATGCCCTATCGGCGGGTGGACAACGTGATCGACGGGGTGGTGATTACCATGGTCGATATCACCGAGACCAAGAGGCTGGAAGCCGCGTTGCGGGAGTAGCCAAACCGATGACGGCCCGCCCCAATGGGCGGGCCGTCATGGAGCATGGACGAGTGGCGGCGCGCCACCGCGATCGCGGCCTCGGCAGGGTGGCCGAGCGTGCGTAGCGGGGTCCGAGCGCTATTTGAGCTGCATGTCGTTTTTGACCGACCGTACGCCCTCGACGCCACGTGCGATCTCGACGGCCTTGTTGATGTCCTCCTGGGAACTGACGAAGCCGCTCAACTGCACGCGGCCCTCGTAGGTCTCGACGGTGACTTCGAAGCCGCTCAGGGATGGCTCGTTGAACAATGCCGCCTTCACCTTGGTGGTGATCACGCTGTCGTCGACGTACTCGCCGACCGTCTGTCTTTCATTCGATGCAGCGCAACCCGCGAGGAGCAGGGCCAGCAAAAGGGTCAGGAAGATCGGGGGTAAATATCGCAACTGTCTCATTTCTTGTTCTCCAGATGGGTATGGACCTGGTCACCGTGGACGGTGTCGGTCAGGCGCTGCATTGACTTCGGGGTGTCGGTGGCGGCTTGTCCGTCGGCAGGAACGATGGGACTAGATCCGGCCGGTGAGTAGCAGGATGAGAAGGATGATCAGCACCACGCCGATTACCCCGCCCGGGGCATAACCCCAGTTCCGGCTGTGCGGCCACGTCGGGATCACGCCGATCAACAGCAGGACGAGGACGATGAGCAGAATGGTTCCCAGTGTCATGGCGTTTCCCTCAGTGTTGTGGGCCGTTTTGTGGCCGGGTCTTCTTGACCAGCACCTGTGAGAAAGTCTGGCGTGTACCCGATGGGCTGTCTGTACGATCCCGCACACATAGCGGGTCTTTCCCGAGGCGAGAAAGACCGGGCATTAAGGCGGGGCCGGCGAGCAGGCTTGCGGGCTTGAGTTCACCCGGCGCGTGGCCCACCCAAACCGTGTGGACCAAGGGGCGGGTACGCCTCGCCTGGGCCGGTGGGCGATCGGAGGGGCCGTGCACGGAAGGTGATTATGTTCGGCGGCGAACAGAGTCGTCCGCAGGAAAATGGCATTCTTGTTCGGTAGCGTTTCCCTAAGTCGGGTCAGCCCGGGTAGCGGGCTGTCGGTTTTCTACTCGGGGGAGCCTGGACGAGACGGGCCGTCCGCGCTGTGGAACTCGCATTCAGTCCGCAGAGAGGAGTGATCATGGCCGCCAACGAGCTCGGAAACGCCCCCGGTGATGCGCTCGACCGTACGGGTAGCTGCGCAGACGGGGGCGATGGCCCGGTCTTCTCCAGGAGTGCCCTTGCCAGAATCTGGAGCGGGCAGGAACGGCTGCGGCAGAAAATGCGGAGCCGAACCTCGACGAGCGCTGCTCACCGCAACGGCTAAGGGCACGGCCCTGCCTTGCGCAGAAGGCGCTGAAAGTCGTCCAGTGGCAGTGGCGCGCTGAACAGGAAACCCTGGAAGGTATCGCAGTCCTGGTCGGCGAGGAGGCGGCGCTGTGCCTCGGTTTCCACGCCTTCGGCAACGGTCGCGAGCCCCAGGCTCTTGGCCAGGGCGAGGATGGCCGTAACGAGGGTGGTGTCGGCACCCGGTTGGCCCATGCTGGCCACCAGCGAGGGGTCGATCTTGATTTCCTGCAGCCGCAGCCGGGTAAGGCGAGACAGGGACGACCAACCCCTTCCGAAGTCGTCCACCGATAAGCGAACGCCGATCTCCCTCAGTTGCCGCGACCGGGCCATGGTCGCTTCACTGCTGTCGAGGGTCGCGCCCTCGGTCAGCTCCAGGGTCAGCCTTTCCGGATTGGCGCCAGTGGACTCCAGTGCCTTGCGGACCTGATCGACGAAATCGTCCTGCCGGAACTCCAGCGCACTGATATTGACCGCCAGGGTAAGTTCGCGGGTGGTGGGATCCTGTGCCCAGGCCGCGAGCTGGGCGCAGGCGATCTCCAGAACCCAGCGACCGATGGGCAGGATCAGACCGGTCTGTGCGGCCATCCCGAGGAAGGCGCCAGGCGCCATCAATCCGTGTTTCGGATGTCGCCAGCGGAGCAGCGACTCGGCTCCTACAACGCGCCGTGTTCCATCGAACCGGGGTTGGTAGTGCAGTTCGAGTTGCCCCTTGCTGAGTGCCTGACCCAGTGCGTCCTCCAGGATGCCACGGGCATCGAGCACCGCCTGCATCGACGGGTCAAAGAAGATTACCCGGTTGCGCCCGGCCGATTTCGCCCGGTACAGGGCCAGATCGGCATGCTGAAGCAATTCTGCTTGGGTTTCGCCCGGACCGAACAGGCGCACGCCGATGCTGGTCGTGCAGTGGAACGCGAAGTCGCCGAAATCGACGGGCTCGGCAATGCTTTGACGCAGCTTTTCGCCAATGCTCTGGGCGAGCAGGGCGGCGCTGTCCCGCGTTGGGCCGAGACCGTCCAGGATGACCACGAATTCGTCTCCGCCCATGCGCGCCACGGTATCGCCTTCGCGCAGCCCGGCACGCAGGCGCTGACCCACCTCGGCGAGGAGTCGATCGCCGGCGTCGTGACCCCGGGTATCGTTGAGCACCTTGAAATCGTCGAGGTCGAGAAACACGATCGCGCCGTAGAGGCCCTTGCGCTCGGATGCCGCCAGCGTCTGGGCCAGGCGGTCCAGCAGGAGCCGACGGTTCGGAAGCCCGGTCAGCGCATCGAAATAGGCGAGCCGGTGGATCTCGGCTGCGGCCTCGGCGCGCTCAGTGATGTCGAAAAACGCGATGCGCATGGTGTTCCCAGTGTGGGAGCGGTCCAGCGCGCCGCATTGCAGTTGGGCCGGGAACTGTGAGCCCTCCGCGTTCTGGAGTAGAAGTTCGTGCTCCTGGGGTGTGTCGAGGCGGCCCGCCCACACGGCCGCGGCGCGTTCCCGCCATCGTTCCCGATCGCAGGACGCGATGAACTGGTCGAAGGAATGTTCAAGCAACTGTGCCTGGGTGAGGCCCAGGAGCCGGGTGGCGAGCTGATTGGCGTCGGTCAATCGGCCATCGCGCGCAAGGATCACATAGGCCACAGGGGCGGATTCGAAGAGATCGACATAGCGGTTACGCGATTCCTCCAGTTCATGCTGGGCCTGACGCAGGGTCTCGTTCTGTATCTCCAGTTCGATCTGATGAACCCGGAGTTCGTGCACAAGCGCCTGGGTCGATTCGGGGGGCTCCCGGGAAGCGACCCTTGCGAGGCGGGCCTCCGCCGCGCGCCGCAATGCGTTCTTGGTCTGGTACTCATCCCTCATCTGGTACTCAAGCCTCATGGTATCGTCCCTGTCGCATTCGATGCTCGGCACGCCTCGCGGCCGCCTGCGTGTACCCCCAGGTGTAAAGATTCATCACAAACGATTCGACCGGACGCATGACGATGGCAGGGCGGCGCGGTGTCCGCGCGGGGTCGAACGCTCATGCCCAACCCTGGCACCGACCCTCTAGGGGGTCTGTGCGCTAGCGAACACGCGGCCGGTTCAATGGGTGTTGCCATCCCTCCGGGCCGATGGGCCGGGCCGTGTGGGCCATGCGGCATCGGTCGCTGGTGGGTGGGGGCGTGATCACGCCTTTGTAACAAGATGGAGTTCGACATGATGCTCCTGGTGGTCGTCCATCAATGGGATGCGTGAATCCGGGCACTCGACACCGTCCACCGTCATGCGCGTCGCCTGACCTTCAGGTTCCCCGATCGGCCGGATGGTGATGTGGTAGACGGTCTCGCGGTAGCGGTAGTGGATGCGGTAGGCGTCCCAGTCCGCAGGGATGCGGGGCGCGATGCGCAGATGATCGGCTTCCAGGTGCAGGCCCAGCAGGGTCTCGACCGTCAGCCGGTACATCCAGCCGGCCGCCCCGGTGTACCAGGTCCAGCCGCCGCGGCCGGTGTGCGGTGGGGCGCCGTAGATATCCGCGCACATCACGTAGGGCTCGACCCGGTAGCGTTCGATCGCCTCCGGGGTGCTGCCTTGGTGGATGGGATTGAGCATGGCGAAGAACTCCCACGCGCGTTCCGTGTCGCCCATCCTGGCGAATGCCATCGTGGTCCAGATCGCGGCATGGGTGTACTGGCCGCCGTTCTCGCGCACACCGGGGATGTAGCCCTTGATGTACCCCGGTTCCAGGTCGGAGTGGTCGAAGGGCGGGTCGAGCAGCTGGATGATCCGCGCGTCGCGTCGCACCAGGCGCGTGTCCACCGCCGCCATGGCCTGGCGGGCGCGCAGCGGGTCCCCACCCCCGGAGAGGATCGCCCAGCTCTGGCTGATCGAATCGATCTGGCACTCCTCGTTGCTGGACGAACCCAGCGGAGTCCCATTGTCGAACCAGGCGCGCCGGTACCAGGCACCGTCCCAGGCTTCGGCTTCGATGTTGTCGCGAAGTGCTTCGGCCTGCGCGGTGCACAACTCGGCAAAGTCCGCGTCGCCGTGCTTGCGCGCGAGGTCGGCGAATCGCTCGAGATTCTCGAACAGGAACCACGCGAGCCACACGCTCTCGCCCTTGCCCTCGTTGCCAACCAGATTCATGCCGTCGTTCCAGTCGCCGCAACCCATCAGCGGCAGGTGGTGTTCGCCGAAACGCAGGCCGTGCCGAAGGGCGCGCACGCAGTGTTCATAGAGGCTGGCCGATTCCGACGAGGTCTGCGGCTGGTCGTAGTAGGCCTCCTCGTCCGCATGGAGTTCGCGGCCCTCCAGGAACGCGATGGACTCGTCGAGCACGCCGGTGTCCCCGGTGGCTGCTACGTAGCGACAGGCGGCATAGGGCAGCCACAGGTAGTCGTCGGAGAACCGGGTGCGCACGCCCTGGCCGTTGGGCGGGTGCCACCAGTGCTGCACGTCGCCCTGCGGGAACTGGCGTCCGGCACAACGAAGCAGCTGTTCGCGGGCCAGCCAGGGCGTGGCATGGACGAGCGCCATGGTGTCCTGCAACTGATCCCGGAACCCGTAGGCACCGCCGGACTGGTAATAGCCGCTGCGGCCCCACAGCCGGCACGATATCGTCTGATACACCAGCCAGCCGTTGGCCAGCACGTTCAGGGCGGGGTCGGGCGTGTCCACATGCACCGCGCCCAGCGTGTGATTCCAGTACTCCCAGACCGCTTCGAGGGCGTGGCGCGCGCCGGCGCGTCCGCCGAATCGCTGGATGTACTGGCGCGCCTCGTCGGCGTTGGCGGCCGCACCGAAGACGAACACGATCTCTTGTTCCTCTCCTGCAGCCAGTTCGATCCGGGTCTGGAGAGCGGCGCACGGGTCGAGGCCGGGCCCGGTCTTGCCGGACAGCCGCTTACGGCGCATCGCCTCCGGGCTGGCCAGCGAGCGGTTGCGGCCAATGAATTCGTTGCGACTCCCGCTGATCCAGCGCTCGCGTCCGCCGACATGGGCAAACACCACCCGGTTGGCGCATTCGCGGCCGTAGGCATTGCGGGCCAGCAGCGCCCCGGTTTGCGCATCGGCTTCGGTGACGATGTGCATCATGTTCGCGTGCCGCCACTCGCCGAGCACCAGTTCCCAGTACCCGGTCAGCGACAGGCTGCGTGGCCGCTGCGATGTGTTGCTCAGTTTGACCCGCACGATCTTCACCGGCGCGTCCATGGCGACGTAGGTATGCAGCTCCGAGGCGATCTCCGATTCGGTGTGTTCGAACACGCTGTAGCCAAACCCGTGCCGGCATACGTAGCCGGATTGGCCGCGGGCTGGCAGCGGCGTGGGTGACCAGAACATCCCGGTCTCCTCGTCGCGGATGTAGAAGGCCTCGCCGCTGGCGTCGGAGAGCGGATCGTTATGCCAGGTGGTGAGGCGGAACTCGTGCGCGTTCTCGACCCAGGTGTAGGCACTGCCGCTCTCGCTGACGACCGTGCCAATGTGGGGGCTGGCGATGACGTTGACCCACGGCGCCGGGGTCGTCTGGCCGGGTTCCAGGGTGACCACGTATTCATGCCCGTCGGGGGTGAAGCCGCCCAGCCCGTTGCTGAATACCCGCTCGCGTGACGCCAGCGGATGAACCGCTTCGGGGGTGGCGGGCTTGGCGGGTTCCAGCAGATCGGAGGCACGCGTTGCGGTCACGCGCCGGTCCACCGATCGGCCCGGCTTCGAGCGGCGCCGATCCACCGATCGTCCCTTGTTCGAGACCCGCCGATCCAGCGACTTGGCCGACAGCCTCCGGTCCATCTCTTCGCTCAGGGTCTTGGCCGTGTCGCTGAAGACGATCCGCGCCACCGTCTGCAGCAGGACCCGTTCGTCCTCGGTCAGTTCTTCGGCACGGCGCACGAAGACGCCGCCGGGGTGGTCGACGACCTGCGCCTCGGGTCCGGCGTGGATCAGCCCCATGATTTGATCCTGGAGCAGGGCGCGGTAGCCGGAGAAGTCCTCGTTCACGATCACCAGGTCCGCGGCAAGGCCCTTCAGGCGCCAGTAGGTGTGGGCCTGCAGGATCTGTCTGACCAGGCCGATGCGATCCAGGTTACGGATGTGCAACAGGACAATGGGCAGGTCCCCCGAGATGCCGAAGCGCCACAGCCCGGACTGGCCCAGCCGGTTGCGCGCGATGGTGGCGGGCTCGGTGCGGCGCAGGGCGTTGCCGTAGACGACGGAACTGGCCAGGCGACCGAAGAGCTGGGCATCGACTTCGGTGGCATTGATGTGGCGCAGCACCTCCTGGCTCTGGAACCAGGCCATCTCGAATGCCCGCTCGACAAAGTAGCGGTCGCAATACTTTTCCAGCAGGGCCAGTGCGGTCTCGCGGGTGTCCACGGCCCCGGAGATGATCTGCACGCTGGCCGACTCGTCGGGCGCCAGGGTCAGGGTGCGGCGGATCGCGACCACGGGGTCGAGCACCGGCCCATCCGTATTGGAAAGGGTCGCTTCGCTGTCCGGCTTGTCGAGCACCAGCGGGTTGGCGGCGCTGCGCCCGCGGCCGATGAAGCGGGCACGGTCGGTCTCGTAGGAGGGTTCGTCGGTTGTCGCACCCGGGGCCGCCATCAGGTGGAACATCCAGGGCACTTGTTCGCCCGGCGTGCGTGGGCGCCGCGTGCAGAGGATCGCCTGGCGCTCCGGCAGGATCTCGGTCTGCACGAACAGATTGCTGAACGAGCGGTGCGCGAGGTCGTTGTTCAACGGCGCCAGCACCACCTCCGCGTAGCTGGTCACCTCGATGTGGCGGGTACTGGACGACTGGTTGGTGAGGGTGACGCGGCGGATCTCGACATCGTCCTCGGGCGAGACACAGATCTCGGTGTGGGCCTCGATCGCGTGGTCGCGGCGGCGGTATTCCGCCCGCCCCTGGACGAAGATTGCCTCGTAGTGGTCGGCGGGGCGCAGGGTGGGCTGGTGGGCTGTCGACCAGTAGGTGCCGCTGTCGCGGTCGCGCAGGTAGATAAACGTGCCCCAGCCATCGGTGGTGGCATCCTCGCGCCAGCGGGTGACGGCAAGGTCGCGCCAGCGGCTGGCGCTGCCGCCGGCATGTGTCGCCACGACGTGGTAACGACCGTTCGACAGCAGATGAACCTCGGGCATCGGCGTGTCCGGGTCGGTGAACATGCGCATGATCGAACCGGTGTCCGCGCCGGAGGGTCGAGCGGCGGCACTGACCTCCGCGGCGTGCGGGTGCACGGTGGCGCCCTTCTTTGGCACCCGTTCCTGGAGCAGCAATTCGGTCGCCCGCACCAGCGGATCGGACATGAAACGGCGCTGCATTGGCTGATCGAGCAGGACATGGGCAAAGGCGAGCAGGCTCATGCCCTGGTGATGCGCCATGAAGGAGCGCACAACGGCATGCGGATTGCCGTGCGGCACCCGGGTCGCCGTATAGTCGATCGCCTCGTAGAACCCGTAGGCGCCGAGGAATCCCTGATCCGCCAGGTTCTGGAGGTTACGGCAGGCGTCCTGCGGTGCCACGGTCAGGGCCAGGGCGCTGGCGTAGGGTGCGATCACAAGGTCATCGCCCAGCCCCCGCTTGAGCCCGAGGCCGGGAACGCCGAAGGCGCGGTACTGGTACACCTGATGGAGATCCGTGGCGCTGTAACAGGACTCGGATATACCCCAGGGCACTGCCCGTTGACGGCCGTATTCGATCTGGCGCGCCACGGCCGCCTTGCCGGTCTGGTCCAGCAGGGTATGGGGGTAGCTCGGCATGATGAGTTGCGGCATCAGGTATTCGAACATCGAGCCGCTCCACGAGATCAGGCTGATGTCGCCTCCATGGCGGGTCAGCAGGCGGCCGAGCGTGAACCAGTGCTTCTGCGGCACCTGCCCCTGTGCGATGAGCAGGAAACTGGCCAGGCGGGCCTCCGATGCCAGCAGGTCGTAGCAGGATGGGTCACGCCGCCGTTCGGTCACGTCGTAGCCGATGGCCAGCAGGTCGCGCGGCACGTCGTAGAGAAACTCGAAATCCATCGTCGCCAGCGCGCCGCAACGACCGATCAGGTCGTCGATGCGGTCGATCTGTTCCCGGGCGGCGCCACCTCCGGAATCTGCCCGGGCCAGTTCCGCCAGTGTGGGGAGGCCGTTGTCCGGCCACGTGTCGGGAACCAGCGTTGCGAACTCATCCTGCAACGCCTGGGCCTGGCGCTGGAATGCCTGCGTCCAGGCCTCCAGTTCAGGGTCGATCTCGGTACCTGGCGACGGCTCCTCGAGGAGCATGCCTCCGAGGCGGTGAAGCTCGCCGAGCGCACGGGTGGCGGCATCCAGGGTCTGCGGGGGGCCGTTCAGCATCAGGGTGCGCAGGGTCTCCTGCAGCCGGCCGACGGTTTTCGTCAACTCGGGCGCGGAAGCAGGGGGCAAGTGTTTGGCGAGCACCTCCAGGGTGTCCTGTAGGCCCTGCCACGCGTTCGCGGTCAGTATCGGTTGGTGCTTCAGTTCCTCCAGGCCGGCTTGCAGGGTCAGCAGGCTGCCGGCCAGGTTACCGCTGTCCACCGACGATACGTATTGCGGCTGGAGGGGTTGCAGCGTGCGGGTGTCGTACCAGTTGTAGAAATGCCCGCGATAGCGCTCCAGCTGCTCCATCGAGCCCAGGGTATTGCCGATGCGTTCCAGGCATTCCCCGGTCGTGAGATAGCCGAAATCGACCGCCGCCAGATCGGCCAGTAGCGCCATGCCCATGTTGGTCGGCGAGGTCCGCGTGGCGATGGCCGAGGCGGGGGATTCCTGAAAATTATCGGGTGGGAGCCAGTGGTCTTCGGGGCCGACGAAGTCCAGGAAGTAGCGCCAGGTGCGTCGGGCCACGGCCCGCAGGAAGGCCCGCTGATCCGCGCTCAGGTCCGCAGTGGAAACGATCAGCGGCCGGCTGATCCACCAGCCGATCGCCGGCGAGACCAGCCACAGCAGCAGGATCGGGACGGCAGCAAGCCAGACCGCCGCCGGGCTGCTGGTTAGGGCCAGTAGCACGCCCAGCACGACGGCAAGGCCGGGTGCGATCGCCATCTCCCGGAAAAAGCCGGCCGGCGTCTGGCGGGCATTGCGGCGCGCGTACGATGGCAGGTGCCACAGCAGGAGGCCGCTGCGCGTGTACAGCATGCGAACGCCCGAGTGCAGGATCGCACCCACGCTGATCCGCGCGTCGTAGGGCAGGAAGGCCAGGGTCAGCAGGGCGAGCAGCAGCGGCCGGCCGGTCGACCGTCCGGTCAGGTTCAAGTGTGGCGCCCAGTCGCGTCCGGTGGGCTTGTCGATCAGCTCGATGATGCTGGACAGCAGGGTGGGCAGGAGCACCACGGCCACGACCAGCAGGGTCCACAGCCACGCCGGTCCCAGCAGCCAGCCCCCTGCAAGCAGGAGCACCAGCGCGGGCGCGACCAGGCTGCGCCGCAGGTTGTCGAACAGTTTCCAGCGCGACAGGGCCGAGAGAGGGTTTGGCTTGCGCGGTCCCATGGATCCGTCCGGGCCGGGCGGCCCGGGTACCCGCGGGCGCAGCCAGCCTGCCAGTTGCCAGTCGCCCCGTATCCAGCGGTGGCGCCGACTGGCCTCGGTGGCAACGCTGGCCGGGTGTTCCTCGATCAGTTCGATATCGGTCACCAGGGCCGACCGCGCATACCCGCTTTCGAGCAGGTCGTGACTGAGGATCAGGTTTTCCGGAAAGCGTCCGTCGACGGCCTGGCGGAACGCATCCACGTCGTAGATGCCCTTGCCAATAAACGAGCCTTCGCAGAAGACGTCCTGGTAGACGTCCGACACTTCGCGGGTATACGGGTCGAGGCCGGACTCACCGGCAAACAATCGGCTGAAGTGCGACTGCTCGGCGCTGGTCAGGCTGATCATCGCGCGGGGCTGGAGGATCGCATAGCCCTCCACCACGCGGCCCTTGTCGGGGTCGTAGACCGGGCGGTTGAGCGGATGGGCCAGATTGCCGATCAGGGCGCGGGCGGCGTCGCGCGGTAGCTGTGTATCGGTATCCAGGGTGATGACGTACTGGATCGACGAAAGCACGGACGGATCGCCAACAAGATCGGAGAAGGCGGTCAGGGCTTCGCCTCGCAGCCGCGCATTGAACTGCTCCAGCTTGCCGCGCTTGCGCTCATGGCCCATCCATATCTGCTCGAACGGATTCCACACCCGGGGCCGGTGGAACAAGTAAAAGATGCAGGGGCGGTCGTCGCTGTAGGTCTGGTTGAGTTGTTCGACTGCACTGCGCGCATGGGCGAGCAGCGCCTCATCCCCGGGCATGGTTTGTTCGGGCGCGTCGCGGAAGTCCGTCAGCAGGGCGAAAAACAGGTTGGGATCGCGATTCCCGAGATAGCGGATCTCCATGGCTTCGAGCAGATCATCGACATCCTGCGGACTTCCCAGCAGGGTGGGTACGACCACCATGGTGCGGTGGCGGTCGGGAATCCCGTGGGAAAAATCCATGCGGGGCAAGGCCCGTGGTGGCAAAACGCGCGTGTACAGCAGGTTCACCAGGGCGATCGCCAGCGCCGAGGCGGCGATCAAGAGCGGAAGCGCAAGCAGCCAGTTCCACCCGGAACCGGCGCCGAAGAAGCCACCAAGGGCTGCCGCACCCCCTGCGATGAGGAGTGTGAGCAACCCAATGGGCCCCAGATACAGGGGCAGGCTGTGTTCCCGGAACACCCCGCGGATGCGGGATCTCCACGAGGGCCGGTAGCCCACCGCATGCTCCAGGTCCGGACGTCCCCGGTCGACCAGGTAGTAGCCCACATGCACATTGCGGTCGCGGTGGTTCCGGTGTGTGGCTGCCGCTTGCGCCAGACCGATGGCTTCGTGCGCGACGCTCGGTTCGCTGCGGCCGCTGTGGCGAGCCACTTCCTCGATCACGTGGCGGTACCGGTCGCGGGTCGCGAAGTCCTGGCCGGCGTAGCTGCCCATTGGATCCTCGCTCAGAATCCGCTCCACCACGCTGAGTGACTCGACATACTGCTTCCAGTCCATCGAGGAGATGAACCGCAGGCTACCGATGCAGTTGGCGATGGAAATCTGGTTGGCTGCCGCCATGCGTCCATACGCCTCGGACAACCCGCTCGTGGTGACCCCCTGTTCCTGCAACCGTTGTTCGACCCAGGTCTGCACGAAGGCCATGGCCGGCCCCTGCGCCTGGAGCCGGCCGTAGAACTCCTCCACAAACGGCGCCGTCAGCGGTACATCGGCACTGGCAAACTCGGCCAGCAACTGGATCAGCTGCGCGGGTTCGCGTTCGGCGGCCGCGAGCATGCGGTCCGCCCAGGTGATGGCCGCGTCACGTTCCACGCGACGCTGGGCGATGCGCACCCCGACGCGGCGCAGGTTCTCCAGCAAGGCCAGCTGGAGCATGATCGGGAACGCCCACAGCTCACCCAGTTTCAGGGGCTCGACGGTTTGATAGGCGGCGATCATCTCGGTGGCGTTGTCGCGATCGACCCGCCCATCCATGTGCGAGATCAGTCCCAGCGCCAGGTCGTAGATGCGCGGGAATCCCGCCGAGGGGCCATCGGCCAGGTGCGGCAGCTGCCGGCTGTAGCCGTCGGGCAGATGGCGTCGTGCCATCGCGATCTGCTGCTCGATCAGATAGAAGTTGTCGAGCAGCCACGCCTCGTCCGGCACGATTCGCTGGCCCGGTACTTCGGCACGGGTCGCGGTGATGACATCGTAGGCCGCGATCAGGACCTGTTCATTGTCCGCCAGGCGCGGCAGCAGCCGGTCCGGTCCGGGGCGGGGATCGATACGGTGCTGCTCGGCCAGCGTGACCGCATGCCGCTTGAGCTGCTCGACGCTCAGAAGCTCCGAACGCAGCAACTCGGTGTCGCGGTCGTGGCGAAGCGCCTCGCGCGTACGCGAGGAAGATCCGAACGCCTTGATGTCGATGACCTTCTCCTTGTCCGGACGCAGGTGGGTCAGGGCCGGGCTGGCCTACCCCGTCGTAGGCAACGACTTCAGTCTTGCACCTTGCGTCAGCGCCGTATGTTCGCCAGCGCACGGTGGGGTTCACGCAGATGTGATGCAGCGACAAGGGGGAGGCCTCAGGACTGGTCAGAGAAACACGGTCCGGATAAGCGCCAAACGGACTCTCAGTTCCGGCGCGCTTCAATTGTCAGATCGGGGTTGTTCGAGGGTGTTTGCGCGAGGGGGGGGCAGCGTCAGAGGTCTGCTGGATGGTTTGTACGACGGGGGCCTGCCGTGACTGGTAAGAGGGGGTCACCAACGCCCTGGAGCCCATAACGAGAAAGGGCACCCGGATGGGGTGCCCTTTCTCTGGAGTGTGGCGTGCCCGGAAGGATAGCGGCGACGCTGCGCGTCTCGCCCTTCCGGGTGGCGGCCTGCGGTCGACACGTTCCTCGCTGCGCTCGGGATCGAACCGGGTTGTTGAGCGGAGGTTCGAATCCTTTGTGCCAGCGCAAACGAAAACCTGATTAGCAACGAGAGTCAGCCAGGCCCAAGGATCGTGCCGCATCTGTGGACCACGGGTTACCTGGGGCGGACGGTTGGTATCAAGATCCGGTATGACGATTTCCGTACGGCCACGCGCGATCTGACGCTTGAGGCCTGGACGGCCGATCCCGAGCAGATCCTGGCGGCCACCCGCGACTGCCTGCGCCGTACTCCGCTGGATCGCCCCATGCGCTTGCTGGGGGTGCGGATAGGCAAGCGGGCCCTGGACGCGCGGCAGGGGGCGATGGAGCAGTGGCAGCAGGCCGTCCTTCCGTTCTAGGGAGACGCTGATTCAATCGCGCGTTCGCGTTGGTGCCCCCTTTTTCCCGAGCCAAGGCGCGTCGTGCAGCGGGTAGTGGTTCTACCCGCAAGTGGCGCAACGCAGGATCGGGGAACAGGGGCACCAACCCGACAAATCATTGAAAGAGCGGGCTCGGCCGCCCGTTATTGATCAAAAACGGGCGCGCGAACAGCGTTGCGGCTCCCTTGTGCAGAGTGACTGCACGGCAGTCACCGCGCCTTGTTCGCACGCAAAAGCGACTCGAGCGCGAACGCGCGATTAAATCAGCGTCTCCCTAGTGGGCCCCGGTCTGCATCATCATCTGCCGTTGGCGGCGGTCGCTGACGGCGGCCACGCCGCCTGGTGACAGACGCTGGTCCACGTAGTCGGCGAGCATCCACATCATCCGTTCGACCCGGTGGGTGCGTTGTAGCACCTGGTCCAGGGCGCCGCCGGGCGCTGGATCGGCCTTGAGATACCGGGCTCGGAGGTCGTCGAAGCGTGCCCGTTGGTTGCGCGAGAGTTCCTGCAACCATTCGAAGTCTTCCCGTTCGCCGCTTTCCACCGCCATGCTGACGGTGTCCAGCAGGCTGCGCAGGCCCTCGGATACTCGGGTCTCCAGTTCGCCGGCCTCTTCCGCATCCGGTAGAGCGTCGGCGATCGGCATACGCAGGTGGTCATAGAGTTGCTGCTCCAGCGCGCGCAGTGTCTCGAACCGGGCGCGTAGGTTTTGATAGCGCATGACCGTGGACTCGAACAGCGGTTCTCCGGCCAGAGCGGTGAATTCTGTCTGCCAGGGCTCCAGGGCATAGCCGAAGTCCTTGTGCAGGGATTCCAGGCGTCTCGGGTCGACACCGCGGGCACGGCCGGTCTCGCTTTCTTCCAGGTAGGTCGACAGGCGCTGCCACAGGGCAGGTTCCGCCGCTTCCAGGGCATCCAGACGACGTTCCGGCAGGGTATGCGGGTCGCCCATCTGTAATGGGTTTACCCAGCCGGACCACAACACCAGAAGCCGCGCCACGAACAGGCTCACGATGACGCCGTTGGTGACCATCAGGATGTAGAACATCGAGAGTTCCACGGGCGGCCAGAGGAGCAGGAGCGAGTAAGCAATGCCGCCGACGATCGCGATCTCGGCGAAGGAGTCGCGCTTGAGCATGTCGATGTTGAAGTCCGAGCGAACGACGTCGCGCATGATCACGCCGAAGGATGCCGTGACCACGGCCATCACCGGGCCCCAGAGCCATAGCGGGCTGGCGTGGGCTTCGACGGCCACGCCCACGCCGATCACGGTGAACGCGGCCACCGCCCAGGCATCCAGGCCGTGCTGCACATTGCCGACCATGCGCCCGCCGAGGCCCGCGCGCTGACGCGCCAACAGTCGCTGTGCGGCGGCGAGATGCACGAGCCAGTGGTCATGCAGCTGGTAGAGCGCGAAGCCGCCCAGCACCACCGCCAGTGGCAGTAACAGGAATTCGGGCGTTTCGAAGATGAATATCGGATCGCGTCCCAGCAGCAGGTCACGAAGCACACCGCCGCCGATGGCTGGAAGCGTGGCCAGTATCAGGGCGCCGAACAGGTTGTAGCGCTCGCGGCGCGCCAGCATCACGCCGGAGGCGGAGAAGGCGAGGATGCCCATCAGTGTCAGTACGTTGAACCAGCCCTCGCTGGTGGTCATGGCCAGAAACGCGGGTAGCAGGTGTTCTACTTCGAGGTTGGCGATCCGGCGGCTGTCCCCCAGAGCCTGCAGCTCGGCATCGAAGGCCTCGACGAATTCGCTTGGAACGGTCGCGCGGCTGAACATGACCCGTACGCCTACCGAGCCGAGATCGAGGCGGGCGCGGCGGACCTCGTTGGTCTGTCCGCTTTGTGCCAGGAACAGGTCGAGGATCACCGGGTCGGCGATAAACCCGTCGATACGGCCCTCCACCAGGGCGGCTACGTTCGCCGCATCGCTGTCAGTCTCCAGGATTTGGGCTGCATCGTCTGGGTCCCGAACGAGGCGCGCGACCTCGGGATCGGCGAAGGCGTAACCCCGTGTGATGCCCAGGCGAAACGCGCCGGCTTCCACCGCCTCCAGGAACTCGTCGCGGTTGGTCAGGCGGATGTCGCCGTCATCGCGCAGGTAGAGTGCGTTGCGTTCCTCGCGATAGGGCCGCGAGTAGTGGACGTAACTCAGGCGCGCGGGTTCATAGTACGTCCCGACGACCAGATCGAGAGTGCCTTGCTTCAGCCCCGCAAGTTGGTCGGACCAAGGCATGGGGCCATAGCGTACGGTGTGGTCCGTGGCCTCGGCCGCCTCGCGGGCGACACGCAGATCCAGCCCCGTCGCGGCTCCGGATACGCCATCCGGATCGGCATATTGGTACGGCGGCCGCTCAAACCAGCCGGAACGCAGCGTCTCCGGCGGGCCCTCCGTTGCGACCGGAAGCGGCGCGGCGAGGGGGTCGATCGGGTCGGCAGCGGCCACGGGAACCGTTACCAGTCCGGCCCCCATCAACAACAAAACTACGAACAGATCCTGCAGCCGTCCCCGGATGCGCGAGGCCGTCCTGACCGGTATGCTGTCCGTCGTTTTCATCCATCCTCCCGGTGGTCTTCAGCCGATGCCGAGTTCGTCCATGCGACTTCCATCGCCGGGTCTTCCCTGGAACCCGACCCGGTGGGTCGGCCGGTTGCTGGCCCTGAGCCTGGTCCTGGCGGCGGGTTCGGCATTCGCGGAACCCTTGCGTGTACAGCCGCACTGGGTCCCGCAGTCGCAGTTTGCCGGTTTTTATGTCGCCGCCGACCAGGGCTGGTACCGCGATGCCGGCCTGGACGTGGACATCCTTCCGCACGGCCCGGACTATCCGGCATCCGAGGCGCTGGCTCGCGGCGAGGCCGATATCGCCTTGTTGTATCTGGTGCAGGCGCTGGAGCTTCGCGACGCCGGTGTGGAGGTCGTCAACGTAGCACAACTGCTGCACGACTCGTCGCTGGTGATCGTGTCCTTTGCTGATCGCGACATCCTCGCGCCCGAGGATCTCGATGGGCGCCGTGTGGCCCGCTGGCAGAGCTTTCGCATGCAACCCGAAGCGCTGTTTCGCGCCTACGGCGTGGAGCCGGAGATTATCGATCAGGGATCGGGTGTAACGGCCCTTCGCTCGGGTGCGGTCGATGCGGCCATGGCCACTCGGTTCAACGAAATGGTGGAGCTCTATCTTTCGGGATTCGAGCCGGAGGAGCTTTCCACGATCGGGCTGGAGGAACACGGCACTGGCCTGGCCGAGGACGGGATTTACGTTCTCGAATCCACGCTCGAGGAGCGCCCCGAAGCCGTGAAGGCCTTCGTGGCTGCATCGCTACGCGGTTGGCAGCACGCCTTCGAGCATCCGGAGCACGCGGTGGATGCGGTTATGGAGCGGGTCCAGCAGCACGGTGAGCCCACGAACCGCGCCCACCAGAGCTTAATGCTCAAGGTGCTTCGCTCGCTTTACTTCGACTCGGACGGCCGCCTGCCGGCCCCGGTACTCGACCCCAATGACTATCTAATGGCCCACAACCTGATGAATAACCTGGTCAGCCTCGAGCGTGAACCTGTCGACTACGACACCTTCCACCGCCCGGTGATTGATGCACGCCCCGAGTAAGAGCCTGGCGGTACGTCTGGCGCTGGTCACCGTGGTGACGGTGGCGACCATCTTCTTCACGACGTCGGGGCTGCTGTACTACATGGTCCGCGACATCATGCTGGACCATGCGGAGCACCAGGCCCGCGAGCTGTCCCGCGCCACGGCCGGGCGCATCGAGGCCTCACTCAACGAAGTCGCGGGCTCGGGGCGGACCCTGGCCGCCTCGTTGACTCAGGGCGGGCATGACCCCGAGGCCATGCGGCCTCTATTGGAGTCGATTACGACCAATACGGCGGCCGCCCAGGGTGCCGCCATCACCTGGGAACCTGAAGCGGCAATCCCCGGACAGCGATACCACGGGCCCTTCGTTTATGAGGGACCCGATGGGGAACTGGAGTACATAAACCTCGGCGGGGACGACTTCGACTATTTCACCCGCGACTGGTATCAGATCCCCGCGCTCACCGGCGAAGCATTCTGGGCGGATCCGTTTGCATCGGCGGCCGATCCCGATCGCCTGATCACCACCTTCTCCACGCCCTTTTCGATGGCCAATGGCGTGGCGGACGGCACGGAGGAACTCGGTGGGATCGTGACCCTCGACGTCGAGTTGCGACGTCTGACCGAGACCGTCGATGCGGTTGAGGTGCTGGACAGTGGCTTCGGCTTTTTATTGAGCGGGCAGACGCGCTTTATCTCCTGGCCGAACAGCGACTGGATTATGCGCGAGAGCCTGTTCAGTCTGGCCCAGACGCTGGATGAACCGGAACTGCGCGAACTCGGGCGCGTGCTGCAGCGTCAGGAGGAGGGGTTCAGCCGGTTGCCGAGGGCGCTGCTGGACGAACCTGCGCGGCTCTACCACGTCCGCCTTCCGGATCCTGACTGGGTGGTGGGGGTGGTCATCCCGGAGCGGGAACTGTTCGGCGATGTGCTGCGGGTGATGCACCTGGTGCTGATCATCGGAAGCGTCGGGTTCCTGATTCTTCTGGGGGCCATTATCGCGATCTCCCGGGGTATCACGCGCCCCCTGAAGGGGCTGGTTACCAGTGCCGGCGAGATCGCCCGGGGCAATCTCGATCAGCCTATGCCCCCCATTCGCTCTCAGGACGAGATCGGTGATTTGGCTCGATCCTTCAATGATATGCGCCTGTCCCTGAAGGACTACATCAACGACCTGACCGCAACCACAGCGGCCAAGGAGCGGATCGAGTCCGAACTGAAGATCGCCCGCAACATTCAGATGAGCTTTCTGCCGCGGCGGCTGGAGCTCTCTCGGATGCAGGCGGATGTCGATCTGCATGCGGATCTGCTCCCGGCACGCCAGGTTGGGGGCGATCTCTATGACTTCTTTACGATGCAGGGCGACCGCCGCTTGTTTTTTGCCGTAGGTGACGTCTCCGATAAGGGCGTCCCGGCCGCACTGTTCATGGCTGTCACCAAGACCCTGGTCAAGGGCATTGCGGAACAGGAGCCCGATCCCGGGCGCATTCTCGAACGGGTCAACAACGAGCTGTGCCTGAATAACGACAGCGGGATGTTCGTGACCTATCTGTGCGGGATTCTCGACCTGGACAGCGGGGAGCTGGTGATGGCGAATGCGGGCCACAACCCGCCGTTGATCCGGCGGGTGGATGGCACCGCAGAGTGGTTAAAGCTGGCACCTGGACTGGTGCTTGGGGCGATGGAAGATATGCCGTACGCGACGCAGCATCTGCATCTGGCGCCGGGCGAAGAGCTGCTGCTGTACACCGACGGCGTGACCGAGGCGGCGAATCCAGCGCAGGACCTGTTCGGCGAGGACCGCCTGATCCGCCTGTACGGCGAGCTCAAGGGCCGAGCGGTTGGGGAACAGACTGCGGCCGTCATGAAGGCGGTAGAGGAGTTTGCCGGCGAGGCCGATCAGGCGGATGACGTCACCGTGCTGGCACTGCACTTTGTCGGGCCGGCGGGCGGACGCACCTGAGGCCCGGACACTGTAATCAGTACCGGGCTTCAGGCCTCACCGCGGGCGCGTGCCACGGCCACCGCCCGATCATCGCAGACGTCCAGGATCGACAGGAAGCCGCTGATCTCGAAGACCTCCCGGATCGGCTCATGAATCTCGCACAGCACCAGCTGACCATTCAGCTGCCGAACCTTCTTCGCCGCCATGAGCATGACCCGCAGCCCGGCACTGGAGATGTATTCCAGGTCGGCAAACCGGATCACCAGGGTGGGCGAATCGTCCAGAAGGGCGAGCAGTTTCGCCTCGAAAGCCGGCGACGTATTACTGTCCAGGCGCCCCTCGGGGCTCACCACGCATACGCCGTCCACCGTCTCTTTATTCAATTCCATTACGTAATCGGGCCTTGTTGTTCAGTTCGTTGTCACTTGCGCTTGAGACGTCGCAGTCGAAGGCGATTCACTCCGTCGGCACTGTCGTACTGAATGTCGTCCATCAGCGTTCGGATGAAATACAGCCCCAGGCCTCCGATCGCGCGGTCCTCGACGCCTCCCTCCAGGGAGACCTTCGGTGCGTCCTCTAGCGGATGAAAGGAGTGGCCATCATCGGTCACCACGACCGTCAGGCCTTCGGTGTCCGCCTCGAGTTCCACACCAATCCGGTGCTCGCCGCCGTCATCGAAGGCGTAGGACACGAGATTGGTAATCCATTCATCGAGCGCGAGATTCACGGTGTTGGCTTCCATGCCGGCGCGCTCGCAGAACGCCTCGACTTCACCAGCGAGTCGAGGGATCTCCGTCAGTTCGTTACCAATATCGAGACTGCACCGCACGCCGTCACTGGCCTCCGCTTGCTCGCATTCGTACCCAAAAGATCGCCGGAGCCCGCGTAGCCTTCTCGGACGCGGCGCTTACCTTTACAGGCGCAGGGTATAACACTCGGGTCGCCGACACATGCGCATGGGCCGGTCGGGTGAAATCCGAACTCTGTGATGATGCCGATCTCTCCCACGCGCTACGGCGATATGCTTCGCTTTTCGCTGTTCCGAACGGACCCCTGATCCCGCCTGCTGGCAGTTCTCCGTGTTGCGAGGGCCTCTTCCGTCTCGCCGATGCTCGGCACCCCGGGCGCTGACAGGTTTCAAGCGGAACGTATGGCGCGCCCGCCTTCCCAAGATGTGCTCTTAAGAGCACCGAAGTCCGCAGGACCGGAAATCGCCCCTGTAACCGCCAAATACCGCGGTTACAGGGGGGAAAACACGCCGCTGTGGCCCAATGTCCTTCCCAAAATGCGTCGGTGGGGAATGGAGCCGGATGCGGGCCCATTGATCAGTGTTTCCTTGGAGGTCAGGCTCGCGCCTGATCCTCCGTCTCGGTGCGGGTGCTCGCCGGAAGCGTGAGTTTTCCGTTAGTCGCATTGGGGCGAAATCTGAACTGAATCACGGTTTGTGTTCTGATACCGCCCGAAAGGCGCCTGGTTGGACACGGGCGATCATGACATCGGGGCGGTCGTTGCGCGGTTCCGATCGACACGAGAGGTGATGGATGGGACGGTTGACACGATGGGCGTTGGTGGCTGCGGTTGGGATAGCCACGATGTCGGCGGGGATGGCCACGGCCGACCAGGTTTCCGAGCTGCGACTCGAGAACCGCTCCAGTGAGGCACTGCAGGGGACCATTACGGTCCTGCACGGATCGGCGGATTATGAACAACGGCAGTTCCGCCTTGCCCCGGGTGCAAGCGAAGAGTTCGTCTGGGATGGCTGGTATGGGAACTACGCGTACGAACTGGACGGAGGGCGACTCAATTCGGTGCTGATGTCATTGCCTGGATATGCCTCCTACTACTCCAGTGAAGTCGAGATCACCTGGTACGACGATCAGGGCGAGCTGAGCCACCGGGTCGAGTGCTCCAACTCTTGCCGGTGGCCATGATCGAGGCCGTTTCGCGGCTGTAGTACGCGTGCAGGCAAACGTCTGCACGATCGAATGATACGAGTGTGTGGCCGGTGAAATCCTCGCCGATTCAAGAAGAAAGGCGAGCGGCCGTCTGTTGGGTTCGACAACTAAGAGAAAAAGATGAAAAAGCGTTTGGCTACGATGATGCTGTTGGGTGGGGTGATGTTCGGCGCGACCGCGAGCGCTTCTACGATTTGTGTGTGCGTGGGTATAGGGAGTACCGGAGGTGGTTGTGGAAGCAACGCAATCGGGGCGAACTTCGGGCAGTATTTTGCCAATGTGAGCAACTCGGATCTGGAGTCGTACGTGCGCAAGCAGCATGCCGACCGGCTCAGCAGTGGTGCCAGCAGTAGTGAATATTCGTCCCAAACCGGTTGGCTGTGCACCCGGGAACGACGTTAGGTCTCGGATCTAAACGAACCGCACGTGTTAGGTGACACGCGAGGCTGGCCAGCATGCTGGGTCACAGGTGTGCTGGCCAGCTTGGCGTTTGCAGTGTCCGCATGGGTTGTGATGCCCACGGCCGCTGCTTCTGCAAGTAGTTTCAATGTCCACGAATACGAGCCTACCCCGCTGTCGGGCAGCGAGGTGGAATTGGGGCTGGCCGATGCCATTGCCCTGGCCCTGCGGCGGAATACCCAGCTGCAAAGCGCGTATCTCGATCGCGTAGTCGATCAGTTGAATCTGGCGGTGGCCGAGGCGCAGTTTCGGCCCCGGGGTACGATCGTGTTGGGTGCACAGCAGAACCGGGCGCCCGGGGATGATGCCGAGACGCAGCGGTCGAGCACCCTCTCGCCGTCTCTGGATACCGAACTTCCGACGGGTGGCCGAATCGGTTTCAGCTGGAATCTTGACCAGGACCATGGCCTGGATGAGCCCGCCATCCAAACCTCGCGCAGCTCCCAACTTTCGCTGGACCTGAATCAGCCGTTGCTGCGTGGCGGCGGCCTGGCGGTGGGTCGGGCACCCCTCGAGATTGCCCGCTTGCAGGAAACCGCGAGTGCCCTGGGGCTGGAAGAGACGGTGGTCGGGACCATCGATAGTGTGATTGCGGCGTATCGCGCGCTGTTGCAGGGGCAGCAGCGCCTGGAGATCGCGAAGGGTTCCCTGGAGCGCACCGTTGAACAGCTGGAACGCAATCGTGCGCTGGTGGAGCGAGGGCGCATGGCATCCAACGAACTGGTGCAGACCGAGTCGCGTCTGGCCAATCAGCGCTTCAGTGTCAGCCAGGCCGAAGACGGCGTGGATCAGTCTCGGCTGGAGCTCCTGCGCCTGCTCAACCTGGGGCGTGACACGCGTCTTCGGCTGCGAGACACAGTCGAGCTGGAGGCGCTTGAGAGCCTTCGCGTTCGATCTCCCTCGCTGGAAGCAGCAACATCGATTGCGCGTGATAACCGTCCGGATTATTTGCGCCTGCGGATCGCGCGCGAGATCGAATCGATCGGGCAGATGCTGGCCGAGAATGAACACCTCTGGAGACTCGATCTGAACGCCTCGCTGGATGCCGGGGCGACCGGGCGAAGCGCTCGGCAGGCCACCGGTTCGACGCTGGACGAACGTCCGGGATATGCATTGGGGCTGGAGCTGGAGATCCCGATCCTGGATCCGGAGCGGCCGGTTCGACTGCTTGAATCCCGCATTCGCCTGCGGCAATCGGAAATCCAGTTCTCCGAACGAGAAGTCGAGCTGGAGCTGGAAGTGGAACGTTCCCTGAATGATCTTAACAGTCGCTGGCAACAGTTGGGCTTGGCGCAGCGCTCGCTGGAATTGGCGCGCGAAAGCCTGGAGATCGAGCGTGAGCGGCTGGCGGTGGGCCGGACGACGTCGTTCCAGGTCAATGCAACCGAACAAAACCTCCAGCAGGCCGAGCAGAGCTTGTTGGACGCCGTGATTGCGTATCTGAATGCGCAGACTGCGCTGGACCGGGCGCTGGGGACCACGCTGGATAGCTGGGGGCTGTCGCTCCCTGAAGCGGGAGTGATGCCATGAGCGACAGTCAAGTTGTGTTGAGTCAGCAGATCCTGGATTCGATGGCGGATGGGGTGCTGGTCGTCGACGCCTCTGGCGCGATCACGACCTTGAATCCCGCCGGGGCGGCGATTCTCGGTTTGCGGGCCGATGAGGCAGAAGGACGCAGCCTGGCCGAGGTGTTTATCGGAGAAGAGGGCTACGCAGCCTTTGTCGATGCATTGTTCGAGGCGGTCTATTCCGGTGTGATGCAGCCCGACCAGATGGTGTCCATCAGCGTGGGCGGGCACGTGCGTTCGCTGAAGTTGACCACCTCCTATCTGGCGCCCCGGCAAGCCGGGGGCGAACGCGCCGTGCTGGCGGTGTTTACGGATGTGACCGACCTGGAGCAGGCACGCCAGGCCGAGCAGAGCCTTTCCGATGAGCTGCGCGGCAAACACAAGGAACTGCAGGACGCCTTCCTGGAAATCGAGGCGAACAGCGAGGCCTTGCAGCAGGCGTACCGCCGTTCCGGCCGCATGCGGCTGATGATGACGGCCGCCGTTGTGGCCGTATTTGCGGGTGCTGGGTACTGGGCGATCCCGAACGCCGCGTTGCCCGAATTTGGTGCCAGCGATGCCCAGGTCGTCGATGCCACTCAGCCCGGAGCGTTCGAGGTGCAATCGCGCGCGGTGGAAACCACCACGAGCTTTTCCGGGCGGTTTCGTCCGGGCGATGTCATTACGCTGATCAGTCCTTTCGAGTCCACCGTGGTGGCCCGCCACGTTGAGTATGGCGAGCGGGTGGATGAGGGTGATCTTCTGCTGGAGCTCGATTCGACCGAGATCGATATCCGCTATCGGCGTGCACGCAGCGACCTGGCGGATGCCGAGTCGGAGCTTGAGGACCTGGAGGACTGGGAGCAGGGCCGCGAGATGGCCAGTTCACGCCGCAGTCTGAGGCAGGCCGAACGCAATTTGAGTAACGATCAGCGCGAACTGGACGATGTCGAGCATCTATTCGAACGTGGCATCGTTCCCGAGCGCGAGTTGCGGGCGGCCCGGGAGCGAGTGGAAGAATCCCGAGTGCGGGTCGAGGCCGCGCGAGAAGACCTGGCGGAGACCTCGCGTCAGGGCGGTGACCGGGCGATTGCGCGGGCTCGCGTCGAGGTGGAGAACGCGCGCGCGGAGTATGAGCAGGTACAACGCCAGCGTGAGGGGGCCCGCGTCTACGCCCCGGTCGATGGCGTCGTTCTGGCGCCCCTTGGCGAGGACCGGGATGACGGCGAGCGGGTAGAGGCTGGGGGGCGTGTGTCCAGTGGTGCCGCCCTGCTGGCGGTGGGCGACCTGTCTTCCCTGGAGATCGAAGGTACCGTTGATGAGCTGGATATCCATGACGTCCAGGCGGGTCAGTCGGCCCGGGTGAACGTGGTGCGAGGCGGGGGTGACCCGATGCCGGCCCGGGTGTCCTATGTGTCTTCGCAGGCGCAGGAAGGGAGCGGACGAGGCCTGCCATCGTTCCGCCTGATCGTGCGTATAGATGACCTCGACGCCCAGGACCTGGACCGGATTCGGGTGGGGATGTCCGCCTCCGTGGATGTGATCACGCAGCAGGATTCGGATGCGGTGGTCGTACCCCATGCCTATCTGGGCGGGAGCGGGTCGGAGCGTTGGGTCCTGCGGCAGACATCCAACGGCTCCGAGCGGGTCGCCGTGGAACTCGGCCGGTCCCGATACGATGGGGTCCAGGTGCGAAGCGGCCTGGAACCCGGAGACCGGCTGTTGCCACCCGGTGGTGAAGGTTGATGTCCGCGGCGCAACCGCTGGTTAGCCTGCAAGACGTCCATCGCTCCTATCGCGTCGGACCCACCGATGTGCACGTCCTGCGCGGAGTTCAACTCGAGATCCACCGGGGTGAACTGGCCTCGCTGATGGGGGCTTCCGGCTCCGGCAAGTCCACGCTGATGAACATCATCGGGATGCTCGAACGCCCGTCTTCGGGTGATTTCTTTTTCGAGGGTCAGGACGTGCTGCAACTCGCGCCCGATGCCCTGGCGCATTACCGCAATCAGCAGATCGGTTTCGTATTCCAGACCTTTCACTTGCTGCCGCGACTGACGGCCCTGGATAACGTGGGGCTGCCGCTGCTGTATCAGGACGTGAGCAAGCGGGAGATGCGTCGCCGTGCGCGCGAGATCCTGGGTCGAGTCGGCATGGGGGATCGGGTCGATCATCGACCCAACGAGCTCTCCGGCGGCCAGCGCCAGCGCGTCGCGATTGCGCGTGCACTGGTGGGTAACCCTTCCGTGGTGTTGGCCGATGAGCCCACCGGCGCGCTGGATTCGAGTGTGGGCCGCGAGATCATGGATCTGTTCCACGAGCTCAACGGCGAAGGCGTGACCGTGGTGATCATCACCCACGACCCGTCCATTGCACGGGAGTGTCCCCGGCAGCTGGTCATCCGGGACGGTGTGGTCGCCGGCCCGGAGCAGGTGCCGGCATGAGGTTGCGGATGCTCCTGGGCGAGGCGAGCCGCAATATTGTGGCGACCAAGCAGCGCTCCCTGCTGGCGCTACTGGGGATCGTGATCGGCACGGCCTCGGTCATCGCGATGCTGAATGTCGGGTCCATCATGCACAACGCGGTGCTGGAGCAGTTTCGCGCGATGGGGACCAATGTCATCAATATCCGACAGCGCTACGCCACGGATGAAGACGACCCCGCGCGTAACCAGCTGGACCTTGCGCTGGCTCGGGCGTTGGGGCCGGCCCTGCCGCAATTGATTCAAGTCGCGCCATTTGATGGGGCGAGTTCGCAACTGCGCGCGGGCGCGGAGACCCAGAATGTCCGGCTGACGGGGGCGACCGAGGCGTTACAGGGGCTCCTGCGGGTACGCCTGGCCGCCGGGCGCTGGGTCTCCGAGCTGGATGGGGTGGAGCTCCAGGGTGTGGTCGGTTCCGAGGTGGCATCCAACTATGCCGCGCAGACCAATCAGCCACTGGAAGTGGGTGCCCGAGTGGGGCTGGGCGGCTACACCATGACGGTGGCCGGAATCCTGGAGCCGTATCCACGAGGCGGCGGGGTGAGTCCGATCTCCCCGAACCGGACGATCTTTCTACCGATCGAAGCCTTGCAGCGTTTCGATGCCGATGACGAGCTGGAAGGCATCCTGGCGCGTGTGCATCCACAGGCCGACCATCAGGAACTGGCGCGAACCATCGAGACCTGGGTGGAGGAGCGCGCCCCGGGGTTGCCCGTGGAGGTGAATAGCGCCGAACAGTTGCTGGCCAACATGGAGCAGCAAAGCCGCATGTTCACGATCATGCTGGGCGCGATCGGCAGTATTGCGCTCATCGTGGGGGGCGTAGGGATCATGAACATCATGCTGGTATCGGTCACCGAGCGACGCAAAGAGATCGGCATTCGGCTTGCCATCGGGGCCCGCAATGCCGACATCCGTCGCCAATTCCTGGTCGAGGCGGTCATGCTGTGCCTGCTGGGCGGTGTCATTGGGGCCGCGTTGGGAACCGGGGTGGCCATCGCCTTTGCCCATTTCACTGGGAACCCGTTCGTGGCGGCACCCATGGCAGTACTGCTGGGCGTTTCCGTCTCCACGCTAACGGGGATTGCCTTCGGGTATTACCCCGCCCTGCAGGCCTCGCGGCTGGATCCGATCATCGCCCTGCGTAGCGAGTAGAGCGTCCCAGCCGGCGCCAGCCACGATAGAGGCTGGCCAGCAGGACCAGCACGGCCAGGCCCTGAAGGAAGCGGTCGCCATGGCGTTGGTAGAAAGGGCGCTCCGCCACGGTGTGGACCACGAGGCTTTGGGTTGTGCTCCGCCACTGAGGCGTCTCGCTACCTGGCACCACTCGGCCCGTCGCGTCGAAGACAGCGCCGCCTCCGGTGTTGTGCAGCATGACCAACGGACTGCGGTTCTCCAGGCTGCGTGCGCGCGCGATGGTCCGGTGCGCATCCGCGGCGCGCGGCGAACCGAACCAGGCGTGATTGCTGATGTTCACGATGATCCCCGCTTGCCCCGACAGGCTCTCGCGCACGAGGTTGGCGAACAGACTCTCGAAACAGATCGTCGGGGCCAGGTGCACCCCGTCGGGCCCGGTCAGGGACTGTTCCGCTTGTCCCGGGGTGAAGCGTGAGGCATGTGGCAGGCGCTCGCGTAGCCAGGGTAGTTGCGCTTCGAACGGCAGGTATTCGCCGAATGGCACGAGCTTGCGTTTGCGGTAGGTCCCGGACAGGCCGGCCCCGGGCTCGAACAGTAGGGCGACGTTATGAGTGCCATGGCCCGGGACATTCCGGTGCTCGGTCCCATTGACCAGGATGGGTACCCCGATCTCGTCGGCCAGGGCGGCAAGGGCGCGATGCCCCCAGGATTGCGGAGCCGCCTGAAGTGTCATGGCCGCCTCGGGCCAGATCACCAGATCCAAATCCGGGTCGGTCTTGTGCAAGTCTCGAGTCTGCTCAATGGCGGTATCGATGTCGTTGTTTCGATCGGCCATCGGCATGTCGTCGCGCCGCACATGTACCGGGATATTGGGCTGTACCAGGCCCAACCGGGTGCTGTGTTCCGGAGCTGCCCGTTCCAGTGCATCCAGGCGCAGGCTCCCGTAGGCCAGCAGGGTCACCACCAGCAAGCCGAGGAGGACTGGCGCTACTGGGGTGAGCGTGCGGCGACTCACCGCGATCAGCATGCCGGCGGCGAGAAAGCCGATCGAGGTCGAGAAAAAGAGCAGCAGGGGCATGCCGCCCACATCGACGACTTGTGCCAGCAGGGGGTGGGCGAGCAGGGCGTAGGCAAAATGTCCGGGAACGACCTGCGGCGAGAAGGACAGGGCCACCGTCAGCAGTCCCGCTGCGAGCAGGGCCTCAGCGGGACGTTCCAGGCGCAGCGCAAGTGCGGCGACTGCAGCGGAGAACAGCGCGTAGGGTACTGCGTGCAGGACCGCCAGCCCCAGCACCATCAGGCTGCCAAGGGTCCATGGGAAGCCGAGCCAAGCTTCGGTGCCGGATACGACCCATCCGAGCGATGGCAGCCAGTAGCCCAGGCCCGCCAGAAGGCCGGCCGCAGCGGATGCGCCGAGGGTCAGGCCCTGCAAGGCGAGCCCCAGAAGGGCAATGGATATCAGGACGAAGGCCCCGGGCAGGGGGCCCTCCGGGAAACTCAGGTGAAAGAGAACCGCGGAACCTGCCAGCAGGCCCGCACGCGCGAGTACGGACAGAGCGGACCGCTGGATCACCAATGCCGTAACGGTGGGTGTGCCGCAGCTGCTTGGTGGATTAGCGGATGCCGAGGCGGTTCGGACAGCCGCCGCCGCTGTAGTTGATCTCGGTGATCTCGACCTGACCGGAGACTACGTGAACCTCCGAACGGTGGCTGAAATCCAGCCGCTTGCTCTCGCCTTCGCGCCACTGTTCCCGGTCGCGGGCTTCGAGTGTGTGACTTTCGGTGTGCAAGTCCATTGCGTATCCCTGCAGGGTGCTGTCGGCAAGCCCGCGGAATCCGATGCACCCGGTGGCGAAGATTTGCGTGGCGAAGAGCTGTACGCTGTCGCCGCTGCGCAGGACGTCCCCTTCATCGGCGGAGCTGCCCCCACTTGAGGCTACCGCAGAGGAGAGGGTCACCGAGGCGAGCGAAAGCACGACCGCAGTGGTGAGCAGGCGAGAAACTGGATTCATTGCGGATACCGGGTTGGGGTCGGGGTGCTGGTTTGCCCTGCCGTGGCCATCAGCCGACGCGCAGTGCGAGACGATCGGGGCAGCCCCCGCCGCTACGATTGATCTCGGTGATCTCCACGGAGCCAGAGAGCACCATGATTGCCGAGTTACGGAAGTCGAACCGTTTCGTCTCGCCTTCGCGCCAGCGCTCCCGACCGCGTTCCTCGGTCGAATTGCCTCCACGGTAGGACTCGATGATCTGATATCCCTGCACTTCGCTGTCGCTCAGGCCCCGCAGTTCCATGCAGCCGGTGGAGCCGATCAAGGCCTGCATGCGGGTTTGGTCCCCCGCGCGCAGCTCGTCACCTACATTGGCGCTGCTGGTGCTCGAGGCCAGGCTGGATCCCGAGGTGGCCACCAGGGCCGATGTCACGCTCAGCAACAGGGCGCGTCGTATCGGTTGAGGGATCATTGGGACGTGGCCTCCGTGCTTGTTCGCCGTTGAATGCGGGCCAGCCTAGCATGGGCAGTGCCGACACCTTTATATGGCGTGAGTCCAGCGTAAGGTGAGGTGTTTTGGGCGGGAATGAAGCATCCGTGTCTACGCCGGATGACCGGGCCACGATGCGGATCTCAATCGATGTACGCGGAGGTGTCTGTTGTCCTGGATGGGATCGTCAGATCCCAGCGTTCGAGCACGATGCCCATCGCGCGATCCAGGTCGGTCTGGGCGTTCTGGTAGTTGATGGCGGCATCCAGCAACGATTGCTCCGCCTCCCGGAGCTCGCGCTCCACGCTTTCGACCTCGAACCCAGAGGAACGCCCGACCGCGAGCTTTTCCTGCTCGATCGCCACAGCCTGTTGTGCCAGATCCAGCGCTTGTTCGGCCAGATGGAGTTGATCCCGCCGGCTCTCCAGCGCCCCAAGGGCGCGTTCGACCTCAATGCGGATGGATGTTCGGAGTTCCTGGGTCCGCAGGCGCGCCTGACGCTGGTCCACCCGTGCCGCGCCAAGGCGTTGTTGACGCGTGTGCCGATCTCCCCAGGGGATGCTGAGGCGCAGGCCCAGGGAGTGGCCAGGAGACTCTTCGAAGCCGCGCTCGATGGCACGAGTGGTAGACGGACTATCGCCCCGCAGTTCGACCGAGGCGGACACATCCAGTTGCCAACGGTTGGCGTCCTCGGCCAGCGTTCGATCGAGAGCAGTCAGCCGTTGCGTGACCAGCGATTGGCGAAATTCCGGACTCCGATCCAGTGCCGTATCCATCGCGCTTTCGAGGGGGGGTGTATCGGCGAGGAGTCCGTCAATGTCGTGGACATCAATCGCGTCCCGTGGCTCGATATCCACCCCGGGTTCCAGCCCAATCAGTCGAATCAGATCGAGCTCGGCCTGATCCCGGCGCTCCTGGGTCTGCGCCTGCTGTAGCTCTTGACGCGCAAGGCTCTCGTGCGCCGGGGCCAGATCCGCTGCCGCCAGCCGCCCGCGTTCCACCAGCTCTGTCCGGTTTTCCAGCTCTTGGCGACTTCTTTCCAGTGCCAGCTCGGCGAGTTCGACCCGCTGGTTTTCCAGGATCAGGTTGCGGTAAGCCTGAATTACCTGGGCGAGGGTGCTGATGACTTGTGACTCCAGGGCCAGTACGTTCTGTTCCTCGTTCAGGTGCGCCCGTTCCACCGGCGCCCGGCCAATCTCCAGACCCCCACCGCGCAATAGCGGTTGCGTGATGTCCAGCGTGACTGCGGAGGCGCTGTCTGGCGCGGTGTCGGGCGCGTCGGATTGGAGTACCCGTTCGATCCGCCAGTTCAGGCCCGCCTGCGCGCCGGTGGGAAGCGCGAGGCTGGCACTTGGGTTGACGCTTGCGGTGCGCGTCCGCACGCCGTTCGCGTCCGCTGTACGTTGCTCGCGAGCCTGAAGCGTCACGGCGCTCCGGGGGTGAAAGGCCTGATTGGCCAGATCCAGATTGGCCCGGTCGACCACACGGCCCAGGTACGCGCCGCGCAGCGACGGATTGCGGGCAAGCGCGACCTGCAAGGTCTCGCGCAACGTCAGGCGCAGGGGCGCGCTCCCGGCTCGCATGCGCGATTCAATTGCGGAGTCGGCCCCCGCGACCACGCGGTCCGGGTCGCCAGGGTTTCCCGGGTCAGCCGCAGCGGGCGTCACCAGGACCAGGAGGCAGCTGAAGAGGGCAGGATGTTTGAACAAACGCATGGCTGGCGGGAGGGGAGCGCAATCTCGATCAGCGGGTGAGTTTCCGGCGACCGCCCGCAAACCTGCGCGCCATCCCATGCAGGCAGTATCCCAAGCCAACCCTTATGCAGTAAAGCTGAGGCTCAGCCGGCCGCAGGGTGCCGGCATTGACCATCATCGGGAATGGATCCCGATCCTCATCAGGAAACGGCGACACGAGTGGAGCAGATGCCCTCTGCACCTACTTCAATTGCCAGGTGGGTGATCTCTTTGAGCATTTACCTGAGGGTGGTGAGGCGCCGGAGTAGGGTGGCAATTTGGGCACAGCGCCAGGAAGTCATCCCGTTGCCTCGTCCGAGGGACCCATGGCGCGTAGCGGCACAGGTTGGTTACAGAATTGGTCACAGGACTTCCGAAGCCACAAACGAAAAAGGGACCAGCGACTGTAAGTCGCTGATCCCTTTCTCTGGAATATGGCGCGCCTGGAAGGATAGCGGCGACGCGGCGCGTCTTGCCCTTCCGGGTGTCGGCCTGGGGCCGACACGTACCTCGCTGCGCTCGGGATCGAACCGGATTGTTGAACGGAGGTTCGAATCCTTTGTACCAGTAGAAACGAAAAAGGGCACCCGGATGTGGATGCCCTCTCTCTTGGAATATGGCGCGCCCGGAAGGATAGCGGCGACGCTGCGCGTCTTGCCCTTCCGGGTGTCGGCCTGGGGCCGACACGTACCTCGCTGCGCTCGGGATCGAACCGATCGTTGAACGGAGGTTCGAATCCTTTGTGCTGGTAGAAACGAAAAAAGGCACCCGGATGTGGGTGCCTCTTCTCTGGAATATGGCGCGCCCGGAAGGATTCGAACCTCCGACCACCTGGTTCGTAGCCAGGTACTCTATCCAGCTGAGCTACGGGCGCATCGACTGAAGGCGCGCATTATCGCGATTGGTCCCGAAGGATGCAAGCCGTTGCGGGGGATTCTTTGCGTTCGGCTTGGTCTGCCTGGCTCTCCCAGCCGTGCACGATCGGGCGATAGAGCGTGCTTCGCGCTCCGTCGCGTTCACGAATGCGGTCGTGGGCGAAATCCTGCATGCCGCCGACGCCTGCGGAGGCATGGCCGGCGCGGCGTTGTTCCGGTATGGATTTCACGATTCGAGCGTGCGCCCGAAAAGCCCAGGGCCCGGACGCGAATCAGAAGTTGTAGCCAAGTCCGACAGTGTACGAAAAGTCACTATCGAGGAGCGCATTCTCTGCGTCATTCGAGCCACTGAAGAACCATTGGTATTCAATGCGACCGAGGGCGTAGGTATCCTCCAGGAGGTAGTACTTCAAGCCCCCATCCAGTCCGGCGAACCCGCTGTTGTTGACCCCGTCGCCGTAGACTGCGCCCAGGCTCCCGCCAGCGAAGGGACGCATCCGGCCGTCTGTGTCTTGAAGGTTGAGATAGCCTCGAGTGGCTCCGCTCCAGAAGTCATTGGTCAGGAAGTCGCCCTCGAGGTCGGCGTAGTGGATGCTCTGGCGGACGCCGAGGACCAAGTGACCACGCAGATACCAGCCTATATCACCCGTGATGCCGAGGTTGGTGTTGTCGAACCTCCGGTCACTAATGCCACTTCCGGAAAGCGAGAATTCGCGGTCGCCTATGGAGGGCCCAAAGTTGGCGGCCGATCCTTGTTGAGCCTGGACGGAAAGGGCGAACGGTCCAGCCAGGCAGAGCATGACTGCGGCTACCTTTTTCATCATTACCTGCCTCCTGAAACGTTACCCGCCGCGTTGGCATGGGGCAGAGCCTTTGGAGTGCGACCGCGACCGGGAGGGCCCGCTTTGCATCCGAAACGGCAGATTGCGGTCGCAACCGAGAGGGCATCTGTACGTTGCCGCACATTCGCCCCCGGGCGCGTTGGGTTTCAGTTAACGGGAGACAGAAAAAATACGAGAGATCAATGGCGTAACGATGATTTCGATACGTCATATGAGGTGTTGAAATGGATCTTCAGCGAGACGCTGATTGAAGCGCGTTTGCGTGTTCTCGCGGTGTCGCCCATGTCGTCCGAGACAAGGGCGCGCTGTGCATTGGGTAGTGAACGAAAGGCGCCTGATCGGGGACGCACAGAAGTCTCTGTCAACCTGCTCTTCGAGCAGTGATGAAGCGACTTTGCGGCCCGATTGGATGGTGGCGGGGGGCGGCTGCCCCCTGATCGGGGTGTGCCTCGGGGCAGGGCAGCAGGCGTTCTTTCGAATGGCCCCTACCCCGGGCAAGAAGGCTCAGAAGTTGTAGCCGAGGCCTACGGTGTAGGCGAACGCACCATCGCGGAAGGCATCTTCTGCATCGCTGGAGCGGCTGAAGAACCACTGGTATTCGACGCGGCCCAGGACGTAGGTGTTCTCCAGGACGTAATACTTCAGGCCGCCTTCCAGGCCGGCGAACGCACTGTCCTTGACGCCGTCGCCGTAGATGAAGCCCAGGCTGCCCCCACCAAAGGGACGCAGACGGCCGTCCGTCGTCTGGAAGTTGAGGTAGCCACGCGTGGCGCCATTCCAGAAGTCATTGGTTATGTTCTCGCCCTCGATGTCGGCGTAGTTGATGCTCTGGCGGATCCCGAGGATCAAATGATCGCGGAGATACCAGCCCATATCGCCCGAGACGCCAAAGTTGGTGCTGTCGAACTTGCGGTCACTGCTGCCGCTGCCGGAAAGCGAGAACTCGCGGTCGCCCATGGACGGTCCAAAGTTTGCCGTTGATCCGGCCTGCTGGGCCTGGACGGCGAGGGGGAGTGTTCCGGCCAGACAGAGCGTGAGCGCGATTAGCTTCTTGGTCATTACGTTTCTCCTGATTGGTCCCCATCCGGGGCGGGATGGGGTGGTTGTCTCGGTGGGTTCTGGGCGTCCCCGGGAGGCTCCGGGTCGATACTTGGGGTCAGATTACGTTTCCAGCGATGGGGTATCTGTACGTTGGCGCACACAGACAGCCGGTCGCGCTGTGTCCCGGTTCGCGAAAATCAACAGACCCCTCGATTCCCCGGAACCGTGGGTCCAAGTAGTGCTTTTCAGGAAGGGAAGAAGCCTCGATGGGAAGAACGAAGATGGACGCTGCGCGTGAAGTTCGGGCGGGTTTGTGCGATCCCGCACAGACGGGCACGAGTGGGCTCCGCAGGGTTCTGGATCGGGCGGCAATCAAGCCGGCCAGCCATTCGGAGGAGTGCGAGATGAACTGGAATATCGCGAAAGACCACTGGAAGCAGTTCAAGGGCAAGGTCAAGGCGCGTTGGGACAAGCTGACCGACGATGAACTGGAAACCGTGGCGGGGGAACGCGACGAGTTGGTGGGCTGTATCCAGGAGCGGTATGGCGTGAGCCGGGCCGCGGCCGAAGGACAGCTCGTAGAGTTCGAGAGGAAGGTGAGTCGGGTACACCACTGAACCGCCAGTCGTGGGTGGGGGCTGGCCCGCCTGGGCTCGTTTTCGGGGTTTGGTGATTGGCGTCTGGACCTTGCTGGCCGGAAACTGACTATGCAGTTGGGGGGCGCACTGTGTTTGCGTAGGCGCGGAGCGTCATGTCACCCGGGCGCGAGATGACCATTGTCTCCGTAGCGAGTCGGTGGCCCCGAGGGGTGAGGACCCCCTCGAGGCAAGGATGACCAACGCGTTAGTCGCGTTCGTATTCCGGCATTTCCTGCAGCGTGTCTTCATTCATGTCGATGTAAAGCTTGACCTCTCCGTCTTCCGACGTGCGCTCGATACGGTCCCAGGCGATTGCCACGTCCTTTCCGCCGAGGCCGAGAACGCCGCTGCCCGTGCCGATCACGACCGCGACGATACGGCCGTCCCGATCGACGACCAGATCATGGACCTCCCCGATCTCGTCGTGGCTTTCGCGGCTATGGATCTTCTGGTCCATCAGATCCGAGACGTGCAGCCCCTGGTCCGGCATGCGCTGGATATGGGGGGCATCGTCGCGGGCACCCGCACGTGATTGTCCCATGGCGTCGCGGTCGTGGCCTTCGGCGCCGCGTTCTTCCATCATCTCGTGGTCGTCCGAGTCCTTCTCGTGTTCGCCGGCCATCGCGCCGGTCATGACGCCGCCCAGGCCAAAGACGAAGATGGGGACCGTGGCCGCCGCGAGTTTGAGTGAGGCAAGTGTTTTCATGGTGTCGCTCCTTTGATGGTCCGGCATTCAATCCGGAAGTCGATGGCGCGTGCATCGCGCAGGCACTTCGACCCGGCGATGCGAACGCACCAACGATGTTGCGGAGCGCTGTCACCCACGTCTGTACGTTGCGGCACACACCTGGTTCGTAGCCAGGAAGTCTATCCAGCTGCGCTCGCATCGACTGGATGCACGGCGGATCGTGATGAGCCCCAAGGCAGCAAGCCATCGCGGTGAGTGTGCTGTGGTTCTCTGACCCCGTCCGCCGTCCTTATCCCCTCGGGACGGGGTGATAGGGCGTACTGCGTACTCGGTCGTGTTCATGCATGCGGTAATCGACGAAGGCGTCCTTGTCGTCAAAGTGCAGGAAGGGGTTGCCCGCATCCTCCTCCGCCAGTGTGGATTCCGCCTTTTCCGCGTAGTTGTGGCCCGGGTGGATGCAGGTATGGGCCGGAAGCCCCTCGCGCAGGCCGTTAAGGGTGTGAAACATCTGTTCCGGATCGCCGCCGGCCAGGTCGCAACGGCCGCAGCCGAAGACGAACAGGGTGTCGCCGGTGATCAGGTCGTCGCCCGCCGGCATGTGGAAGCAGGCGGAGCCGGGGGTGTGGCCGGGGGTATGCAGGAAGCGGATCTCGGTGTCGCCCAGACGCATCTCGTCGCCACCGTGGTGCAGTTCCGGACGTTCCAGTTCCTTGCCCCAGAACTCGGCCTCGGGCTTGAGCAGGTGCAGTCGTGCATTTGGATACTGTTCGAGGATTGCCTCGACCCCGTTGATGTGGTCGTGGTGGCTGTGCGTCAGCAGGATGTCGGAGATGTCGACTTCGTTTTCGCGGGCCTGACGGATGATCGCCTCCGGATCCCAGGCTGGATCGACCACCGCACCACGATGGCTGGCGCGATCCTCGATCAGATAGACGAAGTTCTCCATCGGGCCGAGTTCCTGGCGGTGGATGCGATAGGGCAGTTGGGTACGGTCCATCGAGGTCTCCGGGAGTTATTCGTGGTTTGGTAGGGTCTATCCGTTTCCTATCCTGTGCCGAGAAGGGGAGTGATGCCAATTTCCGAAGGTTCGCCAGTTGATTCCGAAGTTCTGGATGCCGAGACCGACTGGGAGGCGCGCTATCAGGCGGGTTCGACCCGTTGGGATCGCGGTGCGCCCAGCCCTTCGCTGGAGCGTTGGTTGGAGGTTACCGCGCTGGGACCCGGTTCGCGGATTGTGGTGCCCGGTTGCGGTTTTGGGCACGAGGTGCCGGCTTTGGCCTCGCGGGGTTTCCGTGTGATCGGGCTGGATGTGGCGCCAACGCCGGTAGAGCACTTGCGCCGCGAACTGGCGCAGGCCGGGCTGGAGGCGGAGGTGGTGCAGGCGGACATGATCGCTTGGCAACCAGAGGTGCCCGTGGACGGCATCTACGAGCAGACGTCTCTTTGTGCCCTGCCGCCCGAGCAGTGGTCGGCCTACGAGGCGAAGCTGCATGGCTGGCTGCGTGAAGGCGGTGAACTGTTTGCGTGTTTCATGCAGACCGGTCGCGATGGCGGGCCGCCCTACCATTGCGCAGTGCCAACGATGCGTCAGCTGTTTTCTGCCGATCGTTGGGATTGGCAGGACGAGGTGGGCCGTACCGACCATACCAATGGCAAGCACGAACAGCTGTATCGCTTGATCCGGCGTTGAGGCGCTGCTGTGGCTCGTGTGGGGCGGGCCTGTGCGGGGCCCGTGCGGCGATCGGGAATCTCCCGCGTCCAGGCGTGGTAGATGCGGTGAAGTGCATGCGCATGATCTAGATTCGCACTAGGGAGGGCCGCAAGGGCTTTCGGCCGGCGGGCTCTCCCGTCCACCCGAACCAGGAGTGTGCGATGAAAGTCTGGATGCTCGTGTTGTCGTTATTGCTGCTTCCGCTTCCGCTGGCCGCGTCCGAATCGACGGAGGGGGACGAGGCGCTGGATCCTGAAACGTTGCAACAGATGGTTCGGCTGAGTGCCGAGGTTTTCAAGATCGAAGATGGTGTCAGCATCGACGAGGCCATCGAGTCGATGAAATTGCGGGCCAATCTGCGCAATTTCCAGGAGGTCGCCGATTTGCCGCTGTCGGATCAGGTGCAGGCAATGGGCGGCGAGGGCAATTACATGCGTATTCTCGCCTTCTGTGATGCCCTGATCGCCAACCAGATGGTGAAGCACGACATCATCTTTGCGAGCTTTCTGCCCTGTCGTATCGCAGTGGTAGAGGATGACGAGGGGCAGGGCTGGATCGTCACCACCAACATGGACATGATGCTGCATGCGACGGATCTCCCCGAGGATCTCGAGGTCGTGGCCCGCGAGGTGCGCGACACGATCTACAGCATCGTCGAGGCGGGGCGCACCGGAGATTTCTGAACGTCCAAATGAAACGCCCGCGGCTCCTTTCGGAGGCCGCGGGCGTTGTCTGGTACGCGCCTTTGAGTCGCCGCGCTTAGCCGTTGGCGGCCTTGCGCTTGATCATCAGCGTGCCGTCCGCGCGCGAGCCGGTGTTCTTGGGCCCGCTGGTACCCTTGCGCACGGGGCGTTTGCCGGGTGCGGCGGCATAGGCCGGACGCTTGCCGTTGCCCGGGGCCGGGCCGCGCTTGGCAGGTGTGGGCTTGCTGGTCGGCTTGGACCTGCCGCTGGTCTCCGGCTTGTCACTGCGCGGCTTGGCGGTTTTGCGCGGCGCAGGCTTGCGTGCGTCGTCCTGGTTCGCGGCCTGGCCCGGGCGCGGGGCCTGAAGGGTCAGCTCCAGCTTGCGGTTGGCAATATGGATGTTGCCCAGGCGACGAATCGCGGCTTCGTCCAGCGACGCCGGAAGATCCACATGGCTGTGGTCGTCACGCAGGCCAATGCGGCCGATGTCGCGGCCGTTCAGGCCGCCCTCGTTGGCCAGCGCGCCAACGATGGCACCCGGCGCCACGCCGTTGTTGCGGCCGACCGGCATGTAGTAGCGCACCATGTCGGCTTCCGGCTCGCGATCCTTGCCGCGCGACGGGCGCTCGCCTCGGGGCTTGCTGTCCCGGCGGTTGTCGCCGCGCTCGGAATAGGGGGCACGGGCGGCCGCCAGCAGCGGATCGGCGCCCTTGTTGGTGTTGGCGTCCAGCGGGCTGCCGGCGGTGGCCAGTGCGACCAGGGCTGTGGCGAGTTCGCGCTCGGATACGCCACTGTCGGTCAGCAGGCGCTCGACCAGGGCTTCGTGTCCGGAGTTCTGCTCGCTGCCCAGGAGGGCCTGAACGCGCTCGGCGAAGCGCGTCTCGCGGCGGGCCTGTACGGCCTGGCGGTCGGGCACCGGCTGTTCGCGCACCGGCTTGCCGGTGAGGCGTTCGATGTCTTTCAGCATGCGGCGCTTGCGCGGTTCCAGGAACAGGATGGCGCGGCCCTTGCGGCCAGCGCGACCGGTACGGCCGATGCGGTGGACGTAGACCTCGGCATCGCCGGGGGCGTCGAAGTTAAAGACGTGGCTGATGCGCGGCACATCGATGCCGCGGGCGGCGACGTCGGTGGCGACGATGACGTCCAGGCGGCCGTCGCGCAGGTCACTGACCACACGCTCGCGTTCGCCTTGTTCCATGTCGCCGTTCAGCGCGGACGCGGCGATGCCAGCCTGGCCGAGTGAATCGGCGATCTCGACCGTAGAAGCCTTGGTGCGGGCAAAGACGACCGCGCCGTCCAGGTCTTCCTCGGTCTCCATCAGACGGGTCAGGGCCTCCACCTTGTGGCGGGCATCAACCAGGCAATAGCTCTGGTCGATGTCGGTGCCGGCCTCGTTGCCGGCGCCGATGCGGATCTCTTCCGGTTCGCGCATGTGGCGGTGCGCGATACGACGGATGGGCGCCGGCATGGTGGCGGAGAACAGGGTGGTCTGGCGCGCTTCGGGGGTCTGTTCCAGGATCCACTCGATCTCTTCGACAAAGCCCATGCGCAGCATTTCGTCGGCTTCGTCCAGCACCACGACGCGCAGGGCGTCCAGGTTCAGGGTGCCGCGCTTGATGTGGTCGACCACGCGGCCGGGCGTGCCGACCACGATCTGCGGGCCCTTGCGCAGGGCGCGCAGCTGTTCGCCCATCGGCTGGCCGCCGTAGACGGGCAGCACATCGATGCCGGAGAACTCGCGGGCGAACTCAGTCAGGGCGCCGGCGACCTGGTTGGCCAGCTCGCGCGTCGGGGCCAGCACCAGTGCCTGGGGCGCGCGCTTGCCGGCGTCCATCAGGTCAATCAGCGGCAGGCCGAAGGCGCCGGTCTTGCCGGTGCCGGTCTGGGCCTCGCCCAGAACATCGCGGCCTTCCAGCAGCGCGGGGATGCAGGCGGCCTGGACCGGGGTCGGGGTCGTGAAGCCCATGTTCGACAGGGCATGAACCAGCGACTCGGAAAGCCCGAGCTGGGAGAAGGAGGGGGAATCAGACATTGAGGGTACTCACACAGGCCGGAAACGAAGGCCCGGCGAAAATCGGATGGCAACTGCCAACCCCGCATCATACACGAATCAAAGGTGCAGCGAGTGAAAGCGTCGGATATCTTCCTGGGAGATGCGGCCTGACGCCCGAAATGCCACAACGGGGTGCCTGTCCTGGTCTGGGGAGGAATTGTTGGGCAGGACTGTTCGTTGTCCCACCGCAGCTGTCGGGATATAGTTCGTCCAAGGATTTTTGCTGGATACGGTATGTCGCTTAACCCTACGGACCTGTTTAACTTGCTGGCCGACGAGACACGGCTTCGCTCGCTCTTGCTGATGCAGGCGGAAGGGGAGCTGTGTGTCTGCGAGCTGACCCACGCTCTGGAGATGTCCCAGCCGAAGGTATCGCGTCACCTGGCCGCTCTGCGCCATTATCAGGTGGTGCGGACCCGGCGCGAGAGCAACTGGATCTATTATCGGCTCTCGCCGGAGCTTCCTGAATGGGCCGCGGAGATCCTGAAGACTGCGGATCGTGCTGCCTCCCGAACGGAGCCGTATACCACGGATCGCGGGCGACTCAACACCGCGCCCAGTCGTGCGGAGTGCCTGGATTCGGCCTGAGGCTCGTCGTACGCAGAAAGCTGCAATAACGTCCAAACGGCCGGACCACCAAGAGGGTGGTCCGGCCGTTTCTGTTTGGATGCGAAGCCTCGTGCGTGCCCGCTCAGTGAGGCTCGCGGTGGACGCAGGCGAGGATCGCCGTCGCGATGTCGTTGGCTTCGATGCCCGGGGCGTCGAGACCAATCTCCTGCATGCAGGCGGCCGTGGCGCTTCGCAGGGCTTCTTCTTCCAGTGGCTGGCCGTGCAGGGCGTCGGCGATGCGATCCATGCCGTCTTCCGGGAAGACCGTGAAATCGCCGGAGAGCAGAAGGTCGGCGATGTGGTCGTCCTTTTCCATCAGCTGGGCCCGGATCAGCCCGCCGGGGGCCTTGTGGGCGCCTTCGGTCAGGTGGGTTCCGGCGGCGATCTTGACGCCCATCTCGACGAATTTCCGGCCCTTGCGGTAGGTCCATTCGGGGTCGGTCAGCTCGGCCATCTGTTCCTCGATGGCGGCGGTTTCCTCGGCGGTGGGTTCGCTCATCTCGACCTCGACGGCGAGGTCGCTGGCCACGCGTTTCAGGAAGGCATCACGCACGGTCTCGCGGGCAGGCATTTCGCCGAGTTCGCGTGACAACGTGGTGATGTAGTCCTCCATGCCGGCGCGCAGCTTGTCGCGGAATTTCTCCGACGGGACCTTGAGGCAGCGCGCCATGGTGGCGGTGTCGAAGTCGAACATGAAGCTGCCGACCATCACGGTGGCATTGCCGATACTGGCGGCACCGGTACCACCGATCTTGCGTCCGTCCACGTGGATGTCATTCACCGGGCGGAAGGTCGCGTTCACGCCCAGGTCCTGGTAGGTGTTGATCACCGGGTCGATGAACTTCTTGTAGATGTCGGAGACGATCCGCGGGGCCTTGGACGACGGATAGATGAAGTGGAAGAACATCTGGTTGTGGTCCAGATACACCGCACCGCCACCGACGTGGCGGCGGATGATCGGCAGGTTCTGTTCCTTGCAGAAGTCTTCGTCGGCCTCCAGGGCGATCTCCTGATGCAACCCGACGCAGACATACGGGTCGTCGGGGTTGACCAGGGTGAGCACCGGATCGTCGTCCTTGCCCATGGCCTCGGCGATGCCGTGGTAGACCGCCTGGGAACGAACGGCGGGCTGCTGGCCGAAATCGATTACGCGTAAACGCATGGTGTTGTCCTTGTCTTGTCTTGGGGGCGATGTCTGCGGCCGGTCTAGAACTCGGCGTTCCAGGTGAGCCCGAAGCTGCGGCCGGGGGCCCAGATGTCCTGTACGCCATTGGCCGGGTCCAGGCGTGCCTCGGTCATCTCGTTGACGTGCTCGCGGTAGGTCTTGTTGGCGATGTTGGTCACGCTAAAGGTGATCTCGTTGGAACGAAAGCCGGCGCTGGGCCCGAAGCGGTAGCCGACCGCGAGATCGGCGGTGGCGAATCCGGAGGTGTTGCGTTCGCTGTTCTCCGTGAAGGTGTCGGCCGTCCGGCTCTGGCTCGCCACGGCCCGGATGCGGGCATCCCACTGCCAGCCCTGCGGGACAGAATGGCTGAGCCCGACGCTGGCCTCCGGCGGCGGCATCTGGGTCAGCGGCTCGTCAAAGCGGCTGTCGCGGTTCTCGCCGCGAATCCACGTGCCGCTCGCGTAGCCGGTGATCGCGTCGGTGAAGGCGTGTTCCACCAGGGCCTCGATGCCGTGGATGCGGGCTTCGTCGAGGTTGATCGTCTCCTTTAAGCCCTGGGCGATGACCTGACCGCCGATGTAGTCGCGGATCCGGCTTTCGTAGGCCGAGACAGTGTAGGAGGTAGCGCCGATCTGGCCGCGGGCGCCCACCTCGAAGGTGCGGTTGCGTTCCGGATCCAGCTGCGGGTTGCTCTGCCAGGTGAAGCCGTCGCTGTAGGGGTAGGTCAGGTAGCGTTCCAGCAGGCTGGCGGAGCGGTAGCCCTCGGACAGGCTGAAGTAGGGGTTGAAGGCCTCGTCCAGGTGCCAGGTCAGGCCCGCGGACCAGCTGAGGTTGCGGTCGGTCTTGTCCAGAGGTTCGGGCACGTTCGCTGCGGCGTCGGCGCTGCCGCGCACTTCGTCATAGCGGGCGCCGAGGTTGACGGTGGCCCAGTCAAGGTAGGTCTCGTGCTGGACAAAGACCCCTGCGGATTCAATTCGCCCATTCTCAACCAATGGGCTAGGCGCTGCATTTTCGGGTCGGAACCCGTTGGCCTCGGTGCCGATGAACGAAACGGGACTTGCACGAAGGCGCCAGGCCTCGGCCCCGACCAGCAGGATCTGGTCGTCGGCGGGGACCAATTCCGTCTGCACGCGAAGCCCGTCCGTAGTGAAGTCGGTATCCGACGTGCGGTAATCGCGGCCGAGTTCCGCGTTCCAATCGTAGTTGCCACGCGAGAGTTCGTGTCGGTACACCGAGGCTTCGACGCGAGGCGCCCAAGCACCGGACAGTTCCCCTTCGTACAGGAGTTCGAAGAGATCGCGTGTCTGACGCGGAGTGTAGTGGGTGTTGAGTCCGAGCGGAGGCGCGCCGGCAGGGAGTCCGCTGGGGTCGTTCTCGTTGAAGTTGCGCGAGGCGAGGTACCAGACGTCCTTGCGCTCGTCGCGCTGGGCGCGGAACTGGAGCTCGTGGCCTGGTGCGAGCTTGCCGCGGTAGCGCAGGTGGTAGGCGTTCTGTTCGGTGCCGGAGTCGCGCAGACGGTCGCCGTCGCCGTTCTTGTAGTCGTCGGTGTTCAGGTAGGCGGTGGAGAGGTCCAGCACGTTGCGGTCGTTGGAGACGGTGACGCCGACCGCGCCGCGGATGCCTTCGTCGACCGAGGTGACGCCCAGGCGGGAGAAGCCGCGGGTCTCGGGTTCGTCGGTGAAATCGCCGCCGCGGGTGATGATGTTGATCACGCCGCCCATGGCACCGGCGCCGTAGAGCACGGAGCCCGGGCCGCGCACGATCTCGATGCGTTCGATCAGGTCGACGTTGACATAGGAAGCCAGCGAGCCGCGGGCCGGCGGCTGCATCGCATTGATGCGCACGCCATCGACCAGAACCAGCACCTGGTCGCGCTTCAGGCCACGAATGATCGGATCGGAGCCCACCGATCCGTCCACGGCCGTGGCGACACCCGGCTGGCCGCGCAGGAGGTCGCCCAGGGTGCGGGCCTCGCGGTTGCGGATTTCGCTGGCCTCGATCACGGTGACGGAGGACGGCGTCTCGTCGATCAGGGTCTCGTATCCGGTGGCCGTAACCGATACGGTGCCCAGTGTCTGAGCGGCCTCCTGGGCATAAGCGAGGGCGGGTGATGCAAGCAGACTGGCCAGCGTCAGATGACCGACAACACGACGTTTCATGACTCGATGGCTCCCCAATAAGCGTTTCAGAACGCGCTAAAGTAGGTTCGTCGATCACGAAGGGCAACTTAAACCCCGGATGGCCAGGCCCATTCTGGGCATGTCATGGCCGTTGGCGAACATGGGCCAGAGGAGGGATCCGCCATGCTGGAACTGGGAATCGTCGCGCTGGCCACCTTTTTCGTGACCATCGGGCCGGTGGATGTCGCGGTGGTATTCGCGGTCCTCAGTCGGGGCGTGGAGCCAGCCCAGCGCCGTGCCATGGCCATCCGCGGGGCGGCGGTCGCGGGCGGCATCCTGTTGCTGTTTGCGCTGGTCGGGGAGGCGCTGCTGTCGCTGCTGGGGATCTCGCTGGCGGCGCTGTACACCGCGGGCGGGATCCTGCTGCTGTTGATTGGCATCGACATGGTGTTTGCCCGCAGCTCGGGCGCGGTGTCGGCCACGGCGGCCGAGACGCAGGAGGCGCGCACCCGCAAGGACTTGTCGATCTTTCCGTTGGCCACGCCCTTGCTGGCCGGCCCCGGCGCGATGGGGGCCGCGATCCTGATGATGAGCCGGGCCGAGGGCGACTGGGTGGCCCAGGCCGTGGTACTCGGGGCGTTGGTGGCCGTTATGGTGCTTGCGCTGGTGTGCCTGCTGGTGGCGTCACGTCTGCAGCACTGGCTGGGCGTGACCGGCGCGCATGTGCTCACGCGCATCCTGGGCGTGCTGCTGAGCGCGCTCGCGATGCAGTTTATCTTCGACGGGCTTCAGCGAAGCGGTTTGCTCGGCGCCTGAACCGGCTGGCGTGGTCATGCGATGAACGGGGCCCCCCGCTCACGCGGGAAGGCCCCGGCAGATGGTGGGTTCAGAGCAGGTCTTCGGTGATGGCGTCGATGCCGGCTGCCGCGCACTCGTCATCGACCTGTCCGCTAGGGGCGCCGGAGATGCCGATGCCGCCGACAATCCGACCACCGGTGGTGATCTGCTTGCCACCGCCCAGAGTGCTGACGCCCGGCAGGTGCTGGATGCCATAGCCGGCCTCTCCTGGTTCGGTCATCTCGCGAAGCTCCAGGGTGTCGGTGCGGAAGCTGACGGCAGTCCAGGCCTTGCGGATGGCGGTATCCACCGTGTGCGGACCGGCAAAGCGGTCGCGCTTCAGGGCCTGGGGGGTGCCATGTCGGTCGACCACGGCCGCAGTGACCTGGGTGTCGCGTTCGCGGCAGGCCTCGACCGCGGCCTCTGCGGCCTTGACCGCAAGCTCGGGGATCAGCGTTGGGGTGTCGAAGGTACCCTCGCTGGCGTGCAGGGGCGCGGCGGCAAACGCAAGGAAGATCGGGGCAGCAAGGCAGTAACGCAGGGTGGTCATGATGAGCCTCCAGAAAGCTGTGGTTTCGCAACTCTGATAACTAGATGCCCAGGCACCGCTCTTCAACGCGCCGAGACCCCGCGCTAAGTGGTATCCACTTTCGATCAGGTAAATCTGACTATTCGACAGTAAGGTACGGAAGAAGTCTTATAAAACGGATTGAATAACGCCACGCCTGGCGGGTGTGCAGCTGGGGCCCGTAGGACGGGCCGATCAGGCGGCGCCGCTCGCGGCTTCACGCTCGCGACGGGCGAGATCGCGCAATGCGTGGCGCAGGGCCGGGCGCAACGGGGTATTCAGGTGAGCCCTCGCTCGCGACGGCGGGATGGCGTGCCGCCGGCAGAACAACCCCAGGGCGTAGGCAAGGTCGTCGCGCGAGAGTGCGGTTTCGCGTTCGGCGCTCGGCCCCTTGCAGGCACCGCACTGATTCACGCGGACCTGGAAGGCGGTATTGGCCAGCATGACCCCGAAGCCCATCTGGGTGGCGAGGAGTTCCGCGATATGGGCCTCGTTACCCTCCAGGGCGGGTGGGGGCTCGCCAGCCGTGGCGAGCAGGCGCAAGGCGATTTCGCGCGCGAAGTGGGCAATCAGCGCCTGGGAATGGGCGACGAGCTCCGGATCGTAGCGGATGCCGACGCCCCCGGACTGGGGGTCCGCCGGGTTGCGGCTCGGTCGGGCAGTATTCATCGCATCCCAGGGGATGGGATCGTCCATCAGGTTTCCAGGGTGCACAAGCCGGAACGGGCTGTCTGCGAGCCCGGCATGTTCCAGCACGCGATCGAACACCAGTTGAGCCATGGCCTGGCGATTGTCGGCTTGCCCGGGGAAGTGCTCGGCCGTGGGCAGAACGAGGTGAGCCTTGCGCAGCATCGACCCCAGGTGTGGTTCGTTCCCGGCCCAATCGAAGATGGCGTGGATCCAGGCCCGGCTTTCGGGATCGAGGGCCGGGGCGCGTTGAAACAGGCGGGGAATGAGCGAGATCACAGGCGATCCTGAACAGCAGATGTAGGCTCATTGTAAGGGAGGCGAGCGGGGCGTCGCGATCAATCGGTGCCCGGGCGGGAAGATCGCGTGGCTGGCCTGCTATGTTTGATGAACAGGGTGTGCATGACGGCATGCCGCCCCTTGGGGAAAACGCTGGATGAGCCGGGCTTGCGGGTAGCACAGCGGCGAAGCAATCCATGAACAGCGGATGGCCAGGCCCGATTGATTGGCTCGCTGCGCTCGAAATCATGGAAAGCGGGTGGTTCAGTGTTTTTCCGGGAACGCTACAAAGGAGGTTGGTATGAGCACGATGAAGGCGGCAGTTTTTGTCGAACCCGGGCGGATCGAGTTGCAGGAACGTCCAATCCCGGAGATCGGGCCGACGGACGCCCTGCTGCGGGTGACGACCACGACCATCTGCGGGACCGATGTGCATATCCTCAAGGGCGAATACCCGGTGGAGGCGGGCCGCATCGTGGGGCACGAACCGGTTGGGGTGATCGAACGCCTCGGGGACGCAGTGACCGGCTACGAGGTCGGCCAGCGGGTCATCGCGGGCGCGATCACGCCCTGCGGGCAATGCCATTCCTGCCTGGAGGGCATCTCCAGCCAGTGTGGTGGCAAGGCCATGGGTGGCTGGCAGCTGGGAAACACGATCGATGGCTGTCAGGCGGAGTACGTGCGCATCCCCAATGCGCAGGCGAATCTGACCCCGGTGCCGGACGGCCTGAGCGACGAACAGGTACTGATGTGTCCGGACATCATGAGCACCGGTTTCGGCGGCGCCGAGCATGGGCACATCCACATCGGCGATACGGTGGCCGTGTTCGCCCAGGGCCCTATCGGCCTTTGTGCCACGGCGGGTGCCAAGCTCATGGGGGCCACCCGGATCATCGTGGTGGACGGGGTGCCGGAGCGCCTGGAGACCGCCCGCAAGCTGGGCGCGGATGTGGCGATCAACTTCCGCGAGCAGGACCCGGTCGAGACGATCATGGAGCTGACTGGCGGGCGCGGGGTCGATGTGGCCATCGAGGCCCTGGGGCAGCAGCAGACCTTCGAGGCCTGTCTGCGCATCCTGAAACCGGGCGGGACCCTTTCCAGTCTCGGGGTGTATTCGGGCAAGCTTTCCATGCCGCTGGATGCGATTGCAGCCGGGCTGGGCGATCACACCATCGTGACCACCCTGTGCCCCGGCGGGAAAGAACGCATGCGGCGGTTGATGGAGGTCGTCGCCTCGGGGCGCGTGGACCTGACGCCGATGGTGACGCACCGTTACAAGCTGGCGGATATCGAGACGGCTTACGAGCTGTTCTCGCATCAACGCGACGGCGTGCTGAAGGTCGCCATTACGCCGTAGGCAAGCACTTGCTGAACCAGGCGGCCGCGAGTTCGGCTGCCTGTTCCAGCGTGCCCGGTTCCTCGAACAGGTGGCTGGCGCCGGGTACGATCTGGAGCTCGCAGCGCGCGTGCATGAGCGCCTGCGCCTGGCGATTCAGTTGAATCACCATGGTGTCGTCACCGCCCACGATGAGGAGGGTGGGGCTCTCGACTCGGGGCAGGGCGGCGCCCGCCAGATCCGGGCGCCCGCCGCGCGAGACAACGGCCCGGATGGTCTCCGGCGCTGCGGCGGCGGCCTGCAACGCTGCCGCGGCGCCGGTGCTGGCGCCAAACAGCCCGAGCGGCAGGGGTGCCAGGCGAGGCTGGGCGGCCGCCCATTGGCAGGCCTGCACCAGCCGCCGGCCGAGGAGTTCGATATCGAAGCGGTTGGCGTAGGTGCGATCTTCCCCTTCGGTGAGCAGATCGAACATCAGGGTGGCGATGCGGCTGGCCTGCAGTGTCCGCGCCACTTGATGATTGCGCGGGCTCAGGCGGCTGCTACCGCTGCCGTGCGCGAAAACGACGAGACCAATGGGTGTCTCGGGTACGCCGAGAATCCCCTGGTGGACCTGGCCGTCCAGGGCCAGGTCGACGGACTGTTCATTCGCGCGAGACATCGGGGTTTTCCGCACGGTGGACGGAGGCCATCATCGCGATGACCGCGTCGTCGGAGACTTGTTCGAAATCCTCGTAGTACGCCCCCACCGAGCCGCGGTAGTACTCGGGGATGTCCAGGGTGACCAGTTCATCGACCTCGTTTTCCAGGAGCGCCGCGGTCTCCGCTGGTGCCACCGGGATCGCCACGACCAGATGGCGAGGCTGGCGCTGACGTGCGTCGCGGATCGCGGCGCGCATGGTGAGTCCGGTGGCGATCCCGTCGTCGACAATGATCGCCAGCTTGCCGCCAACGTCCGGGGAAGGCGTCGTGCAGTACAGTTGGCGCCTGCGCCGGGCTTCGGCGCGTTCGCGTGCCTCGGCCTGGTCCAGCCAGCCTGGATCGACGCGTTCCGCCTCGCGTGGATTGCAGATCGGTTCGCCCTGCTCGGGCACGGCACAGATCGCGTACTCGGGATGGAACGGGTGGCCGATCTTGCGTGGGATCAGGAGATCCAGGGGCATGCCCAGATGCCGGGCGACGGCGATCCCCAGGGGGACTCCGCCGCGCGGCAAGGCATACACAACGCCGGGTTGGCCGCGATAGCGGTCCAGGGCGTGAGCGAGTTGCTCGCCGGCTTCCTTTCGGTCTCGAAATCGCATGGGGCCTGCGTTCCGCCTGGGTGGGTCTCACCTGGAGTGTAGACAGGCGTTGATCATTCGCGGGCGGCGCACACAAAAAGGCCCGGGACCAGCGGTGCCCGGGCCTTGGACGGGGTGGGGACCCCTTGGTTTTAGTTGAAGGCTTCCCCGGGCTTCACGCCCATCGCCTTCAGGATCATCGCCAGCGGACAGAAGCCGGTGAAGGCGGACTGCAACAGGTTCGCGCCGACGAACAGGGTCAGGATCAGCCACATCGGGGTGAAGACCCACCCGAGGATGGCGCTGATGATCACGACGGTGCCGGCGAAGGCGAGGACGATGCGGTCAATGCTCATGGATGGTGTCTCCTGGTTAAGTATTAGTGAAGTCTAATATGCAGTCTGACGCTCACGAACACAAGGGGCGCGTAGTCGATGGGGTTCCCTCGCCATCCACCGCGCGGGCCGGGTTCAGGGGAAGATTTCGCCGGGCTTGAGCCCCATGGATTTCAGGATCATCACCAGCGGGCAGAAGCCGGTAAACGAGGCCTGAATCAGGTGGATGCCCATGAAGACGGCGAGCAGCAGCCACCAGGGGCTGGCCAGCCAGGTGAGCAGTACGCTGACCAGGACGACAATACCGGCAAACAAAATGAAGAAACGGTCGGTGGACATGAGCACTCCCTCCCTTGTTACTACCCAGTAGATAGCACCGGCGCAGGGGTTCGGCAAGCATCCGTCCGAATGCCAGCCTGGGGAAGGCTGATCAACGCACGCGTTCGCGCTCGAGCGGCAACGCTGTCGGTGGGCAGAATCGGCCAAGCCCCGGCGTTCCATCGGTCGTGGGGTGGGTCCTCCACGCTCCCCGATCTGCGTTGCGACCTCCAATGAGAGGACACAGGCCGGTAGCGCGTCTACCCGTCTGCGTGCCGTATCGGGTTGCGGAAAACACGGGGTGCCAACGCGGACGTACGCATGGATCCGTGTCTCTCTAGCGTTCCTCGATGGAGGTGTAGTCGCGCGAGCGGTAGCCGGTGTAGAGCTGGCGCGGGCGGCCGATGCGGGATTCGGGATCCTGCATCATTTCGTTCCAGTGCGAGATCCAGCCGACGGTACGGGCGAGGGCGAAGATCACGGTGAACATGTTCAGCGGGATGCCCATCGCGCGCAGGATGATGCCGGAGTAGAAGTCCACGTTGGGGTAGAGCTTGCGCTCGATGAAGTAGTCGTCCTCCATCGCGATACGTTCCAGCTCCATGGCGACGTCGAACAGGGGCTGGTTATCGGCGCCCATGTCGCCCATCTCCGCCAGCAGGTCGTGGCACATCTTGCGGATGATCTTGGCGCGCGGATCGTAGTTCTTGTACACGCGATGGCCGAAGCCCATCAGGCGGAAGGAGTCGTTCTTGTCCTTCGCGCGGGCCACGAAGTCCTCCACGCTCTTGTCGGAGTGCACGATCTCCTCGAGCATGCGGATGACCTTCTCGTTCGCACCCCCATGCAGTGGCCCCCAAAGCGAGGCGATACCGGCGGAGATCGCGGCAAACGGGTTGGCCTCGGAGGAGCCGGACAGGCGCACGGTGGAGGTCGAGGCGTTCTGCTCGTGGTCGGCGTGCAGGATCAGGATCAGGTCGAGCGCGCGCACGAACACCGGGTTCGGCTGGTAGGGCTCGCTGGGCACGCCGAACATCATCGCCAGGAAGTTGGCGGTGTAGGACAGGTTGTTGTCCGGGTACATGAACGGCTGGCCGTTGGCGTACTTGTACGACCAGGCGGCGATGGTGGGCATCTTGGAGATCAGCCGGTGCGCGGCGATGCGCCGATGTTCCGGGTTATGCACGTCCACGTTGTCGTGATAGAAGGCCGACAGCGCGCCGACCACACCGACCATGATTGCCATTGGATGCGCGTCGTGGCGGAAGCCGTCGAAGAAGCGGCGCACGGCCTCGTGCAGCATCGAGTGCTCCTTGATGATGCGCGAGAAGTCGTGCAGGTCGTCGGCGGCAGGCAGGTCGCCGTTCAGCAGCAGATAGCAGACCTCGAGATAGGTGCTCTCTTCCGCCAACTGTTCAATCGGGTAGCCGCGGTAGAGCAGGGTGCCCTCGTCGCCGTCGATGAAGGTGACGTCCGAACGACAGCTGGCCGTGGACATGAACCCCGGGTCATAGGTGAAGTAGCCGAGCTCCTTGTACAGGGTGCGGACATCCAGGCAGTTCGGGCCGTGCGAGCCCTCCTGGATCGGCAGTTCGATGCTCTTGCCGGTGGTGTTGTCGGTCAGCGTGACGGTTTTGCTCATGAAACGGCCTCGTAGCGAAGGGGACGTCCGGATGCGGATTAGGTGAATGGTAAACCATCGACCGGCCCGCGGCAGAGGGGTGCGTGAAGTGTGTTGGGCCCGGAGGAAAAGGGCGATCGTGCTTGCAGCGCGAGGGCCTCAGGGCCCGGGGGTTCCGCGGCGCTGGCGCTTGTCGGCGTACATCGCGGCATCGGCGCTGGTCTGGGCCTCGGGCAGGGACCCGCTGACGGTGCGGCAGGCGTAACCGATGGAGGCCGATACACCGGCCTCTTGCAGCCCCGCACGCAGCCGGTTCGCGATCCCGGGGAGGTGGTCGGCCGGCGTCTCCGGCAGCAGCACGCCAAACTCGTCTCCACCCAGGCGGGCAACGATGTCGATTTCGCGACTGGCATCCCGCAGGGCCTGGCCAGCCGCCTTGATCAATCGGTCGCCGGCGTCATGGCCTTCCTGGTCGTTGACGGTCTTCAGGTTGTCGAGGTCGATGGCGACGAGACCCGCCGGGAGGCTGTGATCCTGGCAGCGCTGTTCCTCGGCGCTCAACGCGAGTAGCCAGCCGCGCCGGTTGTAGGTGCCGGTAAGGGCGTCGTTGTAGGCCTCCAGTCGCAGGGCCTCGCGCTCGCGTTCAAGTTCGTCGATCTGGCGGCGCTGGCGGATCAGTGACTCGATGACGGTGACGGCGGCCTGGATCTGTTCCGATTGCGCTTCGATGTCGGCCGATATGGGTTCCGGGTTCATCGCGCACAGCACGCCGTACATCTCGTACTCACGGTCCTGCACCGGAAATCCGATGTAGCTGCCGATGGCGGGGGGATCGGGTTGTGCGGCGAGGGCTTCCCGGTAGGCGGGAACCTGTTGTACGTCCGGTGTGATTCGCGGGCCGCGTTCGGCGAGCATGCGGATGCAGAAGGAATTGCTCCAGTCAAAGGCCGTGCCGGCCTGAATGCCGTAGCCGTGGTCGTCGGCGCGCACAACGATCTGCTCGTTGTCCTCGATGCGGGTCAGCATCCAGACGTCCAGGGGGGCGATCCGGTGGAGCAGTTTCAGGACATGATCGACCCCGAGGTTGAACGGCGAGGGCGCGGGATCGGGGAGGTCGAAGATTCGGGCCATGGGACAATCCGTCGAGACGGTGGGGCGGCGGTTCGCCGCGCAGGATGGAAAAAGTCTAGGAGATCGCGGGTCGCGCTGCCGGTCGCAGTTCGCGTTCCGCGCGCTTCAGTGCGTGTTCCAGGCTTCCGGCACCGGGTTCGCGCATGGCGTGGCCAATGGCCGCGGGGATGGCCTTTGCGGACAGGGCCTGGCGGATGTGTCGCGCCCGCGCCGCCAGGGGCTGCGCCCTCAGGTCGATCGCGAGCAGGCCGAAGCGGGTGCCACCGAGTCGACCGATCAGGTCGGTGGGGCCTGCCAGGCCCTGCAGGGCGAGGATCGCGCGAACCAGTTCGGTGTCATCCTGAATGCCCGTGCTGTCCACGCTCGAGTCCCCGGGGAAGAGATCGAACAGGATGATGCCGGCGGGTTGGCCGCTCTGTTGGCAGCGGGTCTCCTCGGCGTCCAGCGCGAGCTCCCAGCCGTGGCGGTTGAGCACGCCGGTCAGGGGATCACCGTGGGCGGCCAGGGCAGCGTGCTGGCGCAGCCGGTCCAGCCCCTCGGCGCGCTGGCTGAGACGCAGCAGGTGGCCCAGCGATCCTGCCAGGGCACGAACGACCGCCTCATGGTGTTCGATGGCGGAGTCCATGGGTTCGGGATGCAATCCGCAAAGCGTGCCGAAGAGTTCGCCATCGGCATCGTACAGCGGGAATCCGATGTAGCAGCCAATCGTTGCGACCTCATTGATCGGGGCACTGGCATACGCTGGAACCGAGCGTGCGTCCGCGGCGATGTTCGGTCCATCTCCGGCGTTCATGTGTACGCAGTAGGAGTGCTGCCAGCTGAATGCGGCCCCGGGGCGGATGCGCGGTGCGTGGCCGTGGGTGTGCAAAACCACCCAGTCGTCGGACTCGACCCGCGTGAGCATCCACATGTCCAGCGGGATCAACGCCTGCAGGGCGCTCAGGATGGCGTCGACGGCTCCGGAGAAGTCGTCGGCCAGCGCGGTTGCAAGGGTGGCCCTGGGCATCGGAGGCTCAGCTCGGTTGGGTCGAGCCTGTCATCCTACAGGCGCGGGAGTTCCGGGTGCGACAGCTGCCCACCGTGGACGTGCTGGCGCCCGAACTCGGCGCAGCGGGCGAGCGTGGGGATGGCCTTGCCGGGGTTGAGCAGCCCCAGCGGGTCGAACGCGCGGCGCAGGTGGTGAAACTGCTCCAGTTCCGGCGCGGCGAACTGCACGCACATGCCGTCCAGCTTTTCCACGCCTACGCCGTGTTCCCCGGTGACGGTGCCACCGACCTCGACGCAGAGTTCGAGGATCTGTTGGCCGAAGGCCTCCGCGGTTTCCAGTTGCCCGGGCTGGTTGGCGTCGTAGAGGATCAGTGGATGCAGATTGCCGTCACCGGCGTGGAACACGTTGCACACGCCGAGGCCAACCTCGCGCGACAGGGTGTTGATTCGTTCCAGCACCGTCCCGATCTGGTGGCGCGGGATGGTCCCGTCCATGCAGTAGTAGTCCGGCGAGATACGCCCGGCGGCAGGGAACGCGGCCTTGCGCCCGGCCCAGAACAATGCGCGTTCGGCGTCGTCGCGGGCGGTGTGCACCTCGGTGGCGCCCAGATCCAGGAGCTTCTGGCGTACCACCATGACGTCCTCGGAGACCTCGGCGTTGGTGCCGTCGAGCTCGCACAAGAGGATCGCGGCCGCCTCTACCGGGTAGCCGGCGTGGACGAAGTCCTCCGCAGCGCGGATGGCAGCGTTGTCCATCATTTCCAGCCCGGCGGGAATCAGTCCGGCCGCGATGATGCCTGCCACTGCGCGTCCGGCGGCCTCGGCCTGGTCAAAGCTGGCCAGCAGGACCTGGGTGCGCTCGGGGCGGGGCAGCAGGCGCACGGTGACTTCGGTGACGATGCCCAGCATGCCCTCCGAGCCAACCATGAAGGCGAGCAGGTCCAGTCCGGCACTATCCAGCGTCTTGCCGCCGAGGCGGATGATCTCGCCATCCAGGGTGACCAGCTCCAGCCCGATCACGTTGTGCACGGTGAGTCCGTACTTGAGGCAATGCACGCCCCCGGCGTTCTCGGCCACGTTGCCGCCGATGGAGCAGGCGATCTGCGAGGAGGGGTCGGGCGCATAGTAGAGCCCTTGCGGGGCCGCCGCCTCGGAGATCGCGAGGTTGCGCACGCCGGGCTGGACGACCGCGCAGCGGTTGTCGGCATCGATCTCCAGGATGCGATTGAAGCGCGCCAGGGACAGCAGCAGCCCAGTCTCGCTGGGCAGGGCGCCGCCGGACAGCCCGGTGCCAGCCCCGCGCGGCACGATCGGGACCCCGTGCTCGCGGCAGAGCCGCAGGCAGGTCAGCAGTTCCTCGTGGGTTCGTGGCAGGGCCACGGCCCCGGGGATCTGGCGGTAGGCGGAGAGGCCGTCGCACTCGTAGGCTCGGCGTTCCGCGGCCTCGACCACCAGGGCGTCCGAGGGCAGCTCGGTGGTCAGACCCTCAATGACCGCGGCCAGCGCCTGTGCGGCGGCTTCGGTCGGCGGTGTGGCGGGATGGGCGCTCATGGCCTCGATGGTAGGGGTCTGCTGGGTCCGTGCGAGGTGATCGCATAAACTGTGGGTCTTTTCCGCAAGCGGGACGTGATGATGGGCATTGGGCTGGGCTCGTATCTGGCAGTGGCGGCAGGCGGTGCGCTGGGCTCGGCACTGCGGCTGGGGATGCAGGAGTGGATGGTGGCGCACTTCGGGCGTGCCTTTCCCTGGGGTACGTTGAGCATCAACATCCTCGGCTCGTTCCTGATCGGTGTGCTGGCCGTGGTTCTGGTGGAGCGCCTGGAACTGCACCCGGCCTGGCGCTTGTTGCTGGTCGTCGGGGTGCTGGGTGGCTTTACGACATTTTCCACCTTCTCCCTGGAAGTCGTTCACATGGTAGATGTAGGCGCCTGGGCGCGTGCACTGGGCTACATGCTCGCGAGCCTGCTGGTCTGCGTGCTGGCTGCGGCAGCCGGGCTCCACGGTACTCGATTCCTGCTGGGGGTCGGGCCGGTCGCCTCGTGAGGGCATTGGCCGCGACCGTGGACGCCACGGGACGGCAACCGTAGACTTCCCCGTCGTTCTTTCCACCCCTTGCCGGAAATCCGTCATGCTTGATATCCACAGCCTGCGCCAGGACCTGGATGCGACTGCCACCGCTCTGGAACGCCGTGGCTATACCCTGGACCGCGAACGCTTCAAGGCCCTGGAGGCCCGGCGCAAGGCGTTGCAGGTGCGCACCCAGGAGCTGCAGGCCGACCGCAACACCCGCTCCAAGGGTATCGGGCAGGCGAAGGCGCGGGGCGAGGACATCGAGCCGCTGAAGGCCGAGGTCGGGCGCCTGGGCGACGAGCTCAAGCAGTGCGAGACCGATCTGCACGGGGTCCAGCAGGAGCTGGATGCGATGCTGATGCAGATCCCGAATCTGCCGCAGGCGGACGTGCCCGACGGACTGGACGAAAAAGACAACGTCGAGGTCCGCCGCGAGGGAACCCCGCGGACCTTTGATTTCACGCCGCGCGATCACGTGGACCTGGGCCTGCCCGGTGGCTGGCTGGACTTCGAGGCCGCAGTGCGGGTGGCCGGTTCGCGTTTCGTGGTGATGCGCGGTCAGATGGCGCGCCTGCACCGGGCACTGACCCAGTTCATGCTCGATCTCCATACTGGCGAACACGGCTACCAGGAGACCTACGTCCCCTATCTGGCCAATCCCGAATCGCTGGAGGGGACCGGGCAGTTGCCGAAGTTCGACGATGACCTGTTCTCGGTCGACTGTGACCAGCGCTACCGTCTGATCCCCACCGCCGAGGTCACCCTGACCAACCTGGTGCGCGAGCAGATCCTCGATGCCGAGGCCTTGCCGCTGAAGATGGTGGCCCACACCCCGTGTTTTCGTTCCGAGGCGGGTAGCTATGGGCGCGACGTGCGCGGCCTGATCCGGCAGCACCAGTTCGAGAAGGTGGAGCTGGTGCAGATTGTGCAGCCGGAGAGCTCGGATGCCGCGCTGGAGGAACTCCTGAGCCATGCCGAGCGGGTCTTGCAGGCGCTGGAACTTCCGTACCGCGTGATGCTCCTGAGCGCCGGGGACATGGGCTTTGCCGCGGCGCGCACCTATGACCTGGAAGTCTGGCTGCCGGCCCAGGATGCTTACCGCGAGATCTCCTCTTGCTCCAACTTCCAGGCCTTCCAGGCGCGCCGCATGCAGGCGCGCTTCCGACCGAAGGCGGGCGAACGCCCGGAGCTGGTGCACACCATCAACGGGTCCGGGGTTGCGGTGGGCCGGGCCCTGGTCGCGCTGCTGGAGAATCACCAGCAGGCAGACGGCTCGATCCACATCCCGGAAAAACTGCGCCCGTATCTCGGGGGAACCTCGGTGATGGAGCCGCCGTCCGAATAGGAGGTCCACCGGGAGTCTTCTCGACGTGAATAACGCCCTTGGCAGGAAGAATTGGTTGGGTTGGCTGGCGAGCGTCGTCTCGCTGGTGGGCATGGTGGTGTTGTTCGCGACCGCCTCTGTGGCGGACGAATCCGTCGAAGCCGACGAGGGGATCGTGTTCGATGACACCCCGCGCCCGATTGGGCTGCATACGCCCGACTGGTTCGAGCTGAGCTTCCTCGATCTGCGCGAGGACCTGGAAGACGCGGTGGAGCAGGGAAAGATGGGGCTGGCCGTCTACTTTGGCATGGATGACTGCCCCTATTGCGAGGCGCTGTTTGACAAGAACTTCGCACAGGACGATATCCGCGAGTACCTGGCGTCACACTTCAACGTGGTGGCCATCGACGCGCTGGGCACACGTGAAGTCACGGACCTGGACGGCGAGACCTGGCTCGAACGGCGCTACGCCGCCGAACAACGGCTGAACTTTACCCCCTCGATTGCCTTTTACGACGAGGACGGCGAGCGCATCCATCAGATGCGCGGTTACTACCCACCATACCGGTTCCGCGCGCTGCTGGAATACGTGATTGACCGGCATGACCGCGAGGAGAGTTTTCGCGACTATCTAGAGCGCGCCGACCCACCGCCAAAGTTCGATCTCGACGACATCAACCAGCGGGAGTTCTTCATCAACCAGCCGTATGCGCTGGATCGGAGCCGAATCCCCGCCGAACGCCCACTGGTGGTGTTCTTTGAGCGCGAGGCCTGCCATGCCTGCGATATCATGCACTCCGAGCCGCTGCAGCAGGACGAGGTGCTGGAGCGCATCGGCCTGATGGATGCGGTGCAGCTGGATGCCGACGATGCCGATACGCCGGTGCTGACGCCGGGTGGCGACCGCACCAACGCAAAAGACTGGGCCGCGGAACTGGGTGTGCACTGGGCGCCCACGCTCATTTTCTTCGACGAGCGCGGCGAAGAGATTATCCGCATCGATTCGGTCGTCCACCAGAATCGGCTGCGCAACGTGCTGGACTTCGTCCTGACCCGTGGGTACGAGGATTATCCGACCTTCGAACGCTGGCGTGCCCAGCAGCCGCCGCGCCCCTGACCACGCCGCTGACTCAAGGAATCATCCCTTTGCATTTCGACCGTGACTTCGTAATCCGCAACCGTGAAGTGCTGGAAGGCATCGTTGCCCGTTCCCACCGCGTAGCGCTGGGAATCTTCGCGCTGACCTTCGGGGGCTACGGGGCGGCGGTATGGCTCTGGTTCCAGGACAACGTGTGGGCCGCCCTGGTGGTGGCGACGCTCAGCTATCTGGTGTTCCGCCAGTTCCGCATGCTGGCGCTGGGCGTAGCGCGCATGCCGCTACGCGGCGATGCGGAGGCGGTGGAGGCGCTCAAGGCGATCGATATGGCGCTGGAACAGGACAAGCCCCACCCGGTACTGGCCGAGGTCGAGGCGCATCTGCGGGCGCTGGAAGAGGCGCCCGCAACGCAGGAGGAACGCGAGGCCGCGGGCCCGGGCGATTCGAAGAAGGGCGCCGGCAAGGGCGACTGACAGCGACCTGTGGTCGCCGGATCAGAGCTCGACGGGTACGCCCAGTTTCTGCTCGATGACCCGCACCAGGGTCGCGTGCAGCTCTTCGCCATTGCGATCGTCGATCCAGGTGCCTTCCTCCTCGGAATAGCCGAAATGAGCCGGTCCTTCGGGCGAGGAGAGCCAGATCTGCTGTGCGGCCTCCTGGCGGTTCAGGATCAACTGGGCGCCATCGTCGAATTCGATCGTCATCACGCCGTCGATCAGGTCAATGTCCAGGTCGTCCAGCGCGCTTTGCTCGGTGAGGCGGGTCTGGATGTCGTCCAGGGTGTTTTCGGCGAATACGGCGAAGGAGGTCTGGCTCATGGGGATCTCGATACGGTCGGGAAGAGGGGGGTGGCTGCGCCGTGATTATAGGTCAGCTGCGCCAGGCGGCAATGGCCAACCCGGCCCAGCCGAGGATAAACGCGGTGCCGCCCAGCGGTGCAATCGCGCCGAGGATACGGGGTGCGCCGAGCGCCAGGGCATACAGGCTCCCAGAGAACAGCAGGATGCCGATCACGAACGCCACAGCACTGGCAGCGGCCCAGCCGTTGGCCAGGTGGGCCCACAACGCCGCGACCAGCAGCAGGGCCAGGGCATGGATGAAGTGATACTGGACGCCGGTATGCCAGGTCGCGAGGGCCTGTTCCGTCAGGCGTTCCTGCAGGGCGTGGGCGCCGAAGGCGCCGAGGACGACGGCAGTCCCTCCCAGCAGGGCAGCGATGACAACAAGGGGGCGAATCAGCGGTTCGCTGGCCCCCATCAGGCGTCGTCGCCCATCTCGCTGTCGATGTCCTGGCCGGCGACCCAGCCGTGCTCGCGGGCGCGCTCGATGGCTTCGTTATGGATGCGCTCATGGCGCTCGCGCAGCTCGGGCGGGAGGTTGCTGATGCGCAGGCTGTATTTGTCCCACTCGGCGTTGACCTGGTCATGCAGCATCTGGATGCGCGAGACATCCCAGCCATCGCAGGTTTCGTCCTCCGGGAGGATGCCGAATACCCAGGCATCGCGGATGAAATTGCCGATGGGGGTCATGCCGGCGTACATATCGTTGTACAGGCCTACGTAGGTGCGACTGGAGCGTTTGGGTTCATTCATGCTGCATAGTCTAGGGAAATACTGATGAATGTACACACTCGCGTTGGCACCCCTGGTTGCCCGAGACAAGGCGCGCCGTGCAGCGGGTAGTGGTTCTACCCGCCCGTTTTTGATGTCTTCGGGGCGCAACGCAGGATCGGGGAACCTGGGGTGCCAACCCCATAAACCATTGAATGAAGGGGCTCGGCCGCTTTTGCGTGCGCCCAGCGTTGCGGCTCGCTTATGTAGCTCGGCTACACTTCGCTCACCGCGCCTTGTTCGCACGCAAAAGCGACTCGAGCGCGAGGGTGTACATTCATCAGTATTTCCCTCGGCGTGCGTCCGTCTCAGGCAAAGCGATTTCGACGCGGGTTCCGGGGGCTTCCGGACGCGAACGGGGATACCAGGTGCACGCAACAAACGACTCGCTGACTCGGGTACGCATCCGCGCCCTGATCAAACTGATGGTTCTCGGGGCCGCCCTGCTGCTGGTTGGGGTGATGCTCCGGTACGCCTTTTCCGGACCGGGCGATACCCGTGGCGAGACGCTGCGGGTGGATCTTGCCGAGATTGCCCCGGGCGAGGCCCTGCGTGTGATTCACGGTAGCCGCCACGTGCTTGTGGTCCATCGCGATGCTGCGTGGCAGGCCGCCCTGGCCGGTGATGACGAGCTGGTCGACCCGGAGGCCCGCCGCGGCCAGCAACCGGACGGGCTGGATCGGCCATTGCGCAGCTTCCGGCCCGAGTGGCTGGTGGTGATCGGCGAAAGTGCGGATCTGGGGTGCGAGCTGGACCTGGTCCACCCGGACGAGGCCGACGGCTGGAGCGGTGGCTTTGTCGACCGCTGCCGGGGCGGACGTTACGACGGCGCCGGCCGCGTATATGCGGATCAATCGGCCCGGCGCAACCTGCCCATCCCCGACTATCGCTTCGCCGGGGATGACCAACTGATCCTGGGCAGACCGTGAAGGTGACCTCACAAGCGGCCCTGGCTCTTTCACCGGGCCCCAGGGGTGACGTGGTTCCGGCAGGCGCCAACTCGCTATGCGGGTGCCTCTGCGGACGCGGAAAACCGTGTCCGGCCTGGACGGTCTGAGTCAGCCGTCCTCCACCTTCGCGAGGGTGATGGCAGGGTAGAGGTCAAAGCGCACGCTCTTGCCCTTGATGCTCGCCTGGGGCGACTCGGGACCGAGGGCGGGCGCATGCAGCGGGCGCTTGACGATGACGCGACGTTCCACGTTCTGGCGCAGGGTGGCCAGGGTTTGCTCCGCGTCGGGGTCGGCCGCCTCGGGCATCAGCGCCTGCATCAGCTGCATGTCCTTTTTCACCGCGGCCCGCTTGGCCCGTTCCGGGAACATGGGATCGAAGACCGCGGCCATTGCCGGGACGGCGAGATGCGCTGGATCGGCCTTCCCCTCGTGCAGGGTGATGCGTCCGATGATGGGCGCGAGTTCCGGACTGGCCGCCGCGCGTTCCAGCGCGTCGGCGAGCAGGTGGTACACCACGGGATGCCGCTCCCAGGCCGTGACCCGGAAGCCGTGCGCGGCCAGCAGGAGGGTGTCGCGGCCCAGGCCGGCGGAGGCATCCAGCACATGACCGTCACGCGGGAGTCTGCCGAAGGCGCGGATCAGGCCCTCGCGCTGGTGACCGGCATGGGCGAGGCGGTAGCCCTGGCGCCCGGCGGCAAAGTCCAGCTGCAGTCGCAGCGGCGGGTGTACGTCCTCGCGGACCAGTTCGAGCCCGCGGTCTCCCGTCTCCAGCACGAGCGTGGCTTCCCCGGCATGGGCGTAGCCGCGCGCCGCCAAGGCCTGGCGCAGTGCGTTGGCGGCGGACTCGTGGCCGGGGGCCGCGCGTACGGTGAGTGGCATGGGCGTCAGTAGTGCGGCGGGGGTGGTTCGGCGCCCTCCGGCCCGCCGCCGTGCTCCTCGAGGTCGCGCATGCGATCGCGCAGCCACTGGACCTGCTGGCGCAGCTCGGTATTGGCCTGTTGCAGCTCCAGTTGCACGCGGGCCTGCTCCTCCTGGGTGTATTCCTGATGGGCCAGGCGGATCTCCAGATCCTCGATGCGTTTTTGCAGGGCTTCCGAATCCATGTGGGTTACTCCACCACGTTGCGCGGCTGGTCGCTCGCGAAGCCGTGGATATTGGCCGTAACCTCGTCGATCACCCGCTGTCGGGCGGTTCGCGCGGCCCAGGCGGTGTGGGGCGTGAGGACGAGGTTGGGGATATCGTCGGCCAGCAGGGGGTGATCCGCCGGTGGGGGTTCCGGTTCCAGTACGTCGATGCCGGCGCCGCCGAGATGCCCGCTGCGCAGGTACCTGGCCAGGGCCTCGGGATCGACCAGGCCACCCCGGGCGGTGTTCAGCAGCAGGGCCCCCGGACGCATCTGGCGCAGGGCGGCATCATCGATGAGGTGCCGGGTCGTCGCGGTCAGGGGGCAGTGCAGGCTGATGACGTCGCATTGTCCCAGTAACCGTTCCAGCGGCACGCGATCCTCTTGTGCTGCGCGGTCCGGATTCAGGCTCTCGGCGACCAGCACCTCCATGCCAAAGGCCTCGGCGACGCGCGCGGTGGCCCGGCCCAGTACGCCCCAGCCGATGATGCCGAGGCGCATTCCGGCCACCGTGCCGATGGGGTGGTCGAGGAGACAGAACTGATCGGAGGCGCTCCAGCGACCGGCGCGAATGTCCGCGCGGTAGGCGTCCAGTTGGGTGACCAGCGTCAGCAGCAGGGTGAAGACGTGCTGCACCACGGAGTCGGTGGCGTAGTCGCGCGCATTGCTGACGACGATACCCAGGCGGTGGGCTGCTTCCTCGTCGATATTGTTGGTTCCGGTGGCGGCGACGCAGACGAGTCGCAGGCGAGGGGCTGCGGCCAGTACCTCCGCATTCAGCTCGACCTTGTTGGTGACGATCACCTCGGCATCACCGATCCGGCCCAGCCGCTGACCCGGCTCGGTGTGCTCGTGGAAGGACCACTCGGGAAGGCTGGCCCGGAGTTCGGTCAGGTCAAGATCGTCGCGGTCGACCGTGGCGAGATCGAGAAAGACGCCGCGTTGAAGGTGGCTCATGATCGGCGTGTATCCGTATTCAATGAAGATGGTGTCCAATGAAAAGGGCCCCGCTGTGCGGGGCCCTGGAACGCATTCCTGCCGTGCTGTGCAGCGCGGAACCCTAGTTGTCGCCCATGAAGGCGTGGAACAGGTTCAGCAGGTGCAGGAACATCACATAGAGGTTCGCGTACAGCGAGACCGTCATCACGATGTAGTTGGCCTCGGGGTCGTGAATCATCCGGCTGGTGTCGAACAGGATGGCGGCCGACAGCAGCAGGACAACCGCGGCCGAGATGGCCAGCGACAGGGCCGGGATCGCCAGGAACAGGTTGGCGACGATGGCCAGCAGGGCGACGATCAGGCCGACGACCAGGAAGCCGCCGAGGAAGCTGAAGTCCTTTTTGGTGGCCAGGGCGTAGCCGGAAAGCGTGACAAACGCGACCGCAGTGGCGGCGAAGGCGTTGCCGACGATCTGTGGCCCGTTCGGCAGACCCAGGTACATGCTCAGGATCGGGCCGAGGAAGAAGCCCAGTACGCCGGTGAAGGCGAAGGTCAGCACGATGCCCAGCGCCGAGTTGCGCGCGGCGTGGATGGCGAACGGGCCGCCGATCAGCACCCCCAGCATGATGATCCAGTGCACCGGCGGCGCGTTGACCGCCATGGCGATGAACGCGGTGATCGCGCTGAACGCCAGGGTGAGCGACAGCAGCATGTAGGTCTGCCGGATCACCTTGTTGGTGGAGATGGTCTCGCTGATGGAACCAGTGCTGGACGGATTGCGACTCGAGCGGACGATCTGGTCTCGGGACACGGGTCAACTCCTCATTGGATTCGAAACAAGCACAGTGTAGCGACAAGCGTTCCCGGTTGCAGCGTTTCCCTTGCGGTTTCAGGGCATGCGGGCCGATCACGCGGTGATCGGCCCGGCGCGGGTTACTTGATCGGCTCGCCGACCTTTTCCGAGATGGTCTTCACCGCATGGTCGGTGGACTTGAAGATGTTGTCCTTGCCGATGATGTCGTCCAGCCCCGTGCGCTGCATGACCTCCATGATCTGGGCCTTGACGCCGGCGAACACGAGCGTGATGCCGCGCGCCTTGAGGCGGTGCACCAGTTGATGGATGACCTCTTCGCCGGAGGCGTCGATCTCGTTGATGCCCTTGCCGACGACGATCAGATATTTGGATTGTGGGTGGCGGGCCAGCAGGTCCAGTACGGCATCTTCGAAGTAGGGCACGTTGGCGAAGTACAACGACCCATCGAAGCGCATGATGCCGACCTTCTCGTTGGTCTCCAGGCCGTAGCGCTGGGCCTCGCGCAGGGTGCCGTCCTCGTAGCGTGCCAGTTCCGAGACGCGCGGCTTCATGGTGCGGTACAGATACAGCACGATGGCCAGACCGGCACCGGTGAGGATGCCGTAGTCCAGGTTCGGAGCCATTGCGAGGGTCGCAACGAAGGTCACCACCGCGGCAGCGCCATCGTGCTTGTTGGCCACCCATGCGTGCTTGATGGCCTTGAAGTTCACGAGCCCGGCAACCGCCATCATGATGATCGCAGCGAGGACCGCCTGTGGCAGGTGATAAATCAGCGGCGTCAGGAACAGCAGGGCCAGGCCGATGATCACCGCGGTAAAGACCGAGGCCAGGCCGGTCTTGGCGCCCGAATTCAGGTTGACCGCTGATCGCGAGAACGAGCCGCTTACCGGGTAACCCTGAGTGAAGCCGCCGGCGATGTTCGCCAGACCCTGACCCATCAACTCCTTGCTGGGGTCCAGGCGCTGCCCGGTCCGTGCCGCCATGGCCTTGGCGATCGCGATGGCCTCGGTGAAGCCCACCAGCGCGATGACGAAGGCGGTGGTCAGCAGCGTGGTGAAGGTGCCGAAGGTGATATCCGGGATCGAGAACCCGGGGAGGCCCTGGGGCACATTGCCCACTACGGCGCCGCCGCCATTCAGATGAACGGAATCTTCACCGACCCGTTCGATGCGCCATGCGGCGCGATCGGCGCGTGCACGTTCGGCATCGGTCAGGTGATCGTCTGCAATGAACCGCGCAGGCTGATCATTCTCGCCGGGGACGCGACGCAGCGTGATGTCGCGGATCTCCTCGCGCATGCCGGCAAGTTCGGGGCGCAGTTCATCGCGCTGCAGACGCAGCTGGTCGGCCTCGTGGCGCAGGCGCACGGCCTCGGCGCCCTCCTGTTCCTGGAGCTCTGCTTCCAGCCGGCGGATCTGCTCGTCGAGATCGGCGAGGCGCTTGCCATCGCTCTCGATGGACTGTGCGAGAGTCAGAACCTGGGCCGGGGCGATCTGCTGAAGGGACGTCTCGGCCTTCTGCTCGTAGCCGATTGCCCAGCTCACCAGGATCGCCACGACTACGGCGACTAGTACCCCCGGGATCTTCGGCACGAACCGTTTCATCAGCACCATCAGGCCAATGGCGCCGAGGCCGAACGCCAGTGTGGGCCAGTGGACGCTGCCCAATTCCGTCATCACGCCCCAGAGGCCCAGCATGAAGTGGCCGCTGGTATCAATCGGGACGCCGATGATCTTGTTCAACTGCGACAGGGCGATGATGATGGCCGCGGCATTGGTGAAGCCGACGATGACCGGATGCGAAATAAAGCTGACCAGCGCGCCAAGCTTGAACAACCCCAGCATCAACTGGATCAGGCCCACGATGAATGCCAGGGCAATGGCCAGCATGACAAATTCGGACGAGCCCTCGGCGGCCAGCGGTATCAGCGCCGAGGCGGTAAGCAGCGAGACCACGGCGACTGGGCCGGTGGCGAGCTGGTTCGATGAACCCCACAGCGCGGCGACCATGACGGGCAGGAGGGAGGCGTAAAGCCCGTACACCGGCGGCAGCCCGGCCAGCTGGGCATAGGCCATGGACTGCGGGATCAGGACCAGGGCGACCGAGATCCCGGCGATGAGGTCCGCATTGAGGGTTTGCTTCGTCGGGCGCCAGCTGAGGAAGGGGAACACTCGCAGCAGAATCGAATTCATCGGGTCGCTCGCTTGGCCAGTTCGTGGGGTTGACGACGGCCGGAACCGATGCAATGGGCCCAAGGGCAGTCCGGGCCGGGGCTTGCCAGGGCCGTCGTCACAATACTGGCAGCCGGTGCTGGGCCCGGTCGGATGCGCGGGCGCAGTCGCGAAAGTAGCGCCAGATTATAGGCGGTCAGTCCATTTTCTTCTATCTAACTTGTTCTATATGACGCATATTAGATGGGCTATGTATTGCGAGGAAGTCGCGAGAGGTGGGGTTGCTTGGCGTAGTCGGGAGATGACTGTGGCCGGGACGGTGGGAATGGCGGAGAGGGAGGGATTCGAACCCTCGAGGGGCTTTCACCCCTGCCGGTTTTCAAGACCGGTGCAATCGACCACTCTGCCACCTCTCCGGGGCTGGGCATTGTCTGGCAAGGGGGGCGGGCTGGCAACCGGGGGTGGCCCGCGTGGCCTGGCGGCCACGAGAGGGAGGGATAGATTCGGACCTGCGGTCCTCACCCTTCGGGCGTTGCCTGGCGGCAACGTCCTGCGGCGGCTGCGCCGCCTTGTCGAACCCTGGGGAGACGCTGATCCATTTGCCCGTCCGCGTTGGTGCCCCATTTTTTCCGAGACAAGGCGCGCTGCGCAGTGCCGTAGTCACTCTACGGTCAAGCGGCGCAACGCAGGATCGGGGAAAATGGGGCTCCAACCCCGAAGGGGCTCGGCCGATTTTACCCGCTGGCGGCGTTGCGGCTCTTTTGTGCAGAGTGACTGCACGGCAGTCACCGCGCCTTGTCAGCGAGCAAAATCGACTCGAGCGCGGACGGGCAAATGGATCAGCGCCTCCCCGGAGGGGCTTTCACCCCTGCCGGTTTTCAAGACCGGTGCAATCGACCACTCTGCCACCTCTCCGAGGCTGGGCATTGTCTGGCAAGGGGGGCGGGCTGGCAACCGGGGGTGACCAGCGCGGACGCGCGAATAAATCCGCGCCTCCCTTGACGTCCGATCCCGCGAACCCTAATCTTTACCGCGCTCCGGGCGGTTAGCTCAGCGGTAGAGCACTGCCTTCACACGGCAGGGGTCACTGGTTCGAACCCAGTACCGCCCACCAGGATTATCAAAGGGTTAGGTCCGTTCGGGCCTAGCCCTTTTTTTGTTGGGGTGCGGCTGTGTTCGCACGCTCGCGCAGCAGGCGCTTCTCCGCGTCATTGCCGGAGCGTTCGGCTCCCTGCCGGAACGCCGCTGCCGCGGCGGCGTGTTCGCCACACCGCTCCAGAAGGTCCCCGCGTACCGCGTGCAAGGGCACGTAACGGGCGAGCGCTTGTATATCGATAGCGGTTTCGAGTGCGCTCAGCACCTGCGCCGGGTCGTCGAACTGGGCGGCCGCCTGAGCCTGATGGATGCGTGCCGCTGGTGATCCGGTGGTCGCGAACAGCGTTGCGTAGTGCGCCGCGATCTGTGGCCAGTCGGTGGCGGCGAAGCTGGGCGCGGTGGCATGGCAGGCGGCGATCGCGGCTTGCAGGCGAAATGGGCTGGGCGCTGCATCCTGGTCGCGGGCGAGCTTGTTGGAGTGGGCCAGGGCGGCCAAGCCACGGCGGATCCCGCCGCGATCCCAGGCGCTGCGGTCCTGGTCTTTCAGAAGCACCGGGTTGCCGTGCGTATCCATGCGAGCGCCCAGCCGCGCGGCATGCAGTTCGATCAGGGCCAGCAGTGCCTGGGTTTCGATGTCGTCGGGGGTGGCCTGTGCGAGTACGCGGGCCATGCGCAGCGCCTCGTGGCAAAGCTCGTTGCGCGTCCATGCGTCGCCGTGGGTGGCCACATGGCCCTCGGTGAACAGCCGGTAGATGACCTCGTGCACGGAGCCAAGGCGTTCCTGGCATTCAGCCGGCGATGGGGTCTCGAAGCGGACGTTCGCCTGTGCGAGTTTGCGTTTGCCGCGCACGATACGCTGGGCGATGGTGGTCTCGGACACCAGAAAGGCCCGCGCGAGGGCGGCGTTATCCAGCCCGGCGAGGGTGCGCAGTGCCAGGGCGCAGCGGGTGTCGGGTGGGAGAACCGGGTGGCAGGCAATGAACAGCAAGGCAAGGCTGTCGTGCCGGGCATCGTCGCTGTACTGGGGCGTCGCTGCGGCCAGGTGGCTGCGCGCAATTTCACGTCCGTAGTCGTTGACCAGGGCATCGCCCCGGTGTTGGCGTCGCAGGTGATCGACCGCACGGTTGCGCGCGGTGTGCAGCAGCCAAGCGGTCGGTTTCTCCGGGATGCCCTCGGCGGGCCAGTGTTTGAGCGCCGCGATCAGGGCGTCCTGGGCCGCGTCCTCGGCGAGGGTGTAGTCACTGCTCCAGCGTGCCAGGGCCGCGACGATACGGCGTGCATCCAGACGCCAGATGGCTTCGATGCGGCGGTGTATGTCCTGCACGCGAGGTGACGGATGCAGTTCAGGACAGCCACGGTCGTTCACTGCTGCACCAGGACCTCGAAGCCCCCCCAGAACATGCGTTGCAGATCGAACGGTGCGGTGCTGTCCGGCATCTTGTCCGGGCAAGGCAGGCGCGGGTCCGCCATGACCGCGGCATTGACGCGATCCCGGTGCTCGCGTGATTCATAGCGGATCCAGGCGAACACGACGGTTTCGCCGTCGCGCGCCTGTACGCTGCGGGGGAACGATGTCACCTCGCCGGGCGTCACGTCCTCTGCGACGCATTCCACGACCTCAAGTGCGCCGTGTTCGCGCCAGATCCGTGCGGCCAGGTCGGCCTGCTGGCGGTAGTCCTGAACCCGGTCCCGCGGAACCGGGATTACATAGCCGTCGACGTAGTTCATGAGTTGGCTCCTTTGGCGGATGTCATGGGGTGAGTCCGTATCGGGGGTGTGCCACGCGCCGCTTGCGGTGGCCACGGCTTGGGGTTGGGCCTATCGGCCGTGGTAGGCAGCTTCCAGTGCGGCGAGGTCAAGCTTCTTCATCTTGAGAAGGCACTGGGTGACCTGGTCCACGCGCGCCGCGTTCGGGTCACTCATCATGGCGGCGAGTTGTTCGGGGACAATCTGCCAGGAGAGACCGAAAGGGTCCTTGAGCCAGCCGCACTGCTCGGCCTCCGGGACAGCCGAAAGCCGTTGCCAGAGCGCGTCCATCTCCTTTTGGTCGGCGCAGTTCACCAAGAACGATATGGCCTCGTTGAAGGCAAAATCATGCGGTTGGGCGCTGTCCATGGCAGCGAACCACTGCCCCTCGAGCATGAAGTCGGTGAACATCACCGTTCCTTCCTGGTCGGGTTCCATGCCGCCGGGATAGCGTACGAGCTGGCCGCGACGCGAGTCGGAAAAGGTCGAGAGATAGAAATTGGAGGCGTTTTCCGCCTGGCCGCAGACGTCGCCGACGAACAAGAGCGACGGGATGATCGGCGGGCGTTCTTCGCCCGCGGGGTCGGTGAGAATCAGCTGCCATGACAGCCCGAAGCGGTCCTGGATCCAGCCATAGCGCTCGCTGAAGGGATAGCGCTCCAGCGGCATGAGGACGTGGCCGTCTTCGGCGAGCTGTGCCCAGGCGTTGTCGAGCCGCATTCTTGCATCGGGATCCCGCGACGGGTCGAAGTTGACCATGAACGAGATCGAGGGAGTGAACCGGAACACGGGGCCGGCACTGATTGCCATGAACGCCTGACCCCACAGGTTGAACGACACGACGTCGCAATCGCCCCCGGGTGTGCGATGGAGCGTGGTCAGGTGCGTGATGTTCGAGTCGGGGAAGACCGAGCAATAGAAGTTCGCCGCTTGCTCGGCCTCGCGGTCAAACCAGAGGTGGGGGACGATTTTCTGCGGGATCCGGGTCATGGTGTGGTGCCTCGCGTCGCGGCGTGGTTGATCGTGGAGGAAGCCGAGCGGGCATCGTCGTCACACGGGAGGTGGGTGTTCCGCGATGACGATGGCGCCTTGGAGCAACCATCCACGGGCAGATCGAAATGCAACACGTCCTCGCGTTGGCCCAACCGGCTGTACAGCGCGATGGCGGCATCGTCGGTGCGGTCTGCCTGGACGAATACGACCCAGGCGTCCATCTCTGCGGCGATCGCTTGGGTGCGGCGGATCAAGGCCGTGGCAATGCCGCGCCGCCGGAAGGTGCTCGCCACAGCGAGGTCGTACAGGTAGATCTCGCTGCGAGCTTGCTCGAACTTGTCCAGGACGTAAGCGGCCAGGCCGCCGATAACGTGGCCATCCATTTCGGCGACCAGGGCGATGAAGGTGTCTCGCGCCAGCAGGCGCTCGAGGTATTCGGGCGAGGGCCGCGCGCCCGAATAGATCTCCGGTTCTTCGAACACGTCAGCGAACAGGTCGAGCAGGGCATGCATGGGTGTCCGATCCGTGGCCCCTAGACGCCGGATCGTGTAGCGGGTGGCGCCGCACTGTGGGGAAGGGGCATCAGCCATCGTCGGAGATCTCGGTTTCGACGAGATAGGCCAACAGGTTCAGCGATTCCTGCCAGCCGAGGGTGCAGAGTTCCAGTGGGATGGCCTCCGGCAGCCCTTCCTGAAGGATGTACAGATGGGTGCCACAGGAGACCGGTTCGAGGGTTACGGTAAGGGTCATCTCGCCGCCCAGCGTGGGGTCGTCGAAGCGGTCGCAGACCACGATGCAACGGCTCGGGACGAGTTGCCGGTACTGGCCGCCAAAGTCGTGGTGGGTGCCCGTGGCAAAGTTAACGAAACTCATCCGGTAGTTGCCGCCGACGCGGGCGTCCATCTCGTGAACACGTGCGGTGAAGCCGTGCGGTGCATTCCACTTGGCGACGGCGTCGGGTTCGAGAAACGCCCTGTACACGCGCTCGGGTGGTGCACGCAAGACGCGATGCAGCTGGACATTGCGGTCAGTGAACATGGGTGGGTGGCCTCCGCAGTCGATCGATGGTTGGGGGCCGTTAGCGCTCGTGGCAGGGAGCGCATTCACGCACCTCGACCGTCGCGAAGCTTGCGGCCGGACAGCGCGCGGCCCACTCGACCGCTTCGTCGCGGTCGCCGCAGTCGATCAGAAAAAACCCGCCGATCATCTCGCGCGACTCGATAAACGGACCATCAATGAAGCGTGTCTTGTCCTCGCGGCTCTGGACGCGCACGCCGTGGCGGTCGGGGCGCAGTGATTCGCTGGCGAGTAACTGGCCACGGGCTTCGAGTTCGGCCCCGAAGGCCAGCATCTGGGCGTACAGCGCCTGTCCCTCGGCGTCGCTGCGCGCGTCGCGGTCGCCGTGTTCTTCGAGGATTAGCAGAAGGAAATTCATGGTGTTGTCCCAGTGTGTCTACTGCATTGAATGGAGGCCGAAGCGGTTGCCGTCCGGGTCGCGCGCGATCACGCAGAACCCGTATTCACCGATGGCTTCTTTTGGAGTTTCGATGGAACCGCCGGCAGCCGCGACACGCTCGGCTTCGACGGCGCAGTCGTCGCAGGCGAAATAGACCATGCAACCACCAGGACCGACCGGGTTCTCCGGCCCCTGTACCAGAGCACCGGCGGACCCGGGCAGGTTTTCGTCCATTGGGAACATCCAGACCTCGGTGGTCGGCGCGAACGCGCTGGTGTCGGCACGCGTAAGCGATACCTCCAGCACGGCTTCGTAAAATGCGCAGCCGCGGACAATGTCCTGCGTCGGAATTTCGAACCAGACGACGGGGTTGGCGGTCATGGCGATCTCTCCTGTGGTGGTACAGGGCCAATGGGCGCGGTATAGGCGCCCCTTTGAACTTTAGACGAACGAGAATCGCGAAAATCGACACGTCTTAGTTAAACCGGCCGAAAGAATCTGGAAGGCGGGTGTAACGCAATCGCTCCGGACTGGCGTGTCATTGCGGGCCACTGTGCATCGGACGAATTGCGCAGGGCCAGACATGCAAAAGGGACCGCTTGGGCCCCTTTGCTTTGATCTGGCGGAGAGGGAGGGATTACGGCCAGCATGGCTGGCCGCCCTTCGGGTCGCCTCCGCTTTGCTTCGGCGTTCCGGCGTCGCTATGCGTCACCGGTCGAACCTGAATTTGTTTATTCCTCGGGTTCGAATCCCGGAACGCTTGGGCTATACATGCGAAAGGGGCCACTTGGGCCCCCTTGCTAGTGTTTGGCGGAGAGGGAGGGATTCGAACCCTCGGTACTCGCGAGAGTACAACGGTTTTCGAGACCGCCCCGTTCGACCACTCCGGCACCTCTCCGAATCTTCTTGTCATGCGGGGTCGAACCGCCACGACGGAGCGAATCCTAGCAGATTCGGTTGGCGGAGCGGTAGCCGGGCCGGGGAAGCACGGATCAGCGTCTCTCTAAGGCATCAGGCGGGTGATTTCCCAGTCGCTTCCCGCACGGTGGTATTGGAACCGGTCGTGCAGCCGATTGGGGCGGCCCTGCCAGAATTCGAACAGTTCGGGCTGCAGGCGGTAGCCGATCCAGGCGGGGTCGCGCGGAATGTCGCCCTCCGGGTATTGCTGCTCCAGCGAACGTACACGCTGCTCGAGTTCGTCGCGGCCGGCGACCGGGTGGCTTTGGGTCGAGGCCGCCGCGGCAATCTGGCTGCCGCGCGGGCGCTGGTGGAAGTAGGTATCGGCCAGGTCGCCCGGGAGGGCGGTGACCGGGCCTTCGACCCGGATCTGGCGCTCGGTCTCGGGCCAGTAGAACAACAGGGCGGCCCGCGGGTTTTCGTTCAGGTCCTGGCCCTTGCGGCTGCGCGAGTCGGTGTACCAGGCCAGGCCCTCGGGATCAACGTGCTTGAGCAGAACGGTGCGAGCGGAGGGCTGGCCGTCGGCGTCGGCGGTGGCCAGGATCATGGCGGTGGGGTCCGGGTTGCCGGCTTCGCGGGCGGCCTCCAGCCACTCATTCAGCAGGCTGAGCGGGTTTTGGTGGAGGTCGCCGCGGCGAAGTTCGGCGCGGGTGTAATCGCGGCGGGTATGGCGGTGGTCGGCGGTGCTCATGATGTTCCCCGGGGCTGGATGCGACGACGTCATCATACGGCGCCGGCGAGGATTCGGAAATTTGTGCGACTTTCACTGTCACAGATGAGGACGATTCAAACCGAGCGCAAGGAGCATCCGATGGCTGAACCGATTATCGCCGCAGTGGAACCCCGGGGAGTGGAACTGACAAAGGGCGAGGAGTATGCGTTCTGTCGCTGCGGGCGCTCGAAGGATCAGCCTTTCTGCGATGGGTCGCACGAGGGCTCCGGCATCGAGCCGTTGATTTTCACGGCGGAAGAGGACGGCGAGGCGTACCTGTGTCAGTGCAAGCAGTCCGGCAATCTGCCGTACTGCGACGGGACGCATGCGCAATTCGATCAGGACGCGGTGGGTCAGCCCGCGAGCGCGGCGGAAGGGGATTCCGAGGCATCGGATCAGCGCGATCAGGCCCCGAGTCCCCGTAACAGCGCGGTTGAACCGCATGTCGAGTGGATTCACGCCCTGGCCCGCGACGGGCTGGAGGGGGTGGGACGCCATGGCACAACGGTGGCCATGGGTGTCCCGCGCGATCGGTTGCCCGCGTGGGACGGGCTGCAGCTCCTGGCGGCGCAACTGGCCACACGCCCGCTCGACGAAGATGCCGACGTGGGCACCTCGCTGGTGATCGGCCCCGAGGCGAAGCGCCCGCTGGAGCTGGCGATTCCGCTGCTGGTGTCGGACATGAGCTTTGGTGCGCTTTCGCGCGAGGCAAAGATCGCCCTGGCGCGCGGGGCAGAGCGGGCCGGGACCGGTATCTGCTCCGGCGAGGGGGGCATGCTGGACGCCGAGCAGGCAGAAAATTCGCGCTACCTGTTCGAGTTGGGGCCGGCGCAGTTTGGCTATTCGGACGAGGTGCTGGACCAGATTCAGGCGTTTCACTTCAAGGCCGGCCAGGCGGCGAAGACCGGGCTGGGCGGGGTTCTTCCGGGCAGCAAGGTAAGTGACGAGATTGCGCGGGTGCGTGGGATCGAGGCGGGGCAGGATGCCCATTCACCCGCTGCCCATGCCGATTTGCAAAGCCCGGACGATTTTCGCCGGTTTGCGGACGCGGTACGCGAGAAGACCGGGGGTGTGCCGATCGGATTCAAGCTGTCGGCCAACCACATCGAGGCGGACCTGGCCTTTGCCCTGGAGGCTGGCGCCGACTACCTGATCCTGGATGGCCGAGGTGGCGGTACGGGCGCCGCGCCGGCCCTGCTGCGCGATCACATCAGCGTGCCTACCATCCCGGCGCTGGCACGGGCGCGGCGCTTTCTCGATGCCAATGGGGCCACTGGACGGGTGACGCTGCTGGTCACCGGTGGGCTGCGTACGCCCGCGGACTTCGTGAAGGCCCTGGCCCTCGGTGCGGACGGGATTGCCCTCGCCAATTCGGCGATCCAGGCCGTGGGCTGCGTGAGTGCGCGGATGTGCCATACCAATCAGTGCCCCAGTGGTGTCGCGACCCAGGATCCGAAACTGCGCAGCCGGCTGGACCCGCAGGAGGGGAGCGAGCGGCTGGAGCGCTTCCTGAACGGTTCTACCGAGTTGATGAAAGTACTGGCGCGGGCCTGTGGGCATTCCAGTCTGGAGGACTTCGGGCCGAATGATCTGACCACGTTCGATCGCGATCTCGCACGTCTCGCCGGTATCCAGTACGCAGGGGTTCTCGAGGGACGTTGATGGCCGTCCTCTGTAGCTGGGAAACCCTGATGTGTTCCTGCTCCCGGGGGTGATCTGGATTAGCCCCCCTCGGAGCAATCCCGGTAGAATCGCGCTTTTTCGGGAATGGGGGTTTTGATGAGCTACTCCGATGTTCACCAGAGCTACGGGCGTTGTCGGCGGGCCGGCAACTTCGTGGATCGCTTCTACGAACGTTTTCTCGCCGCCGACGAGCGGGTGGCGCAGGCGTTCACGACCACCAACTGGTCGCAGCAGAAACGGGCCCTGGGCCAGGCGGTTTCCACCGCGATCAGCTACGCCGAGGGCGAGAGCTTCGTGGCCCCGACCATGGAAAAGATGGCCGAGGTGCATAGCCGTCATGGCCGCGTACCGGTGGCACCGGAACTCTACGGGGTGTGGCTGAACTGCATGGTGGAGACGGCCCGCGAGGTGGATCCGCGCTGGGAGGAGTCCCTGGCGCAGCGCTGGCGCGGCGCGCTGAGTCCTGCGATCGATCTGTTCATCGAGCGCTACTGACGCGAGCCGGGCCGTTTCCGGCGGCCCGGTCAACCACTGCGAAGTCCCGCCCGCGGGCGTGCCCTGTTGATCTTGGGGCGCCCCCGGCGTGTAATGCGCGCATTTCCTGTTGCCGGCGTCCGCCGGAAGAAGCCTGGTCATGTCCGCAGCACCCGATTCCCTGTTCGCCCGCAAGCCCTACTGGGCCAAGCGCTTTGGCACGGCGCCGTTTCTGCCAACCACGCGCGAGGAAATGGACGATCTCGGCTGGGACAGCTGCGACATCGTGCTGGTGACCGGCGATGCCTACGTGGACCACCCGAGCTTCGGCATGGCGATCATCGGCCGGTTGCTGGAGGCGCAGGGGTTCCGCGTGGGGATCCTTGCGCAGCCGGACTGGACCTCGGCCGAGCCGTTCCGGGCCCTGGGGCGGCCGAACCTGTTCTTCGGCGTGACCGCCGGGAACATGGACTCGATGGTCAACCACTACACCGCGGAGCGGAAGATCCGCTCCAACGATGCCTATACCCCGGGGGACGTGCACGGCAAACGCCCGGACCGCGCGGTGATCGTCTACGCCCAGCGCGCCCGCGAGGCGTACAAGGACGTGCCGGTCGTGGCCGGCGGAATCGAAGCCAGCCTGCGGCGTATCGCGCACTACGACTACTGGCAGGACAAGGTGCGCCGTTCCGTATTGCTGGATTCGCGGGCCGACATCCTGCTGTTCGGCAACGCCGAGCGCGCCTTGGTGGAACTCGCCCATCGCGTCGCGGCGGGCGAGCATCCGCGCGAGATCACGGACCTGCGCGGGACGGCCCTGCTGCGGGATGCCGTGCCCGCCGGCTACGTCGAGCTGGATTCCAGCGAGGTCGATACCCCTGGACCGGTGGATGCCAACCCCGATCCCTACGCCATGGTCTCGCCCGAGACCTGCGCTGATGCCGAGGCACAGGATGCGCAGGCGGCAGGAGCGGAGGCGGGCGCGAAGGTCGTGCGTTTTCACCGGGATATCCCGCGCGGCACCCCGCGCGACCAAACGGTCATCCGTATTCCGGCCTTCGAGCAGGTGAAGGGCGACGCGGTGCTCTACGCGCATGCCTCGCGGGTGCTGCACCTGGAGACCAACCCGGGGAATGCCCGCGCGATCGTGCAGCGCCACGGGGACAAGGAGGTCTGGCTCAACCCGCCACCGATCCCGCTGTCGACGCCCGAGATGGACGCGGTGTTCGATCTGCCCTATGCCCGGGCCCCGCATCCTTCCTACGGGGCTGCGCGCATCCCGGCGTGGGAGATGATCCGCTTCTCGGTGAACATCATGCGCGGCTGTTTCGGCGGCTGTACGTTCTGTTCCATCACCGAACACGAAGGGCGGATCATCCAGAGCCGCTCCGAGGACAGCGTGCTGCGCGAGATCGAGGAGATCCGCGACAAGGTGGACGGGTTCACCGGCGTGATCTCGGATCTGGGCGGCCCGACCGCCAACATGTATCGCCTGGCCTGCAAGGACCCGAATATCGAGCAGAGCTGCCGGCGACTGTCCTGCGTGTACCCGGGCATCTGCAGCAACCTGGACACCGACCACGCGCCGCTCATTCGCCTGTACCGCAAGGCACGGGCGTTGCCGGGCATCAAGAAGATCCTGATTGCCTCCGGGCTGCGCTACGACCTGGCGATCGAGTCACCGGAGTATGTGAAAGAACTGGTGACCCACCATGTGGGGGGTTACCTGAAGATTGCCCCGGAACATACGGAAACCGGACCACTTTCCCGCATGATGAAGCCGGGCATGGGGACCTATGACCGGTTCAAGGCCATGTTCGAGAAGTACTCGAAGGCGGCCGGGAAGGAGCAGTACCTGATCCCGTATTTCATCGCCGCGCATCCCGGGACCACCGACCAGGACATGCTGCAGCTCGCGCTCTGGCTGAAGCGCAACGACTTCCGCGCCGACCAGGTGCAGGCGTTCCTGCCCAGTCCCATGGCCCTGGCCACCGCCATGTGGCACTCGGGGCGTGACCCGTTGCGCGGCATTCGGCGCACCACCAGCGAACGCGTCCCGGTGCCTCGCGGGGTGCGCGCGAGGCGTCTGCACAAGGCGTTCCTGCGCTATCACGATCCGAACAACTGGCCGCTACTGCGTGATGCCCTGCAACGGATGGGGCGTGCGGATCTGATCGGCAATGGCAAGCATCACCTGGTGCCGACCTGGCAGCCGGCTGGGACCGGTCAGGGTGCGGCACGTCCGTCCACCGGCGGGCGCATCACCCGTGGCGGCAAGGCGCTGAAAAAGCGCGGCCAGACCTTCCAGACGCAGCACAACGGCGTCGAGGCTGCGGCGCGTCCCGGTGGCAAGCCAGCGCCAGCGGGCAAGGCCGGGGCACGCTCTGCCGCGCCCAAGGGCGGCAAGCCGCGCGCGGGTAGTGGGAAGGTGCGCAAAGGGCGCCCGGCCGGAAAACGACCGCGCGCCTGACGCCCCTGCGGTTCAGGACGCCGCGTGGGGGACCGGGACCTGGCCTTCCAGGCTGATGTTCAGACCGGTGGTGGTGCGGTCGCCGGGGTCCAGGAAGTACAGATAGGGGCCAACCACGGCCTCGGGCTCGGGCAGTAGGTCGGGGTTTTCCCCGGGATAATGCCCGGCGCGGAAGCGGGTGCGCACGGGGCCGGTGTCGATACCGTTCACGTGCAGGAAGCGCGGTTCGTTGCGATGCTCGTGCGACAGGATGTCGATCAGGCCGTCCTGGGCCGCCTTGGCCATGCCGAAGGCGCCCCAGAAGGCCTTGCGCGCGTTCTGGGTGGACACGACCAGGCTCCCGGTGGGACTGGCCTCCAGCAGCGGCAGGACGGCCTGCGTGAGGAAGAACGGGCCGTGCAGGTTACTGTTGATGACCTTGAACCACAGCTCCGGGTCGTAGTTCTTCATCGGCATCAGGGCGCCGGCCCAGCCCGCGTTCAGTACCAGCCCGTCCAGGCGGCCCAGCGAGTCGCGGATGTTCTCCGCCAGGTCACCATAGTCCTTGACCGTCGCGCCTTCGAGATTCAGTGGGTAGATCGCGGGCTGCGGGTGACCGGCCTGTTCAATCCGGTCATAGACCGCCTCCAGGCCCTTCAGGTCCTTGTCCAGCAGGACCACGATCGCGCCGGCCGCGGCACAGGCCTCGGCAACCGCGCGGCCGATGCCGTCGGCGGCCCCGGTGACCAGGATCACGCGTTCATCGAAGGCGCCGGGTTCGGGGCGGTAGGCGAGCAGGCGGGGAATATCGAGATCGGTCAAGGATGGTCCTCCAGGTACAGGTGCGCCGATTCTAGTCCAGATTGTACGGCCGCTTCGAGCGTGGACGGCAGTGCAGGCGTCAGGTAATCCCCGGCCAGATAACACCCCGGCCAGGGCGTGCGGGCCGGCGGGCGACGTGCATCCAGACCGGCTTGCGCGTCCAGCGTCGCGCGGCGTTCGCAAATGCTGTGGCCGGTCTCGGATTCGCCCAGTTCGGGGAAGGTTTGGGCCAGGGAGCGGGCGACGGTGCGCCATCGCGCATCCGCCGTCAACGGTTCGAGGTCGTCGGCCGCCGAGATCACGACCGCCAGCCAGTGTGGTGCCCCGGCGACATGCCGCGCGATCAGCCATTGGCCATGCTGGTCCAGCAGCCCCTGTAGTGGCGGAAGATCATCAAGGCGCCGCGCATAGCGCAGGTAGACCGTGCAGATGCTGCGGGCGCCCATGCCATTCAGGCCCTGGTGCGTCGCCTCCCAGCCGGTTTCGTGCGGAAGCAGGGCAGCGGCGGCGGCTGGAGGGGCGGCCAGGATCACGCCGCGCGCCGGGCTCGCCACGCCCTGGCGATCGCGCAGGCGGTAGGGGGCGGCGTCGTGAGTCGTGCTGCGCTCAATGGCGGTGATGCGGCGGCCAAGATCCACTCTAGCGCCACGCTCCCGGAGTTCCTGTACAGCCGGTTCCGGGAACAGCTCGCCGAGTGGCCGCGCGGGGAGGAGAAGGCGCGCGGCCTCCGGGCCATGATTGAGTGCCAGGCGCAGGACGTTCTGGAAGATGCGGGCCGAGGCGGTTCGGGTCGGGGTGTTCATCACCGCCAGGCACAACGGGTCCCACAGGCTCCGAATGAGGGCGTCGGGCTGACGACGCTGGCGCAGCCAGTCGAGGACGGGGAGATCGTCGAGCAGGGGCCGGTGCAACATGGCGGCGGCGCCGGACAGTGCACGCAGGCGTGTACCAAGAGAGTGCTTCGCAAGCGCCCGGTAAAGCGCGGCGGCCAGGGCGGGCAACCGGGGCGAACGTGGTTCCAGCTGGAACGCCGGGTCCTGCGGCCGGCCGGTGGGCTCGAACATGCGCAGGCCGAAGGGCAGGGCCTGAAACGCCTGCTCGGGGTTGATGCCGACCGAACGGATCTGCTGCAGGGTCTGCTGGCAGGCCCCGACCAGGATGTGCTGGCCGTTGTCGAGCGGGGTGCCGTCCAGGTCGAGGCTGCGGGCACGGCCACCGGGGGCCTTGCCCGCGTCGATCAGGTGCACGGGGTGCCCGGCGCGTGCAAGCGCCAGCGTGGCGGTCAGGCCGGCCCAGCCCGCGCCGACCACGACGACGGGCGCGTGGGGTGAGCCGGAGATCATGGCATCAGGTCGCGCGGCGGCGTTGTTCGCGCTTCAGGCGGCGTGCGGTGCGCCACGCGATCCACAACTTGCGGATCGGGGTCAGGCGCACGCGGTGTTCCAGCACGCGGTAGCCGTCGTCGGCGATCTCGTCGAGCAGGGTGCGGTAGATGGCCGCCATGATCAGGCCCGGGCGCTGGGCGTAGCGGTCGGCGTCCGGGAGGTGTTCCTCGGCGCGTTCGTAGTAGCGTCGCGCCCGTTCCGCCTGCTCCGCGAACAGGGCGCGGTGGCGGTCGTCGGTAATGTTGATCTGGAATTCCTCCGGCTTGACCCCGTGCTTGCTGAGCTCGTCCATGGGGATGTACACCCGGCCGCGCATGGCGTCCTCGTGCACGTCGCGCAGGATGTTGGTGAGCTGCAACGCCATGCCGAGGTCGTGGGCGTACTTCAGAGTGCGCCGATCGGTGTAGCCGAAGATGTGGGCGGACAGGATGCCCACGACGCTGGCCGCGCGGTAGCAGTACAGCGACAAAGTGGTGAAGTCCGGATAGCTGTCGTAGTCCAGATCCATCTGCATGCCGTCGATGATCTCGTCGAAGTACTCGCGACCAAGGTCGAAGGCGGCGATGTGCGGCTGCAGTGCCTGGGTGATGGGGTGGCGGGGTTCGCCGGCGAACAGGCGTTCGATCTCCTGGCGCCACCAGTCGAGCTTGGTGCGCGCAATGCTCTCCTCGCTCACCTCGTCGACGATGTCGTCGACTTCCCGGCAGAAGGCGTACAGCGCCGTGATGGCGCGACGGCGATCCGGCTCCAGAAAGCGGAACGCGTAGTAGAAGCTGGAGCCGCTTTGCGCGGCCTTCTCCTCGCAATACTCGTCGGGGGACATGCGCTCTCGCGTGGCGGGTGTCGAACAGGGAGGAGAAGGCTAGCACAGGCAGCACAGGGGGCGGGAGAGGGCGCCATGAAGGCGGATTGTTGACCTGTATCAAGCTCGGGCCTGGCGTGCGGCCGTAGTCTGCAGAACCAAGGTCGCGAGTGCGCGGCGCACGGCTGTGGAGCCCCGAATGGAACAACGCCTGGTGTTTGACCCCGAAATCCTGCGCCGCTACGACGTGAGCGGGCCGAGGTACACGTCGTATCCCACCGCGCCACAGTTTCACGAGGGCTTCGACGACCGCGCCTATGCCGAGGCGGCGCAGGCCACCAACGGGGCGGACCCGGCGCGGCCGCTGTCCCTGTATGTTCATGTGCCGTTCTGCGACACGGTGTGCTTCTACTGCGCCTGCAACAAGGTCATCACTGGAAATTACCAGCGCGCTCAGCGCTACCTGCAGTATCTGGAGCGCGAGGCCGAACTGCAGGGCGAGCTGTTCGACCGGGAACGCACTGTCGGCCAGCTGCACTTTGGGGGGGGCACGCCGACTTATCTTGGCGATGACGATCTGCGCCGGGTGATGGCGACGCTGGCGAGGCACTTCCGCCTGGACGAAAGCGATGCCCGCGAGTTCTCCATCGAGATTGATCCGCGCGCGGTGCGGCCCGGCACCATCCCGCTGCTGGGCGAGCTGGGTTTTAACCGGATCAGCCTCGGGGTGCAGGATTTCGACCCGAACGTGCAGCGGGCGGTGAACCGCATCCAGCCGTTCGAGGTGACCGCGCGGGCGGTGGAGCAGGCGCGGGCCAACGGCTTCGAATCCACCAACCTGGACCTGATCTACGGCCTTCCCCTGCAGACGGTGGAGACCTATACCGCCACGCTGGAACGCGCGCTGGAGCTGCGTCCGGAGCGCCTGGCGATCTACAACTACGCGCACCTGCCGCAGATGTTCAAGACTCAGCGCCAGATCCGCGAGGCCGATCTGCCGGACGCCGCGGAGAAGCTGGCGATCCTCGAGACCACCATCGCTCGCCTGACCGATGCCGGCTATGTCTACATCGGCATGGACCACTTTGCCCTGCCGGACGACGAACTGGCCACGGCCCAGCGCGCCGGGACGCTGCAGCGCAATTTCCAGGGCTATTCCACACGGGCGGAGTACGACCTGGTGGCACTGGGTCCGACGGCCATCGGCAAGGTGGGCGCCACCTACAGCCAGAACCTGCGCGAGCTGGATGCCTATTACGCGCGGCTGGATGCCGGGCGCCTTCCGGTGTTTCGCGGACTCGAACTGAGTGCCGACGATCGGCTGCGCCGGGACGTGATTACCGAGCTCATGTGCCATTCGCGCATCGATTTCGCCGCGATCGAGGTGCGCCACGGGATCGCGTTCGGCGAGGTCTTTGGGGATGCACTGGAGCGGCTTCAGGGCATGGAGGCCGATGGACTGGTGCGGATCGGCGCGGAGCGGCTGGAGATCCTGCCGCGCGGGCGGTTGCTGCTGCGCAACGTCGCCATGGCCTTCGACGCCTATCTGAAGACGGAGGGCGCGCCGCGCTACAGCAAGGTAGTGTGAGCGGCTTGACGGCGATCCGTTCTCGGCGGAAGCTTTGAACAATAGCAACCGGTAACAGGGACGTTCCGGTGAAGACGACACGTTACTTCGAGACTGTACGCGAGAGGCCGGATCGGCGAATGATCCGGGATCACTGGATCAGTAGTGCAATCGACCAACCGTTGTGCGAAGAAGTCCAAGGCGATGGGCGTATCCGCAGATGGGCTCGTGTCGAGGAGGCTGAAGGACGCTACCTTCGCGTTGTTCTGCTGCCGGATGGAGAAACCGTTCACAACGCCTTTTTCGATCGAGGGTTCCAGCCATGAAACTCCAGTACTTCGGGGATACGGATACGCTTTATATCGAATTCCGAGGCGATAGCGTGGCCGAAACCCGCTCGCTTGACGAGCACACTACCCTGGATGTCGATGCCAGTGGTGGTGTTTGCGCCATTACCTTTGAGCACGCAAGCGAACGAACTGACCTCCAGCACCTTACGGTCGAGGGCATTGCCGCTTGATGCCTTTTAAGCCCTCAGCTTAACCAGGGGTTCTCGGCGGCTCGATCCCTACGGTCTTCGGCGGCGCGGTCGGAGGCTGTGGCTCAGGATGATCCAGCCGTCGCGGGTGCGCAGGCGCGGGCGGGCGAAGACGTCATCCTGCTGGCGCAGCCGCCAGAGGATGCGTGCCCCGCCGTTGATGATCGCCCGGATCTCCAGCCCCATGCGTCCGCGCAGCAGCCCGCCCAGCGGCGCCCCGGCGCGCAGCAGGCGGTCGGCGCGGGCGTACTGAAACTGCATCAGGTTGCGTAGCTGGAAGGTGGTCTGCCCGGTGGCCAGCATCGCCTCGGTCACGCCGTACTGTTCCATCTCTTCCTGCGGCAGGTAGATGCGGTTGTTCTCCCGCAGGTCCTGCTGCAGGTCCTGGTAGAAGTTGATCAGCTGCAGCGCCGAGCAGATGGCGTCCGAGTACCCGAGCATCTCGTCGGTCGGGTTGCCGTTCAGGTGCAGCATCAGCCGGCCAACCGGGTTGGCCGAGCGGCGGCAGTAGTCCATGACCTCGCCGAAGGTCGCATAGCGGGGTTGTTCCAGATCCTGCAGGAAGGCGTCGATCAGGTCGGCGAACGGCGCGGCCGGCAGGTCGAAGCGGGCGCGGGCGTCCGCCAGGGCAATCCATTCGGGTTCGTGCTCGGCGGCGGGGTCTTCCAGGACCTGCACGCGTTCCTGCATCGCCAGCAGTGCCTGGCGCCGCTCGGCGACCGGGCGCGGGTCCTCGTCGGCCAGGTCGTCGGCGTCGCGGGCGAAGCAGTAGATCGCCGCCACGGGGCCGCGCAGGCGGCTGGGCAGCAGCCAGGAGGCCACGGGGAAGTTCTCGTAATGCGCCTTGGCACGCTGGCGACAGTGGCGGTAGGCCGAACGGATACGGGGCGACATGGGTGCTCAGACCCTGTTTCCGGCGTGCGGGGCGCCGAGGTGGGCGGATTCAGCTCGCAAGCCCGGGCTCCGTGGCGGCTCCGTCGGCGTACCAGGCCCAGAAGTCGTTCGGCTGTTCCAGGGCGGCATCGGCGCCCCATTGATCCGGACGCTGGTTGGCGTCGATGTAGCCCCAGTTGGCGATCAGGGTGGGCATGCCGGCGGCCCGTCCGGCCGCGATGTCGCGTTCTGCATCGCCCCAGTAGCAGTGGCGTTCCGGCGGCAGGCCGGTCTGGCGTGCGGCCAGCCACATGGGTTCCGGGGCGGGTTTGCGCTGGGGCAGGGTATCGCCGCTGACGACGGCTGCCATGCGCGCATGCAGCCCGAGGGCCTCCAGCAGCGGATCGGTCAGCCAGCCCGGCTTGTTGGTCACCACGCCGACGGGCCAGCCGCGGGCCTCGCAGGTGTCCAGCAGGTCCGCGAGTCCGGGAAACAGGGCGGTGGTCCGGCACAGGTCGCGGGCGTAGATCTCCAGGTAGCGCTTCTTGAGATGCTCGGCGAAGGCGGGATCGGCGTCCGGGAAGGCGAGATCCACCAGGGCCCGGGACCCGTGGGAGACAAAGTTACGCACGACCTCGAACGCCAGCGGCGCACGGTCGTGTTCGGCCATCAGGGTGACCAGGGCCGCATGCATGTCGGGAGCGGTGTCCAGCAGGGTCCCGTCGAGGTCGAACAGGACCGATCCCAGTTCGCGGGTCATTCGTCGGTGCCGGCTTCGTCGCGGCGGGCGGCCATCAGGTAGTTCACGTCGGTACGGGCGACCAGACGATACCGCCCGCTCAGGGGCGAATAGGTCAGGCCGGTCATCGCGGTGACCTCGAACCCGTGGCGGCGCAGGGCGGTGCCCAGTTCGGAGGGGCGAAGGAAGCGTCCGTACTCATGGGTGCCGGTGGGCAGCATGTGCAATACGTATTCGGCCCCCACGATGGCCTCGGCAAAGGCGCGCGGAGTTCGGTTGATGGTGGACAGGAACAGCCAGCCGCCGGGGCGCACGAGCGTTGCAAGGGCATCGATCACGGCATCCGGATCGGGCACGTGTTCCAGCATCTCCAGGCAGGTCACCACGTCGTAGTCGCCGGCGTGACGTTCGGCGTGCGCCTCGGCGGTAGTGTGCAGGTAGTGGATTTCCAGCCCTGCCTCCACCGCGTGTTCGCGCGCGACCTCCAGGTGTTCGGCGCCGGCGTCCAGCGCGGTGACCTGAGCGCCGCGAACCGCCATTGCCTCGGAGAGGATACCGGCGCCGCAGCCTACATCCAGCACCTTCTTGCCGGCGAGATCGGCCTTGCCGTCGATCCATTCGAGGCGCAACGGGTTGATCGCGTGCAACGTGGCGAAGGGGCCCTTCGGGTCCCACCATTCGTGGGCCCGATGGGTGAATTTGTGGATCTCGGCGCTATCGACGTTTGCGTGCGCAGAAGTTTGGGAGAGGGGTTCGGGGCTCATGGCGTCTGTCTCGCTCAGGGAAACACTGATTGATGTACACGTTCGCGCTCGAGTCGCTGTTGCGTGCGAACAAGGCGCGGTGACTGCCGTGCAGTCATTCTGCACAAGGGAGCCGCAACGCCGTGCGGGCGCAAGAGCGGCCGAGCCCCTCGGGGTTGGCACCCCAGGTTCCCCGATCCTGCGTTGCGGCCCTTGCCGGTAGAACAACTATCGGCTGCGCACCGCGCCTTGTCTTGGAAAACCTGGGGTACCAACGCGAGCGTGTACATTGATCAGTGTTTCCCTCAGGCAGTGGGCTGCTGGGTTTCCAGCACCCGGATGCGCCAGTACTCGGCTTCGGCGTGGAGATCCTGCGAGTTCAGCGTAAGCAGTTCGCGGTCGCGTAGCAACGGCCGTCCGGCCACGTAGACATCGCGCACGGCATCGCGGGTGGCGGCGTAAACGATCTGTGCACTGGGGTCGTGCGCCGGTTGCAGTTCCAGCGTCTGCAGGTCTACTGCGACCACATCGGCCTGCTTGCCGGGCTCCAGGGAGCCGATTCGGTCCGCGAGTCCCAGGGCTTTGGCACTCCCCAGCGTCGCCATTTCCAGCGCGGCGGTGGCGGGCAGGGCGGCGGCATCGCCACTGACGCCCTTGGCCAGCAGTGCGGCGGTGCGCATCTCGCCGATCATGTCGAGATCGTTGTTGGAGGCGGTCCCGTCGGTCCCGAGGGCGATGTTGATGCCGGCGGCCTGTAACCGCGTGACCGGGCAGAAGCCGGAGGCGAGTTTCAGATTGGATTCCGGGCAGTGGGCGATGGAGACCGGGCGTTCGCGCAGTAGATCCAGATCGGTATCGTCTACCTGGGTCATGTGCACCGCGATGAAGGGCTGGTCCAGCATGCCAAGGCGTGCGAGGCGGGCCAATGGCCGTTCGCCCTGGTCGCGCAGGGCGTCGGCGACCTCGCTGGCCGTCTCGTGAACATGCATGTGGATGGGCACGTTCAGTTCGCGGGCACGGGCCGCCACGCGCTCCAGGCTTGTATCCCCCACGGTGTATGGCGCGTGCGGGGCGACATTGAAGGCGATCCGGTCATGGTGCCCCCAGTTCGCGACGACGTCCGCACCGCGCTGGAAGTACTCGTCTGCCGTGCTTGCCCAGGGCGTTGGGAAGTCGAACACGGTGAGGCCCAGCGAGGCGCGGATCCCGGTCTCGTCGACCACCCGGGCCGCATCGTCCACGAACAGGTACATGTCACTGAAGCATGTCGTGCCCCCGCGCAGCATTTCGGCTATGGAGAGGCGGCTGCCTGCGCGTACGAATTCGGGGGAGAGCAGCTTGCCCTCGGCGGGCCAGATGTATCCCTTGAGCCATTCCATCAGCGGGCGGTCGCTGCCGATGCCACGCAGCAGGCTCATGCCAGAGTGGGTGTGGGCGTTCACCAGGCCGGGGATCAGGATCTGGCCGGGGTGATCGCGGTATTCCGCTTGAGGATGGTTGGCGCGCGCGGTGGCTTGCGGTTCGATCGCGTGGATCGTTCCGTCGCGGATGATCAGGGCGTGGTCTTGCAGAAGGGTGTCGCGGGGGGCTACCGGGAGGATCTGTGGGGCAGCGAGGATCAGCGTCTGGGCATTGCTCATGGCGGACGGTCTGCGCGGGGATCAGGGTCGCGCATGGTACCTGAAAGGGGCGGCATTGCGCCGCCCCAAGTTGCCGTGAGGACTACAGGCGGTTGATCGCGAACCGGCCCGGACCGGTCAGGGCCAGGGCGATCGCCGCGAACAGGAACATCCCCTGCAGCTCGAGGGCCCAGCCGCCGGTGCTGGTGAGCAGGAAGACCTCGTGAGCATGGGCGAGCGCGATGGCGAAGACCATGTTGATGGCGATAATCACCGCGCCGATGCGCGAATACAGCCCGATGATGACGAGGATCGGGGCGAGGATCTCGCCGATGTAGACGCCATAGGCGAGGATCGCCGGGAGTCCCGCGTTGGTAACCATGCCTTCGATGCCGCTGATCCCGCCGGTCAGTTTGGCGATGCCGTGCAGCAGGATCATGATCCCGAGGGCCAGGCGGAGTACGAGCTTGCCACTGTCGTCTAGCGTGTTGTCCATTTCCATCCTCTCCTTGTAATGCTGCGGATCGATGTCCCCAGTCGGTGCGGCCGGGCCTGTGCCCGACCGGGTTTGCGCCCAGGCAACATCCGGTCAGGGCGTGCGGCCCCTGTCGGATGTGCCTGTGGCAGGTCAGCCGGCGTCGCGCCCCAGACGCTGGGCCCGCGCGACCTCTGCGACGTGACGCCCCTGCGAGGCGGCCATGCCCAGTTCGTTTTCGCTCGGCTGGCGCGAGCCGTCGCCGTCGGCCAGTGTGGTCGCCCCGTAGGGTGTGCCGCCGCAGACCTCGCTGACATCGAGCAGGCGCTTCTCCGTGTAGGGTAGACCAACCACGGTCATGCCGTAGTGCAGCAGGTTTACGATGGTCGAGATCAGGGTGGTCTCCTGGCCGCCGTGCTGCGAGGCGGTGGAGCTGAACACGCTCCCGACCTTTCCGACCAGCTTGTCGCCGAACCACAGGGCACCGGTCTGATCGAGGAAGTTGGCCATCTGCGCGGCCATCCGGCCGAAGCGGGTAGGGGTGCCGATGATGATCGCGTCGTAGTCCGCCAGTTCTTCGGGCTTGGCGATGGGGGCGGCCTGGTCGAGCTTGGCCCCGGCATTGCGGGCCACGTCATCCGGCATCAGTTCGGGGACGCGCTTGATCGTGACTTCGGTATCCGGTACCTCGCGGGCGCCGCGGGCCACAGCTTCGGCCATCTGCTCGATGTGGCCCCAGGTGGAGTAGTACAGGATCAGGACCTTGGTGCTCATGGCGATTCGCCTCCGGTTGACTAGGTTGCAATACCCGTCACCTTAGATCCGATTTATACGAATGAAAATGGCGAAAAACGCCTCAAACCATTCGAAGAATACGAACGGTTAGGGGTGGGCTGCGGGATTTCCGTTGTCGTTCTGGCGCAGTACCAGGGCCTCAAGTTCTGCCAGCGTGTCGGGGTGGCCGTACAGGTAGCCCTGAAAGTGGCGACAGCCAAGGCCGAACAGGAAGGCCCGCTGCTGGTCGTTCTCCACACCTTCGGCGATGACGTCCAGGTCGAGGGTGTGAGCCAGGTTGACCACCATCTGGGCGATCGCGGCATCGTTGGGATCGTCCAGGACGTCGCGGACGAAGGATTGATCGATCTTCAGCTGAGCGAGGGGCAGTCGCTTGAGGTAGGCGAGAGAGGAGTAGCCGGTCCCGAAGTCGTCCAGAGAGAACTCGATGCCGAAGCTCCGAAGTTCCTCGATGTGGGCAATGACGGTCTCCACGTTTTCGAGCAGCATGCTCTCGGTCAGCTCCAGCTTCAGGCGGTGCCCCGGGGCGCCGGTAGCCTCCAGCGTCTGGGCGAGATCGCGCACGAAGTACTTGTGCCGGAATTGGCGCGCGCTGACGTTGACCGACAGGGTGAGGTCCCGAAAGGCGGGCTGGTGTTTCCAGGCAGCCAGCTGCTCACAGGCCGCGCGCAGCACCTTGCGGCCAATCGGGACGATCAGACCGGTCTGTTCGGCCACGGGGATGAACTCGGCGGGCGAAATCATCCCGCGGCTGGCGTGCTTCCAGCGCAGCAGGATCTCGGCCCCGATGACCGCGCCCGACGTGTTCACCTGTGGCTGGTAGTGCACGCTGAAGGCATCCTGATCCAGGGCGTGGCGAAGCTCGCTCTCCAGCTCGAATCGGGCCTCGACGGCGCGGTGCAGCTCGGGGTCGTAGAAGCGCACGGTGTTGCGCCCGGCGTTCTTGGCCCGGTACATGGCGAGGTCCGCCTGCTTGAGGATCTCCTCCACGCTCAGATTGCGGCCGCTGAACAGCGTGGCACCGATACTGGGCGTTACGTGCCGCCTCTGTCCCGCCAGCTTGAAAGGATCGCGCAGAATCTCGATGAGCTTGCGACCCACGGCCTCGGCCTGGGTCGCCGCGCGTGCCTGGTCCGGGTGCAGATCGTTGAGGATGATGACGAACTCGTCGCCCCCCAGGCGGGCGAGGGTGTCCGCCTCGCGCACGGAGTTCAGCATGCGTTCGGCGACCTGGCGTAGCAGGTCATCGCCGACTGCATGGCCGAGGGTGTCGTTGATGTCCTTGAAGTTGTCGAGATCGATGAAGAGCAATGCGCCATGCAGGCGGGTGCGTTCGGTATTGGCGAGACTCTGACCCAGCCGGTCGTGCAGCAGGGTGCGATTGGGCAGTTGGGTCAGCCCGTCGAAGAAGGCGAGACGCCGGATCTCGTCTTCGGCCTCCTTGCGATCGGAGATGTCGGTCATCGTGCCGAAGGTCGCCATCACCTGGTCGTGGTCATCGAAGCGGGCACTGGCGTAGATGCTGACCCAGCGGATGTCACCGTCGCGGGTGCGCAGACGGATCTCCTCGGATTGGGAATGGGAGCCGCCTTCGAGGAGGGTGGCACAGAAGCTATGGGCGTCGTCGTGGTCCTCGGGGGCTACAAAGTCGCACAGCGGGCGGCCCAGAGTCTCTTCCACGCTGAACCCCGTCAGGGCCTCCCAGGCTGGATTCAGCAGGGTCCAGTGGCCTTCGGCATCGGTACGGAAGATGACCTCGGAGATGTGGTCCACCACGTCGCGGTAGCGGTTCTCGCTTTCCGCCAGTGCATCGGTGGTGCGTCGGTGGGTGGTGATATCCAGGGTCAGGCCGCGCAGGCTCTCCCGGCCGTCCGCGTCACGGGCCCAGGAGAGGATGTCTCGCAGCCACAGCCACTGGCCGTCGCGATGGGCGAAGCGGTAGTCCACCGTGCGCGGGCTGGTCCGGCTCTCGCGGGCGGCATTCTGCACGCGCGGCAGGTCGGCCGGGTGGATATGCCGGGCGCGCAGCTCGCCCCGGCCCAGGTTGTGGGCCGGGAAGCCCAGCAGACGACGGGTGTCGCCGGACACGAACTCCCATTCGTGGGTGCGCGGATCAGCCTCCCACAAGATCGCGTTGGCACCGCCGAGCATGGACTCCAGGCGTGCGACCGAGCGGTTCAGTTGCTGGTTCTGTTGTTCCAGGGTGGTCTGGGTGGACCCCAGATGGGCGGCGACATCGTTGAAGGTGCGCGCGAGGTCGCCGAATTCGTCGTGCGAGCGCACCGGGATGCGGTGGTCCAGACGACCGCCCTGCAACGCCTTGCCGCCCTGGTTCAGCAGGCGCAGGCGGCGAGTAATAACCAGGCTGAAGACCACCGCGGCCAGCATGGACAACACGAGCACGCCCAGCGCCAGCAGGACGTTGCGCTGCAGGAGGGTGGCGGACAGGGCGTCGATCGCATCGGTGGAATAGCCCACCGCCAGAGTCCCGAGTGGCTGCCCGGCCAGCTCAATGTCGCGCAGGATCTCGATCTGCCCGGGCGTGGTTCGCGTGCCGTCTGCGCGTTCCGGGATGGTGTCGGGCGAGATGCCCACCGACGCCATCGGCTGGTCCTGGGCATCGAGTACCACGGCATAGAGGACATTGGAGTCGTCCGCGACGAGTTCGAGCAGGTCCTGCAGCATCGCCGGATCCGCATAGGCGAGCCCGGGGGTCAACGCGCTGGAGAGCAGACGGCCCTGTTGCTCGGCAAAGCGTTCCAGCATCTGCGACTGGTTCTGCTGCACCTGGGAGATGCCGCTGAACATCAGCGCTGCGACCATCGCGACCTGGATCGCGACGGTGCCGATGATGATCTGCCAGGCGAAATTCAGACGCATGCGGGGGGCGCCGGCGCCTGTGGGACGATGCAGGCCGAGATTGGGCCAGAGCAGGTTGGAGCCGGGCCGCGGCGAGTCATGAAGGGCATCCGGGGCGCGTACGCGCCAGTCTTCGATGGTGGGACGGGAATTGATGCAAAACTTGCCATTCTACCGGGGCTGGCCGGCGGATGCCCATCAAGGTCACGCAAATTAGTGCTTCCCTTGGTCGTTCTTTGCGTCTCCAAGGGAAGGTAATTCCCTTCCAAAGGCGCTTTGACGAAAAGGGCGATAGTCGGTCTCCTCGATCGCGACGAATCCTCGGTGGCGGATGGCTCGGAGTACTTCCAGGCCATGGGGTGTGTCCTGCATGCGGATCAGCTGGTCCTCCAGGTCCGGTAAACCTGCAAGCACTTCTTCGCGGGCCAGGAGGGTCATGCCCGGAAAACTAGGTGATTGCGAAATGATTCGAACGAGCGTTCCATCGTGCAGCGACATCAGCGTCTGCGCACTCTCGTCACGACGTTGATCATCGATCAGATCGCCGTCCGTGACCAGGACCAGGGCTTCTGCTTCTCCGCGCAGAAATGTGGTGATGGCACCACTGTGGTGATGGTGGTGCCGGACGGTCGGGGGTGATGATCCGTCCGGCCAAACAAGGTTCGAGAGCATGTGGTTCAGGAACGCGGCTGCAAGGCTTTCCTCGAACGGTGCGGCGATTTTGCTGTTCGCCAAGTCTTCGATGCGGTTGAACCGTGCCTCCGGTATTACGGCGACCAGGATCGCCAAACGGTCCCGGGTTGCCGCTACAGCTCGATAATTCGTCTCCTCGATCAAGAAAGGCACAACGTGCGGTGACGTGAACACGAGATCGTAGCGTTCGGTCCAAATTCTGCCGTGGAAAACGTCGCGTGTGCGTGCCGACTCGATTCGGACGGGCACCCCGAGTTGCTCGGCAAGCCAGTCGCGCAGCGGCGCGTAGCGCTCGAAGAGAGCTGGAGCACTAAGAAACGGCTGGATGCCCAGCAGGCGTGTTTCCGTTCCGTGTGCAGGCGCCAGAGCGACGAGCATCAGAATCAGGCAGGACACTGCGGCCCGGGAGCCCTTGGACAAGAGGGGTAATTCCGGGGAGGGTCGTCGACCTAGTCGGACTCTGAACATGTCTGTGTGCCGGCCTATGTACAGGTTGTGGATTGCGCGGTGTGAGGTTGGGGTGCATCCGTGCTTGGCTGACTGCACGGATGTTTCCCAGAACCAGAAACCGGTTATCAGGGTAGCCAATAAAGTGACGCCTCTCTGGGGGGGCAGCGCGCTTCCGCTCCATGGGCGTCAATAATTGGTCGGCCGGGCGCCGGGTGCGGCCTGGTGCCAGCCTTGCCTGCACTGGCTTCTTTCTTGCTTGGAATGAAGACGGCGATGCAAGAGCGTACTCATGGTACGACAGGAGAAGAGATGACCGGAATATTCGAAAGGATTGCCGAGGCGCTGTTGGCCACGTTGCAGGGGCTCAGTCCATTAAGCGTGATTGGCTTGTTCGCGTTGTTGCTGTTCGGGCTGTTCCTGGTGGCCCTGATGGCGACGGCCCTGCGTCGAGCGGAGGCGCTGCAGGGAGCGGCGCCGGCGCTGCTGACCACCGTGGGGATTCTCGGCACCTTCCTCGGGGTCGCCATTGGGCTGCTGGATTTTGACGCTGGACAGGTGGAGGCCAGTATCCCGGCCCTGCTGGAGGGGCTCAAGCTGGCCTTTGTGACCAGTATCGTGGGCATCTTGCTGGCTGCGGTGTTGCGGATGGTTCAGGTGATGGTACCCGCACCGGCGGCATCCCCCGAACCGTCCGCGGAGGGTGCGTCGGATGCACCATTGGATAATGCGCACCTGGCGGCACAACAACGGGATGCCTCGCTCGCCGTAGTGGAGGCGGTGCGGGCCCTCGATCAGCGCCTGGATGCCCGGCTGGAGCAACAACACCGCGAACTGACCGGTGCGCTCGATGGCATGGCCGAGCGCATCACCGAGATGAGCAGCGGACACCTGGTAGAGGCCCTGGAGCGGGTGATCCACGATTTCAACGATCGCCTGGGTGAACAGTTTGGCGAGAACTTCCGGTGTCTGGATGACTCGGTCGCTCGCCTGGTGGAGTGGCAGGATCAGTATCGCGAGCAGATGGACACCCTGCATCGGGCCTTCGACCAGGCCCGTGCCGGGGTCGAACAGACCGAGCAGACCCTGGAGCGCATGACCGGGCAGGCCTTGCAGATCACCCGGCACGTGGAGGATCAGGAGTCGACGCTCTCCAGTCTGCGGCGCGAGACGGTGGAACTGGAGGCCCTGCTGGGGAGCATTGCGGCCCTGCGGGATCGTGCCACCGAGGCCTTCCCGGCGATGGACGCACGGCTGGAGGCGATGCTCGAGAGTATCGAGAATGCCGTCCAGGCAGGGCTCGCGGCGGAGACGCGCTGGGGTGGGGAACGTTCCGCCGCCATCGCCTCCGCGGGCGGGCGTAACTGATGTTTTCCTGGTTGGCGCGCCGCCGTCGGCGACAAGGTATGGCCGCGGGAAACGAGGCCGACCAGGGTTCGCACTGGCTGGCGGTGGCGGACCTGATGGCCGCGCTGATGATGATCTTCCTGTTCCTCGCGCTGCTGCACATGGTTCAGGTGGAGCGCGAGAGCGCGGTGCATACCGAGGTTCGCAACGAGGCGGCCGCCTTGCGCGCGGCCATTTATTCGGTTCTGGAGGAGGAGTTTCGCGAGGATTTGCCGCGCTGGAACGCGGAACTGGACCGCGACAGCCTGACCTTGCGCTTTCGCGAGCCGGAGGTCCTGTTCGAGCGCAGTTCGGCACGCATCCGGCCGCGCTTCGAGGCGATTCTCGAGGACTTCATGCCGCGCTACGCGGAACAGTTGCGTCCGTTCGCCGAGGTCATTCGGGAGGTGCGGATCGAGGGCCACACCTCCAGCGAGTGGGCCGGCAGCGACGATGCGCTGGAGGCCTATTTCGGAAACATGGATCTTAGCCAGCGCCGCACGCGCGCGGTGCTGGAATATGCTTATCAGCTGGAGCCCTTGCAGGACGCGGACTGGTTCCGCTCGCGGGTCGCGGCCGTGGGGTTGTCCTCTTCACGCCGGGTGCTGGACGAGCGCGGCGAGGAGGATCGTCGGGCATCCCGCCGAGTCGAGTTCAGTGTCCTGACCGATTTCGAGGCGCGCCTGCTGGGCGCGGGGGCGGCGTCCGACGAGGCAGGGCCCCGACCTCTGGAGGCTCGCGCCCGCTGACCCGGTTGCCGTCAGATGGCGCCGAGCAGGGCCTTGCGCAGGTGGGCCTGATCCTCGTCATCGAGCGCCGCGTGGCCGGGGCGGCTGAGGAGGAAACTGTCCTCGACCTGTTCCCCGGCCGTGGCGATGCGTGCAGTGCGCACGTCGATTCCCTGCTCGGCAAGGACATGCCCGATGGTCGACAGCAGGCCGGGTCGGTCCAAAGCGCGCAGCCGCATGCGCGTTGCCTGGCCGCCCGCAGCGGGTTCGAATTCGATCTGCGTATCCACGTCGAAGTGCTTGAGGCGGCGTGGAAGCTGGCGTGAGGCCGGGTTGGGGATGGTCCCTTCGCGTTCGAGTTCACGTTCGAGGCTCTGGCGGATCTCTTCGGAGCGATAACCGGCATCCACCGTCTGGCCCCCGCCGCTTTCGAGAACCAGAAAGGTATCCAGCGTGCGGCCGGCTGCGGTCGTGATGATCCGTGCGTCCACGATGTCCAGTCCCAACTGGGTCAGGGCGCTGGTGATGCGCGCGAAGATCCGGGGATGGTCGCTGGCGTAGACGAAGATCTCCGTGCTCCCGCGCGAGGTCTTCGGGCGCACCAGGATCAGGGGGAGGGCGTCCGGGGGGAGTGGCAGCAGGGCCCGGGCGTGCCAGGCGATCTCGTCGGCGGAATGGCGCAGGAAGTATTCGTCGTCCAGTTCGTCCCACAACTTCTGAGCCTGATCGGTATCGAAGCCTTGTTGTTCGATTAACGCGAGTGCCTCGGTGCGGGTTTGCCGGATCTGTTCGTCCATGTCCGGCGGGGTATCCAGACCCCGGTCCAGGACATTGCGGGTGGCGTGATAAAGGGTTTGGAGCAGGGAATCCTTCCAGCTGTTCCACAGCTCTGGATTGGTTCCGCGGATATCGGCAATGGTCAGCAGATAGAGAAAGTCCAGGCGTTCGCGGGTGACCACCTCGCGGGCGAAACCCATGACGACCTCGGGGTCGGAGATGTCCTTGCGCTGGGCCGTCAGCGACATCAGCAGGTGGGAACGCACCAGCCAGGCAACCAGGCCGGCATCCGCGTCCGACAGGCCGTGATGCTGGCAGAAATGCAGGGCATCGTGGGCCCCCAGCTCGGAATGATCACCCCCGCGGCCCTTGGCGATGTCGTGAAACAGGGCGGCCAGCACCAGACGTTCGGGGCGCACCAGTCCGGAGTAGATCTGGTGCGCCAGGGGCTGTTCGTGCGCGAACTCGGGCAGCGCCAGGCGCCGCGCGTTGCGCACCACGTTCAGGGTGTGCTCGTCCACGGTGTAGGCGTGGAACAGGTCGTACTGCATGCGTCCGATGATGCGCCCGAAGGCCGGCAGGTAATTGCCCAGCACGCCGTAGCGGTTCATGCGGCGCAGCTGGCTGGTGATCCCGCGCGGGGCGCGCAGGATGTCCATGAAGAGCTCGCGGCACACCGGATTGCGGCGGAAGTGCCCATCGATCAGGTGGCGGTGGGCCCGGATCAGGCGGATGGTGGAGGCGCGGATGCCCTGGATCTCCGGGTGTTCCTGGAGCAGGCGGAAGACCTCCAGCAGCGCCGGCGGATAGATCATGAAGACCTGATCGTGCGCCGCCTCGAGGTAGCCGCCCCGGACCTGGAAACGCTGGTGGATGCGTATGGGGTCCTGCAGGGCTTCCGGATCGTCGAGGATGGCCTCGTTGAAGTGCTGCAGCAGCAGTTCGTTCAGCCGCTCGAGATCGTTGATGGTGCGGAAGTAGCGCTGCATGAACTGCTCGACCGCCCGGTTGTGGTTCTGGTCGACAAAGCCGAAGGTGTTGGCAAGTTGGCGCTGCAGATCGAAAAGCAGGCGGTCCTCGCGGCGGCCAGCGAGCATGTGCAGGGCAAAGCGTACCCGCCAGAGGAAGTTCTGGCCCTCCATCATCTCGCGGAACTCACCCTCGCGCAGGAAGCCCAGTGACACCAGCTCTTCGATGCGCTCGGCGCCGTAATGACGCTTGGTGACCCAGCCGATCATCTGGATGTCGCGCAGGCCGCCGGGGCCTTCCTTGACGTTCGGCTCGAGGCGGTAGGCGGTCTCGCCAAAACGCCGATGGCGGGCTTGTTGTTCGGCCAGCTTGGCGGCATAGAAACTGCGCGAGTCCCAGATGCGGTCGGGCTCGATGGCGCCGCGGAAGTCGTTGAACAGGCTGAGATGGCCGGCCAGGTAGCGGGCCTCGATCAGGTTGGTCGCGACGGTGATGTCGTCGCGCGCCTCGCGGGTGCAGTCGTCGATACTGCGCACGCTGTGCCCGACCTCGATGCCGATGTCCCAGAGGAACGTGACGAAGTCGCTGATCCGGTCGAAGAGGGCGGGATCATGTTCGCCCTCGAGGATGATCTGGATGTCGATATCGGAGGCCGGGTGCAGTTCGCCGCGGCCATAGCCACCGACCGCGATCAGGCATAGCTGGTCGTCATCCGCAAGGCCCTTCTGGGCCCAGATCAGCTTGAGAAGCTCGTCGATGCGCCGGGCGTGGCCATGGATCAGCTCGGCGATCGGCATGCCGTCGCGAAAGCCCTGGTATTGCTGTTCCAGGATGGCGCGGCGCCGGTCCCGGAACAGGGCGATGTTCCCCGGGTTGCGGCTCAGCCGCTGGTAGTCCTCGCCCCAGCCGGGGGTGAAGGCCGGAGTATCGAGTTCGCCGGGGGTGCTGCCCGCAGGATTCATTGGAGCTCCGTAGGTTGGGCGGTTCGAATCGGCGGGGAAAAGGCGTGATGGCCTTCGATCAGGCCGCGATCTCCTGCGGTGGGGTTTCGTCCTTGCGCAGGGTCAGGATCTCGTATCCGTCGGCGGTGACCAGCAGTGTGTGTTCCCACTGCGCCGACGGACTGTGATCCTTGGTCACGGCGGTCCAGCCATCCGCCAGGATGCGGGTGTGGCGGCGGCCGGCATTGATCATCGGCTCGATGGTAAAGCACATGCCTTCTCTCAGGGTCATGCCGGTGCCAGGCTTGCCATAGTGCAGGACCTGCGGATCCTCGTGGAAGCCGCGCCCGATCCCGTGGCCGCAGAACTCGCGCACCACGGAGCAGCGTTGTGCCTCGGCGTACACCTGAATCGCGTGGCCGATATCGCCCAGCGTTGCGCCCGGGCGAACCTGCTGGATGCCGAGGTACATGCTGGTACGTGCCACGTCGATCACCCGCTGGGCCTGGATACCGGCCTTGCCGATCACGAACATGCGGCTGGTGTCGCCGTGGAAGCCGTCCTTGATTACGGTGATATCGATATTGAGGATATCGCCGTTCTTCAGCTTGCGATCCCCAGGGATGCCGTGGCAGACCTGATGGTTCACCGAGGTACAGATCGACCTTGGGAAGCCGCGATAGTTGAGTGGGGCCGGGATCGCGTCCTGGGTGTTCACAATGTAGTCGTGACAGATCCGGTCCAGTTCCCCGGTGGTCACGCCGGCTTGCACGTGGGGCTCGATCATCTCGAGGACTTCGGCGGCCAGGCGGCCGGCGACGCGCATGTGTTCGATCTCTTCGGGGGTCTTGATGGAAACGGACATGGGGGCTCCCGCCGCGGCGCCCGGAGGGGCTCGGCGTTTGGTTCGGGTAAGTGTCCTATGCTATAAAGCGCGCGCCTCGCTGGCAATTCGGCGGGGCCGGAAGCCGCCTTTTGCGGGGCGACTCCCGAAACCTTAATCCACACACGCATCGGCACGATCTGTCGGGTGCCCGCCCTCGAAGAAGATTCGGTTCGGGTTTCAGATCGGGATGCGTGGAGGCTCAACCCGTTACAGGAGAAAACTCATGTCCCTCGTGACTATGCGACAGATGCTGGAGGCCGGTGTGCACTTCGGCCACCAGACGCGTTACTGGCATCCCAAGATGGCCCCGTACATCTTCGGGGAACGCAACAAGATTCATATCATCAACCTCGAGAAGTCCCTGCCGATGTTCAACGATGCGTTGAACTTCCTCGGCAAGATCGCTGCCGACGGTGGCCAGATCATGTTCGTCGGCACCAAGCGCTCTGCGCGCGACGTGGTGGCCGAAGAGGCAAACCGTTGCGGCATGCCGCACGTGAGCCACCGCTGGCTGGGCGGCATGCTGACCAACTTCAACACCGTCAAGCAGTCGATCAAGCGCCTGAAGGACCTCGAGACGATGGACGCCGATGGCAGCTTCCAGGTCCTGAACAAGCGCGAGGCCCTGAGCCGTCGCCGCGAAAAGGACAAGCTGGATCGCAGCCTGGGCGGTATCAAGGACATGAACCGCATGCCCGATGCGATGTTCGTGATCGACGTCGGCTACGAGAAGATTGCGGTGGCCGAGGCGAAGAAGCGCGGCATTCCGGTCGTCGCCGTGGTGGATTCCAACCATTCCCCGGTAGGCGTGGATTACGTGATCCCGGGCAACGATGACGCGATGCGTGCGATTCAGCTCTATGTGGCTGCGATCGCCGATACCATCATGGAGGCCAAGGGTGCGGTGACCACGGGTGGCATGGGCGAAGCAGAAGCCGCCGAGCCGGCCGCTGCAACGACTGACGCCCCCGACACCGCGTCGCCCGCCAACCCCGCTTGATAACAGGAGCCGGTCGCCACGCTGGCGGCCGGCTCGAGCATGATTCAGGAGCAAGCAACGATGCAGATTACTGCTGCACAAGTAAAAGAACTGCGCGAGCGCACCGGCGCCGGCATGATGGAATGCAAGAAGGCCCTGACCGAAACCGGCGGCGATCTGGAAGCGGCGGTCGAGGCAATGCGCAAGTCCGGCATGGCCAAGGCCGACAAGAAGGCGGATCGTGTCGCGGCCGAAGGTCGCGTCGAGATTGCCAGCGACGGTTCGCGCGCGGTGATCGTCGAGATCAACTGCGAGACGGACTTCGTCGGCAATGACGACAACTTCCGTGCCTTCACCAGCGCCTGCGCCAATGTGGCGCTGAACACCGCCGCCGATTCGGTGGAAGGCCTGATGACCGAGACCGTCGAGGGTCAGACCCTGGAAGAGCAGCGTACTCAGCTGATCGCCAAGGTCGGCGAGAACGTCCAGGTCCGCCGTTTCGAACGCATGACCGCGGAAGGTGCGCTGGGTTTCTATCAGCATGGTGCCCGGATTGGCGTGCTGGTTGGCCTCAACGGTGGTGACGAGCAGCTGGCCAAGGATATCGCGATGCATATCGCGGCGAGCCATCCGGTGTGCATCGACGAGAGTCAGGTGCCGACCGAGATGCTCGACAAGGAACGTGCGATCTTCAAGGCCCAGGCCGAGGAATCGGGCAAGCCGGAGAACATCATCGAGAAGATGATCGAGGGGCGTATCCGCAAGTATCTGGGCGAGATCACCCTGGTGGGCCAGCCGTTCGTGAAGGATCCCGATCAGACGGTCGCACAGCTGCTGGAAAGCAAGGGTGCTTCGGTCTCCGGCTTCATCCGTTTCGAGGTGGGCGAGGGGATCGAGAAGAAGACCGAGAACTTTGCCGAAGAGGTAATGGCTCAGGCGCGCGGCGCCTGATCCAGAAGGACTCCGGGGCGGCCGCTTGATGCGGCCGCTTCCGGATAAAAGGGCCAGAAAAAACTGGCAAGCGAGAACAACCGAGCCCGAGATAAGGAACCCCATGAGTCAGGACAGCCAGCCCGCGTTCCGGCGCATCCTTCTGAAGTTGAGTGGGGAGGCCCTGATGGGTCAGCAATCCTACGGGGTTGACCCGGATGTCCTGGCGCAGGTGGCCGAAGAGGTCTCGGAGCTCTCCCGCATGGGGGTCGAGGTCGGCATCGTGATCGGTGGCGGCAACATCTTCCGCGGTGCGGGTCTGGCACAAGGCGGCATGGACCGGGTGACCGGCGACCACATGGGCATGCTGGCAACGGTGATCAATGCGTTGGCGCTGCAGGATGCGATCGAGCGCGCCGGGCGTTTTTCCCGGGTGATGTCGGCGATCCGCATCAACCAGGTGTGCGAGGACTACATCCGCCGGCGTGCGGTACGCCACCTGGAAAAGGGGCGCATCGTGGTGTTTGCAGCCGGTACTGGCAATCCATTCTTCACCACGGATTCCGCGGCGAGCCTCCGAGCGATCGAGATCAACGCGGACATCATGATCAAGGCGACCAAGGTCGACGGGGTCTACGATGCCGATCCGATGACCACCAAGGATGCCCGACGCTACGAGCGGCTGACGTTCGACGATGCGCTGGAACAGCGTCTGGGCGTAATGGATACCACGGCCCTGGTGATGTGCCGAGACAATGGCCTGCCGATCCGTGTAATGAACATGTTTGCCAAGGGCGACCTGCAACGGCTCGTGATGGGCGAGGCGGTCGGCACCTTGGTCGAGGGAGCCCGTAATGAGTGACGCCACCCTGAAAGATGCGCGCGAACGCATGGACAAGAGCCTGGAAGCGCTGCGCAACGAGCTATCGAAGATTCGAACCGGCCGTGCGCACCCCACATTGCTCGAACATGTGCATGTGGAGTACTACGGCATGGATGTGCCGATCAACCAGGTCGCGAACATCAATGCCGAGGACGCACGCACGCTCTCCGTGGTCCCGTACGAGAAGGATATGGTAGGCAAGATCGAGAAGGCCATCATGACTTCGGATCTGGGACTCAATCCGGCGAGCATGGGGACGACGATCCGTGTTCCGCTGCCGGCGCTGACCGAGGAACGCCGCCGTGACCTGGTCAAGGTCGTCCGGGCTGAGGCCGAGCATGCGCGGGTGGCCGTGCGCAATATCCGGCGGGATGCCAACAACGCCTTCAAGCAGCTGGTCAAGGACAAGGAGATGTCCGAAGACGACGAGCACAAGGCGCAGGATCAGATCCAGAAGCTGACCGACGACCACATCACCAAGGTCGACGCGATGCTTGCGGACAAGGAAGCCGAGTTGATGGAAGTCTGACCGGCGCAGGCGATGCCGGTTACTACTTCACCCAGCGAGGCGCTCCCGGCGCACGTGGCCATCGTGATGGACGGCAACGGGCGGTGGGCCGAGGCCCGAGGTCTGAGTCGTTCCGAAGGCCACCGGGCGGGGCTGGAGGCGACGCGGCATGCCGTGCGGTTTTTCGCCGAACAAGGCGTGGGCACCCTGACGCTGTTCGCCTTTAGCAGCGAGAACTGGGGCCGCCCGCGCGAAGAGGTCGAGGCACTGTTCGATCTGTTTGTGTCCGCCATCGAGGCGGAACTCCCGGAACTGATCGAGCGCGGCATCGCGCTCACCTTTATTGGCGATCGCGCAAGCTTCCCGTCGGATCTGCAGACGCGGATGGCGGAAGCCGAGCAGGCCTCTGCCGCCAACGAAGCGATGCGGGTTGTCGTGGCGCTGGGATACGGTGGCCGCTGGGACATCCTGCAGGCGGCCCGCCGCTGGGTGGCCGCCGGCGATGAAGGGGCGAATCCCGAGACTTCTTTCGCCGGCTATTTGAGCACGGCCGGGATGCCGGACGTCGATCTGTTGATCCGCACCGGCGGCGAACGCCGCATCAGCAATTTCCTCCTGTGGCAGGCGGCGTATGCCGAGTTGCTCTTCATCGAGACGTTCTGGCCGGACATCACAGCCGATGATCTGCGACAGGGGCTGGCGTGGTATGCGAGTCGCCAGCGGCGTTTCGGCTGCGTGACCGGAGCCGCCGAGGCAAGTGCGCGGGAGGTGCCGAGTGCTTAAACAACGGATTCTGACCGCCGCGGCGCTGGGTTTGCCGGCGCTGGCCCTGGTGGCCTGGGGCCCGAACTGGGCGGTGCTGGCGCTGGTCGCGCTGGTCCTCGGGTTGGCGACCTGGGAGTGGGGTGGACTGGTCGGGCTCGAAAACCCGTTGGCACGCGGTGCGCTGGTGGCGGCCGTGGTGGTTCCCGTGGTTGCGCTCGGTCTGGCGCCGGTTGCGGGGTTGCACTACCTGATCCTGGGTCTGGTGTTGCTGTGGTGGCTGGTGATCCTGTTGCTGTTGCCGTTTTATCGCGAGCGCGAGACGGCCGCACCGGCATCCCGTCGGACCCTCTTTGCGGTGGCCGCGATCATGACGTTGGTGCCGGCGGGAATGGGCCTGGTTTGGCTGCATGCCTTGGCGCCGTTGCTGGTGGTCTATCTGGTGGTGCTGGTTGGCCTGGCTGACACCGGGGCGTATTTCGCCGGGAAGGCGTTCGGGCGCAACCCGCTGGCGCCGCATATCAGTCCGGGGAAGACCCGCGAGGGCTTGCTTGGCGGGCTACTGACGGTGCTGGCCTTCGCGATCGTGGTGGCGGCCGTTTGGGGCCTCGAGCCGATGGACGCGATGGTATTCCTGCTACTGTCGGTGCTGATCGGGCTGGTCTCGGTCGTGGGGGACCTGTTCGAGAGCATCCTGAAGCGACAGGCTGGCGAGAAGGATAGTGGTTCCTTGCTGCCGGGCCACGGGGGTATTCTGGACCGGTTCGACAGCATGGTCGCGGCGGCTCCGGTTTTCCTGGCCGGGTTGTTGTGGCTGGCGCTGATTCCGGCCCCGCCGGTGGCGGCATAGCGCGAACGGACGCAGGTACCCATGAAGACGACGCAGATCACCATTCTCGGATCAACCGGCAGCATCGGGTTGAGTACGCTCGATGTCGTGGCGCGTCAGCCGGAACGCTTCCGCGTGTATGCCCTGACGGCGCATTGCAATGTGGAGCGCATGCGCGCGCAGTGCCTCGCCCACCACCCGGAAGTGGCCGTGATGGTCGATCCCGACGCCGCCGAGGCCCTGCGCACGGCTTTGGCGGCGGTCGGTTCGCGTACCGAGGTGCGGGCGGGTGCGGAGGCCCTGGCGGAGGTCGCCCGGGAGCCCCGGGTCGACGCGGTGATGGCGGCGATCGTGGGCGCAGCCGGGCTGTTGCCGACGCTGGCCGCGGCCGAGGCGGGCAAACGGGTGCTGCTCGCCAACAAGGAGGCGCTGGTCATGTCCGGGGCCTTGCTGATGGATGCCGTGCGCCGCTCCGGTGCCTGTCTGTTGCCGATCGATTCCGAGCACAACGCGATCTTTCAGTGCCTTCCCAATGGCTACGTCTGTGCCGAGTCGGTGACACCGCACGGGGCACGCCGTATCTGGCTCACCGCATCGGGGGGGCCGTTTCGCGACCGTCCGCTGGACAGCTTTGCCGGGATTACGCCGGACGAGGCCTGCGCCCACCCCAATTGGGATATGGGGCGCAAGATCTCGGTGGACTCGGCGACGATGATGAACAAGGGGCTCGAGGTGATCGAGGCCTGCTGGCTGTTTGCCGTGGCGCCCGCGACGATTCAGGTGGTACTTCACCCGCAGAGCATCGTGCATTCGATGGTGGCCTACGATGACGGGTCGGTGCTCGCGCAACTCGGCAACCCCGACATGCGCACACCGATCGCCCATGCGCTGGCCTGGCCCGAGCGTATGGAGTCGGGCGTTGAACCGCTGGATCTGCTCACGATGGGCAAGCTGGAGTTCTCCGAGCCGGAAGCCGCGCGTTTCCCGGCGCTCGGTCTCGCCTACGCGGCACTGGAGCGTGGAGGGACGGCCACCGCGGTTCTCAACGCCGCCAATGAAGTGGCGGTGGATGCCTTCCTGGGAGAGCGCCTGGCCTTCAGCGAGATCCCGGCGGTGATCGCCACGACCCTGGAGGCGATCGAGGCCGAGGCGGCCGATTCGCTGGAGCGCGTCCTGGGGGCGGACCGGCGGGCTCGCGAGGTCGCGAGCGAGTATGTCGCGAACGCACGACCCGTCCTGTCATGACGTTCCTGACGAGCCTGCTGGCGTTTGCGGTGGCCATTGGCGTACTGGTGACCGTGCACGAATATGGGCACTACCTCGCCGCCCGTCTGGTGGGGGTGAAGGTGCTGCGCTTCTCGGTGGGTTTCGGCCGGCCGATTTTCAAGCGCTACTTCGGGCGGGACCGGACGGAATTCGTGATTGCCGCATTGCCGCTGGGTGGCTACGTGAAGATGCTCGACGAGCGCGAGGGTCCGGTGGCGGAGGAGGAGGTCACGCGCGCCTTCAACCAGAAAGGTCTTGGGGCCCGTACATTCGTGGTGTCGGCCGGTCCGGCGGCGAATTTCCTGCTGGCGATCCTGGTATACGCCGTGATGTTCATGGTGGGCGTGGGCGGGATCAAGCCCATTCTCGGCGAGGTAGCGCCGGATACGCCGGCCGCCGAGGCGGGCCTCGAGCGGGGGCAGGAGATCCTGCGGGTGGGCGATCGTGAAGTGGCGGACTGGGAGCAGGCCAACCTGCGCCTGCTGGACCATGCGGTTCGCGGCGAGGCGGTCACCCTGCTGCTGCGCGGCACGGACGGTCGAGAGATCGAGCGGGAGGTGGATCTGCGGGATCGCCAGGCGTTGCTGGCAGAGGGGCAGTTCCTCGACAAGCTGGGGTTGCAGCCCTATCGGCCGATGCTGGAACCGCGGATCGGTGCCGTCGAGGGTGGGAGCCCGGCGGCGGCGGCCGGACTGGAGGTCGGGGATCGTGTGCTGGCAGTGGACGGCGAGCCGGTCGCGGACTGGAATCGCTGGGTCGAGGTGGTGCGTGCGCATCCAGAAGCCGATCTGCGGGTCACCGTGGAGCGCGACGGGCGCACCCTGGAACTACGTATGACGCCGGAGGCGACGGATCACGAGGGGGTGGCCATTGGCCGTATCGGCGCGGGCGTGGATACGGATCAATCGGCGGCACGGGACATGGCCGTACTGGTGCGCCAGGGTCCGGGATCGGCATTTGTCTCGGGGGCGGAGCGGACGTGGGATGTGACCGTCCTGACACTGGGCATCCTGTGGCGAATGATCACCGGGGATGCGTCGGTTAAAAATATCAGCGGACCGGTTACCATAGCCGAGTTTGCGGGGGTCTCGGCATTGATCGGGATTTCGGCGTTCCTGGGATTTCTCGGGCTGGTGAGCGTGTCGCTCGGCATCATCAATCTGCTGCCGATCCCGATGCTGGATGGCGGCCATTTGCTGTACTACGCCGCCGAGGCGGTGAAGGGCAGCCCGGTGTCGGAGCGCACCCAGATAATCGGTCAGCAGGTGGGTCTGCTGGCGATCGCGGGGCTGATGGTGCTGGCCCTGTACAATGATTTGACACGACTGTTCGGTTAGGCGAAGGCACGCTGGAGCGCATCCCGGGTGCCTCAATCAGCCCACCGAACGGCCTATTTTTTGGCGGAGAGCATGGCGCGAAACAGCTTGAGAGGAATGGCCCTGGTCGGTTTGCTGGGCCTGGCGGGGACGGCCTGGGGCCAGGCCTACGAGATCGAGGATATCGAGATCGAGGGGCTGGAACGGATCACCGCCGGTACCGCGCTCAGTTATCTGCCCGTGCAGGTTGGGGATACCTTCGACGATAATCGCAGTCCGGAGGTGATCCGCGAGCTGTTCCAGACCGGCTTCTTCGACGATGTGGAGATCGCCCGGCGCGGGGACGTCCTCGTTGTGATTGTCTCGGAACGCCCCGCGATCAACGAGATCAATTTTTCCGGTAACCGGGATATCCCCGACGAGGGCTTGCGCGAGGCGCTGGATTCGGCCGGCCTGCGTTCCGGGCGGGTATTCAACCGCACGATGCTGGACCGCATCGAGAGCGAGCTGCGCCAGCAGTATTTCGCGCGCGGGCGCTACAACGTGCAGGTCGATGTGGAGATCGTGGAACTGCCGCGTAACCGCGTGGACATCGAGATCGACATTACCGAAGGGCCGGTGGCCAAAATCCGCCAGGTCAATGTGGTGGGCAACGAGAGCTACTCGGATCGTGAACTGACCCGGCGTTTCGAGTCCGGCGTGCCACGCTGGTGGGCCTTTTTCAGTCGGCGGGACAATTACTCGCGCGAGAAGCTCTCCGGGGATCTGGAACAGCTCCGTTCGCATTATCTGGATCAGGGTTTCCTGGAGTTCGATATCGACTCCACTCAGGTGACGCTGACGCCGGACCGGCGGGATTTGTTTATCACCATCAACGTCGACGAGGGCGATCGCTATACGGTGACGGGTGTGGATCTCGCCGGGGATTTCGTGATCCCGCGAGAGGAGCTGGAAAGCCTGATTGACGTGGACATCGATGCGCCGTTTTCGCGCAGTCAGGTGACCGAGTCCGCCGAACGGATCAGCGAACGCCTGACCCGGGAGGGTTTCGCGTTCGCCAACGTGAACCCGGTGCCCGACGTGGACGAGGACAACCGCGAAGTCGCGATCACGTTCTTCGTCGACCCGGGTCCGCGCGTCTACGTTCGGAACATCCGGATCACCGGCAATCAGAACACCGAGGAACGGGTATATCGCCGCGAGATGCGGCAGATGGAGAGTGCCTGGTACAACGGGGCATTGGTCGAACGTTCCCGGGTGCGTGTCCAGCGGCTGCCGTTCGTTCAGAGCGTGAACGTGGAGACCGAGCGGGTCGCCGGCACCGATGACGAAGTGGACCTGAATATCACCGTGACCGAGCAGCAGTCCGGGGCCTTGTCGCTGGGCGCCGGGTTCTCGCAGAACCAGGGGCTGCTGCTGACCGCGAGCCTGACACAGGACAACTTCCTTGGGACCGGCAATCGCTTCTCCACCGAGGTGAGTACCAGCAAGGTCAACCAGCTGTTCCGGATGAGCGTCACCAATCCGCACTTCACCCCCTCCGGCGCGAGTCGCGGGTTCTCCGTGTTCTATCGCAAGATCGATGCCGAGGAGGCCAACATCTCGCGGTATTCATCCAACCGCTTTGGTTTCGACGTGACCTACGGGATTCCGCTGTCGGAGTTCGACCGGATTCAGGTGCGCCCGGGTTTCGAGAACATCGAAATCGAGACAGTCGAACGCTCCGGCACGCGTATCGGAACCCCGGACGAGATCATCGACGAGCTGGACGAATTTGGCGATTCCGCGAACCTCTACAAGCTGGAGACAAGCTATATTCACGACACTCGGGACAGCACGACCTTCGCTTCGCAAGGCCGTCGTCATCGGGTCGGCCTGGAGGTCACGGTTCCGGGCAGTGACCGCGAGTTCTACAAGCTCACCTATTCGGGTCAGGAGATCTTCCGGCTGTCCGATCGGTACTCCTTCAGCCTCTCCGCCGGGCTCGCGTACGCGGATGGTTACGGAGGGGATGACGTCCCGTTCTACGAACGGCTGTTTGCCGGGGGCATTCGCTCGGTCCGCGGCTACGAGGACAATCAGCTGGGCGATCTGCGACCGATCCGCGATGGTCAGGTGGCGACGCGCGATTCCAATGATGATCCCTACGGTGGGCGTTTCCGGACTACGCTGTCCGCGGAATTGTTCTTCCCGATGCCGTTTGCGGCCGACAACGATGGAGTCCGCATGAGTACCTTTGTGGACGCGGGGAATGTGTTCCATGATGTGTCGGACTTTGATACCAGCGAGTTGCGGGCATCGGCGGGTGTGGCGGTGACCTGGTTCTCGCCGGTGGGGCCGCTGAGCTTCAGCGTGGCCGAGCCGTTCAACAATCAGCCGGGTGACGAGCTGCAGCGCTTCCAGTTCCTGCTGGGTGCCAGTTTCTGAGGATGATCGATGCAAGCGCATCGGGAGGCGTCATGAGATCCGGGGTGGCCTGGTTCGCGGTGGTGGTTCTCGTCGCCAGCGGATGGCTGGTGGTACCCGCGGTCGCCGGGGCGCAGAACGTGGCATTCGTGACGATGAACCGGATTCTCGAGGATTCGCCGCAGGCCGAAGATGCCATGCGCGAACTGGAGCGCGAGTTCTCGCCGCGCGATTCGGAGCTGGTGGCGGAGCGCGAGGAGCTGCAGCGGCTGCGTGACCGGCTGGAACGTGACGGGGACCTGATGAACCCATCGGAACGGGCGGATCTGGAGCGGGAGTTCTCGCAACGTTCGCGCGAATTCCGGCGGGCGCAGGAGAGCTTCAGCGAAGACCTGAACGTACGCCGCAACGAGGAGCTGGCCAAACTGCAGCGACGGATCAACGATGCCATCGTCGATCTCGCCCGGGAACGCGACATTGATCTGATCCTGACCGAGCGCAACGTGCTGTATGCCAGCGACCGGATCGACATCACGGACGACATCCTTGCCACAATGCAGCGAGACTGACGGCGGGTATTCAGCCCGCGAGCTGGCGGAGGCGCTGGGCGGGCAGCTCACGGGCGATGATCAACGCCGCTTCACCGGGTTGAGCCCGCTGGCCACCGCAGGCCCCTGCGATCTGAGTTTTGTGACGGACGCCGGGCGTCATGCCGAGGCCCTGGCAGCGAGTGCCGCGGGTGTCATCCTGGTACCGGTGGCCGCGGGGCTGAAATCGACGGCTTCCCGAACCCTGATCCACCTGGATGATGTCTACCTGGGCTATGCCCGAGCGAGTCAGTGGCTGGGCAGGTCACGTCGCGCCCGAGCTGCGGGTGTCCATCCGGGTGCGTTTGTGGATCCCGAGTCCTCGGTTGCTCCCGACGCATTCGTGGGGCCTGGGTCGGTGATCGGCGCGGGGGCTACGGTGGGACCCCAGAGTGTCGTGGGGGCGCACTGCGTGGTGGGCGAGGGGGTGATGGTGGGGGCCGATACCTTCCTGCACCCCCGTGTGACCCTGCTTGAAGGCGTTGCGGTGGGGGATCGCTGCATCCTGCACAGTGGTTGCGTGATCGGGGCCGATGGCTTTGGCTTCGCCCCCGCGGGCGACCACGGTTGGGAGAAGATCGAACAGCTGGGCCATGTCGTGATCGGTTCCGATGTGGAAATTGGAGCGAACACGACCATCGATCGCGGGGCGTTGCGCGCGACGCGGATCGGGAGGGGTGTGAAGATCGACAACCTGGTTCATGTTGCCCATAACGTCGAGATTGGCGACCATACAGCCATCGCCGGCTGTGTGGGGATTGCGGGCAGTGCCCGGATCGGCGCGCATTGCGCAATCGGGGGCGGTGCCGGGATCCTTGGCCACCTGTCGATCGTGGATCACGTCACCATTCACGCGATGACCCTGGTCACGCGCTCCATTACGCGTCCGGGTCACTACGCCTCTGGAGTCCCGCATCAAGAGGCCCGGTTGTGGAATCGCATGCTGGCCCGACTGCGCCGTCTGGCGCGTTAGGCAAGCGAGGGGCGATCAATCGGCCCTGGTAGTAACTGGCCTTGCCGCGTGTGGGGAGGCCGAGTCGAGCGTCGTATTGCACGTCCCGCGCAGCGGTCCGGATGCGGCACAACAAGATCAAGAGAAAGGACACCGGCGTGGATGACTTTAATGTCCAGGAGATCATGCGCTACCTGCCGCATCGTTACCCGTTCCTGATGGTGGATCGGGTGCTGGAGTGGGAGGCGGGCAGCTATCTGACGGGGATCAAGAACGTCAGCATCAACGAACCGTATTTCCAGGGGCACTTCCCGATCAAGCCGGTGATGCCCGGGGTTCTGATCCTCGAGGCCCTGGCACAGGCCACCGGCCTGCTTGCGTTCAAGACCGAAGAGGCGCGTAACGAGAACCAGGACAAGCAGCAGCTATACCTGTTTGTCGGGATCGACGAGGCACGCTTCCGGCGCCAGGTGGTACCCGGGGATCAACTCCACCTGCGGGTGGATCTGAAGCGTACGGTGCGGGGTATCTGGCGCTTCGACGCGGTCGCGAAGGTGGGCGACGACGTGTGCGCGACGGCGCAGCTCATGTGTTCCGGTCAGGAAATCCCGGCGTGATCGATCCGCGAGCGGACGTCCACCCGAGTGCTGAGATCGACAGCTCGGTGACGATCGGGCCGTTCTCGGTCATCGGTGCCAATGTGAAGATCGGCGCGGATACCTGGGTGGGCCCGCATGTGGTGATCAATGGACCGACCGAGATTGGGCGGGAAAACCGAATCTTTCAGTTCTCCTCGATCGGGGAGGAGCCACAGGACACCAGCTATCGGGGTGAACCCACGCGGCTGATCATCGGCGATCGCAATGTGATTCGGGAGTCGGTGACGCTGCACCGCGGAACCGAGAAGGGCCTGGGTGAGACGGTCATCGGGCACGACAACCTGATCATGGCGTATGTCCACATCGCGCACGACTGCACCATCGGGAACGGCATCATCTTCTCCAATGCCACTTCGCTTGCCGGGCACGTGGAGATCCAGGATCACGCAACGCTGGGTGGGTTCACCCTGGTGCATCAGTTCTGTCGCGTGGGCACCTACGCCTTCACCAGCATGGGTGCGGCGCTGAACCGTGACCTCCCGCCGTATTGCCTGGCGAGCGGCAACTATGCGCGGCTGATCGGGATCAACAAGGTTGGCCTCAAGCGCAACGGTTTCTCCAATGACGCCATTCAGGCGCTGCACCGGGTATTCATCCAGGGGATGCGTGGACGCGCCGGGCGCGAGAGTCATCTGGACGCCATGTTCGAGGAGACCGAGGTGCCCGAAGTGCGCAATCTGATCGGTTTCGTGCGCGGCAGTCGTCGCGGCATTCTGCGCGGCGGTCGTCCGCACTGACGCGGTCGCCGCGGGACAGAACCCTGCGTGCTGCCCAAGGGGTTGCTTCCCAAACGAACCGTCGCCCTTAGATCGGCTTCTCGCTGTCGCTTAGTTGGCCGTGGTGCAGGAGTTCCTGCGCCATTTCGGCCACGCGGCGGTCGGCTCCACCATTGCCCAGGCGATCGCGCACCTGCGCCAGGCGATCGCGCATCGCTTCCAGGGCCGCGGGGCGGTCGAGCAGATCCGCGGCGTCGCGGGCCAGGCGCTCGGCGGTGGCCTGCTGTTGCAGGTACTCGGGCACCAGGCGTTCGCCGCCCACGATGTTGACCAGGGCGATGTTCTCGACCCGCACGAGACGCGAGAAGACGGCGTGGCTCAGGGTGCCCATGCGGTAGAACACCAGCATCGGGGCCTGGAGCAGACCGGCCTCCAGGGTTGCCGTGCCCGAGGCGATCAGCAATAGATTGGCCCCCGCCATCAGGGAGTGGGTGGCGGTGTCGCCGCCCACGAAATGGACGGGGAGATCGTCACAGGTGGCGAGGGCCCCCAAGTGTTCCGTGGTGACCCCCGGCGCCATGGAGGCCACGAACTGGATGTCCGGGTGCGATACGTGGAGGCGGCGGGCGGTGTCCACGAGCATGGGCCAGTGGCGCTTCAGTTCGCCGTTGCGGCTGCCGGGGAGAAGCCCGACCAGGCGCGTGTTGGCCGCGAGGCCAAGCTGTTCGCGAATCGGCTGTTGGGGCGGCTGCACCCGATCCACAAGCGGGTTTCCGACATAGCGTACTGGCACCCCGGCCTTCTCGTAGACGTCGGTCTCGAAGGGAAAAAGTACCGCCATCGCGTCCACGCTGCGCTGGATGCGCTTGATCCGGCCCGAACGCCACGCCCACAGTTGCGGGCTGACATAGAACAGCACGCGGATACCGAGGCGGCGGGCGTGGGCGGCCAGGCGCAGGTTGAACTCCACGTAGTCCACCAGGACCAGCAGGTCCGGGCGTTGGGTCTCCAGGTGCTGGCACATGCGCCGGAACAGGCGGCGCAGGCGCGGGTAGTTGACCAGCACATCAACCAGGCCCACCACGGCCAGTTCGGAGACGTCGATCAGGGTGTCGACCCCTGCGGCGCGCATCTGCGTCCCGCCCATGCCCGTGTAGCGGAGACCGGGCTCCAGCCCCGAGAGTTCGTGGACCAGCCCCGCCCCGAGTGCGTCACCGGAGCTTTCGCCGGCGCAGATCACGACATGCTGCGTCATGACCGATTGAGGCCCCCTGTGGAAGCGATGTCGCGTGGCGTCACGCGAGGGCGGCGCGGATCTTCCCGCAGATCATGTCGATGGTCGCATCCTCGAGTTCCGGGAACACCGGCAGGGACAGACAGCGCGCGGCGACGTCTTCGGTGACGGGCAGCGATTCCGGCCGGTTCGGGAGATCGGCGAAGGCCTTTTGCTGATGCAGGGGTACCGGGTAGTAGATCGCGCAGGCCACGTCCGCGGCCTTGAGGGCCTCCATGATCGCGTCGCGATGATCGGTCAGCAGCGTGTACTGGTGGTAGACGTGGACCCCGATGCCGTCCTCGAACGGCACTTCGACCGGCAGCCCGGCCAGGCCGTCGCGATAACGTGCCGCCACCCGGCGGCGTTCGGCGTTGTAGGTGTCGATATGCGGCAGCTTCACCCGCAGGATCGCCGCCTGCATCTCGTCCAGCCGGCTGTTGTAGCCGATCTCGTCGTGGTAGTAGCGCACGCTGGAACCGTGGTTGCGCAATCGGCGCAGGGTATCGGCGGCAGACGGGCAGTTGGTGGTCACCAGACCGCCGTCGCCGAAGGCCCCGAGGTTCTTGCTGGGGAAGAACGAAAAGCAGCCGAAGGCGGTGGCCGCGCCGGTCTGTACGCCATCGACCGTCGCGCCGAAGGACTGTGCGCAATCTTCGACGATCATGACCTTGTGTTTCTCGGCGATGGCCTGCAGCCGCGGCATGTCGGCCGGCTGCCCGAACAGGTGGACCGGCAGGATCGCGCGGGTGCGCTCGGTGATGGCCGCCTCGACCTGGTCCGGGTCGATGTTGAAGGTGCGTGGGTCGATGTCCAAGAATACCGGGTCGGCCCCGACATAGCGGATCGCCTCGGCCGTGGCAATGAAGGTAAACGGGGTGGTGATGACCTCGTCGCCCGGGCCGATGCCGGCCGCGGCCAGCGCCAGATGCAGGGCATCCGTGCCGGAGGCACAGGTGATCGCGTGTTCCACGCCCAGGTACTCGGCGAGCTCCTGCTCCAGGGCCTGGACGTTGGGGCCGAGGATAAAGCGCGCGCCGGCCAGCACGTCCTGTAGCGCGGCATCGATTTCGGGGCGCAGGGTCTGGTACTGGCGCTGCAGGTCGACCATCGGGATCACGGCTTGACTCCTGTGTTCGCGTCGAGGTGGCTGTGTGGGCCGTCGGCCCGGCTCATGATGTTCAGGTTCTCGTAGACCAGGTCGGTGATGCGGCTGGCCGTCTCCAGGGCCCGCTGGCCGTCACGGCCGCTGACCACGACCGGTCCCTGACCGCGCACGGCGGCGACAAAGGCCTGGATCTCGGCCAGCAGAGCATCCGCCTCGTCGAAGACACTCTCCGTGCGGTGAATCGCAGGGGCTCCCGTCTCCGGATCGGGTTCGCCAATGTGGTTCAGCGACAGGATGCGGTTCTGGAAGTCCACCGAAGCGTAGGCATGCGACTGGAAGATGCGCATGCGTCGCTCGGACTTGGTGCTGATGCGACTGGAGGTCACGTTGGCTACACAGCCGTCCGCGAATTCCAGCCGGGCATTGGCGATGTCGATGTCGCCGGTCAGCACGCGTGCGCCGGAGGCGCGAATCTCGGTCAGCGGGGCATCCACCAGCGACAGGATGATGTCGATGTCGTGGATCATCAGATCGAGCACGACCGACACGTCGGTGGCGCGCGGCTTGTAGGGCGCCAGGCGGTGCGACTCGATGAACCGCGGGTGCAGCGGGGTCTCGGTCAGTCGGCGTAGTGCGGCATTGAAGCGTTCCAGGTGCCCGACCTGGAGGACCACGCCCTGTTGCTCGGCGATCTGGTTCAGCGTCTCGGCCTGCTCCAGGGTGGCGGTAATCGGCTTCTCGACCAGAACATGACAACCGGCCTCGAGGAAGTCGCGGGCGATGTCGAAGTGCAGGGTGGTCGGCGCGGCGATGGAGACCGCATCGACCTGACCGATCAGGGCGCGATGGTCGGTCTCCGCGCGGCAGCCATGTTCCGCCGCGACGCGGCTGGCGGTTTCGGAATCGGCATCGACTACGGCAACCAGTTCGGTGTCCGGCAGCGCGGCGTATTTGGCGGCATGCCATTTGCCAAGATGGCCCACGCCGATGGCGGCGCAGCGTAACGGAGATTGGGACATGAGTAGGCTCGGATCCGGAGGGGGTGTGCTAGGATTTTCGGCGCTATTGTAACGGATCCCCGGCGCGGCGCATGTTCGCGTTCGGGCGATTGCCCGCAGTTCACCGTGGTGGAGACTCCATGTCCGATTTAGAGGCAGCGCAGCGCTATGTCGCCGGCGTGGACGAAGTGGGGCGCGGGCCGCTGGCCGGGCCGGTGGTGGCGGCCGCCGTCATCCTGCCGGAAGGCTACACCTGCCCCGGCTTGACCGACTCCAAGAAGCTCAGCGCGAAACGCCGCGAGTCGCTGGACGTGCAGATCCGTGCCGACGCGCTGGCATGGTCGCTGGGCCGGGCCGAGGCGGCGGAGATCGATGAACTGAACATCCATCATGCGACGCTGCTCGCCATGCAGCGGGCGGCGGCCGGGCTCGCCATCGCGCCGGCACATCTGCTGGTGGACGGGCGCTTCACACCGCAGGGCCCCTGGACTGCCGAGGCGATCGTCGGCGGGGATGGGTCGGTGGCTGCGATCAGCGCCGCCTCCATCGTCGCAAAGGTGGCGCGCGACGGCTGGTTGCGCGATCTGCATCACGATTACCCCGATTACGGCTTCGATCGCCATTCCGGCTACCCCACGGTGGCGCATCGTGAGGCCCTGGAACGGTTGGGGCCGTGCCCGCAACACCGCCGTAGTTTCGGCCCGGTCGCGCGTGCGCTGGCGGCGCGTGAACAGGAGATGGGGGCATGAGCGAAGGCCATACCGGTTTCGTGCACCTGCGGGTGCACTCGGAGTATTCCCTGATCGACGGGCTGGTCCGCCTGAAGCCACTGGTGAACGCGGTGGCCGAGGGCGGGATGCCGGCCGTCGCGGTAACCGATCACTGCAACCTGTTCGGGCTGGTGAAGTTCTACCGTGCCGCGATCGCAGAGGGTGTGCAGCCCATCATCGGTGCGGACGTTCTGGTTCGCGATGCCCGCGCCGACGGCAGCCTGGCACGCATGACCCTGCTGGCGCAGAACGACCCGGGTTACCGCAATCTGACCCGGCTGATCTCGCGCGCCTGGCAGGAGGGTCAGGAGAAGGGCATTCCGCGAGTGGACTGCGCCTGGCTGGATGCGGCCGCCGAGGGCCTGATCGCATTGTCTGGCGGGATCGACGGGTTATTCGTGAACGGTTCGGGGGCCGCGCGCGCGCTATTGGCCGAGGATCTCGAGCCGTGGATGCAGCGCTTCCCGGGTCGCTTCTATCTGGAACTGGTGCGCAGCGACCGCCCGGGCGAAGAGGCCTGGATCGAACAGGCGCTGGCCGCGGCCGAGGCGTTCGATCTGCCGGTGGTGGCCACCAATGATGTTCGCTTCCTGCGGCCCGAGGACTTCGAGGCCCACGAGGCGCGCGTCTGCATCCATGACGGCGTGACTCTGGACGACCCACGGCGCCCGCGCCGTTACTCGGAGGCGCAGTACCTGCGTACCCCGGAGGAGATGGCGGAGCGGTTCGCGGATATCCCCGAGGCCCTGGCCAACAGCGTGGCGATCGCGCGACGCTGTTCGGTGAGCCTGACCCTGGGCGAGTCGGTCCTGCCGGACTTCCCGGTTCCCGAGGGCTATACGGTCGAAGACCACCTGCGCGAGACCTCGGCGCAGGGGTTGGCAGGGCGCCTGGAGCGCTTCTGCTTCGCGCCGGCGGCGGATTACGAGGCGCGCTTGCAGCGCGAGCTGGATGTGATCTGCCAGATGGGCTTCCCCGGCTACTTCCTGATCGTGGCGGACTTCATCCAGTGGGCCAAGGACAATGGCATCCCCGTGGGCCCGGGGCGTGGTTCCGGTGCGGGCTCTCTGGTGGCCTATGCGCTGGGTATTACCGACCTGGATCCATTGCGTTACGATCTTCTTTTCGAGCGATTTCTCAACCCTGAACGTGTCTCCATGCCCGACTTCGATGTCGACTTCTGCATGGAGCGCCGCGACGACGTCATCGACTACGTCGCCGAGCGCTACGGGCGCGACAAGGTCTCGCAGATCATCACCCACGGCACCATGGCCGCCAAGGCGGTGGTGCGCGACGTTGGGCGCGTGCTGGGTCATGGCTACGGCTTTGTCGACCGCATTGCCAAGCTGATCCCGTTCGAGCTGGGCATGACCCTGCAAAAGGCCCTGACCGAGAGCGCGGACCTCAAGACGCAGTACGACGAAGACGAGGAGGTGCGCGCGATCATCGATCTCGCGCAGAAACTCGAGGGCCTCACCCGGAACGCGGGCAAGCATGCCGGCGGGGTGGTGATTGCGCCGTCCGCACTGACGGATTTCTCCCCGCTTTACTGCGAAGACGACGGCGGCTCGCTGGTGACCCACTTCGACAAGGATGACGTCGAGGCGGTCGGTCTGGTGAAGTTCGACTTCCTCGGCCTGCGCACGCTCACCATCATCGACTGGGCGGTGGACAACGTCCGCAAGATGGATGCCGCGGTACAGGTCGATCTCGACGCCATCCCGCTGGATGACGCCGAGACCTTCCGCCTGTTGAAGGACTACCAGACCACCGCCGTGTTCCAGCTGGAATCCGGTGGCATGAAGGACCTGATCCGCCGCCTGCAGCCGGACAGCTTCGAAGAGATCATCGCGCTGGTGGCCCTCTACCGCCCGGGCCCGCTGCAGTCGGGCATGGTGGACGACTTCATCGACCGCAAGCATGGTCGTGCCCAGGTGGAATACCCGCATCCGGATCTGGAGCCGATTCTCCAGCCCACCTACGGCGTGATCCTGTACCAGGAGCAGGTGATGCAGATCGCCCAGGTGCTGGGCAACTACACCCTGGGTGGTGCGGATCTGTTGCGCCGCGCGATGGGCAAGAAGAAGCCCGAGGAGATGGCCAAGCAACGCGAGATCTTCCTCGAGGGGGCATTGGGGCGCGGGGTGGACGAAGGGGTTGCGACCTACATTTTCGACCTGATGGAGAAATTCGCCGGCTACGGCTTCAACAAGTCGCACTCCGCGGCCTATGCCCTGGTTGCCTACCAGACCGCCTGGCTCAAGGCGCATTATCCGGCGCCGTTCATGGCGGCGGTGCTGTCCGCGGACATGGACAACACCGACAAGGTGGTGGGGCTGATCGAGGAATGCCGCAACATGGGCCTGGAGGTCCTGCCGCCGGACGTCAATCAGTCGGACTACCGCTTTACCTGCCACGACGCACAGACCGTGGTGTACGGCCTGGGCGCGATCAAGGGCGTCGGGGAGTCGGCCATCGACACCCTGCTCAAGGCGCGCGGCGAGGGCGGCGAATTCCACGGGCTGGTGGACCTGTGCCAGCGGGTGGATCTCGGCAAGCTGAACAAGCGTGTGCTGGAGACGCTGGTGCGCGCCGGCGCGATGGATCGGATCGGCGCCAACCGTGCGACGCTGCTGAACGACATCCCGATGGCGGTCGCGGCAGCCGAACAGAGCGAGCGCAATGCCAATCTGGGTGTGGTGGACCTGTTCGGGGATCCGGCTGCGGCCGTGATCCCGGATAGCGCGACCCTCGCCGAGATGGAGGACGACGATCGTCTGCGCGGCGAGAAGGACACCCTGGGACTTTATCTGACCGGCCACCCGGTGGAGCGCTACCGCGCCGAGTTGCTGCGTCTGACCGGCACCACGCTGCAGGCGCTGGAGGCCAAGCTGGAGGATCGCCCGGACGAGCCCCAGGGCCAGAAATGGCGGGGCAAGCAGGAGACCGTGCGCATCGCCGGTCTGATCGTCGGGGTGCGGGTGCGCAACACGCAGAGCGGGCGCATGGGCATCGTCACCCTGGACGACCGCAGCGGGCGGGCCGAGGTGGTGTTGTTCAACGACGACTTCACCACCTACAAGGACCGTCTGGAGCCGGATGCCCTGCTGGTCGCGGAGGGCACGGTCACGCTCGACGACTATGCTGGCGGGATCCGTATGCGGGCCCGTACCGTGTACAGCCTGGATGAAGCGCGGGTCCAGTGGGCCCGCGCGCTGCACCTGTGCCTGGAAGGGGTGGTTCCCGAGCAGGTGGCCCATCTGCGCGGGCTGATGGAGCCGCATCGTGAGGGGCCTTGCCGTGTGCACCTGTGCTATCGCCGTGACGGGCTGGAGGCGGATATCAGCCTGCCGGAGGGGTGGACCATCCGCCCGGACGAGCGGCTGTTGCGTGGCATTCAGCAGTCCCTGGGTCCGGGTTGCGAGGCCGAGGTGCTCTACGGCCGATAGCTGGAAACAAGGCGTCGCCGCACCTGCATTGGAGCGGGGATCGCCGCAATTGGTTACAATTCGCATCCTTCGTCGGTATCCACAACCAAGTCTTCGGGACCCTGCATGAATCCGGACTTTCTCGACTTCGAACAGCCCATTGCCGAACTGGAAGCGAAGATCCGCGATCTGCGCTACGTCGGCGACGATGCCGAGGTCAACATCCAGGAAGAGATCCAGCGCCTGGAAGGCAAGTGCCGGTCTTTGACCGAGAGCATCTTCGCCAAGCTGACCCCGTGGCAGGTCTCGCAGATGTCGCGGCATCCGCGGCGACCCTACACTCTTGACTACATTCCCGACTTGTTCGACGAGTTCGAGGAACTGCACGGCGACCGTGCCTTTGGGGACGACCCGGCGATCGTGGGCGGCGTGGCGCGCCTGGACGGGCGGCCGGTGATGCTGATCGGGCACCAGAAGGGGCGCCAGACCCGCGACAAGGTCTACCGCAACTTCGGCATGCCGCGCCCGGAGGGCTACCGCAAGGCCCTGCGCTTGATGGAGATGGCCGAGCGCTTTCGCATGCCCGTGCTCACCTTCATCGACACGCCGGGTGCCTACCCGGGCGTGGGGGCGGAAGAACGTGGCCAGAGCGAGGCCATCGCGCGCAACCTGCGAGTGATGGCGCGCCTGGACACGCCGATCATTGCCACGGTGATCGGCGAAGGCGGCTCCGGTGGGGCCCTCGCGATTGGGGTGGGCGACGCCACCCTGATGCTGCAGTACTCGACCTACTCGGTGATTTCGCCGGAGGGCTGTGCCTCCATCCTCTGGAAGAGCGCGGAAAAGGCCTCGGAGGCCGCTGAGGCCCTGGGCATCACGTCGGAACGCCTGCGCGAGCTGGGGCTGGTGGACCGCATCGTGCCGGAACCCCTGGGCGGTGCCCACCGCGACCCCGACACCATGTCCTCCAGTCTGCGCGCCGCGCTTCTGGAAACCCTGGACGGCCTGGAAGGGCTGGACCCGGGCAAGCGCCTGGAGCGGCGCTATCGCCGGCTGATGGATTACGGTGCCTTCCAGGAAGCCGCTTCCTGATCCCGGTGCCGGGGCGCTCGATCCTGTAGCCGCGGCGTTGCGGGACTTCCTCCAGGCGCATCCCGGCTATCGTCAGGTGCGCATCGCCTTCAGCGGCGGTCTCGATTCGACCGTGCTGCTCCACGCCGCGGTGCGCCTGGGTATCCCCAACCTCGAGGCCATGCACGTGGATCATCGCCTGCGTCGGGACTCCGGCGAGCAGGTCGAGCACTGCCGCGCCTTTGCACAGGCACTGAACTGCCCGTTCCGGCTCCGTACCCTCGGCTCACTCGACACCCGTGCCCTCGGCGTGGAGGCCGCGGCGCGCGAGGCACGCTACGCGATGCTGCGCGAAGGGCTGGACGCTACGGGCATCATCCTGGCCGCGCAGCATGCGGACGATCAGGCAGAAACGTTCCTGCTGGCCGCCCTGCGCGGCAGCGGGCCCGAAGGGCTGCAGGCGATGCGGCCGCTGCGCCGCGAGGGCGAGACCTGGCTGGGGCGACCCTTGCTGGGCCTGCCCCGCGAGGCACTGGCCGCCTTGGCGGAGCAGGAGGGCCTCGACTGGTATGACGATCCCAGCAATCAAGATCCCCGATTCGACCGCAATTTCCTGCGCCAGTCGGTGCTGCCCTTGTTGCAGGAGCGATTTGATGGCGCGGCCGGGCTGGCGCGCGCTGCCGCCTGGCAGCAGGAGGCGGTCGGGCAATGCCGTCAGCACTTTTCCGGGCTACTGAAAGGGCTGCGAGACCCGCTGGACGGTAGCCTGGACCTCCGCGGCCTGCGCGCGCTCGACTCGAGTACCCAGCGCGGGCTGCTACGGCACTGGCTGCGCGAGCAGGGCCTTCGTCCGCCCGGCCACGACCGCCTGGGCGAATTCCTGCGCCAGGTCCTCGTGGACAACCCCGAGGCCTCCCCCGCCGTGGAATGGGATGGCGGATGGATGCGGCGTTATCGCGATCAGCTGCACGCCGGGCCGAAGGAGGAGGCTGCGGGTCCGCCGCCCGAACAGCCCTGGCCAGCCGATCAGTCGGAACTGATTCTGGCAGACGGACGCCGCCTGACCCGGGAGATGCTGCCGCGGCTCGGCGTTGACCGCGAGGCCGCGCTCACCGTTAGCTATCGAAGCGGGGGCGAGGTGGTCGCGACCCCCGCCGGGCGCCGGTCCCTGAAAAAGCTGATGCAAGAGCGCGGGATCGCCCCCTGGGAACGCAGCCGGATTCCGCTTTTGCGTCAGCTGGATGGAGCGATTGTGGCGGTGCTCTGGGCCGGGATGGTTCACGCTGGGAGTTGACGCGCCCGTCCAAATCGGACAATTCTTGGGTCGTATTCAGGGGTGCGGGTGAGCGGTACGTGACAGGTTTCGCGGCACAGTGCGGACGACGTACGGGCATGGGGGTGCTGGCGGCCGGGATGCTGCTGGCCGCGCCTCTGGCCGCGGATTCGCTGATGCTCACGACCGAGAGCTACCCCCCGTTCAATTTCGAGACGGAAACCGGCGAGCTGGACGGGATCTCGATCCGGGTGATGGATGCCCTGCTGGATGTCGCACAGGTGGACGCCGAGATCCGCCTGCTGCCGTGGAGTCGGGCCTATGCCGAGGCTCAGTCGGAACCCGGTACCTGCGTCTTTTCCACCACGCGCACCTCCGAACGTGAAGACCTGTTCACCTGGGTCGGTCCTCTCGTGGAAAACCAGTGGCATGCGTTCGTGCTTGAAGATGCCAAGGTGGATGCGCAGTCGCTGGAGGATCTGGAACGGTACCGCGTCGGGGGCTATCGAGACGATGCCGTCGCGCTCTTCGTGGAGGGCCGGGGCATCCCCGTGGATACCGCACCGAATGACCGGCTGAATGCGCGCAAGCTCGCGGCCAACCGGATCGACGTATGGGTCAGCGGCGAGCATCTGGCCCCCTGGTATGCCCGCCAGGAGGGGATCGGGGAACTCCGGTCCCTGTTCGCGTTCAACGATACCGTGATGTCCCTGGCCTGCCACCCGGAAACCGCGCGAGCCCCGCTGGATCGCATGCAGGAGGAACTGGATGCGATGCGCGCGGACGGGCGCTATGCGGCCATCGTGCAGGATGTCCTGGACAGTAATGGAGAGCGCAATGACTGACGCAGCCGAGGCCCGGACGGAATCGTCGGCCCTGATCGCCGAGGAGGTGCTGGGCTTTCAGCGCAACATGACGCGGCGCGGCATCATCTTTTCGTTCACTGGCTACATTTCCGAGGGCATCCTGAAGGCCCTGGGGGATGCGCTGCGGCAGAAAATCCGACTGGAGTCCACCGATACGAAGACCGTGAACCGCGTCTTCTCCGTGTTCGTGGAACAGGTGCAGAACGTGATTCGCTATTCAGCCGAGCGTATCGAGCACGATGCGGAGCCCCCCGTCGAGCTGAGCTCCGGGATGATTACCGTCGGGTCGGAAAACGGCCGCTTCTTCGTTATTTGCGGCAATGTGATCGGGCGCAAGGATGCCGACACCCTGGCCGTGCGCCTGCGTGAGCTCGCGGGCATGGACAGCGATGAGTTGCGCCGCTTTTACAAGGAAAAGCTGCGGGAACCACCGGACGAAGGCAGCAAGGGCGGCAGCATCGGCCTGATCGAGATCGCACGCCGCGCAAGCGAGCCCATCCAGTTCGACTTTCAGCATCTCTCCGATGCGCAATCCTATTTTGTCCTGAAGGCCTATATCTGATGGCAGTCGTCGAGACCATTGAACACGAGGCAACCGACAGGACCCCGGCTGTCGTTTTCGATTTCGCAGCGGGGCAGTACCGGCTGTCTGGCGAGTCGTATCCGGAAGATGCCGCGAACTTCTACGGTCCGCTGACTCAGGGGTTGCGGCAGGCGGTCGAGGACCGGGCCAGCGACGAGGTGGAGTTCACCGTGGAGATGATCTACTTCAACAGTTCGACTGCGAAGGCCTTGATGAACATGTTCCAGATCCTGGAAGACGGCGCCGAGTCGGGTCTGAAGGTACGGATCAACTGGTGTTACCACGATGACGACGAGACCATGGAGGAGTTCGGCGAAGACTTCTCCGAAGATTTCGAACACGCTGACTTCCGAATGTGTCCGCTGACATGAAGGCCCCCTCCCGAGATGACCCGATGAATCCTGCTACCCGGCCACGGGAGGGCCAGGAAATGGAGAGGCTCGCGGACTTCTCCCTGTTCGAGCAGGAAAAGTCCGTCATGCAGCGCTCCGAACAGATGCTCGAGGCGCTGGATGCGGTAGGCGATGGCGTGAAGGTGCTCGCCAAGGCCTATTCCGAGAGCTATCGGGCGCAGCGTCGCATGATGCGCATGAGCGACCGCATGCAGGCGGATCTGCAGGAGGCCAACCGCCAGTTGCGCGAGCAGGCGGAACACCTGGCACAACTCAACAATGCATTGTCCGACGAGGTGCGTGAGCGCGAGCGCCTGACGGCCGAGCTGGAGCGCCTGGCGCTGGAAGACGCCCTTACTGGGCTGTTCTCGCGCCGCCGCGTGATCGACTGTGTGGAGGGCATGGCGGATCGCGTTGGCGAGGAATCGCGTTCGCTCACCGTGATGATGCTGGATCTCGACGACTTCAAGGCGCTGAACGACACCCACGGCCATGCTGCTGGCGATTTCGCCCTCGAGAGCTTTGCCGACATCCTGCGGGGCGAGCTTGGGGCGGAACAGTACGCTGGGCGCATGGGTGGGGAAGAGTTCCTGGTAGTGGCGGCGGATCTGGATGCCGAAGAGGCAGTCGCACTGGCCGAGCGCATTCGTTCGTCAGTGGAGAATGCGTCGCTGCACTGGAAGAACGAACCGCTCGCGCTGGCAGTTTCCATTGGCCTGGTCATCACCACGAACCCGTGGCCGGATGCCGGCGAGCTGGTGGCTCTGGCCGATGACCTGCTCTACCGGGCCAAGAACGAGGGACGCAACCGTGTCATCGTGCAAATGCACGGCGAACGCGGGTGATGGCGGGCGGCACCCGCCGGAATCGTAGCCTTGTCGCCAAGCTGGCCGTTGTCACGCTGCTGGCGGCGCTGGCGCTGAGCCTTCTCAGCAGCGCCTATGTCATTGCCTCGGACTGGCATGCCTTCCGTGCCGAGACCGGCGAACAGATCGACCGTCTGCAACGCCTGGTCGAACCACCCGCCGCCGAGGCGGCCTTCCAGTTGAGCGCTGCCCAGGCCGATTCCCTGGTCCAGGGGCTGCTGGTTTTCGACGAGATCCGGCGGGTCGAGATCCTCGACGACTTTGGCAACACCCTTGCGGAAGATGCCCAGGAGCGCACCCAGACCGGTGGCGAGTGGGCACACTGGCTCTTCGGCGATCTGCAAACCCATGAGCGCGAGCTGCGCCACCCTGATACCCGCGGAAATATCCAGGGCGTGGGCGTCCTGCGCGTGGAACTGGACCCTGGCGTATTGGGGCGAGCCTTCGTCAACCGGCTGCAGACCGGGGTCGTGACCAGTGTGACCCAGGCGGTGATCGTCTCTCTGGTGGTGGTTGTACTGTTCTATCTGCTGATGCTCCGTCCGATGTTGAAGATTTCACGTGCGGTGGCGGACACCGACCCTGAGCAGCCTGCGCACTGGCCGATGCCACGCCTGGGCCATCACGAGAACGATGAGCTGGGGGCGCTGGGGCGTTCGCTGGATCGTTTGCTGCGGGCCTTTCAGGCGGGGCTGGACGCGCGCGACGGGGCCCGCGGCGAGCTGAAGGCGCTGAATGCAGACCTCGAGCGGCGCGTCGAGGAACGCACCCGGCAGTTGGAAGCCGAGAAATCCGAGACGGAACGGGCGCTGGCCAAGGTGGACGAGGCCAACCGTGAGCTTGAGCGCAGTAATCGCTTGGTGGTGGAGAGCATCCGTTATGCCCGCCGCATCCAGACTGCCATGCTGCCGGACAAGCATGCCCTCGATGGTCACATGGACGAGGTGCAGATCTACTGGGAGCCCCTGCACCTGGTGGGTGGCGACTACTTCTGGGTCGAGGCCATCGACGGACACAGCATCCTGGTGGTGGCGGACTGCACCGGCCACGGTGTACCGGGTGCCTTCATTACCCTGGTGGTGGCCTCGGCGCTGGATCGCATCCTGCACGAACACCGTTTGCTGGAGCCCTCGGCCATCCTGCGCGAGATGGACCGACTGGTACGCTCGCGGCTGCGTCAGGATGGCTATGACTCCGACTCGGACGACGGGCTGGAGGCCGCGGTCTGCGTGTATCGACCGGAGGACCGCAAGCTGGCCTTTGCCGGGGTCGGGCTGCCGTTGATGATCGACCGTGGCGGCGAGGTCGAGGAGATCCGGGGCGTACGCGGCGGCCTTGGCTACCGCAGCCTGGAGCCGGCCCAGCCCGTGGACCACGAGGTCGACGTGGAGCCGGGCACGGAATTCTTCCTGATCACCGATGGCGTGCACGATCACGTCGGTGGAGAGCCGCCGCGATTGTTTGGTCGGCGGCGGTTGCGCCAGGTGCTCTCGGACAAGAGTGGTCGCGACCTGGCCGCCAAGATCGATGCCGTGGTGCGGGTGCTGGAAGATTATCGCGACGGCGAGCCGCGGCGTGACGATATGACCCTGGTGGCCTTCCGGCCGTTGTCATCCCGGGCTGGAAACGAGGCACTGCCCCCACCTTCCGATTGAGCGGGGGCGGGTGCTCTGGTACTCTCTCAGGGGTTTTCCGCCTGCCCCGGATTGTCGTGTGCGAACCGGGGCAGGGTGCTTGTCAGCTCCCAGCCAGGTTTCCCGCATGACGCGTTTTGTTTTCATTACCGGAGGCGTGGTCTCGTCTCTGGGCAAAGGTATTGCATCCGCCTCGCTGGGGGCGATCCTGGAGGCGCGTGGCCTCAAGGTGACGCTGCTCAAGCTGGATCCGTACATCAACGTGGATCCGGGCACCATGAGCCCGTTTCAGCATGGCGAGGTGTTCGTCACCGATGACGGCGCCGAAACGGACCTGGATCTCGGGCACTACGAGCGCTTCGTGCGCATTCGCACCTCGCGGCGCAACAATTTCACCGCCGGGCAGATCTACGAGAACGTGATCCGCAAGGAGCGTCGCGGGGATTATCTCGGCGGCACGGTGCAGGTCATCCCGCACATCACCGACGAGATCAAGCGCTCGATCCACGAGGGGGCCGGCGATGCCGACATCGCCCTGATCGAGATCGGCGGTACGGTCGGTGACATCGAATCCCTGCCGTTTCTCGAGGCGATCCGTCAGATGGGCGTGGAGCTGGGGCATGACAACGCCCTGTTCATGCATCTGACGCTGGTGCCGTATATCGAGGCCGCCGGCGAGATCAAGACCAAACCGACCCAGCACTCGGTCAAGGAACTGCGCTCCATCGGTATCCAGCCGGATATCCTGCTGTGCCGCTCCACGCAGGCGATCCCCGAGGGTGAACGGCGCAAGATCGCGCTGTTCACCAACGTCGAGGAGAAGGCGGTCATCTCTGCAGTGGACGTAGACAACATCTACAAGATCCCGCTGTGGCTGCATTCGCAGAAGCTCGACGAGATCGTGCTGCGCAAACTCCATATCGAGGTCCCGCAGGCCGATCTTTCGGACTGGAAGCACGTGGTCAATGCCATGGAGTTCCCGGAGTCCGAGGTGACGGTCGGCATGATCGGCAAGTACGTCGATCTGACTGAGTCGTACAAGTCGGTGAACGAAGCCCTGACCCACGCGGGCATCCAGGCGGGTACCCGGGTCCGGATTCGTTATCTCGATTCGGAAAAGCTGGAAGGGGCCGAGAACGAGGCCGCGCGCGAACTCGAGGGCCTGGACGCCATCCTCGTTCCGGGTGGCTTCGGCGAACGCGGCGTGGAGGGCAAGATTGCCGCGGTGCGCTACGCCCGCGAGAACGATGTGCCCTATCTTGGAATCTGCCTGGGCATGCAAGTGGCGGTCATCGAGTTTGCGCGCGATGTGGTCGGGCTGGAAGGTGCGCACAGCACCGAGTTCGCCCCCGACACGCCGCATCCCGTCATCGCGCTGATTACCGAGTGGCAGGACAAGGAAGGCCGCATCGAACAGCGCGATGCCGACAGTGACCTCGGTGGCACTATGCGTCTCGGCGCCCAGAGCGCGCGCCTGACCCCGGGGTCACGCATTGCCGAGGCCTATGGTCGCGAAGAGGTGGGAGAACGCCATCGTCATCGCTTCGAATTCAACAACGCCTATCGTGAACGCCTGGAGGCCGCAGGTCTTCGACTCTCCGGGGTCTCGGAATCCGGCGAACTGGTAGAGGCCGTGGAGCTGGCCGACCATCCGTGGTTTGTGGGCTGCCAGTTCCACCCGGAATTTACCTCGACCCCAAGGGATGGCCACCCGCTGTTCACCGCGTTTGTGTGTGCCGCCCGGGATTACCAGGATGCCCGCGAACCGGAAACCACCACGGCGCTGACGGAATAGGCGCCCGTTCACTTTTTTGTGGCCGCACCCGGAGGGTGATGGCCTCCAGACAGGACAGAGCATGCAGCTTTGCGGTTTTGAAGTCGGCCTTGATCGGCCCTTTTTTCTGATTGCCGGCCCCTGCGTCATCGAATCCGAGGCCATGGCCCTGGAGACGGCCGGCGCGCTGAAAACGATGGCGGACGATCTCGGCATTCCGTTCATCTACAAGTCCTCGTTCGACAAGGCCAACCGGTCGTCGACGAAGAGCTTCCGCGGGCTGGGCATGGAAGAGGGCCTGCGCATCCTGGACAAAGTGAAGTCGGAGATCGGCGTGCCGATCCTGACGGATGTCCACGAGGACACCGCGCTGGACGAAGTCGCCAGTGTTGTTGATGTGCTGCAGACCCCGGCCTTCCTTTGTCGGCAGACCAACTTCATCCAGAACGTTGCGCGCCAGGGCCGGCCGGTGAATATCAAGAAGGGCCAGTTCCTCGCACCCTGGGACATGGGCAATGTCGTGGACAAGGCCCGCGAGGTCGGTAACGATCAGATCATGGTTTGCGAGCGCGGGGTCTCGTTTGGCTACAACACGCTGATCTCCGATATGCGCGGCCTGGCCCAGATGCGTCAGACCGGCTGCCCCGTGGTCTTCGATGCGACGCACTCGGTGCAGCAACCGGGCGGGCAGGGCGCCTGCTCCGGTGGGCAGCGCGAGTTCGTGCCGGTGCTGGCACGGGCGGCGGTGGCCGCTGGCGTATCCGGCCTGTTCATGGAGACCCATCCGGATCCCGAGAAGGCCCTGTCCGATGGTCCCAACGCCTGGCCGCTGCCGAAGATGGCCGAGCTGTTGCAGACGCTCAAGGCGCTGGACGCCGCCGCCAAGGCGCAGCCGTTTGCAGAGGCGGAGTACGGTCTCGGTTAACGACCGAAAGAATCGATAAAACGTCCCGGACGGGCCCGTCCGGGCGGGTATTTTCAAGGAGAGAGCATGTCCAAGATTGCGGAGATTCACGCCCGCGAGATCATCGATTCTCGGGGCAACCCGACGGTCGAGGCCGATGTTGTCCTGGATTCCGGCGCCATGGGGCGAGCGGCGGTGCCCTCCGGTGCTTCCACAGGGGCCCGCGAGGCCCTGGAACTGCGCGACGACGAAAAGCGTTACGGCGGCAAGGGCGTGCTGAAGGCCGTCAGCCACGTGAACGGCGAGATCCGCGACGCACTGCGTGGGATGGAGCTGGATCAGACCGCAGTCGATCGCCGCATGCTGGAACTGGACGGGACCGACAACAAGGCACGCCTGGGCGCCAATGCCCTACTGGCCGTCTCCATGGCCACTTCGCATGCCCTGGCCGCGGATCGCGAACAGCCACTGTTCGAGACCCTGGGCGGCGACGACGCCACGCTGCTGCCGGTACCGATGATGAACATCATCAACGGTGGTGCCCACGCCGATAACAGTGTGGACATGCAGGAGTTCATGATCCTGCCAGTGGGGGCGGACTCGGTACGCGAGGCCGTGCGCTACGGCGCCGAGGTCTTCCACGCGCTGAAAAAGGTGCTGTCCAAGCGCGGGCTGGCGACGGCGGTGGGCGACGAGGGCGGTTTTGCGCCCGACCTGCCGTCCAACTCCGCCGCGATCGAGGTGATCCTGGAAGCGGTTCACAACGCCGGCTTCAAGGCGGGCGAGGACATCTGGATCGGCCTCGACTGCGCCAGCTCCGAGTTCTACCGTGACGGGCGCTATCACCTCGATTCCGAAGGCAAGGCCTTCTCTGCCGACGAGTTCTCCGAGTATCTCGCCCACTGGGTGGACCAGTACCCGATCCTGACCATCGAGGACGGGATGGCCGAAGATGACTGGGACGGCTGGAAGACGCTGACCGAGCGCCTGGGCAATCGCGTGCAGCTGGTGGGTGACGACCTGTTCGTGACCAATACCCAGATCCTGCAGGAAGGCATCGACAAGGGCGTTGCGAATTCCATCCTGATCAAGCTCAACCAGATCGGCACCGTGACCGAGACGCTGGAAGCCATCGAGATGGCGCGCAAGGCCAATTACACTGCAGTGATCTCGCATCGCTCGGGCGAGACCGAAGACGTGACCATCGCGGACCTGGCCGTGGCCACGCGCGCCGGCCAGATCAAGACCGGTTCGCTGTCGCGTTCCGATCGGGTCGCCAAGTACAACCAGCTGATCCGGATCGAGGAACACCTGGGTTCGCGGGCGACCTATCCGGGCATGTCGGCGTTCACCTTCGGGCGCTGATCGAGACCCGGGACGGCCTTGGTCACCACGCAGTCCTCAGCCTGCGGCGCGGTTCCTGTCCCCGGTCGTCCGGGGCTCGTAGAATGCCGGGCATGCCGGCCACTTGCGAAAGCCCTCGTCTCCACGTTGTCGCGTCTGTCGCGGTGCGCGGGCGAGGGCTTTCTCTGTTCAACCATACGGAGTGCGGGTGATGCGCGGCCTGTTGATCGGTCTGGCCCTCGTGCTGCTGGCCCTGCAATGGCCCCTGTGGCTGGGCGAGGGGAGTTGGCGCGATGTGCGCGATCTGCGCGAGCAGGTCGCGCAACAGCAAGCCGCAAATGCCGAGCTGGAACAACGCAACCAGGCCCTGGAGGCCGAGGTGCGCGACTTGCGCGGCGGTACCGCGGCGGTCGAGGAGCGAGCGCGCCGCGATCTGGGGATGATCCGCGAGGACGAGATCTTCTTCTTCGTGGTGGGCGAGGACGAGCCCACGAGGCTGCAGGTCGAGCCGCTACCGGGCCCGGCTGGAGAGACCGATCCGGGCCCGGACGCCCAAGTCCCGGAGGATGCGGAGCCCGCCACCGACACCCTGCCACCCGAGGACCCCTTTGATGGCTGACGCGGAACACGTGCCGACTCGGGAGCCAGCGTTCTGGGCGTTGATCCCGGCGGCTGGCATCGGTCGACGCATGGGATCCAACCGTCCGAAGCAGTACCTGACACTCGGATCGCACACGATCCTCTCCCACACCCTGTCGATCTTTCTCGAACACCCGCGGATTCGGGGGGTGGTTCTGGTACTCGGTCCGGACGTCGACCCTGATGCCCTGGACCTGCCGCTGGCCGGCGGCCGGCTGTTCCGTGCGGCCGGAGGGGCGGAACGCGCGGATTCGGTCCAGAACGGGCTCGACTTCCTTGCCGAACGGGCGCACGAGGACGACTGGGTACTGGTGCATGACGCGGCACGACCCTGTCTGCCGCTAGCGGATGTGGACCGGCTGCTGCACGAGTTGCGTGACGATCCGGTGGGTGGGCTGCTCGCCAGTTCCAGCACCGATACCATCAAGTGGAGCGATGGTGCCGGGAAGGTCGAACGGACGCTGGATCGCGAACGGGTCTGGCGGGCCCTGACCCCGCAGATGTTCCGGCTGGGCATGCTTCGCACGGCCAACGCGCAGGCGCGTGCCGAGGGGCATCCGGTGACGGACGAGGCTAGCGCCATCGAGTTCCTGGGCCAGGCACCCCGGCTGATCGAGGGCTCCCCGATGAACATCAAGATCACCCGCAGCGAAGACCTTGAGCTTGCTCGGCTGTATCTGATGCAGCAGGGCCGCCTGGAAGGCGGGTTTCGCGCATGAGTGGCTTGCGGATTGGCCAGGGCTTCGACGTACACGCCTTCGGCGAAGGCGACCACTTGGTACTCGGTGGCGTTCGCATCCCGTTCGAGCGTGGATTCGTGGCCCACTCGGATGGGGACGTGCTGATCCACGCGGTGTGTGACGCCCTGCTGGGCGCCGCGGCGCTGGGGGATATTGGCCTGCACTTTCCGGATACCGATCCGGCGTTTCGAGGGGCGGACAGCCGCGTCCTGCTGCGGGAGACGCTCGAACGAGTGGCCGGGGCCGGCTGGCGCCCGGTCAACATCGATACCACGGTGATCGCGCAGGCGCCCAAGCTTGCACCGCATGTGCGCGCGATGCGTGAGAACCTGGCAGCCGATACCGCCCTGAATATCGCCGATGTCAGCGTGAAGGCGACCACCACCGAGCACCTCGGCTTCACCGGGCGCAAGGAAGGGGTGGCGGCCCAGGCTATTGTGTTGCTCGAACCGGCCTCGGGGGTGATGCGGGTATGACTTCGGCGAAGGGGGTAGAACCCGGCATCCTGCGTTTGCATCACGCAAGCCTGGTGATTGCGGACACGCGGGTGGCGGCGGCCTTTTACGGGGAGCAGCTCGGCCTGGTGCCACTGGAACGCCCGGATCTCGACTTTCCCGGTCTGTGGTATGACCTGGGGAGCGGACAGGCTCTGCATCTGTTGCAGGTGCCGAACCCCGATCCGACCGAGCGCGGGGTGCGCTGCGGTCAGGACCGTCATCTGGCGTTGCGCGTCCGTGGCCTGGAGGCGCTGGCAGCGCGTCTGGAAGGGGCGGGGATTGCCGTGGAGCGCAGTCGTTCCGGACGCCCGGCCGCATTCGTTCGCGATCCCGATGGCAACACCATCGAGCTGATCGAGGAAGGCGTCTGATCCCGGACGCGGGGGCCGGCCACGAACAAGCGACCTTGCACCCGTTGCGGGGCCATCCTTCTCCACGGAACGGATCGTGGGATCACCGGATCCAGCCCCAAGCCTAGCTGGGTGGCCCGCGACGCCATCCATGGCGACCTTGGCTCCCAAAGCCCCTTCACCGCAGCCGTAACGAACCGAAGAGCCGTGGTTTTCTGCATGGGTGCGAGACAGCGGGTCGGGGCTCGTTCCACGCAGTGAGATCCCGGATAACCGCTGCGCGGTTTCCGGAATGACGGAGAGGGGGGCTCGCGCGAGGAACTTGCGGGATGGTTGGACGGCTCGAGCTCAGTCCATGCTGGCCGGTTCGGCGGCGAGCTGGCCGGACTGGTAGTCGCTGATGGCCTGTTCGATCTCGTCGGAGGTGTTCATCACGAACGGGCCGTAGTGGGCGATCGGTTCTCCCAGCGGCCGCCCCTTGAACAGCAGTACCCGGGCATCCTGCTGCGCGATCAGGTGGACCTGGGTGTGGCCGTGCCAGACGCCCAGTTGGCCCGTGCCGAGGCCGGTCAGCTCGCCGTCGAACACGTAGGCCAGCACGCGATCTTCCAGTTGCACCGCAAGCGACAGGCGGTAGCCGGCCGGTAGCGTGAGATCGGCCATGGCGGCGCCTTCGCCGATCTGCGGAAGCGCGCCTTCGGTGTCCCCGGCGCTGGTCTGCCAGGAGCCGGCAATGGCCTTGAAGCGCAGCGAATCGTCGTCTTCCGGCAGGTGGCGCATCGCGTCGGCGCGCACGTCGCGGTAGCGCGGCGGGTCCATTTTGCGCGCGGCGGGCAGATTTACCCAAAGCTGGAAGCCGTGCAGGCCGTCGGCATCCAGCAGCGGCATCTCGGAGTGGATCACACCGCGGCCGGCGCTCATCCACTGGGCCTCGCCGGCCTCCACTCGGCCCTGGTTGCCCATGGAGTCCTCGTGAGTCAGGCCGCCGTGGACCAGGTAGGTCAGCGTCTCGAAACCGCGGTGCGGGTGCGAGGGGAAGCCGCCGATGTAGTCCTCGCGCGCGCTGGCCTTCAGTTCGTCCAGCATCAGGAAGGGATCCAGGCCGCCGCGGAAATCATGGATGCGCCGAATCTTCACCCCGGCCCCGTCCTGGGTGGGATGAGAGGTCTTCACGCTGTCCGGCGGTGTCGGGTTCATGGCGTTCTCCTTCGCAACAGATCTGCACCATACCGACCATGAAACGAAAAGAAAATTGCATCGTTTCCCTTCATGGAGCGTTCTGTCAGGGCACGGGGAGCTCCCAGGAATCGGCAAACGCCTCGAGGCTCTCGACGAAGTCCGGGTCGTGCTCCTGGCGATTGATGGTCAGGTGCAGGATGACGGCGTGCGCGGCGGGCGGATGACCCGTGGTCAACGTCCAGGCGAGGCCATTCGGGCATTCCGGCAGGGAAAAGCGAACGCCACCGTTGATGATTTCCCGATGGACGCGAAACTCGCCCCACAGGCAGTACACGACGCCGGCATCAGGGCCCTCGTCGGCGATCAGCGTATCGATCGCGGCACTGGCGTCGGGTAATGCGGACACGGTGAGGCTTCGCTGCAGGTTTTCGGCATCCAGGCCGGAATGCAGGGTGCGGAAGAATTCCATGGGCACTACTCGTTGCGGGGCAGGAAGACGGGCAGGCCGTCCACCTCGCCCACGCTCAGGCGTTGGTTGTACAGGCGCTCCAGTGCGCTGGGCACCAGCATGGTGGCCGTGGGGCCCCAGCACGCCTGTCCGTCAGGGAATAGCAGTAGCAAGTGATCGCAGTAGCGCGCCGCGAGGTTGACGTCGTGCAGGACCAACACCGCGCCTCGGTCTTCCTGACCGACGATGGCCTGCACGCGGTTGAGCACGGCCACCTGATGATGCAGGTCCAGCTGGCTGGTGGGCTCGTCCAGCAGGAGCAGGCTGGGGTCCTGCGTCAGCACGGTCGCGATCGCCAGGCGCTGGCGTTCCCCGCCGGACAAGGTGTCCACCATGCGGTCCTCGAGGTCGGCGAGATCCATCGCCGCGAGTGCCGCACGGGCGCGGGCGTAGTCCTCGGAGGACTCGATATCCCAGGGCCGCAGATACGGGTGGCGTCCGATCAGGGCCGTCTCCAGCACCGTGGCGGGAAAGCCGTCGTGGTGGGTCTGGAAGACCAGGCCCAGGCGACGGGCCAGTTCCGCGCGGGCGAGGGTCGCAATGGATTGTCCCTTGACCTTGATGGTTCCGGCACGCGCGGCCCGCAGGCCGGCGAGGGTCTGCAGGAGGGTGCTCTTGCCGGCCCCATTCGGGCCCAGGATGCCCCAGCACTGGCCCGGATCCACCGTCAGGTCCAGCGGCGAACCGGGCGGCCGCTCGGGCACGTCGATGACGAGCTCATGCGTGGCGAGCAGGGTCTTGGGCCCCGGTTCCTGGTGGACGCTGCGCGCGCCCAGGCCCGGCGTGTCGTGTGGCTGGGTCGCCGCGGGGGCTGGGAGATGTGTACGCGGCATCAGCGGCTCCGGTAGAGCAGGAACAGGAACACCGGGACACCCAGCATCGCGGTGATGACGCCCACCGGCAATTGTTCCGGGGCGATGATCGTGCGGGCCAGGGTGTCGGCCAGGGTGAGGAGGATGCCCCCGCCCAGGGCCGAGGCCGGCAGGATCACGCGCTGGTCGTTGCCAAAGATCAGACGCAGCATGTGCGGCACGATCAGCCCGACAAAGCCGACCGCGCCAACCTGGGTGACGGCAGTCGCGGTGATCAGAGCCGCCACGACGTAGATTGTCCATTCCACCGGGCGTACGGCCACTCCGAGGGCCGCGGCCTGCATTGGCCCGCGCGCGAGCACGTTCAGGGTGCGGCCAAAGGGCAGGGCGAGCAGGGCGACGACCACGAGTACGCCCCAGGCCGGGTAGGGGTTGCGGGCATGGGAGACGTCGCCCATCAGCCAGTACAGCATGCCCGGGAGCTCCGCGGTGGGGCTGACCGCGAGGATGAAACTGATCATCGCGCCCCAGCCGGCGGCCACCACGACACCGGTCAGCAGCAGGCGGGTCGGGGTCCAGCTGCCCGTGCCGTGGGCCAGGCCGAACACCAGAATGGTGGACAGCAGGGCGCCCACGAAGGCCGCGGCCGAGACCGAGAACATGGACAGCCCCGCTAGCATCGCCAGCAAGGCGCCCACCGAGGCGCCGCCGGAGAGCCCCAGCACGTAGGGATCGGCCAGTGGATTGCGTAGCAGGACCTGCATCAGCGCTCCGGCCAGGCCCAGCAGCCCGCCGGCGGCGAACGCGGCCAGCGCGCGCGGCAGGCGCAGATCCAGCACCAGGGTGCTGTGCAGTCGCGAGGCCTCGCCGAAGAAGACACTCAGCAGGTCAGGGAACGGAATCTGCACGCTGCCGTAGGCCAGTGCCACCAGAACGGAGAGCACAGACGCGGGCAACAGCACGCCCAGGGCCAGGAGGAACGAACGGGTCAAGCGGTAGCCCTCCGCTCCAGGCGGGCGAAGCGGTAGGTTGCCGGAACGGCGGGAGCGCTGCCTTCAGCGCACGTACAACGCTCCTTCATTGGTGTCCCGCGATATCCTTTCCGAGAGACTGTGAGGCGGACCGTCATGGTCATGGGGCGGGACGGCGTGCGCGTGCGCGTTCGAGTTCTTCGCACATCAGGGCGGTGCCTTCCGCGATGCGTCCGGTATGGCGTTGCAGGAGCGAAGGGGGAATGAAGAACAGATTGTCGCGCTGGACCGCGGTCATATCCTCCCATTGGCCCCAGGCGACCACCCAGTCGGGGCGGTCCTCGCCCATGCCGCCGCCGATGATGACCTCGGGGTCGGCATCCAGTACGGCTTCGCGGCCAATGCGTGGCACCAGGCGGTCGAGATTGCCGAACACGTTCACGCCGCCACAGACGGCGATGGCCTCGGCGATCAGGTGGTCGTCATTGACCGTCATCAACGGTTGCTCCCACACCTGATAGAACACGCGAATCGGGTCCCGGTCGCCGTACGTGGCGCGGAGCGCGTCCATTCGGCCCAGGAAGTCCTCTGCCGCGGCCTCGCCCTGGTCATGCGTGCCGGCGAGCGTGGCCATGCGCCGCATGCTCGAGGCCACACCCTCGAAGCTGCGTGGTTCCGATACGTACACCGGCAGTCCCAGTTCGCGCAGGCGTTCGACCTGGGAGGCGGAGTTGCCGCTCTTCCACGCGATCACCAGATCGGGGTCTCTTTCCAGTACCCGTTCCAGGTCAATCCGGCTGTAGCCGCCAATCCGCGGGATGGCCTCCGCCTCGGGTGGATAATCGCTGTACTGCGTTGCGCCCACGATGCGGTCCCCCGCACCCACGGCAAACAGCACCTCGGTGATGTGCGGCGCCAGGCTGACGATGCGCTCGGCAGGCTGCTCCAGATGGACCTCGCGGTCATCGTCGTCGGTGACCGTGATTGAGTCCGCCATTGCGATCAGCGGGGTTGAGAGCAGGCCCAGGAGGCAAGCGAGCAGTGGAGTTCGGGAAGTCCAAAATTGCATGATTTTACAGTCGCATTGGATTGGTTGTTCAAGCGCCTTCGAGCCGGCTGGGGAGCCGCCACCTGGCGCTGGACTAGCGGGGCATCATAGCAGCAAGCCTGGGACGCCTCGGAGCGTCAATTGGTCGGCAGTGGGCTTGCCGCGTATGATTGGCGGCTTGCTACCAGGTGCCCGGGCGACTGATCGCGCGGGTTAAACGGGAAGTCGGTGCAGGCGCGAGATCCTCCGCAGCCCCATTCCGACGCTGCCCCCGCAACGGTAAGCGAGTGGGTTCGAGGGGTGCTTCCGCAGGCCGCTCGGACCTCGACAAGTCGAAAGCCACTGGGCCGAACGCGGCCCGGGAAGGCGACTTGCCGCCCCGGGTTGCCGGGGCCTCGCGAGCCCGGAGACCGGCCTGGACGATGTTTCTGCGACCGCGCGGTGGGCGAGGGTCGGTACGTGCGGGCCCCTGTGGCCACACCCCGATCCTTCTGCATCCGCGTCGTGTCCCCCTGACGGTAAGCCGATGCAGTCCGAGTTACCCGCCAATGAGAACCCTTCCTGCCCGGGCGCTGATGCCGGGGGTTCGGGATTTTCCCAAGATGAGCTTGCGGCCGTCTATCGCGTGATCGCGGAACGCCGGGATATGCGCCATTTTCGGCCGGACCCGGTCGATCCAGCGGTGTTGCGGCGGCTGCTCGAGGCGGCGCATCGCGCGCCGAGCGTGGGCTATATGCAGCCCTGGCGCTTCCTGCGCATTACCGACCCGGCGGTGCGCGAAGCGCTCCACGCCCACGCGGCGGATGAACAGGCGCGCACCGCCGAGGCCTGTGGCGAGCGCGCGGCGGAGGTGCATCGCTTGAAGCTGGAGGGCATCCGCGAGGCGGGCGAGTTACTGGTCGTGGCCCTGACCGATGGCCGCGAGCGCTACGTGCTCGGCCGGCGGACGCTCCCCGAGATGGACCTCTGTTCCGCCGCCTGTGCGATCCAGAACCTGTGGCTGGCCGCCCGCGCCGAGGGCCTGGGCATGGGCTGGGTCTCCCTGTTCGATCCGGACTGGCTGGCCAATCGGCTGGACATGCCCGAAGGCGGGTACCCGATCGCGGTGCTGTGCCTGGGGCATGTGGAGCGCTTCTATGACCGGCCGATGCTGGAGACCGCAGGCTGGGACAGCCGGCGACCGCTGGAAGACCTGGTGTTCCAGGATCGCTGGGGTGCGCCGTGCGAGCTGGGCTTGCCCACGGTTGTGCGGGAATCCGCCGCGCGTCCGGATGGGCCATCCGGGGGTGGCAACACATGAGTACCTTTCTGATCCTGATCGGCGCCCTGATCCTGGACCGACTGTTGGGCGACCCACGGCGGTTCCATCCGCTGGCCGGATTCGGCCAGCTCGCGGCCTGGGCCGAATCCCGCTGGCATGCGCCGAGTCGTGTACGCGGAGCGCTCCTTCTCGCGGCGCTGGTCCTGCCCTGGGTGGTGCTGGCCGCACTGGGCACCTCGTTGGCCTGGGGCTGGCTTCTGACGCTGGCGATCCTGACGCTGGCGATTGGCTGGCGCAGCCTGGACGAGCATGCGGAGGTGGTGGCCGAGGCCCTGGATAAGGATGACCTGTGTGGCGCGCGCACCGGCGTCGGCATGCTGGTCAGTCGCGACACGGCGGCCCTGGACGAGCGTGGGGTGAGTGGCGCGACCATCGAGTCGGTGCTGGAAAACGGCAACGACGCACTGTTCGCCACGATCTTCTGGTTCCTGGTGGCTGGCGCGCCGGGCGTGGTGGCTTATCGCCTGGTGAACACGCTGGATGCGATGTGGGGCTATCGCAATGACCGGTTTCGCTCGTTTGGCTGGGCCGCCGCGCGCCTGGACGATGCCATGAACCTGATCCCCGCCCGCCTGACGGCACTGGGCTATGCCCTGGCCGGTCGTGGCCGGGACGCGCTGCAGTGCTGGCGCGAGCAGGCCGCCGGCTGGAAGAGCCCGAATGCGGGGCCGGTGATGGCCGCAGGGGCGGGTGCGCTGGGCGTGGTCCTGGGCGGAGCGGCGCCCTATGGCGGGCAGCGCGAGTGGCGACCCCGTCTGGGGATGGGCCGCATGCCGGACGCGGCGGGCATTCGCCAGGCGGTTGAGCTGCTGGATCGTGCGCTGGCCATCTGGATGGCCTTCATTGTGGCCGGGGTGATTGTCGTTGTCCTGTTCTGAGGCCCAATCGATGCAGACGCCGGAGCCGAAGGCACTGATCCAGGTACACGGGGGCGGTATCCGTCAGGCGGCTGCGCGCTACGGGATCCCCGAGGCCGACTGGCTGGATCTCTCCACGGGCATCAACCCGCATGGCTACCACGCGGGTGAGCTGCCGCCAGGGACCTGGGCGCGCCTGCCGGAACCGGACGACGGCCTGGAGGCCGCAGCCGCCGCCTATTACGGGACCGGGGCGCTGTTGCCGGTGCCCGGTTCCCAGGCCGCGATCCAGCTGCTGCCCGCGCTACGGGAAGGCCCTTCGCGCGTGGGCATACTCGAGCCCAGCTACAACGAGCACGCCCGGGCCTGGCACGGGGCCGGGCATGACGTCGTCCCGCTGAACGGGGATTCGATCGAGGCCGCATTGCCCGGCCTGGACGTGCTGGTGCTGGTCAACCCCAATAACCCGACCGGGCAACGGTTCGACCGCGCGGACCTGCTGGCGTGGCATGCGGCCCTGGCCGCGCGCGGCGGCTGGCTGATCGTGGACGAGGCGTTCATGGACGTGACACCGGAGGAGAGCCTGGCGAAGGACGCGCCGCGCGAAGGGCTGGTGGTGCTGCGCTCGCTGGGCAAGTTCTTCGGGCTGGCCGGGGCGCGCGTGGGGTTTGTCATTGCGGAGGACGCGCTGCGCACGCGACTGGCCGCCCGGATGGGCCCGTGGGGTCTTGCCGGACCGTCCCGCTGGATCGCCACCCAGGCGCTGTCGGATCGGACCTGGCAGGCCGAGACACGCGGCATGCTCCAGGCGCGTGGCCAGCGCCTGGCGGACTTGCTGCGCGACCAGGGGCTGGAACCCGCCGGCGGCACCGCGCTGTTTCAGTGGTGCCGCGTGGACGATCCCGCGGGCTGGCAGGATCACCTGGGCGCGCAGGGCATCCTCGTGCGGCGGTTTGATGAGCCGGGCAGCCTTCGTTTTGGCCTGCCGGGGCAGGAACACGAATGGAAGCGCCTGGAGCAGGCGCTGGGGGCATCATCCTGATGGGCACGTCGCTGATGGTGCAGGGCACGACCTCGGATGCCGGCAAGAGCGTGCTGGTGGCGGGGCTGGCGCGCGTGCTGCACCGGCGCGGGCTGTCGGTGGTGCCGTTCAAGCCGCAGAACATGGCGCTGAACAGCGCGGTCACGGCCGACGGTGGCGAGATCGGGCGCGCCCAGGCCCTGCAGGCGGCGGCCTGCGGCCTGGACCCGCACACCGACATGAACCCCGTGCTGCTGAAGCCCAGCTCGGACCAGGGGGCGCAGGTCATCATCCACGGCCGGCCGGCGGCGGATCTGGATGCCCGGGCCTACCACGACTACAAGCCAGTGGCGCGCGAGGCGGTGCTGGCATCGCATGGCCGCCTGACCGCACAGTACGACCACGTCCTCGTCGAGGGCGCGGGATCGCCAGCCGAGATCAACCTGCGTGCCGGCGACATTGCCAACATGGGCTTTGCCGAGGCCGTGGACTGCCCGGTGATCCTGGTCGCGGATATCGACCGGGGCGGGGTGTTCGCGCACTTGGTGGGCACGCTGGCGCTTTTAAGCGAGACGGAGCGCGCGCGGGTGCAGGGCTTCGTGATCAACCGCTTTCGCGGCGATATCGGCCTGCTGCAACCCGGCCTGGACTGGCTGGAACAGGAGACCGGAAAGCCGGTGCTCGGCGTGATTCCGTACCTGCACGGGCTTTATCTGGATGCCGAGGACGCGCTGCCGCGCGAGGCGATGCCGGAAAAGGCCGCGGACGCCCTGAAGGTGGTCGTGCCGGCACTGCCGCGCATCTCCAACCACACGGATTTCGATTCGCTGCGCCTGCATCCGGCGGTGGACCTGCGCTTTGTGGGGCCGGGCGAGTCGTTGCAGCCCGCCGATCTGGTCATCCTGCCGGGCTCGAAGGCCGTGCGTGATGACCTCGCCTGGCTGCGCGAACAGGGCTGGGAGGCCGCGCTGGAGCGGCATGTGCGCTACGGAGGCAAGGTACTGGGGATCTGCGGCGGGTTCCAGATGCTGGGCCGTTCCGTGCATGATCCCGATGGGGTCGAGGGCCAGCCGGGCTTCACCCCGGCGCTGGGCTGGCTGGATATCGAGACCCGGCTCGCACCCGAGAAGCACCTGGAGAGGGTTCGCGGAGATCGCGTACTGGACCGAGAAGCCGGCGTAGAAGGTTACGAGATCCATGCGGGCGTGACGACCGGTCCGGGCCTGGAGCGGCCGCTACTGCACCTGGAACACGGCCCGGATGGCGCGCGTAGTGCGGATGACGCGGTGGCCGGCACCTATGTCCACGGCGTGTTCGATACATCGGACGCCGCCGAGGCCTTGCTGCACTGGGCGGGGATGCGCAGCGGGATGGAGACCGGGGAAGACCTGGCAACGGCGCGGGAGCGCGGCCTGAAGCGCCTGGCCGATTCTCTGGAAGAACACATGGATATGAAATACATACTGACCCTTCTGCAAGCCGAACCGAAGGAGCCAGTCGCATGAAGACCCTGGTACTGGGTGGCGTGCGCTCGGGCAAGAGCCGGCTGGCAGAACAACTGGCGGCGGCCAGCGGCCTGCCCGTGACCTACGTGGCGACGGCGCGCGCCGACGACGCCGAGATGGCGCGCCGGATCGAGCGCCACCGCGCCGACCGGCCCGGAGACTGGGGCCTCGTCGAGGCGGGCACGGGCCTGGCCCGGGCGCTGGAGCAGGCCGCTGGACCGGAGCAGTGCCTGCTGGTGGATTGCCTGACCCTGTGGCTGACCCAGCTCCTGTGCACCGATGACGAGGGCCGGATCGAGCGTGAACGCGAGGCCCTGATCGAGACCGTTCCGCGCCTGCCGGGCACGTTGGTATTCGTCTCCAACGAGACCGGCATGGGGATCACGCCCATGGACGCACTGTCCCGCCGCTTCGCCGACGAGGCCGGCTGGCTCCACCAGCGCTTGGCCCCAACGATGGACCGCGTCGTCCTCACCGTCGCCGGCCTCCCGCACGTCCTCAAGGGAGACCCGCTGTGACAAACCGGCATACATGCATTCCACCCTCCAGGATGCATTCTGCCCTCGAGGCACATAGACAAGCACGCCGGCAGGCCGGCACCACCGCAGCATCCCGACCCCAGCCGTCCTTCGGTCACCCAACCCTCGTCATCCCGGAAACTGCGCAGCAGTTATCCGGGATCTCCACCGTTGGCAGGTGGCACGGACGTCAGGGGGTACCCCTGGCGTGGGGAGATCCCGGCTCTCCGCTTCGCTGCGGCCAGGATGACAACAAGGGAACCGCTTACGGCCGGGAGGGCGAGGAGTAATGGGCCGGTATGTCATGTGGGCGGACGGCCAGGATTCCTGGTCCAGACATTCGGATGTTCCCCCCAACGTCGTCATCCCGGAAACCGCGCAGCGGTTATCCGGGATCTTCGTCGTGGGATGATGGCGCAGACGTCGGGGTGTTCCCGCGTGGGAGATCCCGGCTCTTCGCTTCGCTACGGCCGGGATGACGGGAAGTGGTTGGCGAAGACGGGCAATGGATGGCCGGGATCACGAAAAGCAATGGGCCGGCATGACAGATGGGCGGGCGGCCAGGATTCCAGTTCCAGACATTCGGATGCTCCCCCAACGTCGTCATCCCGGAAACCACGCAGCGGTTATCCGGGATCTTCGTCGTGAGAGGTGGCGCAGACGTCGGGGTGTTCCCGCGTGGGAGATCCCGGCTCTTCGCTTCGCTGCGGCCGGGATGACGGGAAGTAGCCGGTCGGGATGGCGAGGAGTCATAGGCCGGGATGAAGGAAAGTGGCAGAGCGCGCACGAGAGACCAATGAGGACCAACAATTGACTGAAGACTGTGACTGGCTGCAGGTGCCGCCGGCAACCCTGGACGCCGCCGCCCGGCAGGCCGCGGCTGAACGGCAGGCCCAGCTGACCAAACCGCCCGGGTCGCTCGGGCAACTGGAGGCGATCGCCGAACGCCTTGCCGGGATGCAGGGCGTGGAGAAGCCCGGGCTGGAGAACGTCCACATCGCGGTGTTTGCCGGCGATCATGGCGTGGTGGCCGAGGGCATCTCGCGCTTTCCGCAGGCGGTGACGGCGCAGATGGTCGCGAATTTCGCGACGGGCGGGGCGGCAATCTCGGTGCTCGCGCGGTACCTGGGCGCCTCCATCGAGGTGATCAACCTGGGCACGGTCGCGGAGCCGCCCGCTGTTAGCGGTGTGCAGCAACTGAACCTGGGCCCCGGCACCGCGAACCTGGCCCGCGAGCCGGCGATGACGCCGGCGCAGCTGGAACGTGCCCTGAACGCCGGCCGCCAGTGCGCGGAACGCGCCCGGCGCAGCGGCGCCCAGATGTTCGTCGGCGGCGAGATGGGGATCGGCAACACGACCTCCGCTGCTGCGCTGGCCTGTTCCCTGCTGGATCTACCGCCCGCCGATCTGGCCGGCCCCGGCACGGGCCTGGACGCGAACGGGGTGCGGCACAAGGCCGAGGTCATCGAGCAGGCGCTCCAGACCCATGCGGCCGTGCGGGGCGACGCACTCGGCAGCCTGCGCTGCCTGGGTGGCTTCGAGATTGCGGGGCTCGCCGGGGCGTATATCGCGGCCGCCCAGATCGGCCTGCCGGTGCTGGTGGACGGCTTCATCAGCACCTCGGCGGCGCTGGTGGCCGAGCGCCTGTGCCCGGGCACGGCGGACTGGTTCTTCTATGCCCATACCTCGGCGGAGCCGGGTCATCAGCGCCTGCTGGCGGCGCTGGAGGCCGAGCCGCTGCTGGATCTCGGCATGCGCCTGGGCGAGGGGAGCGGGGCCGCCACGGCCGTGCCCCTGCTGCGTCTGGCCTGCGAGCTGCACTCCGGCATGGCAACCTTCGCCGAGGCGGGTGTCAGCGGAGAGGCCAGTTGACTATCCGCCACGCCCAAATCGGCCTGCTGCGCCACGGGGAAACGACTGGCAACGGCTTCTGCGGCCGAGGGAGCGATGTCCCGCTGACCGAGGCCGGGTGGACCACGATGCGTGATGCTCTGGCCGGAGGTAGTGTCTGGGATCGCATTGTCTGCTCGCCGCTGATACGTTGCCGCGCCCCGGCACAGGCGTTTGCGGAAGAGGCCGGTGTACCGCTCGCCGTCGACGACCGCCTGGCCGAACTCGACTTCGGCGACTGGGAAGGCCGCACGGCGGCGGCGCTGATGGAGACGGATGCCGATGCACTGGGCCGTTTCTGGCAGGACCCGGTGAATCACTCGCCCCCCAACGGTGAGTCGCTCCAGGAGTTTCGCGCTCGCGTCGTCGCCGGCTGGAATGACCTGGCGCCCGACGAAGGCGAGCGCGTGCTCGTGATCGCGCACGGCGGCGTCATTCGCCTGATCCGTGCCCTGCGCGAGGGCTGGCCGCTGGAGAAGCTGCTCGGCATCGACGTCCCGCTCGCCTCCCTGCATATTGTCGAGCCATGGCACCCCTATTGATGAATCTCCCGCCCCCGATGCGCCAAGACCCTGTGGGTGGCCTTGTGAGGGCTCTTGTGGGAGCGTGCTTGCACGCGAAGCCCCTGCCAAAGTCTGGCGCGGGCAGGGGCTTCGCGGCCAAGGCCGCTCCCACAACTATGTCGAGGACCTTCGGTGGCCTAGCCCCCTGCGGGAGCGGCCCTGGCCGCGAATACCTCCCGTCAAAGTCCGACTGGGCACCCAAATGAGCGCCGTGCTTAAACCCTTCTGGCTGGCCCTCCAATTCCTCACCCGCCTGCCCACCCCCGTGCTAGACCCGCAGCCGGCCGACCTGGGCCGTTCGGTGCTGGCTTATCCACTGGTCGGTCTGATCCTGGGCCTGCTCGTGGTGCTGGTCGGTATCGCGCTGGCGGCCATACCCGGCACGCCGCCGCTCTTGGTCGCGGCACTGGTGCTCGCGTTATGGGTCGGTCTGACGGGTGCGCTGCACCTGGACGGCCTGGCGGACACGGTGGATGCCTGGGTCGGCAGCCATCAGGACCCGGAGCGGGCCCAGGCCATCATGAAGGACCCGACCAGCGGCCCGATGGCAGTGGCGGCGCTGATCCTGGTGCTGCTGATCAAGTTCGCAGCCCTGGTAACTGTGGTGGAGACGGGTGCCTGGATCGCGTTGCTGGTCGCCATCGTGCTGGGGCGCGCGGCGCTCACCGGGCTGTTTCTGCTGGTGCCCTATGTGCGGGAGCAGGGCCTGGGTGCCGAGATGGCTGCACACCTGCCGCGTAGCCCCGCCCAGATGGTGCTGGTAGCCACCGGTGTACTGATCCTGCTACTGGCGCTGGTCACCGGCGTTTGGGGCCTGATCCTGGGCCTGGCCGTTGCGCTGGCCTTGGTGTTCGCCATCGCCGCCTTCCTGCGTCGCTGGCTCGGCGGTTTCACCGGAGACACGGCCGGCGCCACCCTGGAGGTCGTGGAACTGGTGGCGATTACCGTCATGGCGCTCGTGCTCGCCCTGCATTAGGGAGTCGCCTCTCAATGAGGCGAGGTGTTCCCCATCGCCTTGTCCAGCAGCGCCAGACCTTCTTGCTCCCGACCCTGACCACGCTGGGCGCGCACCCGGAAACGGGTCTCCGCATCGTGCTCCGCAATCAGCAGCGTGGCCATCTCGTCGACAAGGCGGTTCACGCTGGTCCCACGTTCGCGTGCCAGCGCCTTCAGCCGTTCGTTCTAGTCGTCCGGAAAACGAATCGTCAATCGAGCCAATGCAGCGTCTCCGCGCTCAGGACCAGAGGATGCATGTCCGAAGCTAGCAAAAGCTGTCATCGAATGGTCACGTAATTGCCACATACTTCGGCGATGACTGTTCCCGTGACACTCAATCCGGCCCGCATGACCCTGCGTGCGCTCGTAAACCCGCTTGGGGCGGTGCGCGATGCGCGGGCAATCGAACCCGCCCCGCCGTGGTGGCAGACATTCCTTTGGCTGGCGTTGCCGGTGCTGCTTGTGAGCGTGGTCGCGAGCCAATGGCTTTACCAGGTGATCCCTACCGGCCTGCCGCCCGAGGCCATGCCGGGCGCCTGGGGCTTTGGCGTTTATAGCGTGCTGGCGATGAGCATCGGGGTGCTGGGGATGGCCTGGTCCGCGCACTACCTGACCGAGCTGTTCCAGGGCTACTCGCACCCGGACCGTGCGATGCTCGCCGTCACGATCGGGCTGTTGCCCGCCTGGGTCGGCAAGGTGGTCGCCGCGTTCCCCTGGCCCTGGGGCAACGGCATCGCCTTGTTGCTGATCCTGTATTCCCTCTGGCTGCTCTACTGGTCGCTGCGCGAGATCATCGGCCTGCGCCGCGGCAACCGGATCGGCCTGTTCGTGGCCACCATCTTCTGCGGCGCCTTCATCACCCTCATTTTCGGCTGGCTCCTGATGGACCTGATCCCCGGTGCCACCCCCGACCACCGCATCGGCACCACCTGGCTGCTCTAGCCCGCGCCAGCCATGACAATCCGCGCCTGTGACCGTTACACCAGTCGCCGCGCACACACCCCGTCATCCCGGAAACCGCGCAGCGGTTATCCGGGATCTCCGCCGTTGGATCTGGCACTGACTCGGGCCGTTCCCGCGTATGGAGACCCCGGCTCTCCGCTCCGCTACGGCCGGGATGACGGTAAGGGGAGCGCTGCTGCCGAGGTGACGGTGAGGGGGTAGCCCGCCGGGACAAAGGCCAGGGGATGCGGGCTGGATGGATACACGCACGTTTGGAGTGACCACCCAACCCTCGGAATAACCACCAGCCCCCGTCATCCCGGAAACCGCGCAGCGGTTATCCGGGATCTCCGCCGTTGGAGCTGGCACTGACATCGAGCCGTTCCCGCGTGTGGAGATCCCGGCTCTTCGCTTCGCTACGGCCGGGGTGACGAGAAGGCGAGCGCTGCGGCCGTGATGCCGGGAAGGGGGGCGGTGCGGCCGGGCTCGAGTAGTCGGGGCGGTCGGGATGAGGCGAGGGATAGCCAGCGGCTTTGAGATCTTAAAGGCCAGCCGGTCCGATCTTCAGGTGATCCTGCGCGTAGGTGCGCAGTGCGTGGTAGTCGGCGTGCATCTGGTCGGTGAAGCGGCAGGCGCGTTGGAGGGCCGGGGCCAGGTCGGCGGGCCTCTCCATGTATTCATGGACCAGGCGGTTGCGCAGCTGGCGCATTTGTAGCCAGGCGTCGGCGTCCTGGAGGAGGTCGAGCTTCTCCAGACGTGCCAGGTTGTCGATGGCCGGTCCCGTGTTTTCCCCGGCGCAGGCAAGAAATGTGGGGACGAGTTTGTCCATGATCGTGTCCTGCATGCGGCCGAACTTCGCGCCGAAGGACTCCAGGCGATCGACCCCGGTGTCCGTGGCAAGGATGCCCTGAACGCGTTCGGGACCGACTGTGCAATCGCCTTCCAGCAGGCGTTCGCGTACGGCGAGCAGGTGCTCATCCTCACGATCAACCAGATCAATGAGCCGTGCGAGTCGTTGCTGTGGCGTCGTAGCGGTCACAGGGCCACCCCCGTCCGGTCGGCATGCGTATCGATGGGGCGGTGCGGAGTGCCGCGTGGATGCACGACGATATCCACACGGCGTTCGCCCAGTCGGCGTTGCAGTGCCACGTACAGGCGCAGTTCCTGGTCCAGCAGTTCATCCGGTGTGCCGTCCGCCTCGATGTAGAGGTCGATGTCGCCGCCACGCGCGGCATCGTCCACGCGCGAGCCGAACAGCTTCACGCGAGCATCCGGCCCGAATGCACGGGCCACTTCCTCGCGGATGATCGTCTGTTGTTCGTCCGTCAGGCGCATCGCTCAAGTATATCAAGCCCCTGCCGACATGCCCTCCACGTCATCCCGGAAACCGCGCAGCGGTTATCCGGGATCTCCGCCGTTGGAGGTGGCACAGACGTCGGGGTGTTCGCGCATGAGGAGATCCCGGCTCTCCGCTGCGCTGCGGCCGGGATGACGTGTAGGGGGCCTTGCGGTCGGGATGACGGCGAGGAAGGGTGCCGACGGGATAATGGCGTGGATATGGCCTGGATAGATGCAAGCACGTTTGGAATGGCCACCCATCCGTCGGATTGCCCACCCACCCCCGTCATCCCGGAAACCGCGGAGCGGTTATCCGGGATCTCCGCCGTTGGAGCCGGCACAAGCGTCCGGGTGTTCGCACGTGGGGAGATCCCGGCTCTCCGCTCCGCTACGGCCGGGATGACATGTAGGGGGCATTGCGGTCGGGATGACGGCGAGGAAGGGTGCCGACGGGATAATGGCGTGGATATGGCCTGGATAGATGCAGGCACGTTTGGAATGGCCACCCATCCGTCGGATTGCCCACCCAGCCCCCGTCATCCCGGAAACCGCGCAGCGGTTATCCGGGATCTCCGCCGCTGAATGTGGCGCAGACGTCGGGGTGTTCGCGCGTGGGGAGATCCCGGCTCTTCGCTTCGCTACGGCCGGGATGACGGACAGGGGGCTGCGGCCGGGATGACCGAGAAGGCCATGGTGGTCGGAGTGCGGTCCGGATAATGGCTGGGCATTGGTGCGGGGCGTTACGGTTTCGCGGCCGGAGGAACTAGGGGCGGCAAGGAATTGCCGCCGGACGAAAAAAATTTCGATGAAGGGCTAAAGGTTCCTGGGTGAGGGTCGTTAAGGCTTCTGAGAGCGGGGATCAACCCGTTCACCAGAACCGCCCGAGGCGGTGACGAACGACTCTACAGGAGAGCGATCATGTCCCAAGTAATTAACACCAACGTTCTTTCCCTGAACGCGCAGCGCAACCTGAACAACTCCCAGGGTGCGCTGGCTCAGAGCCTGGAGCGTCTGTCCTCGGGCCTGCGTATCAACAGCGCCAAGGACGACGCGGCCGGTCTGGCCATTTCCGAGCGTTTCACTTCCCAGATCCGCGGCCTGAATCAGGCGGCGCGTAATGCGAATGACGGGATTTCGTTTGCACAGTCCGCCGAAGGGGCGCTGGGTACCGTGAGTGACGCGATGCAGCGTATTCGTGAACTGGCGGTTCAGGCGGCGAACGACACGAACTCCAGTTCCGACCGTGAGGCGCTGAACAACGAGGTGAACCAGCTCGTTGAAGAGATCAACCGGGTAGCCAATTCCACCGAGTTCAACGGTGAAAACATCCTGAATGGTGCACTCGAAAACCTGGTGTTCCAGGTAGGCGCGAACCAGAACCAGACGATCTCGGTGGATGGCGTTGATGCCCGAGGTTCTGAACTTGGGGCAGACGTGATGGATGGCGTCGCGATTGATGCCGCGGCGCTGTCGAACGGCTCTGACTTCTCCGAGCTCTCGGATGACCTGACCATCAACGGTGAAAGTGTCAGTCTTGATGGCGTTTCGAGCTTTGACGACATCGTTGCAGCCATTAATGCCATGTCGGATGACACTGGCGTTAGCGCTGAGCGGAGTAGTGGTCCGGTTGTGACGGAAGCGCTTAGCTTTACCGGGCCTGATGGTACTGCGGGTACCAATGACGCAACGATCGAAATTAACGGTACCGAGATTGTCATTGCTGCAGACTCGGATATCGATGATGCAGTCGCCGCGATCAACGCTCAATCGAGCGAGACTGGCGTGACGGCTGAGAACGTCGACAATGAACTGGTCTTTACTTCCGACTCGGACTTCACCATCGAGGTGACCGATATTGGTGGTGATAACACCAGTCTGGCGATTGGTGAGCTTGACACTAATGACGACACCGCCGAATTTGTTCAGGGCATCGACTTGCAAGCCGCTATCGGTACCGGGATTGAAGTGGGCGGCGACGCTGCGGGCGAACTGGGGTTTGACAATGACAATGCAGATACCCGGACGCTGAATGATGTGAGCGTTGCGACTCGCGAGGACGCCACGGAGACGATTGGTACGGTCGATCTGGCGTTGCAGCAGGTTTCGACGCTGCGTTCCGAATTGGGTGCGGTGCAGGTGCGCTTCGAGAACACCATCGCCAACCTGGAGATCTCCTCCGAGAACCTGTCGGCTGCCCGTTCCCGCATCATGGATGCGGACTTCGCGTCCGAGACGGCCGAGCTGACCCGTGCCCAGGTGCTGCAGCAGGCGGGTACCTCGGTGCTGTCGCAGGCCAATGCGGTTCCGCAGAACGTGCTGGCCCTGCTGCAGTAAGCTCGATCACTCGGGCTTCTGGTTGAGGGAGGGTGGCGCGAGCGCCATCCTCTCCTTCTGAAGAGGACAGCGATATGAGTGATGGAATCGGCAATATCACATCACCGCTGGTGGCAGTGAACCCGCGCGGGGGCGAGGGGGCCAAGGCTCCTGGTTCCGGCGCGGGTCTTGTTCGTGGCGAAGGGCGGCCGGAGGCCGTGGTTCGTGCGGACAATAATACGGAATCAACGGCTCGTGGTTCCACCGGACCGGCGATTGAGGCCATGGATATGGACGAGGTCAATCAGGTGGTCGAGTCGATCAATTCCTACCTGCAATCCACCAAGCGGGCGCTGGAGTTCAGCGTGGACGACAGCAGCGGCCGCACGGTGATTACCGTGATGGACGGCGAACGCGAAGAGGTGATCCGCCAGATCCCGCCGGAGGCCGTGCTGGCCCTGGTGGAACAGTTCCAGACCGAGCAGGAGCTCGGCGGTACGGGGCTGGCGGACAAGGCCTGACGGCTTCGTAGACCTGTAAGCGTGATGTTCAAGTTAAGCCGGGCCCGGCAGCGGGTCCGGCTTTTTTCGTTGTGTCAGCATCAGCCAGCCGCAGATCCACGGCCCGCTCGCCCCTTTCCTGTCATCCGTGCCGCGGCCCCTTGGCGTGATCCCGGCCGCAGCGAAACGAAGAGCCGGGATCTCGGACGCCGGGACGCCCCGACGTCGGTGCCACCTCTAACGACGGAGATCCCGGATAACCGCTGCGCGGTTTCCGGGATGACGCCGGTTGGATGGTAAGCCCGAAGGTTCGTGTATACGGGCTCATGCGCGTGCCGCTTCTCCGTCATCCCGGCCGGAGCGCAGCGGAGAGCCGGGATCTCACTACGTGCGAACACCCGGGCGTTTGTGCCATCTCCAGCGACGGAGATCCCGGATAACCGCTGCGCGGTTTCCGGGATGACGCGCCGGCTGGGTGGCAAGCCCGAAGGTGCGTGTATACGGGCTCATGCGCGTGCCGCTTCTCCGTCATCCCGGCCGGAGCGTAGCGGAGAGCCGGGGTCTCACTACGTGCGAACACCCGGGCGTTTGTGCCATCTCCAGCGACGGAGATCCCGGATAACCGCTGCGCGGTTTCCGGGATGACGCCGGCTGGGTGGCAAGCCCGAAGGTTCGTGTATACGGGTTCATGCGCGTGCCGTTTCCCGTCATCCCGGCCGAAGCGCAGCGGAGAGCCGGGATCTCGTGCGCCGGGATGCCCCCGACGGTTGTGCCACCTTCCGCGGTGGAGATCCCGGATAACTGCTGCGCAGTTTCCGGGATGACGGAGGGGGGATGCTCGTCGCAGGCTCGAGTGGCGGGCGGGGGCCCGATTCTGGAGATTGCTTCGCTGCGCTCGCAATGACGGGATTTTGCGGGGCAACAAGTCAGGGGGCGGCATACCGATTTTGAGGCGGTTTTCCTGCGGCGGCCTCAAGTTTTGGGCTAGGCTGTCGTAAAGAGATATATCGCACGTGCAAAGGGTTCGAGACGTCGGACACCGAGGAGCAGAAAGACCATGGCCATCAGTTCATTGGGTGTTGGATCGGGACTGGATCTGAATCAGATCGTCGGTGACCTGATCAATGCCGAGCGGGTACCGAAAGAGCAGCGTTTCGATCGCCGCGAAGGGCGGATCGAGGCCCAGATCTCCGCGTTCGGCAACCTGACCAACAGTGTGGAGCAGGTCGGTGGGAGCTTGAGCCAGTTGGCGGGCTTCGAGCTGTCTCAGTCCGCGGAAGTTTCCGACTCCAGCGTGGCCAACGTGACCTCTGACGGCACCGCGGCGAACGGCAATTTCTCTTTGCAAGTGGATCAGCTGGCGCAGGCCCAGAGCGTGGCGACGGCGGCGGGCCAGTTCGCCGATGCGGATGCCGAGGTGGGTGCCGGCCAGCTGGAGATCAGCGTGGGTGGCGGGAACGCCATCACCATCGATGTCGAGGAGGGCGATACCCTCCGTGACGTGCGCAACGCGATCAACGAGGCCGGTGGCGGTGTGACGGCCTCGATCGTGAATGACGGCAGTGGTGCGCGGCTGGTGCTGAATGCAACCGAAACCGGTGCCGAGAACACGATCTCGGTCGCGGTAAATGGTGGCACTGGGGCCCTGAACGAGGGTCTCGGCCGCCTGGCCAGCGACAACCTGGAAACCACTCAGGAAGCCCGGGATGCCGTGGCGGTGATCAATGGCCTGACCGTGACCAGCTCGACCAATACGCTGGACGATACGATCGAGGGCCTGAACATCGAGCTTCGCGGGACGTCCGAGTCTCCCGTTTCGGTCTCCGTGAGCGAAGACCAGGACCAGTTGCGCGAGGCCCTGCAGGGGTTTGTGGAATCTTACAACTCTCTGGTGGGGCAGACCCGCGAGTTGACCTCCTTCAACCCCGATTCCGAGGAAGGCTCGGTACTGACGGGCGACAGCACGATTCGCGGTATTCGCAGCCGCCTGGGTAATGCGCTGATCCAGCCTGCCCAGGTGCCGGACGCGAACGCCCAGACGCTCGCGGAGCTTGGGATCGTGTCCAACCGCGATGGGACGCTGGCCTTTGACGGCGCGCGCTTCGACCGTGCGATGGAGACGGACGGTTTTGACCGTGTCACGGAGATCGTGCGCGAGATCGGCGGGCGCATGCAGGAAGTAACCGATGGCTTTATCGGGCCGGAGGGGTTGATCAATGCGCGCACTGACGGTCTGCGCAACGATCTGGAACGCATTGGCCAGCAACGCGAGAATCTGGAAGTACGCTTAGAGCGGATGGAAGAACGACTGGTCGGTCAGTTCTCGCGGATGGACAGTGCCGTGGCGCAGATGCAGAGCACGGGTGATTTTCTGATGGGGCAGCTGGCGAATATGCCGCTGGCCCAGAACAATTCTCGTCGATAGTCGCCCCCGGGTTGGGCGAACGGATAACGGAGACCAACGCATGTACGGACCGGGCATGAATCGCGGAGTGAACCAGTACCGGCAGTCGGGCGCACTGGCCGAGGCCCAGGTGGCGGACCCGTACCGCCTGATCCAGATGCTCTTCGAGGGCGCGCTGGAGCGGATTGCCGTGGCCAAGGGTGCCATGCAGCAGGGCAACGTGGCCCTGAAGGGCGAGAAGATCGGCAAGGCGATCGACATTGTCGAGTCCCTGCGGGCGGTGCTGGACCACAAGCACAACGGTGAGCTGGCCGGGAACCTGGATTCGCTCTATGAGTACATGAGCCGCCGCCTGCTGGAGGCGAACGCGAAGAACGATCCGGCGGCACTGGACGAGGTGGCCAAGCTGCTGCGCGAGATCAAGGCGGGCTGGGACGATATTCCGTCCGAACAACGTGTTGCCCGGGCGAGCTGACAGCCCTCTATGGACTTTCCCTCTGATTTCCAGGGCCGCCGATGACAATGACCGGCACCGATAGCCGGGAGGCGCCCGAGACCACAAGCGCCACCCTGGAGGATGCGGTCGAAGCGATCCGCGCCCACATGGCGCGGGCCGTGGCCGAAGAAGACTGGGAAGAGCTGCAGGAGCTGGACCGGCAGACGAGAGCCCTGGTGGAACGAGCCTTCGGGACCGAGCCAGTGCCGCTGCGCGATGACTCCGGGACAGCCCTGCGAGCGGCCCTGGAGGACTTGGTGCGCTTCTACGAGACCTCCGTACCGGACCTGTCGCAACGACGGGGCGAGGTCGCGCAGCAGATCCGTGAGCTGAAGTCCGGCCGCAAGGGCACCAACGCCTACGAGACGACCCGTCGGCATTCCATGCGAACGGGCACGGGTCACTCGGCCGACTGACGGGGCTCTGTGCCCGGTCGGCGCTTTTCGACTCCCACCAAACCCCGAACACCACCCCTCCCGTCATCTCGGAAACTGCGGAGCAGTTATCCGGGATCTTCGCGGCGTGGGCTTCCCGTGCGTTGGGGTGAATCCGGCGTGCGAGATCCCGGCTCTCCGCTGCGCTGCGCTGCGGCCGGGATGACGATGAGGGGGAGCGTCTAGCTGGTCAGGCGTCGGGAAAAGCACTCGGAATCGCTACGAACCTTTTGTTATCCCGGAAACTGCGGAGCAGTTATCCGGGATCTTCGCGGTGTGGGCTGCCCGTGCGTTGGGGTAAATCCGGCGTGCGAGATCCCGGCTCTCCGCTTCGCTACGGCCGGGATGACGATGAGGGGGAGCGTCTAACCGGACAGGCGTCGGGAAAAGCACTTGGAATCACCACAAACCTTTTGTCATCCCGGAAACTGCGGAGCAGTTATCCGGGATCTCTGCGGTGTGGGCTGCCCGTACGTTGGGGTGAATCCGGCGTGCGAGATCCCGGCTCTTCGCTGCGCTACGGCCGGGATGACGGGTTGAGCGGGTGCCCTGCCAACTTCGAGTCTGCCACTAAGCGAATCGGCTAGAAGAGGTTGTCGTAGAGGTCTCTCCAGGTGGGGTTTTCTGTTTCGACAAGGTCGATCTTCCAGCGGCGTCGCCAGCGTTTGATTTGCTTTTCGCGGCGGATGGCTTCGTCCATGGAGTCTTGTTGTTCGAACCAGACGAGGCGGTGGAGCTTGTAGCGGCGGGTGAAGCCGGGTACGAGGTCGTCGCGGTGTTGGGCGATGCGGCTGGGGAGGTTGCTGGTGACCCCGGTGTACAGGGTGCCTTCTCGCCGGTTGGTCAGGATGTAGACCGCCGGGTGCTTTTCCATGGTTCGCGTCCTTGCGAGGCCAAGTATTGAGTTTGCCATGGATGTTGCGGTGGTCGCGCGTTCACCGCGTTTCGGGTGCCCTTGATCCGTGGGAGGCACAAGGCATTCCTCTGACTCCTACTCGTCATTCCGGAAACCGCGAAGCGGTTATCCGGGATCTCTGCGGTGTGGTGTGCCCGCGCGTTGGGGTGTGTCCGGCGTGGGGAGATCCCGGCTCTCCGCTTTGCTGCGGCCGGGATGACGGGAAGGGGTGGCACTGGGGCCGGGCGGGATGACGGGCCGGGTGGGGCGCGGCCGGCGCTACAGGGTGGGAAGGCGTGCGGCCGGGGGACGGGAAGGAGGGCGTTGCGGCCGGGGGACGGGAAGGAGGGCGTTGTGGCCGGGATGACAGGCTGGGTAGGCAAGGGCCGGGATGACGTGGCGGGGTCAGGAGTTTGAGGGTAGGCGGCGGACGGTTTGGACGCTGCTGAGGGATTGGAGGCGGTCGAAGAGGTGGCTGAGTTCGCCGAGGTCGCTGAATTCGGCTTCCAGTTCCATGCGGACGCTGCGGTCTTCGCGGTTGGTTTCGGTGTTTACGCGCAGCAGGTTGATGCCGCATTCGGAGAAGGCGTTGCCGACTTCGCCCAGCAGGCCGGGGCGGTCGTGGGCATCGACCTCCAGGGTGATCGCCTCGCGTTCGGGCTCTTCGCCCCAGGAGACGGGGATCAGGCGGCCGCGCTTGTCTTCCGGCATGTGCAGGATGTTGACGCAGTCGCTGCGGTGCACGGAGACGCCGGCGCCGCGGGTGATGAAACCGATGATCGGGTCCCCGGTCTGCGGATTGCAGCACTGGGCGCGCGTGGTGAGCAGCCCGCCGACGCCGCGGATTCGGATGTCGTCCGGTTTGGCTTCGCCCTCGTGGCGGCGCGACCGCTGGGGCGCAGGGGTGGTGGCCGGTTGTTCCCCAGTTCGGGCGTCGCGCAGCTGGTGGGAGATGCGTCCGGCGATCTGGGCGGTGGTGACATCCCCCGCGCCCAGGGCAATCAGGAGTTCGTCGAAGGTCTGATACTTCATTGCCTCGGCCAGCGCGCTGCGGTCGAGGTTGTGGCCGCAGCCGAGGCGCTGGCATTCGCGATCGAACAGGTGCTTGCCGGTCGCCAGGTGTTCGTCCTGGTGCTGCTGACGGAACCAGGTGCGGACCTTGGAGCGCGCGCGGGCGGTGTTGAGATAGCCGAGCGCGGGGCTCAGCCAGTCGCGGCTGGGCCCGCCTTCGCGGGTGGTCAGGATCTCCACGCGCTCGCCGGACTTCAGCTTGTAGGTGAGCGGGACGATATGGCCGTCGACCTTGGCGCCGCGGCAGCGGTGGCCGACCTCGGTGTGGACAGCGTAGGCGAAGTCCAGCGGGGTTGCGCCCTGGGACAGGTCCAGCACTTCGCCCTGGGGTGTGAGCACGAACACGCGTTGGTGCAGCGGTTCGCTCTGGATCTCGTCGAGCAGGTTCTGGTCGTTGTTGTCGGCGGCCTCCAGCAGCTGCCGCAGGCTGTTGATGGCGCGGTTGAGCGCCTGATCCTCGCGCCCGCCTTCCTTGTAGCGCCAGTGCGCGGCGACCCCCAGCTCGGCGAAGTCGTCCATCTCGCGGGTGCGGATCTGCACCTCCACGACCTTGCCCTCCGGCCCGACCACGGCGGTGTGCAGGGACTGGTAGCCGTTGTCCTTGGGGTTGGCGATGTAGTCGTCGAACTCGCTGGGCAGGTGGCGCCAGTCGTTGTGGACGATGCCGAGCACGGTGTAGCAGGTGGCCAGCTGGTCGACGATCACGCGGGTGGCGCGCAGATCGTACAGTTCGGACAGCGAGGTGCGCTTGCGCTGCATCTTTTTCCAGATGCTGTAGATGTGCTTCGGCCGGCCGAAGACCCGGGCCTCGATGCCGTCTGCCTGCAGGCGTGTCTTCAGTGTCTGGGCGAACTCTTCGACATAGGATTCTCTTTCAGTGCGGTTTTCCTCGAGGCCTACGGCGATGTCGCGGTAGGTTTCGGGTTCCAGGATGCGCAGGGCGAGGTCTTCCATCTCCCACTTGAGCTGGCCCACCCCGAGACGGTTGGCCAGCGGTGCGATGACGTCGAGGGTCTCCTGGGCGAGGATGCGGGCGCCTTCGTCGGGCTCGCGGACCAGCAGGCGCAGGTGCTGGACGCGGAACGCCAGCTTGATCAGCACGGCGCGCACGTCGTCCACCATGGCCATCAGCATGCGGCGCAGGCGTTCGGCCTGTTCCGGACGCCCGGCCGGGGCCTCGAAGCGGCGGCGGACCAGCGCCGCGACGTTGGTGGTCAACCGGGCCACCGCGGCACCAAAGCGCTGCTCGAGCTCGGCCGGCTTGAGCAGGTCCGCCAGATACACGGGTACCAGCAAGGTCGCGATCAGCGTCTGCCGGTCGACGTTGAGATGGCGCAGGATCTCCGCCACGTCCAGTGGATGCGATTCGAGCCCGGCGGTATCGACGGCCTCCAGTGCTTGATCCAGTGCCTCGGCCAGCTGCAGGCCGGTGGCGTCGTCCAGGGGCTGGCTGCCCGCAAAATGGCGCAGCAACGCGTCGCGGTCGAGCCCCTGCAGATCGGTATTGGTCAGCAGCGAATGGCGCATGGAGGCAATCGTCGAATCAGAGCGAGAGCCCTATTGTACGGGAGCGCAGAAGGTGGCGAGAGGCTTGCGAACGGGAGTGACCGGGATCAGGATCGGGATATGGCCAACTTGTTCAAGATCCTGCTGCTCGTGGGGCTGGGCTATGTCCTGGTAACCGCGCTGATCTTCGTGACTCAGGATCGTCTGATCTATCTGCCGTCCAGCACGGTGACCAGCACGCCGGAGCGCATCGGGCTGGACTACGAGGATGTCGAGCTGGTCACCGAGGATGGGGTTTGGATTCATGGCTGGTTCCTGCCGGGCCCGGAGGGCGACACGCCCGTGTTGCTCTTCCTGCATGGCAATGCCGGAAACATCGGCCACCGGTTGCATTCCCTACGCCAGTTCCACGAGCTGGGACTGGCCGTGCTGATCATCGATTACCGCGGCTACGGGCGGAGTGCGGGGCGCCCGGACGAGGCCGGCACCTATGCGGATGCCCGCGCCGCCTGGCAGTACCTGATTGATGAGCGTTCGGTTTCGCCAGAGGAGATCGTGCTGTTTGGCCGCTCGCTGGGGGCGGCGGTCGCGGCTGAACTGGCAACGGGCGTGGAGCCGGGTGCGGTGATCCTGGAGTCCGCCTTTACCTCGGCTGCCGATCTGGGGGCGCGGCATTACCCCTGGCTCCCGGTGCGGGCGCTGCTGCGGCACCAATACGACACCCTGGGCCGGGTGGGCGCGATCTCCGCGCCGATCCTGCTGGCTCATAGTGCCCAAGACGAGATCGTGCCATTCGAGCATGCCAAACGCCTGCGGGCCGCTGCTACGAATGCGCGAGTGCTGGAGATGGAGGGTGGCCACAACGACGCTTTCCTGACCACGGGGGACGACTACACGGAGGGCCTGCGCGCGTTCCTCCGCGATGCGGGCGTGGCGGTCGACGGCCCTCAATGACGAACGGACAAAGAGACTGGATGGGGCAGGTCGAGGGGAGAACCCGTGTTTCCATCGTGGGAGATTGGTAGACTCCGCGGCTGTTTTGGCTGGAATGGATCTCCCAGGCGTCCGGAATGAGCGAATCTGCCGCAAAAGCCCCCCTGACGGTTACCTACTGTCTTGATGAGCAGCCGGAATGCGCGTCGGCGCCGTTGGTGATCCGCTTTGGCGGGGCGAGCGGTGTGGAACGTCTGCCGGGGCGTCTGGAGATCCGCGTGGGGCTGGAGCCCCTGGGCGGCGAGTCGGACTGGGCGGAATGCTGGTCGCTGCCGGACGGCGCCGAGGGCGAGACCGGGGTGGAAGGCTCGCTGAGCTACCTTCGCCACAAGGATTGCCTGATCGGTTGCTGGATTCAGCCGCTGGATGCCGCAGGTGACCCGGACCCCCTGACCGAGCGCGCGTACCGCGAGATCCTGGCTGGCTGCCGTTCGCTGGGTTTCGAGCACCTGGTGCGGGTGTGGAACTATCTTCCCGCGATCAATGACCCGGTCGCCGGCCAGGAGCGCTATCGTGGCTTCTGCAGCGGGCGGGCGCGGGTGTTCGAGGCATTGCCGGAGTACGAACAGTTCCTGCCGGCGGCGACGGCGATTGGCACCCATTCCAACGGCTTGCTGATCTATTTCATTGCCACTCGCGAGGCGGCCGCGCGTATCGAGAATCCGCGCCAGGTCAGCGCGTATCACTACCCGCCTCAGTACGGGCCGCGCAGCCCTTCGTTTGCCCGCGCCAGTCTGTGGCAGTCGGGGCCGGAATCGGCCGAGCTGTTTATCTCGGGCACCGCCAGTATTGTCGGCCATGAAAGCCGGCATGTTGGCGATCTCGAGGCGCAGATCGACGAAAGCCTGCGCAATGTCGGTGTGCTGCTGGAACAGGCCGCCACGGATCACCCGGTTCGGGTGGAGAGGCCGCGCGACCTGTCGCTGCTCAAGGTGTACCTGCGCCATGCGACCGATGCATCGGCCGCGGAACGTCACTTGCGCTCGCGCCTTGGTCACGATGTGCCGTGCCTGTTGCTGCACGGGGATATCTGCCGCGAGGAGTTGCTGGTGGAGATCGAGGGACTTTATTCGGAGCGTCTGACCACGACGTTCGCGACACCATGAAGGATTGATGCCGGGCCGGTCAGGCCGCCGACTTGCGGTGGCGCCGGTCCCTTGCCTGGGGAGTACACGCAATGCAGCCAACCACCAAGAAGCCACACCCGGTCCTGAAGGACTACTACGGGGATGAAGCCAGCCGGCGCGCCTACGTCGACGACCTGTTCGACCGGACTGCCCCGTATTACGACCGAATCCTGCGGGTCGGCTTCTTCGGCACCGGGCAGTCGTATCGCCGGTTTGTCCTGAAACAATCCGGTCTGGAGGCCGGCATGGAGGTGCTGGACGTGGCCACCGGCACCGGCCCGGTTGCAGAGGAGATCCGCAAGGTGGTGGGCGATGACCACCTGACCTGCGTGGACCCGAGCCGCGGCATGATGGATGTGGCCCGAACCAAGATGGATGCCACGTTCGTGCAGAGCCTGGGCGAACAGATGCCCTTGCGCGACCAGCAGTACGACCGTCTGTACATGGGGTATGGGCTTCGCCATGTGCGCGACCTGCACGAGTTGTTTAGCGAGTACTTCCGCGTGCTGAAGCCGGGCGGGCGCTGCACCATTCTCGAGGTCTCGCGGCCACGTACAAAGTTCCAGTTTGGCCTGGCGCGTTTCTATTTCCGCGATTTTGTGCCGTTCGTGGGCAAGGTGCTGACCCGCGACCCGGACGGGCAACTGCTGATGCGCTATTTCTGGGACACCATCGATCAGTGCGTCCCCCCGGAGGACATCATGGAAACCCTTCGATCGGTCGGTTTCGAGGATGTGCAGCGCAATGTCCAGCTCGGCGTCTTCAGCGCCTACATGGCGACGCGCCCGGCTGACTGACACGCGTGTTGGGCCTGTTGAAGGTGAAGGTTGCGCCCGGCAGCAAGCAGACCGCCGTCGGCGCCTGGATGGGGGATACCCTGAAGTTGGCGGTACAGGCCCCGCCCGAGAAGGGACGTGCAAACGACGCCGTGATCGTGCTTTTGGCGGCGGAATTGGGGTGTCCAAAGACCGCTGTGCGGGTCGTTGCCGGCGCGCACTCGCGGCGCAAGACCGTGGCGGTAGAGGGCTGGTCCGAGACCGGCTTGCGCCGCGCGTTATCCTGATTGCTCATGACTGTGACGGGGCCCGTTCCGGACGCCCCCCCAATAAGGGAACTACGGATGAACCGCCTGACCCTGACTCGACCGGATGACTGGCACCTGCACCTGCGCGATGGCGATGTGCTGGCGACGGTACTGCCGGATACGGCGCGCCGCTTCCGCCGCGCCATCATCATGCCGAACCTGAAACCGCCGGTGACGACGGTGGAGGCCGCCGCCGAGTACCGCGACCGCATTCTGGCGGCGCTGCCGGAGGAGGCGGACTTCGAACCCCTGATGACGCTGTACCTGACCGAGGGCACGACACCGGGCATGATCGACGCGGCGAAGGCCTCCGGGTTCGTGCACGGGGTCAAGCTCTATCCCGCGGGTGCCACCACCAATGCAGCCAGTGGCGTGACCGATATCCGCCGCTGCTATCCGGTGTTCGAGGCGATGCAGCGGGTGGACCTGCCGTTGCTGATTCACGGCGAGGTGACCGATCCGGACGTGGACATCTTCGATCGCGAGGCGGTGTTTATCGAGCGCCACCTGGAGCCGCTGATCCGCGATTTTCCGGAACTTCGGGTGGTGCTGGAACACATCACCACCGAATCGGCCGTGCAGTTCATCCAGGACGGGCCGGCCAATGTCGGCTCCACGATCACGCCCCAGCACCTGCTGTACAACCGCAATGCGCTGTTCGCGGGCGGCATGCGGCCGCATCACTTTTGCCTGCCGATCCTGAAGCGCGAGCGCCACCGCAAGGCGCTGCTCGAAGCGGCCACCAGTGGCCACCCGCGCTTCTTCCTGGGGACCGATAGCGCTCCGCATCCACGCCACGCGAAGGAGTCGGCGTGTGGCTGTGCGGGTATCTATTCTGCGCACGCGGCCATCGAGCTGTACGCGGAGGCCTTTGCCGCGGCGGATGCACTGGACCGGCTGGAGGGCTTTGCCAGCCATTTTGGCCCCGATTTTTACAAACTGCCGCGTAATACCGACAAGCTGACGCTAGAGCGGTCCCCGTGGACCGTACCGGAGGCCGTACTGTTCGGGCATGATCCGGGTGTGCCCCTGCGCGCGGGCGAGACGATCGCCTGGCAGCTGGCGTAAAGCGGCCGGCGTGGCGAACCCTGTAACGGCTCGGCGGTCAGCAGGGTAGACGAGTACAGGACAAGACGAGGATGGAGACATGACCGAACCCAATGTGCAACGCGGGACCCTGTTGTTCTGGATGGCCATCAGCCTGGGGGTGGCGTTGCTGATCGTGGCTCTGGGGGTCGGGCTGGAGCCGGCCGGCGCGCCGATCCTGCGCGCGCCGCTTAGCTCGCCGGCCGCCGGTGCCCTGGGCTTTGGTCTGCTGATGGTCTGGGCCGCGTATGCCTATGCGCTGTCTGCCGGACGTGCCGCGGGCAGCCAGGAGATGGGGGTGGTGATCCTCAACCTTGGGCTCCCGGTGGCCCTGATCCTGCTGTGGCGTGCCGAACTGAACGCGCTGGCGTTCTTCGTCGCGTTGGGCTGGGCGCTGACCCTGGGTGGCATGGCCGTGCGTCTGTTCCGGCGCGAGGCCCTGGCCGGCGTGATGATGTTGCCGCTGATCGGGGTCAGCCTGACGGCCATCCTGCTGTCGCTGACGCTCTGGGTGCTGCCGGCCGCGACCGGCGGGGCCTGAGGCCGGATTCCTATCCGGCCGCCGGCGCCGCTCGATTGGTGTCCGGCTTCAGCGCTGGCGCGCGGCGGCAGTGATCGAAAAAGGCATTGGCATCCATGGGCCGGGCGAACAGGAACCCCTGAAAGAGCAAATCACCGTGGGTGGTCAGCCAGCGGTACTGGGCCTCGGTCTCGACCCCCTCGGCCACCACCGCCAGACCGAATTGGCGTGCGATGTCGCAGATTGTGCGCACCATGGCCTGGTCGTCCGTGTCGTGGTCGACCTGGCGGACGAAGCTCCGGTCGATCTTGAGTTCGTCGAACGGGAGACGCTTCAGGTAGCTGAGCGAGGAAAACCCGGTCCCGAAGTCGTCCATCGAGAAGCGCAGGCCCATTTGCCGCAGGGCCTGCATGATGTGGATCACCCGGTCGGTATCCTCCGCCACCACGTGCTCGGTGATTTCGAGCGTGATGCGGTGGGCGTGTTCACGGCCCAGATAGCGGGTGATCAGGTCTTGCATGCGGTGGACAAAGTTCAGGTGCACCAGTTGCCGCGGGCTGATGTTGATTGCGAGCTGCTCCAGAGGGAACCCGGCGCGATCCCAGTCGCGCAAGGCCTGGAACGCCCGCGCGATCACCGCGTCGCCCAGTTCGCTGATATAGCCGGTCTGTTCGGCGATGGGGATGAACTCGGCGGGTGATACGGCGCCCAGCTCGGCGCTGTGCCAGCGAATCAGGGTCTCGGCGCTGCGGATCCGCCCAGTGGTGTCCACCTGGGGCTGGAACAGGACCTCGATCTCGCGATTGTGCAACGCAAAGTGCAGGCAGCGCTCGATCTGCAGATGCCGCTCCACCGCCCGCGACAACTCGTCGCTGAAGACCACCACGCCGTCGCGCCCGCGGTCCTTCACTTCGTACATGGCGATATCGGCCTCGCGCACGAGCTGATGCGAGTCGACCGGCTGCGCGGGCTCGATCAGGCGGATCCCGATGCTCGCGCTCACGTGCAGGTGATGGTTGCGGATAATGTAGGGCGTCTTGACCACCTGAAGCAGCGAATGCGCCAGGCGGCGGGCGGCGCGCTCGCAGGTCTGGCGGTCTTCCTTGCCAGGGGCCACGATGACGAACTCGTCGCCGCCCAGGCGGGCGAGGTGGTGGCCCGGGGGCAGGGTGTTGGCGAAGTCGCGCGTCACGGACTTCAGCAATTCGTCGCCGATGTCGTGCCCCAGCAGGTCGTTGACCGTCTTGAAATGGTCCAGATCGATCAGCAGCAGGTACGAGTGCTGTCCGTGATGCTGCAGTACCTCGAGGCTTTGTTCGAGATGCTCGATGAAGGCGGCGCGATTGTTCAGTCCGGTCAGGGCATCGTGGGAGGCCTGATGGAAGCTGTTGCGGAGCAACCCGAAGCTGCTGTTGGCCGCGTAGAACAGGACCAGGGCAAGGGTGGCCGAGAACGCCGCCAGGACATAGCTGTACCAGTCCCCGATCAGCAGGAAGTATCCGGCCAGTGGCGCCATCATGGCGGGGATCAGCGGCCGGAAGACCCAGGGGGCCGGATAGAGCAACGCCGCAACCACCGTGGTGGCGCCGATCTGCGTGAAAATGGCGATGTAGTGGAGATTGTGCGAGTCCAGGCGCACAAAGATCAGAAAGATCGCGGTCCACAGCGCCAAGTAGAGATACAGGAAGAGGGTGAGGTGCAGCCGCCAGCGGAGCCGCTGCTCCGGTGACAAGGGCGCGCGGTGATAACGCCAGTACAGCTGCAGGCCCCAGAGCGATGCGGCAAACATCACGCTGTACCAGGCTGCAGCCGCGGTGAATGCCCCGTGCAGCGCACCCAGCAGGATGTACCCCAGGCCGGGGACCAGGGACAGCGCCACCAGCACTGGGATCTGGCGCGTCAGATAGGTGTCGAACTGGGGTTCGGCCTGCAATGCCTCGCGAGCCGGAACAAGCGCGCGTACGCTGGAAGCCGGTGGATTGTCTCGCGGGGTGAGTGCCATCGGGGTCCAGACGGGGATGGTTTGTGGAAGGGCTGGACGTTACGGTAAATCAGTCGGGGGCTCAACAGGCGCGGCCCGGCGCATGAACAACGGAATACGGGATGTTGCTGACCGAGTTACAGATCGAGGCCCGGCTGGCCGATGCGGCGCGCCGCGGGGAGTTCGATGACCTCCGGGGGGCGGGTCGACCCCTGGAACTGGATGATGACAGCGCGGTGCCGCAAGAGCTGCGCATGGCCTTCCGGGTGATGAAGAACGCCGGCTATGTCCCCGAGGCCGTGCAACTGCGAGGCGAGATCGCCTCCACGGAGGCGTTGCTGCAGGCGGCGGACGACGAGGCGGCGCGCCAGCAGGCGGCCAAGCGCCTGCGCTTGCTGCTCGACCGGCTGAACCGCAGCGATGCGGGTCGGGGCATGCTCTCCGAGTCCGGCTATTTCCGACAGCTGTGCGAGCGCATGGATGGCCCCAGCCAATGAAGCCGGTCCATGGACCGACCAAGGGCCGGGGCGCGACCATCGATCCCCATGCTCGCTTCGAGTCGACCCGGCACGAACCCTTCGACGACGGGTGGGTCGGTGATGGCGAGGCACCGGCGCCGCTGCGCACCGAGGTGATGGTCGAGCATCCGCGTAGCGTCCTGTCCTGGAATCAGTCCCCGGATGTGCCATTCGAGCTGTCCCTGAACCCTTATCGTGGCTGCGAGCACGGCTGTGCCTACTGCTTTGCGCGGCCGGCCCATGCCTATGTGGGCCTTTCGCCGGGGCTCGACTTCGAGAGCCGGCTGTTCGCCAAGGTCGGCGCGGCCGACTGCCTGCGGCGCGAACTGGCGCGACCGTCCCACCGGGTGACGCCTTTGGCGCTCGGGATCAACACCGATGCGTACCAGCCGATCGAACGTGAATGGCGGATCACGCGCGAGCTGCTGGAGGTGCTGGCCGAGACCGGGCACCCCGTATCCATTGTGACCAAGTCCGCACTGGTCGAGCGCGACCTGGATCTGCTGGGTCCGATGGCGGAGCGCGGACTGGTGCAGGTGGCGATCTCGGTGACGACCCTGGATCGCGGGCTGTCGCGACATCTGGAGCCGCGCGCGGCGGCCCCGCAACGGCGCTTGCAGACCGTGGAGCGGCTCACGGCGGCGGGTGTCCCCGTCAGCTTGCTGGTGGCGCCGTTGATCCCCGTGCTCACGGACGGGGAGCTGGAGGTCTTGCTGGATGCTGGGGCGTCGGCGGGCGCAGTGGCCGCCGGCTATGTGCTGCTCCGGCTCCCGCGTGAGGTGGCCCCACTGTTCGAGGACTGGTTGCGCACCCATCACCCGCTCAAGGCGGAGCACATACTGCAGCGCCTGCGCGAGGCGCATGGGGGCAAGCTCTACGATTCCACCTTCGGTCACCGTATGCGCGGGGCCGGGCCGTATGCGGAGCTGTTGCGGCAGCGCTTCCGGCTGGCGCGGCGCCGGGCGGGGCTGGCCGGACGTCTCGTGGAGCTGGACTGCAACCAGTTTGCCCCGCCCGCGCGCCCGCAGAAGACGCGGTCCGAAGGGCAGCTCGATCTCTTCTGACGCTCGGCGAATGGCGCCATTGTCCTGAGGATGCTTCTCCCGCAGACGGGGTGTTCTGGTTTACAGTGGCGCCAACACCACGACAGGGCGGACGATGCCGCAGAATCCAACCATGAGTACCAACGATGCGGCCTGGTGGGGGCGCCGGGGACTTGCATCGGGGCAACATGGACGCTGGTCCATCGGCCCCCTGGACCTCTGGCTGCTGCACGGCGAGCAGGAATGGCAGATGGTCCTGGAACGCCCGCGCGACCCCGCCGATGCCACACTGGCGATCGATGTTCCCTGCGCCGATGGGTTCCCTGCCGATGCGAACGACCTGCTGCGTTTTGCCGGATCCCCGGCGGATTCGGTACCGGAGCTGCGGGTGGCCCTGGCGGATCGGCCGATGGTCAGCCGGCCGCAAAACCCCTTCTATGTGCCGGCCCGTGGTCAGGTCACGCTTTATCTGAGTTCCCCGGCCTGGGTGCAGCTGCACCTGGGCGACGCCATGGTGCAGGAGTTTCCGGTCTATACGCCGTCCGATACCTGGTTCGGCCCGAATACCGTGAACGGGGAGCTCTGCTATGCCACCCGCACCCAGGCTCGCCTGGACCTGGCCGACGTGCCCGTGCGCCCGCACCGCGTCATCACGCCGCTGACCATCGAGAACAAGGCTTCGGATGCCCTGTTCCTGGAACGCGTGAACCTGCCGGTGCCGCGCCTTCCGGTGTTCGCCGACGAGCACCACCGGTTGTGGACCCCGGCGGTGCGCATGGAGCGCGAGGAAGATCGCGACATGGCGGACATGAAGATCGACTCCGGTCCTCCCGGTGTGGCCGGCGGGGCCCAGCGCATCGCCGAACCCCGCCAGGCCGGGGGGCGGCATTTGATGGTCAGGGCGTTCACCGCCCTGTTTCAGTAGGGAGCTTCCGGCGCGATGAATGAATGGCTGCAAACCGCTCAGACCTTTGTGACCAGCGAGGCCTTTCTCGCCGCCATCCGCGCCGCGGTCTACCTGCTGGTGGGCCTGCTGCTGGCGCGCCTGCTGTCGCGCGGTCTGGCGCGCGCGCTGGAGGACAAGCTCGACGCGCAGCAGGTCATGCTCACCCGCCGCATCAGCTTTTACTTGATCGTTTTGCTGGTGCTAGCCTCGGCGCTGCGCGAGCTGGGCTTCGATCTCACCGTGCTATTGGGCGCGGCCGGCATCCTGACGGTCGCGCTTGGCTTTGCATCGCAGACTTCGGCCTCGAACCTGATCTCGGGGCTGTTCCTGATTGGCGAACGCCCGTTCTCCGTCGGGGATGTCATCAAGGTCGGGGATGCCACAGGCGAGGTGCTGTCGATCGACCCGCTGTCGGTCAAGCTGCGCACCTTCGACAACCTGATGGTGCGCGTGCCCAACGAGACCCTGGTGAAGACGCAACTGACCAATCTCAGCCGCTTCCCCATCCGTCGTCTGGACATGCAAATCGGGGTGGGCTACCGGACTGATCTCAAGCAGTTGCGCGACGTGCTCATGGGCGTGGCCGAGCGCAATCCGGTCTGTCTGGAGGAGCCCAAGCCGCTGTTTATCTTCCTCGAGTACGGTGATTCCGCGCTGAAGATTCAGCTCTCGGTGTGGGCGCGGCGGGAGAAGTTCCTGGACCTGCGCAATTCCATGCACGAGGGTGTGAAGGCCGCGCTGGACGAGGCGGGGATTGATATCCCGTTCCCGCAGCGCACGCTGGGTGGCCTGGATGGAAGCCCGTTACCCGTGCGCATCGTCGACAACGTGCCGGAGGCCGAGGCGGAAGCGTCCGCGCGCGACTGACCGGCAGGCCGCCGGAGCGGGGTTGGGGCGGCACTCAATCCAGGCGGAGATCCGCCCAGACCGGGTCGTGATCCGAGGCGCGCCAGGGCCCCGTGGCGGGCGCGCGACCGTCAAAGCCGAGGAAGCCGGGTTCGTCTGCATTGACCGACCAGGCCGCCCCGTCGTGCACGGCGTCGCGCAAGGCATCGGGACCCAGCAGGTAATCCAGCTGTCCGGCCCGGCCGCGAAAGACATAAGTATGGGCGGACGCTGGATCGTCATGCACCAGGTCCCGCTTGCCGGCCGCGGCCAGCGTTCGCACCGGGTCTTCGGCGGCGTAGGCGTTCAGGTCGCCGAGGATCAGTACGGGAACATTGGCAAACTCATTGCGTTGCTGTTCCCGGATCCATGTCACCAGACGTTCGGCCTGGGCCGTGCGCCGATCATTCCAGCAACCCTGGCCGCGGTCGATATCGCCCGCGTCGGGGCAACCGCTCTTCGCCTTGAAGTGCACCACCACGGCCCCGAAACGCTTGCCACTCCCGGGCTGCTGGAACCAGCCGAGCAATGGCGGACGATGATGCACGGCATCGCGATCGGCTGCGGACCCAACGAGTTGCAATCGGTCCGGCCGGTAGAGCAGGGCCACCTTGATCGCGTCGTCGCCCGGACCCGGGTGGGCAATGGCCGCATAGTCGCCGCGCGGCGGAGGGACTGCATTCAGTCGTTCGACCAGCTGCCGGCGCGCCGCTTCGGCGTTTTCCAGTTCGACCGCGCCCAGCAGGTCGGCGTCCAGCGTTTGCAGCAGGGCATCCAGCTTGGCCGTCTGGCGCTCGCGTTCCGGCCGGTTTTGTGCGCCGCGCTCGCCCAGCGTCACGAAGTCGTTCTCCAGATTGGCGGTGGCGATGCGCAGGTGGTCCGTTCCCGGCGTCGACGGCGGATCAGGGCGCTCGCCGCCGAACCAGTCCAGCGAGTCGGTGGGATGGATGCGATGGTCGCCGAAGGCGTGGGTCAGGATCCCGGTCAGGCCCTCCAGCGTGCTGCCCACCCGGCGCGTGCCATGATCGTCGCGATAGGGGATCGGGTCGGGGTTCGCGCGATAGCTGCCATCATCCAGGATGATCCGGCGCTTCTCGTCCCGGGCGGTTCCCGCGGCCCCGGTCTGGCCGGGGTGCATGAGCCGCCCCCCGGCCGAGAGCGTCAGGCTGCCATAGCGCGCGAGTTCGTGGTTGGCGGTCACCGCCAGCGGCCGCGCAAAGCGAACACGGAGGTCGGCGTACTCGCCGAGGCGGCTGGCATCTTCAGGCAGGCGCACCTCCAGCGGTGCCGGAAGTTCGCCGTGCCCGCAGCCCTGGATGCGGTCCAGCCGAGCGATCTGCGGGCGTCCGCGGTGGCGGCTAAACACCCCGTGTACTTGCACATGCTCGCCGGTCGAGACCGGCTCGCGCCGCGGGGCATACACGAACATACCGGCCGAGTCGGGCCCGGCGCCCTGCTGCAGATAGAACCCGCCGAGTTGATCGGGCCCCATAAACACGCCCGTGACGATGCCCTCCGCGATGACGGCATCTCCCTCAGCGACCGCGCCGGCGCGGAGCTCGGCGAGAGGGGCGACCTCGGCCCCGGGGGAGGGGCAGGCCACCCGGGCATCGACCGGGGAGGTTGCGAATAGCAGAACCACCAGTGCGCCCCCCAGCGTGCGGCGCACGCAAGGGGCCGGGTTGGCGTGGCGGCGGCGGGGGTGCGTCAGCCGATCCATGGCCGCATGAGAAGAATCAGGCGCTCTTGCTGGGGTTCAGCAGTTCGTAGAGATAATCCGGCGCCTGGGTGACATCGGCGATGGTGTAGCGGTCGAGGACGTCCAGGAAGGCATCGCGCGCATCGTTCAGGACCCCACGCAACTGGCAACCGGGGAGAATCGGGCAGACGGGATTCTCGCAGTCCACCACGTTCAGGTTCGGCTCCATGTCGCGGATGACACTGCCTACTTTGATCTCGTTCGGCTCGCAGGCGAGCGAGATCCCGCCCCCCTTGCCACGCCGGGTGATGATGTAGCCCTTCTGGCCGAGCTGGTGAACGATCTTTACCAGGTGGTTGCGCGGGATCGTGAACTGCTCGGAGATATCGCTCACGGTCACGCGCTGGTCGCGCGGCTGCACGGTGAGGTACATCAGGACCCGAAGGGAGAAATCAGTATAGCGAGTGAGCTGCATAGGGAAGGATTCGTCGGTTCGCGGTTTTGAAGGATATGCATGCGCGCATATGTCCCGGAACCTTAATCGCTCCGGACATCCGTCACAAGTTCGGTCGTTGCCACTGAGTGAAGGCCGGGGCGTGCTCGGGGTTCAGAAACCGCACAGCCCGGCCGTTACATGCCAACCATAACAAGGCTTCTGAAGCCGAAATACAGGGAAACTCGATGGAGTCGATCAAGGGGTTGGGCCGGCTGTCACTCGCCGGACGGTTTTCGCTGGCGCTGAGTGCGATTGTGGGGGTGTTCTTTCTGATAGCCGCTGCCGCGGTGTTCTGGCACACCGCAACGCTCAAGGGGGGTATGGAGGCGACGTTGACGGGGGTCATGCAGGGCCACGAGACGACCCCGGCACTGGAGGCCGAGGTGGCGCTCGAGATCGACCGTCTGCTGGATCTTGCGGCCTGGCAGGTCAACGCGATGATGCTGGGTGTCGCGATCGGCGTGGTCGTCGTGGTGTATTTCCTGTTCGTGTTGATGATTCGCCGGCGCCTGGCGCAACTGGCCTCGCAGTTTCGCGTGGTATCGGAGGGCGAGGGCGATCTGAGCCAACGGATCAACGCCCCGCGCAATGACGGGATTGATCGCCTGGCGCGTCTGTTCAACGCATTTATCGAACGCTTGCAGGGGATGGTTTCGGAGATGGTGGAACATGCGCGTGAACTGGGGGAGTCCGTCGGTACCCTTCACCGCGTGGCGGAAGAGACCAACCAGGAGGTGCAACAGCAACAAGCCCGGATCGGCCAGGTTGCTACCGCGATGAACCAGATGACGGCCTCGGCCGAAGAGATCGCGCGCAATGCCCAAACCGCGTCGGAAGCCGCCGATCAGGCCGAGAGCGAGACGCGTACCGGGTCCGATGTGGTGGACGCCTCGGTGCGCACGATGCGTGAACTGGCGAGCGAGATTGGCACCGCAAACGAGCAGGTGGCGCGCCTGCAGTCCGAGTCGGACAGCATCGGTTCGGTGCTTGACGTGATCCGTGGGATTGCCGAGCAGACCAATCTGCTGGCGCTCAATGCGGCCATTGAGGCCGCGCGGGCGGGGGAGCAGGGAAGGGGATTCGCTGTCGTAGCGGACGAAGTGCGGACCCTCGCCACGCGTACACAGGACTCCACCACCGAGATCCAGGCCATGATCGAACGCCTGCAGGCCGGCGCCCGGGCGGCCGCCAGCGCGATGGAGCGCAGCCGCGAGAGGGGCGAGGCCGGAGTGGACCAAGCCGCTGGTGCGGGCGACGCCCTGCAGGCGATCCGTTCAGCGGTCGAACGCATCCGTGATCTCAACAACGAGATCTCCGGGGCGGTATCGCAACAGGCGGAGGTCGCGCGCGAGGTGGATGGCACCCTCACGGAAGTCAGCCAGGGAGCCCAGATCACCGCGGGGAATGCCGAAGCCACCGCCAGCGAGACGGACGCCCTGGTAGGGCGGATCGAGCGGCTGCGGGGACTGACCACCCAGTTCCGGGTCTGATCCACGCCTGCCTCGGCGTGCGACCGAGGTCCCGGCGTCTCCCAGGCGTTTTCCGTATACTGCGGCCCGCCTCGGGTTCATGGAGCGGTATCTGCAATGACAGTCTGGGTCGCTGCCCTGCTCGGGGTCGTTCAGGGCATCTTTATGTTTCTGCCGGTCAGTTCGACCGCCCATCTGGTCCTGACCCAGCACTGGCTGATCCGTCAGGGCGAACCGCTGCCGGCGCCCGAGAGCCCCGAGATGATCCTGTTCGACCTGGTGGTGCACGTGGGCACCCTGGTCTCGATCGTCGTCGTCTTCCGCAAGAGCCTGACCCGGCTGACCGGTGGCATTGCCCGCGAAAGCCTGCAGTGGGCATCGGCCCGCGGGTCGGCCGGGCGCGAGATGCTGTTTCTGCGTCTGGGGCTGCTGGTGGTGCTTTCGGTGTTCGCGACTGCGGTGGTCGGATTCACCCTGAAGGCGGGCTTCGAGCAGGTGTTCGCCCACCCGACCCTGATCGCGGGCACGCTGAGCCTGACCGGGGTATTGCTGTGGTGGACGGACCGGCTGCAACGGCGCCCATTGGGGCTGCGCCAGCTGAGTCCGAAGATCGCCACCATCATCGGCGTGGCCCAGGGCTTTGCACTGATCCCGGGGCTCTCGCGCAGCGGCATGACCATCACCTTCGCCCTGTTCACCGGGCTCAAGCGGCGCTGGGCGGCGGAGTACAGCTTCTTCCTCGCGATACCGACCATCCTCGCTGCCACCGCAGTGCAGTCACTGGACGTGCTCAATGGCGACGGGCTGGGGAATCTGAACTGGACGGCGCTCGCGGTGGGCTTCGTGGTGTCCGCCCTGGTCGGGATCGTCTCGTTGAAGATGGTCCTGTTCTTCCTGTACCGCGCCAACCTCAAGGTCTTCTCGTTCTACCTCTGGGCGCTGGCGCTGCTGGTCCTGTTCGGATTCCTCGACGTGGACATCATGTACGGGAAATGACCGGATCCCCGGGTGTGGAGTCTCACGAGGGGGGCATGTACTCCGATCCTGCGCTGCGTCCCAATGATCGACGCGGGACCGGAGAGAGACCCGGGCGCTGCGAACCCCGCCTTGTCTCGAAAAAGTGGGGTACCCACGCAGACGGGTGAATGAATCAGCCGCTCCCTGGATTCCTCGGCTTACTCCGGTCCGCGCAGGACCGCCAGGGGCGCCTGATCCAGCACCCGTCGGGTGCCGAGCCAGCCCGCCAGGGCAATCCCCAGCGTACCGCCACCGATGCCGTAGACGAAGGTCAGCGGGTTCACGCTGTAGTCGAACCCGAAGACCTGCCAGGCAAGCAGGGCGCCGACCGCCGTGGCAATGACGGACGCCAGCAGCCCGGCCAGTAGCCCCAGGGCGCCAAATTCGGCCAGCAAGCCGTTGCGGATCTGGTCGCGGCGTGCGCCCAGGGTGCGCAGCAGCGCGGCCTCGCGCCGGCGCACATCGCGCGTCGCCTGCACCGCCGCATAGAGCACGGTCAGACCCGCAATCAGCGTGAACAGGAAGACGTACTCCACCGCCCGGGTGGCCTGATCCATGACGTCGCGCACCTGCGCGAGGATCGCACTGACGTCAATTGCCGATACCGCGGGGAATTCGCGCAGCCACTGGTTCTGGGCGGAGCGCTGTGCCTCGGGGACGTGCATGGCCGTGATGAAGGTCCGGGGCTGCTCGTCCAGCAACCCCGGCGGCCCGATGACGAAGAAGTTCACCTGGAAGCTGTCCCAGTTGACCTCGCGGACACTGGTGATCGGGCTGCGAATAGCCTGACCGCCGACACGGAACGTCAGGTGGTCCCCGAGTGCCAGGTTGAAGCGTTCCATCAGCCCGGCCTCGACCGACCATCCGGTATCGGGGTCCTGCCCCTGCTCGCCAAACCAGTCTCCCTCGACGATGGGGTTATGGTCCGGGGGCGACTCGGCGTAGGACAGGTTGAACTCGCGATCCACCAGCCTGCGGTCGCGATCATCGTCGAAATCATCCGGACGGACGCGCTCGTCGTTGATCTCGATCAGTCGGCCGCGGATCATCGGGTCCAGTTGCGGACGCTCGAGACCGGCCGCCTCGACGCGGTCGGCAAAGGCCTGCTCCTGTCCCGGCTGGATGTTGATGAAGAACTGGTTCGGTGCATCCTCGGGGATGCTGGCATCCCAGGCCTCCAGAAGGTCTACCCGGACAATCGCAAGCAGCAGCAGTGCCAGGATGCCCACGCTGAAGGCCACGAGCTGCACGGCACTCAGGCCACCCCGACGGGACAGGTTGGCCAGGCCGAAGCGCAGCGCCATGCCGCCGCGGTTGCGCAGGGGCCGCAGGGCCAGCACCAGCGCCATCCCGAGTGTGGCCAGCACCGCGATCGCAACGGCCGTGCCTACCAGCACCCAGGCGGCCAGTTGGGGATCGGCGGCCTGCCAGTACAGCAGGCCGCCGAACGCCAGCAGCGCCAGTGCACCGGACAGCCAGACCGAGGTGGGCGGCAGACCCAAATCGCGCCGAAGGACCCGCAGCGGCGAGACCTGGCCGATCCGCAACAGAGCGGGCAGGGCAAAGCCCACGGCCGTGATCAGTCCCACCCCAAGGCCGGCGATGACCGGGCGGGAACCGGGCGGAGGCAGGTCCCCGGCGAGCCAGTCGCCCAGCAGCGCCGCGAGGACAAACTGGGCCGCGAAGCCGATCGCGAGCCCAACCCCACTGGCCAGCAGGGCGACCAGCACAACACGGCCGAAGTAGGTGAGCAGGACCTGGCGTCCGCTGGCTCCCAGCGCACGCATCACCGCCGCCGGGTCGGCGCGGCGCTGGGCGAAGTGATGGGCCGCGACCGCGATCGCGGCCCCGGCCAGCAGCACCGCCATCAACGAGGCGAGGCCGAGGAAGCGCTCCGCACGTTCGATCGCGGTGCGCAGTTCCGGGTTGGCGTCCTCCAGACCCAGCAGGCGCTGGCCGGACTCCAAGTCATCCTCCAGCCAGTCACGGAACTCCGCGACCCCGGCGCTGGGTCCAGCGGCAAAGAACTCGTAGCGTACGCGGCTCCCGGGCCCGATCAGGCCACTGGCCTCCAGATCATCGAAGGCCAGCATCAGTCGCGGCGCGATATCCAGCAGGTTGCTGCCACGATCGGGTTCGTGCGTGATGACCCCGGTCACTTCCAGATCAAGGTCCCCGACCTCCACTCGCTCGCCGACCTCCAGTCGCAGGGCCTCGAGCAGCGCCGGCTCCAGCCAGGCCGTACCCGGTTCCGGACCGCGGTCGCGGACCCGCTCGTCCGCCTCGCGGCCAGGACGGATACGCGCCTCGCCTTTCAGAGGCCAGCCCGCCTCGACCGCGCGCAGGGCGGCCAGTCGCGACTCGTCGTCGGCGGTAAAGACGACGCTGGGGAGGGAGGCCGTACGCGCCGTTTCCAGTCCGTGGCTCGCCGCTTCGACAGGCCAGCCTTCCGGCAGCGGGTTGTCGCTGACGACGGCCAGGTCACCCCCCAGTAGCGCGGTCGCCTGCTGGGCCATGCCCCGATCCACCCGATCGGTGAAGAAGCCCACCGCCGCGACGGCTGCGACGGCGACGACCAGGGCGGCGGCGAGGACGCGCAGCTCGGCCGAGCGCCATTCACGCCAGGTGCCACGCAGCAGGGCGCGTAGATGGCTGCGGTCGGTTCCCCGGGTGGCGATCATTCGAGCACACCGTCCTGGATCGAGATAATGCGATCACATTGTCCGGCCAGTTCGGGGTCGTGTGTCACCAGCACCAGCGCTGTCGCCGGTCCATCATTGTCCGGGTGTCGCGCCAGGCTGAATAGCAGTTCGATGATGCGGTGCCCCGTCCGCCCGTCGAGGTTCCCGGTGGGTTCGTCGGCGAACAGCACCGCCGGGTGATCCACAATGGCGCGGGCAATCGCCACGCGTTGTTGCTCGCCACCGGAGAGTTGATGGGGGTAGTGTGCGGAACGTTCGCCCAGACCCACGCGTTCCAGGGCCTGTGAGGCCCAGTGGTTCAGGGTTTCCTGACTCTCTTGCGCATGGGCCGGGTTGAGCTCCAGCGGGAGCAGGGTGTTTTCCATCGCTGTCAGTGCCGGCAGGAGCTGGAAGGACTGGAACACAAACCCGACCCGGCCGGCGCGCAGGGCCGCCCGGCCATCCTCGTCCAGTTCGCTGATGGTTTGCCCGAGCAGCCGAACTTCTCCCGCACTCGGGGCGTCCAGACCTGCAAGCAACCCGAGAAGGGTGGACTTGCCGGAACCCGATGCGCCGAGAATGGCCACCGTCTCGCCCGCCTGGACCGCCAGTGAGATGCCGCGCAGGATGTCCAGCGGGCCGCTGGGTCCGTTGATCCGCTGCTCGAGGTCCCGGGCCTCCAGTACAAATGACGAGGATGCATCCATGTTGCGTATTCCGTTGGTCGTGATGGGCTTGATCGCGTTGCTATGGAGTCCTGTTGCGGCTGCGAATTCCCTACCGGACGAAAATCATTCGGCCGAGCCGCTCCGGGTCCTGGTATTCGGAGACTCGCTGAGTGCCGCGTACGGCATGCCGGATTCCGCCAGCTGGCCGGCCCTGCTGGGCGAACGGCTGGCCGAGCGAGAGAAGGACTGGAAAGTGGTCAACGTATCCATCAGCGGTGATACCACTGCCGGTGGACGGAGTCGCTTGCCCGACGTGCTGGAACGCGCAGCGTTCGAAGTCGTCATCCTGGCCCTGGGCGGCAACGATGGCCTGCGCGGCCTGCCGCCGCAGGCCATGCGCGAAAACCTGGAGGCCATGGTCGATGCGATCGAGGCCGTCGACGCCAACACCCTGTTGCTGGGTATACGCATCCCGCCGAACTACGGCCGCCGCTATACCGAGCGTTTCGAGGCCGTATTCGCCGATCTTTCCGAGGAGCGGGGACTGGCATTCGAGCCATTCTTCCTCGAGGACATCCTGCTGGAAGACGGCATGTTGATGGACGACGGTATCCACCCCAGCGAGGCCGCTCAACCCCATCTGCTGGACGCGGTGTGGTCGCGGCTGGAACCCATGGTGGAGGAGGCCGAAGCCCGATCGCGCCCATGCAACGGAGCCGGGTAAACCCTCACTCCGTCAGCAAACCCCGCAGTTCGGCCACGACGGATTCCGGAAGCAGCTGGCGCAGGACCGGGTGCAGGTCGCGTTCAACCTCTGACAGCAACGAGAGGGTGCGGGTTTCCGAATGGCGACAGAGGGGATTGCCGTACTGATTGGCCTGGATGCTGCGCTCGGCGCCCATGCTCATCAAGGCGACCCCGGGCAAACCCCGAGGCCCCTCGTCCAGGACCTCGACCAGTTCCACCATGCAGCCGTCCACCTCGCCCTGAATGCCGATCAGCGGGGCGAGGAGGTCGATCATGCGGGTGGACTGTTCGGTCGTCAGCATGGCCATCCGCCTACCTTACGACCGATGCGGGCACGGCGCCAGATCGAAAATCGGCATCGGCCTCATGAATGTGGTGTCCCCGGCAGGATTCGAACCTGCGACCTGCCCCTTAGGAGGGGGCTGCTCTATCCAGCTGAGCTACGGAGACCTAGGGAAACACTGATCAATGTACACGCTCGCGCTCGAGTCGCTTTTGCGTGCGAACAAGGCGCGGTGACTGCCGTGCAGTCATTCTGCACAAGGGAACCGCAACGCCGTGCGCGCGCCCGTTTTGGATAAGCACGGGCGGCCGAGCCCCGCGGGGTTGGTAACCCAGGTTCCCCGATCCTGCGTTGCGGCCCTTGCCGGTAGAACCACTACCGGCTGCGCACCGCGCCTTGTCTCAGAAAACCTGGGGTACCAACGCGAGCGTGTAGATTGATCAGTGTTTCCCTAGCGCGAGAGTATAAGCGCCGGGCAGGGGCAGCCCCAAACGGTTCAGTCGCCCGGGGCGGATTTCGGGTCGAGCTGGTGATGCGCCCAGGCGGTGAATTCCTCCAGCGTGGCGCGGTCCTCGCCAGGGGTGTCCGGCCCCACAAGGTTGCGGTAGGCCACTTGCCCGTCGTCGATGCGTAATACGCGCCGCACGGCCCAGTCGGCATCGTTCTCGCCATTGCTGAAACAGTGATCCGGCTGGATCGCGTCCGGCGTGATGGGGTCGGGGTGCTGGTGATGGCGCCGGGCCAAGAGGTACAGGCGTGCGAGATCGTCTTCCGTGAGGTCGAGATACAGGTTCATTTCGCGCATCGCGTATTCGAGGTCATCCTGGCCCAGTCCTGCTCGCTCCAGGGCAGCCAGGGGACCTTGCTTTGGGGCTTCGGGCGTCGGCGTCAGGCTGGCCGGGTAGCGCCGCCAGGGAAACGGGTAGTTGATGATTACCGCGACAACCAGCATGACCCCCACGCTGGTCAACACGGGATGCAGGAGGAACCAGGGGCCCAGGGCATGCACCGACTCTCCCCCGAGCACCGCATAAAGCGCGGTGGCGCCGCCGGGGGGATGCAGGCAGCGCAGGTAGTGCATCAGCCAGATTGCGAGCCCGACGGCGACCGCTGCAGCCAGCAATGGGTGGGGCAGAACGTCGCGCACCAGCACCCCCACGATGGCGGCGACGGCATGACCACCGAGCACGTTCCTGGGCTGCGACATCGCTGCGTGGGGCGCAGCGAAGAGCAGCACGGCCGTGGCACCCAGAGACGCGAGGATCAGGCCGTTGATCCCGTTGTCGGTGACCGATGCTGCGACTTCCAGCGAGAGGTAGAGGCCGATCACGCCGCCAATCAGGGCAATCAGCTTGTCCTTGTGGTCGGTGGTATCGAGCCAGTCCCCCAACAGGGATCCGCGTCCAGAGCGCAAACCGGCCTCCTCGTAAGTGGAAAACGGAGTATATGTTCTGCGTACGCCGTCTCCGGGTCAAATGGCATCGCTTTGACACGGACTGGCGGTGGATGTCAGCGGGGCAGGTCTATTACGCGGCCGCACCCGGGAAACGCTAATCGCATGTTTCTCCGGAGATCCAGTTTCCGCTACGCGGCCAGCGAGCGAGCAATCACATCCGGGAAATGCCTGCATGAGCCTGCAGGACCCGTGGGAGGCCTTGCGAAACCGGGGCAGGGTGCCCGAGATGGTAGCCCTGTGCGAAATCGAACTTCAGGGCGTGTACCCGGCTGAGTTGTTCGGCGGTCTCGATCCCTTCCGCCACGGTGGTGTAGCCCACATCGCGGATCATCTGGACCAGGGCCTCGAGGATGTGGTGCTGGTCCGGGACATCCAGGCTGCGTATCAGGGTGATATCGAACTTGACGGTATCCACGGGCATGGAAGCCAGATAGCGGATGGAAGAGTAGCCGCTGCCGAAATCGTCGAGGGCGACCAGGAACCCTTGCTGACGTAGTCGCTGGAGATTTTCCGTCGCCAGCCCGATCTCGGTGATCAGGGCGGTCTCCGTGACCTCGAGGATGATTGGCCGATCCTGCAGGAAGGGGACGAAGACCTCCAGCCACTGGATAAGCGCGGCATTCACGATGGTGGGGCCCGACAGATTGATCGAGATACCGACCCCTGGCGGGATGAGGGAGGCCCGCAGATCGCCGAGGATGCGGGTTAGTACGGCCCGGTCCAGGTCGACCTCCAGGCGGCGCGCCTCGACGACGGGGAAGATATCCGCGGGTCCGATGACCTCGCCCTGGTGTTCGATACGCAGCAGGGCCTCGACATACGAGCGATGGTGCTCGTTGAGCGCAACCACTGGCTGGTAGGCCATTCGGATCCCGGTTCCCCGGGTGGTGGCCTCGTACACGGCATTGTTGATCCAGTTCGAATAAAGGCTCTGGGTATCCTTCTCCAGTTCCGGGGTGAACAGCACGACCGGCGAGGATCCGGGGCGCTTGGCCTTGTACATGGCAACGTCGGCCTGCCACTGCAGGGCCTGCATGGCCGGTGCATCGTTGCCGGGCGCGACGGCCAGGCCGATGCTGATCTTGATCGGTTCCCGCACCCCGTACTGGGTGAAGTCAGTGGCCCGGATCCTCTCCTGGCAACGCTCGCCCAGGCGCTGGGCGCCCGATTCGTCGAAGTTGAGGAGAATCGCGGCGAATTCATCGCCGCCGATACGAAACAGGTGTTCCCCGTCCCGCAAAACCTCGTCGATGCTGCGCGCCACACTCTGCAGTACCGCGTCGCCCGTCTGATGGCCGTAGCTGTCGTTGATGGCCTTGAAGTGATTGATGTCGAACAGGGCAAAGCACACAGGATAGCTGTGGCGGGCGGCCAGTCGCGGAAGGGTGTCCCAGCATTCATCGAAGGCCCGGCGGTTACGCACGCCGGTCAGGGCATCGTGATGCGCGATGCGCCAGAATTCGCGGTTCTTTGCCTCCAGGCTGGAATGGACGTCCTGGAGCCGGGCCTGGTAGGAATTCAGCGATTCGCGGATCTTTTCCGTCTCCGCGACGGGCAGCAGCCCGCCGACGCGTTTCAGCACAAGGCTCCCGGCGCTTTCGCGCAGCCGGTCGACGTGGCCGGAGATGTCGCGCAGGGGGCGGACGATCAGATAGGCCAACGTGGAGAACAGGACAAGCGTGATCACACCCAGGATGGCCCCGAGATTGACCACCGCGCCCGACAGCAAGTCCTCCACCTGATCGGCCATGGGATTGGGGCGCAGATCGAACTGAGCATGCTGCAGAAGCTCCCTCGCGGGGATGGCGTTCCGCTCGCCGAGGTCGAATCGGATCGATTCGGGATCGACATGGCGGTAGACACGGCCCTCGCGGAGGGCATCCAGGAACCGGCTCTTCAGACCGACAAAGCCGGGTGGGGGCTGAGTTGCGTCCGGCGCGGGAATCGGCTCGATGACCATCAGGAAGGGCTCGGTGTCGCCCCGTACCGCCCGTGTAGCGGGTGGCGGGAGCTCGAGTCTCCCGGGCAAGTGGTCGCTGTCCGAACCGGGCAAGGTCATTCCCTGGTGATCATAGATCCCGGCGTCCAGGATCCTGTCGGTCAGGATCCCTGCCTGGTGCATGCGATGATTCTTCCAGTAGGCATAGTAGTGCGGCGTGCCCAGTTGCTGGCGCACTTCCTCCCAGCGGGCGAACCTGGATGCCTGTTCTGCCGCCTGCGTGAGGACGTGCTCGAGCGTGCCGGAAAGCTCCTGGCGGGCGGCCTCGCGGCCACTTTCCTGGATCTCGTCGCGTAGCTGGTCGACCTTGTACCAGGTGTAGAGGCCAAAACTGGCGAGGGTGACCAGGGCGATCGCTGCTAGCAGCAGGGCATAGTGCGTGATTGACGGGGTTCGGCCGGAAATCATTGCGCGCGGTATCCCTGGAGGACGTGCTCGATCTCGTCCAGCAGGTCGAATTCGTGAAACTGATCGAAGAAGTGGTTGGCACCCTCCACGATGCGGACCTCTGCGCCATGCTGTTGCAGGGTCTCGATCCATTCCAGGTCGATCCGGTCATCGGCGCTGCCCGCGATCAGGGTGGAAGACACACCGCACGACTGGAAGGCCCGGTTGGTACGTTGCTTGTCCCAGTCGTAGTAGGACAGGTACGCCGCGGGCGTGGTGACGTACTGGCGACAGAAACCCAGGGCATACTCCGCCAGCCCGGCCTCACCACGGGCAAGGGCAGCGCGGGCACGAGCGGCATGTTCGGGGGATTCGAACGCGGCCTCGCCGTGCCCAAAATAGGTCACGCTGATGAAGATGGCGTGGGCGACGGGGCTGCCCGGGGAGTGCGTAAGATAGTCGAGAAGGTTGATGCTGCCGGCGCTGTGTCCGATGACGACGGGTTCCTGGCCGGTCTTTGCGTGCAGCCAGTCGACCCAGATCGCAATCTCTTCCTGGGTGTGTTCCATGGTGTGGGTATGTACGGCCTCGCATGGCAGGCTCGCCGTGCGCCGATCGATCCCCAGTGTCAGTGTGGGGGTCAGGACCGTGAACCCCGAGTCCGCTAACGCCAAGGCAAGGCGGCGCACGGTGGGGAAGTGACGGGTCTGCAGGAAACCGTGCTGGATCAGGATCGCGGGCATGTCCGGTTCGCCCGCCCAGTACGCCGCTTCAGCCGAATCCCCGGACGACATCTCCAGGATCACGGCTGTTTCCTTGGCGGTTGCAACCGTGTTCAGGCTCAGGAGGATCACGGTCGCAACCGCTGCCGCACTTCGCAAGAACCATCCAGACATCCTTGTATCCCCCTGTCCTGACGCGCAAACCGCTAACGAAAAATCCCTGATCGCAATGTACCAGCATCCTGCGGCGGCGGCATGCGTTGGCTAATAAACACGCGTGGGTCGTACCGCCTGTCGCGCGCTCGCGGCACCGGCGAAGACCCGCTTTTTCGTCGCGGTCGAGCAACGTTGCCTGAGCCGAGCCTACTGGCCGGGATCCGTGTGTGGCACCGCATCGGTCTCCAGCATGAGTGACACACGACGGTTGGCGGCGCGGCCTTCCGGGCTGGCGTTGTCGGCAACCGGACGAGTGTCGGCCAGCCCGACCGCGCGGAGCTGGGCTGCGTCCAGCTCGCGGGCCACCAGGTAGCGCACGACGCCGCTGGCGCGAATCGAGGATAGCTCCCAGTTCGACGGGAAGCGCTCGGTCGCGATGGGGATGTTGTCGGTATGGCCTTCCACGGTGATGGTGCCGGGGTGGTCTTCCAGGATGGGGAGCAGATCCTGGAGCAATGATTGCCCATCCGGGCGCAGGTCGGCCTCGGCGGTCCCGAACAGGATGTCGTCGCGGATGCGCAGCTCCATTCGTCCAGGTTGCTCGACGACGTCCACACCCTCGGGGGCGCGCGCGCGTAATCGGCCGGCCTCGCGGCTTGGGGGCTGTTCGGCGACCACCTCCGGGCCGGAGCGCTCACCGACCGGCGCCTCCTCCAGGGCGGGCCGATCCAGCAGAGAGGAATGGACCAGGGGTTCGATGAGGGCGCTGCGGTCCGGGTGGGCCAGGGCGATCGGGCTGGCCGAGACCGCCCTCGGATCATCGTCACGCGGGTCCATGAAGGTGAGCATGATGACGAACACCACGATAACCAGGGTCAGAACGTCCAGATAGGTCAGGATCCAGGCGTGCTCGTCGTCGCGCTGGCGTTCGCCCGGGTAGGAACCGAGAAAGGCCTGCTCCGGGCGTGTGGCGGCGTGGGCATCCATCTCTGCCTGCAGCGCGTCGCGTTCGGCGGTGGAGGGGCTGGGTCCGGACATGGACTCAGCGCCGCTCCGTGGATTCGCCGCTGGCGCGTTCGTCCGCCTCGGGTTCTTCCTCGCCATTCGGGGCCGCCTGGCGGATCTCGTCGCTGTGATTCTCCATGAACGAGCGCAGGGTCTCGCGGATGTAGCCAGGTGAGCGTCCCTTGCGCATCAGCATGATGCCCTCCAGCACCATGGTCATCAGCACCACGCGCTCCTCGGTCCGGCGCTCCAGCTTGATGGCGATGGGCCGGAAGACCAGGTTGGCGAGCAGGATGCCGTAGAACGTGGTGATCAGGGCGATACCCAGGTTCACCGCGATGACGGTGAAATCGTCGTTTTCGGTGGTCAGCAGCAGGTTGATCAGGCCAATGAGCGTGCCGAGCATCCCGAACGCCGGGGCATAGGTGGCCATGGTTCGGAACATCTGCGCATCGGCCTGTTCACGGGCTCGCAGGCGCGCCATGCGCCAGTTCAGCAGGTCGGACACATCGTCCATCGGGGTGTCGTCGATAACCAGCTGGATGCCGGTGCGCAGGAACGGGTTGCGGATCTGGTCCAGGCGATCCTGGATGCGCCGCAGGTTTTGGGAGAACCAGTAGCGCGAGACCTGGACGATCTCCTCGAGATCCTGGGTGACGTCGTAGCGTTCCTCGCGGATCGCGTTGGCACCGGCGCGAAACACGCGCATCACCTCGTGGAAGGGGTAGCTCATCAGCGTGGCCGCGATGGTGCCGCCTACCACGATGCCGAGGCCCGGCAGGTTCAGAAAGGCGTCGATATTCTGCGAGGAAAACGCGATGACGCTGCCGAACACCAGCAGACTGCCAAGGATGCCGAGGAGGGTGGAGAGATTCATGCGTACTTCCGGAAGGAGACCGGGGTCAGCATAAAACACCGCCATCGTGAGCGTCTGCCTTGTCGTGCTACCCGCATTCCGGCGTAAACTCGGCTCGTCGACGATCAAGGAGTGTGGCGGGATGGATATGACTTGGGTGGTACTGGGGATCCTGGTTCTGTTGGTGATCTGGGGGGTGTGGACCTACAACCGCCTGGTGACCTCGCGCAACCGGTACAAGAACGCCTTTGCCCAGATCGACGTGCAGTTGACCCGCCGCTATGACCTGATCCCCAATCTGGTCAAGGTTGCGGAACGCTACATGAGTCATGAGCGCGACACCCTGGAGGCGGTCATCCAGGCCCGTAACAATGCGAAGGAAAGCCTGCAGGAGGTCGGCGGTGATCCAACCAACACCGAGGCCGTGCGCAAGCTCTCGAGCTCGGAACAGGGGCTGTCGGGGGCCTTGGGGCGGTTGTTCGCGCTGTCCGAGAGCTATCCCGACCTGAAGGCCAACGAGAACATGATGCAGCTGTCCGAAGAACTGACCAGTACCGAAAACCGCGTGGCTTACGCCCGCCAGGCCTTCAACGATGCCGTCATGCAGTACAACATCCTGCGCGAGATGTTCCCCAACAGCCTGATTGCCAACAACCTGGGGTTCCGCCCGGGGCAGCTGCTGGAGATCGAGGACCCGCAGAAGCGCGAGCCCGTGCAAGTGAACTTCTCCTGATACCCGAGGCGTCATGAATTTTTTCGAGCAGCAGGACCGGGCGCAGCGCCGGACGCGTTGGTTATTGTTTCTGTTCGGCCTGGCGGTACTCGCCATCGTGTTGGTGATGAATGCCATCGTGCTGGTGGTGTTCGGTCAGGCAGAGCCTGCCGCTGCGGGCGAACCCTGGCTGACCCGTGAGTTCCTTGCCAGCAATGTCGCCGTGATGGTCTGGACGACCGTGCTGACGGTTGGCTTGATTGGCCTGGGCAGTCTCTACCGCACGCTCGGTCTGCGCGATGGCGGCGGGGCGGTGGCCCGCGAACTCGGCGGGACGCGGGTGGATGGCGATACCCGTGACCCGCTGCGGCGGCGCCTGATGAACGTGGTGGAGGAGATCGCCATCGCCTCCGGCGTGCCGGTGCCCGAGGTCTACGTGCTCGAGCAGGAGGCCGGTATCAACGCCTTTGCCGCGGGTTACTCGCCGGACGACGCGGCCATCGCCGTGACCCGCGGGGCCCTGGAACAACTGGACCGCGATGAATTGCAGGGCGTGGTGGCGCACGAGTTCGGGCACGTACTCAACGGCGACATGCGCCTGAACATCCGCCTGATGGGGATGCTGTTCGGGATCCTGGTGATGGCCCTGATTGGGCAGCGTGTGCTGCTCGCCATGAGCCTGTCGCGCAATAACCGCAACGCCGGGGGCATCGTCGCCGCGGGCGTGGCACTGATCGTGGTGGGCTATATCGGGCTGTTCTTCGGGCGCTGGATCCGCGCATCCGTTTCGCGCCAGCGGGAATACCTGGCGGACGCCTCGGCGGTGCAGTTCACCCGGCAGCCGGAGGGTATTTCCGGAGCGCTCAAGAAGATCGGCGCCGCCCATACCGAGCTCGGGGCGGACACCGAGGAGGTCGGACACATGCTGTTCGCTTCCGGGGCCGTCAGTCAGATGTTTTCGACCCATCCACCGCTGGTCCAGCGCATCCAGGCGATCGAGCCGGGATTCAAGCCGGAAGAACTGGAGGCCATCCGCGAGCAGATGCAGAAGGATGCCCAGGCGCGTCGTGTCGAAAAGGACGCCCAGGCCGAGGCGGAGGAACGCGACCGCGACGCGACGGAACGCCCGGGTGGCCTGCTCCTGAATCCGGAGCGGCTGATGGAAAACATCGGCGACCCGGGTCTTTCGCAGATCCTCGGGGCGGGGCTGCTGGTGGCGGCGATGCCGGGGCCGCTGGAGCGCGCGGCGCATTCCGATGCCTGGGGTGTCGATGTCTTGTTGTACCTGCTGATCAGTAACGATCCGGAAGTACGCGATCACCAGCTCCTGCGGATTGCCGGCACGCGGGGGGCGGAGAGCGAGTCCCACGTCCGCACCCTGCTGGAGGCCGAACCCGAGCTGCGCCCGGACCTGCGCATTCCGCTGCTGGAGATGAGCTTTCCGGTATTGCGCCATCGCCCACGCGAGGAACGCCGGCAGCTGGAAGGCCTCATTGACGAACTGATCCGCGCCGACGGCCGGGTATCGGCGTTCGAATACGCGACCGGCCGTCTGTTGCGGCGCCAGTTGCGCGACCTGGAGCAGCCCGAACGTGCCCGCGCGGGCGGACGCGACCGGCTGGCTCGCCATGCTGCCCACGCGCAGGACACGCTGGCCGTGCTCGCCCACCACGGCCATCCGGATACCCCCGACAAGGCACGGGCAGCTCTGCGCGCGGGCCTTCTGGCCCTGGCGATCGAGGAGCCCACCGACGAGGCCATTGCCGCAGCTCTGGAGCGGACTGCCGATGAGGCCGCCTGGGCCGAGGGGCTGGATAGGGCGCTGGAGGCCCTGGATGCCCTGCGCCCGGCGGACAAGCAGACCCTCATCACGGCGATGCTTGCCACGATCACGCATGGTGGCCAGACAGTGGTCGCGGAGGTGGAGCTGTTGCGGGCGATCGCGGCCTCGCTGCACGTGCCGTTACCCGTCGCGGAGATGCCCGCCGCCGACGCGGAATAGTGCGGCCCGCTCCCGCGGGTGCGACGATCGGGGCCGCGCGGTATGATGCGGCCGCTCCGGGGGCGTGGCGGAACTGGTAGACGCATCGGATTTAAAATCCGCTGGGCGCAAGCCCGTGCCGGTTCGATTCCGGCCGTCCCCACCAATCATTTCTACCCGGGTGTGTGATCGTGGCCAGCCCCCAACCCTGGTACGTCTATCTCCTGGAGTGCCGCGGTGCCCGGGTCTATACCGGGGTCACACCGCGACTGGAGGCGCGCCTGGCCGCCCATCGTGCGGGGCGCGGGGCGCGTTTCACCCGCATGTACCCGCCGGAGCAGCTCCTGGGGGCGAAGGTGTTTCCCGGCCATGGCGAGGCACTGCGCGAAGAACAACGCATCAAACGCCTGCCACCGGCCGAGAAGCGACGTCTCGCGGCTACATGGAAGAGGCAGAACGATGGGCCCGAGGGCGCGCTCGATTACGAGGCGTGAAGCGAAGGTCCGTGTTGCGTCCATGCAACGGTTCAGCCTGGCCCGGGAAAGGCGCATAGTAGGGCTCTGAGCGTCCCTGTGAAAAGGCCCGGCATGCCCCAGTCCACGGACACAACCGAAGGATCCGAAGCGCGGCCAGCGGCCCAGCCGACCGACGCCCGCACCACCGAACCGCATATCAGCGGCCCGATTGTGGCGGCACTGATTGCCGGGTTGCTGTTTGCCCTGCTGTTCGTAGCGATCGACCAGGCCTGGAAACAGCAGATGGCCGACCGCTACCAGCAAGCGGTGGTCTCGGAGGCAAGCAGTGTTCGGACCCGACTGGAAAGCGTGCTGAATGGCTCGGTCCATGCGACGATCGGCCTTGCCGCTTATGCCTATGTCCACCCGGACCTGACCGAGGACGACTTCGATCGTGCAGCGGACCGTCTTTATCGCAGCCAGCCGGATCTGATTCGCTCTCTGACGCTGGCGCGCGGCGAGACCCTTGCGCTGGTCTACCCGCGCGACGGCAACGAGGGCGCGATCGGCCTTAACCTGGCGGAACATCCGGAGCAGGGTGCTTCTTATCGAGAAGTGCTGGAGAGGCGGCAAACCGTTGTCGCGGGGCCCTGGACGTTGGCACAGGGCGGGCGGGGCCTTCTGGTGCGCGCGCCAGTCCTGACTGATCCGGAAGATTCCCCGGAACTCGTCAATCCGTGGACACTGTCGAGTATTGCGCTGGATTTTGACACGGTCCTCAGCGAGGCGGGTCTGGCACCGCGCCCTCCCGACCTGCAACTGGCACTGCGCGGCCTCGACGGGACCGGCGCCGACGGTGAGGTCTTCTACAACCCCGAACAGATCGACGTGGCCAGCGCGCCGCTCGCGCTCGACGTGACGTTTGCCGGGGGCCAGTGGCAGATGCTTGCACACCCCGTCCCCAACCCATCGGCCACGGAGCGCCCGGCCGCCTGGTGGGTGATGGGCGTGGTCGGGCTGCTGGCGGTCAGTGGCTATACGTTCCGCGTGGGGGAGGGCATCCGTCAGCGGCGGGAGGCCCTCACACGCTATCAGGGACTTGTGAATCGTCTTGCGGACGCCACTCTGGTGGTCGCCGGGCGCCACGTACTTTGGGCCAACCCGGCCTTTACCCGCATGACCGGCCTGTCGCCGGATCCTGGCCAGACCCTGTCGGCGCTGGGGGTGATTCAGGCCGACGATCGTCGGCACCTTCCCCCGAAGCTCGATTTTTCCATGGCATTGGAGAATCCGCGCGGACGCGAGATCCGCGTCCACACGGCGGACGGAGCTCAGCGGTTTCATTTGCTGCGCTGGGTGCCGATTGACTGGGAAGGGCAGCGGGCCTTCCTGTTGAGCTTTGTGGATGTACACGACAACCGAATGCTGTTCAACGCGTTGAGCGAGGCACGTGATCTTCAGGACGCGCTGTTCGAGGCCATGCCCGGCGATGCCCTGGTGATCGACGACACCGGGCTGGTTCGCGCGGTCTTTGGCGAAGCGCGGCGTGGCCAGGCACCCCAGCACACGGCCGCCGGCCACACACTGGCGGAACTGCTGCCGGATGAGGTCGCGCAGCGCTTTTCCGGCGTCGTGCGCCGGGCCTTGCGCGAAGGTGAATTGCAGGAGATTCAGTATCGCCTCGAGGCGAACGTGTTCCACGGAGGCGAGACGCGTCCATCACCGGAGGAAACCCGCTGGTACGAGGCGCGGGTACGCCCGATCGACGCACCGTTCGAAGGCTCGTCGGCCGTGGTGTGGCACGCCCTGGACGTAACCGAGCGCAAGCAGCTGGAAGAACGCATGCAGGCCCTGGCCTGGGAGGACCCGTTGACCAGAACCGCGAATCGTGCGGCGCTGGATCGGGCATTTCCGCGGCTTGCGGCGCGAGCGGATCGCAAGGAGGGACAACTGGCGCTGCTGTTCATTGACCTGGACCGTTTCAAGCCGGTGAATGATCGGTACGGCCATGCGGTAGGGGACGAACTCCTGCGCCAGCTGGCGCAACGGCTTGCGGCCAGTCTGCGTTCGGATGACCTGCTGGTGCGTCTGGGCGGGGACGAGTTCATCGTGCTGAGTGCGCCGTTGAATCGACGCGAGGAGGCCGGGAGGCTGATCGAACGGTTGCAGGCGGCTTTCCGCCAGCCATTCGAGTTGCACCCCGGCCACATGGAACCGGTGGAGGAGAGCCTCTCGTGCAGTATCGGGGTCGCCTTCTATCCCCGAGATGGTCAGCGCCTGGCGGACCTGATGATGGCCGCGGACCACGCGATGTACCGCGTCAAGGCCGCCGGGCGCAACGACGTGGCCTACGCGTCGGAAGCGGCGCCGGAATCGGGCACGGAGTGACGCGCCGGGGCGAACCGTGCCGCGGTTTGCGCCTCGAGGGGCTCGATCAGACCCAGCAGGTGATCGGCCAGCCATTCGCCGGCCAGCGGGGCATAGAGCAGACCGCGCGAGCCATGCGCCAGGCTCAACAGCACCCGGCCACCGGGATCCAGCCGGCTGCGCCCGACCAGCGGCAGGCGATCGCGGACCACGGCGCGTTCCCCGGTCCATTGCGCGAGGATCTCGACTGCCTGGGCATACTGTAGCCCCGGCACCCAGGCCAGATGCCGCAGATTGGTCTGATCATCCTCGGCCTGAGGGGACCGTTCATTTTCGGCTCCCGGGGCCTCCGTGCGGCGATAGGTCGCGCCGATCCAGGCGGTGCCGTCGTCTCCCGGGATGCAGTAGCCCTGACCGGTTGCGACATAGCCACCCCAATCGGGGAAGGCCGCACGGACCCGGGTCATCTGACCGGTTACCGTGGAGATACCCGCTTGTTCCGGGCACAAGGTGGTGCCATCGCCGGCGGCCGTCGCCACCACGACCGCGTCGAAGTCTTCAGACCCAGTGTCGCTCTCAACCTGCACGGTACCGGCGTTGGACGACGGTTTCAGCGCCTGTACCGATTCCATGCGCAGGGGCGGCAGGCCGTGGGCCACGGCCTCGCAAAGGGCCCGCATGTCGATCGCCAGACCGTCCGGGTAGTAGATGTGAGGGTCCGCGGTGCAACCGGGCCCGCCAGGGTCGAACAGCAGGGCCGCATGTTCGGGACCCGCTTTCAGCAGACGTTCCACGCGCTTGCGTCCGTGGGCACTGATGCCATGGAAGGCCACGCCCGTTGCCAGCCGGATACCGTATGCGCCGGTCGGGTCGAGCTGCCCGGCAAGGAAAGCGGTACGGCGCATCCCCGCGAGTGCCAGGGTATTCAGCGCCCCGTCGCGGGGGTGCAGGTTCGGTAGCAGGACGGCGGCCGGGTTGCCGGAGGCACCACCGCCGGCACCGTTCGGGTCGAAGACCGTGACCTCCACGCCTCGCGCCTGAAGGGCATGGGCGGCGCTGAGCCCGGCAACGCCGGCCCCCACGATGGCGACACGTTGCGGTACCGCGCAGGGTGCTGACTTCGTGGGCGACTGGGGCTCCCGAAGGGTCCCCACGAGACGCTCCCGTTTCGGGCCATGCCCCGGCACCCGGCGCACATCGAACCCCGTGCTCTCCAGGTCGCGTCGAACCTGACCGGCTGCAGTGTAGGTGCCGAATGTAGTACCCGGCGCGGAAAGCCGCGCCACTTGCCGGAACACCCCGGTGTTCCACAGGGCGGGATTGCTGCGCGGCGCGAACCCGTCAAAGAACCAGGCGTCCACGGTGCCGCGGATCTGGGCAAGTAGTGGAGCGGCGTCACCCAGGCCCAGGGTCAACGCGGCCCCGGCCTCGGGGAACTGGATTCGGTGGAGTCCGGGAACCGGTGGTGGATACTGGGCCCGTAACTCACGGGCGTCGGCATTGTCGAGGCCCAGGCGTTGGTGCAGGGCCGCTAGGTCGGCGGGTGCGAGCGGGTGGGCCTCGAGGCTCAACAGGGACAGGAAGGCACCGGGGGGCGCGTGGCGTCGCCACTCCTGCAGCGCCAGCAAGAGGTTGAGCCCGCTTCCGAAGCCGGTCTCGGCAAGCACGAAGCGCTGACACTGGCGGAAGCGCCGGGCGAGGTCGTTGGCCTCGATGAAGACCTCGCGGACCTCGGCATGCGGATCGCTGGAGCCGAAGTAGCCGTCCCCGTAGTCGGCGGCGAAAGGCTGTCCGTCACGCCATTCGAGGCGTGCCCAGTCGAGCAAGGGGGGGGGGAGCAAGGGTGTCGCCAAGGACCGGACCGTCACAGCCCGCCAGGCGCGATTGCGCGAGACGGGCCGTAATGGGAGGTTAGCGGGCCAGTTCTTCGAACGGGGTGAACGCCACCTGCTGGTTGCGCTGTCCGTTATCCAGCTGGGCCAGCAGGGTCTGGCTGATGGACTTGAAGCGGTCGAGCTCTTCGCCTTCCAGGGCGTCGCTTTCCGGCAGTTCCACGCGCATCGGGTTCTGGGGGCGGCTGTTCACGTGGATCTCGTAGTGAAGGTGCGGCCCGGTACTGCGACCGGTATTGCCGGACAATGCGATGCGGTCGCCACGCTCGACGGTCTGACCCGGGCGCACCAGCTGGCGGTCCAGATGCAGGTAGCGGGTGGAGTAGCCTTGACCGTGCTCGATCACGATGAAGCGACCGGCATACGGGTGGTTTTCGACGCGGGTCACGCGACCGTCGGCGGGTGCCTGGATCGGAGTTCCGATTGGCATGGCGAAGTCCGTCCCGTGGTGCGGGGCCACGCGTCCGGTCACCGGGTGACGACGGTTCGGGTTGAAGCCGGAGCTGATGCGATAGTTGCCGGAAAACGGGCGGCGATCGAACGGGGGCAGGAGGCTTTCGCCATCCGGGGTGTAGAAGCGCCCGTTGACGTTGCGCGCCGCACGGATCTCGATGCGCTCGCCTTCGTAGTCGAATGCCAGCAGACGCAGGTTGAGCGGGGTGTCGTCGCCCACCAGGGTTTCCTGCTCGACCAGCAGGGTGAACTGATCGCCGGTACGGGCGTGGGTGCGCACCGGCAGGTAGCGGTCCAGCAGCACGGCCAGGGCGTTGGCCGCACGCGCGGAGATATCCGCCCGTTCGGTCAAGGCGTTGGCGATGTTGCCATCGATCTCGGCCGTAATGATCAGGTGGCTGACCTCGCGGCCGTTCTCGACTTCGCCGAGTTCGAACTCCCAGCCATCGGCCTCGCGGACCCACTCATGCCCACGGGCCCGGTCGGTCCACAGGCGCAGGCGAGTCAGGTAGCCCTCGTCGTCGACCTGCCATTCGATCTCCTGGCCGGGGCGCACACGGTTCAGGATCGAGGCGTTGTCGTCGTCGTCCAGCAGACGGTAGAGGGTCGCCAGCGGGAGTTCCCATTCGCGCTCCCAGAGGCCCGTCAGACGCTCGCCTTTCTGCAGGGTGTGGGTGTACCAGTCGGTGTCGGTCGCTTCGGCGTCAGCGGCGACATCGGAGTCGCCGTCGAGATCGAAGGTCTCGTAGGACGTCGGGGCCTCGGCGTCCGGGTCGATTGCGGCGTCGTCGTAATCCGCGGCGGGCTCGCCCGGCAGGTCGGAGGCAAAAGCCACGGTCTGGGCGCCGCCCTCGAATGCGGCACTATGCGCCGTCCGTATCGACGCGCCGCCAGCCGGATGGTCCGTACGGGCGAGCGCGAGCTGGGATGCGGGGAGCGGATTGCCGGCGCCGATTTGCAGCGGTTGGGACGTCTCGGAGGGCTGGGAGGCAAGAAGCAGGCTGGTGCCCACCAGAATGGTGAGTCCGGCGGTCCCCGCCAGAAAGAAATGCAAAGTCTTTCTGTTGTTACCCATATGGCTGTTGCCCTGCAGAGTTTCCGCTTTATACCACGTTTTTTCGGGCAATAAACAGCGTCGGAAGGCGGTCTCCCGAAGTTTCGCGGCCTGCGCGTCTCAGGATCGAATCCCTACGCCCCGGTTGAGCAGGACCAACGCAACCCCGTACATGACTGCAATGAACCCGGCAATGATGGCGAAGGACATGGCGATCGGGAAGTCACTATGGCCCAGGCTGCCGTAACGGAAGGCGTCGACCATGTAGAGGATCGGGTTCAGCATGGACACGCCCTGCCAGAACTCCGGCAACAGGCTGATCGAGTAGAACACCCCGCCCAGATAGGTCAGCGGCGTCAGGATGAAGGTCGGGACGATGGCGATGTCGTCGAAGGTGCGCGCGAAGACGCCGTTGATCAGCCCGGCGAGGGCGAACAGGATGGACGTCATCAGCACGATGATCAGCATTACGCCGGGGTTGTGGATGCTGAGTGGGCTGAAGAACAGCGAGACGAGTAGTACGGCCACGCCGACCGCCAGCCCCCGCGCCACGCCGCCAAAGACGAACCCAAGAATGATCACGCTGTTGGGGATGGGCGAGACCAGCAGCTCCTCGATGTGGCGCTGGAACTTGGAGCCGAAGAACGACGACACCACATTGGCATAGCTGTTGGTGATCACCGCCAGCATTATCAGGCCCGGGACGATGAAGTCCATGTAACGGTAGCCTTCCATCTCCCCGATGCGCTCGCCGATCAGCCCCCCGAAGATAATGAAGTACAGCGCCGTGGTAATGACCGGGGGCAGGACTGTCTGCACCCAAATCCGGGCAAAGCGCAGCACTTCCTTGCTGACGATGGTCCGGAAGGCGGTCCAGTAATCGCGCAGATGGGAGTCGCTCATGCCTGATTCTCCGGCTGCTCGGTGGTCCCGCTGGCGCCGGGGGTCAGATGGCTGGGGTCCTGGCCGGGGCGGGTCATGCGGATGAAGAGTTCCTCCAGCCGATTGGCCTTGTTGCGCATGCTCTGGACGCGAATCCCAGCCTGATCCAGCACCCGGAACAGGTCGTTCAGGTGCTGGCCGCTGCGGATATCGGCCTCCAGCGTCATCTCGTCCACCTGACGCAGGGCAATCGGGGAATCCAGCGGGATGCCGGGTGGCGGCTCGCTGAGATCCAGCACCATGGTCTCGGTCTCGAGCTTGGCCAGCAGCTGCTTCATCGTGGTGTTCTCGATGATCGCACCGTCATCGATGATCGCGATGTTGCGGCACAGCGTCTCCGCCTCTTCCAGGTAGTGCGTGGTCAGGATGATGCTGCGCCCGTCGGTGTTGATACGGGTAAGAAAGTCCCACATCGAACGCCGCAACTCGATGTCGACCCCGGCGGTGGGTTCGTCGAGAATCAGTAGGCGCGGTTCGTGGACCAGGGCGCGGGCGATCATCAGGCGGCGCTTCATGCCGCCGGAGAGCGTGCGCGCCATGTCCTTGCGCTTTTCCCAGAGCCCCAGCTCCTTCAGGTAGTGCTCGCAGCGCTTCCAGGCCTCGCGCCGGGGGATGCCGTAGTACCCGGCCTGATTGACCACGATCTCGCCAATCGGCTCGAAATTGTTGAAGTTGAACTCCTGCGGGACCAGCCCGATGGAGCGCTTCACTGCCTGCAGGTCGGTATCCACGTCATGGCCGAAGACCTTGACCGTGCCGGCGGTCTTGTTGATCAGCGAGGTAATGATCCCGATGGTCGTCGACTTGCCGGCCCCGTTGGGCCCCAGCAGGGCGAAGAAGCTGCCCGGGGCCACCTCGAGGTCGATGCCCTTGAGTGCCTCGAATCCGTTCTTGTAGGTCTTCTTGAGCCCGCGAATCTCCAGCGCTGGCGTCATCGTCACATCCTGTAAGGCTAGGGGAATACGACCCCGGAGGGTCGACAAGGCAGGTATTATGAAGGCTTTGAATTGTTTTCGAGGAAAGCCGCGTGGATTCTGTTTTTGTTGCGTCGTCCGACACCGCCGTTCCCCTGATCCCGGTCAGCCGCGAGTCGCTGCCGGTCCGCCTGGAGAGTGCGCCGGAGAGCTGGCGCAAATGGGTGGAAGCCTCCGGGTTCGAGGCGGAGCCGGGCGCAACCCTGCGCATCCCGGATACCGAGGGCGGGCTGGCGGCGGTGCTGGCCGGCTTCGATGCGGAAACTCCGATCTGGATGGTGGCCGCAGCGGCAGAGACCCTGGGAACGGGGGATTACCGTCTGGAAATCGATTCCCTGAACCCCGAGATCCAGAACCTGGCGGCCATAGGCTGGGGCCTGGGACGTTATCGCTTCGAGCGTTACCGCGAGGCGCAGGATCGGTCGCCGCGGCTGGTGTGGCCGGAAGACGCGGATCAGGCGCGGGTGCTCGCGTTTGTGGAGTCCATCGGGCTGACCCGCAACCTGATCAATACCCCGGCCGCCGACATGATGCCGGCCAATCTGGCGTTGAAGGCTCGGGAGCTGGCCGAGGAATTCGGCAGCAGCCTGCATCTGGTCAGCGACAGCGACAAGCTGGAGCAGGATTTCCCCTGTATCCATGCCGTGGGGGCTGCCAGCGACCACGGGGCCCGGGTGATCGAGCTGACCTGGGGGGCGCCCGACGCGCCGTCGCTGGTGCTGGTGGGCAAGGGCGTGTGCTTCGATTCCGGTGGCCTGAACCTGAAGCCCGGCAACTCCATGCGCCAGATGAAGAAGGACATGGGCGGGGCGGCGATCGTGCTGGGGCTTGCGCGCCTGATCATGGCGCAGGCGCTCCCGGTGCGGCTGACAGTGCTGATCGGGGCCGTGGAGAATGCCATCGGCGCCGGGGCCTTCCGCCCGGGCGATGTGCTGACCGCACGCAACGGCAAGCGGATCGAGATCGACAACACGGATGCCGAGGGGCGCCTGGTGCTGGCCGATCTGCTGGACCGCGCGGGTTCCTTCCATCCCGACCTGCTGGTGGACTTCGCGACCCTCACTGGGGCGGCGCGTGTCGCCGTCGGGACGGAGATCAGCGCCTGCTTCACCCAGGACGAGGGCTGGGCGCGGGCGCTGGTGGAGCCGGCGCGCGAATGGGATGACCCGGTCTGCCAGTTGCCGCTGCATACGCCCTATCGGTACATGCTGGACAGTGACGTGGCGGACATCGTGAACAGCTCTACCGGCGGCCACGGCGGCGCGATTACTGCCGCGCTGTTCCTGAAGGAGTTCGTCCCCGAGGGCACGACCTGGATGCATTTCGACATCATGGCCTTCAACGACCGCGCGCGCCCGGGGCGGCCCAAGGGCGGCGAGGCGATGGGCCTGAGGGCGCTGTTCGCGGCGTTGGAGTCGCGCTACGGGCAAGCGCGGTAGGGCGGGGGCCCGCGGGAATCAGATCAGGCTCAGGTCGCTGCGGGCGCGAATGATCTTGCGCAGGGCGATCAGATAGGCGGCGGTGCGGTAGTCGAGTACCTCGCCATTGCTTTCCATCTCGCGGACCTCGTGCATCTCGCGGAAGGCCTCGCGCATGGCGTCGTCCAGGCCCGAGCGGACCAGGTCGATCTCCTCGGCCCCGCGCACCACGGCATCGCGAATCCATTCGGGGACGCTCTCGTTGGTCATCATCTCGATGGCACTGACGATGTGCTGGCCCTGTGCCTGGTCGTAGCGGCGCTCCAGGCGCCCGAAGCGCATGTGCGACAGATTCCGCACCCACTCGAAGTAGGACACGATGACGCCGCCGGCGTTGACGTACACATCCGGAAGGATCGTGACCCCGCGATCACGCAGGGCCTGGTCCGCCTCCCAGGTGCAGGGACCGTTGGCCGCCTCGGCGATCAGGCGCGCCTGGATCTGGTCGACGTTGTCCCGATGGATCGCGCCTTCCAGGGCGGCCGGAATCAGGATGTCGCACTCGCGTTCCATAATGCGGTTGCCATCGCGCACGAACTCGACCCCTGCGAAGCCCTCCATGGTGCCGCTGCGGCGAACGTAGTCGTGCAGGGCCTCGATATCGATCCCGTCCTCGGAATACACCCCGCCATCGCTCTTGATGACACCGACAATCTTCGCGTGATCGTCCTCCTGCAGGAAGCGGGCGGCGTAATAGCCCACGTTGCCGAAGCCCTGGATGATGATGCGCTGGTCGCCCAGCCCGCCCTCGAACCCGGCCTCGCGGGCCGCCGAGCCTTCGCGGAAAAAGGCCTGCAATGCGTACTGGACACCGCGCCCGGTGGCCTCCAGGCGCCCGCGTATGCCGCCCAGCTCGACCGGCTTGCCGGTCACCGATGCGGCATGGTCGAGGTCCTCCGGGTGGCGATCGCGATAGGTCTCCATGATCCAGGCCATCTCGCGCTGGGACGTCCCCACATCCGGTGCGGGGACATTCTGGGCCGGGCTGATGTAGTCGCGTTGAATCAGTTCGTGGGCGAACCGTCGGGTAATGCGCTCCATCTCCCATTCGTTGTACTTTTGCGGATCGATGCGCAGGCCGCCCTTGGACCCTCCGAAGGGGATATCCACGATGGCGCATTTGTAGGTCATCAGGGCCGCCAGGGCCTCGGCGTGATCCTGATCCATGGTCGGGGAGAACCGCAGGCCACCCTTGGCCGGCAGGCGATGGGCGGAATGCACCGCGCGCCAGCCCTTGAACACCTCGATGCGGTCGCGAAAGCGGATCGGAAAGCTCACCTGAATGACCGAGTCGCAGGTCTTGACGGCCTCCCGGGCCCCCTCGGGAAGATCGAGGTAGCCCATGGCCCGGTCGACCATGTGTGAGACACTATCGCGAAAGGTTTCAGGCACTTCGCTTTCCGACATGATGGCAATCCTTTCTGATTTTTGGGCGCCGCCTGCGCGGCATGGAGATTCTGTGAATGGGTGACGCGGGCCACGCTCCCGACCCGCGGTTTGCGGTTGCGCCGATGATGGACTGGACGGACACCTGGTGTCGCCGGTTCCATCGGCTGCTGACACGACGGGCATTGTTGTACACCGAGATGGTGCATGCCAACGCGGTCATCCATGGGGATCGCGACCGGTTGCTGGGGTTCTCCCCGGTGGAACACCCGATCGCGCTGCAGCTGGGCGGCTCCGATCCGGCCACCCTGGCGCAGGCCGCCCGCATCGCGGTGGATCGCGGCTACGACGAGATCAACCTGAACGTGGGTTGCCCCTCCGACCGTGTGCAGTCGGGCGCGTTCGGGGCCTGCCTGATGGCACAACCGGGACTGGTGGCCGAGTGCGTCGCAGCCATGCAGCAGTCCGTTGACGTCCCCGTCACCGTCAAGCACCGCATCGGCATTGACGACCAGGACTCGGAGGCCGACCTGCACGCCTTTGTCGAACGCGTGGCCACCGCCGGGTGCCGCCACTTCGTGGTGCACGCGCGCAAGGCCTGGCTCCAGGGGCTCAGTCCAAAGGACAATCGCGACGTTCCCCCGCTGGACTATCAGCGCGTCTATCGGCTGAAGGCCGAGTTCCCCGACCTGACGATTGTCCTGAACGGCGGACTGGACGACGTCGGCGCCGCGCGCGCGCACCTGGAGCATGTGGACGGGGTCATGTTCGGTCGGCTGGCCTACCACCAGCCCTGGAGCCTGTCGGTGGTGGACCGCCTGTATTTCGGGGGCGCGGACGACCCGACGCGCGAAGAGGTCCTGGAGGGCATCCTGGGGATTGCGGAGGGGATGCGCCGTGATGGCGTGCCGCTGGCGCGTCTGACCCGGCATGTCCTGGGCCTGTTCCACGGCGCGCCGGGCGCGCGCCAGTGGCGGCGGATCCTGACCGAGGGGGCCCACCGCCCGGATGCCGGGCCGGCACTGATCGAGCGGGCCGCGAAGGCCTGTCTCCCCCGGGCAGCCTGAGAGCCCGGAGTCGCCGCGGCGTGACTATTCGCGCGGGTCGTCCGGTGCCAGCCAGCCGGCCTCGAGCCCATCCTCGAGGATCTGCCGGATCATGGGGATTGCCTCCTCCCATTCCGCGATGCTGAGCGTCTCCGCGCTGCAGAAGGCCTCGAGAACGTCCGCCGCGACCGCCTGTGCGGGATAGTCGTTTCCGGCGATGCACAGGATCGGGCCATCGGGGCCCTGGAACCACGCACGCCGGACGCCGGGGTGGATCGCAAAGCGATCGGCCGGGCCGGCAGTGGCCGCCAGCTCCGGGTCCCCCGGGGCGAGCTCGACGTTGCCGGCGGGGCGGGTCAGGAAACGCCCCAGATAGGCGTCCAGGTCGTGATCCTCCGCCGCCAGCAGGGCGCGCAGGGCTTCGCGCAGCGCCTCGCGATCCGCGGCGGGAAGCTCCGCCGCGTGCGCGGACGGGTGCCGACCCGGATCCTCGAAGCGCGCCTGGTCGCCGATCACGTTGGCGCGTTCCTCGAGAAACCCGGTCAGGACATCGAGGATGGTCGGGGCGCGAAATCCTACCGACCAGGTCATGCACTGGTCGTCCAGCGACAGTCCGTAATGCGGCAGGTTGGGGGGCAGATAGAGCAGGTCGCCGGGACCCAGCTCCCAGGTCTCGGTGGGATCGAACGCCCGCAGGATGGCCAGTGGCAGATCATCATGGCAATCCAGCGATCCCGGCGGGTCCTGGATCTGCCAGCGGCGCCGGCCCGCGGCCTGGAACAGGAAGACGTCGTACTGATCCACATGCGGCCCGACGGAACCGCCGGGTGGGGCGTAGGAGATCATCAGGTCGTCCCGGCGCCAGCGCGGGATGAAGTCAAAGCGCGACAGGAAATCCGGGCCACCGGGCCAGAAGCGCTCCACGTCAGTAACCAGCAGGGTCCAGTCGCGTTCAGGAAGCTCGCCCAGCCGCTCGGCTTCGCAGGGGCCGTATTCGACATCCCAGTCCTGGCGGTCGACATGCCCGCTGACGATCCGGCTGGCCGCGTCCGGATCGGTGGCCAGGCCGGCGAGGTCATCGGGCTCGATCGGATTGTCGAAACCCGCAATCGCGTCGCGCACCAGGAGCGGGCGCTGTTGCCAGTAGTCGCGCAGGAATTCGGCGGGCGTCAGGCCGCCGAGTAGCGCGAGCGGTTGGTTCGGGTCCGGGGCCCCCATGCCGCGCGCGGGATCAGAGTTCGCGCGCGAGTCGGTCGGCGATCCCGGTGTAGCTGCCCGGCGTCAGCTCGCGCAGGCGGGCACGGGCCTCTTCCGGGATGTCGAGGCCGTCGATGAACGCCGCCAGGCCCTCGGGGGTGATGCGCTGACCCCGGGTCAGTTCCTTGAGCTTCTCGTAGGGCGACTCGATGCCGTAGCGGCGCATCACGGTCTGCACGGCCTCGCCGAGGACCTCCCAGTTCTGGTCCAGGTCCTCTGCCAGGCGTCCCGGCTCGATCTCCAGCTTGCCCAGGCCGCGGCCGAACGCCTTGTAGGCGATCAGCGACCAGGCGAATGCCAGGCCGATGTTGCGCAGTACGGTGGAGTCGGTCAGGTCGCGCTGGAACCGCGAAACGGGCAGCTTGCTCGCCAGGTGGTCGAACAGGGCGTTGGCCAGACCCAGGTTGCCCTCGGCGTTCTCGAAGTCGATCGGGTTGACCTTGTGCGGCATGGTCGAGGAGCCGACTTCGCCGGCGACCACCTTCTGCTTGAAATAGCCCAGCGAGATGTAGCCCCAGATGTCGCGCGACGCATCCAGAAGGATCGTGTTCGCGCGCATGAAGGCGTGGAACAGCTCCGCCAGGAAGTCGTGCGGCTCGATTTGGGTCGTATGGGTGTTCGGTTCCAGGCCCAGACTCTCGATCATGCGGCGCGACAGGGACGGCCAGTCGACTTCGGGGTAGGCCACGGAATGGGCGTTGAAGTTGCCCACCGCGCCATTGATCTTGCCGAGGCAGGCCACCCCGGCGATCTCGGCGCGCTGCCGCTCCAGTCGCGCGACCACGTTGGCCAGTTCCTTGCCCATGGTGGTGGGGGAGGCGGGCTGGCCGTGGGTGCGCGCGAGCATGGGCTGTTCGGCGAAGCGGCCGGACAGTTCGCGCAGCGGCGCGAGCACGGCGTCCAGGGCCGGCAGCATCACCATGTCGCGCGCCTCGCGGACCATCACGCCATAGGCGAGGTTGTTGATGTCCTCGGAGGTGCAGGCGAAGTGCACGAACTCGATCTGGCTCTGCAGGTCGTCGCGGTCCGCCATCTGCTCCTTGATGTAGTACTCGATCGCCTTCACGTCGTGATTCGTCGTGGCCTCGATCTCCTTCACGCGCGCCCCGGCCACTTCGTCGAAACTGAACGCGATCTCGTCGAGGAAGGCGCCGGCCGTATCGGTCAGCGCCGGGACCTCGGGGATCGCGGGCTCGGCGGCCAGGGCCTTGAGCCAGGCGATCTCCACCCGCACGCGGGCCTGCATCAGGCCTTGTTCGGAGAAGTAGGGGGCCAGGTCGCGGGTGTGCCGGGCATAGCGGCCATCGACGGGGCTGATCGCGGACAACGGGCTCAGGGACATGGGGATTCCGGGGTCGGGTTCGGGACAGGCGGCGCAGTATACTAAGGTGCTCAACTGCAATACAGCATCGCGCCACGCGCAAACCAGGAGGAAGGCATGTCGAAGCCCGCAATGCGTCAGGAACAGGACAGTCTCGGGACGGTGGAGGTCCCGGAGCAAGCCCTGTGGGGCGCCCAGACCCAGCGCGCTGTGGACAACTTCCACATCAGCGGGCGGCCGCTGCCGCAGGCCTTCATTCGCGCCCTGGCCCAGACGAAGGCCGCCTGCGCCGAGGCCAACCAGGGGCTCGACCAGCTCCCGGACGAGGTGGCCGGGGCGATCGTCGCGGCCGCCGAGACCATCGCCAGTGGCGAACATGCCGATGCCTTCCCGGTGGATGTCTATCAGACCGGTTCCGGTACCAGCAGCAACATGAACATGAACGAGGTGATCGCAAGACTGGCCTCGAGTGATGCCTTGACGGTCCACCCGAACGATCACGTCAACCGTTCCCAAAGCTCCAATGACGTGATCCCCACCGCCCTGCATGTGGCTGCCTCCGTTCAGATGGAAAAGCAGCTGATGCCGGCCTTGCGTCATCTCATTGCGACCATCGCGCGGCGCGAGGGCGAACTGACCGCAATCGTGAAGACCGGACGCACCCATCTGATGGACGCGATGCCGGTGCGGATGAGTCAGGAGCTGTCCGGCTGGCGCCGGCAACTGGAACTGGACGTCGAACGCCTTCGCGACACGCGCGTGCGGGTCAACCGACTGGCGATCGGCGGCACGGCGGTGGGCACCGGCATCAATGCACCGGCCCAGTTCGGGGACCGGGTCACCCACCGCCTGGCGGAGCGCACCGGGATCGCCTTCGAGCGCGAACCCAACGGCTTTGCGGCACTGGCCAGCCAGGACACCGCAGTGGAGCTCTCCGGCCAGCTGCGCACCACGGCCACCAGCCTGATCAAGATCGCCAACGACCTGCGCTGGATGAATTCGGGCCCGCTGGCCGGACTGGGTGAGATCGCCCTGCCGCCCCTGCAACCGGGCAGTTCGATTATGCCTGGCAAGGTCAACCCGGTGATCCCCGAGGCGGTGATCATGGCCGCGCAGCAAGTGGTTGGCCTGGACGCCGCGGTCGCCGCCGCGGGACAGGGGGGCAATTTCCAGCTGAACGTCGGCCTGCCGCTGATCGCCGACAATCTGCTCACCCAGATGGGTCTGCTGGCGCGCGCGGCCGAACACCTTGCCGATCGGGCCATCGCCGGCTTCACGGTCAACGAGGAGGTCTTGCGCGCGGCCCTGGACCGCAACCCGATCCTGGTGACGGCGCTGAACGCAGAGATCGGCTACGAGGCCGGCGCCCGGATTGCCAAGGAGGCGTACGCCAGTGGCCGGCCGATCGTTGATGTCGCGGCAGAACATACGGACATCCCGCGTGAACGCCTGCAAGCCTTGCTGAACCCAGCGAGCCTGACCGAGCCCCAGACGGACTAGTCCAAGGCCGCCCGGGCCCATGGGTTCGGGGTGACGAACGGGGTCAGGCGGTCGCGGCTGGGAGCTGGACCCGGTCGCGGAGCAGGCCCCGCAGGGCGTCGAACGCCACCGGGTGCGAGAAATAGAAGCCCTGGGCCGTGTGGCAATCCAGCTGTTGCAGAATCTGCGCCTGGCGCTCGGTCTCCACGCCCTCTGCAATCACGTCCAGCCCCAGGGTATGGGCCATCAGGATGATCGCGCGGACGATCTGCGAATGTTCCTCGCCCTGGTCGAGATCCTTCACGAAGGAGCGGTCGATCTTCAGGGTGTCGGCCGGTATCTGCTTGAGCTGCACGAGGGACGCATGACCGGTTCCGAAATCATCGACCGCCAGGGACATGCCGGCGTGACGCAGTCGCTGGAAGACCCGCGCCGCCCCCTGGGGGTCGTCCATGATCGCGGTCTCGGTGAGCTCCAGCTCGATACAGCGGGGCGGAATGCCGGCCTCGCGGATAATGCGGTGGAAGGTCGCCGCAAGATCCGGCTGACGCAGTTGGCGCGCGGAGACATTGATTGCGATACGCGGCAGTTCGTCTTCGGCCACTCGCAGGGACTGCAGGTCCCGACAGACCTGGCGCAACACCCATTCCCCGATCTCCTCGATCAGGGTCATGTCCTCCGCCAGTTCGATGAAATGGCTGGGGGGCAGCAGACCCAGCGTCGGGTGCTGCCAGCGAATCAACGCCTCGGCGCCGATGATTCGGCCGCTTTCCAGCTCGATCTTGGGCTGGTAATGCAGTCTTAGCTGATCATTGGCAATTGCCTGCCCCAGTTCGTTTTCCAGCTCGAAGTGGCGGAAGGTGCGGGCGTTGAGGTCCTGAGTGTAGAACCGGAACCCGTTGCGACCGCGCTGCTTGGCCTCGTACATCGCCGCATCGGCGTTGCCGAGCAGGGTGTCCGCATCCTCGCCGTCATAGGGGTAGACGGCAATCCCGCAGGAGACACTGCTGACCACGGGCTGATCGAAGATCTGCCGCTCGGTCGCCGTTTTGCGCACGACATCGGTGACCAGCCGGACGACGCCCTCCAGGCCATGCGTGTCCTCGACGAGGATGCCGAACTCGTCGCCGCCAAGACGCGACAGGGTGGTTCGCAGGTGGCGTCCCGAGCGTTCCCGGGCATGGTCCAGCAGAGCGGACAGGTCCTGGGCGACCTTGCGGATCAGCTCGTCGCCGGCGCGGTGACCCAGCGAATCGTTGGTGCGCTTGAAGTTGTCCAGATCCAGCAGGATCAAGGCCACATGCCCCGCCGCGGCACCCGCGTGGCGCTCCATCGCCTGCGACAGCCGGTCGCTGAACAGCATGCGGTTGGGCAGGTTGGTCAGCGAGTCGTGGGACATGTGGTGCAGCAGCTCGCGTGACTGGCGCTCGGTGATGCGCTGGAGTGCCTTCTGGCGCCGGTCCATCATCTGAAACAGGTCGGCACTCTCCAGGGCATAGGCCGTGTTGAACAGCACCATGGTCAGTGTCGACAGGATCATCTCGTAGCGTTGCAGCTCCGCCTGCCGGAAGCGGGCGACGAACATCCCGCGAATCCGGGTGCGCGTCGAGATCACGTGCAGCATCACACTCTCGCCCTCGACCGGGGAGGGCAGACAGACCGGATGGTTCTGGTGCAGCGCCCAGGAGAACTGGCCATCCTGGATCAGTTGTTCGACGGTCTCCGACAGGTCCGGCGTCAGCTCCCCGGGGCGTTCCTGATAGTCGAGGTTGAACGAGCAGTCGTTGTCCAGGACGTACACCGCCATGTCCTGTGTCGGCAGCAGGCGCCGGATGGACTCGATGGTGTTCTGGATAATCAGTTCGGGACTGCGGTTGCGGTCGGTGTCACCGAAGATCGCCGTCGTCGAGGCGAGCACATCCATCGCATAGGCGTTGGCTTCCAGTGCTTCCTCGAGGAATCGGATGCGCTCATGGAGGGCATTGACTTCCTCGGGCGTGCGGTACGATGGGCTCATGCAACAGCGTCCTTTGCTTGCATACAGGCTCAGTCGAGGAGGATCGTCTGCATCTGATCCAGATGCTTGCGCGCGTGGCCGATGATGTCCTCGTAGACCGCCATCTCCAGGCCAATGCGGTCGAAGGTCTCCGGGGCAACCGGGGGCACGAAACGTTCCCCGGAGGATCCCAGCCGCAAGGAATTGGCGATGCTGTCGGCGACGTGCACGATAGCCGTCTCCACGGGAAACGCGCGGGCCTCTTCCGGGGCATGGTGGTAGCGCGTGGCTTCCACCTGGGCCGGGGCCATGCCCCATTCCTCCAGCAGGGCGGACCCGATGGCGGCGTGGTCAAAACCCAGCAGCTCGCGTTCTGCCTCGTACAACAGGCACTGCTCACGCTCGCGGATGTTGATCAGCTCCTCGGTGCGGCTGCCCAGCCGGAGAAACAGCAGCAGCCGCCCGAGGTCGTGCATGATTCCGTAGAGGTACAGGCGCTCGATGTTCGCTTCGCGCCGAAAGCGGGCGATCGAGCGGCTGAGCACGCCGACTGCAATGCTGTGGCGCCAGAACGATTCCATGTCGACGCCGATGACCGGCAGGCCGCGGAAGTGCTCGATCACGATGGTCGACAGCACGATCTGCCGCATCTGTTGCAGGCCGATGATGGAGACTGCCCGGTGCAGGGTATCGATCGGTTCGGGGAAACCGTACAGCGAAGAGTTGGCCATGCGCAGCGTCTTCGCCGCAATGGCCGGGTCCAGTTCCACCGCCTCGGTAATCCCGGCCACGTTCGCGGTCGGGTCGCTAAGGCGCGAGAAGATCGTGTTGTAACTCCCGGAAAAGCTGCACAACGAGTCATCCTGCTCGAGAAACTCGGCAACGGTCATCATGCGCTCCGGGCCTTGTGGCCGCGGCGCATGAGCTCGTCGATCAGCTGGGCACGCGCGATGGAGTAGATGCCGTCCATGGGATGGGCGGTCAAGTCACAGTGACGGAAGCGCTCGGCCAGGATGGTGTCAGCCTGTTCCTCCATCTCCGGGGTGGGCCGGGCCTCCGCCGACAGGTCCGGGACCGCGTCGTCCCGCGAATCGTTGGCCGCGGCATGTTCGTCCTCGACGATCTCGACAGTGCTGATGCCCCAGGACAGGAGCACGCGGATCTGCTTGTCCTGGAGCACCATGCCGGCGGGGATCAGGAGACGGCCGGAACGGTCATGCACGGCTGTTGCCAGCGTCTGACCGGACTGAATCACCTCCGTGGATACCCGCCGTCCCATGGCCAAACCTTATGCGGAAGCCGCGAGCTGGCGCAACACGTAGGGCAGGATGCCGCCGTGGCGGAAGTAATCCACCTCCTGCGGGGTATCCAGCCGCACACGTACGGCAAAGGTCTTGCGGTGGCCATCATCGGCCACGGCCGTGACCGTGGCCTCGCGCGACTCGCCGTTCTCCACGCCGGTAATGCTGTAGGTCTCGCGCCCGGTCAGTCCGTGGCTGGCCGCGTTCTCGCCGGGCAGGAACTGCAGCGGCAGTACGCCCATCCCCACCAGGTTGGAGCGGTGGATACGCTCGAAGGTCTCGACGATGACCGCCTTGACGCCCAGCAGCAGGGTGCCCTTGGCGGCCCAGTCGCGCGAAGAGCCGGTGCCATATTCCTGTCCGGCGATGACGATCAGCGGGGTGTCCTCTGCTTGGTACTGCATCGCCGCGTCGTAGATCGACATCTGCTCGCCATCCGGCAGGTGCTGGGTCACGCCCCCCTGGGTCCCGGGCGCCAGCAGATTGCGCAGGCGCACGTTAGCGAAGGTCCCGCGCATCATCACTTCATGGTTCCCGCGGCGGGAGCCATAGGAGTTGAAGTCGGCCGGTTTCACGCCCTTCGATTCCAGATAGCGACCCGCCGGGCTGTCCTTGGCGATGGAGCCGGCCGGGGAGATGTGGTCCGTGGTCACCGAATCACCCAGCAGCGCGAGGACGCGCGCGCCCTGGACATCGTTCCAGGGCGTAGGCGTCATGCTCATGCCCTCGAAGTAGGGCGGGTTGCGTACGTAGGTGGAGTCCTCCTGCCAGTCGAAGCGCTGACCCTGCGGCGCCTCCAGGTTGCGCCAGCGTTCCTCGCCGGAATAGAGGTCACCATAGGCGCTGGTAAAGCTGCTGGCGCCGACATGGCTGGCCACCGCCTCGCGCACTTCTTGCGTGGTCGGCCAGATATCCTTCAGGTAGACCGGCTCGCCCTGTTGATTCTCCCCGATCGGGTCGCTGTACAGGTCGATGTTGCTGCGTCCGGCCAGGGCGTAGGCGACCACCAACGGCGGCGAGGCCAGGAAGTTCATTTGCACCTCCGAGTGGATCCGCCCCTCGAAGTTGCGGTTGCCGGAGAGCACCGAGCTGACGATCAGGTCGTCCTTGATGATGGCCTCGGAGATCGGTTCCGGCAGCGGACCGGAGTTGCCGATGCAGGTGGTGCAGCCATAGCCCACCACGTGGAAACCGAGGGCCTCGAGGTCCGGCAACAGACCGGATTTCTCGAGGTAATCGGTCACCACGCGGGAGCCTGGAGCCAGCGATGTCTTCACCCAGGGCTTCACCTGCAGTCCGGCCTCGCGTGCCTTGCGCGCCACCAGGCCGGCACCCAGCATCACCGAGGGGTTGGAGGTGTTGGTGCAGGAGGTGATTGCCGCGATCACGATGTCGCCGTGATCCAGGGTGAAGGTCTCGCCGTCCATCTCGATGGCGGTGTGGTGGGGCTCTTCCGCCTGATGCTCGACGCCCACGGCGGTATGCCCGCCCTCGGCCGCGAAGCGCTCGGCGTCGTCCGGTTCATCGGCGCCGCTCTCGCGCTCTTTCAGCATGGTGTCGAGGTGGCGGCTAATGGTGGCGCCGGCCTGGCTCAGCGGGATGCGGTCTTGCGGGCGCTTGGGCCCGGCCAGGCTTGGCTCCACGGTAGACAGATCCAGCTCCAGCATGTCCGTGTATCGCGCGATCGGGGCATTGTCGTTGCGCCACAGGCCCTGGGCCTTCGCGTAGGCTTCGATGAACTCGATGTGCTGGGCGTCGCGCCCGGTCAGGCGCAGGTAGGTCAGGGTCTCGTCATCGATCGGGAAGATGCCGCAGGTGGCGCCATATTCCGGGGCCATGTTGGCGATGGTGGCGCGATCGGCCAGCGGCAGATCGGCCAGGCCGTCGCCGAAGAACTCGACGAACTTGCCGACCACGCCCTTCTTGCGCAACGTCTCGACGATCACCAGCACCAGGTCGGTCGCGGTCGCGCCCTCGGCCAGCTTGCCGGTCAGGCGGAAGCCCACGACCTGCGGGATCAGCATGGAGATCGGCTGGCCGAGCATCGCGGCCTCGGCCTCGATGCCACCCACGCCCCAGCCGAGCACGCCCAGGCCGTTGATCATGGTGGTGTGGGAATCGGTCCCGACCAGGGTGTCGGGGTAGGCCATGCAGCCCCCCTCGGCCTGGTCATCCACGAACACCGTGCGCGCCAGGTACTCGAGGTTCACCTGGTGGACGATGCCGGTGTCCGGCGGCACCACCTTGAAGGTGTCGAACGCCTGCTGGCCCCACTTGAGGAAGCTGTAGCGCTCGCGGTTACGCGAGTATTCGAGCTCGGCGTTCAGGTTCATCGCGTTGGCGTTGCCGTGGGCATCCACCTGCACGGAGTGGTCGATGACCAGTTCGGCCGGCTGCAGCGGGGTGATCTTCTTCGGATCGCCGCCCAGGGCCTCCATTGCATCGCGCATCGCGGCGAGGTCGACGACCGCCGGCACGCCGGTGAAGTCCTGCAGCAGCACGCGCGCCGGACGGAACGCGATCTCCTGGGTCGGTTCGGCCTTCGGATCCCAGTCCAGCAAGGCCTCGATGTCGGCGCGGCGCACCGTGCGCTCGTCCTCGAAGCGCAGCAGGTTTTCCAGCAGCACCTTCAGCGCAAACGGCAGGTCGGTCGCCCGGGCGTCGTCGGTGATCGGCACGTAGCGGCATTCGCGGCCGCCAGCGGTGAGGGTCCGGGTGTTCTTGGGGTCAGCGTGGCTCATGTGCGTCTTCCGCGTTCAGGTATTGAGTCGATTGAGGATGTCATGCGCTTCGCGAATCAGCCGCTTACGGCCGAAAAGCAATTTCCAGCGCGATCCACCGGCCTGGCGCCAGAGGACCGCCGCGCGGATCCCGGCCAGCAGCAACGCACGGATGCGCGCGGCGGTGTCGGGATTGGAGAGGTTGTTCTGTTCGCCCTGCACGATGATGCGCGGGCCGAGCTCGGAGATGGTCTCCTTGTAGATCTCGGCCAGCCGGGCAATCACGCTTTCGTGGGTGATGTGGAAGTAGTCGATCTGGCGCTGGGCGCCCTGCAGGCCGTCGGTCAGCTTCTGCAGCATGTCGTCGCGCTTTTGCAGCTTGCGCTCGAGGAAGATCAGCCCGATCGCGTAACGGGTGATCTCCATGTCCGGCGGCTTGCTGCCGTTTTGCAGCTGGCTCTCGATACGCTCCAGGCCACTGCGCAGGCTGACCGCCTCGCGATAGACCGCTTCCGGGGTGTCCGCGTCGAAGGCGAACAGGCTCCCGACCAGGACCTCGAATTCGTAGTCGTCGCAGCTCCCGCGCCAGGCCAGATCCTTGACCAGGCTCGCGCACTGGAAGAGGGCGGCCAGCGCCAGGGTGCGGTTGTGATCGGAGCGGTCCAAACCAGTCGGTTCCTTGGGTGGGTCGGAGTCGGGTCGCCGGGCAGCGGCCACTATACCGGAAGTGGCCTGGCAGACTCACGGCGCATTCGTGGTTCGTGTGGCGATCACCGCCCCGCCCAGGCAGACATCGCCACGGTAGAAGGCGATGGACTGCCCCGGCGTCGCCGCGCGTTGGGGTGTGTCGAAGACCACGGTGGCGCCGGCCGTGTCCAGCGCCTGCACCCGGCATTCCTGCAAGGGCTGGCGATGGCGTAACCGGGCCTGCAGCGGCTCACCAGGGACCGGTACATCGTGGATCCAGTGCACCACCTCGGTGGTCAGCGACGGGCTCATCAATAGTGGGTGCTGGGGATCCTGGGCGACCACCAGGGTGTTGCTGTCCAGGTCCTTGTCGACGACATACCACGGGGCTTCGGCAAAGCCGTCGACCCCGCCGATCCCCAGGCCCTGGCGCTGCCCGAGGGTGTAGAACATCAGACCCTGGTGGCGACCGACCACCTGGCCTTCCGGGGTGCGCATCGCTCCCTCGGGCGCTTTCAGGTACTGGGCGAGGAAGTCACGGAAGCGTCGCTCGCCAATGAAGCAGATCCCGGTGGAATCCTTGCGCGCATGGTTCGGCAGACCCAGTTCCCGGGCGCGTTCGCGGACCTGATGCTTGGGAATGTCTCCGAGCGGGAACAGGGCGGGGCGCAGTTGCTCCTGGGTCAGGGTATGCAGAAAGTAGGTCTGGTCCTTGTTGGCATCGGCCGCCTGGCACAGCTCACTGTAGTGCGCGTGATGGCGCACCCGGGCGTAGTGGCCGGTGGCAATCCAGCGCGCCCCGAGATCCCGGGCATGATCGAGGAACGAGCGGAACTTGATCTCGCGGTTGCAGAGGATGTCGGGGTTCGGGGTGCGCCCGGCCTCGTACTCATGCAGGAATTGCGCGAAAACGCGCTGGCGGTAGTCCTCGGAAAAGTTCGCCTTGTGCAGCGGGATTTCCAGGCAGTCCGCCACCTCACGGGCCATTGCATAGTCGGCCTCGGCAGCGCAGTACTCGGCGTCGTCGTCATCTTCCCAGTTCTTCATGAACAGGCCTTCGACGCGATAGCCGGCTTCCAGCAGGCGGCTGGCCGCGACAGCGGAATCGACCCCACCCGACAATCCAACGATGACGAGCTCGCCGCGCATCATGCGCCCGGTGCCCGAACCAGATCGCCCACCGCCGCGAGCGGCAAACGCAAGCCGTCCTGATACCGGCGGATGCTGCGCATCACCAGCAGACTGCGCAACGGCCATTCACCCTCGGCCTGTTCGGGCGCCAGCCAGTGCAGGGCATGAATCGCCGGGTCGCGGGGGGCAGGGGATTGAACCGGTGACACCGGGCCGCAGAAGGTCACGCGCAGGATCACGGCGCCGCTGGCCACTTGCAGCAAGTCGCAGCCGAGGGCTGCCTCGGGCACGAATTCCAGGCAGGTTTCCTCGCGGACCTCGCGGATCACGGCCTCCATCAGGTCCTCGCCGGCATCCAGGTGGCCTGCGGGCTGGTTCAGCACCCGGCGGCCGGCGTCGGTTTCCTCGACGAACAGGAACCGGCCCTCGCGCTCGATTACGGCGGCCACGGTGATATGACAGGGGAGGCGGTCGGTCATGGCACGGATGATAACGCAGGCTGCCGGTCGGGCTGCCATAGGGGAACGCGCAATCGCGCACTGGTTCGGTCACCGGAAAACCCGGTCCGGCATGTATAATCAGGTCATACGTGATTTACGATTCATCTACGAAATCCGCACAAGGAGTTGGCATGGCCTATCAGCACATTCAGGTCCCGGAGAAGGGCGAACGCATCACCGTCGACGACCAGGGGAAGCTGCAGGTGCCGGATCATCCGGTGATCCCCTACATCGAAGGTGACGGGATCGGTGTGGACATCACCCCGGTGATGCGCCGGGTGACCGATGCGGCGGTGGAAAAGGCCTACGGCGGCAAGAAGGCCATCGAGTGGATGGAGGTTTACGCCGGCGAGAAGGCGACGCAGGTCTACGATGACGACTCCGGGCTGCCTGACGAGACCCTGGAGGCGGTGAAGGACTATCGCGTGTCGATCAAGGGTCCGCTGACCACCCCGGTGGGTGGCGGCTTCCGCTCCCTGAATGTGGCCCTGCGTCAGAAGCTGGATCTGTATGTCTGTCTGCGCCCGGTGCGCTATTACGACGGCACCCCGAGCCCGCTGAAGGAGCCGGAGAAGACCGACATGGTGATCTTTCGCGAGAACTCCGAGGACATCTACGCCGGGATCGAGTTCGAGTCGGGGACCCCGGAGGTCAAGAAGGTCATCGACTTCCTGCAGGACGAGATGGGTGTCACCCAGATCCGCTTCCCGGAGACCGCCGGGATCGGTGTGAAGCCGGTCTCCAGCGAAGGCACCAAGCGCCTGGTGCGCAAGGCCATCGAATATGCGATCGATAACGATCGCCCGTCGGTGACCCTGGTGCACAAGGGCAACATCATGAAATTCACCGAAGGCTCCTTCAAGGCCTGGGGCTACGAGCTGGCACGCGAGGAATTCGGTGCGAAGGATCTGGACGGCGGTCCGTGGCAGACCTTCAAGAACCCGAAGACCGGGCGTGACATCGTGATCAAGGATGTGATCGCCGACGCCTTCCTGCAGCAGATCCTGCTGCGCCCGGAGGACTACTCGGTGATCGCGACCCTGAACCTGAACGGCGACTACATCTCCGATGCCCTGGCGGCCCAGGTGGGTGGTATCGGCATCGCGCCGGGGGCGAACCTGTCCGACAGCACGGCGATGTTCGAGGCCACGCACGGCACGGCGCCGAAGTATGCCGGTCAGGACAAGGTGAACCCGGGGTCGCTGATCCTGTCTGCCGAGATGATGCTGCGGCACCTGGGCTGGTCGGAAGCGGCCGACCTGGTGGTCAAGGGCATGGGTGGAGCGATCAGTGCCAGCGAGGTCACCTACGACTTTGCGCGGCAGATGGATGGCGTCGAGCCGATCGACTGCTCGGCCTTTGGCGAGGCGATGATCAAGCACATGTGAGGGTCGGGTGGTCGGAGTGTCCGTAAGGGCACTTGGCCTGAGCCCGGAACCAATCGAGGATGACGACTAACAAACGAGTAACCGCTGAAGGCGTAATTTCGACCGATGAGTAATGACAAGCCCCAATCCCCCGATCGAGACGACTCGGTAACGGTCGAAGAATCGAGGCCGGAGCTCAAGCCACCGCGACAGTACAAGGTGGTGTTGCTCAACGACGATTTCACGCCGATGGAGTTCGTGATCGAAGTACTGGAGACCTTCTTCAGCATGGATCGCGAGAAGGCCACCCGGGTCATGTTGCATGTGCATACGCGTGGCAAAGGCGTATGCGGCATCTTTACCCGGGATGTGGCCGAGACCAAGGTGGCGCAGGTGAACGACTATGCCCGCAGTCATCAGCACCCACTGCTTTGCTCGATGGAGGAGGTCTGACTCCCATGCTCGACAAGGAACTCGAATTCAGCCTGAACATGGTCTTCAAGGAGGCCCGCGAAAAGCGTCACGAGTTCGTGACGGTTGAGCATCTGCTGATGGCGCTGGCGCAAAACCCCAGCGCTGCCACGGTGCTGCGGGCTTGCGGGGGCGATCTCGATCGCATCCGCGACGAGCTTGCGGCCTATATTGACGAAAACACGCCGCGCATCCCGCCGAGCGATTCGCGCGAGACTCAGCCAACCCTGGGCTTCCAGCGAGTGCTGCAGCGGGCGGTATTCCATGTGCAATCCAGCGGGCGCAAGGAGGTCTCCGGCGCCAACGTGCTGGTGGCCCTGTTCGGAGAGCAGGACAGCCAGGCCCTGTACGTGCTGGGTCAGCAGAACATCTCGCGTCTGGACGTCGTGAATTTCATCTCCCACGGCATCTCCAAGGTCGGGGAAGACGAACTCGGGGCCCAGCCCAACCCGGGCGAGTCCCAGGCTGAGCCGGTGGAGGGTGAGCGCGAAGAAAAGACCAACGCGCTGCAGCTCTACGCCGCCAACCTGAACGACAAGGCGCGCAAGGACGAGATCGACCCGCTGATCGGGCGCGATCATGAGATCGAACGCACCATCCAGATCCTCTGCCGCCGCCGCAAGAACAACCCATTGCTGGTGGGCGAGGCCGGCGTGGGCAAGACCGCGATCGCCGAGGGCCTGGCACGGCGCATCGTCGATGAACAGGTACCGGACGCGATCGCGTCTGCCACCGTCTATTCGCTGGATCTGGGCGCGCTGGTCGCCGGCACCAAGTACCGCGGTGACTTCGAAAAGCGTCTGAAAGGCGTGCTCGCCCAGCTCAAGAAAGAGCCGGGCGCGGTGCTGTTCATCGACGAGATCCACACCATCATCGGGGCCGGCGCGGCCTCCGGCGGGGTGATGGACGCCTCCAACCTGATCAAGCCGATGCTCGCCTCGGGCGAATTGAAGTGCATCGGGTCCACCACCTATCAGGAATATCGCGGCATCTTCGAGAAGGACCGGGCCCTGGCGCGGCGCTTCCAGAAGATCGAGGTGCCGGAGCCGACGGTGGACGAGACCGAGCAGATCCTCCGCGGCCTGAAGTCCCGCTTCGAGACGCATCACAACGTGCGCTTCACCAAGCCGGCCCTGCGCGCGGCGGCGGAACTGGCCGATCGCTACATCACCGACCGCTTCCTGCCGGACAAGGCCATCGACCTGATCGACGAGGCCGGGGCCAGCCGGCAGTTGCAGCCGGTCAGCCAGCGCAAGAAGACCATCGGCGTCCAGGACATCGAGACGATCGTGGCCAAGATCGCGCGCATCCCGCCGAAGTCCGTCTCCAGTTCCGACAAGGAGACCCTGCGCCACCTCGATCGCAACCTGAAGATGACCGTCTTTGGACAGGACGAGGCCATCGGGACGTTATCCACCGCGATCAAGATGGCCCGCTCCGGGCTGGGCGACATGGACAAGCCGATCGGCTCGTTCCTGTTTGCCGGGCCGACCGGTGTCGGCAAGACCGAAGTCACGCGCCAACTGGCGCAGCAGATGGGCATCCATCTGGCCCGCTTCGACATGTCCGAGTATATGGAGCGGCATACCGTATCTCGCCTGATCGGGGCGCCGCCTGGCTATGTGGGCTACGAACAGGGAGGGTTGCTGACCGATGCCATCCTCAAGCATCCGCATTCGGTGCTGCTGCTGGACGAGATCGAGAAGGCCCACCCGGACGTGTTCAATGTGCTGCTGCAGGTGATGGATCACGGCACGCTGACCGATGCCAACGGGCGCGAGGTCGACTTCCGCAACGTGATCCTGGTGATGACCACCAACGCGGGGGCCGAGCAGGCCAGCCGTCCATCGGTGGGCTTCACCAAGCAGGATCATTCCAGCGATGCGATGGAAGCGATCAAGCGCACGTTCACCCCGGAGTTCCGCAACCGCCTGGATGCCACCATTCAGTTCGGGCCGCTGGACGAGGCCACCATCCTCAGCGTGGTCGACAAGTTCCTGATCCAGCTGCAAGCCCAGCTCGACGAGAAAAAGGTGCATATGACGGTCGAGCCGGAGGCGCGTGCCTGGCTGGCCGAGCACGGCTACGACGTCAAGATGGGCGCGCGCCCGATGGCGCGTACGTTGCAGGAGTACATCAAAAAGCCGCTGGCCGACGAGCTGCTGTTCGGGCGACTGGCCCACGGTGGCGAAGTGGTGGTCCGATTGGGCGAGGCCGGTCTGGAGCTGGACATCCAGGAAACCGCGGTGCCGTCCTGACGCGGCTCGCCGATCCGGCGTTACCGGGCCCGGGAGGGCCCGCAAACGAAGAAGCCCCGGTCCGGCCGGGGCTTCTTCGTTGGAGAGGGAACTTACTTGTTGCGGTAGACGATACGACCCTTGGTCAGGTCATAGGGCGTCATCTGCACGATCACCTTGTCGCCGCGCAGGATCCGGATGTAATGCTTGCGCATTTTTCCGGAGATGTGCGCCGTGATCGTGTGCCCGTTTTCGAGCTCCACCCGGAAGGTGGTGTTGGGGAGCGTTTCGACTACAGTGCCCTCCAGCTCGATTTCGTCTTCCTTCGCCATACGGTCCCTCTCGTATTGAATCAAGGTGCGACATTATCCGGATGCACCGGCGGAACACAAGTCAGGTGGCGGCTTTCGGGGGACATAGCCCCCCCCCCGGCGACGGACCAGAGCCGGTCCCTGCGGATGGGCGGCGTTTGCCGGGGTGTACGTGACCGCCTACACTACGCGCGCTTTCACGCGCGAGATCTGTAACGAATGACAACTTCTTGGGCCGCCGTATTTCCGGGGCAAGGGTCCCAGTCCACCGGCATGCTGGCCGATCTGGGCGATGACCACGCCATTGTCCGCGACACCTTTCAGGAAGCGTCGGATTGCCTCGACGCGGATCTCTGGAGCCTTTGTCAGCATGGTCCGGTGGAACAACTCAACCAGACCGAGTGGACACAACCGGTGATGCTGGCTGCCGGGGTCGCCACTTGGCGCCTCCTGACCCAACAAACGGACGCCCGCCCGCAGGCCGTCGCGGGCCACAGCCTGGGCGAATACAGCGCCTTGGTGGCCGCCGGCGTCCTGCGTTTCCCGGATGCGGTACGCCTGGTCGCCGAGCGCGCCCGGGCCATGCAGGCTGCGGTGCCGGAAGGAGAAGGCGCGATGGCGGCCATCCTTGGGCTCGACGATGCCGCGGTACACGCGCTTTGCCTCGAGCATGCCGGTGGCGAGATCCTGGAGGCGGTCAATCTGAACGCGCCGGGGCAGGTCGTGATTGCGGGCAATGCCACTGCGGTGGATCGGGCCGTAAGCGCCGCCAAGGATGCTGGTGCGAAGCGCGCCCTGAAGCTGCCGGTCTCGGTCCCGTCGCATTGCGCACTGATGCGCCCGGCCGCGGAACGCCTGCAGGCGGCCCTGGACGGCACCACCTTTCAGTCCCCCACCATCCCGGTCTGGCAGAATGTGACTGCCGCGCCGACCGATGCCGCCGCGGCCATCAAAGAAAATCTGGCCGCGCAGTTGTATCGCCCGGTGCGCTGGGTCGAGACCATTCGCGGCTTGCGCGAACAGGGGGTGGCGGTTCAGGTTGAATGCGGGCCGGGACGCGTCCTGACCGGTCTTGCCAAACGCATCGACCGCGAACTGGAACTGTTCGATGTTGCCGACCGCGATACCCTGAAGGTCACGCTCGAACGTCTGGCCGCGGGCTGATCGACCGACTGCGACTTTCTCTCACTTGAAGTAAAGGCTTAACCATGTCCGACAGCAAACGTGTAGCCCTTGTAACCGGTGCAAGCCGCGGAATTGGCGCGGCCATTGCCCACCGTCTGGCGGAGCAGGGCCTGCAGGTGGTGGGTACCGCGACCAGTGCGTCCGGCGCCGAACGGATCACCGAAACCCTGAAGCAATGGGGCGGGCGCGGCATTGCGATGGACGTGACCGACGCGGACTCCGTCGCAACCGGCCTGCAGGCGATCCAGGAACAGGAAGGGCCGATCGAGGTGCTGGTGAACAATGCCGGTATTACTCGCGACAACCTGTTCATGCGCATGAAGGACGCGGAATGGGACGCGGTCCTCGACACCAACCTGTCCGCTGCCGTGCGCCTGACACAGCGCCTGCTGAAAGGCATGATGAAACTGCGCCGCGGCCGCATCATCCTGGTGGGTTCGGTCGTGGGCTCCACCGGCAACGCCGGGCAGACCAACTACGCTGCCGCGAAAGCCGGCCTTGCGGGATTTGCCCGTTCCCTGGCGCGCGAGGTCGGCAGCCGCAGTATCACCGTGAACACGGTCGCACCGGGTTTCATCGATACCGACATGACCCGCGAACTGGGCGATGACACCAAACAGGCCCTGCTCGGACAGATTCCGCTGGGGCGCCTGGGGGCGCCGGAAGAGATCGCTGCGGCCGTCGGTTTCCTGGCCTCCGAGGAGGCCGGATACATCACCGGCGAGACCCTGCATGTGAATGGCGGGATGTTCATGCATTGATCACGACGGGTCGGCCGCAGGCCGCCCGCAAAACCCGCTGCGCGGATCGCTAGATCGCGGCGGGGCTTTTCTCTAGAATGGCGGACCTTTCAACGAAGCCGCCTCACACTGAAGGGGATTTCTGAACCATGAGTAGCATTGAAGAACGCGTCAAGAAAATCGTTGTCGAGCAGCTGGGTGTCAAGGAAGAGGACGTGACCAACGCGGCCGGCTTCGTCGACGACCTGGGTGCGGATTCGCTGGACACGGTGGAACTCGTCATGGCGCTCGAAGAGGAATTCGAAACCGAAATCCCGGACGAGCAGGCGGAAAAGATCACCACCGTGCAGCAGGCGATCGATTACATCAACGAGCACATGAAGGACTGATTCGACGCCTCCGGGCGCCGATCAGGACGACGCGAACGGGCCTTCCTGCGCGCAGGGCGGCCCTTCGTCGTTGCGCTGAGCGCGTAATTTCAGTCTTTCGAGGAGAACACATTGGCTAAGCGACGTGTCGTGATTACCGGACTGGGGATCGTCTCCCCGGTCGGATCCACTATCGACAAGGCCTGGAGCAACATCAAGGCCGGCAAGAGCGGCATTTCCCCCATCGATGTCTTCGATGCATCGGACATGCCGGTGAAGATCTCCGGCGCGGTCCGGGACTTCGAAGCCAATGACTACGTCCCGCCGAAAGACCAGAAGAAGATGGACACCTTCGTCCTTTACGGGATCGCGGCGGGGCTTCAGGCCCTGGATGACTCCGGTTTGGAAGTCACCGAGGAGAACGCCGAGCGGATCGGGGTGGCCATTGGCTCCGGGATCGGCGGGCTGCCTTATATCGAACGCTCCTACGGCGCGTACTTGAAGGGCGGGGCGCGCAAGATCTCCCCGTTCTTCGTGCCCAGTGCGATCATCAACATGGTGGCCGGGAACCTGTCCATCATGCGCAACCTGCAGGGTCCGAACATCTCCATCGTCTCGGCCTGCGCCACCGGTACCCACAACATCGGCGACGCCGCTCGCATGATCGCCTATGGGGACGCCGATGCCATGGTCGCCGGCGGGGCCGAGATGGCCACCACGCCACTGGGCATTGGCGGCTTTGCCGCCGCCCGCGCGCTGTCCACTCGCAATGACGACCCCGAACGCGCCTCGCGTCCCTGGGACAAGGACCGCGATGGCTTTGTGCTGAGCGATGGCGCCGGTGTAATGATGCTCGAAGAATACGAGCACGCGAAGGCCCGCGGGGCCCACATCTACTGCGAAGTGGCCGGCTTCGCCTGGAATGCGGATGCGCACCACATGACGCAGCCGATCCAAGATGGTTCCGGTGCCGCCAAGTGCATGCATCGTGCCCTGAAAGATGCCGGTGTGAATCCGGAAGAGGTTGGGTACATCAACGCTCACGGGACCTCGACCCCCGCAGGTGACCTGGCGGAAACCCAGGGCCTGAAGAAGGCATTCGGCGATCACGCCTACAAGCTCATGGTCAACTCCACCAAGTCGATGACCGGCCACCTGCTGGGTGCCGCCGGCGGGATCGAGGGCGTGTTTACCGCCCTGGCGCTGCGCGATCAGGTGTCACCGCCGACCATCAACCTGGAAAACCCGAGCGAAGGCTGCGACCTGAACTACGTGGCCAACGAGGCCCGCGAAATGAAGACCAAGGTCGGCCTGTCGAACTCCTTCGGTTTCGGGGGCACCAACGGCACCCTGGTGTTCCGCAGCATCTGACGCTGCGGCGCCGCCATGGCGGTCCATGAACTGGCCGCCGGGGTCGACTTTGCGGCCCTGGCGCGGCGATTCCCAGAGCGCTATCCCCACCTGCTGGAGTCTGCCCTGATCGGGCAGGCTCCGGCTCGTTTTTCCATCCTGTTCGCCTTCCCCGGCCGCACGTTGTCCAGTGCGGCCGGAGAGGACGTGCTGGGCGTGCTGGATCAGGATCTCTCGAGCACACCACCACTCGACCCCGACGACGCCGCACATGCCCACCTCCCGTTCCTCGGGGGATGGTTCCTGTACGCCGGGTACGAACTGGCCTGGCGCATGGAGCCGGCCCTGGGTGATTGCCGCTCGGACCCCTGGCTGCCAGATGCCCTGGTGACCTATTTCCCGGCGGCACTGATCCACGATCACCACGAGGGGACCACCTGGTTCGTCGACGAGGCAGGCGATTGCGCGCGTTTGGAGCGGGTGGAGTCGGACTGCGCGACAGTCCGGGGCCAGCCGAGTCCCGCATCCGAACCGTTGCCCGCCCTGGCCCTTCAGGAGGAGGACGCCCAGCGCTATCGCGACGCAGTGATGAAGGGCCTCGAGTACATCCGGGCCGGCGACACCTTTCAGGTCAATCTATCCCGCGAATGGCGTGCCACCGCCGCGCAGCCGCTGGATCCGGCGGGGCTGTACACCCGCCTGCGCGAGGCCAATGCCGCGCCATTTGCCGCGTGGCTGCAACTCCCGGGGGCTCACGTGATCAGTTCCTCCCCAGAGCGGCTGGTGTCGGTGGAAGCCGCCATGGTCGAGACCCGGCCGATTGCGGGGACCCGTCGCCGCGATCCGGATGCGGAAGAAGACCGGCGTCTTTTCAGTGAGTTGACGTTCAACATCAAGGAACGCGCCGAGCATGTCATGCTCGTGGATCTGGAACGCAATGATGTCGGGCGGGTGGCCGAGATCGGTAGCGTGCGCGTGGCGGAGCTGATGACCATCGAGAGCTATCGCCGGGTGCATCACATCGTCTCCAGCATTGTCGGGCGCCTGCGCCCGGGCACCACCACGGCCGACATCCTGCGCGCGGTCTTTCCGGGCGGCACCATCACCGGCTGCCCGAAGATCCGCAGCATGCAGATCATCCAGGAACTGGAACAACAGGCCCCGCGTGGGGCTTACACCGGCGGCTGCGGGTACGTCAGCCGCCACGGCCGTATGGATACCAATATCCTGATCCGGACCCTCGTCGTTCGGGGGAACGAACTGCGTTTTCGGGCGGGGGCGGGCATCGTCGCGGACTCCGATCCCGAGCGCGAGCTGGAGGAGACCCGGCACAAGGCACGCGGCCTGCTGGAGGCGCTGCAGGGGGCGGGGGAGAAGAGCCCATGATCCTGGTGACCGGCGAGCGCGAGGGGCGGGTATCGCCATTGGATCGCGGGCTACTCCTGGGCGACGGCCTGTTCGAGACGCTACGGGTGCGACAGGGCCGACCGCAGCTATGGTCCTACCACTGGGCCCGCCTGACGCGCGGGCTGGAGCACCTCGGGTTTCCGCAACTCGGCGAGACCGAGGTGCTGGACGAGATTGCCCGAGTGGCGACCCTGCCAGCCTGCATGGTGCGCCTGACGGTGACCCGGGGTGAGGGGCCAAGGGGCTACGCGCCGCCCGCGGCACCGGCACTGACTCGGATCGTCAGTGCCGGTCCGGCGCTGGACGACGCCGCCCCCACTGAACGCGAATCCCTGAGCCTGGGTTGGGCCGCAGTGCCGATCGGCGTAAACCCGGCGCTCGCGGGTCTCAAACACACCAGTCGCCTGGAACACGTGATGGCCCGGCGCAGCTGGCAACCGGGCTGGGACGAGGCAATCCTCCACGATGCGCTGGGGCGCGTGGTAAGCGCCACGCAGGGGAATCTCTGGCTGCGCGAAGGGCGTACCTTGCTCACCCCGCCGGTGGATCAGTCCGGGATCGCCGGTACGCGGCGCGCCTGGGTCCTCGAGCATGCCGAACGGTTCGGGTTCGAGGTGATCGAGGCGTACCCGGACCCCGCGCGTATCGAGCGTGCCGATGCGCTCTATGTCAGCAACGCGCGTATCGGGATGACCCCGGCCGTGCTGTCCGAAGGGGACAAGCGGGGGCCTGCGTGGCAGGATGATCCGCTGTATTCAATGGGAATTGCATTGCATGAAGCGGATTAGCCTCGCTGTCCTGGCGCTCCTGGTCATTCTGGCCCTGGGCGCCGCCTGGTGGCTGAGCGAACACTACCAGGCGCAGCTGGATACGCCGATGGCGCTGGACGCCTCGGAACGCTTTCAGTTGGAACCGGGGCAGGGGTTGCGTTCGGTGAGCAGGACCTTTGCCGAACGCGGCTGGGTGGATTCTGCCTGGGTGCTCGAGGCCTATGGACGGCGTCAGGGGATTGCGCCGCGTCTCCAGGCAGGGGAATACGCCGTGACGCCGGGCATGACCCCGCGCGAACTGATCCATGCGATGGCTCGCGGCGAGGTGGTACAGCATCGCCTCACGTTCCCGGAGGGCTGGACCATCCGCCAGGCGCTGGCCGCCCTGCGCGAGCACCCGGAACTCATCGGGCCCGCCGAATCGGTCGGGGTCGACAACCTGCTGGAGGCACTGGGGCTCGAGGACCTGGGACACCCGGAGGGATGGTTCCTGCCGGACACCTATTTCTTCGGCTCCGGAACCGAGGCCCTGACGGTGCTGCAACGCGCCCACCAGGCGATGCGCCTGCACCTGGACCGCGCCTGGGAGGACCGAATCGAGGACCACCCGGTGAATTCCCCCTATGAGCTGCTGATCCTAGCCTCCATCATCGAACGCGAGACCGGGCGCGGGGACGAGCGTGACCGGGTGGCCGGGGTGTTCGTGAATCGGCTCAAGCGCGGCATGCGCCTGCAGACCGATCCCACCCTGCTGTACGCGCAGGAGCCCGGCGTACAACGCCTGACGCGCGCCGAACTGGACCGCGATCATCCCTACAACACCTATACCCGTGCCGGGCTCCCGCCAACGCCCATCGCCCTGCCGGGGCGCGCGGCCTTGCAGGCGGCGGCACGTCCGGCCGAAACCAATGACCTGTTCTTCGTCTCGCGCGGCGACGGCAGTCATCATTTCTCCGAGACCTATCGTGAGCATCGCGAGGCCGTGATCCGCTACCAGCTGGGCGGGGATGGCAGCCGCTACGGCATACGCAACCGGTAACTGGAGACGCCCTGCACATGGAACGCTCGCCCCATCCCGGCCACTTCCTGGTCCTCGAAGGCATCGAGGGCTCGGGCAAGACCACCCAGATCGAGCGTCTGGACACCGCGCTGCGCGCTGCCGGACACCCGGTGCGCAACACCCGGGAGCCGGGCGGGACCGCCCTCGGCGAACGCCTGCGCGGCCTGCTGCTGGACCCCGATCTGCCGGGCATGTGTGCCGAGTCCGAGCTGCTGCTGATGTTCGCCGCGCGGGCCCAGCACCTGCACGAGGTGATCCGGCCGGCCCTGCAGGCCGGTGACTGGGTCCTCAGCGACCGTTTTACCGATGCCTCGTTTGCCTACCAGGGGGCCGGGCGGGGACTTGGATCCCAGCGGGTCGCACAGCTGGAGGACTGGCTGCAGGGCGAACTGCGCCCGGACCTGGTAATCCTGCTGGACATCGACTCAGAGACCGGGCTCGATCGAGCCGTCCAGCGCGGCCGGCGAGACCGCATCGAACGCGAGGCGCTGGACTTCTTCGAGCGGGCACGCCAGGCGTATCGGGAACGCGCCAAGCGAGTGCCGGGACGCTATCTGGTCGTGGATGCATCCGCGGACCCGGACACGGTAGCCGAGCGCATCCTCGCGGGCGTGCGCGAGCGCCTGCCGTTGCACGCGCGGGAGGGTTAAGGGGGCCATGGCTGCGCCAGTCACCGACGATACCCTGCCGCCCTGGCTGCAGAAGCCGTGGGAGGCGCTGGCGCGGCGCGGGCGCGAAGGGCGCCTGCCCAGCGGTCTGCTGGTTCATGGCGCTCCGGGCGTTGGCAAGGCACTGCTGACGCGGGCGCTGGCCCAGGCCCTGCTGTGCCAGCGCGCGACGGGCACCGAGCCGCCGTGCGGCGAATGCAACGGCTGTCGCAGCTTCCTTGGTGGTGTACACCCCGAGGTGATGACGCTGGAGCCGGAGGAGGCGGGCAAGGAAATCCTGATCGCGGCGGCACGCGAGGCGATCGAGTTTCTCTCGCTGTCCGGTTCGGGCGGGCTGCGCAGCGTGATCATCCGCCCGGCCGATGCCCTGAACACGAATGCGGCGAATGCGCTGCTGAAGACCCTGGAGGAACCCCCGCCCAGGGCCATGCTGATTCTCGAGGCGGCGCAGCCGGCGCGTCTGCCAGCGACCATCCGCAGCCGCTGCCAGATGGTCGAGATCGCCACGCCGGGGCCTGCCGAAGCAACGGACTGGCTGCGCGGGGCCGCCGATGACCCTGCGGCAGTGGACGAGGCCTATGCCGCCAGTCTCGGGCGTCCGCTGGCCGCCCGCGAGATCCTGACCGACCCCGACCGTATGGCGCGCTGGGAACAGGACCGCGAGGCCCTGACCCTGCTACTGCGTCGCCCCGGGGTGACACCGATGGCCAGTGCCATGCAACGCAGCCTGCCGGAATCCCTGATCCCACGAATCCAGGCCCTGCTGGTTGCGGCCCAGCGCCTGCTCGTGAACGGCGAGCCGGATGCGTTTGGCCGGCAGTTCCCGCGCGATCTAATCGAGGACTTCGCCCGGCGCATGGGGCCGCGGCGGCTGGCTGAACTGTCGAGTCAAGCGCTCGGCTGGCAACGCCAGGCCTCGCGCCAGCTTAACCCGCAGCTGCGCATGGAAGACATCGCATTGAGCTTCCTCGAGCAGTAAGGCGTCACTTGCCACGAGTACAGTCGGGGTGGCGCGGTATCGGTGCGATGGGCGATACTGCCAGACCCAGTACGATTTCAGGTCACACGGAGGGTCTATGGCCGGGCAGGGCATGCTCACCTTGGCAATCAAGGAAAAACCCGCGCTGTATGCGGCATACATGCCGTTCGTGACCAATGGCGGTCTATTCATCCCGACCGACAAGGCCTACAAGCTCGGAGACCAGGTCTTCCTGCTGCTGTCACTGCTGGAGGATTCGGATCGCCTTCCGACCCCCTGCACGGTGGTCTGGATTACGCCGCCGCGCGCCCAGGGCAACCGGCTGCGGGGCATCGGCGTGCAGTTCAACAAGTCGGACAAGGGTGTGACCCACCGCCGCATTGAGGAACACCTGGGCGGCATGCTGAACTCCGACCGCAAGACGCATACCTTCTAGACGTCTGACAGTGCCGTCTTGACCGACACCTCGTCGGACCTTGCATCGCGCACGAACACCCGCTTGCTACCCCTTCGCGACGAGCCTGGAACCGTCAGCGCACGTTCGCGGCACCGGTCTCGCGGATGACCTCGCCCAGCGTTTCCAGCGCCTGGTCAATCTGCGCCCGCGTCAGGTAGAAGTGGGGCGCAAAGCGGATCCCGCCGCCACGCATGGCACACAGGATGCCGCGCCCCTGAAGCCTCGCGTATAGCGCTTCCAGGTCATCCACCGGCGGTCGGAACGTCAGGATGCCGGCACGCCGGCCGCGCGGTGTCAGGATTTGGCAGCCGTGCGCACGCAGGCCTTCTTCCAAATGTAGCCAGTGCTCGCGGATCTCGTGGTCGATGCTGTCCAGCCCGATCTCCAGCAGAAGGGAGAGACTGGCGTGCAGGGCGTGAATTCCGAGCATGTTCGGACTGCCCGGTTCGAAACGCCGTGCACTCGTGGCGGGCTCGATCCCCGGGTTCGAGAAATCGCCGGCATGCGCCAGCATGTTCCAGCCATATTCCTGCAGCGTCAGCCGTTCGCGGATCTCCGGGTTTACGTAGAACACCCCGATTCCCTCGGGCGCCAGCATCCACTTGTGGGCATCGGCCATCACGAAGTCGGCATGGCAACCCGGGGCATCGAAGGGCAGGGCGCCCAGGTGCTGGATCGCATCAACACAGAACAGGATGCGCCGCGAGCGCAGTTCCGCACCCAGCGCCTGGATGTCGACCCGCAGCCCGGAGTCGTAGCGCACAGCACTGGTGGCCACCAGGCGGGTCCGCGCATCACATGCGGCCAGCAGGTCGCGCTCCGGTTCCTCGCCAATGGCGACCTCGCGCGCCTCGATGCCGAAACGCTCTGCGGCGGCCAGCCAGACGACACGATTGGACGGGAACTCGTGCGCCGGGAACACCACATTGTCGCCCGGCTGCCAGTCCAGGCCGAAGGCCACCATCGACAGCGCCTCGGACGTGTTCTTCACGAAGGCAATGTCCTCTGCGGACGGCGCCCCGATCAACGCCCGTGCGAGTTCCCGCGTCGCGTCGATTTGCTGCAGCCACTGCAGGTAGTCACGCGAGCCATGGGCCACGTTCTCCCGGGCGAAGCGGCAGACCGCGTCCTCGGTGCGCCGGGGCCAGGGGCCCACGGCGGCATGATTGAGGTGGATGATCCCTTCCTGTGGAAACTCCGGGTGCATGCGATCCTCCTTGGCGGGTGCCAAAGGGTAACCCAGTCAGGCGAGGCTTAGAACACCCGGAGAGACGCAGCCGAAGGGGCCCGCCTGCGCACCCGACCCATCAGGCGCGCCCGGGAACTGGTTGTGAAAATGCGGGCAAGTTGTTAATTTACCGGCTTCTGAAGGTCCCGCTACCCCGCCCTTCGACAGCGGCACGGGTCAGCATCTTACTCGCTGCTCTTGCGGACGCCGTTCGCGTGCGAATGGTCATCCCGTATTCCTAGAGCTTGAGCGCCCCGAACGTCCCGGGATGCACGCGCATCCTCGCCCATCGCTGCGGCGAGGCACTCCAATTTCAGTTTGTCGGCACAGGAGTCGCGGATGAATTCCGTTGTCCAGTTCTATCGTGATCCCCAGCTTGGTGCAGTCGAGCCGCGCGAGTTCCGCGTCTTTAATGAACGCTCGATCGAACGCATCCCGGCCCTGGCCAGCCTGCCCGAGGCCATACGCTTCGAGATGCAGGTTGTTGCCAGCGTTCTTCCGTTCCGGGTCAATGACTACGTGATCGAGGAGCTGATCGACTGGAGCCGGGTTCCCGGCGACCCAATCTTCCAGCTGACCTTTCCGCAACGGGACATGCTGGCCCCCGAGGCCTTCGAGCGCATGGCCGTTCTGCATCGCCAAGGGGCAGGGCGGGCCGAGATCCAGGCCCTCGCGCGCGAGCTGCGCGAGGAGCTCAACCCGCATCCAGCCGGGCAGATGGAGCTCAACCGCCCGAGCGAGGAAGCGGGCGAGGTCATCAACGGCCTCCAGCACAAGTACCGTGAAACCGTGCTGTTCTTCCCCGGCCAAGGCCAGACCTGCCACAGTTATTGCACCTTCTGCTTCCGCTGGGCCCAGTTCGTCGGTGACAAGGAGCTGCGCATCGCCAGCACCGATGCCGCGTTGCTGCACGACTACCTGCGCGGCCATCCGGAGATCAGCGACCTTCTGATGACGGGAGGCGACCCGATGGTAATGAAAACCAAGCACCTGAAGGCCTATCTTGAGGCCTTGCTGGAGCCCGAGCTGGCCCACATACAGACCGTACGGATCGGCACCAAGGCCCTGACATTCTGGCCTTACCGATTCGTGACCGACTCGGATGCGGACGAACTGTTGCGTCTACTGGAACGGCTGGTCGAGGCGGGCAAGCACGTGGCCCTGATGGCGCATTACAACCATCCGAACGAATTGCGGACCCCGATTGCCCACGAGGCCATCCGTCGGGTACGGGATACCGGCGCCGAAATCCGTTCCCAGGGGCCCTTGCTCCGGCACATCAATGACGACGCCGAGGCCTGGGCCAATCTCTGGCGCGAACAGGTACGCCTCGGGATTATCCCGTATTACATGTTCGTAGAGCGTGACACCGGGGCGCGACGCTACTTCGAGGTCCCGCTGGCGCGCGCCTGGGAAATCTACCGCGAAGCCATGAAACAGGTCTCGGGGCTCGGGCGCACCGCCCGCGGCCCCTCAATGAGCGCCGAGCCCGGCAAGGTGGAGATCCAGGGCGTTGCCGAGATCCAGGGCGAGAAGGTCTTCGTCCTGCGCTTCATCCAGGCACGCAACCCCGACTGGGTCCAGCGCCCGTTTTTTGCGCGCTACGATGACCAAGCCACCTGGCTCGATCAGCTCAAACCCGCCTTCGGCGAAGATCGCTTCTTCTTCGAGGACGAGCTGATGGCGATGAAGGCCGAATCGGCTCACTGAGTCCGCCTCAGCCGGGCGGGTTTGGCACAATGGATCTCATGGACAACAACACGCTCAAGCAACGCGACCTACGCACCCTCTGGCATCCCTGTACCCAGATGAAAGACTACGGCGAGGAGGGGACCCTCCCGCTGCTTCCGATCCAGCGGGGGGAGGGCGTCTGGCTGTACGATTTCGACGGCAATCGCTATCTGGATGCCATCAGTTCGTGGTGGGTCAACCTGTTCGGTCACGCCAACCCGCGCATCGGTGATGCGGTCAAGGACCAGCTGGACCGGCTGGAGCATGTGATCCTCGCCGGCTGCACCCACGAGCCGGTGGTCGAGTTGTGCGAACGCCTGATCGACATCACCCCCGAAGGCCTGGACCGGGTGTTCCTGGCGGACAACGGCAGCGCCGGGGTCGAGGTCGCGCTGAAGATGAGCTTTCACTACTGGCGCAACGTCGATCGCCCGCAGAAGACCCGCTTCATCCGCCTGTCCAACAGCTACCACGGCGAGACCCTGGGCGCCTTGTCCGTGAGCGATGTACCGCTGTACAGCGCAACCTACGAACCGCTGATGCTGGACGTGATCACCGTCCCGGCACCGGATTGTTTCGACCGCGAAGACGGCGAAACCTGCGCCGATGTGGCGCGTCGCCAGTTCGACCACATGGAACAAGCGCTGGCGGAACATGCCGATGAGGCCGCCGCGGTCATCGTGGAGCCCCTGGTCCAGTGCGCCGGCCACATGCGCATGTACGACCCTGAATACCTGCGGCTACTGCGTGAAGCCTGCGACCGTCACGGCGTCCACCTGATCGCCGACGAGATCGCAGTCGGCTTCGGGCGCACGGGCACGCTGTTCGCCTGCGAACAGGGGCCAATCACGCCCGATTTCATGTGCCTGTCCAAGGGCCTGACCGCCGGCTATCTGCCCATGGCCGCCGTGTTGACCACAGATACCATTTACCAGGCGTTCTACGACGATTACGAAAAGCTCAACATGTTCCTGCATTCGCATTCCTATACCGGGAATCCGCTGGCGTGCAGGGCCGCACTCGCCACACTGGACATCTTCCATTCCGATCCCGTTCTTGAGAGAAACCGGGAGCTTGCCGCCCATATCGAGAAACGACTTGAACCATTGCGGGAACATCCGCATGTCGCCGACGTGCGCCAGCACGGCATGATTGCGGCGGTGGAACTGGTGCAGGACAAGTCCCGGCGCACGCCGTATCCGTGGCAGGAACGTCGCGGACTGCACATCTATCGCCACGGCCTGACACGCGGTGCGCTGTTGCGACCACTGGGGAACGTGAGCTATCTGATGCCGCCGTACGTGATCACCGAGGAACAGATCGACTTGCTCGTCGAGGTGATGACCGAGGGGATCGAAAAGGCCGTGCGCGCCTGACGTGCGGGATCAGGCCTAAACGGGAACGGGATTGGGCCTGGCGCAGGCCGCGTTCATGACTTCGGTGGGAGCATCCCGGTCATTCCGCTCGAGACACGCCCATCTTCAATGTCGCATAATACATATTATGTTAAATCGGGGATAAGTGACGGTGTCGTTCGCCTTAGCGAGTCCCTGGTTAGGGAGTCCCTGGACCATGCACGTGCGGTCACCCGGCCCGGGTTCTCTCCCCGGCCGGTCCCCGGATTGTTAACGCCGTGGCGTCAGGAAAGACTGCTGATGACGTGCGTGAGGATCTGTTTCACCCGCGCCATGCCGACATCGAGATTCGCGGCGATGTCGTCCATGGTGATCTCGCCTTCGGCGCGTCCGGCCGCCCAGTTGGCGATTACGGCACAGCAGGCGTAGTTCAGCCCCAGTTCACGCGCCAGCGCCGCCTCGGGCATGCCGGTCATGCCCACCAGATCGCAGCCGTCGCGTTCCAGGCGATCAATCTCCGCGGCCGTCTCCAGGCGGGGTCCTTGCGTGGCCCCGTAGGTCCCGTGCTCCACGGCCTCGATACCCAGGTCGTCAATCGCGCGGATCAGTGTCTGGCGGACGTTGTCACTATAGGGCCAGGTCATGTCGATGTGGGTGACCTCTTCCAGGTCATTTCCCTCGAAGAAGGTATTCGCCCGTGACCAGGTGTAGTCGATGATCTGATCGGGGATCGCGACCATACCGGGCTTCATCTCTTCGCCAATCCCGCCGACTGCAGCCACGGCCACCACGTTGTCGATCCCGGCATTTTTCAGCGCCCAGATATTGGCGCGGTAGTTCACCTCGTGCGGCGGGATGGTATGCCGGGCCCCGTGCCGTGGCAGAAACACGATCTCGGTGTCGTTCAGGCGGCCGAACACCAGCGGCCCCGAGGGTTCGCCATACGGCGTGTGCATTACCTGACGCCGGGTGATCTCCAGATCCTTCAGCCGGGTCAGGCCGGTGCCGCCGATGACGGCGATACGGGGTGTGGACATGAGCGCCTCGGGCGTCAGTGGTTTAGTGGTCGGCCACGGCGAAGATGCCGGGCGCATTGCGCAGATAGTCCTGATAATCCATACCGTACCCGAACAGGTAGCGGTTCGGGGCCTCCAGGGCGGCGTAGTCGACGGTGATCGCCGGATCGCGTTCCGGGTTGTGCTTGTCCACCAGGACGATGGATATCACCTGCGCAGCGCCCTGCTCCTCGCAGAACGTCTTGATTCCCTCCAGGGTAATCCCGCCGTCGAGGATGTCATCCACGATGACAACGGTTCGGGCCTTGAGCGACGCCTGCGGACGGGCCAACCAGTGCAGCTGTTCGCCGCCGCGGGTGCCACCGCGATAGCGCGTGGCGTGCAGGTAATCCACCTGCATGGGGAACGACCAGCGGGTCAACAACCCGCCCATCAGCACCACCCCCCCGTTCATCACGCCCATGACCAACGGATTGCGGTCCTTCAGCGTGCTGGCCGTGCGTTCCGCCAGGCGGTCGATCGCCGTCTCGACGGCATCGCGGCTGAAGAGGCAGTCGGCGTCGCGCAGCGTGGCTCGGGCCTGTTCCGGGCTCATGGCATGTCCTGAGGGTATCGATGCGGGGAAATCATGTCCGAGCGCCGAACATTCGGCAAGGTTGGCCTCGCCTTTTCGGGGCCCGGAAACGCAACCGGCCGGCACAAGGGCCGGCCGGTTGAAAACGAACGTCGATAACCTTAGTAGGTAAAGGTGACCGTGTCGTCGTCCATCGCTTCGGAGATGACGTAGGCGCCGCCCACGGTTTCTTCGATCTCCGGAATCAGGTCGTTGCCCCAAAGATCCAGCGTCGGGGTGCAGACCTTCATTACGACGCCGGCTTCGTGGGCGTCCTTCATGAAGTCGTAGACGCTCTTGCTGGAGCCTTCCTGCACGAACAGGTTCTCGGCAACGCCCTTCTTGGCGAGCTCGCCAGCACGGCCGGTCATCACGATTTCAACGTCGTATTCCATGGCGGCAGCCACGGTGGCCTGGAAGAACGGGGCACCCAGTTCGGAAGCGTTGCTCGGGTCGGTGTTGACCATGACGATCATGAGCTTATCGGCCATTTTGGATCTCCAACTTCAGTGGTGAGTGTGAATATTACTAGCTGCTCAACTGCAAACCGGTGGCGCATTATAGGCGGCTCGGCACGCGGGTGCCAATGCGCCCTTTCCATGGGGTTATGCAGTGGCGATCTGGCTCGCTTGAGTCCAGCGCGCCAACCGCGCGCGCAGTGCGACGAGACCCTGTGGATCAGGCTCCACTGGGCGCGCCCGCAAGCGTTCCAGTCGACGCCGCGATTCAGGTGACAACGGCTGATCCGCCTGGGCGGCAAGGATGATGTCGGCTTGTTCCGGCTGGTTGCAAATCAGCACCATGTCGCAGCCGGCCGCCCGTGCGGCCGCAGCGCGCTCGGCGGGACCGCCGATGCCCTCTGCCCCAGCCATGGCGAGGTCGTCGCTGAGGATCGCCCCGCGATAGCGCAGTTCGCGGCGCAGGATGTCCTGCAGCCAGACGCGCGAGAAGCCCGCGGGATGTTCATCCACCTGTGGGTATACGACGTGTGCCGGCATGATGGCCTCGAGGTCCCCGAGCACCGGGCGAAACGCCTCCAGGTCCTGATTCTCGATCTCGGAGAGTGGACGGTCGTCGACCGGCAAGGCGACATGCGAATCCGCGGCAACAGCCCCGTGACCCGGGAAATGCTTGCCCACGGCCGCCATGCCGGCCGCGGACAGGCCCCGGATCAACTCGCCGGCCAGGCGCGCGATCACGTCCGGGTCATAATGGAAGGCACGATCGCCGATGATCTCGCTGATGTCGAGGTCGCGATCCAGCACCGGGGTAAAGCTGAAGTCGATGTCCACCGAGCGCAGCTCGCGCCCGAGAAGTTCGCCGGTCGCATGGGCGAGCTCGCAGGCCTTGTTGCGGTCGTAATCGTGGACATGGCCCAACTGACGCATCGGCGGGATGGCGGTGAAGCCATCGCGCAGCCGTTGCACCCGTCCGCCCTCCTGGTCCACCGCAATCAGGATGCCGGGGCGCTCGGCGCGAATGGCGGCGACCAGCGCGCTCACCTGCTCCGCAGTGCCGACGTTGCGGGCGAACAGGATCACGCCGCCGGTGGCGGGATGACGCAGGCGTTCACGGTCTTCGGGAGTCAGTTCGGTACCGGCGACATCGAGCATCACCGGACCCAGGGGCAAGGGGTCGTTCTTGGACATCACTCAGGGGCTCGATTCGGCGCTCCCGCGGGAGCCATCTTTTCAGGATAGCGAGGCTTCGGGGAGAAAGGCGAGTGCCTTGAGCTTTTCGATGCGATTGCGAATCCGGGCGGCCTCCTCGAACTCGAGGTCGCGGGCCTTGGCAAACATCTCCTTTTCCAGGCGTTCGATCTCCTTGGCCGCGTTGTCCGGTGCGCCCACGTAATCGGCGCCCTCCTCCGCCACCTTTCGACCTCGTCGGCCGCCGGCGCCGGGCATCGCGTTGCGCGCCTCCAGGATGTCCGCAACGTTCTTGCGGATGCCGATGGGCGTGATCCCGTGGGCCTCATTGTGCTCGATCTGCTTGGCACGGCGGCGCTCGGTCTCGTCGATCGCACGCCGCATGGATCCGGTCACCTTGTCGGCGTACAGGATCGCCTTGCCGTTGACGTTGCGTGCGGCGCGGCCGATGGTCTGGATCAGCGAACGATCGGAGCGCAGGAAGCCCTCCTTGTCGGCATCCAGGATCGCCACCAGCGAGACCTCCGGCATGTCCAGGCCTTCGCGCAGCAGGTTGATCCCCACCAGCACATCGAACTCGCCCAGGCGCAGGTCGCGGATGATCTCCATGCGCTCGACGGTATCGATATCCGAGTGCAGGTAGCGCACGCGTACCCCGTGCTCGGACAGATAATCCGTCAGATCCTCGGCCATGCGTTTGGTCAGCGTGGTGATCAGGACGCGCTCGTTGCATTCGACCCGATCGCGAATCTCGGAGAGTGCGTCGTCCACCTGGGTACCGGCCGGGCGGATCTCCAGGATCGGGTCCAGCAACCCGGTCGGGCGCACCACCTGGTCCACGATCGCGTCGGCATGCTCACGCTCATAGGGCCCCGGGGTGGCGGAGACGTAGATCGTCTGCGGCTGCAAGGCCTCGAACTCCTCGAAACGCAGCGGCCGGTTGTCCAGGGCCGACGGCAGGCGAAAGCCGTATTCGACCAGCGTCTCCTTGCGCGAACGGTCGCCCTTGTACATCCCGCCCACCTGCGGGACCGACACGTGCGACTCGTCGATCACCAACAGCGCATCCTTGGGCAGGTAGTCGAAAAAGGTCGGTGGCGGCTCGCCCGGGGCGCGGCCGGAGAGGTAGCGCGAGTAGTTCTCGATGCCGTTGCAGTAGCCAATCTCGAGGATCATCTCCAGATCGAACAGCGTGCGTTGCTCCAGCCGCTGCGCTTCGACCAGCCGGTCTTCCTTGCGCAGAAAGTCCAGGCGCTCCTTCAATTCGTCGCGGATGTGGTCCACCGCCCCCAACAGGGTTTCGCGCGGCGTCACGTAGTGGGTCTTCGGGTAGATCGTCAGGCGCGGGACGGTGCGCAGCTGTTCGCCGGTCAGGGGGTCGAAATACGACAGGCGTTCCACCTCGTCGTCGAACAGCTCGATGCGCACCGCCTCGATGTCCGACTCCGCCGGGTGGATGTCGATGACTTCGCCGCGGACGCGGTAGGTCGCACGGCGCAACTCCGCATCGTTGCGGGTGTACTGCAACTCCGCCAGGCGCCGCAGCAAGTCGCGCTGGTCAATACGCTCGCCGCGCTCCAGATGCAGCACCATGGAAAGATACTTGCGCGGATCACCCAGGCCGTAAATCGCGGAGACCGAGGCCACGATGATCGCATCGCGGCGCTCCAGCAACGCACGCGTGGCCGACAGGCGCATCTGCTCGATGTGGTCGTTGATCGACGCGTCCTTCTCGATATAGGTATCCGAGGACGGGACGTAGGCCTCCGGCTGGTAGTAATCGTAGTAGGAAACGAAATACTCCACCGTGTTGTTCGGGAAAAACTCCTTGAATTCCCCGTACAATTGGGCGGCCAGGGTCTTGTTTGGCGCCAGGATGATGGTGGGGCGCTGGATATTCTCGATCACATTGGCGATGGTGAACGTCTTGCCCGACCCGGTGACCCCGAGCAGGACCTGATGTGCCAGGCCCGCCTCGAGGCCTTCGGTCAATGCCGCGATCGCCGCGGGCTGGTCGCCAGCCGGCTGGTATTCGGACACCACCTGGAATTGTTCGCCTTCGCCTGGCTGCACCTTATCCTCCGCGCCTGATTTCAGTATCATTTCGCACCCGACCGCCCGCGCGGCCCTTCGCCCCGATCACACAGAGGCCCCACCTTGGAAATCGAGCTCTCCGACCGCGTCCAGCGTATCCAGCCCTCCCCCACTCTCGCCGTCAGCGCCCTGGCCGCCCAGTTGCGAGCCGAGGGACGGGACATCGTCGGGTTGGGGGCGGGAGAACCGGATTTCGATACCCCCGAGCATATCAAGCAGGCCGCGGTCGACGCGCTTGCCCGCGGAGAAACCAAGTACACTCCGGTGGACGGAACGGTCAGTCTCAAGGCCGCCATCATTCGGAAATTCGATCGCGACAACGGCCTGACGTTCACCCCCGACCAGATCCTGGTCTCCTCCGGCGGCAAGCAGAGCATCTTCAACCTCTGCCAGGCCCTGCTGAACCCGGGCGACGAAGTGGTGATCCCAGCCCCCTACTGGGTCTCCTACCCGGATATTGCCCTGCTCGCCGGTGCCCGGCCGGTGGTCGTCAGCGCCGAGCAGGAAGCCGGCTTCCGCATCACCGGCGCACAGCTGGAAGCGGCGATCACCCCAAACACCCGCCTGGTGTTCCTGAACAGCCCGTCCAACCCCACAGGTGCCGCCTATTCGGCCGAGCAACTGACGGAACTGGCCGAGGTCCTGCGGCGCCATCCGCGCGTCGTCATCGCCACCGACGACATGTACGAGCACATCCTGTTCGGCTCCACGCCGTTCGTGAACATCGTCAACGTGGCCCCGGACCTGCTGGACCGTACCGTCGTCCTGAACGGCGTTTCCAAGGCGTACGCGATGACCGGCTGGCGTATCGGCTACGCCGGTGGACCGAAGAACCTGATCGCGGCGATGAAGAAGATCCAGTCGCAAAGCACCTCCAACCCGACTTCCATTGCCCAGGCCGGGGCCGAGGCCGCCCTCGATGGCGATCAGGACTGCGTGGTCGCCATGTGCTCCGCCTTTGCCGAGCGGGCACGTCGTGTGGTCGACGGACTCAATGCCATCGACGGCATCGAGTGCCTGATGCCAGACGGTACGTTCTACTGCTTCCCGCGCGTCACCGGATTGATGCAGGCCGCGGACATCGATACCGATGTGGCCCTGACCAAGCAGCTGCTGGACGAGGTGGGGGTGGCTCTGGTGCCGGGCAGCGCCTTCGGGGCCCCTGGTCATGTCCGCGTCTCGTTTGCCACCAGCGTCGATCAGCTCGACAAGGCCCTGGAACGGCTGCGCCAGTTCGTGGCCAACCACCGTTAAAGCCGCGAACGGCGGTAAAACGCGAAGGGCGGCCAGATTTTCCTTGACGCCCCCGCCCCGCCCCATTAGGATTTGCGCCCAATTCCCCGGTAGCTCAGTCGGTAGAGCGGGTGACTGTTAATCACTAGGTCGGCGGTTCGAGCCCGTCCCGGGGAGCCAGATAAAGAAAAAGGGCCAGGTCATCGCGATCTGGCCCTTTTTCGTGGTGCGTACTGCGGTGCCGATTACTCGGGATCGTGTTCGATGGCCTCCAGAGAACCGATATAAATCGCGATGGCGCGGCGATCGGCATCGGTCAGATGGGCAGTGCCGTGATCGATCACGTCGGCCATGCCGCCGCCGGCAAAATCACCGTCGCGGGTCAGGCCCATCTCCAGATAGCGCGCAATATGCCGCTCCCCCCAGCGTCCGATGCCGGTTTCGCGATCCGGGGTGATATTGGAGGCAACGTCCCCGTCGGGCAGTCGGGCGCCGGCCCCAATGCGCTTGAGGTCCAGACCGCCGGTCCGCGTGCGCGGAGTATGGCACTCCATGCAATGCCCAAGGGCGTTGGCGAGGTAGGCCCCACGGTTCCATTCGTCCGACTGGTCGGGGTCGGCCTCGAAGGTGCCCGGTTCGAAATGCAGCCACTTCCAGCCCATCAGGGATGACCGGAACCGGGCATACCAGACCAGGTCATGCGGGGTGTTTTCTCGAGCGACGGGCTCCACCTCGGATTGCAGAAAGGCCCACAGGGCTTCCACGTCTCGCGGCTGGATCTTGGTGTACGACGTATACGGAAAGGCCGGATAGTAGTGGCGCCCGTCCGGGCTGCGGCCTTCGAGCAGGGCGCGCTTGAAGTCCTCTTCCGACCAGTCCCCGATGCCGTGTTCCGCATCCGGGGTGATGTTCGGACCATAGAACGCACCAAACGGGCTCTCGATCGCACGCCCGCCGGCCAGGAATTCCCCGTCTTCTGCCGTGTGGCAGGTCACGCAGCCACCGGCTCGCAAGACGTACTCACCGTAGGCGATCTGCTCGTCGGTACCCGCGGACGGGTCGTGCTCGCCAATCTGCACCCCTGCCTGCACCGTGGCCGCCGATCCAAGCAGAAAAAGGGCTGACAGACAGGCTGCCAGCCCCTTGTTACCTGCTAGCACTGCGGATTACTCGCGGCGGAAGTCGTCGTGGCAAGCCTGGCAGGACTGCCCGAGGTTGCGAAAACGAATGGCGTATTCGCCTTCGTCACCGGCCTCCACGGCTGCGTGCAGGGCCTCGGCGGCCTCCAGCGTGTCATTGGAGAGCTCCTCGAAGCGTTCCCAGTCATCCCAGATTTCTTCCTTGGCATCGGTATCCGGGAAATCGCTCCCCTCCGGAAAGAGGCCCGGGATGTCCTGGCTCAGCGCTACCAGCTGGCTGGTATGCATCTCGAGGTTGTCGCCGAACTCGGCTCCGTCCACCACCACGGCGGCAATGGCGCCCACGTTGCCACCAATGGCGCGCATCACACCCTGGCGGTAGTCGATCGTGGCCTCGTGCTCATCGAATGCGTGAACGGTACTTCCGGCACCCAACCCCAGGGTCAGTGCGGCGGCCACGGAGGTGGCGGTAATCAGGCGTGCGACGTTCTTCATGGTGCTTCCTCCCTGTAACAATCAAGACTTCGCGGATATCTGGCGAACCGGATATGCGAAGCCACTATAAACGGCGGGCCCGCCCCATTTCCATGAGCGAAATGGATTACCCATCACGATTGCGGGCTTTCCCGATTGACCACAACCCGTGCGCGGGGTTCCCGGACGAACCCGGTACAATCGCATTACGCCCAAGCGCTTCCGAGAAGATGACCCTGAACTCCCCCAACACGACCGACGAGACCGCCCTTCGCCAAGCCATCATCAACACCGGCCTGGAGACCAATCGTCGGGGGCTCAACCAGGGCACCTCGGGCAACATCAGCGCGCGCTTCGGCGACGGCATGCTGATTACGCCTTCTGGCATCCCGTACGAGGCGTTACAGCCGGACGACCTGGTGTATGTCGATGCAGATGGACAATGGGCGCCTGGCCGCAAGCCCTCGAGCGAATGGCACTTCCACCGCGCCATCCTGCAGGCGCGACCAGAGCTGGGAGCGGTCGTCCATGTCCATTCCGTCCATGCCAGTGTCGTGGCGATCCAGGGACGCGACATCCCCGCGCTGCACTACATGATCGCCGCCGCCGGCGGGAACTCCATCCGCTGCGCCCCGTACGCCACGTTTGGAACGGAGACCCTCTCGCGGCTCGCGGTGGCGGCCCTGCGGGACCGCACGGCCTGCCTGCTCGCGAATCACGGGATGATTGCCACCGGGACGGACCTGGAGCGCGCCCTGTGGCTGACCGAGGAGGTTGAACTCCTGGCACGGCAATATGTGCTGAGCCTGCAGATCGGAGGGCCGCAATTGCTGGATGACGCGGAGATGGATCGCGTCCTGGAAAAGTTTCGCCACTACGGGCCGCAGCGCGACAGGAAATAGACACGCGTGGAGCGCGCCACCCTCAAAGACCGGGGGTGACACCTTCTCCATCGGCCAGCGGGGCCGAGCGCGGGGCGAAATCGACCCGGTCTCGGGTTTCCAGATAGTGCTGCAGGGCCCAGGTCACCGATGGGAAGGCGCGTTCCTCCGGCAATTCATCGAATCGGAACAGGCCGACCTCTTCCGATTCAGGGCCCGGCCCAATCGCATCGCTCAGCAAGCGCGCCCGATAGATCATCTGCACATGCCCGATGTGCGGGACGCTATAGACGCCCAACAACTGACCAATTTCCAGATCGGCCCGCGCCTCCTCCCAGGCCTCGCGGCGGGCCCCCTCGGCCGGGCTTTCCCCCTTTTCCATGAACCCCGCCGGCAGGGTCCAGAAACCACGACGCGGCTGAATGGCCCTTCGACAAAGCAATACGCGGTCTTCCCAGATGGCCACGCTGCCGACGATGATTCGCGGGTTTTCGTAGTCAACGAAGCCACAATGGTCGCAGACACGCCGTTCGCGATCATCGCCTTCGGGGATATGGTGATGGAAGCTGGCATCCAGCCTGTTTTGATTGCGACTCATGGCGGTACCGTTAGGGGCGTTATAGCTTTAAATACAAAGTCGTACAGTGCCATGCGGTGCACCCGAGAGCCGAGCTCGAACACGCGCCGGTGGCCGCGGTCCACAATAGAGACTTGCGCACCGAGGCAGGACAGAGGCGAACATGACCACACGCACGCGCTTTACCGTTGGTGAGCTCATTCACCATACCAAGTTCGATTACCGGGGTGTGATCGTCGATGTAGATCCGGTGTACGCCGGGTCGGACGAATGGTACGAAACCGTGGCCAAGAGCCGCCCACCCAAGGACCAGCCGTGGTATCACGTGCTGGTGGACGGCTATTCGCACAGCACCTACGTGGCCGAACGCCACCTGGAGCCGGATACTCGCGGCGAACAGATCGAACACCCCGCCCTCGGGCAGTTCTTCGATCGTTTCATGAACGGCCGCTACTCGCGCCACGGCGAGCCCGGCGCCCACTAACCCACAACCGCAGGGAAGACCATGGCACAGGACAACCGCCGCAGCCGCGTCGTCACCGAAGGCCCCCGCCGCACGCCCAACCGCGCCATGCTGCGCGCAGTCGGCTTCGGCGACGACGACTTTCAGCGCCCGATCGTGGGCATTGCCAACGCCCACAGCACGATCACGCCCTGCAACATGGGCATTGGTGCCCTCGCCGCCCGCGCCGAACAGGCGGTGCGCCAGGCCGGGGGCATGCCACAGACCTTCGGTACCATCACCATCTCCGACGGCATCTCCATGGGGACGCCGGGGATGAAGTACTCGCTCGTCTCGCGTGAGGTCATCGCCGACGCCATCGAGACCGTAGTCAACGGCCAGAGCCTGGACGGCATTCTCGCCACCGGCGGCTGCGACAAGAACATGCCGGGGGCGATGATTGCCCTGGCCCGTCTTAACGTGCCGGGCATCTTCGTCTACGGCGGAACCATCAAGCCCGGGCACTACAAGGGTCAGGACCTGACGATCGTCAGCGCCTTCGAGGCCGTGGGCCAGCATGGTGCCGGCAATCTGTCCGACGAGGACCTTCAGGGCGTGGAACGCAACGCCTGCCCCGGCGCCGGCTCCTGCGGCGGCATGTTCACCGCCAATACCATGTCGAGTGCCTTCGAGGCCATGGGCATGAGCCTCCCCGGTTCGTCCACCCAGGCCGCCGAGGACCCGGAAAAGGGCGATTCGGCCGCCCGGTCGGCCGAGGTCCTGGTAGAGGCCATCCACGCGAACCGGCGCCCGCGCGACATCCTGACCCGCGAGGCCTTCGAGAACGCCCTCGCAGTGGTGATGGCCATCGGGGGCTCCACCAACGCAGTACTCCACCTGCTGGCGATTGCGCATGCCGCCGAGGTCCCCCTGGACATCGACGATGTCGAGCGCATCCGCCGCAAGGTCCCCGTGCTGTGCGACCTGAAGCCCTCCGGGCGCTACGTGACCACCCAGTTCCATGCGGTGGGCGGCACGCCCCAGGTGATGAAGATGCTCCTGAATGCCGGGCTGATGCACGGTGAGTGCCTGACGATTACCGGGGCCACCCTGGCCGAGACCCTGGCGGAGATCCCCGATGCGCCCTCCCCGGATCAGGAAATCATCCGCCCGCTGGAGCGGCCCCTGTACCCGCACGGGCACCTGGCCATCCTCAAGGGCAATCTCGCGACCGAGGGCGCGGTGGCCAAGATCACCGGACTCAAGCGGACCGCCATTGCCGGCCCCGCGCGCTGCTTCGACTCCGAGGAGGCCTGCCTGGATGCCATCCTCGACGGCCAGATCCAGGCCGGCGATATCCTCGTCATCCGCTACGAGGGGCCGCGTGGGGGTCCCGGCATGCGCGAGATGCTCGCGCCGACCGCCGCGATCATCGGTGCGGGCCTGGGCGATTCCGTTGGTCTGATTACCGACGGGCGCTTCTCCGGCGGGACGTACGGAATGGTGGTTGGACATGTTGCCCCCGAGGCCGCGACCGGCGGCACGATTGCGCTGGTCCGGGACGGGGATACGATCGAGATCGATGCCGGAGAAAACCGGCTCACGCTGCAGGTCGACGAAGCCGAGCTGGAACACCGCCGCGCGGCCTGGGAGCCGCCGGTGCCCCGCTTTGACCGCGGGGTCCTGGCGAAATACTCGCGTATCGTGGGCTCGGCCAGTCGCGGTGCCGTAACCGACGATTTCACCTGACGGCGGGGAGCAAAAGAGTCCGATGACACACCCGGACCCCCGCCACCCCGACTTCAGCATGATGCCGCCGGTGATCGGCTTCCTGCTGATCGCCAACGTGGGCCTGTTCCTCACCATGCCGTGGCTGGGTGACTGGTTGATCACCCATTTCGGGCTCTGGCCCATCGGCACGCCGGCCACCGTCCATCAGGACGGCAGCTGGATGCGGGTGCCCGACTTCCAGCTCTGGCAGCTGGTCAGTTACGGCTTTCTGCACGGCGGTCCAGTCCATTTGTTCGTGAACCTGTTCGCCGTATGGATGCTGGGCGTGCAGATCGAGAACGCGTGGGGTTCACGCACCTTCGGGACCTACTTTCTGGTGTGCGTGATCGGCGCCGGGCTGGTGCAGCTGGTCATCACTGCCCACGGCAACGGTGACATGATCTACCCGACCATCGGGGCCTCGGGCGGGGTATTCGGGGTTCTGCTCGCGTTCGGGATGATGTTCCCCAACCAGCGCCTGTTCCTGATCTTCCTGCCGATCCCGATCAAGGCCAAGTACTTCGTGATTGGCTATGGCGTGCTGGAGCTGTATCTGGGGATCTCCGGGACGCTTGCCGGCATCGCCCACTTCGCTCACCTGGGCGGGATGGCCTTCGGCTTCCTGCTCATCCAGTACTGGCGCGGGCGCCTGCCGGTCCGGCCGCGCCAGCGCCGTTTCTGGTGGTGACAGGACCCGCCGAGGCTCGGCGTCTCCCTAGCGGTTGCGGAGATACTCGGCGAAGTCGTCTTTCAGCTCCGGGTGGTTCAGGGCGAGTTCCACGGTCGCCTCCAGATAGCCCAGCTTGGAACCGCAATCGAAGCGGCGCCCCTCGAAGTTGAAGGCCGTTACCCGCTCCAGCTCCAGCAACCGCGCGATGGCATCGGTCAGCTGGATCTCGCCGCCGGCCCCTGGCTTTTGCGTGGCCAGCATCTCGAAGACTCTCGGGGTCAGGATGTAACGCCCCACCACCGCCACGTTCGACGGGGCCTGGTCCGGATCGGGCTTCTCGACAATCCCCTTCACATCCCAGCTGCGCGGGCCGGTCTTCACTGGATCGATGATCCCGTACTGATGTGTGCGGTCACCCGGCACTTCTTCCACCCCGAGCACGCTGCACCCGTGCTCGGCGTATTGCTCCACCATCTGCCGCGTCGCCCCGCCATTACTTGACTCGATCAGGTCGTCCGCCAGGATCACGGCAAAGGGTTCGTTACGCACAATCGGATGGGCACAGGCCACCGCATGGCCGAGACCCAGCGCATCGGACTGGCGCACATAGACACAGGTCACGTTCGGCGGAACGATATTGCGCACCTGCTCCAGGAGCTCTGTCTTGCCACGCTCCTCCAGCTCGTGTTCCAGCTCGTAAGCCTTGTCGAAGTGGTCCGGAATGGAGCGCTTGTTGCGCCCGGTCACGAACACCAGGGTCTCGATCCCCGCTTCCACCGCTTCCTCCGCTGCGTACTGGATCAGCGGCTTGTCCACGATCGGCAGCATCTCCTTCGGATTCGCCTTGGTGGCCGGCAGAAAGCGCGTACCCATGCCGGCAACCGGGAACACGGCGGTACGGATCGGTGGGTGATTCTGGCTCATTCCATCTCCTGGGCGCTCAATAACGAACCCCTGGCCCACGCGTCCTGCCGGACCCATTGACCAGGGGCTGGAACCGGGTGGCAGCACGCGCTGCCACCCACTACGCTACAACGTTACTCGACGACGATGCGATCGAGATTCATCTCCACGGTGCGTTCACCAATTCCGGAGACCTCGGTCAGTGCCTGCACCGAAGCGAACTCACCGTGTGCCTCGCGGTGCTCCACGATCGCCTGGGCCTTCACCGGACCGACGTTGTCCAGCGCGGCCAGCTCTTCGGCGGATGCGCCATTCACGTTGAGCGGCTGGCCTCCCGAGGCCGTAACCATCACCAACGGCAGGACGCAGAGGCCCGCCAGGGCCCAGCACTTCGCGCATTGAAAAAGCTTCCTCATGAAAACGCTCCTTATCTTCATTGAACGATCGGTGCATCCATGCACCAACGGCATCCTAGCGGGATTGATGCCCTGCGAAAACCCCTCCAATCCACGCCGTCATCCGCTCTTCTGCAATCGTGTGATGAAGGCCTCCATGGCCATGCTCGGGTCCGCGGCACGCGTGATCGGCCGGCCGACCACGATGGCGCTGGCCCCGGCCGAGATCGCCCGTTCGGGGGTCATCACCCGCTTCTGATCGTCCCCGCCCGCGTCCTCCAGCCGAATTCCGGGCGTTACCAGCAACGGTTCCTCGCCGAGCAGGCGGCGCAGCATGGCGGCCTCCTGCGCCGAACAGACCAGCCCTTCCAGGCCCGCCTTGCGCACCGCCAGTTCGCCCAGAAGACGCACCTGCTCGGCCGGTTCCCGATTCACGCCGATCTCACGCAAGGTACCGGCGTCACTGGAGGTCAGCACCGTTACGGCCAGAAGCGCCGTCGTGTCATTCGTCTCGCGCACCGCCGCGTGCGCGGCGCGCATCATCTCTTCACCGCCACTGGCATGCACGTTAATCAACCAGACACCGGTCCGCGCCGCGGCCCGACAAGCCGCCGCCACCGTATTCGGGATGTCGTGGAACTTCAGATCCAGAAAGACCCGAAAACCCAGGCCGTGCAGACGGTGCAACAGGTCGGGCCCGGCGACCACGAACAGCTCAAACCCGACCTTCAGCGCGCACTGGGCGGGATCGAGCTTTCGGGCGAACGCCAGTGCGGCTTCGGCTTCGGAAAAATCGAGCGCCACAATCAGGCGCGTTGCAGGTTCCGGAATCGGATTCATGAACGGGGACTCCCTTCGCGGATTAGCGCCTCCTCGGCGGCCTCCGTCGTCTGATCAATGTCGAAGTCGAGACCGCGCAGCGTATCCCAGCGACGACAGCTTGGGCACTGCCACACATGCGCGCGCCCTTGATAGCCACAGTTCACGCACTGGTACAGATGCTGGCTCCCGAGCTGGTCCGCCAGGGCCTTCTCGAATGCCGCAAACTCGGTGCTGTATTGCTGGACCGCCGGGAGAATCTTCATCCAGCGCACCGCCTCCAGCAATCCCGAGGTCGGCACCGGACGCTGTGCCAGGATCGAACCCAGCTCCATCAGCGCGGCATCCAGCCGGCCCGTACGTCGGTAAAGACGCATCAGGGCAATGCGCGCCATCGTGATCCCACGGTTGCGCGCGAGATCGTCTAGGAGCTCCTCCAGCTGACCCAGACGATTCTCCCCAGGCAGCTCTTGATGCAACCGCTCGATACGCGGTACCAGCAAGGGCGCCAGTTGCGGGGTACGCGCCACCGCATCGCGTCCGAATCCGATCGCCTCGCGGATCTCGCCCCTGCGTGCCGCGATCTCCGACTGGATCAGCAATGCCCGCGAAAGCCCCGGCACCAGGCCCTCGGCCTGTTCCGCGCGCGCCCTGGCGCTTTCCCAGTCACCCTTGTCCAGCGCGATCTGGGCCAGTTCGCAATGATAATGCGCGATCCGCTGATGCTCGTGCGCGACCCCATGTTCCTTCAGCCGGTCGCCCACCTCGATCGCACGCTCCCATTCCCGCTGGGTCTCGTAGACCTGACGCAGGCCTTCCAGTGCGGCGATCGCCTGATGCGGCGAATCCGCCAATTCGCGAAACACCGCCTCCGCCCGATCCAATACGCCGGCCAGGAGAAAATCCTCGCCCAGTTCGCACAGGGCCTGCGCCCGCTGCGCCGCAGGCAACGTGGGCCGCGCGACCAGGTTCTGATGGATGCGGATGGCGCGATCGACCTCGCCTCGACGCCGGAACAGCCGGCCCAGGATTACATGGGTCTCGAAGGTTTCGTGATCGACTTCCACCATTTCGATGAAGGCCTGAAGGGCATCATCCGTGCGGTCGTCGAGGAGGTGGCGCACACCTTCCAGGTAGCGATCCAGTGACGGCTCCCGTTCCTCACGGTCTTCCGGCACGCCGTAACGCGCGAGCCACCAGCCACTTGCAGCCGCAATAGGGAGCAGCAACCAGAACCAGTCGTCGATCATGAGCGAGAATGGGTCCCGGATGAGAAAAGAAACGTGGGGGGCGTCAGTGGCCGCATGCGCGCCACGTGACTAGTAGAAATCCCGCATGGGTGCGGTACGCAACTGCTCGACCTCGACCTTGAGGGCATGGTTCTGTTCGCGCAGGTCTGCAATCTTTTGACGCAACCGGCGCAGCCGCAGCCAGAGTACGAGCGAAGCCAAAACGACCCCGAACAGGGCCGCAATCCCGAGGAACACCACGAGCGGCGCCTCGATCTGCACACCGGGTAACGCAAGGGTCACCAGGTCTTCGTTCAATACAACAAGAATGCCAACAGCGGACGAAATCACGATAAGCGCGGCAAAGGCCACGGCATTGCGAATCTGCTGTCGACGTCGGTCGTCCACGGACGGTCCCTAGTCGTTCCCGTCGATGGAGCCGTTTACCCGTTCGCGCAATTCCTTGCCGGGCTTGAAATGGGGGACATGCTTACCGGGCAAGGCAACGCTTTCACCGGTCTTGGGGTTACGTCCCAGCCTTGGGGGCCGGAAATGGAGGGAAAAACTGCCGAAGCCGCGAATCTCTACCCGCTGCCCATTGGCCAGCGCATGACTCATCCGTTCGAGTAATGCCTTGACCGACATCTCGACATCCCTGGCAGGCAAATGAGGCGATTTCCGGGCGAGGTTCTCGATCAATTCCGATTTGGTCATCAGGCACTCGTCACAGACAGGAAGGAAACCCGGTTTCCCGGAACAAAATGGCCCACGGCACCTTCCGGCACCGTGGGCCGCCGCAGAACGGGCTTAGTCGTTCTTGTCCATCTGCTCCTTGAGCAGATCGCCCAGGGTGGTACCGGTACCGGCATTGCTGCCGTAATCGGACACCATCTCGGCTTCCTCGGCGCGATCCTTGGCCTTGATCGACAGGCTGATGGCGCGGGTCTTCTTGTCCACGCCCATGAATCGGGCTTCGACGGTTTCGCCAACCTTCAGCACGGTGCTGGCATCCTCCACACGATCCTGGGAGATGTCGGCGGCACGCAGGATTCCGTCGATGCCGTCGGCCAGTTCGATCACCGCGGCCTTTGCGTCCACTTCCTTCACGGTACCGGACACGATGCTGCCCTTGCTGTGCTCGGCCACGAAGTTGGCGAACGGATCGCGGTCCAGCTGCTTCAGACCCAGGGAGATGCGCTCGCGCTCGGGATCCACGGACAGGACCACGGCCTCGACCTCGTCACCCTTCTTGAAGTTGCGGATCGCCTCTTCGCCGGCCTCGTGCCAGGACAGGTCGGACAGGTGAATCAGGCCGTCGATGCCGCCTTCCAGGCCAACAAACACACCGAAATCGGTGATCGACTTGATCTGGCCACTGACCTTCTCGCCCCGGTTGTGGTTGGCGGCGAAGTCGTCCCACGGGTTGGACTGGCACTGCTTCATGCCCAAGGAGATGCGGCGGCGCTCTTCGTCCAGGTCCAGGATCATTACCTCGACCTCGTCACCGATGGCAACCATCTTGCCCGGGTTGACGTTCTTGTTGGTCCAGTCCATCTCGGACACGTGCACCAGGCCTTCCACGCCGTCTTCGATCTCCACGAAGCAGCCGTAGTCGGTGATGTTGGTGACCTTGCCGAAGATCCGGGTGCCGGTCGGGTAACGACGGGTGATGTTCTCCCACGGATCCTCGCCCAGCTGCTTCAGGCCCAGCGATACGCGCATGCGTTCGCGGTCGAACTTCAGGACCTTGACCTCGACTTCCTGGCCGATCTCGACCACGTCGGACGGGTGCTTGACACGCTTCCAGGCCATATCGGTGATGTGCAGCAGGCCGTCGATGCCGCCCAGATCCAGGAACGCACCATAGTCGGTCAGGTTCTTGACGATGCCCTTGACCTGCGCGCCTTCCTGCAGGTTCTTCAGCAGCTCTTCGCGCTCGGCGCTGTATTCCTGCTCGACCACGGCACGACGCGACACAACCACGTTGTTGCGACGGCGATCCAGCTTGATGAGCTTGAATTCCAGCTCTTTGCCTTCCAGATACGCGGTATCACGCACCGGACGGACATCCACGAGTGAACCCGGCAGGAACGCCCGGATATCGCCCAGCTCGACGGTGTAGCCACCCTTGACCTTGCCGGAGATCTTGCCGGTGACGTACTGCTCTTCTTCCATCGCACCTTCGAGACGGTCCCAGGCCTTGGCTCGCTTGGCCTTCTCGCGCGACATGCGCGTCTCGCCGAAACCGTCTTCCGGGGTTTCGAGGGCCACTTCGACGACATCGCCGACCTTGACCTCGAGCTCACCCTCTTCGTTCATGAACTGCTCGGTGGGAATGACCCCCTCGGACTTCAGGCCGGCGTTCACCACGACGACTTCCGGGGTGACCTCAATGACGGTGGCACTGAGGATGGCACCCGGCTGCATCTGGGTGTAGGCCATGCTCTCTTCGAGCAGTTGCGCGAAACTTTCACTCATGGATTTGTGAACCTGTGGTTTAACAAATGCTTGCAGATACTTCCTGCAACCAGTTCTAGACGTTTATGATCCCGCTTCCGACGGCTTATTCCGCGGGGCGGGGGCTTTGTTCCGGGAGTACGTCCCGAAGGCGTTCCAGGATCATGTCGACCACGCCGACGATGTCCAGGTCCGTGGTATCCACTTCCCAGGCATCTTCGGCGGGCTTGAGGGGGGCCACGCTGCGTTCGCGATCACGCCGGTCGCGGGCCTCCATCTCGTCCTGAAGGGCGGAGAGATTAGCACTAAGTCCTTGTTCCTTCAACTGCATGTATCGCCGCCTGGCCCGCTCCTCGGCCGAGGCCGTCAGGAAGATCTTCAGGTCCGCTTCGGGGAACACGACCGTGCCCATGTCGCGCCCGTCGGCGACCAGCCCCGGGGCCTTCGCGAAACCGCGCTGACGCTCCAACAGCGCCTCGCGCACCGCCGGAATCGCAGCCACCTGCGAGGCGTCACTGCCCGTCTGCTCCGTGCGCAGCAGTTGGTCCACGGGTGCACCTTCCAGCAGCGTGGTCACGGCCGTGGCATCCCGATTGACCTCGAAGTCCACATCCAGACCCGCGGCCAGCCGGGCCAGTGCCTCCTCGTCGGTCAGTTCCACGCCGTGCTGCCGCGCAGCCAGCCCCAACAGCCGATAGAGGGCTCCGCTATCCAGAAGATGCCAACCCATCGCCGCCGCCACGCGCATGCAGACCGTGCCCTTCCCTGCACCGCCGGGGCCATCAATGGTCAGTACCGGAATGGCCGTACTCATGCCGCCTCCAGTTGCAGTCCAGCCTCACGCGCCAGCGCCACGAAGCCGGGGAAAGAGGTCCCCACGTTGGCGCAATCGCGGATGCGGATCGGCGCTCGGGCACGCAGCCCGGCCATCGCGAACGACATGGCGATGCGGTGATCGCCATGACTGTCGACCTCGCCCCCAGTGAAACCGTCACCGCCCTGGATGCGAATGCCATCCGGCTGCACTGCGCAGTCCACGCCCAGCGCGGCCAGACCATCGGCCATCACCTGGATACGATCACTTTCCTTGACCCGCAGCTCCTCCGCGCCGGTCAGGACCGTCTCGCCCTCGGCACAGGCCGCGGCGACGAAGATGGCCGGGAATTCATCGATTGCCAGTGGCACCAGGTGCTCGGGGATCTGGATCCCCTTCAGAGTGGCCGCCTCGACCTCGAGATCGGCCACGGGCTCGCCACCTGCCTCGCGCTGATCGAGGACGCGGATCTCGGCGCCCATCAGACGCAGGATGTCGATCACGCCGGTGCGCGTCGGGTTGATCCCCACATGTTCCAGGCGCATGCGCGAGCCGGTGGCAATCGAGGCACCGACCAGAAAAAACGCCGCCGACGAGATATCCGCTGGCACATCCACCGGGCTTGCGACCAGGCGACCGCCGCCCTCTACACAGGCACGGGGTCCGTCGCGCTCCACGTGATAACCGAATCCGGCCAGCATCCGCTCGGTGTGATCGCGGGTGGGCGCCGGCTCGGTCACGCAGGTCCTGCCATCCGCCCAAAGACCGGCCAACAACAGGGCCGACTTCACCTGGGCACTGGCGACTTTCAATACATGGTCCGTACCCCGCAACGGGGCCCCGCCATGTACCCGCAACGGTGGCGTCCCGGTCGCGCTGGTATCGATGTGCGCACCCATGTGCGCGAGTGGGTCGGTGACTCGGCGCATCGGGCGCCCGCTCAGGGAGCGATCACCGACCAGCTCGCTGTCAAACGCCTGGCCGGCCAGTACGCCGCACAGCAACCGCATCGCGGTCCCCGAGTTGCCCATGTCCAGCGCCGCTGCCGGGGCCTTGAGCCCGTGCACGCCGGCACCCTGAATGCGTACATCGCCTGGACCGGTACGTTCGATCGCCACGCCCATCGCACGAAACGCCTCCAGTGTCGCAATACAATCGGCCCCCTCGAGGAATCCGGTCACACGCGTCTCCCCCTCGGCCAGCGCACCCAGCATGATCGCCCGGTGGGAGATCGACTTGTCGCCCGGCACGCGGGCGCGGCCCGAAAGCTGCCCTCCGGGCTGTACGGTAAAGGTATTCATCGATTTTCAGGTATCCAGTTGTGCGTCCGCGGGGTCGCAAAGGCGATCGCGGGTTTCCTTGGCGTGTTCAAAGCTCTGTTCGATGGTCGCGGCATCGCCGTGCTCGATAGCGCTGCGCAAACCCTCCAGATCGGCCTGGTACTGCCCGATCACCTCGAGGATGGCGGTGCGATTGGCGAGGCAGATATCCCGCCAGACCACCGGATCGCTGGAGGCGATGCGCGTGAAATCGCGAAAGCCCCCGGCGGCGTAATGAAAGATCTCGTCGCGCTCGCTCATGTTCGCAAGCGACGACACCAGTGTGAAGGCCAGCACATGGGGCAAATGACTGGTCGCGGCCAGCACCCGGTCGTGGTGCGCCGGAGTCATGTACTCGACCCGCGCCCCGGCGGCCTGCCACATCGCGGCCACTCGGTCGGTCGCCAGCGCATTCGTGGCATCGACCGGTGTCAGGATTACCAGGCGCTCACGGAACAGGGTGGCAAAGGCCGCCCCCACCCCGCTCTTCTCGGTCCCCGCAATCGGATGGCCGGGGACAAACGCGCGCGGGACCTTGCCGAAGCCGGTACCCACCGCATCGATTACGGCCTGCTTGCTGCTGCCCACATCGGTCAGCGGGCTGTCTTCGGGCCACGCCGCAGCCAGGTCGCGCGCCAGTGGCTCCATCGCCCCCAACGGGACGGCGAGCACGCCCAAGTCCGCGCCCTCGGCGGCCTCGGCGACATCGGTGGTCCAGCGATCGATCACGCCCAGGCGCTGCGCCTCGCGCAGGTTGTCTGCATTGCGCGAACAACCCACGATCTCGCGCACGGCCCCCGCCTCGCGCAGGGCCAGGGCCAGCGAACCGCCGATCAACCCAACGCCGAAGATGACCAGCCGTTCGATCACGCCAGGGCCTTTTTCAGGGCCGCGAGAAAGCGGTCATTGTCCGCACGGGTCGAGACCGTGACACGCAGATGCCCGGGGAGACCGTAATTCTCTACCGGGCGCGTAATCACGCCGTCGCGCAGCATGGCGTCATATACCGGGCCCGGGTCGCGGCCGGTATCGAAGGTCACGAAATTGCCCACCGACGGAATCACACGCAAGCCCTGCTCGCGCAAGGCGGCGCTCACCTGGCGAACCCCCTCCCGATTGATGGCCACCGACTTTTCCACATGCTCGTGGTCGTCCAGCGCGGCCAGGCCGGCCGCCTGGGCAATCGCATTCACATTGAACGGCTGGCGCACTCGATTCAGCAGGTCCGCGATGGCCGGCGAGCTAACCGCATAGCCGAGGCGCAGTCCGGCTAGGCCCTGGATCTTGGAGAAAGTCCGGGTGACGATCAGGTTCGGATAGCGATCCAGCCATTGCGTGGTGTCCGGATACTCGGCCTCCTCGACATATTCGAAATAGGCCTCGTCGATAACGACCACGGTCGTCACCGGCATCGCGGCCACGAAGGCTTCGAGCGCCGCAGCATCCAGCCAGGTGCCGGTCGGGTTGTTCGGGTTGGCCACGAACACGACCCGCACATCGCCATCCACCCGCGCCTGCATCGCGTCAAGATCGTGCCCGAAGGGCTGTTCCGGATGGTCGGCGGGCAGCGCCGCGGCAACTCGGGCCTCGGCATCCACCGCCTGAGTCACCAGCGGATAGACCGCAAACGCGTGGGCAGAAAACACGGCAGCACGCCCCGGCGCCAGCCAGGTCCGTGCAACCAACTCCAGCACCTCGTTGGAGCCATTGCCGAGGGTGATCTGCTCCGGGGTCACGCCATGGCGTTCGGCCAGACGTGCCTTCAGCTCGAAGCCATTGCCGTCGGGATAGACATGCGCATCGGCCAACGCCACGCGCCCGGCTTCCACCGCAAGGGGCGACGGGCCCAACGGATTCTCGTTGGAGGCCAGCTTGACTGCCTGGGTAATCCCCAGTTCGCGTTCCAGCGTGGCCACGGGCTTGCCCGGCTGGTAGGGGCTAAGCCCCTGGACGCCAGCAACCGCCAGAGTCACCGGATCAAACGCCGGGCCGGCCGTAGCGGATACGGAAGGATTGGATGCCATGCGGAAACCTCGGGGATTCAGGTGGCGGCCTGGGGATAGCTCCCCAGCACCTTGACGGTATCGGCGCTTGCGCGCAGCTGCTCCAGACATTCGCGGATCAGCGGATCCTGCTGGTGGCCGACCAGGTCGAGAAAGAAGACGTAGTTCCACGGCGTGCAGCGCGACGGGCGCGATTCGATACGGGTTAGGCTGATACCCGACTCCGCAATCGGCTTGAGCAGCGAATACAGCGATCCCGGGCGATTGGCGGTCGTCAGCATCACTGAGGTGCGATCCGCGCCACTGGGTTCCGTGGTGCCGGAACCGATAATCAGGAAACGTGTGGTGTTGTCGGCGCGATCCTCCACGTGCGGCGCCCGCACCGGGATCTGGTAATGGTCGGCCGCGGCCTGGCTGGCGAGTGCCGCCACGGTCGGGTCCTGCGCCGCAATCTCGGCTGCGCGGGCGTTGCTGGAGACCGCCTCGCGTTCGGCGTGCGGCAGCTCCGCGTCCAGCCACTGGCGGCATTGCGCCAGCGCCTGGGCGTGGGCCAGCACGCGCCGGACTTGACTGAGATCCTCGGCGTGCGTCAGCAGATGGTGGTGAATCGGGGTCACGACCTCACCGCAGATCTGCAGCGAAGAATCCATGAAGCAGTCGACCGTGTGGGTTACCACCCCCTCGGAGCTGTTCTCGATGGGCACCACGCCGAACTGCGCGCGACCGGTCTCCACGGCGTCGAACACGGCATCAATGGAGGCCAGTGGCTGGGTCTCGACCGCATGGCCGAAATGCTTGCGCGCCGCCAGATGGGTGAACGTGCCCACCGGTCCCAGATAGGCCACATGGAGCGGATGCTCCAGCGCCAGACATTCGGACATGATCTCGCGGAACAGCCGGGTAATCGCCTCGCCGGACAGCGGGCCGGGGTTCTGCTCACGCACCCGGCGCAGGATCTCGGCTTCGCGCTCCGGACGATAGAACACCGGATTGCTCTCCTGGCTGCGCTTCACGCGGGCCACGGCCTCGGCACAGCGGGCACGCTCGCTCAGCCGCTCGAGCAGCTCGGCATCCAGCGCGTCGATGCGCGCCCGCAGGGCAGCCAGATCCTCCTGGCCGTCGGCGGGCTGCGACGAATGAGGGTCCCCGGCCACGATCTACAGCACCCGCGCCCGCAGCACGCCATCGATCTCATGCAGTGCATCCAGGGTCGCCTGGTCCGGCTGGCCATCCACATCCAGCAGGGTGTACGCAATGTCACCGCGGGAGTCGTTCATCAAGTGCAGGATGTTGATGTTGGACTCACCCAGGGTATGCGAGATGCGCCCGACCCGGTCCGGCAGGTTGCGATTGACGACGGCGATCCGGGTATCTCCCTTGCGATCCAGCACCAGGGTCGGGAGATTCACCGAATTGACCACGTTGCCGTTTTCCAGATAATCACGCAGCTGATCCGCGATCATCACCGCACAATTCTCCTCGGATTCGGTCGTCGAGGCCCCCAGATGCGGCAGGGTGATCACCCGCGGGTGCCCCATCATGGCCTGCACCGGGAAATCGGTGATGTAGGCGTGCAGGCGTTCGGCGTCCAGCCCCTCGTGCACAGCGGCGTCGTCCACGATGCCCTCGCGCGCCAGGTTCAGCACCATCGCCCCGGGATTCATCCCGCTCAGGTTCTTCGCGTTGACCAGGTTGGCGGTGTTCTCGGTCAGTGGCACATGCACGGTGACCGCATCGGCCCCCTCCATCGCGGCTTCCACCGAGCGCGCGCGCTCGATGCCGGAGTCCAGACGCCATGCGTTCTCCACCGTGACCTTGGGGTCGAAGCCCACCACCTCCATGCCGAGCGCCCGCGCGGCATTGGCCACGCCCACACCGATCGCACCCAGGCCGAGCACAGCCAGGCGCCGGCCGGGCAGTTCAAAGCCGGTGAACTTCTTCTTGCCGTGCTCCACCGAGGACATGAAGTCCTCCTTGGTGGGGTCCAGCCCCTGCACGTAGCCTGCCGCCGGCAACAGATTGCGCGCTGCCAACAGCAGACCGGCAATCACCAATTCCTTCACGGCGTTGGCATTGGCGCCCGGGGCATTGAACACCGCCACCCCGCGCTCGGACAGCGCCTCCACCGGGATGTTGTTCACCCCGCTGCCGGCACGCCCGACAGCCAGGACGGAATCCGGGATATTGACCGAATGCAGGTCGAACGACCGCAGCATCAAGGCGTCTGGCTGGTTGATGTCCGACGCGACCTCGTAGTGGTCGCGCGGGAAGCGGTCCAGCCCACGCACGGCGATGTTGTTGTAGGTCTGAATTCGGTACATCACGACCTCCTGGCCCGGTAGTTACGCCCGGCGACCACGATTCGACAGGATCAGGCGTGGCGGTTCTCGAAGTCCGCCATGAAATCGATCAGGGCATCCACGGAGCTTTCCGGCACAGCGTTATAGATACTTGCGCGCATCCCGCCCACCGAGCGATGTCCCTTCAACGAGGACAGGCCGGCCGCATCCGCCTCGTTGAGGAACGTCCCGTCGAGGGAATCGTCCGCCAGGATAAACGGCACATTCATCCACGACCGGGCCGTGGGCTCGACCGGGTTGCGATAGAAGGCGGAGTTGTCGATGTACTGGTACAGCTTGGCGGCCTTGCGCTGGTTGGTCTTGCCCATGCTCTCCAGGCCACCCTGCTCCAGCAACCATTCGAACACCAGCCCGGCCAGGTACCAGCCAAAGGTCGGCGGGGTGTTGTACATCGAATCGTTCTTGGCCTGCAGCGCCCAGTCCAGCACCGCCGGCACGTTGCCCTTGTCGCGCTCCAGCAGGTCATTGCGCACGATCACCACGGTCAGGCCGGCCGGACCGATGTTCTTCTGCGCCCCGGCATAGATCACGCCGAACTTCGACACATCGATCGGACGCGACAGGATGGTGGAGGACATGTCCGCCACCAGTGGTACGTCCCCCACATCCGGAATTTCCGGAAACTCGACCCCGCCGATGGTCTCGTTCGGGGTGTAGTGCACGTAGGCGGCGTTCGGATCCAGGTTCCACGAGGCGCGATCCGGGATCGAGTCGTACCCGCTCGCTTGCGAGCTGGCCACGATATTCACCGGCCCGTACTTCTGAGCCTCCTTGATGGCCTTGCCGGACCAGGCCCCGGTATCGATGTAGTCCATACCCCGGCCATTCGCCAGGTTCATCGGGATGGCGGCAAACTGCCCGGTCGCCCCGCCCTGCAGGAACAACACCGTGTAGTTGTCGGGGATGTCCATCAGCGTACGCAGGTCCTGCTCGGCCTTCTCGGCCACGGCCATGAAGGGCTTGCCGCGGTGGCTCATCTCCATCACGGACATCCCGGACCCGCGGAAGTCCAGCAGCTCGTCACGCGCCCGTTCGAGCACCGCCTGAGGCAGGGCCGCCGGCCCCGCGCTGAAGTTCATCACTCGCGTCATGCCTGTTCTCCATCGTCACTGGATTCGGGACCCGTCTCCGGGTCCGTCCCGATTTCCGATTGACCGGGCTCTTCATCGTCTTCGACGCCGTCCTCGCCTTGCAACTGGGCGACCCGGGCGAGCTCGACCAGGTTTTCGTCCTCATCGAGACGGATCAGACGCACGCCCTGCGTGTTGCGACCGATCAATGGAATCTGGTCGATCGGTGTCCGCACCAGCGTCCCGCCATTGGTGATCAGCATGACCTCGTCGTCGTCCAGCACCCGTGCGGCCCCGACCAGCAAGCCATTGCGGCCCTCGGTCTGGATCGCGATCACGCCCTGGCCACCACGGCGATGCACCGGGAATTCGTCGAAACGGGTGCGCTTGCCGTAACCGTGTTCGGTCGCCAGCAGCGCCGATCCCTCGTCGACATTCAGCAGCGCGATCACCCGCTGGTCATCCTCCATGCGCACGCCGCGCACGCCGCAGGCCGTCCGCCCCATGGCGCGCACGTCGCTCTCGTGGAAACGCACGGCCTTGCCGGCCGTGGTCACCAGCATCACGTCGAGGGTGCCGTCGGTCAGGGAGACATCGACCAGATGATCCCCCTCGCGCAGATCCACCGCGATGATGCCGGAGGCGCGACGGCGCGAGAAATCCGTCAGCGGAGTCTTCTTCACCGTTCCCTGCGCGGTCACCATGAATACATAGTGATCCGGGTCGTACTCGCGCACCGGAAGGATCGTGCTGATGCGTTCATCCGCTTCCAGCGGAAGCAGATTGACGATCGGCTTGCCGCGCGCGGCCCGCGACCCCTGCGGCAGCTCGTAAACCTTCAGCCAGTACACCCGGCCGCGGCTGGAGAAGCACAGGATCGTGTCGTGCGTATTGGCCACCACCAACCGGTCGATGAAATCCTCTTCCTTGAAGCTGGTCGCCGCCTTGCCGCGACCGCCCCGGCGCTGGGCGCGGTAGTCGGCCACGGGCTGGTACTTCACGTAGCCGGCGTGCGAAAGCGTGACGACCACGTCTTCCTCGCCAATCAGGTCCTCCAGTGTCAGGTTGGCCTGGCGCGCGCGGATCTCGCTACGGCGTTCGTCGCCGAACTGCTCGGCCACCCCTAGCAGTTCGTTGCGGATTTCCTGTTGCAGGCGGTCGCCCGAACCGAGGATATCCAGGAGGTCTTCGATCAGCTCCAGAAGGTCGCGATATTCGTCGAGGATCTTGTCCTGTTCCAGCCCGGTGAGGCGGTGCAGACGCAGATCCAGGATCGCCTGGGCCTGGGCCTCCGACAGCCGATAACCATCCTCGCTCACGCCATATTCCGGCGCCATGTCCTCGGGACGCGAAGCACTGGCCCCGGCGCGATCGAGCATGTCGCTGACCACGCCCAGCGGCCAGGCGCGCGCCAGCAGCCCGGCCTTGGCCTCGGCCGGGTTCGGCGCGGCACGGATCAGTTCGATCACTGGATCGATATTGGCCAGCGCAATCGCCAGGCCTTCCAGGATGTGGGCGCGTTCGCGCGCCTTGCGCAGATCAAAGATCGTGCGCCGGGTCACCACCTCGCGGCGATGACGCAGGAAGGCCCGCAGCACCTGGCGCAGATCCAGCACCTTCGGCTGGCCATCTACCAGCGCGACCATATTGATGCCGAAGACATTCTGCATCTGGGTGTGCATGTAGAGGTGGTTCAGGACCACCTCGGCCATCTCGCCACGCTTGAGCTCGATGACCAGGCGCATGCCGTCCTTGTCCGACTCGTCGCGCAGCTCGGAGATGCCCTCCATGCGCTTTTCCTTCACCAGCTCGGCGATCTTCTCGGTCAGACGCGCCTTGTTCACCTGGTAGGGCAGCTCGGTGACGACAATCGCCTCGCGCTGGCCGCCTTCCAGCGGCTCCACGTGCGAGCGTGCCCGGATCAGGACCCGGCCGCGACCGGTCCGATAGGCCTCGCGCACGCCATCGATGCCGTTGATGATGCCGGCGGTGGGGAAATCCGGCGCCGGCACGTGTTCCATCAGGCCGTCGATGGAGATGTCGGGGTCATCGATCAGCGCCACGCAGGCGTTGACGACCTCGCGCAGGTTGTGCGGCGGAATATTGGTCGCCATCCCCACCGCGATGCCGGCGGAACCATTGACCAGCAGGTTGGGAAACTTGCTCGGCAACACGGCCGGCTCGCTCTCGGAGCCGTCGTAGTTGTCGGTAAAGTCGACCGTTTCCTTTTCGATATCGGCCAGCAGCTCGGCCGCGATGCGCGCCATGCGCACCTCGGTGTAGCGCATGGCCGCCGGCGAGTCGCCGTCGATGGAACCGAAGTTACCCTGCCCGTCTGCGAGCATGTAGCGCATCGAGAACGGCTGCGCCATGCGCACGATGGCGTCGTAGACGGCGGAGTCGCCATGCGGGTGGTATTTACCGATCACGTCACCGACCACACGCGCCGACTTCTTGTACGGCTTGTTGTAGTCGTTGCCCAGCTCGCGCATCGCGTAGAGCACGCGGCGATGGACCGGCTTGAGGCCGTCACGGACATCGGGGAGGGCCCGGCCCACGATTACGCTCATCGCATAATCGAGGTAAGACTGCTGCATCTCGTCTTCGAGATTGACCGGAAAAACTTCCTTGGCAAATTCAGCCATCGAGGGTTACGCCGTCCGTCTGAACAAGCTCGCGATGATACCACAGGGGTAACCACTGGGGGCGCCCTTTTCTCCCCTCAAAACGGTTCTCCGAGGCTCTCAGGCCCGAGGGCGGCCGGTGCCGGCCCCATTTTCCCGGGTGTCAGGCCCCGGTCGTGGTGGATTCCGCGGCCGCGGGCTCGCGCAGTGTGGCCAGGCGCTCCCGCGTCGGGGCCTCGACCACACCGCGTTCGGTGACGATGGCATCGATCAGGTCCGCCGGGGTCACGTCAAAGGCCGGGTTGTATCCCCGCGCACCGTCGGCGGCCACGCGCTGGCCGGCCAGCGCCAGCACCTCGTCCTCGCCGCGCTGCTCGATGGGGATGCCCGATCCGTCTGCCATCTCGAAGTCGATGGTCGCCACGGGCGCCGCAACCATGAAACGCACCCCGTGGGCCCGCGCCAGCAACGCCAGGCCATAGGTGCCGATCTTGTTGGCGGTATCGCCGTTGGCGGCAATTCGGTCCGCCCCGACGATCACCCAGCCCACCCGGCCGGAGCGCAACAGGCTGGCCGCCGCACCCTCGCACAGCACCTGCACCGGAATGCCGTCGTGCACCAGTTCCCAAGCGGTCAGTCGGCTGCCCTGCAGCCAGGGGCGGGTCTCGTCGGCAAACACCTCCTTGATACGCCCGGCATCCCAGGCGGCCCGGATCACACCGAGCGCGGTGCCATAGCCCCCGGTTGCCAGCGAACCCGTATTGCAGTGGGTCAGCACGCCACGCCCCGGCTCGATCAATTGCGCACCCAGGGCGCCCAATTGCCGATTGCCGGCAATGTCCGCCTCCAGCATCCGCTCGGCTACCGCCCGGGTCTCGCTCACGGCCGCATCTACTGACTGGCTGGCGGCCACGACCGCCTGCATGCGATCCAGCGCCCAGAACAGATTCACCGCTGTCGGGCGCGAACCGCGCAGGGTCTCGATATCGGCGGCCACCCGCGCACGCCAGTCGTGCTGACCTGCCGCTCGCTGGCAAGCCAGCACCACACCGAATGCCGCCGTGATGCCGATCGCCGGCGCCCCGCGAACGACCATGTCGCGGATCGCCACGGCCACGGCGGGCGCGTCCTGATAGGTTTGCCAGACGCTCTCCTGCGGGAGGCGGCGCTGGTCCAGCAACTGGAGCGCGCCCTCGCGGAAGCGGATGGGACGGATGGTGTCGGAATGTTCGCGATTCATCCGGTCATTCTACCAGCGTGTCTCGTCCGTCGGCGCGGGGGTGCAACCCTCCTGCCCGCGCAAGGGTGGCAAGGGCGCAGGCTGCCAGAGCCTCCGGTGGCGGGCTCGATGACCGGGCCCCACCTCCAGCTCCGAGTTCGCTTCCAGGCGCAAGGCGCCATGCAGCCCGGTCTCCTGCAGTGGCACACAGGCCGCCTTCAGACGTTCGCGGACAGCGGCCTCCAGACCGCGCCCGCGCCCATCGGTACTCGCCCAGGCGATGCGCGGCGGCGCATCCACCAGCCAGCCCCGGCTCAAGCTGCCCGTGCCAGCCCCGCGCGGCAGCACCAGAAGATCACTGGCACGCGCGTCCGGCACATCACGCATCAGCACTGCCTCGCCCAGTCCTCCGAGCCCGCCCGTCAGCAGCAGACGGACGCCTCCGGCCGTCTCCACCGCCAGCACGCAGGAGGCCGAGGCTCTGCCATCCCATCCGGGCGGCGGGTGCAGCACTTCGAATCGCACCGCGTCCCATTCCCAGCGCTCTCCGACCTCGCACGCCCGCTCATCGGCCTCTGCCGGCACCCGTCGCAGGGTCTCGACCACGGGTATGGAATCCCGGACCCCGGCGCTGCCTCCGGCGTGCGCGGCGTGTTCGTGGCTGAGGATCATGCGATCCAGCCGGCGCACCCCTTCGGCCCGAAGGGTCGGGACCACAATCTGCTCACCCGCGCTGTAGCCACCCGCACGCCCGGGACCCGCATCGAACAACAGGTTGTGGTTACGCGTCTGCAGCAAGGCCGACTGCCCGTTCCCGACATCCATCAGGAGGACGTGCACGGCACCCGGCTCGATATCCGGTCGCATGGGCAAGGCCAGCGCCATGCCTGCGAGCACGACCCAAACGGCACCCAGACGCAGCCGCGGCTGCAAGGCCACGAGCACCGCGAGCCCGCCCAGCAAGCTCGCAGCCAGCGGGACCCGCCGCTCGTCCACCAGCACGGGCAATCCGGACAGGAGATCCAGCAACCCGACGAGCAGAGCCAGTACGCCGTCGCCCGCGTGCAGGAACGGCTGACCCAAAGGGGCCCACAAGGCGGCCAGCCCTGCCCCGACCAGCAACACCGGCAGCACCAGCAGGCTGATCACGGGCACTGCCACCAGGTTGGCCACCGGCGCGACCCACGAACCCAACTGGAACCAGGCGAGACTGAGCGGAAGCATCGCCAGTGCCAGCATCACCTGGATACTCCCCGCCTCGCGCCAGCCCGGACGCCCCGAGCGCCCCTGCAACAGCAGAAGAATGACCGCGACCGCGCCAAACGAAAACCAGAAACCGGGGGCCAGTACACTCGTCGGCTGCCACAGCACGACCGCGATCGCGGCCAGCATCAGACCTCGCCAGGCGAACGCCTCGCGGCGCCACAACAGGGCCGCCATGAAGGCCGCGAGCATGATCAACGCCCGCTGGGTCGGGATGCTGAAGCCGGCCAACGCGGCATACACCGCAGCCCCCGCCAGACCGGCCAGCGCCATGAAGGCCGCCTTCCGCAGACCCCGTTGCAGCGGCAACAAACCGCTCCAGACCAACCCCGACAGCAACCCGACAAAACCGGCAACCAGCCCCACATGCAACCCGGAGATCGCCATCAGGTGGTTGGTTCCGGTGCGCAGAAAGGCCTGCCATTCCGGCGCGGTCATCCCCTGACGGTCGCCAATGACCAGGGCCTGCACCAGCCCCGGATGGCGCAACTCCGGGGCCGCGACTTCCAGCCGCCCGCGCAGCCAGCCGCGGACGCGGTGCAAGTCGGCCCGCCAGGGCCGTGCCGGTGCGGCCGACACTCCGTTCCCGATCGACTCCAGATCAAGCAACGTCGCGGAGCCATGCAGGCCCTCGCGGTAAAACCACCCCGCGCGATCGAATCCGCCAGGATTCGCGGGCCCTTCGGCCGGGCGCAGGCGCAGGGTCATCTGGCCGCGTGTGCCTGCCTCGACCTCAGGCCGCGCCGGATACGCCGTCACCAGGAGCTCACGGGCAGCGAATGCCTCCGGCCCCGCGATGACCGCCTCCACCGTGACCCGAAACCGGCTGCGATGCCCGGTGTGTTCCGGCAAACTGGTGACCGTGGCAAGAACGGTGACCTCTTCTCCCGCAAGCGAAGGTGCCAAGGCCTCCTCGAGCCAGATGTTCGCGGTCATGGAGACGCTCCCCCAGGCGACCACCCCACCCAGCGCCATCGCCCATGGCACAGTGGCCCGGTAGCCGTAGCGTCGCAGGCCGGCGCTGGCGCCCGCGGTGACCACGAGCAGCGCGAGCAGCAGACCCGGGGCCATCGGAAGCGGCTCCGGTACCCGGTGCAGCCACCACGCCGTGACCAGAAGCCCGAGGGTGAAAGCGGTCACGTTGAGGCCCTGAACGCCCGGCCCACTGCGTGGCCCAAGACCCACGTGCCGGGCGACACAGGCATTCGCCGGCCCAAATCAGCGAGAATGGAACCCACATGCGCGGTCGCGAGCCCGCGCCAGGCGCACCATCGGCAACCCGGAACATGGCAAGACACATCATCAAGAAGATGTTTCCCGGCATGGAGCGCATGCGTGGGCACAAGGCGCTCGCCCCGCTGGGGCCGCGTCTGGGGTCGCCGGATCTGTGGCATCTGAACCGCCGCTCCGTGGCTGGTGCGTTTGCCGTGGGGCTCTTCGTGACCTTCCTGCCACTGCCCATGCAGATGCTGATCGCGGCGGCCGTGGCCATTATCGTCCGCGTCAATCTGCCGATTTCGGTGATCCTGGTCTGGATCTCCAACCCGATCACCATGCCGCCCATGTTGTATACGGCCTACACGATCGGGCGCAAGCTTCTGGACGAACCCCGTCGCGATATCCGCCTGGACTGGAGCTGGGAGTGGTTCAGCACGGAGTTACTGACCATCTGGCAGCCCCTGCTCCTGGGGAGCGTCCTGCTGGGCTCGGTCGCGAGCCTGTCGGGTTATTTGCTCGTGCGCTTCCTGTGGCGGCTGAACGTGGTCCAGCGCGTGCGCAGCCGCCGTTATCTGCGGCGGCTGCGCAAGGAACTGGCGGAGCGCGAAGCCGCGGAACGCAGCGAAGAGGAAAAATCGAACAAGAAGCAACCGCCGTTGGACTGATCAACCGAGCCCGTTCAGGGTCCGATGCTGCCAGGCGCGCGGATGCGCGCTGCACGGGGGCCTATTCGTGGACCGCCGCCAATTGGCCGTCGAAGACCTCCGGCTCGAGGTGTCCCTTGACCAGCTGCACCGAGCGGTCCAGCTCGCGCGCCAGGGTGATGTCGTGGGTAACCAGGGCCAGCGCGGTGCCGGTGGAGCGATTCATCGCGCGCAGCAGCTCGAACACCTGCGCTGCCCGCTCCTGGTCCAGGTTCCCGGTCGGCTCATCCGCCAGGATGGCCGAGGGTCGGGTGACCAACGCACGGGCGATCGCGACCCGCTGACGCTCGCCACCGGAGAGCTCCGAAGGCTTGTGCTCCAGGCGGTGACCCAGATCCACCTGCTGCAGCCAGTGGCGTGCCTCCTCCCGCGCCTTGCGGTTGGACATCCGCCGGATCAGCAGTGGCAGGGCCACATTCTCGGCGGCCGTCAGTTCCGGCAACAGGTGGTGGAACTGATAAACGAACCCCAGATGCTGGTTGCGCAGGTGCCCGCGCCGCGCCTCGCTCATGCGGGTCCAGTCCGTGCCCAGCAAGCGCACCTCGCCGGCCGTCGGCCGGTCCAGACCACCGAGCAGGTGCAGCAGGGTGCTCTTGCCGCTGCCCGAGGCACCGATGATCGCGGTCTGGTCCCCCGGCTGCAGGGCGAAATCGACCCCGGTCAGCACGGCCACATCCAGCTTGCCGTCGCGGAAACGGCGTTCCACGCCCAAGGCCTCGAGGACCGGAGTCTCGTGGTCAGTCATAGCGCAGCGCCTCCGCCGGCTGGGTACGGGCCGCGCGCCAGGCCGGGAACAGTGTGGCCACGACCGTCAGCAGGAAGCCCAGAATGCCGACCCGTAGAACATCCGACAGTTTAAGTTCAGATGGCAAGTCACTGATGTAATAGACTTCGGCGGACAGGAATTCGACGCCCACCAGCCGCTCGATAAAGGGCACGACGACATCGATATTGGACGCCAGCGCGACCCCGGCCGCGGTACCCAAGAGGATGCCGATCGCCCCGATCACGACCCCCTGGACCATGAAGATCACCATGATGCCTGCGGGCGACAACCCGAGCGTTCGCAGGATCGCGATATCCCCCTGCTTGTCGGTCACCAGCATGATCAGGGTCGAGACGATATTGAAGGCTGCGACCGCCACAATCAGCGAGAGGATGATGAACATCACCATCTTCTCCATCTGGATGGCGCGGAACAGATTCGCGTGCTGACGGGTCCAGTCGGACACCCGGAAAAGCCCGTCCAGCTGCGCCGCCACGTCGCGTGCAATCACCCCGGCCTGCATCATGTCGGTCAGCCGCAGCCGCAGCCCGGTCACCTGATCGCCCATCTGGAACACCGCCTGGGCATCCTCCAGATGGATGAAGGCAGTCCCCCGGTCGTATTCATACATGCCGACCTCGAACAGGCCGGACACCTCGAAGCGCCGCATGCGCGGCATCACCCCGGCCGGCGACACCGAGGCCTGGGGAGCCATCAGGATGATCGAATCGCCAACCTGCACACGCAGTTCCGCCGCCAGTTCGCGCCCGAGCACGACGCGGTAGCGACCGCCCTCCAGGCTCCCCAGCTCGCCCCGGATCATGTGCTCACCGATGCGCGCAACCCGTTCTTCCGCCTCCGGCTCGACACCGCGGATCAGCGCCCCGGAGATATTCCCGCGTGCACTCAGCATCGCTTCGCCCTGAACATAAGGGGCCGCGGCCACCACCCGGTCATCGATGTCCGGCGCCTCGCGCTGCAGGCGCTCCCAGTCACGCAGCCCTCCGTTGGCCTCACCGATGGTCGCATGCGAGGCCATCCCCAGGATGCGCTCGCGCAATTCGCGCTCGAACCCGTTCATCACCGACAACACGGTGATCAGCGCCATCACGCCGAGCACCAGCCCGATGATCGACACCACCGAGATGAACGAGATGAAGTGGTTACGCCGCTTGGCACGCGTATAGCGCAGGCCGATGGCAAGGGTCAGGGGGCGAAACATCGCGAAAGCATGCCAGAGATACCGGGTCGCGCCTATAGGGGAAGCGTCGGGGGAGGCATGGCGTCGCGGTTGACGCTACCATGGAGCCATCCAGCAAACGGAGAGTTGGCCATGCCAGGGAAATGCAACGCAGCGAACCCCACCTTGAAGTCCGGCGCACGCCGGGGCAGCACCGTGCGCACCGCGGCCAGCGCCCTTGTACTGGCGCTTTTCGCCGGCGCCATGGCCACCGCCTCGGCCGACATCCTGCGCAGCCCCGAAGGGGGGTTCACGGTAAAGGAACGTGAAGGGGCCCCAACCCGTGGTCAGAGCCAGTCAGCGGTCATTCGCCAGCACGGCGAGCCGGAACAACGCCACGCCACCGTGGGCGATCCGCCGATCACACGCTGGGACTATGCCGACTTCTCCGTGTTCTTCGAGGGCGAGTACGTCCTGCACAGCGCAGTGCGCAACGGATCCCGCTCCGACCGTCCATGAGTACCGGGGACGCCACCCCGGTGCCGCCCAAACGCCGCCTCCCCGCCGAGTGGGAGCCCCAGGGTGCGATCCAGCTGACCTGGCCGCATGACGCCACGGACTGGGCACCGGTCCTGGATCAGGTGCACCCGGTATTTGCCACCATTGCCGCGAGCATCAGCCAGTACGAGCCGGTCATCATCGTCGCGCGCGATCCCGAGCACATCGAGGAGATCTCCGGCTTCCTGACCGAGACCGCCATCCGGCCCGACCGGCTGTGGTTTGCCCTGGCCTCGAGTAACGACACCTGGGCGCGCGACCATGGCGCCATCACGGTATTCGACGGCAATCAGCCACGCCTGCTGGACTTTACCTTCAACGGCTGGGGCGGCAAATACCCCGCCGATCTGGACGATGCGATCACTCGGGCCCTGGCCAGCCAGGGCGTATTCGGCAGCTGTGTACCGGAACCCACCGGGCTGATCCTCGAAGGCGGGTCGATCGAATCCGACGGCGCCGGCACACTGCTCACTACAACGCGCTGCCTGCTCTCCAGCACCCGCAACCCCGATCTGGATCGCACCGGGCTGGAACAGCGCCTCGGCGAATGGCTGGGTGCCGAACGGATCCTCTGGCTGGAACACGGGCAGCTGGAGGGCGACGACACGGATGCCCATATCGACACGCTGGCCCGCTTCTGCGCCCGCGATACGATCGCCTACGTCCAGTGCGACGATCCGCAGGACCCCCATCACCCCGAACTGCAAGCGATGGAACAGGAACTCCGGGCCCTGCGCCAGACCTCCGGAGAGCCCTACCGCCTGATTCCGCTCCCTTGGCCGGCCCCCATCGTCGAGGACGGCCGACGGCTGGCTGCCACCTATGCGAACTTCCTGATTCTGAACGGTGCGGTGCTCCTGCCGGTCTACGATGACCCCGCCGATGCCGTCGCCCGCGACCGGCTCGCCGAGGCCTTCCCGGGACGCGAGATCGTGGAGATCGACTGCCGGGCGATCATTCGCCAGGGGGGCAGCCTGCACTGCCTGACCATGCAATACCCTGCGGCCGCCCTCGGCATCCCGCAGGAATAACCTTCTGCACCGAGCACCCGCCATGCCCAACGCCCCATTGTCCGTCGCCCTGATCCAGCACCGCGATGCCGGGAGCGTCGAGGCCAATCTCGACGCCACCGCGGCCGCAGTCGCCGAGGCCGCCGCGAATGGTGCCCGCCTGGTCGTATTGGCCGAGTTGCACACCGGCCCCTACTTCTGCCAGACCGAGGACCTCGCCACCTTCGATCGCGCCGAGGCGATCCCCGGCCCGAGCTGCGAGCGCCTGGGCGCAATGGCACGGGACAACGGCGTGGTCCTGGTCGGCTCCCTGTTCGAGCGTCGCGCCCCGGGCCTCTATCACAACACCGCAGTGGTCTTCGAAACCGACGGCCGCCCGGTCGGCACCTACCGCAAGATGCACATCCCGGACGATCCCGGCTATTACGAGAAGTACTATTTCACCCCGGGGGACACCGGCTTCGTCCCCATCGACACTTCGGTCGGTCGCCTCGGGGTCCTGGTCTGCTGGGACCAGTGGTACCCGGAGGCCGCCCGCATCATGGCGTTGTCCGGCGCCGAGCTACTGATCTATCCCACTGCCATTGGCTGGGACCCGCAGGACACGCCCGAGGAACAGGCCCGGCAGCAGGACGCATGGATGACCGTCCAGCGCGGCCACGCCGTTGCCAACAACCTGCCGGTGATCGCCTGCAACCGCACGGGGCACGAACCGGACCCCTCCGGACGCGCGCCCGGGGCGAACTTCTGGGGCACAAGCTTCGTCGCGGGGCCCCAGGGCGAGATCCTGGCCCGCGCCGGCGAGGCGCAGCCGGAGATCCTCACCATCGAGCTGGATCGCGGCCGGACCGAGGCCGTACGCCGCCAGTGGCCTTTTCTCCGCGATCGCCGCATCGATGCCTACGGCCCGATCCTGCAACGCTACATCGATCCCACCTGAGGTGATCAACACCCACTAGCGCGATCCGCCCCAGGTAATCCCCGGCCTTCTCCGTGATCTCCATGCCCTCCGCCGCAAAAACGCCCTTCAGCCTCACACAGCACAAACCGATTCGTCAGGGCGGCCTCTGGCTCACGCGCACCCGTCAGGCGGAATCCGTATAATCGCGGCCCTTTCCGCCCCTCCCGACCGAACAACAGGCCCATGTCCGAACAACGCCGCAACCCGCTCCATCCCGGCCGCCTCCCCGGCTCCGGCTTCGAGGTGTGGTCGGGGCTCAATGCCTCGGCGGCGACGCTCGCACTTTCGCGGAACGCCGGCGAGTTCGCCCGGCCACTTCTGGTGATCACGGAATCCAACGAGGCGGCCGACCGCTGGCAGGAAGAGTGGGAGTTCTTCGCCGGCGACCACGACCTGCCGCTGCTGCGCCTGCCGGACTGGGAGACCCTGCCGTTCGATGTCTTCTCCCCGCACGAGGACATCATCTCCGAACGCCTGCGCACGCTGTACCACCTGCCGGGGCTGGAACGCGGGATCGTGTTGATGCCGGTCTCGACCCTGATGCAGCGCCTGCCGCCGCGCGACTGGCTGACCACCCAGGGCCTTTCGCTGCACACCGGCCAGCGCCTGGACCGCATGACCCTGCGCGAGAACCTCACCGAGGCCGGGTACAGCGCCGTTCAGCAGGTCATCAGCCATGGCGAATTCGCCGCCCGCGGGGAGATCCTCGACCTGTTTCCGATGGGCGCGGACGAACCCGTGCGCATCGAGTTTCTGGATGACGAGATCGACTCCCTGCGCCGCTTCGACCCCGAGTCGCAGCGCTCCACCGAAAAGGTCGAGCGACTGGAGATCCTGCCCAGCCACGAATTCCCGCTGAACGATACCTCCATCAGCGAATTCCGCACCCGCTACCGGGCGCATTTCTCAGGCGATCCCGCCAAGCACCCGATCTACCGCGACATCAGCGAGGGCCTGGTCCCGCCGGGTATCGAGGCCTACCTGCCGCTGTTCTTCGAGGGCATGGACACGGTGTTCGACTACTGCCCCGAGGTCCAGATGGTGCAGGTCGGCAACATCGCCGGGGCGGCCGAGGAGTTCGCCCAGGAGATCCATGACCGCTTCGAACAGCTCAGCCATCAGTATGATCGACCGCTGCTGCCGCCCGAACGGCTCTACCTGGACGTCGACGGCCTGTCCGGCGCACTGCGCGAGCACTCCGGCATTGCCTTGGGCGACCCGGCCGCCCCGCTCCCCGCGGGACGCGGCGCGGATATCGCATTTGCCTGCGACGCGCTGCCGGAACTCGGCATGCAGCAGGGCCGCGACGATCCAACCCAGCCCCTGAAGGTCTTTGTCGAGGGGCAACAGCGCGTGCTCCTGACCGCGGAATCTGCCGGTCGCCGCGAGGCCCTGCTGACGCTGTTGCGGGACCAGGCCGTACCCCATCATGCCGTGGACGACTGGGACGCCTTCCTCACCGCCGAACCCGGCCTGTACGTCACCGTGGCCGCGCTCGGCGAGGGCTTCGTGCTGCCCGAGGGTGTGGCCGTCGCCCCCGAGGCCGCCCTGCTCGGAGAACGCGCGCGCCAGACCCGCGGACGCAACCGCACCACGCGGGACGCAGACGCGGTCATCCAGAACCTCAGCGACCTGACCATCGGTGCACCGGTGGTCCACGAGGAACAGGGCGTCGGCCGTTATCTCGGGCTGCAGACCCTGGACTTCAACGGCCAGCCTTCGGAGTTCCTGACGCTCGAGTACGCCGACGAGGCCAAGCTCTATGTCCCCGTGTCCTCGCTGCACCTCATCAGCCGGTATACCGGCGCGGATGCCGAGCACGCCCCCCTGCACCGGCTCGGCAGCGAGCAATGGGGCAAGGCGCGCAAGAAGGCGGCGGAAAAGGCGCGGGACGTGGCCGTCGAACTGCTCGATATTCATGCCCGGCGCGCGGCGAAACAGGGCACGGTCTTCGCTACCGACACCGCCGAGTATCACGCCTTCGCCGCCGGGTTCCCGTTCGAGGAGACCCTGGATCAGCAACAGGCCATCGACGCCGTGCTCGCGGACATGGCCGACACCCGCCCCATGGATCGCGTGATCTGTGGCGACGTGGGCTTCGGCAAGACCGAGGTCGCGATGCGCGCCGCCTTCGTCGCGGTGCAGAACAACAAGCAGGTCGTGGTCCTGGTCCCGACCACCCTGCTCGCGCAGCAGCACCACCAGAACTTCACCGACCGCTTCGCCGACTGGCCGGTCCACATCGAGTCGCTGTCACGCTTTCGCAGCGCCAAGCAGCAGGCCGCCGTACTGGAGGGCCTGAAAGACGGCAAGGTCGATATCGTGATCGGCACCCACAAGCTGCTGCAGGCCAACCTGGACTTCTCCAACCTCGGGCTGGTGATCGTCGACGAGGAACAGCGCTTTGGCGTGCGCCACAAGGAGGCGCTGAAGAAGATGCGCGCCGAGGTCGACATGCTCACGCTGACCGCCACACCGATCCCGCGCACCCTGAACATGGCCCTGGCCGGCCTGCGCGACCTGTCGGTGATCACCACACCACCGCGCGACCGCCTGGCGATCAAGACCTTCGTCAACGAATGGAACGACGCCATCATCCAGGAGGCCTGCCTGCGCGAGATCCGGCGCGGGGGCCAGGTGTACTTCGTGCACAACGAGGTCAACACCATCGAACGCACTGCCCAGGGCCTGCAGGAGCTGTTGCCCGGGGCGCGGGTCGGCATTGCCCACGGGCAGATGCGCGAGCGCGAACTGGAACAGGTGATGCTCGACTTCTATCACCGGCGCTACAACATCCTGGTGTGCACCACCATCATCGAGACCGGCATCGACGTCCCCACCGCGAACACCATCATAATGAACCGTGCGGACAAGCTGGGCCTGGCACAGATGCACCAGTTGCGTGGCCGCGTCGGGCGTTCACACCACCGCGCCTACGCCTACCTGATCACGCCGCCTGAGAAGGCCATGTCCGCCGACGCCAAGAAACGGCTGGAGGCCATCGCATCGCTGGAGGACCTGGGCGTCGGCTTCACCCTGGCCAGCCACGACCTGGAGATTCGGGGTGCCGGCGAGCTGCTCGGCGACGAGCAGAGCGGGCAGATCCACGAGGTTGGATTCTCGATGTACAACGACCTGCTCAACCGCGCCGTGAATGCCCTGCGCTCCGGCAATATGCCGGAACTCGAAGGGCCCGCGGCCACCGGGACCGAGGTGGAACTGGGCCTGCCCGCCCTGCTCCCGGGCGACTACGTACCCGACGTGCACACGCGGCTGATCCTCTACAAGCGCATCAGCAGCGCACCGACCTCCGATGCCCTTCGCGAGCTTGAAGTCGAACTGGTGGACCGTTTCGGCCTGCTTCCGGACCCGGCCAAGGCCCTGTTCGAGGCCGCCCGTCTGCGTCTGAAGCTGACCCCGCTCGGGATACGCAAGCTGGAACTGGGCCCTGCTGGCGGACGCCTGGTTTTTGGCCCGAGTCCCAATCTGGACATCGCGGCCCTGATCCAGCTGGTGCAATCCGATCCGCAAATGTACAAACTGGATGGCCAGAAGGCCTTCCGCTTCTTTGCGCCGATGGAGACACTGGAGGCTCGGGCGCAGGCCGTCCTGCGCCTCTTGAACACCATCAGCCCCGAACAACAGGCCGCCTGAATGCGCAACGACCCATCCGAATCCCACAACCCCCTTCGACGCCGCCTGCTGGGCGGACTGGCCGCCCTGCCCCTGGCTGGCGCCACGGGACCGGCCCTGGCACAGGCCGGGCGCCAATATCGCATCGAACTGGTGATCTTCGAGCATCGCACGGACGAGAGCCGTCGGCTGCAGATGGAGCTCGCCGCGCCGCGCGAGGCCATGCTCGGCGAATCCGAACTGGGCGGGCGGATCTATCGCGACTCACGCAAGGGCTTTGAACTGCAACGCGTGGTACGCCGGGTGGAGGACTCCGGCGCCGGGCGCATCCTGGCGAGCCTGGCCTGGGATCAGACCGGACGCGACCACGCCTCCGCCCCCTGGCTGCGAGTGCAGCAGGGACGGCGAATCGGTACGCGTGATCTTCTGCGCGCCGAGGCCGACCGGATGCCGCGTCCGCTCATGGAGGAACAGGACGAACGCTTCGAGCTGGAGGGCCGACTGCGTATCTGGGTGGGGCGATTCCTGCACCTGGAGACCGACCTGATCTACCACGTCGAGGAACCGCAGGGGGACCAGCCGCCGCGCGCGATAACGGTACGCGGCAGCCAGCGCATGAACTCCGGCGACGAACTGTTCTACCTGGACCATCCGGTGATCGGCATGATCGCCCGCGTCACCCGCATCGATCGCAGCTGAACCGCAGGCTGGGAGGCCGGGCAGCGCGCCTCAGCGCCACTGCGGCGTGGTCTCCCAGCTCATCCATTGCTGGAAGGCCGCCATGCCGAGGTCTTCGAACAGCAACTGCAACGCACTGCGCCGCGGCTTGAACTCCACCATCTTCTCCACACCGATCACGTCGCGCGCCACGCTGCGGTCCGTGCCGATGCCATCGATCAGGCCGAGCTCTACCGATCGGTCGCCCGTCCAGATCAAGCCGTTGAACAGATCGTCGCGTTCGACCAGGCGATCGCCACGACCGGCACGCACCACGTCCACGAACTGCTCGTGCACGCCCTGCAGCACCCCGTCGAGGTGATTCACATGGTCATCGTCCAACGGCAGGAACGGGTCCAGGAACCCCTTGTTCTCGCCAGCGGTAAACAGACGTCGTTCCACACCGATATTGTCGATCAGATCCACGAGCCCGAAGCTGTCCATGCGCACGCCGATCGAACCCACCATGCTGGCCTGGCTGGCATAGATCTCGTCCGCCGCTACCGCGATGTAATAGGCCGCCGAGGCGCCCACATCCCCAATGACCGCATACACGGGGATATCCGCGTGCTTCTCCTTTAGCCGCAGGATCTCGTCGTGCACGTTGGCGGCCTGCACCGGGCTTCCGCCCCCGCTGTTGATACGCAGCATTACCGCCTGGGTGCCATCCGCCTCGAAGGCCTCTTTCAGCACCTTGGAGATGTCCTCGGCATTGGCCGCCGCGCTGGAGGCAATCAGCCCCTCGACTTCGACCACGGCAACGTGTTCGGCGGGCTCGCGTTCGCTCTCGAACATCCCCGAAAGCCCCAGATCGCCGCCGCGCACCAGGATCAGCAGCGCGACCAGGTAGAAGAAGAACAACAGCTTGAAGAAGATGCCCCAGCGTCGGGCCCGGCGTTGCTCGATCACCTGTGCCTGGACCAGGTTCTCCAGGGCTTCGCGTTCCCAGCCCGGTTTGTTCTCGTTCGCCCAGCCCATCGTGATTCCTTTTCTAAGTTGTACCTTCAGCCCGCCGGAACGCCTCAAGCAGCGATTCCAGATCCGGCTGCAAGGCCAGGGGGGATTCGTCACTCAGGCGTTCCGGCGAATGCACCCCGTGGGTGACAGCCACGGCCGGTACTCCTGCATGCCGCGCCATTTCGAGATCATAAACGCTATCACCGACCATGCGCGTCCGGGCCGGTTCCACCCCCGCGCGTCCCATCACGGACTGGAGCATCGTCGGATTCGGCTTCGACGGGTATTCGTCGCCCGTGGCAGTTGCCACGAAGTACCTGCCCAGACCCGTCGCCTCCAGGGCCTGGTCCAGTCCCCGTCGCGATTTGCTGGTCGCCACGGCCAGCAGGATCTCGCGCGCATCCAGCCAGTCGAGCAGGTCGCTCACGCCGGCGAACAGCGGGGTCTCCGGGGCATCGTCAGCCGCCAGATAACACTCGCGATAGGTGTCGGAAAAGTGCTGCACGAAGGCATCATCGGCGTCCGGGTAGAGCTCGCGGACCGCTGCCTGAACCCCGAGCCCGATAATATTGCGCAGCGTCGCCTCGTCCCGCACCGGGGCACCGGTATCCTTCGCCGCACGCTGCAGGCAGTGCACGATCCGGCGAGGCGAGTCCATCAGCGTTCCATCCCAGTCAAACACAACCAGGCGCAGGTCGCCCTCCTCCGGTGGCAGCAACGGGGTCATCATGCGTCGTCCTCGCCTCCGGCATCCAGGCTCGCGAGAACCGCGGTCAGCTCGTCCGGCAACGGGGCGGAGAAGATATGTCGCTCGCCGTCCGCCGACTGGTATGCCAGTGCCTGTGCGTGCAGGAACAGCCGTTTCAGCCCATGGCGCCGCAGGCTGCGATTGGCATCCGGCAAGCCGTAGTCGTGATCGCCCGCCACCGGATGGCCGATCGACTGACCGTGGACGCGAATCTGGTGCGTGCGTCCGGTCCCGATCTTCACCTCCGCCAACTGGAAGGCACCGTGCGCCTCCAGCGGGACAAAGACGCTCCGGGCTTCCCGTGCCCGCGGTCCGTCGCTGTCGGTCTCGCCCGCACGCATCCGGCGGCGGCCGTCTTCCTGTCGGCCACTGGCGACCGGGGCATCGCATTCGATGGTCTGTCCGCCCGCGAACTGCCCCACCAGCAGCGCCAGGTAGCGCTTCTCGACCCGCCCTTCACGCAACGCGGCATGGAATTCTTGCAGCGCCGAGCGGCGCTTGGCCAGCAGCAGGCAGCCACTGGTCTCGCGATCCAGGCGGTGCCCCAGTTCCAGCTCGATATCCGGCCGTAACTGGCGCATCGCCTCGATAATGCCAAACGCCAGCCCGCTCCCGCCGTGCACCGCCAGGCCGGATGGCTTGTCCAGCACCAGCACATCGTCATCCTCGTGGATAATCGCCCGCCGCAACCGGTCCAGTACCTTCGGCGGGATCTCGCTGCTGGCTGCCTCCGGTCGATCCAGATCCGGCACCCGGACCTCGTTGCCGACCGCCAGGCGCTTGTGGGCCTTGGCCCGGCGCCCATCCACCCGCACGGCACCCTGACGGACCAGGCGGTAGATCAGGCCCTTGGGCACGCCCTTCAGTTCGCGCAGCAGGAAGTTGTCGAGCCGCTGACCGTCACCACGCTCGGTGACCTGGAAGGTACGTGGGCCGGAGGGTTCGCGCGTTGCTTTCATGGCGCGGGATGCTACCGGAGCCGCGCTCAACGGGCTACTGCACCCATCCCCGTTGCGGGCGGAAAAACTTGCCCGGACGGGGGGTTATGCCCTACATTGGCCCACGGTACGTTGCTGTGCTACGCCTGCAACGCGCCTCGAATCACCCGCCGCTTCGATCCACAGGCTGAAAGCAGCCTCCGGTCGAAGGGCCATCGCCACAAAGCGACACTGTGACGCTATTTCTTCTAACCCAGTCCTGTCTCCCCGGCTACGCCTCCCGCAGGCGACTGATCCCGTGGTTGCTGGTGAACACCTGGCTGGCGCGTTGGCTTGTGCTACGCGCCGCCGCTGCGAGCACGCGTGCGCAAGCGTTGCCGTGCCGCCGCTCGATCGCCGCACCCCGGACCCCGATCTTCCCCGCCGGACGCCAGGACGCCCTACCGAGTCCAATGCATGAAACGCATCCTGATCAATGCCACGCAGCCGGAAGAGTTGCGGGTCGCCATGGTCGACGGCCAGCGGCTGTACGACCTGGATATCGAACTGCCTTCGCGCGAACGCAAAAAGGCGAACATCTACAAGGCCAAGATCACCCGCGTCGAACCGAGCCTGGAGGCCGCGTTCGTCAACTTTGGTGCTGATCGCCACGGCTTCCTCCCGTTCAAGGAAATCGCTCATTCCGCGGTTGGCGCCCCTGCCGACAGCGACAAGCCAATCCGCGACTTCCTGAAGGAAGGCACGGAACTCCTCGTCCAGGTAGAAAAGGAAGAACGCGGCAACAAGGGTGCCGCGCTGACTACCTACATCAGCCTGGCCGGCCGCTATCTGGTCCTGATGCCCAACAACCCGAAAGCCGGCGGAGTCTCGCGCCGCATCGAGGGCGAAGACCGCGCCTCCCTGCGTGACGCACTCTCCGGACTGACGATGCCGGACGGCATGGGCGTAATCGCCCGGACCGCGGGCGTCGGGCGTACCACCGAAGAGCTCCAGTGGGATCTGGATTACATGACTGCCCTGTGGGCGGCGGTCACCGAAGCGGCGGAAAAGGCCAAGACCCCGGCGCTGATCCACCAGGAAAGCAACGTCATCATCCGCGCCCTGCGCGACCACATGCGCAACGACGTCGGCGAGGTCATCATCGATGACAACGACGTGTACCAGCAGGCCGAGGAATTCGTTCGTCTGGTCATGCCCAACAGCCTGCGCAAGCTCAAGCGCTACGATGACCCGGTCCCGCTGTTCAATCGTTACCAGATCGAGAGCCAGATCGAGAGCGCATTCGATCGCGACGTCACCCTGCCCTCCGGCGGTGCGCTGGTCATCGACCACACCGAAGCCCTGATCTCCATCGACGTCAACTCTGCGCGCTCGACCAAGGGTGGCGACATCGAGGAGACCGCCTTCCACACCAACCTGGAGGCGGCGGAAGAAGTCGCGCGCCAGTTGCGCATCCGCGACCTGGGCGGCCTGATCGTGATCGATTTCATCGACATGAACGCCAACAAGCACCAGCGGGAGGTCGAAAACCGCCTGCGCGAAGCGCTGGAGATGGATCGTGCCCGGGTCCAGGTCGGGCGCATCAGCCGCTTCGGCCTGCTGGAGATGTCGCGCCAGCGCCTGCGTTCGTCGCTGGGGGAATCCAGCCAGAACACCTGCCCGCGCTGCCAGGGTCACGGCCAGATCCGTAGCGTGGAATCCCTCGCCCTGTCGATCCTGCGATTGATCGAGGAAGAGGCGATGAAGGACCGCACGGGCCTGGTGATGGGTCAGGTCCCGGTCGACGTGGGCACCTTCCTGCTGAACGAGAAGCGCGAATCGATCAACGACATCGAGGATCGCCACAAGGTCGACATCAGCATCATCCCCAATCCGCAGTACCTCACCCCACGTTTCGAGGTCCGCCGCGTGCGCGGCGACGAACGCGAAGAGACGATCAGCGACCGCGGCTCGCACGAACTGGTGGAGACCACCGAGGACGAGAGCGATCCGCATCAGGAGCGCCGCAGCAAGGTCGAGAAGCCGCTGGTCCAGGGCGTCAAGATGACCGGGCCGGCCCCGGTCAGCGACAGCGCACCCTCCGCACCGGAGACGTCACAGCCGGTGACGAAGCCCGGATTCTTCACGCGCATCTGGTCCTCGCTGTTCCCCAACGCGCGTCCGGCAGACGGGCCGGAAGATGAACAGGAAGACAGCCGCAAGGGCGGAGGTCGCGGGCGCGCCGGCGAAAGCAACCGCGGCGGCAAGGGCAGCGGCCGCGGGGGCAGTCGGAAAAAGGCCGACAACGGCGGCCGCAATACCGGCGACAAGCGTGACGAGACCGACAAGGGCAAGAAGGGCGCACCCGACAAGACGGATAGTGCCAAGGGCAATGGCACCAAGCCCGATGGTGCCAAGGGCCGTTCCCGTCGTGGCGGCAAGAAAGATGCCGATGCCGCGAAGGGCACGAGCAACGAATCGCCGAAACAAGCCGCCGAAAGCCGGACGCCTGACACCAGGGGACCCGAGAAGTCCGCAGACTCGAAACCGGCCGAGAAGCCGGCCGAGAAGCCAGCACGGGACAAGGACGAGGCCGCCACGAGCGTAGCCGCGGACACTCCTGCGGGTAACGGACCGGAGAAGTCGGACGAGGATGACGGCGGCAAGGGTCGCAGCACCCGTTCCCGCCGTTCCCGTCGCGGTGGCCGGCGTCGTGGCGGTCGTGGACGTTCTGGCGAAAACGCCGGCGAAGCCGGCACCGACGGTGCGCAGAACACTGCAACCGAGGGTTCCGCTCCGGAGTCCGGCAGTGATACGACCGCCCCGGACTCAGCCCCCGCGGCCGACACCGGAAAGGCACACGCTGAGACCCCCAAAGAAGTTCAGAACGCCGAGTCCTCGGCCCCAACCAGGGACGGTGGCGAGAGCACCCCGCCACCGGAAAAGGCCATCCCCGACGATGGCGCCCCCAAGGACGCCGCGCCCGCCAAGGGGCGTAGCCGCGGTGGTCGCGGCCGCAAGCCGGCCCCGGCCTCCGCAGAGACCTCCACCGGCGAAGTGACTCCGGGCTCCAGCGAGCCGAACACCCCGACAGAAAGCCAGCCGGCCGTTTCCGATTCCCGGGAACCGGCCCCAAAAGCCGAGCCGGCAGCGAAGCAGGACACGGCGGACGCCACAGGCCAAAGCGACAAGGCCCCGGCCAAGCGCCCGGCCCGGGCCAAGAAGGCCGATGCCGGGGATGCCGCGAACAAGACCGATGCGACCCCGACAGACCCGCCGGACACCGCTCCCAAGCCAAGAACCCGGCGGCCAAAGGCGACCAAGGCGGAGACCACCCCCACCGATGAAGGGGCCGCTGCTTCAAGGCCGGACGAAGTGAAAGCAGAAAAGCCTGCGGAGGCGAAAGACGACAAACCTGCCGCGCCCAGGCCCACTGCCGAGCCAGCGGAACCGGCCGCCGAAAGTCCGAACCGAAAAGGCGACGACTGACAGGACGAGGTCCCTCGTCCAACCAAAAAGGGCCCGCCTATTGGCGGGCCCTTTTTGGTTCTGGCCTCGGGATTCCGAATGGATGATCTTCCAGAAGGGTCATACCGATGCCTTTGGCTCGGCTTGCACGCGACCCTGCGCCAGTCGACTCCGGCAGCGACTCCTGCGCCCGGTCCGCAACGCGTCCGGCAGTGCTGTCAGGAGGCCTTCAACGTGTGGCGATCGCAGATATGTTCCAGCAACCCATCCGCTGCCGCTTCCACCAGGTCCATGACGTGCACGAACCCTTCGTCCCCGCCGTAGTACGGATCCGGGACTTCGTGTTCGCCGAACTGTGGCGCAAAATCCAGAAACCGCAGCAACTCCGCCCGCGCATCTGCCGGACGGATGCGCTCGGCATTGCGGTAGTTTGCGTCGTCCATGGTCAGGATGTAATCGAACTCCAGGAAATCCTCGGGCTCCAGCCTACGCGCGCGCAGATGTTCCAGATCGTAGCCGCGCGAGCGCGCCTCCTGGCGGGCCCGGCTATCCGCCTTCGCCCCCACGTGATACCCGGCGGTTCCGGCCGAATCGACCTCGATGGCCTCGCTCAGTCCGTGATCGCGCACCCGCGCCTCGAACACTCCATGGGCCATCGGCGAGCGACAAATATTACCCAGGCAAACCATCAGTACACGTATCTTCGACATCGCTCCACAGTCCGAATCGCGAAAGGCATCAGGATAACAAACCGGGCATCCTGGGCGGGCCGTTTCATTCCGCGCCCTCCGGTATGCCATGCTGAGGCTTTGCATCACGAGATCCATTGATGGTCGACCTTGGCGGTCCGCGCATTCCCGGCTGGACACCCCCCGGCAATGCGGCCAGTGGGGCAGGCACCGGAACGCGACAATCCCTCCAGACCGGAACGCGCATCGAGGTTCGTGTCCTGGAAGTACTTGCCGATCGCGGGGTGCGGCTGCGTCTCGAACCCTCCCCGGGCCGCAGCGGCGCATCGACCGCGGCACGCCCCTCCCCCCCTGCAACGGTGGTCACCGCCCAGCTGACCGGCGCATTGCCCACGGCCTTGTTGAACCGACCCGGCTCGGGCGCTTCCGGCACCGCCATGCTGGCCGAGATCACCCGCACCGAGCCACGCCTGGAGGTCCGCCTGCTCCCCCTGACCATGGATCGCGCCGCACCCCGCCCCGCCGGTAGCGGCTCAGCGCCCAACCCGGCCCAGCAGTGGCTGGGACAAGAACTGCGTCTGCAGCTCCCCGGGGCACGCCCGCTGGGGCCGGCTCTGCATGGCCTGCTGACCCAGCCCACCGGGACCGGGGCGCCAGCCACGAGCGCCATGCCCGGGGCCCAGGCCGCACCCGCACTGCACCGTATCCTGGATCTCCTGCCCACCCCGGCCCAACTGGCACAGCCCGAGACCCTGCGCCAGCACATCCAGCAATCGGGACTCTGGATGGAGGCCATGCTGGGGCATGCCGGACGCGGTCAAGGCCCGATGCATCCATTCGCGGGAGATCTCAAGGCCCAGCTTCTGCGTGCCGCAGACCAGGTTCGCCAAGCGGCGGACGCACGCCCTGCAGGGCAAGCACCCCCCGCCACCGCCTCGCCTCCCCCTGCCCCGGCCGCGGCCCTGTCCGGCCTTCTGGAGGGGCTCCTGAAACGTGTCACGTCGCTCCAGCTCCAGTCGCTGCAGTCCTTCGCAAGTGACGAGCCCGGCAACAGTCGCTGGTTATTCGAACTTCCGCTGCGCAGCGAGCAGGGTATCCACGGTGTTTTCGGCGAGATCCACCGCGAAGGCGGAAGCGACGACGAAGCCGAAGCGCCCTGGTCGATTGTGTTGACGCTGGATATCGGTGACCTCGGCCCGACGCGGATCGCCCTGGCATCGCGCAATGGGGGCGTCAGCGTGCACTTCACCGCACCCGAGGCCGATACCGTCACGCGACTGCGCAGCGAAATGGCTTATCTCCGCGATCGGCTGGGCGAGCGCGACGTGACGGTGACGGGGCTATCGGTACGTCAGGGCGAGGTCGATACGGACCCGCGCCCCACGAATTCGCATCGCATGCTGGACGAACAGGCCTGAGCCGATGGCACGAAAGGATCATGGGGACCGAACGGCCGACCGCGGCCGATCACCGGCCAAGGCGGTCGCACTGGAATGGGATCGTCGGCAGGCGCCGCGGATCACAGCCAGCGGCTCGGGCCTGACGGCCGAGGCCATCCTGCGCATTGCCGAGGAACATGGAATCCCGCTGCATCAGGACCCGGCCCTGAGCGAGGCGCTGGCGCAGGTCCCCGTGGGCAGCGAGATCCCGGAGGAGCTCTACGTCGCAGTCGCGGAGATTCTCGCCTTTGTGTTCCTGCTGGCAGGGATCACACCCGACGACCGCGGCAGTGGGTATCAGGCCCCCTCGCGCCAGTCCAACCCGGACCGCGAAGGGCCGGACCGGGGCTCATGAGCGCCCGGCGAACCCGGTGCCGCCGGCATTCCCGGAGCCGTGCAGGCTAAACAACAAGTCGAGTTCGGTGGAGGTAAGGCCGCAACGCCGACGGACCTCTTCGCGCCCCAGGCCCTGCTGGATCAGAAGAATCGCCTGCTCGTAGGCGCCGCTGTCGCCCTCGCGGGCGCGTAGCTCGCTGTGCTGGTCATGCAGGCGCTCCAGGGCACGCTGTACCGAGGCCTGTGCCTGACCATGGGTCGCGACCCCCTCGGACAGGGCCTTCATCGCCCCTTGCAGGGCCATTACCGAGGTGGCCTGGCGCTGATAATCCTGGCGCAGGGCCGCCAACTGCCGACGCAACAGAATCACGAGCCCCACGGCAAATCCGGCGACGATGGTCGCCAGCAACGCAATCAACGCGGCGAGCCAGATCAGCATTCCCTCTCCCATTGCCTGCACACTCCTGAAACCCGGGGCCTGCCGATTGTCGCGTGATTCGTGAGGGCGTGACCAGCCATGGCGAAAAACTCGGACACGGAACCGCGCCCGGACCGAGTGGGTGCCGGTCCCCGGGGACTTCAGGCGTAGTCGTCGATCAGGCCGCGCCGCTGGCGGCGTTCTTCCTTGCGCGGCGGACGCTGCTGGGTTGGACGCACTGCGGGACGAAAGACCGGGTCGCGGTCATGGTCGTCGCTCAAATTGCGCCCGGGAACAGTGGTATGGACCGGTCGAACAGTCCGGTCCGGCTGGAGTTCGTCGACCATGGTTCACCTCCCGGCTTGCGCCTCATGGTCATGGTCCTCGTCTGTTGACTGTAGACCCGACGTGCGCGGCTACAGTTCGCGCAACTGCGCCCACTCGTCGTCCGATAGCAGCCTGTTGAGGTCCACCAGGATGGTGAGGCCCTCCTCGGTGCTGGTCACGCCCTGGATAAAGCGGCTGCTGTCATCGTTACCCACCTCGGGCGCCGGCTCGACCGAATCCGGGGAGATCCGCACGACCTCCGAGACGGAATCCACCAGAATCCCCACGTTCTGGTTGTCTACATCGATGATCACGATGCGCGAGGCCTCATCCGACTCGCGATCATCCAGCCCCATACGCCGCCGGGCGTCGATCACCGTAACGACATTCCCGCGCAGGTTGATGATCCCGAGGATGTAGTCCGGCACACCCGGTACCGGGGCGATCTCGGTAACCTTGAGCACCTCCTGAACCTGCAGAACGTCGATCGCATAGGTTTCCTCCGCCAGACTGAAAGTCACATACGGAGCGGTGTCGGCCTTGGTCATGGCTTCTACGTCTTGTGCGCTGCTCATGTCATCCTCGATATTCCGTGCCGGCGGGGGCCGCCCTGTGGTGTCGTCTTGACCGGGTTATCGGCCGATTACCGCCATGCTTGAATGGCGCCGGCCGGGATCAGTCCCAGCCACCCTCGTCGAGGGTGCGGTCCAGCGCCTCCAGGTCCAGCAACGTCGCCATCTTCTCGCGTTCCACGCCGGCCAGCCAGGGCAGGCGCCGGCGCTGGCTGCGCCAGCGCAACGACTCCGGATGGATCACCCGGGTGCCGTGAATCGCGCGGCAGGCCAGCGCGAACCGCGAACCCGCGAGGAACACCACCTGCCGGGCCGTATCCGGCTCGTAATCGCGATCTTCCGGTGTCACCACGGCGGCCAGGTCAATCAGCTGCACCCGCCCCTGCTTGGTATCCGCCAATCCAAGGTACCAGACCGAATGATTCGGGGTGGGCCGCACTTCCAGGCTGTCCAGCGGCGCCACCCCGCCCAGCGCATGTAGCGGCGCCAGCAGGGTCAGATTGCCAGCCTCGATCACGAGGGCCGAAAACGGCTGCTCGGGCCGCGCATACTCGCGCTCCGCCGGATCGGCCGGTGGGGCTGGTGGGGTCGAGGCCACTACCGGCGCCGGGAGATCCACCGCGTCTGCTTCACGGACCGGGGCTTCCAGCTCCACTACGGGCGCCGCTTCTTCTACCGGCGGCCGTGGCTCCAGGATATCCGGTCGCAGAAGCGGCCGAACGGGCTCCGGCTCGTCCAGCAGGCTGCCGAAGTAGTCATCCAGCGCCTCCGGCTCGGCCTTCAGGGCCAGGTTGTCGACTATGGAACGTTTCATCCGCGTCGCCTCCGTTCATGGGGTTCGGACAGCCGGCCACCAATGGCCTCCAGCAGATCCGAGTAGGCAAGCACGCCCCGGGCGTCCGGGATCATGAAACACAGCGGCTGCCCGGCACTGGAGGCATCACGGAATTTCGTGTCCACCGGGATTACGCCCGGCCAGACGTCGTCGCCGTACAAACGGCGCAGTTCCGACAAGGCCTCGTGCGCCGCCCGGGTTCGACGGTCGAACAGGGTCGGAATAATTCGGTACGCCAACTCGGACTTGCGCGATTTCTGTACCATTTTCAGCGTATTGATCATTCGTTCCAGCCCCTTCAGGGCGAGGAACTCGGTCTGCACCGGCACCAGCAGTTCGTCACAGGCGGCCAGGGCATTGACCATCAGCACACCGAGCATCGGCGGGCAATCCAGCAGCACGTAGTCGTACTGGTCCGAGATCTTCTCCAGCGCGTGACGCAGCACCAGCCCCATGCCACTGCGGGTGCCCAGCTGGCGATCCAGCGTTGCCAGCGCGGTACTCGCGGTCAGTAGGTCCAGCCCCGGGAACCGGGTCTCGCGGATCAGACCATTCGGGTCTGGATCCGCACCCTCGGCGCACTGGCTGAAAAGCTCGTACACCCCGCGCGTGGCGGTCTCCGGATCATGGCCGAAATACGCGGTCAGCGATCCGTGCGGGTCCACATCCACCAGCAGCACGCGTTGCTCCGGGCCCGACAGCAGGCCGCCCAGCGTCACCGTGGTGGTGGTCTTGCCCACACCGCCCTTTTGGTTCGCAACCGCCCAGACCTTCATGGTGTGTCTCCATCCGTCGGGAGCGGTGCGGGCGGAAGATCCTCGCGCAGGCGCTCCGGTTCCTGCGCGCCCTCGGCGCGCGGACGCGCCCCGGGCAGTACCACGATGGACACGCGCCGGTTCTCGGCCCGTCCCTCCGCGGTGTCGTTGCTGGCCGCCGGCCGGTGCTCGCCATAGCCAAGGGCGACCAGATTCTCCGGATCGACCCCGACCTCCTCGAACACGCTGACCACCGCGGCCGCCCGTCCGGACGAAAGCTCCCAGTTCGACGGATAGATCGCGGTCTGGATGGGCACATTGTCCGTGTGTCCCTCCACATGAACGCGCGAGACACGTGGCGCCAGAATCCCGCCAACCTCTTGCAGAAGAGCTTCCGCCTGCGGGTTCAGGGTCGCCGCCCCGGACGCAAACAGCAGACGGCTGGTGATCTCGATCTCCAGCCAATAGGCCTCGCGCGTCACGCGCAGGTCGCCATCCTCGATCCATTGCGCCATCGCCTGTTCGATCTCGCGCGCGGTATCCGCCAGTTCGTCCAGGAACGCCTGCATCCCAGCGTCGTCCGGGCCCTCGTCAAGCATCCCGCTCAAAGCCATGTCGATGGGCTGCGGACCCTCTTCCACCAGACCCGGCTGGACCTCGATAGGCACCAGGGCACGCAGATCCTGCGGTGTACGTTCCCGGGCCACGGTGGGATCCCCGACCTGAATCGGGTCGGCCTGCATCGGTGCGCGGAAGGCGTCCACGAGCGACTCGGACAGCACCCGGTACTTGCCGTCGTCCACCGAGGAGATGGCGTACATCACCACGAAGAACGCCAGCAGCAGTGTGACCAGGTCCCCATAGGGGATGGCCCAAGCCTCGTGATTCTGGTGTTCTTCCGCCCGTTTGCGTCGCGCCATGGTGACCTCACTCGTGGATGAAGCCACTCAGCTTGCTTTCGATGTTCCGCGGGTTTTCCCCTTCCGCAATGGCGATAAGACCTTCCATCAGCATTTGCTGGTGTTGCGAACGGTTCTGAATAATCGACTTCAACTTGTTGGCCACCGGCAGGAACAGCAGGTTGGCCGAGGCAATGCCGTAGATCGTGGCGACAAAGGCCGCCGCGATGCCCGCCCCCAGCTTGCTCGGATCCGCGAGGTTCTGCATCACTGCCATCAGGCCCATCACCGCGCCGACAATCCCCAGGGTCGGGGCATAGATCCCCATGCTCTCGAAGATCTTCGCGCCCTGCAGGTCGAAGTGCTCGCGGTTGTCGAGGTCGGCCTCCATGATCTGGCGAATGGTCTGCGGTTCACTACCGTCCACCAGCAGTTGCAGCCCCTTGCGGGCAAAGCCGTCGGTCTCCTCGTCGGCCAGCGTCTCCAGGCCTAGCAGGCCTTCCTTGCGCGCGACATGCGACCACTCGACGATCTGCTCGACCGTCGCGCGATTGTCGACCTTCGGTGGCTTGAAGGCCCACGGCAGGATGCGCATACCGTGCATGAACACCGACAGCCGTGCCTGCACCAGGGTCGCCCCCAGGGTTCCCAGCACCACGATCAGGAAGGCCGCGGCATTCCATAGCGCGCCCAGGCCACTGCCCTTGGCAATGCTGCCCCCGAGAACCGCCACCAGCCCCAGGGTAATCCCGATGAGGCTCAGGATATCCATGTCAGCAGAACCCCTTCACCAGTGCGGGCCCGATTTCGGGCAGCGGGTACACATGATCGGACAGGCCGGCCTCGGCCACTGCCGCCGGCATCCCGTACACCACGCAGGTCGCCGCATCCTGCGACCACACCTGCGCGCCGGCGCCCTTCAGTGCCCGCGTGCCTTCGCGGCCATCGGCACCCATGCCGGTGAGGATCACGGCAAGCACCTGCCCGCGCAGCGCCTCCACGGCGGAACCGAAGGCCGCATCCACGCTCGGCTTGTAGATGGTGCCCAGAGGGCTCTCCGCGATTCGCACATGCGTCTGGCTGCCGCGTTCCAGCGTCATCTGCATCCCGCCCGGCGCCAGCAGCGCCACGCCCGGTTTCAGCACGTCGCCGTCCTTCGCCTGACGGACTTCGATATTGCACATGGCGTTCAGGCGTTCGGCGAAGGCCGGGGTAAAACTGGCGGGCATGTGTTGCACCAGCAGGATCGGCAGCGGGAAATTCGCCGGGAGCGGCTTCAGCACCTCCTGCAGCGCCACCGGACCGCCGGTGGAGGTACCAATCAGCACCGCGCGCAACTGCCGCAGCGGCGTCGGCGGCCGGGAACTGGCAACCGCCGGAGCCGGCTTGCGCGCATCGGCCGCCGCCTGACGGTCCGTCTCTTCGCGGCGCGCGGACGGACGGGCTTCCCGCGCAGGCGTGGTCGTGCCCGGGGCACTGACAGAGCGCGCCCGGCTGCGTGACAACGAGCGCACACGGCGCCGAAGCAGCATGCGTGCGCTGTCCTCGTCCCCGGCCATGTCGCTGAAGCGCTTGGGAAGGAAGTCCACCGCACCGGCCTCCAGCGCATCCAGGGTCGCCTGGGCTCCCTCGGTGGTGAGACTGGAGAACATCAGGATCGGAAGCGGGCGCTCGGCCATGATCTTGCGCACCGCGGTGATGCCGTCCATCACCGGCATCTCGATATCCATGGTCACGACATCGGGATCGAGCTCCCGGACCTTGGCGATCGCCTGCTCGCCATTCTCGGCCGAACCCACGACCTCGATGCCGGAATCGGAATCCAGGATCTCGGCGATACGCCGACGAAAGAACCCCGAGTCGTCAACCACCAGAACCCTGATCGGCATCCTCAGCCCTCGCTCGAGCGCGACGCGCGGCGCGGTCGACCGGACATTTGCAGTTGCCGCATCAGGATCGTCACCAGATCAGAGACGTCGAGGATCAGGGCGATGCCGCCATCTCCGGTGATCGTCGCTCCCGCCAGGCCCTTCACACCTTGCAGATTCTGGCCGAGCGGCTTGATGACCACCTCTTCCTGCCCCACGAGATCATCCACTACCAGCCCTACCTTGCGGTCGGCGGTGTGGACCACCACCACGTGCGCATCCTTGCGCGGCTCGGGCTCGTGCCCCGGCTTCAACCAGCGCTTGAGGTAATGAACAGGCAGGGCGTGCTTGCGCACCATGATGACTTCCTGATCATCCACGTAATTCGTCTTGGTCAAATCCAGATCCAGGATCTCGGAGACCGAAGCGAGCGGGATCGCAAAACGCCGGCCGTCCAGAATCACCATCAGCGCGGGCAGGATCGCCAGGGTCAGGGGCAGCTTCACCCGCAGCGTGGTCCCTACGCCGATCTCGGAATCGATCTCGATGGTGCCGTTGAGCTGCGAGATCTTGGTCTTGACCACGTCCATGCCAACCCCGCGGCCGGAGACGTCCGAGATCTCGGTCTTGGTGGAGAATCCGGCCATGAAGATCACGTTGAAGGCCTCGCGATCGGTCATGCGTTCGGCCATCGCGGGCTCCATCAGCCCCTTCTCCACCACCTTCCGGCGCAGGGCCTGTGGATCCATGCCACCGCCGTCGTCCTTGATCAGCAGTGCGATGTGATCGCCCTCCTGCGCCGCACCGAGCACGACCGTACCCTTGCGCGGCTTGCCCGCCGCCTCGCGCACATCGGGCGTCTCGATGCCATGGTCCACAGCATTCCGCACCAGATGCACCAGCGGATCGGACAGGGCCTCGACCAGATTCTTGTCGAGGTCGGTTTCCTCGCCGAAGATCTCCAGTTCGATCTCCTTGCCCAGATTCCGCGACAGATCGCGGATCACTCGAGGGAAGCGATTGAAGACCTTCTTCACCGGCTGCATGCGGGTCTTCATCACCGAGGTCTGCAGGTCGGAGGTCACCAGTGCCAGCGAACTGATCGCCTTGCCCAGTTCGTCGTCGACATGCTGCGAACGCAGCATGCTCAGCCGGTTTCGCACCAGAACCAGCTCGCCCACCAGGTTCATGATCTCGTCCAGCCGCTCGGTATCCACACGCACGGAGGTCTCGCCCTGTGGAGCCGGGCGCCCCCCGGCCTCGGCCCCGCCGGCGCGGGCACCACCACCGCCCTGCCCACCGGCGGCAGCCGGCTCCGGCGTTACTGCTTTTTCCGGCTCGGGCGCCGCGGCCGCGGGCTCGGTCGGCAGTGGATCCGCAGGGGCGTCCGCAGCCGGTTCGGGCGATGCCGGACCCCCGCCCTTGGCCTGCAACTCGTCCAACAAATTCTCGAACTCGTCGTCGCTGATCAGATCACCGCCCGAGTCTTCGCTGGCCCCGGCGCCGCCCGACACAGCCGCGTCCATGGGTGCCGGGGCACCGTCACCATGCAACGTATCCAGCAGGGCCTCGAACTCGTCGTCCGTGATCTCCTCCCCGCCGCCCACCATGGCGTCGCCGGGGGCCGAGGCCTGTGGCTCGGGGACGGGCTCCGGTTCAGGCGCGGGCGGCGCCGTGGCGGTATCTCCGGCCACGTCTTCGTTTTTTGCCATGCGCCGCAGGTCCTCGACCACTGCGGCATCGGCGGGGGTCGGGTCCACGCCGGAGCGCAGATCCCCGAACATGACGTTCAGGGAGTCCAGCACGCGGAGCATGGTGTCCATCAGATGGCTATCGGCCCGGCGTTCGCCGTTGCGCAGCAGATTGAAGACGTCCTCGGCGTGATGACACACCGTCACCAGCGGATCCAGGCTCAAGAACCCGGCGCCCCCCTTGATGGTGTGGAAGCTTCGAAAGACCGCATTCAACAGATCCCGATCGTCCGGATTCTGTTCCAGGTCGATGAGTTGCTCGTTGAGCCCCTCCAGCAGTTCCCCGGCCTCGATCAGGAAGTCCTGAAGGATTTCGTCATTGGGGTCGATGGCCATTCAGTCTCTCCGGTCCCGTGGCGCCAGTCGTATGGGGGGCACTGCTAGAAGCCCAGGCTTGATAGCAGATCGTCCACCTCGTCCTGTCCTTGAACGACATCTGCGCTGGAATCTTGAGTCTTGGGCACACTGGGGCCGTGGCCCTTGCGGTCCGCCTCGCGGTCTTCTTCGCCACGCTCCAGGGACGCTTCGGCCGCTTCGACCTGCTCCATGCGCCCGCTGGAGAGCCGAATCAGGGTAACGAGGTTCTCTTCGAGGTCGGTCACCAGCTGGATCACGCGGCGAATCACCTGGCCGGTAATGTCCTGATAACTTTGTGCCATCAACACCTCGGAGAGCAGCCGCCGCAATTCCTCGGCGTCCTCGCCCGCCTGCCCGAAGAAGCTGTCCAGCTCACGCGCGAAATCGCGGAATTCGTCCACCGAGAGCTGCCGGTTGCGAAAGCGCGTCCATTTGGCGGTCAAGTCGGCCGCCTGCTGGCTGAACGACTCGGCGATCGGCAGGCTCGATTCGATGGCGCCCATCGTGGCGTGCGCGGCCTGCTCGGTCATGGTGACCACGTAGTTCAGGCGTTCCTTCGCATCCGGGATCTCCGCCTGGGTCAGCTCTACCAGGCGCGAGTCGCCACGGAAGCTTTGCAAGGCCTCGTGAAGGTCGCGCGTCAGCTTGCCCAGTTCGTCGAAGAGCTCGCGGTCGTAAGGACGCGCTAGATCCTGCACCAGCGCGCGTGCCGCCGCGTCGTCGCCCGCCTCGAGCGTCTGCACCAGTTGCCGGGCCAGCTCGAGCTGGCCGTCGCGTGGGGGGTGTTCCTGTTCAGTCATGAGGAGCCTCTTGCTGGTACGGCGCCGAAGGAGCCGGGTCACGTCCACCCGCGCAAGCGAGACGGACGTCGTCCGTATTCATCACTGAGCGATGCTTAGCCCTGTGCTTCAATACGTTCGAAGATCTTGTCGATCTTTTCCTTCAGCGTTTCGGCGGTAAACGGCTTGACCACGTAACCGTTCACACCTGCCTCCGCAGCCTCCACGATCTGGTCGCGCTTGGCCTCGGCCGTCACCATCAGCACCGGCATCGACTTCAGGTTGGCATCCGCCCGGACGGCCTTCAGCAGGTCGATGCCCGGCATATTGGGCATGTTCCAGTCGGTAATCAGGAAGTCGAAATCACCATTTTGCAGCATCGGCAGCGCGGTGCTGCCGTCGTCGGCTTCCTGCGTATTATTGAAGCCAAGATCGCGCAAGAGGTTCTTGATAATGCGCCGCATCGTGGAAAAATCGTCCACGATGAGAATTTTCATTCCCTTGTCCACACGTCACTCCGGGATTCGTAAGGTGAGTTTTAGAATAACTGCAAAGCCGTGCCGTCTTCGAGCCACGACCCCATGCGCGCGCGCAGCCGGATGACCGCCTGGCTGCGAATCTGGCTCACGCGCGACTCGGTCACGCCCAGAACAGCCCCGATCTCGCGCAGATTCAGTTCTTCGGTGTAATACAGCGACAGCACCAGGCGTTCGCGTTCAGGCAGATCCCCAAGGGCCTCGGCCAACTCCTCGCGAAACTCGCCAGCCTCAAGGCTACGCGACGGAGAGACTTCCTGCCCCTCGATCACACGATCGGCCCCGTCATCCCCGCCACCCAGATCGTCCAGCGCAAACAGATGGGCCCCGGCATGGTCCTTGAGCATGTCGTAATAGTCATCGATCGCCACGTCCAGCTCGGCCGCCACTTCGCTCCCACGCGCCGCACGCCCCTCACGGGCCTCGACACTCTGGATCGCGGCGGCAATACGCCGGCTGTTGCGGTGCACCGAACGCGGCGTCCAGTCACTGCGACGCAATTCGTCGATCATCGCACCGCGGATGCGGATTCCGGCGTAGGTGGCAAAGGTCGCCCCCTGCCCGCCCTCGAACTGCCGCGCCGCCTCCAGAAGGCCGATCATGCCGGCCTGGATCAGATCATCGACCTGGACCGAGGCCGGCAGACGGGCCATCAGGTGGTGCGCGATGCGATGCACCAGTTCAACGTGATCGGCAATCAACTTCTCGTGTCCACCGGTCGCGGTGGACGTCGCCTGGTAGCCGGAAAGTCGATTACGCGTCGTCATCATGCACTCTGCAGCATTCGTTCCACGAAGAACCCGACGCCCCCGTGGTCACCCCCACCAACCGGCCAGCGGTCCACCGTGCGTGCCAGTTCGGCAAACGCCTTGCCGGCCGGACTGCCGGGATACTGCTGAACCACCGGTGCCCTTTTCTGCACGGACTTGCGCAGATGTTCGTCCATCGGGATATAGCCGGCCAGATCCAGGACCACCTCCGGCAGGTAATTGCCACAGACGGTATTGAGTTTCTGCATCAGCCGCTCCGCACCCTCGCGTCCGCTGACCATGTTGGTGACCATGCGGAAACGCCGCAGCCCGTGGTCACGATGCAGCACCTTGATCAGGGCATAGGCATCGGTAATCGAAGCCGGCTCGTCGCAGACCACCACAAGGGTCTCCTGTACCGCCCGGCAGAACGAAGTCACCGACTCCTGCAGGCCTGCAGCAGTGTCCACGATCAGGACATCCAGCGGCTTGCGGTAGGCGCTGAAGGCATGGATCAGCCCCGCGTGCTCGGCCGGCGTAAGATTCGCCATCGCCGCGATACCGGAGGCCGACGGGACCACCTTCACCCCGTCCGGCCCCTGAACCAGGACATCGTCCAGGCTGTCCACGGCGCCGGTCACCAGGTCGTGCAGGGTGCGCTCCGGGCGCATCCCGAGCAACAGGTCCACGTTGGCCAGGCCCAGATCCGCATCGAACAGCATCACCTCGCGGCCCAACCGGGCCAGGCCGACCGCCAGATTGACCGACACGTTGGTCTTGCCCACGCCGCCCTTGCCCGAGGCGACCGCAATGACCTTCAACGGCTTGTTAGTGCGTGGCATAACGCCCCTTTCCAACCGGCTGAATCAGTTCCAGTGTGGCCGGCTCGGCCCCCTGCGCCGGGCGCAGCGGCGAGCGCGAGCGTCGCGGCGCTTCCATTTCGGCCAGCCGTTCGGCGGCCCAGGTCTCGCGGGCATTGCCACCCGCCTGCGCACCCTCGGCATCGTCGTCCAGTGCCAGGCGGGTCAGATACCCCGTATCGACCCGGTGAAAATCCTCGGCGATGCGCTGGCCATCGCTTACAAACCCAAGCCCCAGGTGCTGGTCCAGCAGGACCGACAGGACCTCGCCCAGCTGTTCTGCCTCGTCCAGTTTGGTCAGCACCAGCGCCGAGGGATCCGCCTTGCGAAACGCGTCCAGCACCCGCCGCAAGGTACTGCCCTGGGTCGTGGCCGACACAACCAACCAGCTCTCGGCACGGATATCCGGCGGCAGATGCGCGAACAGCGACTCCTCCTCCACCGCGCGCGGCGCCTGCCCGGCGGTATCCACCAGGATCAGGTGGCCATCGTCCACGCGCCGCGCCAGATCGCGCAGTTCGCGCGCATTCTGCAGCACGCGCACCGAGATCCCCGCCATCTGTGCAAAGGCTTGCAGCTGCCGTGTGGCACCGATGCGCTGGCTGTCCAGGGTCACCAGCGTAACCGAATCCGGTCCCATCCGACGGATCTGGCGCAACGCGATCCGTGCCAGCGTGGTGGTCTTTCCGACACCGGTCGGCCCCACCATCGCCAGCAGCCCGCCCTCGTCCAGGATCGCCGGGCGATGCGTGGCAATCGCACCCGAAAGCCGCGCGCGGAGACGCTCCCAAGCCTGCTCGGGGGAGCTGTCATCGAGGATGCTGCCCGCCAGGCTGCGGGCCAGCGATTCACTGAAGCCGCGGTCGATCAGGCGGACCTTGCATTCGGCCGCAAGGGGGTGACGGGCCGCCCAGCGAGCCTCGTCACTCTCCGCATACTGACGCGTCATCAGGCTGCGCAGGTCACGCAACTCCTGGCGCATCGCGGTGAGCTCGGGATCGGCCGGCCACGAAGGGGCCGCCGAATTCGGGGCGCGGTCGGCGGTGCGCGCCTCGCGGGCCGGCTTTGCGGCCTCCGGCTCGCGCACCGGCTCCGAGGACTCGCCATCCTCCAGGGCGGCGACCACCTCCAACCAGCCATCCACCCGGCGACTGGAGAGGATCACGGCATCCTCTCCCTGTTGTTCGCGCACCTGACGCATGGCGTCGCGCATGTCCCGGGCCCGATATCGTCTGACATTCATGCTTTGATCTCCTGCGCCGCTCACGCGGCGGAACCCCTATGTCTCATGCGGACTGCTTCGCCGTTTCTTCCTGACCGACCGTGGCCACTACCCGAATCCGCCGGTTGTCGGGGATCTCGGTAAACGCCAGGACGGTCAGGCTGCGAACCGCGCCGCGCAACCAGCCGGCAATCCAGGAACGGATCTCCGGTGCCACCACCAGGATCGCCGCTTGGCCGGCCGTCTCCTGGCGGCGCGCCGCGTCCGCAACCGAACGCTGCAACCGTTCCGCCAGCCCGGGCTCCAGTCCAACCGTGCCACCCGAGCTGCCCTGCAGGGACTTATGCAAGAGCTGTTCCAGCGATGGGTCCAGGGCAATCAATGGCAGCTCATCCTCCGGTCCCACAAGGTCCTGGACGATGGAACGCGACAGCGCGACGCGCACCGCTGCGGTCAAAGTGCCGGGATCCTGACTCTTCACCCCGTCGTCTGCCAGGGTTTCGGCGATCGTGCGCAGGTCGCGGATCGAGACCTGCTCGGCCAGCAGGTTCTGCAACACCTTCAGCACGATCGAAAGCGACAGGGTCTTGGGCACGAGGTTCTCCACCAGCTTCGGCGAATGCCGCGCCAGCTGATCCAGCAGGTGCTGTGCCTCCTCGTGCCCGATCAGGCGGTGGGCGTTCTCGCGGAACACCTGCGACAAATGCGTCGCAATCACCGTGGAACAGTCGACCACGGTATAGCCGGCGCCCTGGGCCTGGTCGCGATCCGACGGGTCGATCCACAGGGCATCCAGGTTGAAGGTCGGGTCCTTGGTCGGGGTGCCCGGCACGGTGCCGAAGACCTCGCCCGGATTGATCGCCAGTTCGCGATCGGGAAACACCTCGGCCTCCGCCACAGTGACGCCCAGCAGGCTGATCCGATAGGCGTTCGGGCTCAGCTCCAGGTTGTCGCGGATGTGCACCGGCTGCAGCAGGAACCCGAGCTCCTGCGACAGCTTGCGGCGCACGCCCTTGATCCGTCCCATCAGCTGGCCGTCCTGGGTGCGGTCCACCAAGGGGATCAGGCGGTAGCCGACCTCGAGGGAGACCAAGTCCACCGGCGGGACATCTTCCCAGGTCAGGTCGCGATCCTCCGAACGAGCCCCGCCTTCGTCTTCCTGCGGGATGCGCTCCACTTCCACCTCGGCCTCGCGGCTCCGGCGCTTGAGCAGGTAGGCCCAGCCAAAGATCAGCGCCGCCAGCCCCAGGAACACGGCGTTCGGCATGCCCGGCACGACGCCCAGCGCGCCGATCACGCCACCGGCGACGTACAGGACCCGCGGGTTGGAGAACATCTGCCCGTACACCTGCTGGCCCATGTCCTGGCTGCTGGTCACGCGGGTCACGATGATCGCGGTGGCGGAGGACAGCACCAGCGACGGGATCTGGGCAACGATGCCGTCGCCGATGGTCAGCAACACGTAGTTGGTCGCGGCATCGCCGATCGACATGCCGTGCTGCACCGCACCGATGGTGAGCCCGCCGATGATGTTTACGAACAGGATCAGGATCCCCGCGATGGCATCGCCGCGGACGAACTTGGAGGCACCGTCCATGGAGCCGTAGAAGTCCGCCTCGCTGGCAATCTCCTCGCGGCGCTTGCGCGCCTCTTCCTGAGTCAGGATGCCGGCGTTCAGGTCGGCGTCGATCGCCATCTGCTTGCCGGGCATGGAGTCCAGGGTGAAGCGGGCGCTGACCTCGGACACACGCCCGGCTCCCTTGGTCACCACCACGAAGTTGATGATGATCAGGATCGCGAACACCACCAGCCCCACGGTGTAGTTGCCGCCGACCACGAAGTCGCCGAAGGCCTGGATGACCTTGCCGGCGGCATCCGTGCCGGTGTGGCCTTCCAGCAGGATCACGCGGGTGGAGGCGATGTTCAGCGCCAGACGCAGCAGCGTGGCGACCAGCAACACGGTCGGGAAGACCGCGAATTCCAGCGGCCGCGGGGTGTACACCGCAACCATGATCACCACCAGCGACAGCGCGATATTGAAGGTGAACAGCACGTCCAGCGCCAGCGGCGGCAGCGGCAGCACCATCATCGAGAGCATCGCGATCAGCAGGATCGGCGCCCCCAGCCCCCACTTGCCCACGTTACCCAGACGGTCAAAGAAGGCCATTAGCGATCCCTCCGCGGGCCGCGTTGCTTGTCAGGATCGAGATAGTCCTCGGGTACTGGAAGGTCATCCGGCATCTGCGCGTCGGCATCGGCCCGCTTGAGCTGGTAGACGTACGCCAGGATGCGGGCCACGGCCACGAACAGACCGTTGGGCACTTCCTGGTTCAGATCGGTGGTGAAGTAGATGGCGCGGGCCACGCGCGGGGCCTCGACACGGATGATCGCGTGTTCGTCCCCGACTGCGCGGATCGAGGCGGCCACCTCGTCGACGCCCTTGGCCACCACCTTCGGCGCCGCCATGCGCGAGGCCTCGTAGACGATAGCCACCGCATAGTGGGTCGGGTTGGTGATGATCACGTCGGCCTTGGGGACCTCCTCCATCATTCGCCGCTGCGCCATCTCCTGCTGCAACTGACGGATCTTCTGCTTGACCTCTGGCTTGCCGTCGGTCTCCTTATACTCGTCCTTGACCTCCTGCCGGGTCATGCGCAGTTGCTTCTGGTGATTCCACATCTGGAACGGCGCATCAATGGCGGCGACCACGATCAGGGCCGCCGAGACCGCGATGAAGGTTCCCAGAACCAGCTGGGCGGCATGGATGATGCCCTGATGAACAGGCTCGTAACCGAGCATCAGCAGCCGGTCGGAGAAGGTGGCCAGCACGGCGACCGCGACACTGCTGATCAGTACGAACTTGGCGAAGGTCTTGCCGAACTCCATCAGCCCCTGCCAGGAGAAGATTCGCTTGAGGCCCTTCCCGGGATTCAGCTTGGAGACCTTGGGCGCGGCGGCCTTCCAGGAAAAATTGGCGCCGCCGATCACGATCGGCGCGAGTACCGCGGCCACCACCAGTACGCCGAACAGAGGGAACAGGGTCCGCAGGGTGCGGAAAATCTCGTCGGCCAGATACGGCAATAACAGCGACGAGTCGTAGGCCATTTCGCGTTCGAAATCCAGGCGACTGCTCATCTGTTCAGTAAGTTGCGCCCCCATGTTCGGGCCGTACATCAGCAGGAAGCTCCCGCCCGCCATCAGCACCAGAAAGGTGCTCAGCTCGCGCGAGCGCGGGACCTGCCCCTTCTCCTTCGCCTCGCGCAGGCGTTTCGGAGTGGGCTCTTCGCTTTTTTCCTGTCCGCTTTCGTTCTCGGCCATTTCAGAAGCCCATCCGGGTCTGCATCAGGTTGAAGGCCTCGAACATCAGTTCGCCAAAACGTTCCGGCAGGCCCGGCAGGATCAACATCATCAGCACGAACCCGATCAGGATCATCATCGGGAAACCCACCGCGAAGATGTTGAGCTGCGGGGACGCGCGGGTGATGACCCCCATGGAGATATTCACCAACAGGAGCGACGCAACCGCCGGCAATGCCACCAGCACCGCGCCCACAAACATCGTGGAGCCGAAGGCCACCAGGGCGTAGAAGGCCTCGGCGTTCAGACCGGTCGGGGCGATCGGCATGGTCTCGAAGCTGGTCAACATCAGCTCCAGAGCAATCAGATGGCCGTTCATTGCGAGGAACAGCAGGGTCGAGAAGATGACGAAAATGGTGGAGACCACCGGGACCTGCACCCCCTGGGCCGGATCCATGATGGAGGCAAAACCCAGGCCCATACCCAGTGCGACCACCTCGCCCGCCTGGGTCACGGCCGAGAACACCATCTGCAGAATGAAGCCCATGAACACGCCGATCGCGACCTGGTGCAGGGTGACCAGCACGCCCTCAAGGCTCAACGGATCGATATCCGGCAGGACCGGGCCCTGCATGGCCACAAAGATCGCCAGCAACAGCGCCAGCCCCATGCGCACCCGCGCATTGACCGTATCCGCGCCGAAGATCGGCATGGCGACGAGCATGGCGCCAATGCGGGCGAACGGCCACAAGACCGCCCCCACCCACAGCACCAGCTGTTCCGCCGCCAGGGCCATGCCTACCCCACCATCCCCGGCGCACTCTCGTAGAGGCGCTCGGTGTAGTCGATCAACAACGCCAGCATCCAGTGCCCGCTGATCAGCAGCGCCGCGAACATCGCCAGCAGCTTGGGGATGAACGACAGGGTCATTTCCTGTATCTGGGTCGCTGCCTGCAGCATCCCGATGGTCAGACCCACGGCCAGCGCCGTCAGCAGCGGCGGCGCGGCCAACAGGACCACCACGGTTAGTGTCTCGCGACCGATATCCACAACGAGTTCGGGTGTCATCGCGCTCTCCTACACGAAAAAACTGGTGGCAAGGGTGTTCATCATCAGAGCCCAGCCGTCCACCAGAACGAACAGCATCACCTTGAACGGCAGCGAGATAATCAGCGGGGAGAGCATCACCATCCCCATCGACATCAGGACCGAGGCCACCACCAGGTCGATGATCAGGAACGGGATCAGGATCAGGAAGCCAATCTGGAATGCGGTCTTGAGCTCGCTGGTAATGAACGCTGGCACCAGCAGGTTCAACGGGATGTCATCCGCCTCCTCGAATCCGTCGATCCCGTTGATCTCGGCAAACATCGCGATATCGCTCTCGCGGGTATGCATCAGCATGAACTCGCGCAACGGCTGCACCCCCGCCTCGATCACCTCCTCCGTCCCGATCTCCTCATTCACGTAGGGCACAAACGCGGTCTCGTAGATTTCGTCGAGCACCGGGGCCATCACGAACAGGGTCAGGAAAAAGGCCAAACCGATCAGGATCTGGTTCGAGGGTGTCTGGGTCGTGCCCAGGCCCTGGCGCAGGATCGCCAACACCACAATGATCCGGGTGAAGGAGGTCATCATGATCAGGATCGACGGCAGCAGGGTCAGCAGCGTCATCAACAGGATGATCTGCAGGGTGACCGAGTAGGTCTCGCCCCCGTCTCCGTTGGTGGTCACAGTCAGGGCCTCGATGCCCTGCGCCACCTGGGCCCCGGCGAGGCCCGGCAGGAGCAGCAGGCCCAGTGCCAGCGCGAACCGCAGGAACAGCGCCATCACGACTGCCCCCGCTCGCTGCTACCGGGCGGAGCCCGGCGGGTCACGGCGCGCTTGAGTGCGCTGGAGAAATCCGGGGTCTCGCCTACCGGCGCCACCACGGGCTCGCGCATCGTGTGCAGGGTACGCATACCGGAGGGCGCCACGCCCACCAGCACCTGTTCATCGCCCACCTGAACCAGCACCAGACGCTCGCGCGTGCCCACCGAACGTGCCGCGACGATCTCGATCACCTGCGAGCCGCGGTTCAGTCCGCCCTGGGTCCGGCGCAGGATCCAGCCCAGCACCACAATGGCACCGATCACCAGTACCAGACCGCCGATTAGCTGGGTCAGATAGGCCGCGGCCCCGCCACTGCCACCCTCCGCAAGGGCAGTCAATGGCCAGAGGGTCCCCGTGACGGCCGCCAGGACGAGGGCCGAACTGCGCGTATTACGTGGATTCATGGCTATTTGAGCTTGCGGATGCGCTCACTGGGGCTGATCACATCGGTCAGCCGGATCCCGAACTTCTCGTTGACCACCACGACCTCGCCATGCGCGATCAGCGTGCCATTCACCAGCACGTCCAGCGGCTCCCCGGCCAGACGGTCCAGTTCCACCACCGAGCCCTGGTTCAGCTGCAGCAGGTTGCGGATCGGGATCCGCGTGCGGCCGATCTCCATGGCGATCGTCACTGGAACGTCCAGCACCATCTCCAGATTCATCTCCTCGCCGTCGCCCTGCACCACCCCCGAGAGTTGTTCGGGCTGCAGGGCCTCCGCGGACGAATCGGGCTGGTGCTTGCGCTCCTTTTTCTCGGACTTCGGCGTCTGCTTCGCTGCGGTCGCGTCATCACCTCCCCCCGCAGCAGCCCCGCCTTGCGCGGCGTTCAGCAACTCATCGGGATCAGCCGCGTCTTCGCCGTCGTCATCCTTCTGCTCGGCCAGGGCCGCCGCCCACTCATCCGCCAGCGCCTGGTCATCGCTGCCGCCTTCGGTGTCGGCCATGGTTTCAGCGCCCGCGGTATCTTCATCCACGGCCGGGGTGTCCTGTTTGGGATCGTCGGTGTCAGCCATGCTGCGCCCTCTATCGTTTGATAATGCGTTCCGAAACCTGGATCGCATTCATGCCATTGGATACGCCGAACTTCCCGCGGAACATCGGGATGTCTTCGACCTGCAAGGTGATCTTCTCGGGGAGGTCCACCGGGATGATGTCGCCCGGCTGGATATCCAGCAGCTCGCGCACGGTGACCTCGGTCTCCGCCAGCATGGAGCTGATCTCGACCTCGGCGGTCTGGATCTCCTCCTGCAGCGCGTGCATCCAGCGCTGGTCCACATCGGAGCGATCCGACTGGATGCCGGTATCCAGCTGTTCGCGGATCGGCTCGATCATCGAGTACGGCAGGGTCACGTGCAGATTGCCGCCGCCCCCGTCGAGCTCGATGTGGAACTCGCTGATAACCACGATTTCGGTCGGCGAGACGATGTTCGCGAACTGTGGGTTGACCTCGGAGTTCAGGAACTCGAACTTGAGCTCCATCACCGGCTGCCAGGCCTTCTGCATATCCTCGAAGGCCCCCTCCAGCACGCCGTGGACGACCTTCATCTCCATCGGGGTGAAGTCTCGTCCCTCGATGCGGGTGTAGTAGCGTCCGTCGCCACCGAAAAAGTTGTCGACCAGGATGAACACCAGCTTGGGATCGAACACGAACAAGCCGGTGCCATGCAATGGATGCGCCCGCACCAGATTGAGGCTGGTGGGGACAAACAGCGAGTGCATGTACTCGGAGAACTTGGTGATACGGGTACCGACCACCGAGATCTCGGCCGAGCGGCGCAGTACATTGAACAGACGGACCCGGAGCTGACGCGCAAAGCGCTCGTTAATCATCTCCAGCGTGGGCATGCGCCCACGGACGATGCGATCCTGCGTGGCAAAGTTGAATTCCCGCGCCTGACCGTCACTCGGATACGGGTCTTCGGTCTCGACGTCGCCCTCATCCACACCATGCAGGAGGGCATCGATCTCGTCCTGGCTGAGGATATCCGTCTGCGCCATAACGGGGCTCCTACTGCATCACCAGTTCGTTGAACAACACGGCCTCGACCGCGTCCGGCGCATCCCGCGAGCGCAGAATCTCGCGGATTGCTTCCTTCAGCTCCTCCGCCAGCGATTCCTTGCCATCACGCGTATTCAGATCCTCGTAACGCTGCTCCGCCAGGATGCCCAGGATGTCGTTGCGGATCGCCGGCATATGCCGCTCGAACGCCTCGATCACCGGCGCCTCGTGGGTCACCAGGCTCACCTCGGCACGCAGATACCGGATGCGTCCCGGCGCTTCGATGTTGACAGTCATCGGCTCCAGGCTGGTGTAGAAGCGCTCGGGCGGGCCTTCCACCACCTGTTCGGCAGCCTCGTCGCCCGCAACCAGGAAGAACCAGGCCGCAGCGGCCCCGCCGCCCACCAACAGAATCACGATCAGCAGCAGCACAAGCAGCTTGCCCATGCCGCCCTTCTTCGGGGTGCCGCCTTCTTCGTCGTCCAGATTGACTTCCTTCTTCGCCATGTCGCACCCGCTGTCCGGTAAACCGAGGATTTGATCTCGGAAAAGACCTTAGCAAGGCAGATGCCAGCATTGGCTTTCTATCGATTTATCCGATAGTTAGCGACCAGTACTGGAGGGGAAGGAAGGACACTTCGGGGGAAGGAACGGGCGATAACGTCAAGAATCGGCCGCCCGCCGCGCGGGAAAGACGGATTCTTGGCGGCACTCATGGAAGATCGCTACGACAGAGAAAGACGCCCGATGGGGCAGGTCACGGATACCGCCGGCCGCCCATCGGATATCGCAAGACAAGACCGAGCCCGCGCCGGGCTCGCCTCAGGCAAACAGATCCAGGCGCCGATTCAGCATCGAGAGCGTGCTGCCGCCATTCTCGTTGTCTTCGGCCTCGTCCAGTTCCGAAGCGGTCCCGGCGGCGGCCTGGCGCTCATCCTGCTCGGCCTGCTCCTCGGCCGCCTGGTCGGAGACGGTCGCGTCCTCGAGCATCAGCCCGCTCTCGGCGAGGCTGTCGCGCAAGCGCGGCATGGCCGCCTCCAGCACCTCGCGGGTCACCGGATTGGCACTGATGAACTGGATGCTTGTGCGGTCACCCTCGACCAGCACCCGAATATCCAGACTGCCCAGCTGCGGGGGATGCAGCTTGAGCTCGGTTCGTCCACCCTGTGCCTGGGCGAGCATGCGCACCTGATCGGCCAGCTCGCGGGCCCCGTTGGGCTGCTGCAGGAGCCGGGTCAGGTCCAGTCGCGGCAACGCGCGTGCAGCGTCCGCCCCCTCGACCTGGCCACCGGCGAGAGCCGGCAGGACGCCCCCCAGGGGATCGGTACGCCCCCGACGCGACTCGTCCCCGCCCTGGGTCATCCACTGGGCGAGGACATCGAGCACACCGTCCCGCGACAGCCCGCCCTGCGCGCCCAGCAGTTCGGGCTTCAGTGCGGCCAGGCCGTCGCGCCCGCCCGCCGCCTGGCTGGCCTCGACAAACAGGCGCATGACGGCTGCAGGCAGGGGCTTGACCGGCAACGCCTGGCCCTCGGCACCCCCGCGGCCAGAGACGCCCGCCTCCCAACGGGCGGTATCCATGCGCCCCGGTTCCTGCACTCTCGCCATCAGGCTGGCGACCGGCAAGCCCTTGCCACCCGCCTCGTCGCCCGCGGCGAAACCCTGCCCGTCGAGTAGATCCTGCAACCGCGCCAGCATGGCTTCCAGATCGAGCCCTTCCAGCTCGTCCCCGGGCACGCCCAGGTTCGCCAGCAAGGCCTCCATCTGCGGCTCCAGAACCGCGAGGAACCCCTCGCCGTCCTTCCCTTTCAGCCCCTTCAGGCCGTCCAGGTCCTGCAGCGATGCCTCGCCGCCCAGCAATTGCAGCAGCGGCAGCATGCCCTGACCGGTGTTCTGTGTCGCGATCATCTCCGAATCCTCGGTGTGCCGGGCGAATCCCCGGGCCCTTGCCCTAATCGATAGTCACGGTCCATTCAAGAACCTTGCCAACGCGACGCTTCCTCGCGCGCATGAGCCTGCCGCGTGGCCCACAAATCCTGTTCGGTTTGCTGGCGCCGGGCGCCGTGTTGCGCCGTCTCGGCCTTCCGGCGTTGCAGCAGCTTTTCCAGCGACAGGCTGTTGCGGTGGCGCTCCAGCCACTCCTGGCGCGCGGTCTCCACCTGCGACTCCGCCGCCTGAATGCGCAGGTCCTGTTGCTCCAGCGCCGAGCGCAACTGGTCGCGCATGCCCGCCAACCACTTGAGGGCGTTGGCGTCATCCGGCAGGGTCGCCTGCAGATACTCGCGCTGATAGGTTTCCAGGCGCTCGCGCTGACCGGCAATGCCATCCAGTTGCTGCAGACGTTCACCCAACTGGCGGGTGGCCTCGCTCTCCTCGATCCGGCGCAGGCGCAACAGTCGTTCCAGGCGCTTCGGGTTCATGCCGCCCCGCCAACCAGCGCCAGCAGGTCATCCCGCGCCCGGTCAAAGCCGACGGCCTCGTCGCGACCCTGCGCCAGATACGCCTCGAGGCGCTCGTGCATCGCCACTGCCTCGTCCAGATGCGGGTCGGCACCCTTGCGATAGGCCCCGACCGCGATCAGATCGCGGTTCTGCATATAGGTGGCGGAGAGTCCGCGGAAGCGTCGCGCCGCGCGCTCGTGTTCCGGCGAGATCAGCGAAGACATCACGCGCGAGACCGATGCACCGATGTCGATCGCCGGGTAGCGCCCGGTCTCTGCCACCTCGCGCGACAGCACGACATGGCCGTCCAGGATCGCGCGCGCGGCGTCCACGATCGGATCGTTCTGGTCATCGCCCTCGGCGAGCACGGTATAGAAGGCGGTAATCGAGCCGCCCCCTACGTCGCCGTTGCCAGCGCGCTCCACCAGTTGCGGCAGGCGCGCAAATACCGATGCCGCATACCCCTTGGAGGCCGGCGGCTCGCCGATCGCCATCGCGATCTCGCGGGCGCCCTGGGCAAAGCGGGTCAGGGAGTCCATCAGCAACAGCACGTGCAGGCCCTGGTCGCGGAAATGCTCCGCCACCGCAGTGGCCACCCAGGCCCCGTGCTGGCGCAGCAGCGGCGACTGGTCGGCCGGCACCGCGACCACCACCGTGCGCGTGCGCGATTCCTCGTCGAGAATCTCGTGGATGAACTCGTTCACTTCCCGACCGCGCTCGCCGATCAGTCCGACCACGATCACGTCAGCCGTCGTGTTACGCGTCATCATCCCCAGCAGCACACTCTTGCCGACCCCGGATCCGGCGAACAGACCGAGGCGCTGACCACGACCCACCGACAGCAGACCATTGATTGCCCGGATCCCAACATCCAGCGGCTCACGTACCGGTGCGCGTTGCAGCGGGTTGATCGGCCGCCCGGCCAACAGCCCAAACTCATGGGTACGGATTGGGCCTTTTCCGTCCAGCGGCTGCCCGTTGGCATCGATCACGCGGCCCAGCAACCCCTCCCCGACCGGAATCTGACGCTGGTTGTCCAGCGGTTCGATGCGCGCGCCGGGCGTCAGGCCCGCCGCGATCTCCTCGGGCATCAGGAACGTGCGTTCATTCTGGAAACCGACGACCTCGGCCGGCACCGTGTCTCCGTTCTCGCCGTGGATCAGCGCGCGCCCCCCTATGGGCAAGCGCAGGCCTTCCGCCTCCAGCGTCAGGCCGGTCAGGCGCGAAAGGTGACCCTCCGACTGCGGCGGATTGACCCGCTCGACCCGCCCGCGCGACTGCTGCAGACGACCCAGCAAGCCGCTATTCAGCCGCTCCCGGCCCTTGCGGCGCACCTCGTCGATCGGGGTACTCATGAATCCTCCGGGGCCGCGCTGTCCACGGAATTGGCGGACTGGTGATCTTCCTCGTCGGGTGCGCTGTCCATCTCCGGATACTCGCCATCCCAGAGGGCTTCCACCGCGTGCTGCAGACGCCGCTCGAGACTTGCGTCGACACTTGCCGCGCCCGATTCGAGGCGGCAGCCGCCGCGCGCCAGGCCCGCGTCCGGGACCCAGGTGATGCGCGCATCCGCCCGCTCACCATAGGCCTCCACCAGCGCCTGGTCCTCCGGGTTCAAGTGCACCCGAACCTCCTGGTTGCGCCCGGGAAGCTGGGCCAATGCCCCCTCCAGGACCGTCCGGATCTGCTCCGGTCGCGTCTCCAACTCGCTCTGGACGACCTTGCGTGCAAGCGCCGTCACCAGCGCCAACAACTCCGGCTCCAGGGCATCCGCGGCATCCGCCAGGGGATCAGCAAGGCCGCCGGCCACGGATTCCAGCATGGCGACCGTCTCGCGCAGTTTCTTGTCCTCGCGCGCCCGGGTGGCCTTCTCGGCCTCTTTCTTGCCAAGCTCATGCCCCTCGGCATAACCGCCCTCGAACCCGTTCTTGCGGGCTTCGTCCTCGATCTCCTCGATCTCGGCGGCCGTCGGCAGGCGACGCGGGGGATGGACCCCATTGTCACCAATCTCCGGCGGCTCCCAAAGCGATGCCGCCGCGTCGGTGTAAAGCCTGGCCGCCGGGCCATCGGTCACAACATCGCCTCGCTACCACCGCCACCCAGCACGATATCGCCGTTCTCCGCAAGCCGGCGGGCCACGGACAGGATCTCCTTCTGCGCGCCCTCGACCTCGCTGACCCGGACCGGGCCCTTGGCCTCGAGGTCCTCGCGCAGCATCTCGGCCGCGCGCTTGGACATGTTGCGGAAGATCTTGTCCTTCATGTCGTCGTCGGCACCCTTCATGGCAAGCACCAGCGATTCCGTCTGGATCTCGCGCATCAGCGTCTGGATACCGCGGTCGTCGATCTCCACCAGGTTCTCGAACACGAACATCTCTTCCTCGATCCGCGAACCCAGATCGGAATCGGACTCCTTGATCGTATCCATGATCTCCGCCTCCCGTGAGCCCTCCATCAAGTTCATGATGTTGGCCGCCGAACGCACGCCACCCAGCATCGACGTCTTGCTCGCGGCATTGCCGGAAAGCTGACGGTCGAGGATCTCGTCCAGCTCCTGCAGGGCCTGGGGCTGGACGCCATCCATGGTCGCAATGCGCATCACGATGTCGGACTGCACCCGCGCGGGCAGGTACTGCAGGGTGTCCGAGGCCTGGTCGGAGTCGAGGTGGGAAAGCACAATCGCCACGATCTGCGGGTGCTCGTTGCGCAGCATGTCCGCGATCGCCCGCGGGTCCAGCCACTTGAGTGCCTCGATCCCCTTGGAATTGCGTCCCAGCAGGATGCGGTCGATCAGGCCCGAGGCCTTGTCACCCAGCGCGCTCTCCATGACGCTGCGCACGTACTCGTCGGCACCCACCCCCAGCGCCGTCTGTTCCTGCACGTGAGTGGAGAACTCGTGCAGCGCCGCGTTCACGTCACTGCGCGAAATGCGGTCCATGGAGGCCATCGCGGTGCCAATCTTCTGCACCTCCTTGGGCCCCATGTGGCGCATGACCTCGGCGGCGGCGTCCTCGCCGAGGCTCATCATGAACACGGCGGCGCGCTCGGCACCTTCCTGTTTGGCGTTCTTGTCAGCGGCCATCGTCACCCAACCACGTCTTCATCACCTGTGCCACGCGCTTGGGGTCCTCGCGGACCATCTCGCGCACCGCCTCCAGATCCATCTCCTGCTGGTCCGGCCCCTTGGGGCCAGTCAGCGCAGCCACGGCCGAACCCTCGCCCTGGCCCATTGCCATGCCCGTCTCGCTGCCGCCTGACTCGTCGGTCAGCGCCTCGCGATCTTCCTCGCGCCGCGGCGGCGGAGCCGGCCGCTTCATCAGATGTTTCATCGCCGGACGCACCACCGTCAACAGGATAATCAGAGCCAGCAGCAATGCCGCCACGATCTTGACCACCTCGAGGAACCAGGGTTGTTCCCAGAACGCGATTTCGTCCGCCGCCACCGCCTCGATGGGCGCTTCGAACGGGGCGGTCACTACATTGATCGTATCCCCCCGTTCGGCATTGAATCCTACCGCCTCGCGCACCAGCGCCTCGATGCGTTGCAGTTCCTCCGCATCCCTCGCCACCTGCACGGTCTCGCCGTCCTCGTTGACCTCCTGGCGGAAGTCCACCACCACGGCCGTGGACACGCGCTGCACGCCGCCCGGCATCTCGCGGATATGGTTGATGCGGCGATCCACCTCGTAGTTGCGGGTGATATTGGTGCTGCGGCTGCCCGGGAGCGCCGCGGGCGGGCCCTCACCCTCCTCGCCTTCCTCGCCGACCACCCCACCGGCGGGGGGCTGGTTGGTCAGCGCCCCGGGGACACCCCCGATACCGCCCTCGGGTCCGGTGCGCTCGTCCTCGCGGGTCTGCTCGGACCGCAAGGCAATCGTCTCGGGATCGTACAACTCCTCGGTGCGCTCCACCTGCGAGAAGTCGATGTCCGCGTTCACCTGCACCCGGACCTTGTCGCGCCCGACGATCGGAATCAGCAGGTCACGGATACGGTCGGTATAGCGGGTCTCCACGTCGCGGGTGAAACTCAGGCGGTCACCACTGCGACCCATGCCCGACTCGCCGCCATCCTGCGTCAGGAGCGTCCCGCTTTGGTCCACCACGGTGACCCGTTCAGGCTCCAGATCAGAGGTGCTGGACGCGACCAGGTGCACGATCGCACCGACCTGCGACTCGCTCAGGGACCGCCCACCGCGCAGGTGCACGACCACCGACGCGCTGGCCGGGCGCCGATCACGCACGAACACCGACTGCTCACCCTCGGCAATGTGCACACGCGCCCGGTCCACCGCATTCAGCGACGCCACGGTACGCGCCAGTTCGCCCTCCATCGCCCGATGGTGGCGCGCCCCCTCGATCATCCGGCTCGTACCCAGGCCGGTATCCTCCTGCAGCAGCTCGAAGCCCATGTCGCCGGAACGTGGCAGGCCTTCGCCGGCCAGCTGCAGTCGCGCGCCCGCCACCTCGCCCTGGGGCACCTTCACCTGCCCCGTCGTGGAATCGACCTGATACTGGATACCGGCCTGCGAAAGGACTTGCACGACCTCCGCCGCATCCTCCGCATCCATGCGCGGAAATAGCGGTACGTAGGTCGGCCGCAACGCCCAGTACAGCAGCGCCACGATCACCACAATGGCACCCGCCAGCATCCCGATCAGGGCCAGCTGGCGGCCCGCAGGCATCCCGTTGAACTCCTTGATCCCGCCGGTCACCACCGCGGGAAGGGATTGTGCATTTTCGGCCATCGTCCGTTCTCTCCCTCAGCCCGATCGGCCGATCAGACCTGCATCCGCATGATTTCCTGATACGCCGTCAGCAGACGATTGCGCACCTGGTTGGTCGCCTCGAAGGCGATGCTCGACTTGCTCATCGCGGTCATCACCTGCGGCAGGCTCACGTTGTCGTCGCCCAGCTCGAAGCGCGTCTGCAGATCGGTCGCCTGCTGCTGCACCTGATTGACACCCCGCAGCGACTCCGTCAGCACGTTCTGGAAGTCCGCGCCGCCGACGCGCTGGGGTTCGCGCGTTTGCTGGGCCGCATTCGTGTTCTCCACGCCGTTGGCTTGCGTCAGTTGACGCATTTGCTGCAGGACGTTCTGGATCTGCATCTCGCTCATGCTCACTACCCCCGGGGCGTCTTGTTACGCCGGCCGACCGACCACGAAGGGCCCGCCGTATTTTCGTGTTCGACAGAAACTCTCTAGCAATCCATATGCCAGGCGACGGCACACTAGCCCGACGCGGGCACCGCAAAGCCGTGCTCGCGCAGACGCGCAATCTTGTAACGCAATGTTCTGGGGCTGATTCCCAGCCGGTCGGCCGCCTCCTTGCGCCGCCCGCCGGACTCGCGCAGGACGTTCATGATCACCCTGCTCTCCTGCGTCTGCAGGGTCTGCTCCAGCATCGGTGTCGGGTTCTCGTCATCCGGTATCGATTGCGCCCCGGTGGTCACCTCGCCGGCCCCGGTACTCCAGGGGTTCACCATGTCCGCATCCAGCCAAACCGACTCTGCACTCACCTGCGGATCCGCGTTGTCATGCAATGTGACCGCGCGTTCCATCACGTTCGCCAGTTCGCGCACGTTGCCCGGCCAGTCGTGTTCGCGCAGCCGTCGTTGTGCGCCGTCATCCAGGGTCTGGAGCTGGCCGCCACTCAGGCGTCGGAGCAACGCCTCGGCCAAGGGCACAATATCTTCCGCACGCTCGCGCAGTGGCGGGATGCACAGGGGAAAGACGTTCAGTCGGTAGTACAGGTCTTCACGCAAATGCCCTTCGGCCACGGCCGCGCGCAAATCGCGATTGGAGGTCGCGATCACGCGCACGTCCACGCGCTGCGGCCGCCGCCCGCCCAGGGGCTCGACCTCGCGCTCCTGCAGCGCACGCAGCAGCTTTGCCTGCAAATGCACCGGGATCTCCGTCACTTCGTCCAGCAGCAATGTGCCGCCGTCAGCCCGCACAAACTTGCCCGGTCGCGCCTCGACCGCGCCGGTAAAGGCGCCCTTGGCATGCCCGAAGAGCATCGCCTCAAGCATCGCCTCGGGCAGTGCGGCGCAGTTGATCGCTTCGAATGGTCCCCGTCGCCGCGGCGAGCGCGCGTGCAGCTGCCGCGCCAGGACCTCCTTGCCCACCCCCGACTCACCGGTAACGAAGACGGTTGCCGTGCTGCCGGCAATGCGCGTCACGAAGCGATCGATGCCACGCATCACGGGACTGCGTGTCACCAATGCAGGGACCTCGAGCGACGGCTCCGGCCGCACTCGCGGACGCAGCCACCCGGCCAGCTCGTCCGCCATCCGCGGGAGCGCGAAGTGCGCCTCCAGCCCATGTCGCATCGCAGCCAGCTCCTGATCCTGGCTTGCGTCGCGGCTGACTGCCGCCAGTGCTGCCGTGGCTTGGCTCAGGGCATCCCGGGACACGTCCGCAGGATGCGCCAGCAGGATGACCGCCGGGGCGGACACCTCCAGGGATTGCACCAGCGCGTCGGCAGTACACGTCTGCAGACGCACCCGCGGGATCGTGGCCAGCACCTGGACCACGGCCTCTCGTAGTTCGGGTTCGGCATCCACCAGCAGGATCGTGGCTCGCGACATGAAGTTCTTCCCGTATCGATTCGGGGAAGATCTAGCAAACATCGCGCCAGCAATGCAGGCGATTCGTTTATAAAGGGTTTTTCTGGATCGCCCCGGGGTTCGTCAAGCCTATGACGCTGGGGCCACCCATCTCGGCTCCATCGAGTGACGGGATTCCGTCCACTTGAGCGCACCGATTTCCGGGCGCGTTCACGCCCGCATTCGCGTCTTCTCAGGCCTTGCCCAGCCCGAACTTACGCATACGCTCAACCAGCGTGGTCCGCCGCATGCCCAGACGTCGAGCGGCGCGCGCCACCACGTGCCCGGTCTCATCCAGGGCGCGGGTGATCATGTCGCGTTCCAGGTCGTTGAGGAAGCTGCGCAGATCGACGCCCTCCGGTGGCAGACCACCGGCGAGCAGGTTGGCGCCCGCCGCGGAACCGCCTTCGAAACCATTCGGCGTAGTCGGCGGCAGGGTCAGATCCTCGATTCCGTCCGGACGAACCCGTGGCGGCAGCTGCGCCAGGTCCACCGGTAGATCCGGATAGATGATCGCAAGCTGCTCCAGCAAGTTTGCCAGCTCGCGGATATTTCCCGGCCACGCCAGTTGACCCAGGTGGGCAACCACCGCAGGGGTCAGGTGGGCGGGGGCCATACCCTGGTCGCGCAGCCGATCTTCCAGAGCGGCGATCAGCAGCGGCATGTCGCTGGTGCGTTCGCGCAGAGGTGGCAGCTCGATCGGGAATACACTCAGGCGGAAAAACAGATCCTGACGGAAACCGCCATCCGCCACCGCGTCATCCAGATTCCGGTGGGTAGCCGCGATGATTCGCGCGCGGGCCGGGATCGATTTGTTGGAACCCACCCGCTCGAACACCCGCTCCTGCAGTACGCGCAACAGTTTCACCTGCATCGGCAACGGCATGTCGCCGATCTCGTCGAGAAACAGCGTGCCATCCTCGGCCAGTTCAAACCGACCGGCGCGCGCGGTGAAGGCGCCGGTAAACGCGCCCTTCTCGTGGCCGAACAGCTCGCTCTCCAGCAGGTCCGCCGGGATGGCGCCGCAGTTGACTGCCACGAAGGGTTTATCCGCGCGGTCGGAGGCGTTGTGGATCGCGCGGGCCACCACCTCCTTGCCGGAACCGGTCTCGCCCAGAATCAGCGCCGTGGCATCGGTTCGCGCCACTTGCCCGACCAGACGCTTGACCGCCTGCATGGTCGGATGCGACCCGACCAGCCCGGGGATATCGTCGTACCCCGGCTCGCGACCGAAGCGCAGCCACTGGAGGACCTGAGAAACCCGGCCAATCGAGAGCGGATGCTCGACGATGCAATCCACCCCGTCGGCCTGCACCTTGCCACCGTCAGTCGGTTGCACGACAACCGGCGCCAAATCCCCGCGCGGCTCCTGCAGGCGTGCGGACAGCTCGGCGGCAGGCCCGCAAAGCCACACGGCTGCGGCGGGTGTGCCATCCATCAGGTCAGTGGGGTTGGTGTGGGTCTCGGCCACGCAGCCGAGGCAGTTCAGGATCGCCTGTGTTGCGTCCGTGGCTCCTGCATCGCCGCTAAGTGCAATGCGCATCGCCTGTTGTTGTTCCCCCGAACCCCGCATACCGTTGTGCCCCGACTGCCGCGATCGGATGCGCCCGCCCGGGAAACGCCCCGGCCGGCATCCAATGGTGTGATCGAGTTCGCAGTATCGAGCCTATTTGTGATTGCCGTCAACTTTCTGGCGTTTCCCGGCGACCTCGCGGCGATGCAAGCGAAAGATCCAGCGACCGATCGCCTCTTCCAGGGGACCTTCGACCCCCGTCCAGCGGGTCATCTGCAAGCCTCCACGTGTCGTCGGACTTTCGACGCCTAGCACGCACGGCTGGGGCAACAGGCGGCTGAGGTAGACCTCCACGCGCTCACAACCCTCCGGCAACGTGCCTGCGGGCAGCACAATCCCGTGGCCACTGAGCGTCGCCTCCACCGGATCGGGACGCTCGGGGTGGAGCGACTCTGCGACCAGGTGCAACAACAGGTCCAGCTTGTGTTCCAGGCGCTGCACCTCGGGCGAAGTCTCGTCCTCGTGCGGCATCGCGCCGCGTGGATGGGCGGCGTCGAACAGGTCCAGGTTTTCGATGAGGCGCTGCGCCAGCACCGGATCGGTGGCGGGCCGGACCGACGGACCAATCATCAGCGCGGTCGTCACACGCAGGTCATCTCCGAGAATCTCGTCCTGACTGGCGTCATCCATGTGCGCTCCCGCCTCCCTCGTCGCCGGAACAAATGTTTCCGTTATAGACCATGGTGGGCCTTAGCCGACAAATACCCGGGCATTGCGGAACAGCCGCAACCACGGGCCCTCCTCGCCCCAGTCCGCCGGGTGCCAGCTATGCTGCACACTGCGGAACACCCGTTCTGGATGCGGCATCATGATCAGGGCCCGCCCATCCTCGCTGGCGAAACCTGTGGCCCCGCCGGCAGAACCATTCGGGTTGGCCGGATAAACCGTCGCCGGGGTGTCGTCGGCCTCCACGTAGCGCAGGGTGGCCTGATCGTGGACCGGCACACCGTCAGCGTAGCGGGTGCGTCCCTCGCCATGCGAGACCACGACCGGCAACACCGAGCCGGCCATTCCGTCGAGCAGCACGGCCGGGCCCGGCTCGATGCGCACCTGCGACAGGCGCGCCTCGAACTGCTCGGACCGGTTGCGCACAAAGCGCGGCCAGTGATCCGCTCCCGGGATCAGCGGCGCGAGATGCGAAAGCATCTGACAGCCGTTGCAGACCCCCAGCGTGAAGGTCTCGGGACGCTCGAAGAACCCCTGGAAGGCATCCCGCAGAGCCGGATGATTCAGGATCGTCTGCGCCCAGCCGCCGCCGGCACCCAGCACGTCGCCGTAGGAAAACCCGCCGCAGACGGCCATCCCCTGCATCGAGCCCAGATCCTGGCGCCCATCCAGCAGGTCAGTCATGTGCACGTCCACCGGGGCAAACCCGGCGCGCTCGAACGCCGCCGCCATCTCCAGCTGCCCGTTGACCCCCTGCTCGCGCAGGATCGCAATGCGCGGACGTTCGCCGCGCGCGATCATCGGGGCGACCACATCCTCGGCCGGATCGAAATTCACCCGTGGCTGCAGACCGCCATCGGCATCCACCCGCGCGAGCTCCTCGTCGGCACACTCCGGATCATCGCGCAGCCGCTGCATCCGCGCCGAGGTCTCCTGCCACTGACGCTGCAGACCGGCACGGTCACCGGTGTACAGATCCCGCCCGTCCTGGCGGATGGCGATCTGTTCGTCCTCGCGCAGGCGCGCCACCGGGTGCAGGTGCGCCTCCAGCCCCGCCTCCGCGAAGGCGTCGCGCAGCGCGGACTCGGCACCCGCAGCCATCTGGACCACCGCACCCAGTTCCTCGTTGAACAGCCAGGCCGCTACCGGCTGGCCGCCAGGGATCTCCACATCGAGCCCACAGCGCCCGGCGAAGGCCATCTCCAGCAGGGTCGTGACCAGTCCGCCGTCGGAGCGGTCATGGTAGGCGCGCAACAGGCCGTTGCGGCGCAGGGTGCCGATGGCATCGAAGAAGGCGCGCAGGCGGGCGGCATCCACCACGTCCGGGGCGGTCTCGCCGATATGCCCGTAGCCCTGAGCCAGCGCCGAGCCGCCCATGCGCGTGCGGCCTTCGCCCAGATCGATCAGCCACAGCCGATCGTCCGCAGCCGGATCCGGCTGCGGCGTCAGGGTCCGGCGGGCATCCGCGACCCGGGCAAAGCCCGACACGATCAGCGATACCGGCGCGTGCATGTGCCGCGCCTGCCCGTCCTCGGTCTCCCATACCGTGCGCATGGACAGCGAGTCCTTGCCCACCGGGATCGATATCCCCAGCGCCGGACACAGGTCCTCGGCAATGGCGCGCACGGTGTCGAACAGGTTGGCGTCCTCGCCCGGTACCCCGGCGGCGGCCATCCAGTTGGCCGAAAGGCGAATCGCATCCGTGCCGCCGATATCGGCCCCGGCCAGGTTGGTCACCACCTCGCCGATCGCCATGCGCCCGGAGGCCGGCGCCGACAGGATCGCGAGCGGCGTGCGCTCGCCCATGGCCATCGCCTCGCCGGTATACCCATCGAAATCCGTCAGCGTGACGGCGCAGTCCGCCACCGGCACCTGCCAGGGACCGACCATCTGATCGCGCGCGACCAGCCCTCCCACGCTGCGATCCCCGATCGTGATCAGGAAGTGCTTGGCCGCGACCGAAGGCATGTGCAGCACGCGCTCCAGCGCCTCCGCCAACGGACAGGCCTCGGGGTCGAAGTCCGTCACCGGCGGCGCCCGGCGGCGGTCCTCGCGGGTCATCAACGGCATCTTGCCCAGCAACATGCCCATGGGCATATCCACCGGCGGCTCGTGGAACAGGTCGTCCTCGACCTTCAGGTGCCCCTCGTCCGTGGCCTCGCCCACCACCGCGAACGGGGCGCGCTCACGCGCCGCCAGGGTACGGAAGGTCTCCAGATGTTCGCGGGCAATTGCCAGCACGTAGCGTTCCTGCGCCTCGTTGCACCACAGCTCCATCGGCGACAGACCCGGCTCGGCCGTCGGCAGGTCGCGCAGCTGGATCACCCCGCCGCGCCCGGCGTCGTCCAGGATCTCCGGAATGGCGTTGGACAACCCGCCCGCACCCACGTCGTGGATCGACAGGATGGGGTTGCCGGCCCCCAGGGCCGTGCACCGGTCGATCACTTCCTGGCAGCGCCGCTCCATCTCCGGGTTGCCACGCTGCACCGAGGCGAAGTCCAGCTGCTCCGAACTCGCCCCGCTCGCCATGGACGAGGCCGCCCCGCCGCCCAGACCGATCAGCATCGCGGGACCGCCCAGGACGACGATCGGGGTACCGGCCGGCACATCCTGCTTGTGCACGTGCTCGCCCCGGATCGACCCGACCCCACCGGCCAGCATGATCGGCTTGTGATAGCCGTACAGGGTCTCGCCGCCCGCGGCATCCGGCAGCGCCATCTCCAGCGTACGGAAGTAGCCAGCCAGCGCCGGCCGCCCGAACTCGTTATTAAAGGCAGCCGCGCCGATCGGGCCATCCAGCATGATCTGGCGCGCGCTCTCGATCCGGCCAGGGCGGCCAAAATCCCGCTCCCAGGGCTGTTCGAAGCCGGGAATGCGCAGGTTGGACACGGAGAACCCGGTCAGCCCCGCCTTGGGCTTGGACCCCTGTCCCGTCGCGCCCTCGTCGCGGATCTCGCCACCGGAGCCGGTGGCAGCCCCGGGAAACGGGGAGATCGCGGTCGGATGGTTATGCGTCTCGACCTTCATCAGGATCGCCAGATCCAGCGCCTCGCGACGATACTCGCCGGTAATTGCATCCGGCATCAGGCGCGTCCCTTCATGCCCGGCGATGACCGATGCGTTATCACTATAGGCGGACAGCACGCCCTCGGGATGGCGCGCATGGGTCTGGCGAATCATCCCGAACAGCGTGCGCTCGTCGGCCTCGCCGTCCAGCACCCAGGCGGCATTGAAGATCTTGTGCCGGCAGTGTTCCGAGTTGGCCTGCGCGAACATCATCAGTTCGGCATCGGTCGGCGCGCGCCCCAGCGCGGAGAACCCATCGGCCAGGTAATCGATCTCGTCCGGGGACAGCGCCAGGCCCAGTTCGCCATTGGCGCGCTCCAGCGCCGCGCGGGCATCCTCGCCGAGCTCCACACGCCCCAGCGACCGTGGCGTCTCGTGGTGAAAGAGTTGGGCCGCGGCCGCCGGATCCTCGATCACCGCGTCGGTCATGCGATCATGGAGCAGGTCGGCCAGCGCCTCCAAATCGGCCCTCGCCGCTGCTTCGCCCCCGATCTGCCAGTGGATGCCGCGCTCGATCCGCTCGACCGCGTCCTCCAGCCCGGCATGGTGCGCAATCTCGGTGGCCTTGGACGACCACGGGCTGATCGTGCCAAAGCGCGGGATCACCACCAGTTCGCGTTGCACCGCAAACTCGGGGGCCTCCCAGGCATCGCCCTCGCGCAGCAGGCGCGCCAGCACCGCCTCCTCGTCCGGACTCAGCCGACGGCGAGTCGCCACGAAATAGATGAACCGTGCCGCCAGCGGGCCGGCGCCCGGTACGCTTGCCCGCAGCCCTGCCTCCAGAGCCCGCAGCCGAAACGGCGAGACCGCCGCGCCCCCTTCCACAACCCGCATTGCGCTTCCTCGAAACCGGACGTACCGAAAGCCGCGCATTGTACCGGAGGCGCCTGCCGCGCGGGACCGGTACGTGGCAGCAATTGCGCTGGTTGGGGAACTCCCAATGCGTTACCCTGTCCATGTAGTACTTGGGGGCGACATGGCTTCGACGCGGGTCGCGAAACCTGAGGTGCATGCCGAGGCTGTAGTGGACCTCGTTAAAACCACTGCAAAAAAATAGTTGCCAACGACGACAACTACGCACTCGCCGCTTAAAAACCGGTAGATGCCGTCCGACTGGAGCCGTGCTTATGCGTCCAGTATCGGGCGTCGACTCTCATAAGATCGTGGTGAAGCGCGCCCGGCGTGGATCCATTAAAACTCAACCGGGATCGCCAGCTACATTCCCTGCCTGTCGGGTAGTCGCTGGTTAAATTAAAAGACAGAATAAGCATGTAGAGCCGAAGGCGGAGGTCCTGCGGACGCGGGTTCGATTCCCGCCGCCTCCACCAATTTAGATCGACCAATCAAGCGCCTACGGGCGCTTTTTTGTTTGCATTCGAGGAATCGCATGGCCGTCTACCAGGACACCCTGACCCAGCAGACCCGAGGCCGCGGAACCCAAAACATCACCACCGCCGTGGAGCACATCGTGCGCGCCTCCGGCATCACCACCGGCACCTGCCACGTCTTCCAGCACCACACCAGCGCCTCCCTGCTGGTCACCGAGAACGCCGATCCCGACGTCCGCCACGACCTGGAGACCCTGATCGCGCGCATGGCCCCGGACGGCGACCCGGCCTACCGCCACGATATGGAAGGCGACGACGACATGGCCGCCCACGCCCGCGCCATGCTCACGCACAACGATCTCACCCTCCCGGTCGGCCAGGGCCGTCTAATTCTCGGCACCTGGCAAGGCCTCTTCCTCTGGGAGCACCGCTACGCCGCCCAAACGCGCAAGCTCACGATTACGGTCCAGGGCGAGTAGAACCCGTATCGGCCCCGCTCCTGAGGAAACACAATCACCGGCTCGGCGTACATCCGCTTCAGAAAGCGCAAAAGCAAGGTTTGACCCAGTGCTCACAAGATGTCCCGGGCCTCCAAGGCCATGTAGCTGACCAAAGTCCTGTTCTTATCAGCTCCACAGATCATCTTGCCGCCCAGAAGCCACCGCCCTTGGTGGGCACCTTTGCAGAGCGCCGAGAACCCCTGGACGAAGGTTCCACCAATCTCTTCTAAGCGACTTCGGGTCGGAGGACTTTGATGCTTGCCCATCCCGACGGTCCTTCCGCATACCCTGATGCGCCTACCGTCGATTGCGGCAAGCTGAAGGCTGTCTTCTGGGCCGATGAAGGCCTACTCATCCGTTTGCAATCTTCATTGCCACTCTCTGATGGGGAGAGACAGCCTCCATTAATTGGGTAAGCCGCTTCACCGAGATCTGATACTGGCCGTTACTCGGTTTCGGTTTTCCCTCGAACTCTCGCCAGACGACTTTCCCCGGTCCGTTGTAGATTTCCGCGAAGCCGCCTTCCCGGTCCAGCTTTAGCACAAGCAGATGCTCCGGACCACTTCGAAGGCCTACGCTTTTGCCCTGAGTCGCCTTGATCTCGATCTCTCGCCCATCCTTAACGGCGTCCACGCCCGGTGAAGATGCCCGGAGGAGATCCAGCCCGTAATGATAGGCCGCGAGACACTCACCCAGACTGCCCACAAGGTGACCATCCGGCGTGAAATGCCTACCCGGAAACATCGCTTCTAGCTCCCCGACAACACGATACAACTCGCCCACCAGTCTCGGCAGATGTTCCTTATCCATGCGCAATGCCTCTCAGCTCTGTCGAAATCAGATACCGGACGTCACGTCGCGGGGAAAAGCAGGGAAACCTGCCAGTCCTCCGCCGGTATTCCGGCAGGGCTGAACAATGACCAGGGTCGGACCACGATAAGTCCCTGACTCCGGGAGTGTTATACCGACACAACCCGCCCAGTGGAGTGGAACGCGTACTCGTCGCGTTGCATGGCTCTCTTCCCTGGAATGGCCATTTGAAGACAGAAATTGCCGCTTTAAGCCCGAATTCAGGGCTCAATTCCGCATATTCTGTCGTGTTCTCCATCGGTTACCGTGGTCCGACCCCGCGTATCGCGCTTACCCTCTCCCCTGCGCCAGCTTCACCACATGCCGGCCCGCACCACGGCTCTAGCCGGTCATTTCCGCCGCAAAAACCGCCCTTCCAAGCTCCATAGAAGCGGCTACAAACCCCTTAACGCATTTCTTTACAGGCACTTACCGAGGTCCGACCCCGATATGCCATATTGTGCAGGCCCCGCCACAACGCAACGAGTCGCTGCTGGCCGTCCAGCAAATGCTCGGTAACCCGCTCTCCCTCTTCCGGCGCTCCCGGCAAGCTGTCGACTTCCCCGGATTAGGTCCACGCATAACTAGAGGTTTCCGGGGTGTGTAACTGCCGGTATTCGACCGGCGTCAGGTCCCCCAGCGCGTCGTGAGGGATGGTTTCGTTGTAGTCCTGCAGCCACTGCTCGGTGTGTTCCCGGACTTCGGTCAGCGTTCGGAAGACGTAGAGGTCCAGGACCCCGCGGCGGTAGCTGCCGTTGAACCGTTCGATGAAGTCGTTCTGCATCGGTTTGCCCGGCTGGATGAAGCTCAGTTCCACGCCGCGCTGGTCGGCCCAGTCGGCGATCGCGGCCGAGACGAACTCGGGGCCATTATCGAGCCGGAGCTGCTGCGGATAGCCCCGCCAGGCGGCAATACGCTCCAGCACCCGGATCACACGGGGTGCGGGCAGATTCAGATCGATCTCCACG
>NZ_KB907144.1:0-123126 GCF_000381845.1 Thioalkalivibrio sp. AKL10
CCAGCTCCGCAGTGTCCTGGGCCGTGATGGTGTTGCCGTTGTTGTCCGTCGCCGTCGCATCGATGGTCAGTTCGCCATCGGTCAGGCTGCTGACGTCCACATCGGTCAGGCTGTAGTTGCCATCCGCATTGACGGTGGCCGTGGCCGTGACGGTCTCACCGAACTGGTCGGTGATGGTGATGCTCACCTCACCGTTTTCAGCCACGTCGGTGCTGGTACCGCTGATGTCCAGCAGGCCGTCGTCGGAGTCGGCCGCCGTGACGCTCAGGTCTGCATCGAGCGCGGCGTCGGCGTCGGCCGTCGCCAGCGTCTCGCCTTCAATCGCCTCGCTCCCCCCGAGGGCGTTGGAGTCATAGGCGTAGGTGACCTCACCCACTTCCTCGGAGCCGCGAGCGATACGGACGAAGCTACCGCCCTCACCGGCGACACCGCCGTCCAGACCAGCGGCCGGGGCCTCGATCAGATCGGTGATGTCTTCGCCCCGATCCAGAGCCGCAATGATCTCCTCAACGGTGGCGTCGGCCACCTCGGCGTCCTGGGGTTCGGGTTCGGCGGATTCGGCAAGGTCCGGGGTGATGGTGGCCGACTCATTGCCGGCCAGCGTCATGGTGGAACCGTCCTCGAAGGCCATTTCGATGAAGGCGCCGTCTTCGGCGATCACTTCTTCGCCATGGAAGATTTGGTCGCCCGGCTGCAGGACGCGGGTGTTGCCGTCCTCGTCACGCGCAATGACGGTGCCGACAATGGATTCAACGGTCGCTACGACGACTTCGGACATGACGATCCCCTCGGAGACGGTAATGGTTCACAATTTTTGATGGGTACGATCCTAGGAGAGCGGTCGCCGGCGCGACAGCTGTACTGAAGTACAGGGGGCAGGAGAAGCGTACTGGGGCTCAACCGGGGAAGACCGACGAAATCGCGAGGATGTGGAGGCGGTTTCGAGCAGGAGATTGATGCGATTCTCCGCGCTCCTCGACTCCTGCGACTCGGAGCCCCGAAGGCGATCCATCCGTCAGGCAGCCCGCCCGAAGGGTGCTAATGAGGGTCGCCCCCCCTGGCCGACAACCAGAAGGATCGCCTGGGTCGGATCAGGCCGTGGGCCGGGACTCGCGCAGACGCGTAAGGTGCAGGACGAGCTGGACGCGATCGTCGACGTCGAGCTTCTTGAAGACCGACCCAAGGTGCATCTTGACCGTGCGCTCGGTCATGCCGAGCTGGCGTGCGATTTCCTTGTTGTGCGCGCCGGTGGTCACGGCCAGGGCGACCTGTCGTTCGCGCGGGGTCAGGTCCTCGAAGCCCTCGGGCGGTGTTTCCGGATCCTGCGGTTGCGCGCTGCGCACCGTGCGGATCATGCGGGTCATCAAATCGGGGCCCACCCACAGACCGCCCCCGGTGACTGTGCTTGCAATCGTTCGCAGCTGGGCAACGTTCGCCAGGGTATGGCAGTAGCCGTGCGCGCCGGCGTCGAAGGCACGGATACCTTCCTCGTCGTTCGGGTGGCGGGAGTGCACGATCACGCGGTGCACCCGCGTGCGCTGCCTGACCTGCTGTTCCCAGTCGGTGACATCCGTTCCCACCCAGCACGCCTCGGCGCCCTCGGGCAACGCCGCGGGAAACGGCGGCCGGAGCACCTGCGCATCCGGAAACGCCGCCTCCCAGCGCGGCGACGGCCGCGAATCTTGATCGATCAGGAAGATCTGCATGTCTCTCAGCGCTCCGTAAAGGCCAGATCGCCCGCGCGGAGGATCGGCTTCAGCAGGTACTGCAGGATAGTTCGTCGCCCGGTGATGATGTCCACCTGGGCCACCATCCCGGTCATGATCTGGTGCTCCTCGTCGAAGCCGGTCTCTTCGGTCCGCACGCGGACCTTGTAGAAGGTGTTGCCATCGTCGTCCGTGATTGTGTCCGGGCTGATGTGTTCGACCGTCGCCTCCAGCCCGCCATAGATCGCGAAGTCATACGCCGTGAACTTCACCCGCGCCTGCAGGCCCGGCCGTAGATAGGCGATATCCTGTGGCGATACTCGGGCCTCGATCAGGAGTTCGTCCTCCAGCGGGACCACCTCCGCCACCTCGCGCCCGGGCGAGATCACGCCGCCCCGAGTGGTCACGAACATCCTCTGCACAATCCCGGTCATCGGGGAGCGCACCTCGGACAGGCGCACACGGTCCTCGAGCCCTTCGGTCCCCTCGGCCAGCTCCTGCAGGCGTCCAAGCGTGTCGGCCAGCTCGGCGCGCCACTGGTTGCGGAAATTGAGCCGCACCTCGCGGATCTTCTCTTCCGCCTCCTCGATGGCGGCATTCAGGCGGGCGATCTGCGCCGTGGCCTGGTCGCGATCCCCACGCGCGTTGGACACCTCCCGCTGCAGGCGGAGCACTTCCACCTCTGAAACCGCCCCGCTTTGAACCAGCGGCTCGGTAACGTCCAGTTCCCGGCTGGCCAGTTCCAGTGCCCGCACAGCCTGGGTGCGGCGCGCCCGTACCTCGTTCAACTCCTCCTGGCGCTGGCGCATCTGTTCCTCGGCAATCCGGATGCGCGAGTTCAGTTCCGCCAGGCTTTCTTCATACAGTTGCTGTTCCTGCTCGACGATGGCGGGCGGGCCCTGTTGCAACTCCGGTGTCACCAGGAAGGGCGTATCCGAAAGCAACGCGATCAGGCGCGCCTGCCGGGCCCGCAGCGAAAACTCGCTGGCGCGGGCCTCGCCCAGATCAGAAAGAAAGCGTGTGGGATCAATACGGACCATGACATCGCCGCGTTCAACGACATCGCCCTCGCGCACGAGGATGTCCGAGACGACGCCCCCATCCATTGATTGCAGCACCTGAAGGTTCTGCGAGGGGATCACGCGCCCATCGCCACGCGCGACCTCGTCGATCTCCGCCACCGAGGCCCAGTACACGAGCAAGGCGAGCGTCACCAGAATCCCGTACAGCAGCGCACGGGCACGCAACGGCTTTTCCTGAATCTGGGTCCAGTCGGCATCCGAAGCCCAGTTCCGGTGGTCCGCGCCCTCCTTGGTCAGCCAGGGCCGAAAGATCCGGTCCACCATGGGTGCGCCGACCTTGCCGGCGCGATCCATCCCGCGCCCGAGGTCTTCGAACCCCTGTCCTTCCTTTCGCTTGCTCACACCTGTGCCTTCCCGACGCGGCCTTCCCGCAGGGCCTGGACCACCTGGTCTTTCGGCCCGTCCGCCACCACGCGGCCCTGATCCAGCACAATGATGCGGTCCACCAGCTCCAGCAGCGAGGTGCGATGGGTCACGATCACCGCCGTGCGGCCCTCCATGAATTCGGCCAGACGACGCTTCATCGCCTGCTCGGTCGAGTTGTCCATGGAGCTGGTGGGTTCGTCCAGCAGGAGCATGTTCGGCTCGTGTAGCACCGCGCGGGCCACCCCGACACTCTGTTTCTGGCCTCCCGACAGGCGCCCGCCACGCTCCCCGACCTGCATGTCGATGCCCTGCGGATGGGTGTTGATCAGGTCCTCGATACCGGATATACCGATCGCCTTGCGAATCGCCTCATCCGAAGCCAGCGGATCACTGGCGACCAGGTTTTCCCGGAGGCTGCCGTAGAACAGCGTCACCTCCTGACCCACATACCCCAAGGAACGCCGCAGCTCCGCCGGGTCGAGCTGACGCACGTCGATGCCGTCGACCATCACCGCGCCGCCGGTTGGCTGGTACAGGCCCATGATCAGCTTGGCCAGTGTGCTCTTGCCGGAACCGACCCGCCCCAGGATCGCCACATGCTCCCCCGGCTGGATGCGCAACGAGACGTTGCGCAATGCCGGGTTGGGCTGCTCGGGGTAGGCAAAGTCCACATTGCGGAACTCGATCGCCCCCTCGAAGCGATCGCGGCTGAGGAAATTCGATTCCGGTGGCCGCTCCACCGGCAGTGTCATGATCTCGTTAAGGGAGCCCAGCGCGGTGGAAGCCTGGTGATATTGCATCAACAGCCCCGCGGTCTGGCTGATCGGCGCCATCGCCCGGGAGGAAATCAGGTAGGCGGCAATCAGGCCGCCCATCGACAGATCGCCCTCCATCAGCAGAAACACGCCAAGGACAATAATGGCCACCCCGACGGTGTGCTGCGCCCATAGCGCGGTATGGGTAACGCTCGCCGTGAGCAGGCGATTCTGCGCACTGGTGCGGGCCAGATGCGCCGTCGAACGCTCCCAGGTCGCCTGGACTCGCCCCTCGGCGCTCAGCGCCTTCAGGGTCTCCGCACCGGCAAGGCTTTCCACCAGCGTGGAGTTACGCTGCGCTGCGACGCGGTAGCTCTCCTCCGCCAGCGCATGCAGCTTGCGGTGGATCGCCGTCGCGTACAGCAACAACACCAGCGCACCGATCACCACCGGTACCGCCAGCGGCCAGGCGATCAGCGCGATGATCGCAATGAACAACAGCGCAAACGGCAGATCGACAAAAGCGATGATCGTCGCCGAAGAGATGAAGCTGCGCACCGACTCGAACGCGCCGATATTGGACGCGAACGAGCCCACCGATGCCGGCCGATGCTCCATGCGCAGCCCCAGCACCCGCTCCATGATGTGCGAGGACAGCTTTACGTCCGCCCGCATCGCGGCCTTGTCCACAAAATGACTGCGCATGGTGCGCAAGACCAGATCGGCGATCAGCACGATCACCACGCCCGCGGCGAACATGAAGAGTGTTTCCGTCGCGTGGTTGGGGACGACGCGGTCGTACACGTTCAGCACGAACAGCGGCATCGCCAGGGCAAAGAGGTTGATCATGACCGCCGCCACGAGCACGTCGCGGTACAACGGCCGATTCTCGCGAATGACCCGCCAGAACCAGTGTCCCTTGTCTTCCTTCGACACGCGTGGTGCCCGCGCGTCCAGGCGGAACTCGGGGCGAACGTAGATCGCGCGGCCCAGATAGCGTGCCTTCAGACGATCGAGCGGGACTTCGATCACCGCGTCACCCACCTCCGGGTCGACGACGCGGGCCACGCTCTTGTCCTCGTTCCAGCCCACCAGGACCCAGGCCTCGTGGTTGTCGAGCAGCAGCAGGGCCGGCAGGAGCTCCTCTTTCAGCGCCCGCGGCTCGCGGGTCACCGTGCGCGTGGTCATCCCCGCGCGCCGCGCGGCACGATCCACCAGGCCCGGGCTGAGACGCCCGTCTTCCAACGGAAGGCCGGCACGGGCCGAATCCGCCGTCAGGTTCAGGCCATGGGTACGCGCTATGAGGATCAGCCCGCCCAGAAGGGGATCGGGACGATCGCTTGCATCCAAAACCGGGAGAGATTCCGTGGCGGCCGTCGCATCGCCCACAGGCCCTGCTGCGGCCTCTTGTTCGTCCGGTTTCGACCTCGCGGTATCGTCCGGTTCATCGGCATCGTGGCGGTTGATAGGTATCCCTCAGAAGGCAGCTTCAAAGCGGGGGCGGGTGCCCGATCCATCAACGCCCCCCGTTATGTCGATTGCGTCACAACTTTGCCTCGGGCGACCCTGCCAGCACAAGGCGATCACTACCCATCGACTAACGTCGAATTAACGCGCCGGCGGGCGCGGAAGAAACGACGCAGCTGATCGCCCGCCTCGTCTCCCCGAACACCGCGCAATACCTCGATATGGTGGTTATGAGAGGGATGGTGAATCAGGTCCAGGGCACCGCCAACAGCGCCTGTGCGGGGGTCGACTGCGCCGAAAACCAGCCGCGCCACCCTTGCGTGAATCATGGCTCCGGCACACATACTGCATGGCTCCAGAGTCACATAGAGCGTGGTACCCGGAAGCCGGTAGTTCCGCAGTCTTTCGCCGGCCGCACGCAACACCCGGACCTCGGCGTGGGAGGTCGGGTCGTGCTGCGCGATCGGGGCGTTGTGACAGGACGCCAAACAGGTTCCATCGGCGGCCACCAGCACCGCCCCGACCGGGACCTCGCCCAATTCGGCGGCACGTCCGGCCTCTTCCAGGGCCCGGGCCATCCAGAAGTCGTGGGCCTCCGGTTGCTCCGGCCGAGGTCCATCAGCCCCGGCGGGCGCCGGACTAGCGTCCGCCATCGGCCTGCGGTCCGGGCTTGGCCAGCGCCGACTCGATCGCGTTCGCCAGGTCGGCCGGCTTTTTCTGCGGGGCGAACCGGTCGATCACGCGGCCGTCGCGGCCGACCAGGAACTTGGTGAAGTTCCACTTGATGCCCTGCGTGCCCAGGGCACCCGGCGCCTGTGCCTTGAGGTGCCGGTAGAGCGGATGCGCACCGTCCCCGTTCACTTCGATCCTGGCGAATACCGGGAACGAGGCCCCGAATCTCACCCCGCAGGCCCGAATTTGGTCCGCATCACCCGGTTCCTGCCCGCCAAACTGGTTGCAGGGAAATCCCAGCACCCGGAACCCTTGTTCGGCGTAGCGATCATGCAGGGTCTGCAGGCCCTCGTACTGGGGGGTAAAACCGCACTCGCTCGCGACGTTCACGATGAGCAGGACATCACCCCGCCAGTCCGCCAACGGCTGCTCGCCTCCCTCCGGCAACGGCGCGGAAAAGTCGAAAACGTCGCTCATTCGCGGGCCTCCCCTTCGGCTTCGCGCAGCAGTTCGTGCTCCAGCTCCGCGAGGACATCAGCGGTCGCCTGCGACAACGCGGAGACCAGGCGCGCCGCCGAACGCCGGTCGATGGTGTGTTGTGCCTCCATGTGGACCAGGCGGGAACGCTCCGCCGTGCGCAACTGGGTACGCAGGCCAACGCGGCCCATTCCCCGCACAGGTTGTTCGGCATCCGCCGCTGGAAGCGTGTCCAGGTTCGCGGCGTCGAGATCGCCATAGAGGGCCGTCACCAGCAGGTGAAGCTCCACTGCGGGTCGCCCCTCGGCCCGGACGTCGGCCGCGCTGCCGACCAGTTCGACGGCCGCACCCTCCCGCGTCCAGCGCTCGCGCAACAGCTGCTCGATCTGTTCGCCCGGGGTCAGAAACCATTCGTTGTAGTAGTCGGATTCGTAACGATGGTCGCCCAGGCGGTAGACCAACCCCTTGCCGGAGTAGGCCGGCGCCACGCGCACCGAGCCCAGTTCGACCGCCAGGGGACGATCCGTTTCGGCCTGCAGAGGGGCCGGTTCGGCCGGCAACTCCAGCAGGAACCATGACCGGTCCACCGCATCGCGCTCGGGAATCAACGTGCAACCGCCCAGAAGCCAGGCCGTCAGCAGTACGGCGGGTAAGGTCCATCGGATCATCAGTTACTCCTCGTCCATCGTGCTGCGCGGCGGCGGCGCACCAAACAGTGCACCGCCCGGATTACGGCGAACATCGTCCGACAGACTACGCAATCCACCCATCGCGGCCTGCAGTTCGTCGAGGGTTTCCAGCAACTTGCCCTCGCTCACGTCCATTCCACGATTCAGGCGCTCCACCATCGAATCCATCCGGTCCACCAGACGTCCGACATCGGCGGCCTCGGCGGTCTCGCGCAGCTCGCGCAGCGCGGCGCGGGTCTCGCTGGGCAGGGCCTGGGTATCCGGGTGTTCGACCAGACGCTCCACCGACTCCATCACCCGGTTCGCCGTGCGGGTCGTGGTCTTCAGCTCTTCGATCATTTCATCCGCCTGTTCCGCCAGGCGCCCGGTATCCAGTTCGCTGAGCGCGGTGTCCACCGTGATCAGCAGGCTGGTCAGGTTATCCACGACGCCCTCGATATCCAGCTCGTCGATGCGCTTGAGCAGGCTTTCTGCATATTCGAGGAACTGCATTGCGGTACTGGGCGCCGACGGGACATAGATCGAATGCGGCTCCCAGTCATGCGCCAATGGGGGATGATTCTCCGGGTCGGAGAAATCCGTCTCCAGGTAGTTCATGCCGGTGATCCCCTGCGCCGCCATGCGCACGCGCAGACCCGCGTCGATCAGGCTCTCGAGAATACGGTTCTCGAACTCGCCTTCCTGTGCACTGGCGGCGAAACGGTCCGGATACAGCCGCGCCCGCACCATCACGTAGCGCCGGCGATCACGCGGGCGCACGTCGGATTCGTACACCACCGAGGTAAACGTCAAATCAGTGACCTCCCCGATGTTCACGCCGCGAAACTTCACCGGCGCGCCCACCTCCAGGCCCTGCACCGAGGAATCCATGTATGTCTCGATCTGGATGGACGGACGCAGCAGGTTACCCGCCGTCAGAATCAGCAATGCCGCCACCAGGGCCGCCAGCCCGCCGAGGATGAACAACCCCAGCCGGAAATGATGTCGGGCACTCATGCGGGCCTCTCTTCGTCGGAATCTGTCCGCCGCAGGAACCGCTGCACCCACGGATGATTCGATGTGTCACGCAGGGTCGCCGGGTCGCCCTCGGCCGCAATCCCCTGGCTTTCCTTGTCGAGCATAATCACCCGGTCGGCAATCGCAAAAATGCTGGCCAGTTCGTGGCTGACAATCACCATGGTCATGCCCAGGGTCCGCGCCAGGCGCTGGATCAGCCGATCCAGGTCCGCCGAGGTGATGGGATCCAGGCCGGCCGAGGGCTCGTCCAGGAACAGGACCTCCGGGTCCAGCACCATGGCCCGCGCGATGGCCGCGCGTTTCTGCATGCCACCGCTGATCTCCGAGGGCATGAAATCGGCAAACGCCCCCAACCCCACCAGCTGCAGACGGGCGCGTGCGATGGCGTCCATGGCCTGGCGCGGCAATTTCGTATGCACCTCCAGTGGCAGACGCACGTTTTCCAGCAGGGTCATCGACCCGAATAATGCGCCCATCTGGTACATAACGCCGACCCGCCGCAGAATCGCCTCGCGCTGCGCGCCCTCCGCTTCGGCGATATCCGACCCGGCTACCCAGATATGCCCGGCCTGCGGCCGGTTAAGCCCGATCATGTGCTTGAGAAGCGTGCTCTTGCCACTACCGGAGCCTCCCAGGATGACGAAGATCTCGCCCCGGCGAACATCGAAGTTCAGATCGCGCATCAGCACAAGGTCATCGAAACCCATGGTCAGCCCGCGAACACGGATAACCACTTCGCCTTGCGTGCCATCCGGGACGGTCATGCCCGCGTCGGTCATGCCTCAGACCCCCAGATGGTAGAACAGCACGGCGAACACGCCGTCCAGCACCACAATGAGAATGATGGATGTCACTACCGCGCTGGTGGTGGAAAGCCCGACCGAGGCAGCCCCGCTACCGGTCTGCAATCCGCGCAGACAGCCTACCCCGGCGACCACCAGGCCGAACACCACCGCCTTGACCAGCCCGGAAAACAGGTCCGAAAGTGACAGCGCGGACGTCACCTGATTGAAGAACGCCACCCAGGGAATGCCGAAGCCCTGCATCACCACCGCAGCGCCGATCAGCCCGATCATGTTCGCGTACAGGGCCAGTAACGGCGCAACCAGCAACCCCGCGAGCACCTTCGGCAACACAAGAAAACGCACCGGATCCAGCCCCATTGTCTTCAGGGCGTTGACCTCTTCGTTCACCTTCATCGTGCCGATCTCGGCCGCGAAGGCGGCCCCCGAGCGGCCCGCCAGCAGGATCGCCATCATCAACGGCCCCAGTTCGCGGAACAGCGAGACCGCGACCAGGTTGGCCACGAAGATCTCGCCCCCGAACTGGCGCATCGCGATCGCCGACTGAAAGGCCAGGATCACGCCCAGCAGGAAGGCAATCAGCGAAACAATCGGCAAGGCCTGGAAGCCCGCCGCCTCCGCCACCCGCAGGGTATCGCCCCACCGCACCTGGCGCGGGTGGCGCAGGGCACTGCCCACGGCTCGGGTCAACTCGCCGACAAAGCTGAACTGCGAGTGTGCCGCACGCCCTACCCGGTCCACGCCGTCCATCCAGCCCTGCCACCAGCCACGTCCATCGGCGGCGCGAGCCGGCTCGACCGCATCCAGCTCGCGGTACGGGGCAAGCTGCTCCTCGACCATCCGGCCCATACCCTCGAACCGGACCTCCGCATCTGCGCGCGCAAAGTCTTGCTCCAGCGCATGCAGCAACGCCGCCCCCGCCCCGTCGCAATACTCGACGCCCCGCAGGTCCACCAGCACCGCACCCGCCGCCTGCTGCCCCAGATCGCGGGCACGGCGCCGCAGCGAGCCCCAGTGTTGCTCTACGGCATGCACATCCAGCCGCCCCGACAGGCGCAGCCGGGGCGCGGGATCGACTGTGGCATCATATTCGAACGGGGGTTCCGCACTGGCGGCCGTGGAATCCATCGCGTGACTCGCGGAAAACGAGCCTTCATGGTAGCCGCATCCTGGCACCTGGAACCATTCGCCGGTGAAGAACTCTTCAAGGCAGACTGCCAATCCATCCGCCGCAACCAACAACGAGGCTCGAATGTCATCGGCCAAGGACGCCCTGCAACAGGTAGAACACGCACTGAACGAGGTCCTCCTTGGCAAACCCGAGCCGGTCCGCCTGGCGCTGGCCTGCCTGCTGGCCAATGGGCACCTGTTGATCGAGGACGTGCCCGGGGTGGGCAAGACCACCCTGGCCCACGCCCTGGCCCGGGCGATGAACCTCGAGTACCAGCGCGTGCAGTTCACCAGTGACCTGCTGCCCGGCGATGTCCTCGGCGTCTCCATCTTCGAGCAGGCCAGCGGCCAGTTCCGCTTCCACCCCGGGCCGATCTTCACCCAGGTCCTGCTCGCCGACGAGATCAACCGCGCGCCCCCGAAGACCCAGAGTGCCCTGCTGGAAGCAATGGAAGAGCGCCAGGCCAGCGTGGAGGGCGCCACCCGCGAATTGCCGGTGCCGTTTTTCGTCATCGCCACCCAGAATCCGGAGGAGCAGGTCGGCACTCACCCGCTGCCGGAATCCCAGCTCGACCGGTTCCTTATGCGCATCCAGCTTGGCTACCCGGACGCCGGCGCCGAACGGGCCCTGCTGGAACGCAGCGGGCCCGCCCCCGCGGCCGCACCGGTGGCGGAGAGCCACCCCACCCCGCCCCGCCTGGTGGCCCCGCACCAGTTGCGGGAGTGGCAGGACCGGGTGGCCGAGGTCCATGCCGGCGCTGAGGTCCTCGACTATCTCCAGGGCCTGATCAGTGCCAGCCGCGACCGAGCGCGCTTCGCCCACGGCCTGTCACCGCGTGCCGGGCTGGGGCTGCTGCGTGCGGCCCGGGCCCACGCCTTCCTGGAGGGCCGTGACTACACGACACCCGACGATATCGCCCACGTGTTGCCAGCCGTTGCCGGGCATCGGGTGCGCGCACGCGAGCCGGAGGCCCCCGAACGCACGGTCGCGCGCCTGATGGAATGCGTCCCGACTCCATGACCGGCCCCGCTCGCTCGCGCGGCCGCATGGCCCGCCTGCGCGACGATGCCATCCGCTGGATCACCCGGCGCCACGCACACGATGGCGACCAGGCGCACCTCGGGCGCGACCGCATCTACATCCTGCCCACGCGTGCCGGGTACACCCTGTTCGGCATCATCCTGGTGATGCTCCTGGGATCGATCAACTACTCCAACAACATGGCGTTCCTGCTGACCTTCCTGCTGGTGGGCATCGGCCATAACGCCATGTGGTACACCCATCGCAACCTGCTGGGTTTGCAGGTCTCCACCCTGCCCGTCCCTGCGGTATTTGCCGGTCAACCGCTGACCCTCCCGCTACGCCTGAGCGAAACCGCTGGACGGGCCCGCGAGGCCCTGGTCCTGCGCATCGGGACGCACACCAGCGCCCCCTTCCCGGTCCCGGCACAGGGGACCCATACCGCACAGCTGGAGCTGCCCGGACTCGCACGCGGCGTCTACCGCCTGCCACGCCAGCGGCTGGACACACGCTACCCGCTGGGCATCCTGCAGGTCTGGAGCTGGCTGACCCTGGCACCGGAGATCGTGGTCTACCCGGCGCCGATCGATCCGGGACACACCGCCGGGGACGATGGCGAAGAAGCCGCAGGGGCGCACGACCGGCGCGAGGGTGATGCGCCCGACCAGATCCGCCCCTACCGCACAGGCGATCCACCCGGTCGCATCGTCTGGAAGGCCTTCGCCCGCAGCGGCAAGCTGCATGTCCGTGAATTCGCCAGCGGCCAGGGTGATCGTCTGTGGCTGGAATGGGGGGCCATGCCCGCCTCCGATACCGAGACCCGCCTGTCCATGCTGTGCCATCAGGTACTCGCGGCCCACGCGGAGGGCCGCGTCTTCGGCCTGCGCCTGCCCGACCAGGCCCTGGAGCCGGCCCAGGGGGTCGTTCACCGCGATCACTGCCTGCATGCCCTTGCGCGGTTCCGCAGCACCCCGGTCGAAATGAACCCGGAGCCGGGCCCATGAGAGACAAGACCGCCAGGCCTGCAGACCACACGGATCTGCGCGGATTGGAGCTGGCCCTGGTCGCCCTGCCGGTCGCCGCCCTGCCACACGTCTGGCATCAGCCACCGTGGATCACCGCGCTGGTCGTGCTCGCGATCGCCGCGCGGGCGTGGCTGCTGGGCACGGGCCGCCCCGCGCCTTCGCTGGGCGTGATGAGCGTACTGGCCGTGATCGCCGGTGGCCTGACCTTCGCGCAGTTTGGCACCGTATTCGGCCAGGAGGCCGGCACCGCGCTGCTGCTGGTGATGATCGCCTTCAAGTTGCTGGAGACCCGCAACCGCCGCGACATCGTGATCGCACTGTTCCTCGGCTACTTCGTGGTGGTCACCACCTATTTCTTCGACCAATCCATCCTGATCGCGGCCTATTCGCTCCTGGCCACCTGGCTGCTCACCGCCGCGCTGATCCAGGTGCATGCCGGACGCGTGATCCCCCGCCCGCGCCTCGCGCGGCAGGCGGGCGCCATGCTGCTGCATGCCCTGCCCTTCATGCTGATCCTGTTCTTCGTCTTTCCGCGCGTCGAGGGTCCGCTGTGGGGCGACCCACAACGCGAGCAGACCGCGCGCACCGGGTTGTCCGGCGAGCTCAATCCCGGCGATATCGCCAACCTGCTGCAGGACGAATCGACCGCGCTGCGGGTCGAATTCGACCGCCAAGTGCCGCCCCTGCGGGCGCAATACTGGCGCGCCCTGGTCATGACGGACTTCGATGGCCGGCGCTGGTCCGCAGACGAAAATCGCTCGGTGATCCAGCCCACGGCCGCCGACACCGACAACGTCATCCGCTACACCGCCACCCTGGAGCCCACCCGAGCGCGCTATCTGCCGATGCTGGATTACCCAAGCGCCCTGCCCGAGGATGCCGAGCTGCGCGCGAACTACCAAGTCCTGCGCGATCGCCCCGTGACCAGCCGCATCCAGTACAGCGCCGAGGCCGCCCTGACCCCCCCACCCGGAGCGGGCGAACCCACACTGGATCCACAGGAGCGTACCCGCGCACTGCACCTGCCGACTTCCGCCGCGCCCCGGTCGCGGGCCGAGGTTGCCCTGTGGCGCGCCACCCACGGAGACGACGATCGCGCCATCATCCAGGCGGCCCTGCAACGCTTCAGCGCCGAGCCATACCGCTACACTCTCCAGCCGCCACGCCTCGAAGACGACACCACCGACACCTTCCTGTTCGAGACCCAGGCCGGTTACTGCGAGCATTATGCCTCCGCGTTTGCAGTGCTGATGCGCGCGGCCGATATCCCGACCCGCGTCGTCACCGGCTACCAGGGCGGAGCATGGCAGGCCCGTGGCGAATACCTGCGCCTGCGCAACGCCGATGCCCACGCCTGGAACGAGGTCTGGCTGGATGGCGAAGGCTGGATCCGGGTCGACCCCACCGCCGCCATCGCACCCGAACGCATCGAGCAGGGGCTGCCCGGGCTGGCCAGCGACACCGGCGAGGAGATACCCGGCTTTCTTCGCCGCGGGGAGGGGCTCTCCTGGCTGCAGCGGGCGCGCTTCGGGATGGACGACTGGGGCGACTTCGTACGCTTTCGCTGGGAAAGCTGGGTGCTGGCCTTCGACCCCGAACGCCAGCGCGAGCTCTTCGCTCGCCTCGGGCTGGATTCGCAGGACTGGCGCTCGGTCCTGATCGCGCTGGGGGTTGGGTTCGGCAGCCTGGCGCTGATCGCCCTGACCTGGGTAGGGCTGCGCCGGCCGCGCCAGCGGCACGCGCCCGCCGATCGCGTACTGCAACAACTATCGCGCCGCATCGCGCGCCACGACCGCCGCCTGGAGCGCCAGGCCCACGAGCCTGTGGATGCCTGGTCCCGCCGCGTCGCACGGGCGCGCCCGGATCTGAGGGAATCCTTGAAGGCCTTCGCAGAGACCTACAACCGCCAGCGTTTCGCCCCGTTGACGCCCGAACAACGCCGGGAGGATTTGCGTCACCTGCGCGGCCTGCTGTACGCGGTACCGCGCGGGAAGCCACCCGCGCCCCGACCGGACCCTGCCCACGCGTAGTGCGCGCCCGTGTTTCCGGCGCCCCAAAACGACTCGGGGCCGCCCGGTCTGTCTGACCCGGACGGCCCCGTTTTCTGTCCACGATCCGCGTGAGCGAATCGCCCCGAATAACGCCTTATGCCGCGTCGTTACGGAAGATGAAGTGGTGCCGGGCACCACGCCGCTCGTCCTGACGCCGCGCGACCTTCTGCACCTCGGGACGGTTGGCAAACTGCGCCAGGGTAATCCCGTCGAGGAAGTCGTAGAGCTGCTGGCTCAGGTCGTCCCACAGCTCGTGGGTCAGGCAGCGATCGCCGTCCTGGCAGTCCTTGTGGCCCTTGCAGCGCGTCACGTCGACTGTTTCATCGACCGCCGTAATGATGTTGGCAATGCTGATCTGGTCCGCACGCTTGGCCAGGCGATAACCGCCACCCGGGCCCCGCACGCCTTCCACCAGATCGGCCTTGCGCAGCTTGGCAAACAGCTGCTCGAGGTAGGACAGCGAAATGCCCTGGCACTGCGAGATGTCGGCAAGCGTCACGGGCCCGATCCGGTCGTGAATCGCGAGATCCATCATGGCCGTCACTGCATAGCGGCCCTTGGTTGAGAGTTTCATGCTTGTTGCCTCCGAATAACCTTGAGTATGTGTCCTGCTCGACATCCGTTCGCAGGCTGGCATCCATTCTTAATTCCTGACAACGCCTGTCAAGAATAATTCCTTATTTACCTGACAATGGTAGTCGGGAATAATTCCCTCATTCTAGCAGGCGAATGAAGAAAGATCACGGAATGCTAACGTAGGTATTCAGAACCGTTCCATGCAACGGAGTTCCCCGGCACAAGAGCCAATCGGCAACGGGCCAGCCTTGGCAGAAGGCAGGGGGGAGGAAGGACGAAGAGACGATATGCCCGAGCGGAGACGCGCTTTTCCGATGGGTACCGGAGATGACGGACGTGCCCGTCCGGGCACTTGGCTTGTCAGCCGGACGACCGACTGAGCTCCGGCACGGCCGGACCCTCGAGGATCATCACCAGCGTCCCGACCGGCAGGCGCGGGAACAGCTCGATCACTTCATCGTTGCGCATGCGCACACAGCCCTCCGAGGCCGGTTCGCCAATGCGTCCCTCCTCGTCGGTCCCGTGAATGTAGATGTACCGGCGCAGCGAATCCACATTGCCGCCCCGATTGATGCCCGGCTCCAGCCCTTCCAGCCAGAGGATCCGCGAGGTGATGTTGTCGCGCGGGCTTTGCGCGCCCGGCTCGGTCAGGATTTCCGCAATCTGGCCGGTGTTGCCACGGGCACGGAAGATCGTGCCCCGCGGCGCGCTGTCACCGAAGCGCTCGGCAATCCGATGCAGGCCCAGCGGTGTCTTGAAGGTGCCCTCCTCGAAACCTACCCCGCGCGCCGAGGTCGATACATCGAAGATCTCCGTCACCCGCCCGGCCTCCCAGACGTACAGCCGCTGCTGGTCCACCCGGACCACCACCACCGGGACATCATCCGCATTGGGGGCTCGTTCGCGGGCATCCCGGACGACGGGTTCGATCCATTGGAGACTGGGCAAGAGCACCTCGCGTCTACTTCTTGTTGGCCAGATCCAGCACCTCGCCGGCGACCGGCGTGTTCACCAGCCCGTCACCGCGCAGCGCTGCTAGGTGTTCCAGGTAGTCCGGAGGCAGTCCAGTCACGTACTCCCCGGTGAAGACCGAGCAGTCGAACTCCTGGATGTTCCGGTTGCCGCGGCGCACGGCCTTTTGCAGGTCTTCAAGGTCCTGGTAGATCAAGCGGTCGGCGGCAATCGCCTCGCACACCTGGGCCTCGTCCCGACCGTGGGCAATCAGCTCGTCGGCGGCCGGCATGTCGATCCCGTACACGTTGGGATAGCGCACCGGCGGCGCGGCCGAGGCGAAATAGACCTTCTTCGCCCCGGCCTCGCGCGCCATCATCACGATCTCGCGCGAGGTCGTGCCGCGCACGATGGAGTCGTCCACGAGCATCACGTTCTTGCCGCGGAACTCCAGCGAGATCGCGTTGAGCTTCTGGCGCACGGATTTCCGCCGCTTGGTCTGGCCCGGCATGATGAACGTACGCCCGATGTAGCGGTTCTTGATGAACCCCTCGCGGTACTTGATGTTCAGTTCGTGCGCCATCTCCAGCGCCACGGTACGCCCGGTGTCGGGGATCGGCACGATCACGTCGATGTCGTGATCCGGCCAGATACGCCGGATCTTTTCACCCAATGCGGTCCCCATGCGCATGCGCGCGCGGTGGACGAACACGTTGTCGATCACCGAGTCCGGGCGCGCGAAGTAGACGTGCTCGAAGATGCACGGGTTCAGGCGGGTCCCCTCGGCACACACGCGCGTGCTGACCTCGCCGTCCGGCGTGATGAACACCGCCTCGCCCGGCGCCAGGTCCCGCTCCAGATCAAAGCCCTGGGACTCCAGCGCGGCACTTTCCGAGGCGACCATCCATTCGCGCCCGCCCTCTTCGGCCTCGCGCGAGCCATAAACAATGGGTCGAATGCCGTGCGGATCGCGGAACGCCAGCAAACCGCCCCCGGCGATCATCGCGACCACCGCGTAGGCGCCTTCCGCCCGCTGATGCACGCGTTCCACCGCATCGAACACGGAATCCGGCGTCAGCCCGTTGTCGAGGAAGCGCAGCAGCTCCTGGGCAAAGACGTTCAGGAGGATCTCGGAGTCCGAATCGGTATTGATGTGCCGCCGATCCGTGGCGTACAGCGCCTGCTTGAGCTCGCGCGCGTTCGTCAGGTTGCCGTTGTGCCCCAGCGTAATCCCGAATGGCGAGTTCACGTAGAACGGCTGCGCCTCGGCCGAGCTCGACGAACCGGCCGTCGGGTAGCGCACGTGGCCGATACCCATATGGCCCGTCAGGCTCTGCATGTGCTGGTTGTTGAACACATCGCGCACCAGACCGTTGTCCTTGCGCAGATGCAGCCGCCCGTCATCGTCACAGGTCACAATGCCTGCGGCATCCTGGCCCCGGTGCTGCAAGACCAGCAGGGCGTCATAAAGGGGCTGGTTCACCGGGCTGCGCCCGACGATTCCGACAACTCCACACATACGGTTTCAGGCTCCAGGGTTTTGCAAACGCTGACCAAAGCCGTTCACGGCCTGTCAGCACACATTGCGCTGCCAATGCCGTTTGCAGCTCGCTTCTAGGGCGTCGCCGGCTCGTCGGCGTCGGGGATTACTTCTTCGACCGGCTCGTCACTCGCCAGCAGATCATGGATCTGTTCCTGCCAGCCTTCCGGCAATTGGGCAATCAGCCAATCCACCAGGCGCTCGAACTCCGGGATCAGGCGGCTGTTTTCCCACCAGGACTCGTCCGGCATCAAGGTCAGCGAGGCAAGGAAGATCAGTACCGCCACCAGCAGCACGCCGCGCAGCAGCCCGAAGATCACGCCCAGCGAGCGGTCGGTACCGGTCAGCCCGGTTCCCTTCACCAGGCGGTTGGCCACTACTCCGAGGATGCCGCCCACAATCAGGACGCCAATAAAGATCAGGGCGAAGCCAATGCCCAGGCGCAGGGTGGCATCCGAAACCGCCTGGGGGATTTGTTCCGCCACCTCGGCCGCATAGCGGATACCCAGCCACACGCCCACGATCCACGTGGCGAGCGAAAAGGACTCGCGCACGAAGCCACGGAAAAGGCTGATCAGCCCTGACGCAACGATCAGGGCGATGATGATGAGGTCGATCCAGTTCACGGGGCCGGCATCGCGTGCTGAAAGGGCGCGTAGTTTACCCCAGCCATCGGTTCCTCGCAGGGTGCCCCGGTCGTCATGGCCATCAGGGGTGTGCCACCACGATACCGGACAACTCCAGCTCGTCCTGCAGCCGTTCGCCCAGCTTCACGGCCTCCTCGCGCTGCGCCAGCGGACCGACCTTCACCCGGTAAATCGGGCGGCCATCGGCCATGGAGTCATCGATGAAGGCCGGCCAGCCCGTGTCGCGCAAGCGGGCCGCCTGCTCGCGCGCGTTGTCCTCGCCGCGGAAGCTCCCGACCTGCACCGCCCACCCGGCCTGCACCGGCTCGTCTGGCTCGATCGAGCGCACCGGCGCATCCTGGCGGGCCGCGGACCCTCCCTGCTCCCCCGCGGCCGCCCGCGCGCCCTCGCCATTCTCCAGGCTGTGCAACTCGGCAACCGGCCCGTCGCGTTCCGCCGCCGGCGCGGCGGGTGCCGTGTCCCGCCGTGCAGCCGGGCGCTCCGATGGCAGGGCGATATCGGGCTCGGCAAAGGTGGGCGCCGCGGGCACCGGGTCATCGATCCCGCTCATGTACTCGTAACCTGCCCCGTCGAACAACCAGGGCAAAAAGATGACCGCCAGCACGATCAGGATGACCGCGCCAACCAGGCGAAAGCGGATGGGATTGTCGCTGCTGGTCATGCGGTCATCCGAGGGCGGCGCCAGGGCCAGTTAAGGAAACACGACACGCCTGTGACAGTACGCTCGCTCGCGCCGGCGTCGCAAGCCGTCGGGCATGACGCTCCTGACGCTCAAAGGGCATGCACAACCTCGCCCGCAGCACCAAGCGCCTCGGCCTGCCCGGACAGTGCCAGCTCGGCCAGGGCCTGCGACTGCTCCAGTACCGCCGCCACGGTGTAGAACGAACCGAACACCACCACCCGGCCGCAAGGTCCGGCGCAACGCGTTGCTTCTGCGAGGGCCGCCGCGACGTCATCCACGCGGGACACCCGGCGTTGTCCGCTCGCCTCCAACTCGGTGGCCAGCGCCGCGGCGGGCAATGCCCGCGGCAGGTCCAGCGGGACCGGCACCCAGGCATCGACGAGGCCATCCAGACGACTCCACATAGCGGCCCGCTCCTTGTCCGCCATGACGGCGACCAGGGCCACCACCGCACCCGGGGCGGGATGCGCCTCCAGCCAGCGCGCGAGTTCGTTGACCGCATGCACGTTGTGGGCAACATCCAGCAGCCATTCCGGCTCGCCGTGCAGCCGCTGCAGACGCCCCGGCGCCGAGATCGCCAGGGCCCGACTGACGACACCATCGTCGAGCCCCCGGGCCAGTCCCAGTGATTCGACCACAGCGAGGGCCGTAGCCGTGTTCAGGAGCGCCGCACCATCAATCCGGGCGGCTGCGCCCTCGACCCGCCATTCGCGCGCCGTCCCCTGCCACCGCCATCGTAGCGTCGTCGCGTCACGCGTCAGGGCGAAATCACGCCCGCTGCGCAGGACCTGCGCCCCCAGTTGTGCGGCATGCTCCAGCACGCTGGCCGGCGGTTCGGGCTCGCCCAGCACTACCGGGCGATTGGGGCGCATGATACCGGCCTTCTCGCGGCCGATCGCCTCGCGACTGTCGCCCAGCCAGGTCTGATGATCGAGGTCCACCGCGGTGATCGCAGCGACGTCGGCATCCCAGATGTTGACGGCGTCCAGGCGCCCGCCCAGCCCTACCTCCAGCACCTGTACCGCGACTCCCTGCTCGCGGAACAGCCAGACCGCGGCCAGTGCACCGAATTCGAAATAGGTCAGGGAATCCTCGCCGCGAGCCTGGTCGATCGCCTCGAAGGCACGGCACAGGGCGGCATCGGAGACGGGCTCGCCGTCGATGCGGATGCGTTCGTTGTAGCGCAGCAGGTGCGGCGAGGTGAACAGGCCGACCTTCAGCCCCTGCGCCTGCAGCAGGGCCGCGGTGCGCGTCGCCACCGTCCCCTTGCCGTTGGTCCCGGCCACGATCACGGTGGGCGGTCTGCCGGCCCCACGCAGCCCCAGGCGGTCGGCCACCAGGGCAATGCGCTCCAGGGTCAGATCCATTCCCACGGGATGCAGTTGCTCCTGGAAGGCGAGCCACTGCGCCAGGGTCGTGAAGCGCACCGGCTGCCTCAGGCGGGGCGCGGCGCGTCGACGCGCTCGCCGTCCGCCCCGTTTTCGGGACTGATAACCTCGACGGACCCCTCACCCTCCGCCTCATCTGCGGTTGGGTCGGCGCCCGGCGCCGGGGCGTGGGTCAGCACGCCCAGCACCGCAGCCAGACGGCTGCGCATGTCACGGCGATCGACGATCATGTCGATCGCGCCATGCTCGAGCAGAAACTCCGAACGCTGGAAGCCCTCGGGAAGGGTCTCGCGCACGGTCTGCTGGATCACGCGCGGCCCGGCAAAGCCAATCAGGGCATTCGGCTCGGCCACGTTCAGATCACCCAGCATGGCCAGGCTCGCGGACACACCCCCCATGGTCGGATCGGTCATCACCGAGATGAACGGGATGCGTTCTTCCTGCATGCGCGCCAGCACCGCGCTGGTCTTGGCCATCTGCAACAGCGAAAACAACGCCTCCTGCATGCGCGCACCACCGGAGGCACTGAAGCACACTAGCGGGATGCCCTGTTCCAGCGAGCGGTTGGCCCCGCGCACGAAGCGCTCGCCCACCGCGGAGCCCATGGAACCGCCCATGAAGCGGAAGTCGAAGGCAGACGCCACCAAGGGGCGCCCCAGAAGCTGGCCCTGCATCACGATCAGAGCATCGCGCTCGCCGGTGGCCCGCTGGGCCGCCACCAGGCGATCCTTGTACTTCTTGGAATCGCGGAATTTCAGGACATCGGAGGATTCGATATCCGCCGCGATCTCCTCGCGGCCCTCGGCATCCAGGAAGGTCTCCAGGCGCCGGCGTGCGCTCATGCGGCGGTGATGACTGCATTTCGGGCAGACATCGAGGTTGCGTTCCACCTCGGGGCGATAAAGCGTCGCGTCACAGCCCTCGCAACGGACCCACAGGCCCTCCGGGACCCCCCGCTTGGTCGCATTGTCGGTGCGGATGCGCGAAGGCATCAACTTCTCGAACCAGCTCATGCCGTCTCCCCGTAATTCGAATCGGCGCCGCGCATTCTACACCGTGGCTGCCGCGCCCGGGGAGCGCGCCGCATCCATGGCATGACGCATCTCACTGACCACCGCCGCCGCCGCACGGGCGAAGCCGTCGGCATCGCCGTCGTGCTCCTCGGCCAGGCGCACGATCGCGCTGCCCACCACCACGGCATCGGCCACCTGCGCGACCCTCCCTGCGGTCTCGGCATCGCGAATGCCGAAGCCCACGCCCAACGGCAGCCCGGTGTGGCGACGCAGACCTTCCAGGCGCGCGGCCAGTGCCGAGGTATCCAGGGTCTGCGAACCGGTCACGCCCTTCAGCGATACGTAGTAAACGAAGCCGCGCGCCGCCCGGGCCACATGATCGATACGTGCCTCCGAGGTCGTGGGCGCGATCAGGAAGATGGGATCGATGCCGGCCTGCTCCAGCAGTCCAACCACGTCCTCGCTCTCCTCCGGCGGCAGGTCCACCGTCAGCAGCCCATCCAGCCCGGCCGCCTTCGCGGTCTGGGCAAAGGTCTCGTACCCCATGCGCTCGACCGGATTCAGGTAGCCCATCAGGACCACCGGCGTGGTGGTGTCGGTTTTGCGGAACTCCGCCACCATCGCCAGCACGTCGCGCAACCCGGTGCCAAAACGCAGGGCCCGCTCGCAGGCCTTCTGGATCACCGGGCCATCGGCCATCGGGTCGGAAAACGGGACGCCCAGCTCGATCAGGTCGGCCCCGGCCTCCACCAATGCATGCATCAGGGGTACGGTGGCCCCCGGCTCCGGGTCGCCCGCCGTCACGTACGGGATCAACGCCGCGCGATTCTGTTCGCGCAGTTCGGCAAAACGCTGCTCGATGCGACTCATAGCGTAATCCCCTCGCGTTCGGCCACGGTGTTCAGGTCCTTGTCGCCGCGCCCGGACAGATTGATGATGATGCTTTGATCGGGACGCATCTGCGGGGCCAGGTCCAGCACATGGGCAATCGCATGACTGGTCTCCAGCGCCGGGATGATGCCCTCGGTGCGGGTCATGCGGTGGAAGCCGGCCAGCGCCTGGTCATCCGTTACCGACACGTAGTTCACCCGGCCGATGTCCTTCAGCCACGCATGCTCCGGCCCGACGCCCGGGTAGTCCAGGCCCGCCGAGACCGAGTGCGTGCCGATGATCTGGCCATTCTCGTCTTCCATCAGGTACGTCCGGTTGCCGTGCAGAACGCCCGGCTGCCCGGCGCACAGCGGCGCAGAGTGGCGCCCGGTCTCGACCCCGTCGCCCCCGGCCTCGACCCCGACCATTTCCACCGACTCATCGCCAAGGAACGGATGGAACAGCCCGATGGCATTGGACCCGCCGCCAACACAAGCGACCAGGGTATCCGGCAGGCGGCCAGTCATCTCCAGGTGCTGCTCGCGCGCCTCGCGGCCGATCACCGCCTGGAAGTCCCGGACCATCGCCGGATACGGGTGCGGCCCTGCCACGGTCCCAATGATGTAGAAGGTGTCGTCGACGTTGGTCACCCAGTCGCGCATCGCCTCGTTCAACGCGTCCTTCAGGGTGCGGGTCCCGGATTTCACCGCCACCACCTCGGCGCCCAGAAGGCGCATGCGATAGACGTTCTGTGTCTGGCGCCGGGTGTCCTCTTCGCCCATGTAGACCACGCATTCCAGCCCCAGCCGCGCGGCCACGGTGGCCGTCGCGACGCCGTGCTGTCCGGCACCGGTCTCGGCGATGATTCGCTTCTTGCCCAGGCGCTTGGCCAGCAGGGCCTGGCCGATCGTGTTGTTTACCTTGTGCGCGCCGGTGTGATTCAGATCCTCGCGCTTGAGGTAGACCTGCGCCCCACCCAGTTCCCGCGACATGCGCTCGGCGTGGTAGAGCGGGTTCGGCCGCCCAACGAACTGCTTCAGGTCATGATCCAGCTCCGCCAAGAAGTCGGGATCCTGCATGTACTGCTCGTATACCGCCTGCAGCTCGTCCAGCGCCCCCATCAGGGTCTCGGACACGAAGCGCCCGCCATACGGCCCGAAATGCCCACGGGCATCCGGGAAAGCCGCCCAGTCAATCTTGTTCATCAGTCTCTACCTCGCATTGACGCACCGCCTGCACGAAGGCCCGCATGCGTCGTGCATCCTTGATTCCGGGCGCGGATTCCACCCCAGAACTCACATCGACCCCGTACGGACGCAGGTGTTCCAGCGCAGCGCGCACCGAGTCCGAATCCAGTCCCCCGGCCAGCAGCCAGGGCCGTTCCAGTGCGTCGGGGACCCGCTGCCAATCGAAGCGATGCCCCGATCCGCCGCTGCACCCCCCGCCATGACTGTCCAGGAGAAACCCCTGGGCATCCGGGTGCTGCTCCATCACCGGGCGTGGATCCTGCCCTTCGCCCATGGCGATGGCCTTCAGATAAGGCCGCCCGAAGCGCGCGCAAAACGGCGCCGTCTCGTGCCCGTGAAACTGCAGGCAATCCAGCCCTACCGTCTGCAATACCGTTTCGACGCGTGACGGATCCGGGTCCACAAACAATCCCACCGTGGTCACGAACGGGGGCAGCGCGGCCGCGATGGCCGCGGCCTGCGCCGGCTCTACCGCCCGCCGACTCGCTGCATGAAACACCAGCCCGATGGCATCGGCCCCAGCCGCCGCCGCGGCACGTGCCTGTGCCGGGCTCGTCACTCCGCAGATCTTCACCCGATAACGCATGCGCCCGCCGGCCTCCTCTATCCGGTCGCAAAGCCTACCAGAACCCGGCACGCGATCCGGCTTTCCCGCAATCACCCCGGCGCATTCCCCGGGACGCCATCGAGGACCGGCCCCGCGGTGATCGGCAGCTCGAACTCCACCGGATAATCCACATGCACGAAATAGAGCCCGCCGGCCGGCGCGGTGATCCCCGACGCGCGCCGATCCCGCGCCGCCAGAACCTCCATCGGCCAGCCCACTTCGGCCCGACCATCCCCCACCGCCAGCAGAACGCCGGCGATGTTGCGCACCATGTGGTGCAGAAAGGCATTCGCGTGGATATCCAGAATGACGTAGGAGCCGCGCCGGCGCACCGACAGCGAATGCACCCGGCGCACGGGCGACTTGGCCTGGCACGCCGCCGCTCGCAGGCTGCTGAAATCGTGCTCCCCCACGAAGGCCTGACCGGCCCGATGCATGCGCCGGGCATCCAACGGCCGTCGCCACCACGATACCCGCCCGGCCTCCAGCGCCGGACGGATCTCGCGATTCGCGATCACATAGCGGTAGCGCCTCCCGAACGCGCCGAACCGGGCGTGGAAGGTATCGGGTACCGGCTGCGCCCAGGTCAGCGCAATCGCACCCGGCAGACGACTGTTGCTTCCCAGGATCCAGGCGCGTGGTTCACGTTGTGCCGGGGTGTCAAAGTGCACCACCTGGGCGGTGGCATGGACGCCCGCATCGGTACGCCCGGCACAGTTCAGCTCCACCGGGTGATTCGCCACGAAGCCCAGCGCCGCCTCCAGGTGGCCCTGGACGCTCGGACCATCCTTTTGCCGTTGCCAGCCCAGCAGCCCGCGGCCATCGTATTCGACACCCAGCGCCCAGCGCTGGCGCGTGGCCGGCCCCGTTCCACCCCCGGATGACACCGACATCTGGTCGCTATTCAAAACCCTGCCCCCAGCACCATCCACCAGACCGCCGCCACGCCCGCCCACAGCCAGGCCAGCGCAGCCTTGGGGATTCGCCAGCCCGAGATCATCGCGGATTCCGCCGGGAGCTCTGCCGTGACAGCGCCACCCCCTGCGAGGGCCTGATCCAGGCGCAGGACAAGCCATTCCCGGACCTGTGCCAAGCGCACTCCGCGCACTCCGCGCAGGCCCGCCCGGCGTTGCTCCAGTGCGACCCGTTCACCCTCGAACATGGCCAGTGCCAGAAACAGACGTCGCGCGAAGCGCTCGCCCCAGCCCCCCAGCACCTGGCGTGGGCCGCCCAGAATGCCCCCAAGGGCACGCACCAGGGCCGGCCGCGGGAAGCGTCCGGTCATCCAGACCACCAGCACCACCACGAGCATCAGTGCAGCAATACGCCATCCGGCCACCTGCAGTCCCGTGCCCCAGTCTCCGCCCCCGGTCGGCCACACCCCGTAGAACACCACGAGCGAGAGATAAAACCATTTCAAACGCAGCACCAGCCGGCCCGCACGGCCCCAGTCCAGACCGGTCAAGGCCAGCCCTCCGGCCACTACACCCGCGACGGCCACCACCAGCGGCTCGGCCGGCACTAGCGCCGCAGAAACGCCCAGCACACCCAGCAGCGCCGCTGCCGCGGCTCCGGCATCGCCCTCAGCGGGGGCCGACCTCATCGGCTCTTCCGCGCTCATCGCCACTCAGCGCCCATCCCCATCCTCGAAACCAAAAGGCCCCGCCCGAGAGATCCCCCCGGGCGGGGCCGCACATCGTAGCCATGATCGGTTCACGGCGCCGGCATCACCAGCCCGACACGACCCGGCTCCAGCAATCAGCTTCCCTGAATCTGATCCCGGATCGCCTCGGCCTCGCGCTTCTGTTCGTCGGTACCGGAGGCCAGAACCTCGTCGATGAGCTCCTGGGCACCCTCCGCATCGCCCATGTCCGCATAGGCCTGGGCCAGACTCAGCCGCGTCACGTTCTCGTCATCGCCGGCCCCATCCGCACCTCCCCCGGCATCGGCCGATTCCGGCGCGGCGAATGCCTCGCCCGAGGCTGGCAGATCCTCGTCCATTTCCAGTCCGGTCTCCTGGCCTTCGCCACTGTCACCGCCACTGGCGGGCGCATCAAGGTCCGGAAGCTCGTTCTCCTCGAGGTCGAAGGACAGGTTGTTCAGGTCATCGTCTGTCTGGCCTTCTTCCGCAGTCGCTTCGGCCGCACTGGCGAGGTCCTGTTCCAGGTTGTCGTCGATATCAAACGAAAGCCCCTGATCCTCTGCCGTACCCGGCTGTTGCGCATCGGCACGCGGCACCGCATCGTCGGAATCCGGCAGCTCCAGATCGGAGAAATCGATCTCGTTGCTGTCAGCGTCGCCCCCCGCGGCCCCGGGGTCCACCGAAGCCGGCTCGTCAAGGGAATCGGCGCTGGCCAGGCCGGCCGCCCCGGAGGCACCGCCCAACTTCGACTCCAGCTCCGAGAGGCGATCGCGCAGGGCATCGTCGTCCGCACCCAGGCGATCGCGCAGGGCCGTCGCCGCCTCGCGTGCGCCCGCTTCGTCCTCAAGCGCCACATGGGCCTCGACCAGCTTGAGCCGGTACTGATTGTTGTCCGGGTTCTCCTTCAGGGCTGCGTTCAGCGTCTCGACCGCCTGGTCATTCATGCCATAGGCCAGGCAGACATCCACCTCGGCCAGCACGTCGTCCATGCCCGCCGCACCCTCGCTGGTGCTGGAGACCACCACTTCGCCCACCTCTTCTTCGGGTTGGGCCGGTGGATGCGCGGATTCTTCCTGCACGGTCTCTGCAGACTCGTCGGAGCGCGAAGCGGCCGTTCCCACAATGGTTCCGGCCGCAGCCGCGGTCGCGGCCCCGGACACCCCGGAACCCGCGCCTCGCTCGCCGCCCTGGACTTCACGCGCCTCGTACCCCGTGGCACCCACGGTCGACGCCTGCACCCCGCTGTTGTCGGCCCGCGGCTTCAGGCCGGAACCGTGTTCGTCGACCATCACCTCGCGGCGGCCGCCGCGGGCAAAAGCCAGCAACACCAGTAGCAGCAGAATGACCAGCGCAATCGCCATCATCAGCAGCAACGGATCGTTCACAATGCGTTCGTGCAGCGGGGCATTGCGTTCGGCGTCCGCACGATCCAGACGCGTGCGCAGCTGTTCGCGCTCGGCGCGCAGCTGGCTCAGCTGTTCCTCGAGCCCAGCCATGTTCTCGCTGGAGATCTCGGCCAGACGCCCGCGCTCGCCCAGCTCCTCGCGCAATTCGGAGAGCTCGTCGCGCATTCCGTCCATTTCGGCGCGCTGGGACAGCAGGGCTTCCTGCAGCAGCTCTTCGGAACTGCCCTGGGTTGCCCCGGCTTCGGCTTCTTCCGGCAGCAGATCGGCGACGATCTCCAGGCGATCCTCGGCCGCCACCTCCTCGGTCGCGGCCTCGTCGCCCACCGCCGTTTCGTCCTCGGTCACGGCCGAGTCCGATTCGGCCAGCGCGGATTCGTCGTCCTCAACCGCCGCGGCAGCGTCCTCTGTAGCAGCCGCTTCTTCGTCCTCGGCCAGCGCCTCGCCCTCGACACCCTCCTCAGCCGCGGCCGGAGCCGGCTCTTCGCGGGCGACGCGAGTGGATTCCTGCCAGGCGCGCGTCTGGTCGGCAACCTCGGCCCGCGCCTCGGCGGTACTACGCGCGTCCAACTGATCGCGGGACGGCGTACGCAATTCCGCGTCCGCGCGCAGCGAATTGATGTTGTTACCCATGAAGGCCTGCGGATTGGCGTCGAGGAACGCGAGCATGGCCTGCTCGTCGCTGTATCCCGAGACACCGCTGCGGCGCACGACCGCGTAGAGGGTGTCGCCACTACGCACCCGGATGGTTTCGCCTTCGCGGGTCGCACGCGGCGCCGCGCCGGGGTCCCCGCTCACGGCCGGCGCAGAAGTTCCGGAAGGCATCGTGCCGGGCGGATCCAGCAACAACGAGACCTCGCGCATGGCGCGCCCGCCATCCCAGCGCGCCTCCAGCAGCATGCCCACATAGGGCTCGCGCACCGGCCGGCGTGTGGTCAGGATGATGCGGTCACCCTCGACCTGGATGTTCAGGTCCCCCGGAACACCGCCACGGTTCAGACCGGCGCGGCGGTATGCCTCCTCGGAAGCCTGGCGAATTCGCAGGGAGTCGCCGGCAGCTGCCGCTCCCCGCAAGGGAATCTCCGCCCGCAAGGGCTGATTCAGGAAGGATTGAAGATTGATTTCGCCGAAGCCCACGGAACTCGAGGACGCCGGGGCCACCAGCAGCAAGAACAAAAACCCAACCAAAAACTTGCGCACGAATTCCCCCTGAAAATGCCACGTGGCCGTACTGCCTCGGCCGACACGGCCGATGACCCCCTGGCCACGGATGTACCGGGTAGTGTCCCCGGCGTTTTCCCGGATTAAATCACAGGTAATCGCGGATCAAAACCTCCGCGATCTGAATCGTGTTCAACGCGGCCCCCTTGCGCACGTTGTCCGAGACCACCCAAAGGTTCAGTCCGCGGGGGTGGGAAATGTCCTCGCGGATGCGGCCGACGAACACCGCATCCTTGCCGGAGCCCTCGGTCACCGCAGTTGGATAGCCCCCGTCCTCGTGCTTGTCCAGCACCGTGATCCCCGGTGCGCCGGAGAGGATTTCGCGCGCCTTCTCCGCACTGATCTTCTCGCGCGTCTCGATATGCAGGGCCTCGGAATGCCCGTAGAACACCGGAATGCGCACCGCGGTCGGGTTCACCAGGATGGACTCGTCGCCCATGATCTTCCGGGTCTCCCAGACCATCTTCATCTCTTCCTTGGTGTAGCCATTGTCCTGGAAGACGTCGATGTGCGGCAGGGCATTGAACGCGATCTGCTTGGGATACACGTTGCACTCCACCGGACGGCCATTCAGCAACGCCGCCGTCTGGTGCGCCAGCTCCTCGATCGCCTCCTTGCCGGTTCCGGACACGGCCTGGTAGGTCGCCACGTTGATCCGTTCAATGCCCACCGCATCGTGCAGCGGCTTCAGCGCCACCAGCATCTGAATGGTGGAGCAATTCGGATTCGCGATAATCCCGTGTTTCGTGTAATCGCCCACCGCGTCCGGGTTCACCTCCGGAATCACGAGCGGGATTTCCGGGTCGTAGCGGAACTGGGAGGTATTGTCGATCACGACGCAGCCGGCCGCCGCCGCCTTGGGCGCATATTCCGCGGACACCGAGGCGCCCGGCGAGAACAGCCCGATCTGCACCGTGGAAAAATCAAAAGTCGCCAGGTCCTCGACCTCCAACTCGCGCCGGCCGTAGTCCACCGTCTTGCCCACCGACCGCGAGCTGGCCAGGGCATGCACGCGCCCGATCGGCAGGTCGCGCTCGGCCAGGATGGACAGCAGGGCCTCGCCAACGGCGCCCGTTGCCCCGACCACGGCCACGTCAAATTTGCGGTCACTCATCGTTAATTCCCGGTTTAATTTTGATCTTCAAGCTATTGATAGTTCTATTGAACCGTAGGATGCGACGAGCGCAGCGAATCGCATCAATCTCTTCCCCAGCGGAGGCAATGATGCGTTTCGCTGCGCTCAACGCATCCTACACTTGCGCGTGATACAAGCCCCGTTCGTGAGGCCGCCTCAATCGTCCAACGCAGCCACCAGGGCATCCCCCATCCCCTGCGTACCGACCAGCTTCATGCCTTCACCGAAGATGTCTGGGGTACGCAAGGCCTGATCCAGTACCCGACCCACAGCCGCCTCGATGCGTTCGGCCAGGTCGTTGCGGTTCAGACTATGACGGAGCAGCATCGCGACCGACAGCACCGTCGCCATCGGGTTGGCCTTGCCCTGCCCCGCAATATCCGGTGCCGAACCGTGGATCGGCTCGTACAGGCCCACGCCCTCGCTGTTCAGCGAGGCGGACGGCAGCATGCCGATGGAGCCGGTCAGCATCGCCGCTGCATCGGACAGGATGTCGCCGAACATATTGCCGGTCACCATCACGTCGAACTGCTTCGGGTCACGCACCAGCTGCATCGCGGCGTTGTCCACATACATGTGAGACAGCTCGACCTCGGGGAATTCCTTCCCGACACGCTCGACTACCTCGCGCCACAGCTCCGAGACCTCCAGCACGTTGGCCTTGTCCACCGAGCACAGACGCTTGCCCCGTTTCATCGCCGCCTCGAAGCCGACCCGGGCGATCCGCTCAATCTCCGATTCGCTATAGACCAGCGTATTGAAGCCGACCCGCTCGCCATTGCGTTCCTCGATCCCGCGTGGCTGGCCGAAGTAGATCCCCCCGGTCAGCTCGCGCACGATCAGGATGTCCAGCCCGCTTACGACTTCTGGCTTCAGCGTGGAAGCCGAGGCCAGCTGCGGATACAGGATCGCCGGGCGCAGGTTCGCGAACAGGCCGAGATCCGAGCGGATGCCCAGCAGCCCACGCTCGGGGCGCAGGTCGCGCTCCAGCGACTCGTACTGCGGGCCACCCACCGCCCCCAACAGGATCGCGTCTGCACGACGCGCCGCCTCGCGGGTGGCCTCCGGATAGGGGTGCCCGGCCGCGTCATGCGCCGCGCCCCCGATCAGGCCCTGCTCGATCTCCAGATCCAGACCGCCGATCTCGCCCACGCGCTCCAGCACCTTCAGCGCCTCGGCCACGATCTCGGGCCCAATCCCGTCCCCGGGCAATACCAGAATTCGGCTCACAAACCTCTCCCAAGTAACTATTATTCTTTACCTATACATTCCCAGTGGCAACGTCATTGCGAGGAGCCGCAGGCGACGTGGCAACCTCCGTGGGCGCCCCGACGTTTACCTGAGCCAGCGCCGGAGCTGCCCTGCGAGATCGCCACGTCGCTTCGCTCCTCGCAATGACGGTGCTCCCTGCCCCCGTCATTGCGAGGCCCCGCCAGGGGCCGTGGCAATCCCCGGACGCCCCCCGACGTTTGCCGGGACCAGCGCCGGGGCTGCCCTGGGAGATCGCCACGTCGCTGCGCTCCTCGCGATGACGGTGCTTCCTGCCCCCCGTCATTGCGAGGCCCCGCCAGGGGCCGTGGCAATCCCCGGACGCCCCCCGACGTTTGCCGGGACCAGCGTCGGGCCACCCACGGAGATCGCCACGTCGCTTCGCTCCTCGCGATGACGGTGCTCCCTGCCCCCGTCATTGGGAGGCCCCGCCAGGGGCCGTGGCAACCTCCCAAAGCTGGCAGAGCGCCGGTACGGGGATCTGGTGGTTACGGACGGGGGTTGCTTCGTCGCTTCCCTCCTTGCAATGACGGTGCCCGGATCCAGGCCGTGCCAGACGCGCCGTCTACCGTTGTTGTTCCGCCATCCACGGCCATTCGCGGCGCTGGCGCTCCTCGAAGGCCCGAATATCGTCCGCGAACTGCAGCGTCAGGGCGATATCGTCCAGCCCATTCAGCAGGCGGTGGCGGCGGTCCTCGTCCAGCGTAAAGTCGAATACGGTACCGTCCGGCGCGGTCACGGTCATCTCTTCTAGGTTCACCTCGACCTGGGCACCGGGGTTCGCCTCCACTTGGTCGAACAGGCTTTGCACCTCGTCTTCGGCCAGCACGACCGGCAGCAGCCCGTTCTTGCAGCTGTTGGAGAAGAAGATGTCCGCGAACGACGGCGCGATCACCGCACGAAAACCGAAGTCCGTCAGCGCCCACACCGCGTGTTCCCGCGAGGAGCCACAGCCGAAGTTCTTGCGCGCCAGCAGGATGGTCGCCTGGTCAAACGGCGCCTGGTTGAGGACAAAGTCCGGGTTCGGCCGGCGCTTCGAGCCATCTTTACCCGGCTCGCCCGGGTCCAGGTAGCGCCAGTCGTCGAAGGCATTGGGACCGAAGCCCGTGCGCTTGACCGACTTCAGGTACTGCTTGGGGATGATCGCGTCGGTATCCACGTTGGAGCGGTCCAGCGGCGCGACGATCCCCTTGTGTACGGTAAAGGCCTGCATCGCTCAGCCCTCCAGCTTCGACGGTTCGATGAAATGCCCGGCGACGGCCGCCGCGGCGGCCAGCGACGGGCTGACCAGATGCGTGCGCCCACCCTGCCCCTGGCGGCCCTCGAAATTGCGGTTCGAGGTGGAGGCGCAGCGCTCGCCCGGCTCCAGGCGGTCGGCGTTCATCGCCAGGCACATCGAGCAGCCCGGCTCGCGCCACTCGAAGCCGGCATCCAGGAAGATGCGGTCCAGCCCCTCCTGCTCCGCCTGCTGCTTCACCAGCCCGGAGCCCGGCACCACCATCGCCAGCTTGATGTTGTCGGCCTTCTTGCGGCCCTTCACCACCTCGGCGGCGGCGCGCAGGTCCTCAATCCGGGAATTCGTGCAGGACCCGATGAACACCTTGTCCGGGCGGATCTCCGTCATCGGGGTATTCGCCTTCAGGTCCATGTACTCCAGCGCCCGCTGCATGCCCTCGGCGCGCACCGGATCGGACTCGGCCGCCGGGTCCGGCACCCGCCCGTCGATCGGCGCGACCATCTCCGGCGAGGTGCCCCAGCTGACCTGCGGGGCGATCTCGGCGGCATCCATCTCCACCACCGCGTCGAACTCGGCATCCGGGTCGGAGACCAGCGTGCGCCAGTACTCGGCCGCCCGCTCGAACATCTCGCCGGTCGGCGCCTGCGGCTTGCCGCGCACGTATTCGATGGTCTTCTCGTCCACCGCGACCATGCCCGCACGGGCCCCGGCCTCGATCGACATGTTGCAGACGCTCATACGGCCTTCGATCGACAGGCTGCGGATCGCGGAGCCGGCAAACTCGATCGCGTAGCCGGTACCGCCAGCGGTGCCGATGCGGCCGATGATGGCCAGCACCACGTCCTTGGCGGTGACGCCCGGGCGCAGCGCGCCTTCCACACGGATCTGCATGGCCTTGGTCTTCTTTTGCCACAGGCATTGCGTGGCCAGCACATGCTCCACCTCGGAGGTGCCAATACCAAAGGCCAGCGCGCCCAGCGCGCCATGCGTGGAGGTATGCGAGTCGCCGCAGACTACGGTCATGCCCGGCAAGGTCGCGCCCTGCTCCGGGCCGATCACGTGCACGATGCCCTGGCGCACGTCCGCCATCGGGAAGAATTTCAGCCCCAGGCTCGTGACGTTGCTCTCCAGTGTTTCCACCTGGATGCGCGAGACCGGATCCGCAATCCCCTGGTCGCGGTTCTCCGTGGGCACGTTGTGATCCGGCACCGCCAGCACGGAATCGCCGCGCCATGGCTTGCGCCCGGCCAGCCGCAGCCCCTCGAAGGCCTGCGGACTGGTCACCTCGTGCACCAGGTGGCGGTCGATGTAGAGCAGCGTCGAGCCATCCGGCTCCTCGCGCACCCCATGCGCCTCCCACAACTTGTCATACAGGGTCTTGCCAGCCATTACCTACTCCCGCGGCCGTGCCGCGTTCTGTCGTTCTTGCGTCCCACCGCCAGCAATCCGCCGGCGCTATACAGGCCCGCCCTTGCACGGCATTGCCAAATGCACCGTCATTGCGAGGCCCCGCAGGGGCCGTGGCAACCTCCGTCCGGAACCACCGGATCCCGGTACTGGCGCTCTGCCAGCCTCAGGAGGTTGCCGCGTCGCCTTCGGCTCCTCGCAATGACTTCATTTCAGGACGACCGTTTAAAGGAGTCTGCGGCCAGCCCGGTATTCTTTCAAATCCGATTTCTTATCCGTATCATTCCATACGGTTATATAGGTGCCGGGTCATGCAGAGCCCGACCATCGAACGGACCATTATCTCACGCAGGGATTGGAGAGACACGGATGCGCCCGGAACAACTGAGTGTCGAATCCCTGCAAGCCTTCGTCGCGGTCGTCGACACCGGCGCCTTCTCCGCCGCCGCCGAGCGGCTGCACCTGACGCAGCCCGCGATCAGCAAGCGCATCCAGTCCCTGGAGGCCACGCTGGAGCGTCCGCTGTTCGAGCGCCAGGGCCGCCGCGTTCGGCCGACGGAGGTCGCCGAACGCCTGCTGCCCGAGGCCCGGGAAATCCTCGCCCGCCTGCGCGCCATCGAGCAGCAGGTCGCCGACCTCGACCAGGTAGTGCGCGGCCGCATCCGCCTGGCCACCTCGCACCACATCGCCCTGCACCGCCTGCCCACGCCACTGTCGGCCCTGCGCGAGCGCTACCCGGAGCTGGAACTGGAACTGGCATTCATGGATTCCGAGGCCGGCATCGAGGCCGTCATGCACGGCGACGCCGACCTGGCCCTGGCCACCCTGCCCGAGGATCTGCCGAAGGGCGCCGAGGCGCACACGGTATGGACCGACGACCTCGTCCCCATGGTCGCCCGCAACCGCGCTGACGATACCCCGCTGGATACCCTGCGGCGCCTGCACGACTGGCCGGCCATCCTGCCGCCCGCGGATTCCACCACCCGCCGCCAGATCGACCAGGCCCTGGCCGCACAGGGCCTGCACCCCACCGCCGCCCAGGAAAGCCCCTACCTGGAAGTCATCCGCATGATGATCGCGGCCGGCCTCGGCATTGGCTTCCTCCCCCGCACCATGGCCACCGACGACCTCGCCGTGCTCGACTGGTCCGGCGCGCCCGTCGCCCGCCAGCTCGGCTGGGTCCGCCATGCCGAGCGCTACCGCTCCCGCACCCTGGAGGCTGTCATCGAGACGTTACAGCCGCCGCAGTAACCGGATGGCCGCCCCCTTCCAGGCCGGCAGCCGCGCGGTCAGGCGCGGGCGGCTTCGCGGGGGAGGAGGGACGAGATCATCCAGGTGGCGAAGATGAAGAAGGTGGAAGCGATCAGGGCGCCTTCCAGGCCCCAGACCATGAAGATGGCGCCGGAGGCGACGGTGCCGACCAGCCGGCCGCCGGCGTTCGCCATGTAGTAGAAACCGACTTTCATCGCGACGCGGTCGGCGTCGGCGTAGTCGAGGACCAGGAAGGAGTGGACGGCGGAGTTGATCGCGAACACCACGCCGAACACGCCCAGCCCGACCATCAATACCCAGGCCGGGTCCAGGCCCACCTCCAGCCCGATCACGATGGCGATCGGCAGCAGCATCAGGATGAAGGCCCACAGGCGCGCGGTGAGCCCGGTCGGATGCACCCCGCCCTTACCCAAGAGGCGCGGCACGGAGGCCTGCACGACGCCGTAACCGATCACCCACAGCGCGAGGAACGCGCCGACCTGCATGTGGTTCCAGTCCAGCGTGGCGCTGAGGAACACCGGCAGCGCGACCACGAACCAGACATCGCGTGCGCCGAACAGGAAGAAGCGTGCGGCCGAGAGCACGTTGATGGCGGCGGAGTTGGAGAACATCTGGGTGAACTTCGGCTTGCCACCGACCTTGCCCAGACCCCGCGGCAGGCCCACCACCGAGAACAGCATCACCACGGCGAGCATCCCAGCCAGGATCACCAGCGCCATCTGGAAGCCCACGCTGTAGAGCAGCGCCCCGCCGACGAAGAAGCCGACCCCCTTCAGCGCATTCTTGGAGCCGGTGAGCACCGCCACCCAGCGAAACAGCCTCCCCTCTCCGTCGCCGGCGACCAGCTTTACGCCGGACTTCGCGCTCATCTTGTTCAGGTCCTTGGCGATCCCGGACAGGGCCTGGGCGAACATCACGTAGGCCACGCCAAGCCAGGCCTCGGGCACCGTGAGCATCAGCAGCGCCGCCACCTGCAGCAGCGTCCCGCCGATCATGGTGGTGTTCACCCCCAGCCGCGCGGCCAGCCAGCCGCCGGTCAGATTGGTGATGACCCCGAACAGCTCGTAGAACAGGAACAGGAAGGCGATCTCCAGCGGGCTGTAGCCCAGCTGGTGGAAGAACAGCACGACCAGCATGCGGATCGCGCCGTCGGTGACGGTGAACGCCCAGTAGTTCGCGGTGATCCGCGCGTAGGCACCCAGCCCCAGGGTAGGCGGCCCGCCGGAGTTTGGCTGGTCGGCCGTGCCGCTCACAACGGCCTCAAACCCCGAGCTTGGCGACGCGTGCGACCAGCTCGACCAGCCGGTTCGCGTAGCCCCATTCGTTGTCGTACCAGGCCAGCACCTTCACCTGCGTGCCATCGACCACCATGGTCGACTGGGCATCCACGATGGACGAGCGCGGGTCGGTGCGGAAATCGCTGGACACCAGCGGGCGCTCCTCGTAGCCGAGGATGCCGTTCAGATCGCCGTTCGCGGCCTCGCGCAGCAGGCCGTTGACCTCCTCCGCCGTGGTCTCGCGCGCGGCCTCGAAGGTGAAATCGGTCAGCGACGCGTTCATCAACGGCACGCGCACCGCATGGCCGTTCAGACGCCCGTTCAGTTCGGGAAAGATGTCGCCAATCGCCTTCGCCGAGCCGGTAGTGGTCGGGATCAGGTTCAGCCCGGCTGCACGGGCCCGGCGCAGGTTGTCGCGCGGCAGGTCCACCGGCGACTGGGTGGCGGTCATATCGTGCACGGTCAGAATGGTCCCGTGGCGGATCGACAGCGCCGGGTGCAGCACCTTGACCAGCGGCGCCAGGCAGTTGGTGGTGCAAGAGGCAGCCGTCACGACGTGGTGCTTCGCGGGATCGTAAGCGGCGTCGTTCACACCCATCACCACGTTCAGCGCGCGCTCGTCCTTCACCGGCGCCGCGACCACCACGCGCTTCGCGCCCCGGGTGAAATGCGGCTCCAGCGTGACCATGGTGCGGAAGGCGCCAGTGGCGTCGATCACGATGTCCACGTCCGACTCGCCCCACGGCACTTGCCCCGGCTCGGCCAGGCTCGTGTGGCGCAGCTCGCGCCCGTCGATCCGGATCCGGTCCGCTTGGGCCTCGGGCTCGCGGCCCCAGCGCCCGTGAACGGAATCAAACTCCAGCAGATGCCCGGTAACGGTCCCGTCCGCGGCGGCCTCGTTCAGATGCACGACCTCGATGTCGTCCCGGCCCCATGCCGCGCGCAGGGCCAACCGACCGATCCGCCCCATACCGTTTATACCGACGCGCACCGCCATGGAGCCCCTCCCGCGAAAAATCGCGTCAGCATACCCCGCCCAAATGACAAACGCATGACGCCCGAGCGCTGAAACCCGGCTCGTCAGTTGAGCCAGACGATCCCGGCGTTGAGGTAGATGGCGAAGGCGACCCACAGCAGGTACGGCACCAGCAGCGCGCCGGCGATACGGTCAATGCGCCAGAAGGCGATCAGAGTGGCCAGGATCAGCGGCCACAGGATCAGGATCTCGGCGAGCGCCAGATCCGGGCGTTGGATGCCGAAGAACAGCACCGACCAGCCGAGATTGAGCGCGAGCTGGGCCAGGAAAAACCCCAGCGCAATCGGGGCGCCGGTCAGGCCGACGCGCCGCCAGACATGCCAGGCGGCGAGACCCATCAGGCCGAACAGCACACTCCAGACCGGGCCGAATACCGCATCCGGCGGATTCAGTGGTGGACGCGCCAGTGTCGGATACCAGTCGCCCACCGAGAGACTGGTTGCCCAGCCACCCAGCCCGGCCACGGCAAACACCAGCACCATCCAGCCCAGGAGCCCGAGCATGTCCGTGGCAAAGGAGCGCCGCTGCGGGCGCGGGGAACGGGCCGAATCGGGTGTCGTCACGGAATTCTCCTTGTACTCGGGGGTCCTAGTCCGGTCTTGATCGAATCGCCGCCGAATTCCGAACGGAATTCATGCACGATTCAGTCAACCACGCGACACTCTAACCTGACCACCCCGCAAACAAGCGAGTTGCAATGCCCCGCCCCGCCACACTGATCACCGCGCTCCTGTTTCTCCTGGCCGCTGGCATCCTCGCCTGGATGCTGCTGGGCCCGGAAGACGACGCGGCCTCTTCCGGTCGTCCGGGCGGTGGCGAGACCCGCCCGGTCGCGGTCGCCATCGCCGGCATCGAGACCCGCGACCTGGTCGAACGGCGGCGCTTCACCGGCAGCATCGAGGGCGCCGACCGGATCGAGATCACCCCTCGCGTGGGCGGGCGGGTTGCCGAGGTATTCGTCAATCTGGGCGACCGCGTGGAGCCCGGTGATCCGCTGCTGCAACTGGATACCGAGGAATTCGAGCAGGATGTGGCACAAGCCGCGGCGGAGCTGGAAGTCGCCGAGGCCAGCCTGGCCGAGGCCCTGGCCAGCCGTGATGCGACCCGGCGCGAACTGCAGCGCACCCGCGAGCTGCGCGACCAGGGCATCGCCTCGCGCTCGGAGCTGGAGGCCGCGGAAACCGAACTCGCCCTGGCACAGACGCGCGTCACCCTGGCCGAATCGCAGATCCGCCAGCGGCGTTCCGCGCTACGCACCCGCGAGATCCAGTTGAGCTACACCCGCATCGAGGCGGGTACGGCCGACAGTACCCGCTGGGTCGCCGAACGCCACGTGGATCCCGGCACGGTCATCAGCGCCAACGACACCGCACTGGCACTGGTCCGGCTGCAGCCGGTGCGCGCCATCCTGGCCGTGACCGAGGCCGACTACGGCCGGCTGTCGCCGAGCCAGGGGGCACAGGTCTACACCGCCGCCTATCCGGACGCCGGCTTTGCCGGCACCATCGCCCGCATCGCCCCGGAATTCCGGCCCGGGTCGCGTCAGGCGCGGGTCGAGGTGGAGATCCCCAACGAACGCGACCAGCTGCGCCCGGGCATGTTCGTGGAGGCCGCCATTACCCTCGGGGAACGCAACGCCGTCCTGGCGATCCCACGCGACGCGATCATCCAGCGCGAGGTCGGGCCGACCCTGTTCAGCGTGGACCGCAGCGGCGAGCGCCCGCTGGCCCGCCGCCATCAGGCGGTTACCGGCGTGCGTGACGGCGACTGGGTCGAACTGCTGGAACCCGAGCTGCCGGAAGGCACCGAGGTCGTCGTGCTCGGCCAGCACCTGCTCGCGGACGGCACCCCGCTGCGCCTGACCGACCCGCGCAACGTGCCGGGTGGAAACGACACACCCGAGTCGGACACCCCGTGAATCCGGCCCGCGTAACGGTCCACCGCCCCGTGCTGACGAGCATGGTGGCCCTGATCGTGGTGATCCTCGGCCTGACCGCGCTGACCCGCCTGCCGGTGGATCTGCTGCCGAATATCACCTACCCGGTGGTCACGGTGATGACGTCCTACCCCAATGCCGGGGCCGAGGAAGTCGAACAACTCGTCACGCGCCAGGTGGAGCAGGCCGCGGCCGCCATTACCGGTGCCCAGGAGATCCGCTCGACCTCCGCCGAGGGCAACAGCAACGTCCGCATCAACTTTGCCTGGGGCACGGACATCCGCCAGGCGGTGGACGACCTGCGCGATCGCCTGGCGCGCATCGAGGACCGCCTGCCCGATGACGCCGATCGCCCGCTGGTACGCCAGTTCGACACCCAGGACTCGCCCATCATGCGTCTGGGCATCGGCTCGCAACTGGACGCCATCCACCTGCGCACCCTGATCGACAACCGTATCGCCCCGCGTCTGGAACGCATCCCCGGCGTGGCAGCTGTGGATACCTTCGGCGGCCTGGAGCGCGAGGTCCGCGTGGAGGTGGACCCGGAACGCATCGAGGCCATCGACCTCGGCCTGGACGACCTGCGTGATCGCATTCGAAACGCCAACGTGATCACCCCCGGCGGCCCGATCATGGACGGGCGCCGCGAATACCGCCTGCGCACGCCGGCCGAGTTCCGCTCGGTGGACGAGGTCCGCGACACCATCGTGCAGCGCAGCGAGGACGGTGTGACCTACCTGCACCAGGTGGCCGACGTGCGCGACACCCACCAGCGCGTTACCCGCCGGTTTCGGGTCAACCAGGAGGAAGGCGTGCAGCTCGCCGTGCGCAAGCTGGCCGACGCCAACACCGTAGAGGTCTCCGAGGCGGTCCACGCCGAACTGGTGCGCCTGAACCGCGACTTTCCCCAGATCGACATCCGCGCCGTCACCGACGAGGCCGGTTTTATCCGCAACTCCATCACCAACGTCGGTCGTTCGATCCTCTACGGCAGTGCACTGGCCGTGCTGGTGCTGCTCGTGTTCCTGCGCAACATCCGCTACACGCTGGTGGCGGCCACCGCGATCCCGCTGGCGGTGATCGCCACCTTCGGCCTGGTCTACTTCGGCGGCTACTCGCTGAACCTGATGACACTCGGCGGGATCGCGCTGGGCGTGGGGCTGATGGTGGACAACGCCATCGTGGTGATCGAGAGCATCGCCCGACGGCGCGAGGAACATGCCGAGCAGACCGCCGCCGAGGCCGCCATCAGCGGCACCGGGCGCGTCGCGCCCGCCATCGTCGCCAGCACCCTGACCACCGTGGCGATCTTCCTGCCGCTGTTCTTCGCCGAGGAACTGGCCGGCCAGCTGTTCAAGCCGCTGGCGGCGGTGGTCGCCTTTGCCCTGGCAGGCTCGCTGATCGTCGCGCTGACCCTGGTCCCGATGCTGATGGCCCGCGCCCCGATGCCGAAGCGTGACACCAGTGCCCTCGCGCGCATGGAGCAACGCTACCAGGGGGTGCTGCGGCGCACCCTGACCCAGCCATGGATGGTCATCGGCATCAGCCTCCTGCTGCTGATGATCGCCCTGGCGGGGCTGCGCGGCGTGGGCACGGAATTCCTGCCCGCCACCGACGAAGGCGAGTTGCGCGTGCATGTCGCCATGGAGCCCGGCACGCCCCTGGAAGAGCTCTACGCCACCATGTCCGGCCTCGAGGCGATCATCCACGACGAGGTCCCGGAACTGCAAAACCTGGTCTCCAGCTCCGGCGCCTCGGCGTTCCGGGCCTCCTCGCCCGCCTCCGGCAACATGCGCGTGATGGTCGGCTCGCGCGACAGCCGCAGCCGCTCCTCCGAAGAGATCGCCGCGGCCCTGCGCGACGCGCTGGGCAGCCCGCCGGGGGTCGAGATCCGCGTGCGCGCCTCCAGCGGGATCTTCTTCCGCGGCTTCGGGCGCGGCGCCGACGAGGAAAGCCTCTCCATCGAGGTCCGCGGCTTCGAACTGCCCACGATGAACGCCGTCATCGAGCGCTTCGAGACCGCGCTGGCGGACGTCCCCGGCGTCACCGACACCCGCGTCGGCTCCGACGGCGGGCAGCCGGAATTCGCCACCCGCATCCACCGCGACCGCGCCGCCGACCTCGGCGTGGACGTGCGCACCATCGCCCAGACCCTGGAAACCGCCCTGGGCGGCTCCGGCGCCGGCCAGCTGCGCGCGGGCGGCGACGAGACGCGCATCTGGGTCCAACTACGCGACGCCGACCGGAGCTCGCTGGACGACCTCCTCAACCTGACCGTGCGCAGCGAGGACGGCGAACGCGTGGCATTGCGCAGCCTGGTCACGTTCGATACGGCGATCGGCCCGGACAGCATCCAGCGCCGCGAACAGGCGCGCATCAGCACCTTGTTCGTGAACATCGGCGACCGCTCGCTGGGCGAGGTCGCCGCCGACGTGCGTGCGGCGCTGGCCGATATCCCGCTGCCGGAGGAGATCGACTTCTCGGTCACCGGCGACATCGAGGAGCAGGAAGCGGCGTTCTCCGAACTGCTGCTGGGCACCCTGCTCGCGACGTTGCTGGTCTACATGGTGATGGCCAGCCTGTACGAGTCCCTGCGCGACCCGCTGATCGTGATGTTCTCCATCCCGCTGGCGATCATTGGTGTAACCGGCGCGCTGCTGATCACCGACACCACGCTCAACGTGCAGTCGCTGATCGGCATCCTTCTGCTGGTCGGGATCGTGGTGAACAACGCGATCCTGCTGGTGGACCGCATGGCGCGGCGCCACCGCGAAGACGGCATGGAACTGCAAGCGGCCATCGTGGCCGCCGCGGGCGAGCGCCTGCGCCCGATCCTGATGACCACGCTGACCACCATCCTGGCGCTGTCGCCGCTGGCCATCGGCATGGGCGACGGCGGCGAGGCCCAGGCCCCGATGGCCCGGGTCGTGATCGGCGGGCTGCTCTCGTCTACCCTGATCACCCTGGTGCTGATCCCGACGCTCTACCTGCTGTTCCACCGCCGGGGCGAGCACCCGCAACCCGTCTACCGAGTCGCCACGGATCATGCCTAGGACTCCCCTGCCCTTCCTCGTCGCGCTCGCGCTGGCCCTCTCGGCCCACGCCTCTGAAGCGCCGGATGCCTCCGACGGGCTGCGCCTGTCCCTGCCCGCGGAGGCACTGACCGACGCCCGGCCGTTCGAACGCGAGGCGGTGGCGGAAGAGACCCTGTCCCTGGAGGAGGCCGTCGCCCGCGCGCTGGAAGGCAACCGCGGCCTGCGCGCCGAGCGCCTGCAAACCGCGATCCAGGGCACCTTCGAGGCGCAGGAACGCGCGGTGTTCGACCCCGAGCTGTTCGCCGAGCTGGAGATCAGCCGCGACCAGAGCGTGCGCCAGCTGGAACAGATCGGAGAAACCGATGAAGTAACCACTACCCGGCGCTTTGGCGAGGCGGGCCTCAGCCAGTCGTTGCCAACCGGCACGGACCTGACGGTCTCCGTACGCAGCTCGCGCAGTTCCAGCTCGCGCGTGGAGGCACCCCAATTCACCACCCGCGCGGGCCTGAGCCTGACCCAGGCCCTGCTCCGCGGCGGGCGTATCGAGTCCAACCTGGTGCGCCTGCGTCAGGCCGGCCTCGACGTGGAGGCCTCGGAGTACGAGGTCCGCGGCTTCGTCGAACAGCTGATCACCGACGTCGAGGGACGCTACTGGGATCTGGTGCTGGCCGACGAACGGATCGCCATCTTCGAGGAGGCCCTGGCCGTGGCCCGCGAGCAGCTCGACCAGACCGAGCGGCGCATCGCCGCCGGCGACCGCCCCGAGACCGAGGCCGTGTCGGCCCGTGCCGAGGTGGCGCTGCGCCGTCAGGGCCTGATCGACGCCCGCGCCGAACGCGCCCGCGCGCAGGACGGCCTCGCGCGACTGCTCCAGGGCGACGGCGGCCTGTGGGATACCCGGCTCGAGGCGAGCTCCGAGCCGGGCCTGGAACGCTACACGCTGGAACCCCTGAATGTCTACGTGGCGCTGGCCCGCGACCATCGCGCCGATCTCAACGAAACGCGACTGCGGGTCCAGCGCGACCAGCTGGAGGTCGTGCGCACCCGCAACGGCCTGCTGCCGCGCCTGGATTTCTTCGTGACCCTGGGCCAGTCGGGCTACGCGGACAGCTTCAGCCGCACCTGGCGCGACCGCCAGGGCGACGGCTACGACCTGGCGGCCGGCCTGCGCTTCGAGATGCCGATCGGCAACCGCGCCGCCGAGGCCGAACACACCCGGGCCCGGCTGACCCGCCAGCAGATCCAGGAAACCCTGGCCAACCTGGAACAACTCGCCATCGAGGACGTGCGCGGCACCTGGTTCGATGCGGCCCGCATCCGCGAACAAATTCAGGCACAGAAGGAAACCGTCGAGTTGCAGGAAGAGCTGCTGCGGGTGGAACAGACGCGGTTTCGCGTCGGTGCCGGGACCGCGCTGGCCGTTTCCCAGGCCCAGCGCGACCTGCTGGAGAGCCGCCTGAACCTGACCGAGACGGTCGTGCGCTTCCGTCAACTCACCACCGAACTGCTGAACGCCAGCGGCACCCTGCTGCTCCATCGCGGCATCGACGCCCCCGGCGCCGAACGCGTGGATATCCGTCTGTAAGCCGGCTTGCACACGACCCGGCGCCTTCGGTTCGCGCGGCTATTGATCCACCGGCCGGGCATTGCCCTGCGCGTCGATCTCGACGACCAGCATTGCCCCGGCGCCAAGGCTGCGGCCGCTCAGCTCCATGATATTGGCCCGGTGGGTCACGTAGACCGCCGGCCCCGCCGCCTGCCGGTATTCGTCCGCCAGGTGTTCGCGCCACGCGCGCATGCGCCGCTCGCGATGCGGGGCATTGGTGCGAAACACCGAGCCCATTGCCTCCAGCACCACGGGCTCACCAAAGCCCAGGAGCGCCGCGGTATCGACATTGCGGCACCACGGGCCCGCGAATACCCGGATCGACTCCAGGCCCGCCGCGCGCAGCCGCTCCCCACTGACGCGCGCCTGCGCGCGTCCTTCAGCCGACAGGTTGCGCTGCGTGGCGCAGTCATCGACATCGAAGCCCGACGGGTCACCGATGCCGGGCGCCAGGGCATGGCGCAGCAGCAGGATGCGGTGGGGCTCCTGTAATTGCGCGACGATCGCGCGTTCATCCGCCAGATCGCCCGCCACCAGGGGCAGAGGCACCGCCAGCGCGGCGATCCAGAACACCAGAACGACAAAGCGCTTTGTCACGCGATCTTCCCCGAACGGCGACGCCGGCAGGCGCCCGAACAGTAGCGAACCTCATCCCAGCACCGGGCCCATTTGCGCCGCCAGGCGAATGGGCGGCCGCATACCGCACAGGTCTTCTCCGGCAAATGCGGCTTGGCGTGGGCCACCTTAAGGAGACGCTGATTTAATCGCGCGTCCGCGCTCGAGTCGCTTTTGCGTGCGAACAAGGCGCGGTGACTGCCGTGCAGTCATTCTGCACAAGGGAACCGCAACGCAGTTCCCACGCAAAAGCGGCCGAGCCCCTGCTTTCAATGGCTTGTGGGGTTGGTGCCCCCTGTTCCCCGATCCTGCGTTGCGCCGCTTGCGGGTAGAACCACTACCCGCTGCACGACGCGCCTTGTCTCGGAAAACAGGGGGTACCAACGCGGACGTGCGATTAAATCAGCGTCTCCTTAACGGTCCGGGTGACAGACCCCATCGTCGCAGCGCGAGCGCCAGCGATAACGCGCAATCACGTTGTAGACGCGATCCATCAGCCAGACGATTGGCGGCAGGCGATGCAGCACTCCGCCAAGCCAGCGGTAATACGGCAGGTGCCGCCAGACCAGCACGAAGGCCCAGGCACCGCTGCGAATGCGCCCGTCGGCGCTTACGGCATGCATGCGCTGCATCGCACGATCCCAGGTGATTCCCCAGGCGTCGAGCGGTGTGGCATCGGCATGGATATCACGCCAATCGATCGCGCCCGCGGTGTCGAGCCGCTGGTAGTGGCCGATCTCGCGCCGGCAAAGCGGACAGCCACCGTCGAAGAACACCACCGGTCGTCCCGGGGCCTCGGGGTATTGGTGCTGGTGGTTTTCAGGCATGCCCCACCGGCCCGGTCTGCTGGTGCCGGGCGCCATCGAGGGATCTGAGCGCCCGCTCGACCACATCACGCGCCAGATCCTGGGTCATCTCGGGGTTGGCCGGGATCATCTCCGTGCGCACGGCCAGGGCCATTGCCAGCGCTTGCAGTACGTCGCCATTGCAGGTATCGCCCAGCACGCCGATCTCGCTGTCCAGCGTGTCAGTCAAGCGATCCAGCAACTGTTGTACCCGCACCGCCGAGCCGGTCTCGGGGTGCAGACGGAAGTCGAAGGACACGGCCTCGCCGCTCGGGGTGACATAGCGATAGGGCAATACGTCCATGGCTCTCTCCTTCGCGAACGGTTGGCTTGCTAAGGCAAATTCCGGGGTCGTCCTCCTCACCCCTTCGCCATTGGGCCACGAAACGGCAAAACAGTTCGCCGCGCGTGCTTCCAGAAGAGAAGAAAGGGCACGCCCCATCCCGCCCGGCGAGCGCAGGGGTTATCCTTTCAGCCCATGAACCCCCGTCTCCGGACAGTCATCCATCCGCACGCCCACCACCCAGAGGCGAGACCGTAGTGGCCACGCGCCGCAAGCGCCGTCCGCTCCGCCGGTTGCTCTACTGGACGGGCGGACTGGCCGCATTCGTCCTGGCGCTGGGAATCGGGGCAATGCTCGCCCTGGTGGTGCTCTTCGCCCGGGTCGACCCGCCCTACGGCATGGCCATGGTGGTGGCAACCGACTGGCAAACCGCCTCCAACCGGCGCCCGGACTGGCAACGCCTGGACGATCTGCCCCGCCATCTGATGCTGGCGGTAATCGCGGCCGAGGACCAGCACTTCCCCAACCACCGCGGCTTCGACTGGGGCTCGGTGCGCCAGGCGCTCAGCGATCACGCACGCGGCGGGCGCCTGCGCGGCGCCAGCACCATCAGCCAGCAAACCGCGAAAAACCTCTTCCTGTGGCACGGCCGCTCCTGGGCACGCAAGACGCTGGAGGCCGGGTTCACCTTCGGCATGGAGACCCTCTGGCCGAAGCGGCGCATCCTCGAGATCTACCTCAATCTGGCCGAATGGGGTCCCGGCATTTACGGCATCGAGAACGCCGCCCAACACTACTTCGGGATCTCCGCCACCGAGCTCGATCGCCACCAGTCCGCGCGCCTGGCCGCCATCCTGCCCAGCCCCGGGCGCATGAACCCGGTCCGCCCGGGGCCCAACCTTGACCGACGGATCGTCTGGGTCGAGCAGCAGATGGCCCAATTGGGCATCGCATGGCTGGATCCGATGCTGCTGGAATAAAGCCTGTGCGCAGGCCACCGAAATTGTGGCACGGAACTTCCAGCCTTTAGACTGCCTCGGACTGACTGACCGTACCGGGGGCTCGCAAGGATGTCCCTCCCAGACATGGAGGTTTTCCGTGACCCATCTGCGCGCGCCGCGTATCGACTTCTCCCGCCTGCTGGTGCTTGTCGCCCTCCTACTGATCCTGCCCCTCGGGGCCGCGTCCGCACAGGACACCGGTCAGCAGGATTCCGGCAGCGATCTGCGCCAGATGCTCATCGACGCGCTGGAGAACGAGGAGGCCCGCGAAGACTTGCTCGAGGCCCTGCGCTCCGGCGACGGCTCCAGCGCGAAGGACGCCGCCACAGATGACCTCCCGGTCGAAACCGGCGACAGCGAATCCGTGGCGCGCCAGATTGCCCAGCTCACCCAGTCGCTAGCCGAGGGCACCGTGGCCGAGGTCCGCGCCCTGAGCGATATCGCCACGGACATCGCCGAGCGCGTCCGCGCGATCGAGCCAACCGTGTTCGGGGTGGCCGTGCTCGATCTCGCCATCATCATCGTGTTCACCGTGGCCGTGTTCCTGGTGCTACGCCGGATGGGTGCGCCGCTGTTCACGGCGCTCGACCGCTGGGCGCTGAATGCCGCGGAGCACATGCGCCTGATGCGGGCGCTGCCCGCCGTGTTCCTGGCGGCCGCCATCGACTTCCTTGTCGTCATCCTCGCCTGGCTGGCCGGCTATGCCCTGGCGCTGTTCGTGCTGGGCGATACCGGCGAGATGAACACGCGTCATTCGCTGTTCCTGAACGCATTCCTGCTGATCGAAGTGACCAAGGCGGCCCTGCGCCTGATCTTCGCCACGCGCTACCACGGCCTGCGCCTGCTGCCGATGGCCGGGGACGAAGCGGCCTACTGGAACGCCTGGCTGGCCCGCATCGTGGGGTATATCGGCTACGGCCTGTTGCTACTGGTGCCGATCGCCAACAACCAGATCTCGTCCGAGGCCGGGCGCTCCCTGGGCCTGATCGTGATGCTGACGGCTTTCCTCTACGCCGCCGTGATCATCCTGCAAAACCGGACGCGGGTGCATGACCGCCTGATGGCGTTGGCGAACAGGACCCAGTTCACCTTCACCCGCATCCTAGTCTCGATGCTGGCGAACTTCTGGCACTGGATCGCCCTGATCTACTTCCTGGCCCTGGCCGTGGTCAGCATCACCCGGCCGGAAGATGCGCTCCCCTTCATGGCCAAGGCGACCGGACAGACGCTGCTCGCCATCTTCGTGGGCATCTTCGTCGCGAACCTCCTGACCCAGTTGATCGGCCGCCGGATTCGGGTCCCCGAAGAGACGCGGGAGAAGTTTCCGTCGCTGGAGCTGCGCCTGAACTCCTACATCCCCAACGCGCTCAAGGTGATGCGCCTGGTGATCCTGCTGATCGTGCTGGCCGTGGTCGCGGATGCCTGGGGTGCATTCAGCCTGACCACATGGCTGGCCTCGGACATGGGCATGGCGGTGCTGGGTACCGCGATCTCTGTAGCATTGATCCTGCTCGGCGTTCTGGCCATCTGGCTGGTCTTCGCCAGCTGGATCGAGCACCGCATGAATCCGAATACCGGGGGGGGGCAGCCGACCGCCCGCGAGGCCACGCTGCTGACGATCTTCCGCAATGCGATGGCCATCGTGCTGATCGTGATGACCACCATGATCGTGCTCGCCGAAATCGGCGTGAACATCGGCCCGCTACTGGCCGGTGCCGGTGTCCTCGGCCTGGCGGTCGGCTTCGGCGCACAGAAACTGGTGCAGGATGTAATCACCGGCGTATTCATTCAGCTGGAGAACGCAATCAACGTCGGCGATGTGGTCACCGTGGCCGGCACCACCGGTACGGTCGAGCGCCTGACCATCCGCTCGCTGGGCGTCCGCGACCTCTCCGGAACCTATCACCTGATCCCATTCTCGTCGGTGGATGCGGTGGCTAATTACATGCGCGAATACGGCTATCACGTCGGCGAATACGGCGTCGCCTATCGCGAGGACATCGACGAGGTCATCGTGCGCCTGCGCGAGGCCTTCGAGGAACTCAAGGCCGATCCGGTTCAGGGGCCGAACATCCTCGACGAGATGGAGGTGCACGGTGTCACCGCGCTGGCGGACAGCTCGGTCAACGTGCGCATCCGCATCAAGGCCCTGCCCGGCACCCAGTTCGGCCTGGGCCGCGCGTTCAACCGCCTGGTCAAGCGTCACTTCGACGCCGCCGGCATCGAGATCCCGTTCCCGCACCAGACCATCTACTTCGGTCAGGAGAAGGACGGCGGCGCCCCGGCAGCCAATCTGCGGCTTCTGCAGGACAAACCGGCCAACGAGCAGGATGGCGACGACTACTCGGATGACCGGCGGGCGCGCCCGAATCCGAAGCACAAGGGCGACTACGACGAGGCCGACGACTGAAGCCCTTGCCCGTGAGCGGGGCTCGCACTCGAATCCCCCCTGCCGCGGCAGCTCCCGGGCAGGGGCTTCGCGGGCGACCCCGCTCCCAAGGCCCCAGGGAGACGCTGGCTCTTTCCGACGGCTCGGGCTTCGGGAGATCATGAGCGTATGCGCCTACTGATCCTGCTTGTGCCTCTGCTCCTGCTCGTTGCCTGGGCACCGGGCTGGTGGGTCCGCCACACCATGAAGAAATACCACCGCCCGGCGGACCGCTACGATGGCACCGGTGCAGAGCTGGCGCGCGAGCTGCTGGACCGCCACGGACTGCACAAGGTCCAGGTGGAAACCACAAAGGACGGCGATCACTACGACCCGGCCTCGCGCACCGTGCGCCTGTCACCGGAGAACCACGACGGCCACTCGCTGACGGCGATTACCGTGGCCGCCCACGAGGTCGGCCACGCCGTACAGCACGCCCAGGGGTATGCTCCACTGCGCATGCGCAGCACGCTGGTCGGAATGACGCGCTACGGCCAGCAAATCGGCGCCTGGCTGCTGATCGCCATTCCGTTCATAACGCTGCTGGCGCGGCACCCGGCGCCGGGGATCCTGTTCTTCCTGGCCGGGGTGCTGTCCATGGGCCTGGCCGCCCTGGTCCACTTCATCACCCTGCCCACCGAGTTCGACGCCAGCTTCCGCCGTGCCATGCCGATGCTGCGCGACGGCAACTACCTGCACCCGCCTGACTACCCGCATGCCGAACGCATCCTGAGGGCCGCAGCCTATACCTACCTGTCACAGTCGCTGATGAGCCTGCTGAACATCGCCTCGTGGTTCCGGTACCTGCGCCGATGACCGTTCCCGCCCCGGACGCCTGCCCGTTGTGCGGGCAGCCCACCCGGCCGTTTCACCACCGCGGCATCGGCGACGCCTCGCCCGGAGACTATCGACGCTGTCAGCACTGCGGCGTGATCGCGCTGGAATGCAACGCCTGGCCCCGCCGCGAGGTGGAGCGGGCGTACTACCAGACCCACGAGAACCGGCCGGATGATCCCGGCTACCGCGCCCATCTGCAGCGACTGATCGAACCATTGGTCAAGGCGCGGCCACCCCCGGCCTACGGACTCGACTGGGGTTGTGGTCCGCAACCCGTGCTCGCCGGGTTGCTCCAAGACCGGGGCTACACGATGGCGTTCTGGGACCCGGCCTTTGCCCCCGCACAACCCGATCCGCCCGGCGACGGCTGGGACATCCTTACCTGCACCGAGGTCCTGGAACACCTGCACACGCCCCTGAACACGCTGGGAACCATGGTCGCGGGACTGCGCCCCGGCGGAGTCCTGGCCATGATGACCGAATGGCCCCCTGCGGCGGCCGGCTTTCGTCGCTGGCACTATCGCCGCGACCCCACCCATGTCGCCTTCTACGGCCCGGCCACACTCCAGTGGATTGCCACCCGCCTGGGATGCACACTGGACCTGCCTGCCCCCGATATCGCCCTGTTCAGCCGCACAGGAGACCTCCCGCAATGATCCACCGACTGCGTGCCTGGCGCCCGGAGTGGTTCGGTCTGCCCGTCGCGCACCTGCAGGCAATCCACGTCTGTGCCGCGGCTGGCGACCCGATGGATTCGATCGAGTCCATCGAAGCCATCGCCGGCAGTGGACTCCGGGGCGATCGCTACGCCACCCATCGCGGGCACTGGCATGCGGTCGAGAGCTGCCCGGTCACACTGATCACGGCCCCGGAACTGCAACGGGCATCACAGCGCCGCGGCCGCCCGATCGCCCCCGGGGAACATCGCCGCAACCTCGTGGTCTCCGACTGGTACCGCATACCCCGCCAGAGTGGCTTTCTTCGGATCGGAGAGGCGATCCTGAAGATCGGACGGCCACGCCCGCCCTGTGGGTATCTCAACCAGTTAGTGGGCGACAACCTCGCACGAGCCCTCGGCCTCGACAGCGGGATTTGCCTTGAAGTCGCGCATTCCGGGATCCTGCGCGTCGGCGACCGGGTGAGCTGGCACCCGGGCGGGCCCGCATGATTCGGCCACGCTTGTTAAGCTGGGGTTAAGTGCCATTGACTACGATATACGTGTATTCACAAGGAGAAACTTTATGAAGATTCGTTCCCAGTCCCTCGCCGGACTGATTGCCGCCGCCGCGCTCGCGCTGGCCAGCCCACTCGCCATCGCCCAGGGCATGGGTCAGGGGCAAGGTCAGGGCGGCATGGGCATGCAGGGTGGCCAGGGCGGCAACCCGCAGATGGAGATGCAGCAGCTCCAGCAGACCCTCGCCGAGACCCAGCAGCAGGCCATCGAGAACAACCCCCAGTTGGAACAGAAGGGTGAAGAACTGGAGAACCTGGTGCTGGACAAGATGGAGGCCGCCGGCTACCAGCCGCGCCGGGATCTGGAGACCCTCGAATCCGCCGAAGAGCAGCTGCGCGACCCCGATCTGAGCGCGGAGCAACGTCAGGAAGTCATTCAGTCCGAAGACGTGCAGCAGGCGCAGATGAACTTGCAGGAAGCACAGCAGGCCGTCGCGGAAGACCAGGAAATTCGTCAGGCGCAGGAATCCCTGCGTGAAGACCTGATGGCCGCCATGCGCCAGGAAAACGCCGATATCGACGACGTGATCGAGCGCATGCAGCAAATGCAGCAACAGATGCAGCAGCAACAAGGTGGTCAGGGCGGCATGATGCGCTAATCGCGCAACTAGCCCGCTAACAAAGAAAGCCCGGCCCCTGCAAAGGGACCGGGCTTTTTTCATGTCCGGGCCGGACCGTCAGTCGAGGCGACCCGTCTCCTGCGCCAGCGCACGCAGCGCCTCGGTCTGTCCATCGGGCAGCTGGTTCCAGCCAAAGCGCCAGCTCCAGTTGCCGTTACCGACTGTGCCGGGGGTGTTCATGCGCGCCTCCGATCCCAGGTGCAGGGCGTCCTGCATCGGCAGGATCGCAAGCTGGGCCGGTGAACGACAGGCCGCACGAATCAGCGGCCAGGGCATCTCCTCGGCCGGGCCCTCATCCAGTGTCCCGATCACATGCTCCTGCATGGCCGGCTCCAGGGCGTGAAACCAGCCCAGCGTGGTGTCGTTGTCATGGGTCCCGGTATACACCGCACTCAGTTCATCGTGGTTCGCCGGCAGATAGGGGTTGTCCTCCCCTCCTTCGAAGGCGAACTGCAGGATGCGCATGCCCGGCAGATCGAAACGCAGGCGCAGTTCGGTGACCTCCGGCGTGATCACGCCCAGGTCCTCCGCAAGCAGCGGCAACACACCCAAACGAGCCTGCAATTGCTCGAAGAAGTCGGCGCCCGGCCCCGGCACCCAGTGGCCCTGAGTCGCATCCGGCTCGCTTGCCGGGACCGCCCAGCTCGCCTCGAAGCCGCGGAAGTGGTCGATGCGCACGGCATCCACTGTCTCCAGCGTCCAGCGCATGCGCTCCACCCACCAGTCGTATCCGCGCTCGGCAAGACGATCCCAGCGGTAATGCGGATTGCCCCAGCGCTGCCCGGTCGCGGAGAAGTAATCCGGCGGCACGCCGGCCACGGTCTGCGGATGCCCCGTGGCGTCCAGGTCGAACAGGTCGCGGTGGGCCCAGACCTCGGCCGAGTCGTGGGCCACGAAGATCGGCATGTCGCCGAGGATCAGGATGTCCTGCTTGCGTGCATGCTCGCGTACATCCTGCCACTGGTCGAACAGGACGAACTGGGCGAAGCGCACGGCCTCCAGGGCCTGGGCCGCTTCGGCCTCCACGGCCGCCAGGGCGGCCCGATCGCGATCGCGCAATGCGGCCGGCCATTCCCACCAGGGGCGGCCGTCCTCGCGGCCGCAGATGACCACGAAACGGGCAAAATCATCCAGCCAGACCGGACCCTGGGCATCAACGAAGGCCTGGTAGGCCTGCGCCCAGCCCTCGCCCGCCTGGTCCAGCCGCTCCCGCGCCTGTTCCAGCAGCGTTCCGACCGGCTCGTCGTCCGCATCCAGGCCCGCCCGTTCAGCCAACCGTTGCGGGTCGATCAGGCGCACATCTCCGGCGAAGGCCGAGATACTGGCGTAGGGCGAACCGTCCTCCTGCGGCGGATGCAACGGCAGGATCTGCCACAGGCTGAATCCGGCATCCCGCGCCCAGTCCAGAAACCGGAAGGCCTCCTGCCCGAGCGTCCCCACCGGGCCCGGGCCCGGCAGTGAGACCGGATGCAGCAAAATGCCGGCCCGGCGGCGCTGCATCAGCGGATTACAGTGCTCTTCACCCGCCTCCATGGACTATTGTCCCTTGCGCATGGTGCCGCCGGCGGCGGGATCACCACCACCGACCGAAAGCACCTCGCCCAGTGACTCGGGCACTTCAAGGTCCGCCAGCTGGTACAGCCGCGCCAGATGGCGCCGGTAGAGCTGTTCGAAGTCGCTGACCGACCCGGCCGGGTTGTACTCCCCGAACCACCAGCACCAGTCGGAGCCCTCGCACACCGCCAACTGCTTGCGCAGTTGCGGCGTATCCAACGCAGGGCGCTGCGCGATCGCCTGATCCACGGCCGTCCAGGCCTCGATCAGGCGGTCCCAGCCGAGGTTCTTGTCGGGATCACCGATCCAGGTGGAGAAGGTCCCGTAGACCCAGGACCCGGCCACCATGCCCGGCAGCTCGCCGCGATCCGCGCGCGGCCCGCTGCGCTGGCACACGTCGGAGAAGGTGCACAGGTTCAGTCGCGGGTTTTCCGCCAGGCGCTCATACAACGCCCGCAGGAAATGGAAGCCGTTGTCCGGGTAGTATTCCCAGGCGTTCTCGCCATCCAGGATCACCGCCACCACGCCACCCTCGGGCGAGACCGCGGCAATGTTCTCCAGGTGATGGACGAAATCGCCGACCGCATCGTCCGCATGCCAGTCGGCGTAGCGAAATCCGATGGCATCGGACAAGCCGTCATCGCGGAAGAACAGCTCGGTCCTGGCGCCCTCCAGGCAATAGGGCCGATGCAGCCAGCCCTCCTGTTCCGCCGACCCGGTATGCGACTCGGCCGTCTGTCCGGCCGCGGCCAGGCTGTTGCCCAGCACCGTCTGGCCACTGGCCGTCCAGCAGATCCCGTAGTCATCCAGCAGGCGCACGGTCGCCTCGCTGAGGCTGCCCTCCGACGGCCAGCAGCCGCGTGGACGAAACCCGAAATACTGCTCGAACACCTCCAGCCCGCGCTCGATATGCCAGCGCACGCGTGCCTCGCCGTCCGGATAGACGGGGGCCTGCGGAAGCTCGACGTCGGGCATGGCCTCGCGCGCTGACTGCAGGTCCAGTAGCAGCGGCATGATCGGGTGGGCATACGGCGTGAACGACAGCTCCACCCGATCCTGCTCCGCCAGCGCACGGTAGCGCGGAAGGATCGCCTTGACCTCGTCCCGGATCAGTTTCAGCAACCGTCCGCGGACATCGCGATTGAACCCCGTGTCCGCCTTCAGCCAGCCCTGCACCTCCGGATACGCCCGACGCACCGTCTCCCCCAGCCAGGCCAGGTGGTAACAGGTCGCCAGGTCCTGGAAGTAGCGGGTGTCCAGGTGCGCCAGCAGCACCGGGTCCTCCAGCGCCTGACGCGCCAGCGCCGCCAGACGCTCGAACAGCGGGAACGGCTCGATCATCCGCGGCGCGTGCGCTCGCAGGCAGACGCGCAGGATCTCGCGCCGCTGCACCGGGTCCGCCGGCACGATATCCATCTGCAGCAGATCCAGCACCGGATCGCCAAAGCTCGAGCGGTCGCCAATACCGGCCTCCAGCCGCTCGCCGTAATCGGCGATCTGCTCCAGCAGGATCGGGGCGAAGTTCACCACCGCGCGCGCCTGGGGGCAGGCCTCCAGGTGCGCGGCCATGTCGGTGTAGTCCTTCAATGCGTGCAGGTAGGTCCACGGCAGCACGTACTCACCCGCGCCCGAGTCGTAGTATTGCGGCTGATGCATGTGCCAGCACAACACCACATCGAGCTGCGGTGGCTGGGTGGCGAGCGCGGTGGTACTGCCGGATTCAGCGGACATGATGAGTGGCCTGGCCCAGCATTTCGGGCGTGACCACGCGCACTCCGCCCGGAGAGACGAAGTAGTCGCGGGCATCGGCCTCGTCGTCCACCCCGATCTCGGTCCCGTCCGGGACCTTGCACCCCTTGTCGATCACCGCATTGCGGATCACGCAGTTTTCGCCAATGGTCACGCTCGGCAGAATCACCGAGTCCTCGACCGTGGCGCAGGCGTTCACCTGCACGTTGGAGAACAGCAGCGAGTGGCGCACGGTACTGCCGGAAATGATGCAGCCGCCGGAGACCATGGAGTCGATCGCCATGCCGCGCCGGTCCTCGTCGTCAAACACGAACTTGGCCGGCGGCAGCTGTTCCTGGTAGGTCCAGATCGGCCATTCCGAATCGTACAGGTTCAGTTCCGGGGTCACGCCGATCAGCTCCAGGTTGGCCTGCCAGTACGAGTCGATGGTCCCCACATCACGCCAGTAGCCCTGGCGCACGCCCTGCTCGTCGCGGAACGGGTAGGCCATCACCTGGTTTCGCTCGATGATGCCGGGGATGATGTCCTTGCCGAAGTCATGGCTGGAAAAGGTGTCGTCGGCATCCTTGATCAGCTGCTCGAACAGGAAGTCGGTATTGATCACGTAGATCCCCATGGAGGCCAGCGAGTGGGTCTTGCTACCGGGGATCAGCGCCGGGTCCTCCGGCTTCTCGGCAAACGAGGTAATGCGGCTGGCGGCATCCACGCCCATCACCCCGAAGGCCTTCGCGCGCTCCTGCTCCACCTCCAGGCAGCCCACCGTCATGTCGGCCCCGCTCTCCACGTGGAAGGCGATCATCTGGCCGTAGTCCATCTTGTAGATATGGTCGCCGGCCAGGATCAGCACATAGCGCGGGTTGTGCTGCCGGATGATATCGATGTTCTGGTAGACCGCATCGGCGGTTCCCGCATACCAGGAGGTCTCGATGCGCTGTTGTGCCGGCAGCAGCTCGATGAACTCGCCAAACTCCCCGCGCAGGAAGCTCCAGCCCCGCTGCATGTGCTGGATCAGCGAATGTGCCTTGTACTGGGTGACCACCGCCACCTGGCGAATCCCGGAGTTGATGCAGTTGGACAGGGGGAAGTCGATGATGCGGAACTTGCCGCCAAAGGGCACGGCCGGCTTGGCCCGCCACAGTGTCAATTGTTTCAGTCGCGAACCACGTCCGCCGGCCAGGATCAGGGCGAGGGTCTCCCGGGTCAGGCGGCTAACGTAACGTTGCGGTTGCGGAGTCATGCATCCATCCTTGCCTAGTAAAGTGTTACCCACGTGTTCGGCTGATCCAGCCCGAACCCTGCTGTTCCACATCCGAAACGCGAGTTTGATCCGAGTATGGCAACAGCCCCCGACAAATGCACCCGTTCCGTCGCCGATTCGTTACGACGTCTGACCGAGGCACGGCTACATGATCCCCACAGCCTCCTCGGGCGCCATGCGCTGGATCAAAAAACCATCTGCTACCGGGCCTGGCTGCCACATGCGAGCGCGGCGTCCATCACACTTTGTGACGGTCGTCTCGCGACGCTGGAACCGGCTGCCGGGTTCCCGGGGCTGTTCCTCTGGCAGGGATCGGCGGACGACCTCCCCGCGCACCCGCAACTGGACTGGCAGCCCGAGGGTGGCACGACAACATTGCAGCAGGTCGATCCCTGGGCCTTCGCCCCGGATATCCCCGAATTCGACCGCCACCTGTTCGCCGAAGGCCGCCACTGGCATGCCCACCGCATGCTGGGTGCCCATCCGCTCACCCGCAACGGCATCGAAGGCGTGCGCTTTGCCGTCTGGGCGCCGAACGCCGAGCGCGTCTCGGTGGTCGGTGACTTCAACCGCTGGGACGGCCGCTGCCACCCAATGACCGTCCACCCCGGCAGCGGCATATGGGAGCTCTTTATCCCGGACCTGGCCACGGAGACGCTGTACAAGTTCGAGATCCGCAACCGCGACCAGGGCAGTCTGCACCTGAAGGCCGATCCCTACGCCCGCGCCTACCAGCTCCGCCCCGAGACCGCCTCGCGGATCCAGCCCCCCAGCCGCTACGCCTGGGACGACGACCACTGGATGCGCAATCGCGACCCCGAGGCCTGGAAGCACCGGCCCATGAGCATCTACGAGGTGCACCTGGGATCCTGGCAGCGCAGCCCCGAGGGCGAATGGCCCAACTACCGCGACCTGGCCGAGCGGCTGGTGCCCTACGCGCGCGACCTGGGCTTCACCCACCTCGAGCTGCTGCCGATCACCGAGCACCCGTTCGACGGCTCCTGGGGCTACCAGAGCACGGGGTTTTTCGCCCCCACCTCGCGCTTCGGCAACGCGGACGACTTTCGCTACTTCGTCGACCAGGCCCACCAGGCCGGACTGGGCGTGATCCTCGACTGGGTCCCCGGCCACTTCCCGCGCGACGAGTTCGCGCTGGCGCGCTTCGACGGCACCGCGCTGTACGAACACGCCGATCCGCGAATTGGCGAACACCGGGGTTGGGGCACGCTAATCTTCAACTACTCGCGCCCCGAGGTCCGCAACTTCCTGCTCTCCAGCGCCCTGTGCTGGGTCGAGGACTTCCACCTCGACGGCCTGCGCGTGGACGCCGTGGCCTCCATGCTCTACCGCGACTACGACCGCGAAGGCGAGGACTGGCTGCCCAACATCCACGGCGGCAACGAGAACCTCGAGGCGATCGACTTCCTGCGGCACCTGAACGAGACCGTCCAGACCAGCCACCCCGGCGTCGCCATGATCGCCGAGGAATCGACCGCCTGGCCGGGTGTCAGCCGCCCACCGTCCATGGGCGGGCTGGGCTTCACCATGAAGTGGAACATGGGCTGGATGCACGACACCCTGACCTATTTCGGCATGGACCCGATCTACCGCACCCACCACCATGGCCAGCTCACCTTCGGCCAGCTCTACGCCTACAGCGAGAACTTCGTCCTGCCGTTCTCGCACGACGAGGTGGTGCACGGAAAACGCAGCCTGCGCGGGCGCATGCCCGGCAACGAGTGGGAGCAGCACGCCAACCTGCGCCTGCTCTACAGCTGGCAGTGGCTCTACCCCGGCAAGAAGCTGCTGTTCATGGGCCAGGAGTTCGGCCAGGGCCCCGAATGGTCCGAGGATCGCGAGCTGGACTGGTACGTGCTGCAGTACCCCCTGCACCAGGGCCTGCAGACTCTGGTGCGCGACCTGAACCGGGTGTACCGCGAAGACCCGGCCCTGCACGCCCGCGAATTCGAGCCGGACGGCTTCGACTGGCTGGACTGCGACGACGCCGCGCACTCCACGATCAGCTTTGTCCGCCGTGACCATCAGGGACGCCAGGTGGTCGTGGTGCTGAACCTGACGCCCATGGAACGCGCGGCTTATCCGGTACCCGCACCGCATGCCGGGCGCTGGCGGGTCACCCTGAACACGGATGCGGAGGTCTACGGCGGAGGCTCACGCGGCCCGGCAGACGCCTACGCCGAGCCGATCGAACGTCACGGCCATCCCGCCACGCTCTATCTGCACCTCCCGCCGCTCGCGGCACTGCTGCTGGAACCGGTCGGAGACTGACTTCAAGGTGCCTCGTCTACATCGATACCCAAAAGAGATCGAGTGGACGAGGGTGCCCGTCGCTTTGAATTGGAAGGCTGGAACGCCAACGAGCTCGAGAACGAGAACGAGACTTCGCGGGACGCGGAAATCGAGATCAAACTGAGTATCGAGGGCTTCCCAATCCTGAAACTCAAGCGCGATCGAACCCAGGGAAACGCTGATGAATGTGCATTTTCCCTGACGCGCGCTGGCTGCCTTGCATTCGTAGAACTAAACTCGCCTGTATCGGCCCCAACGCCCTATCAGGTCTCGAACTCATGAATCTTCGCCTTCTCTCGCTTGCCGCTGCCCCGGCCCTCCTTCTTCTTGCCGCGTGTAGCCCGGGTCAGTCCGACACCATCGCGCTCGAGTCGATAGAGGCCATCGTCGACATCGGCCAGGAACACGGTTTCGAGACCTTCGAGGAACTGGAGGCAGAAAGTGACCGGGAATTCGTCCTCAAGGGCTGGGACGACGCACAGCTGCGCATGGAGACCCGGTTTAATCTGGATGGTGATCTGCTTCGCGAAGAACGCGTACGCGACCCCGATCACGCGGCGGGCATGACCGCCCAGATGATTCTCCGCTCAGCGGCCGTCGCGCGGGATCACGGCATGCTCCGCTTCAAGGAGATCGAGTTCGAAGACGACGGCGTCATCGAGCTCGAGGGCATCACCGAAGACGGCGACGAGCTGAACATCCGACTCGATGGCGAAGATTTTACGCTGCTGTCACTCGAACGCGACTGACGAAACGCTGCCCCCTTCGCCGTCCTCGAACCGAGCCCGGTCGGCATGATCGACGCGCGAGGGTTCAGGCCTCCGGGCGCAGGTGCGGAAACAGCAGCACGTCGCGGATCGAGGCGCTGTCGGTCAGCAGCATCACCAGGCGGTCGATGCCAATGCCCTCCCCGGCGGTCGGTGGCAGGCCGTACTCCAGCGCACGGATGTAATCGGCATCAAAGTGCATGGCCTCGTCGTCACCGGCGTCCTTCTCCGCGACCTGGGCGCGGAAGCGCTCGGCCTGGTCTTCCGGATCGTTCAGCTCGGAGAAGCCGTTCGCGATCTCGCGCCCGCCGACAAACAACTCGAAGCGATCGGTGACGAACGGGTCATCGTCGTTGCGCCGCGCCAGTGGCGAGACCTCGGTCGGATAGGCGGTAATAAAGGTCGGGTGACGCAGCTGGTTCTCGGCGGTGTACTCGAAGATCTCGGTCCACAGCTTGCCCAGACCGAAGCTCGGCTTGTTCGGGATCTCCAGGCGCTCGCAGTGCGCGCGCACCTTCTCGATGTCGTCCAGGTCGGCGTCCGCGATCTCGGCATTGTGGGCCAGGATCGCCTCGCGCACGCTCATGCGGGTGAACGGCTTGCCAAAATCGTAGCTCTCGCCCTGGTACTCAATGGTGGTCGTGCCCAGCACGTCCTCGCACAGCCCGCGCAGCAGGGCCTCGGTGCGATCCATCAGCGCGCGATAATCCACGAACGCCTCGTAGAACTCGAGCATGGTGAACTCGGGGTTGTGCCGCGTGGACAACCCCTCGTTGCGGAAATTGCGGTTGATCTCGAAGACCTTCTCGAAGCCGCCGACCACCAGGCGCTTGAGATACAGCTCCGGCGCGACGCGCAGGTACAGCGGCATATCCAGCGCGTTGTGATGGGTGGTGAACGGCCGCGCGGTCGCCCCGCCCGGGATCACCTGCATCATTGGCGTCTCCACCTCGATGAAATCCTGACCCTCGAAGTACTCGCGGATGTAGCGCACGATCCGGGTACGGGTGCGGAACAGCTCGCGGCTGTCCAGGCTGGTGATCAGGTCCACGTAGCGCTGGCGATAGCGCTGTTCCTGATCGGTCAGGCCGTGGAATTTTTCCGGCAGCGGACGCAGGCTCTTGGTCAGCAGACGCAGCTCGTCGAGCTGGACCGTCAATTCCCCGGTCTTGGTCTTGAACAGCGTGCCCTGGCCACCGACGATATCGCCCAGATCCCACTGCTTGAACGCCGGGTACACGCCCTCCGGCAGGCTGTCGCGCTGCGCGAACAACTGGATGTCGCCCGACTGATCACGCAGGCGGATGAAGCTTGCCTTGCCCATCACGCGCTTGCCGACCATGCGCCCGGCAACCGTCACGCGAATCCCCCGGGCCTCCAGCGCCTCGCCTTCGGTTTCGTCGTGCGCGGCGTGCAGCGCACCCGCCAGCGCATCGCGACGGAAATCGTTGGGGAACGCCGGACCGGCCGCGCGCAGCTCGTTCAGCTTGCTGCGGCGCTGCGCGATCAGCTTGTTCTCGTCAGTGGTTTCGGTCATCAGAAATCCATGCAATAGATAGACTTACAAGCCACTCTTGAGACTGGCTTCAATAAAGGGGTCGAGGTCGCCGTCGAGCACACCCTGGGTGTTCCCGACCTCCACGCCGGTGCGCAGATCCTTGATCCGCGACTGATCCAGCACGTAGGAGCGGATCTGGCTGCCCCAGCCGATGTCGGACTTGGTGTCCTCCACCGCCTGCTTCTCGGCATTGCGCTCCTGCAACTCGCGCTCGTACAGCTTGGCGCGCAGCTGGTTCATCGCCATCTCGCGGTTCTTGTGCTGCGAACGCCCGGCCTGACACGCCGCCACCACTCCGGTCGGGACGTGGGTAATGCGCACCGCCGAGTCGGTGGTGTTCACGTGCTGACCACCGGCGCCGGAGGAGCGATAGGTATCGACCCGCAGATCGGCCGGATTGATCTCGATCTCGAAGTTCTCGTCGATCTCCGGGGAGGCGAACACCGACGCGAACGAGGTATGCCGGCGGTTGCCGGAATCAAACGGCGACTTGCGCACCAGCCGGTGCACGCCGGTCTCGGTGCGCAGCCAGCCGAAGGCGTACTCGCCCTGGATGTGCACGGTCGCACTCTTGATCCCGGCGGTCTCGCCCTCGGAGAGCTCGGTGACCTCCGCCTTGAAACCCTTGTGCTCGGCCCAGCGCAGGTACATGCGCAGCAGGATGTTGGCCCAGTCCTGGGCCTCTGTGCCCCCGGAACCGGCCTGGATATCGAGATAGGCGTTGGCCTCGTCCATATCGCCGGAGAACATGCGGCGAAACTCCAGGCCCTCGATACGCGCGGTCAGCGCCTCCACATCGGCCTCGACTGACGCCGCCGTCTCCTCGTCGCCATCCGCCTCGGCCATCTCCAGCAGGTCCCGGCTCTCGTCCAGCTGGGTGCCGATCTCGCGGATGTTGACCACCACGCCCTCAAGCTGGGCCCGCTCCTTGTTCAGCGCCTGGGCCTGCTCCGGGTCGTTCCAGATATCCGGGTTCTGCTCCAGCTCGCGCTGGACTTCCTCTAGCCGTTCTTCCTTGGCAGGGTAGTCAAAGATACCCCCTAAGGCCTTCCAGGCGGCCTTTCAGGTCATCGATCAGGGAATACAGCGCGTTCAGTTCCATGGCAGTTTCCGTCGGGTGCCGTGGCGCGCACGGCAGGTTCGATCACGTGGCGAGAAAAGCCGCGCAGTATAACACCCGACAGCGGCTTCAGGGCCGGCGGGGACGGCGCCAGAACGCCAGCGCGTCGCGGCGTTCCAGCACCAGGGCGCCGGCGCCTGACCCGGCCGTGGATTGCGGATCAACAAATTCCAGCGCGCCCAGGCCGCCACGGAGCAGAGCCCGCAGCTTCGGTGCCACCACGTCGTCGGCAACCGACTCCAGAAGCTCGAGCCGGCGCTCGAGCGACGGGGCCGCCTCCAGTGCCTCGACGACGACCACGGTATCGCCGGATTCCGCCGGGTCGGCCGCCGGGTCGGCCGCCCAATCGATGCCGGCGCCCCGCGCCAGCCAGTGCGCGACCACACCGCCGCCACACACACGGCCCACACTCGTTGGGCCACCGGGATGCCCGGGCGACCAGGGCCAGAGGCCATGCACGGCTCCACGCCCCTCCCGCTCGCGCGCCAGATTCACCGGGTGCTGGAACCAGGCCATCTGCAAGGCGTTGGCCAGCACCTGCAGGCGCCGAGCTACATCGCCCTGCATCGACGGCGCCACCATGGCGCGCCCCATGCCGATCGACGGTGGCGGGCCCGACGCATCGCCCTCGGCGTCCATCCGCATCTCCCACAAGCCGTCTTCACTCAGCGCCAAGGTCGCCCCGGCCGCCTCCAGTTCCGGCTGTGCAGCCGACCACAAGGCCTCGCGCTCGGCCTCCGACACCGGCTCCACCGGATAGGCCACCAGGTCCTTCATCCCCGCAGTCAGCTGCACCGGCTGGACCAGCCAGGTTCGCCAGCCGGAAGCGGTTGGCCGGTATCCGAGCCGCTCGGCCAACGCGGCCTCCCACCCTGGTGCTTCCGTGCCGCTGACCCCGCTCCGCGCCCGTCCGAGCCAGCGCGCCAGACGTCGCACAGAGAGCGGAGGCGCCCCGGCCACCGCGCCCTCGGGCGCTGCCCACAGGCCGGGCAGCAGGTGAATCACCCGCCGGCTTGCACCCGGACGTGTCATCGATCGGACCCGTAGCGCCCCTTCGGCACGTCGCGCTCCTTCGCCGGATCGTCCTCGATCCCCGGCGTCATGCGACCTTCGTCGTCATACGGGAGCCGGACATGCCCGTAGCGAAGCACCAACACTGCGCCCGCCAGAATCAGGACCCCGGCAGTCACCGCGATCAGCTCCCATACGTCCATGTCCTTCATGTCGATGATCACGTAACGCGCCAGCGCGACGATCGCGATGTAGATCGGCAGGCGCACCGGGAGACGCCCGGAACGCAAGTAGATCCCGACCATCGCCAGCACCTCAAGAAAGATGAACAGCAACAGCAGGTCGGCCAACCCCACCCACATCGCCGAGACCATGGTGGCGATCTCCTGCAGGATCGCGATCACGGTGGCGACGGCGATCACCACCAGCACGGCCACTTCGACATGATGCAGGGCGCGGCGCCCGGCGCGTTCGACGTTCATGCATTCACCAGAATTGCCCCAATAAGTCCGGCCATCCTACCACCCGCCCCGGGCACGAACGCTCAATTCTCCCATTGGTCTATACCAATAGACACAACGATCTGAAGCACCCGCCATGACTCGATCCATCGACATCAAGAAGCTGCCCGCCATACGCCGCATCCAGTGGTCCGCCGCATGCGGACTCGGCGCGGGACTCGTCCTGCTGTTGCTCGCGCTGCCGGCCGCCGCGGAGGACTACCCCGCCGATTCCGCGATCTCTTGGCAGGACTGGGACAGCCAGCTTTTCGAGGAATCCGAGGCACGCGAGCGGCCCATCTTCTTTTATTTTCACGGCCAGTGGTGCACCTGGTGCCGCGACTTCCAGGACGAGTCCCTGGAGAACCCCGACGTGGTGGACACCATCGACCAGCACTACATCCCGGTCCTGGTCGATCTGGACGAACGTGCGGATCTGTTCCGGCGCTACGGTGGCCGCGGCCTGCCCTTCGTGGTCATCGTGAATCACGAGGACGAGATGCTGACCCGCTTTACCGGTCACGTGAATGCCCGCGACCTGCAGAACATCCTGGTGGCCCAGCGGGACATGTTCTCGGTCACCGGTCGCGAGATCACGCCGGACGATGCCGCGATCGACGATCTTGAAGCCTTCATGGAGATGCTCGACGAGGTCTACGATGCCCGCGCCGACCGCCTGAGCGGCAGCGCCACCTTCGGCACCCTCAGCAAGCGCCCGCAGCCCTGGACCTATCGCTTCCTGCTCACCGCCGAAGGGTGGCGGGATCGCATGCCCGGGCTACTCGACCAGATCGCGGAGGACCTCTACGACGAGGTCGAAGGCGGCTTCTTCTTCTTTCACGATCCGGACCAGCGCGACCCCGTCCTGGCACTGGAGACCTCCAAGCGCCTGGACCAGAACGCGGCGTTCCTGTGGCTGTTCTCCGAGGCCCATGACACCACCGGCGACGAGCGTTACGCCGAGATCGCCCGCGGCATCCGCGACTACCTGCAAGACCACCTGTGGGACAGCCGCCAGCTGCGCTTCGGCAACAGCCAGTACGCCGACCGCGACTACTACCAGCTGGACCCGGAGACGCGCACGCAAACCGACCCGCCGCAGGTCGACCGCAACACCTACGCCGACACCTCGGGCCAGGCGATCGCCGCCCTCGCCAACATGGCGCGAGTGCTGGAAGACAGGGACACACTGGAGTGGGCACACGAGGCCCTTCGGGCGCTGGATCGCTACCTGCAGACCGAACAGGGCTACCTGCACGGCATCACCGCGGCGGGTCGCCCGGCGATGGAAGGCTACCTGCCCTCGCAGATCTGGCCGGAGATCGCCCGCCAGGAGCTGGCGCGCGCCACGGAGGCACTGGACGGCGAGCCACCGGAGATGCCCGACCCGCTCGCGGCACTGGACCGGCTGGAACCGTTCTTCAACGAGGAGCTGGGCGCCCACGCCGAGCGGATCGGCACCGACCTGGAACCCTGGTCGGAGACCCGCACCCAGGCGGCGCTGGCCTGGTGGCTCTACCGTCTGCCGGGCACCGCCATCGAGGAATCCCACATCGATCGCAACATGGTGCGCGAACGCCTGCGCATCGAGCCCGGTGCCGACCCCGACGACGTCGCTCTGGGCTTCGACGCCCTGCGCCGGGGCTTCTGAAGCCCCGTTGCAAGGCCTTGCGGTCGCTTATCCGGCGTCACAACACACCACCCCCAGTTTCCCAGGATGGCGAGCCGAACCTGCGCTGCGCCTGGCTCGGCCGTTACGCCTGTTGACGGAACCCCGCAACCTCGCCCTGTAGCTGCTGCGCCAAGGCCTCCAGCGCCTCCACCGCCTGCTGCATCTCGTTCGCCCCGTCGGCGTTGCGCACGGCAATATCGTTGATGTGGTGGATGTTGCGGTTGATCTCTTCCGCCACCTGGCTTTGCTCCTCGGTCGCGCTGGCCACCTGGCGGGTCATGTCGTCGATGGCGGTCACCGAGTCGTGGATGTACTCCAGGGTCTCGCCGGCCTCGCCCGCCTTCGCCACGGAGGTCTCCGCATGCTGCTGGCTGACCTCCATCGCCTGCACCGCACGGGTAGCCCCGCCCTGCAGGCGCTGAATGATCTCGCGGATCTCCCCGGTCGAGTCGTTGGTGCGCTGCGCCAGGTGGCGCACTTCGTCCGCGACCACCGCGAAGCCCCGCCCGGCCTCGCCGGCCCGCGCCGCCTCGATGGCCGCGTTGAGTGCCAGCAGGTTGGTCTTCTCGGCGATCTCCTCGATCACCTGCAGGATCGTGCCGATGTTGTCGCTGTCCCCTTTCAGCTCCACGATCACATTGTTCGCCTGACGAATCTCGCCGGCCAGCGTGTTGATCGCACCCTGGGTCGCCTGCACCACGGTGCGCCCGCCTTCCGCCGCACGCGTCGCCTGCCCCGCACTCTCGGCCGTGCTCTGCGTGTTGTTGGCGACCTCCTGCACCGTGGCAGACATCTGGTTCATCGCCGTGACCACCTGCTCCACATCACCGCGCTGTTCGTGGGTGGCACGCGTCAGTTCATTGCTGCGCCCATCCAGCTGCCGCGCCGAGGCGGCAATCCCGTCCGCCGCGTCGGCAACCTGGCGGATAAGCCCCGAAAGCCGGCCCATCACCGTGTTGAAGGCCGCGCCGGTGCGCCCGATCTCGTCGTCGGTCGTCACCTCCACTCGGTGCCCGAGATCCGCACGGCCCTCGCCGATCGCCTCCAGCCCCTCGGCCAGGCGCTCCATGGGGCGCGTCAGCACATTGGCGTAGAACCAGCCAATACCCAGCGCCACCACGAACGCCACGATCCACAGCACCCACAGCAGCCACCACAACTGGCTCACCAGCGCCGCGTCCACACCCGCGGCCAGATCACCCTTCATGGTGTGGAAGGTCACCCCGCCCATGATGGACAACGGCACGGTGCTCACCACGATCACCAGGATAATCAGCTTCAGTCGCAGCCCACCCAACGGTCCAATCTTCATCGACGCCCTCCTTTCCGTCTCTTAACGACCAGCCGATCCCGGTCTTGAGCCCGACACAGTATCCATCCGCCCCGGCCCTATCGTCTTGATCCGGGTCAACCTCGGGTCCCAACACAAGCCAAAAATCGCTCCTGATTAGCAACAATCATCAGCCAGGCCCAATGACCGTGCCGGCCCGGGTTTCCAGCCGCCCCCAGCTTGGTCATCCCGGAAACCGCGTAGCGGTTATCCGGGATCTCTGCGGTTGGGGGTTGCCCAGACGGGGGAGATCCCGGCTCTTCGCTTCGCTCCGGCCGGGATGACCAGGCAGGGGTAAGGCGCTCCGCGATGGTGACATCCCCAACAAGGCCTGGATCCAAGTGCCCCGGGGCGGGCCATGCACGCCCCCCAAAGGCCCCCCGGCACTGGCTGACTCTTATCGCTAATCAGGAAATCGTCTCACCACGAAGCGCATGAGGACACGAAGGACATCAAGGCCGATCGCGCTACAGAGGACACGGAGTTCACGGAGAAAATGGAAAGGCTTTCAACTTGAAGCAGGGGCTCGCTTGGTTTCAGCGGTCGGGCCAGCGGCCATGGCTAACAGACGTTCCGGACAGAATTCGTCCTTTCTCTGTGTCCTCTGAGTTGATAGGCCTTTGGCCTTGACCTTCTTCGTGCGCTTCGTGGTGAATAAAGCCCTTGAGCGGGCACTCGCCTCACCCCCGATACCCAGACACAAAAAACCCGCGGGCCCGAGACTCGGGACCGCGGGTTCGCGGTACTGCGTTAGCGGGTCCGCTTACCGGCTGCGAGCCGCGCGGTTGCCGTTGGCGGACGGGCGACCGTTGCCGCCGCGACCCCCACCGGGCTTGCCACCGCGACCGTTGCGCGGGGCGCCACTGCGGGCGCCTCCGCCCGGCTTGCCACCCGGACCACCACGGCGATTGCCGTTGCCGTCATTGGCAGCCGGCTTCGGCGTGGCGAAGCCCTCGGTTTCGATACGGTCGATCGGGCGCTGAATCAGGCGTTCGATGCCCTTCAGCAGCTTGATCTCCTCACCGTCCACCAGTGACAGCGCGGCGCCGTCGGAGCCGGCCCGCCCGGTGCGACCGATGCGATGCACGTAGTCCTCCGGCACGTTCGGCAGCTCGAAATTGACGACCTGCGGCAGCTGGTCGATGTCCAGCCCGCGCGCGGCGATATCCGTGGCTACCAGGACCGGCACCTGGCCGGACTTGAACTGCTTCAGCGCCTTGGTGCGCGCCGCCTGGCTCTTGTTGCCGTGGATCGCCTCGGAGCGCACGCCATCCTTCGACAGCTTCTCGGCCAGGCGATTGGCGCCATGCTTGGTGCGGGTAAACACCAGCACCTGTTCCCATTTGTTGGTGCGGATCAGGTGGCTCAGCAGCTCGCGCTTCTGGCTGGTCTCGACCAAGTGCACGCTTTGCTTCACGCCCTCGGCGGTCGTGTTGCGCGGCGCGATGTCGATCTCCGCCGGGTTGTTCAGCAGGCCGTTGGCCAGCTTGCGGATCTCGTCGGAGAAGGTCGCCGAGAACATCAGGTTCTGGCGGCTCTTCGGCATCATCGCAATCAGCTTCTTGATGTCACGGATGAAGCCCATGTCGAGCATGCGATCGGCCTCGTCGAGGACCAGGATCTCCACACCGGACAGGTCGATGGTCTTCTGATTGGCGTGATCCAGCAGACGACCCGGTGTCGCCACCACGATGTCCATGCGGTCACGCAGCGCCTTGATCTGCGGGTTCATGTTGACACCGCCGAAGATCGTCATCGAGCGCATCTTCAAATTGCGCCCGTAGGTCTTCACGGATTCGTGAACCTGCGCGGCCAGCTCGCGGGTCGGGGTCAGCACCAGGCAACGCGGGCGGCCATTGCCGGCCTGCGGCGCATCCGAGGTGGAAAGGCGCTGCAGGATCGGCAGGGTGAAGCCGGCGGTCTTGCCGGTGCCGGTCTGGGCGGCGGCCAGCAGGTCGCCTCCCTTCAGGACTTCCGGGATGGCCTGGGCCTGGATCGGGGTCGGGTGCTGGTACCCGGAGGTTTCCAGCGCACGCAAAAGGGTATCGGCCAACCCGAGGTCGGCAAAGGTCGTATCAGTCATGGAATGCTCCAACGCCACCCGCCACTCGTTCAACACAGAGCACCCATCGGGGGAAACGAAATCAGGGGGATCACTGCGAGCCGGAAGGCTCTGGATCAAATGAACGGACGCTGACGGGCGGGGCGTTCGATCCGGGCACTATACGCCTTTTGTCAATGAAAAGACACCGCTCCATACCCCATCGGATATATATTTGTTTTGTGCGGGAATATCCGCTAGCTTCATTTCAAAGAAACCGATGCCCACGCAGCAACGGTCAGGCCGACGCGACCCGCCCATAAGGATGCGTCCAGGGGAGTTGTCCAACAATGTGTGCACTTAGAGCCCGATGATTTCGGGTTCCGATCGGTACCTGCGGCAACATGTTGCCCTCGCCTCCGGCGTTCTGCTGGCGCTACTGCTGTTACCGCTGGCGATCTGGATGCTCGGGGCGGAGCTGCCGCGCATCCTGCCCAGCGAACACCTGACCGCTTTCCACACGGGCGCGGAGTTGTTCGCGGTGGTTGTGGCAGTACTGGTATTCGCGGTGGGCTACCACGTAATCGACCGCCGCCGCGTGGCCGCTTCTCTGCTGCTGGCGTGCGCCTTCCTGGCGGTCGCGTTGCTTGATTTCCTGCACCTGATGACCTATCCGGCCATGCCGGATTTCATCACCCCGAACTCGTCACAACAGACGTTGTTGTTCTGGCTGGCCGCGCGCCTGGTCGCGGCCGCGGCGTTGCTCGCCTACGTGGCCCTGCCCATGGTCTCGCAAAGCGACGGTCCACCCCGTCTTGTCTACCTGGTCGGGAGCCTTCTGCTGGTCGCCTTGCTGGCGTGGATCGGACTTTGGCATGCGGAAATCATCCCGCTCCTGTTCGACCCGGTCAGCGGGCTCACGCCCATCAAGATGGGGCTGGAGGCGCTGGTGATCGGCCTGCACCTGGCCACCCTGGCCCTGCTCGCCCTGCGCCGTGAGCTCCTGCAACGTCCGGGCATGCCCCTGGTCGCCGCCGCCCTGGTCATCAGCATCGGCAGCGGGATGTTCTTCATGTTCTACGAAGACCTGACGGATACCCCGTTTGTACTCGGCCATTTGTACAAGCTCGCGGCGTATCTCCTGATCTACCAGGGCCTGTTCCTGGAAAGCGTACGCTCGCCCCTCCAGCGCCTGCACCAGGCCCACCGCGATATCGAGATGCGCGAGCAGCGTTACCAGCAACTGGTGGAGACGGCCCCCGACGGCGTGCTGGTCACCGACATGGACGGCCGTATCGTGATGGCCAATCGCAACATCGAACGCCTGTTCGGCTATCCACGCCAGCAATTGATCGGGCAACCGGTGGAGCGGCTGGTCCCCGAACGCCTGCGCGAACGCCACCGCATGCACCGGCGGGCACATGCCCACACCATCAACCGCCGCACCATGGGGCAGGTGCCCCACCTGCGCGGGTGCCGCATCGACGGCACCGAGTTCCCGCTGGACATCAGCCTGAATGCTTTCGACGACAGCGAAGGCCGCCGCATCACCGCGTTCATCCGCGATATCACCGACCGCCAGCGCCGCGAGGCGCGGATCCAGCACCAGGCCACCCACGACAGCCTGACCGAACTACCCAACCGCTGGCTCCTGCACGACCGCCTGACGCAGGGGATCGCCCAGGCCGAACGTCACGGCCACCCGATCGCCGTCATGCTGCTGGATCTCGACAACTTCAAGATGGTCAATGACACCTTCGGCCATCACGAGGGCGACCAGCTGCTGAAGGCCGTGGCCGCCCGACTTCAGGGCGCCCTGGACCAGGAGGCGACCATCGGGCGTTTCGGCGGCGACGAGTTCATGATCCTGCTGACCAACGTCGGAGACGAACAGGCCATCGGCGCGATCGCCGAGCGCATCCTCGACATCTTCACCAGCCCGTTCCAGACCGAACAGGCCCGCAGACTGACCTCCACCGGAAGCCTGGGCATCGCCCTGTTTCCGCGCGATGCCCGCGACGAACGGAGCCTGGTTCGCTACGCCGACATGGCGATGTACGAGGCCAAGCACTCCGGACGCAACACCTATGCCTTCTTCTCGCAACACCTGGATGCCCAGGTGCACGAAGAGCAACGCCTGCAACAACGCCTCCAGCAGGCGCTCGGGAACGACGGCCTCGAGTTGCACTATCAGCCGCTGGTGGACGTGGCGTCGAATCGCGTCATCGGCGTCGAGGCTCTGGCCCGCTGGACCGACAGCGAGCTTGGTCCCGTTGCCCCGACCCGTTTTATCACCAGCGCCGAGGCCACCGGCCTGATCCTGCCACTGGGCGAGTGGGTCATCTCCGAGGCCTGCGAGCAGCTCGCCCAGTGGTCCCGTGCGGGTCTCGAGCTCCGGGTCGCCATCAACGTCTCCGCGATGCAGTTCCGCCAACACGACCTCGTCCAGCGCCTCGGCGCGATCCTCGAAGCCACGGGCGCCCCGCCCGAGCGCCTCGAGATCGAGGTCACCGAGACCGTGGCCATGGCGGACGTCGCACTGACCCGCGATCAGCTTCGCGGACTGAAGGCCCTGGGCATCCGCGTATCGCTGGATGATTTCGGGACCGGCTATTCCTCGCTCGCCTACCTGAAGTCACTGCCGATCGACAAGCTCAAGATCGATCGCTCGTTCATCGCCGACATCGGCCAGGACCCGGAATCCGACATGATCCTGCGCTCCATCGTCCACCTCGGCCACAGCCTGGGCCTGACCCTGGTGGCCGAGGGCGTCGAGACCACGGCGCAGCGGGATCTCCTCCGGACGATCGGCTGCGACCTCTACCAGGGATGGATTCATTCAAGGGCCATGGCGCCACTCGCCCTCGCCGACTGCCTGGAGACACGCCTGGTCTGAAGCGGCCCCTCCACACCACCCCGCCGTCCCGGACACCACGCAACACACACCTCGTCATCCCGGACACCGCCCAACCCCACCCCGTCATCCCGGACACCGCGTAGCGGTGATCCGGGATCCGCCGGCCGGCCACCGCAACACCGAAGATCCCGGCTCTGCGCTGCGCTACGGCCGGGATGACATCAAGGGGACAGGCACCCACCATCAGCTCGAACCAGCAAGCAATCATTCCGCGTGTCGTTTCGCCTCACTTCTCAACGCCTGCGCGCCAGCCAGACACAAAAAGGCCGCCCGAAGGCGGCCTTTCGTGACCGAATCAAGCCCTTCGCCCCACCTTCGAACGAGGCGACGCGGCGCTCAATCAGTACCCCGTACTGCCGTGCACGTCCGGCGGGGCCTCGCGGGTCAGCATGGCCCAGGTCATGTGCGCCATCACCTCCGGCGCCACCACGGTATGCCGGTTACCGCTGTTCTGCATCCCCTCGCGCAGCTCCTGGCGGACCTGCGGCTGCCCGGTCAGATCGAAGATCACATCCACCTGATCCCCGCGTGCCACGAGATCCGCGACCGACTCCAGCGGGATCCCCTTCGCCTCGGCCAGCCGGCGCCCCTCGGTCTCGCCCTGCTCCGAGGCCGCGCAGATCGTCATTCCGGGCAGACCGGACTCCAGCAACATCTCCAGGAAGCGGCCGCCCACCCGGCCAAGTCCCACCACTGCAATCTGAATCGACATATGCACTCCATCCTTTTCTGTTTTTGTTGTTTCCATGCATGCCCACGGTTGCCATCCGCCGGGCACGCTCCCCGACTGTAGGCCATGTGCGGCGCCCACGCACGCCAACCCGTGCACCGGGCCGCCCCGCCCGCCATCCGGCCATTTGGAGCGGCCCGCGGCACGCCCTAGAGTGCCCTGAGTTTGCCAACCAACCGGAGCCCCCCATGGAAAACGTTCACCTGCCGATCCGCGCAGACCGCCGCGAGCAGGGCAAGATCATTCAGCGCATCGAACGCCTGGAGGGAGTGGAGCTGGAATTCACCGACCTCGACGTCGGCGACTACCTGCTACCCAACGGCGTCGTGGTCGAACGCAAGTCCGCCACCGATATGGTTCTCAGTGTCGTCGACAAGAGTCTGTGGGAAAACGCCGCCAAGCTGAAGGCCAACTACCAGCAGGTCGTCTACATCGTGGAGGGGGACCTCTACGAGCCCCGTTTTCACCAGCAGGCGCTGGACATCCACCGCGCCCTGGCCCACCTGACGATCGCCCTCGGCATCAGCGTCCTGCCCAGCTCCGACGCCGACAACAGCGGCATGCTGATCTACCTGCTGGGGCTGAACGCACAGATCGAGCCGGACCCGTCTGACCGCCCGACCAAGCCCGACACCCGGCGCAAGGCCGCCGAGTTCATCGTCAGCGGCCTGCCCGGCGTCGAAGCCGACCAGGCCCGCGACCTCCTGCGCGACATCGGCAGCGTGCGCGACATCATCAACGCCGACGCCGCCACCCTCGCCCAGACCGACGGCCTCGACGAAGAACGCGCCCAACGCATCGAATCCGTCGTCACCTACGGCAGCCGCACCACCTGAACACCCCCCGAGCGGCCAGCCGCACGACCCTCTGTGGGAGCCTGCTTGCAGGCGAAGCCCCCTCCAACATCAGGAGCCCTGCAATGCGGCCCGGCCACCCCGTCATCCCGGCCGCAGCGCAGCGAAGAGCCGGGATCTCCGACGGGTGTAGAGGCCCCACCGCAGGAGATCCCGGATAACCGCTACGCGGTTTCCGGGATGACGATCCTGGGGCAAAGCTGGACATCGCAGGAACCAAACCCCTGTAAGAACGGGCTCGCCCGCGAAGCCCCCGCCAAAGCCGGACCTGGACAGCGGACGATTGGCGAGGTGATGCTGCCAACCCCGGACACGGGCAACGGACGTAGGATGCCGATGAGCGCAGCGAATCGCATCAAGAGGGCGCGTGTTGTCCCGTGAACGGTGCGTTTCGCGATGCTCAACGCACCCTTCGACGCTCTACGACGCGTCCCCCAGCCACCGCCGAAGGCCGCCGCTACGGCGGATCTGGCGCTGGCTGGCCGCGACCAGCGTGCCCGAGCGTGGCTCCAGCAGGCTGAACCAGCGGCTGGCGCGGGTGATCGCGGTGTACGCCAACTCGCGGGTCAGGATCGGGCTGTCCGCGTCCGGCAGCACCAGGGCGACGTGCTCGAACTCCGACCCCTGGGCCTTGTGCACCGTCAGGGCAAACGCGGTCTCGATGGCCTCCAGGCGGTTGGGCAGCACCCAGCGCACACGCCCGCCGTCCCCGGCGGCGAGGAACGCCACCCGCAGCACCGAGTCTTCGCCATTGGTGGCATCCGAGTCCGCCTCCGGCTCGCCCCGCGCCAGCCAGGCCGGAACGGCGAGGGCGATCCCGATATCGCCGTTGATCAGCCCCAGCGCGTAGTCATTGCGCGTGACGATCACCGGGCGCCCCTCGACCCATTGTCCGCCGGCCCCGGGCCCGTCCATCCGTCCCGCATCCCCCGCGAGCAGTCCGCGCGCCTGCAAGGCCGCGGCGACGCGCCGGTTCAGTGTCTCCAGCCCCCACGGGCCGCGGCGCACCGCGCACAGGAGCTGGAACCGCCCGTGGGCCGCCAGCACGTCGCGCGCCCAGTCCCCCCAGGCCGCGCGCGGGGCCGCCGGGGCCGGCCGCGCCGCCCGCAGGCCCTCGAGATAGCCCGCATAACCCACCGCCTCGCCCTCCGGCGTGTCCGCGCGCCCGTCCACCGCGAGCGTCACCAGTGCCGGGTCCTCGGGCCCCGCGAGTACCTTTTGCCGGACGGCATCGTCCCCGTCCGGCCCTTTCAGCGCCTCGCCCGTGTTCACCGCCGCGGCCAGCCGCCCGATCCCGCTGTCCGCGCCGAAGCGATGACTCTCGCGCAGCATCACGATGTGCTGGTCCAGCGCCTGACCGGCCGCATCCTGCATGGCCGCCGGCACGGCCATCCCGGTCACGGCCTCCAGCCAGTGCGCGGTCGACGGCGTGTAGTGCCCGCCCCCGGCGCGATGGCACAGCTCGCCCAGCACCGCGCCGGCCTCCACCGAGGCGAGCTGATCGCGATCCCCCAGCAGGATCAGGCGCGCGGTGCGGGGCACGGCCTCGACCAGGCTCGCCATCAGCTCCAGGTCGATCATCGAGGCCTCGTCCACCACCAGCACATCCACTGCCAGCGGGTTGCGCGCCCCGTGGCGGAAGTGCCGGGTATCCGGGCGCGCCCCGAGCAGACGGTGCACCGTCACCACCTCCGCGGGCAGGTTCCGGCGCAGCGCGTCGCCATCGGGCAACTGATCCAGCCCCAGGCGATCCAGCGCCCCGCTGACCGAGGCGTTCAGGCGCGCCGCCGCCTTGCCGGTCGGCGCCGCCAGGCGGATGCGCAGCGGGTCGTCCGGACCCTGCAACCCCTGCAACAACGCGAGCAGTCGCAGCACGGTGGTGGTCTTTCCGGTTCCCGGCCCGCCGGTAATCACGCTGAAGCCGGAACCGGCCGCCAAGGCACAGGCCAGGCGTTGCCAGTCCGGGTCTGTGGCAGCCTCCGCCGGCGGTCCGAACAGATGGTCCAGCCAGTCCCGCGCCGCCTGCTCGTCCAGCGCACCTTGCCAGGCCTCGCGGTCCGCCAGGCGCGCGCGGATGGCCTGGCCGATGCGGCGCTCGCTCTCCCAGTAGCGGCGCAGATAGACCTGCCCCCCGGTGTACACCAGCGGCGTTCCACCCGCCGCGCCCGCGCCGGCCAGGCCACTGTCCTGCAGGGCCTCCGCCACCTGCGCGGCGGATACGCCCTGCAGTACCGACGAGGGTCGCGGCGGCGGCTTTGATCCCGGCTCACCCTCCGGCGGCAAGGCCAGCGTGGCATCGGGCGCTTGCAGCAACGGCTCCAGTTCCAGGCACACATGGCCGCGCCCGACCTGATGGCTGGCCAGCGCCGCCAGCAGCAGGGCCAACGGCGACGACGCCGGGGCCTGCTCGTGCAGGAAGCGCACCAGCGCCCGGTCCACGCCGCGCAGCCAGCCCGCCTCCTCCCACTCGCGCAGCAGCTCGAGCACGGCCTCCGCCGACGCCAGGGGTCCCGTGGGCATCACCGTGCTCATGCCGTCGCCTCCCGGTCCGGACCGGCCGCCATGCGATGATCCAGCCATTCAATCAGTGCACGCGGCGGACAGTGATGGAACACCCCGTGCCCCGGCGCATCCACGCCACGCAGGAACAGGTACACCCCGCCACCCATGTGCTGGTCATAGTCGTAGCCCGGCAGGCGTGCGGCCAGCTGGCGATGCAGCGCCAGGGTATAGAGCACCAGCTGCAGGTCGTAGCGGTGTTCCAGCACCGCCGCCTGCAGGCGTTCCGGGGTGTAGGCCTGCGCCGAAGTCCCCAGCCAGTTGGACTTGTAGTCCGCCACGTAATAGCGCCCGCCGCGCTCGAAGACCAGATCGACGAATCCCTTCAGCATCCCGTTCAGGGTCACGTTCCCCAGCGGCGGGCGCGGCTGTCCGGCCAGGATCTGCGCGCGCACCCCCTGATCCAGCTCGCCCGCCTGCAGGTTGCGCGTCGGATACAGGAACTCCAGCTCCGGCTGATAGGTGGTCAGGCCGCCCAGACTGAAATGTTCGCCGTCCTCCAGCGGGAAGGCGACCGCAAGCAACTGCTGCATCCAGTCCGCGACCGTCTCTGCCCACTCGCCCCAGCCCCGCCGCTCGCAGCGTGTCGCGATCTCCAGCGCCATCCGTTCGGGATCTGCCACCTGCGCAGCGAGGCCCTGCTCCGCCGCCCACTCCAGCAGCCCGTGGAGGAAGGTGCCGGGCCCGGGCCCGCGCGGGAAGGCATGCAGCCCACTGGCCGCGCGCGACTCGGGCTCCGGCGCCTCCAGCGGCGGCCGACTCGCATCCGCCACCCCCTCGCGCAGCACGTCCTCGCGCGCCGAGTCGGGGGCCACCGGCGCGACTCCCTCGTCATGCGCGGCAATCGCACTGTAGCTGGCCACCCACCAGCGCTCGAAGCGGCGCGTCGGCGGCACCCGGGCCGACCCCGTCGCGGTCGTGACACTGCCCATCTGCGCGGCCACCGCACTCGCCTCCGGCAGGGGGCCCACATGAATCGTCGATGCGTCGCCGGCTGCATCCCGCAGCGCGCCCTCCAACCCGCCGTCCTGCACCCCCGCGGGTCCGGCCAGCAGGTATCCGGCCGCGGTGCGGTCGAAGTGATTGGTCTTGCTTTTTCCGGAGACGATCGGCGCAATCCCCAGCCAGCAGGCATGCCGCGCCCGGGTCATGCCGACATACAACAGGCGCAGGTCCTCGGCCAGGCGCTCGCGCTCGGCGCGCTCGAACACCTCGCCGTCCATGCGGAATACCCAGCGCGCCCCACCCTGCGGCGGATGGTCGCGGTAGGGCACGTCCTTGGCCGTATCCGTCTGACGGAAATTGCAGACGAACGGCAGGAACACCAGCGGATACTCCAGCCCCTTGGACTTGTGCAGCGTAACCACCTTGACCAGGTCCTCATCGCTCTCCAAGCGCAGGACCTGCTCCTCCCCGGTCTCGCCTTCGCCGCCGCGATGTTCCGTCAGGTGCCGGATCAGCGCCTGCTCGCCGTCCAGCTCGGCGGCCGCCTGCTGCAGCAGCTCGCTTAGATGCAGCAGATTGGTCAGGGCACGCTCGCCCTCGGCCGTGGCACGCAGCCGGCGCGGGACCTCGAAGTCGTGCAGCAGGCGGCGCAGCATCGGCAACACCCCGCGCGACTGCCACAACCGCCGATAGTCGCGGAACTGCTCGACGCGGACCTCCCACGCCAGCTCGTCCAGCGTCAGCCGATGCAGTTCGGCCAGCGACTGCCCCAGGGTCGCGGTCGCCAGCGCCGCGCGCAGCAGCCGTTCACTGGTCGGCTCGGCGCAGGCGCGCAACCAGCGCAGCAGGTCTCCCGCCTCGGCGGTCGCATACACCGACTCGCGATCGGACAGGTACACACTGCGCACACCCCGCCGGCGCAGCTCGGCACGGATCGCATCCGCCTCGCCACGCCCGCGCACCAGCACCGCCATGTCGCGTGGCCGTACCCCGGTCAATTCCTCACCTTTGCGGAAGCCACAGCGACCGGCCATCCCGCCGTTGAGCAGTTCCACCATGTAGCTGGCGCAGGCCTGCGCCATGCGCTCGCGATAGGCGCCCTTGGGCACCGGCTCGCCCGGATCAAAGCACCACAGCGTGACGGCCGGCATCGCCTGTCCATCGTTCTCGAAGGCCTCCGCACGCCCGTTCGCGTCCACCGGCAGAAACGGCAAGGGGTTCTCCGTTCCCGAGCGGAACAGGAAGGCCCCGTCCTGCCAGCCCTCGGCATGCTGGAACAGCCGGTTCACGCCCTGCACCAGGGCATCGGTCGAGCGGAAGTTTCGCTCCAGCGTGTAATGCCGCCCGGCGGTGGCCGCGCGCGCGGCGAGATAGGTATGGATATCCGCCCCGCGAAAGCGATAGATCGACTGCTTGGGGTCGCCGATCAGCAGCACGCCCAGATCGCGCGGGTTCTCGTCGATGCGGTAGACGCGGTGGAAGATCCGATACTGCACCGGATCGGTATCCTGGAACTCGTCGACCAGCGCCACCGGGAACTGGGCGCGCAGGGTCGCTGCCAGGTGTTCGCCACCGGGTCCGTCCAGGGCGTCACGCAGCCGGGTCAGCAGGTCGTTGAAACCCATCTGCGCGCGTTGACGCTGTGCTTGGCGAAACCGCGCGTCCACCTGCCGCGCGGCCGCCTGCAACAGGCGCTCGCGGTCGTCCACACAGACCTCGGCATGATCGTCCAGCGCCGCGAAGGCCGGATGCAGATCGTCCGGCAGCGCCTGCCCCGCCTTCAGCCGCGTCTGCATTCCGGCCGCACTGAAACGCTCCAGGGGCGAGTCGCCGGAGACCCCGCCTGGTCGCAGTGCGCCGGGGTCCGTCGCCCAGTCGCGCATGGCCCCCAGCAACTTCTCCGGGTTGCTGTACTTCTGCTTGTTCAGCACCGAGTTGCGCAGCGTCTCGAACTGCGCGGCCACCGCCGCAAAGTCCTCGCGCCAGGGCCGCTTCATGGCCTCCAGCCGCGCCAGCCGATCGCCCAATGCAGCTGCCAAGCCTTCCGGCGTCTCCAGCTCCACATCCGCCGTGTGGGCCGGGAGATGCCCGACCAGCGGCCGGATCTTCTGCAGCAACGTGTCGGGATCAGCACCGAAGCCGTTGCGCAGCAGCGCGAGTGGCGCCGCCGGCTGCGGGTAGACAAAGCGGCGCCAGTAGTCGCGCGCCGCGTCCGCCAGCAACTCCTGCTGGTCGCTCGCCAGGTCCTGGGTGAACAGGCTCCCGCTGTCGAAGGCATGCTCGCGCAGCATGCGGTAGCACCAGCCATGAATGGTGGAGACCGCGGCCTCGTCCATCCACTCCGCCGCCAGCTCCAGCCGGCGCGCGGCGCCCGGACGCTCCGCCTCGGCATATTCGGCGCGCAACTGCTTGTGGATGTCCTGCACACCCGGCACCGCATCCGGGTCCTCCGCGCGGAACACGCGCGCGGCAATCGCCAGCGCGTCGCGGATACGCTCGCGCAGTTCCTGGGTCGCCGCGTCGGTAAAGGTCATCACCAGGATCTGCGGCGGCGTCAGGGCATCAGTGCCCTCCGGCAACTCGCCATGCCCCAGCACCAGGCGCAGGTACAGCGCGGCGATGGTGTAGGTCTTGCCGGTGCCGGCACTCGCCTCGATCAGGCGGCTGCCGTGCAGGGGCAGCCCCAGCAGATCCAGCTTGTGGGCGGTCGCGCTCATGCAGGGTCCTCCGCCTGATTCACCACGAAAAACACCGGCCGGTAGATCCGGTCGCGCCAGAAGGCAAAGTCCGGGTCGTCCAGCAGGGTCTCGGGGTCGGGCCAGGCACGCGCCAGCGCCGGGCTGCGCGACCATTCGCCGGCGGCGAAGTCATTCCCGGCCAGGGTCTTCAGCGCCTCGTCATACGGATCCTTCGATCCCTCCTCCGCCGCGAGCCAGGCAAAGGCGGCGGCGCAGGCCAGCGGCAGCGGCCGCTCCTGGCCGGCCGCCCAGGCCTCAAGCAGCGTGCCCAGCAACTCCTCGGCCAGCCCCGGTTCCAGCCCCGGGAGCTCCAGGCGCTTGTCCAGTCCAACCAGTTCGGAGCCCACACCACCCGTCCCGGCGTTCGCCAGCAGATGCACCACCCAGGGTGCCATCAGCTTGTCGAAGCGCCACTTCTTGCCATCACCAATGCGGCTCGCGGTGTAGTCGAGGCATACCCGCGCCTGCCCATCGCTGCGCAGGGCGGGTGGCACTGCCTCCAGGCCCCAGTGCTCGTGTTCCAGACGCAGGGGGCGCGCGGCCGGCAACGACTCGGGGTACAGCGCATAGCGCTCGCCGATCCGCTCCAGTAGCCGCGCGGCCTCCTCCACCATCGCGCCGCGCTCCAGCTCGCCTGCCGCACCCAGCGGCAGCCGGCCCGCGCGCTGCAGCCGGGCCGACTCCGCCTCCAGGATTCTCGGCCAGGCCTCCGCGTCGTCGGTGGTCTCGAGTGCCGCTGCGACCAGTTGCTGACGCACCTGCCACTGCTCCAGCCCGGCCAGGCCAAAGGGTTCCAGGTCGTCGCCGGCCTCTTCCTCCTCGTCGAAGAACACCCCCAGACGATGGCGGAAGAACGCCTCCACCGGGAAGCGCAGAAAGCGCGTCAGTGCCTCCGGCCCCAGGGCGCGCGGCTCGCGTTCGACCTCCAGCAACGGCACCGCCGCGGGGGCGCCACCAGCGGCATCTGCCGCAGCGCCCGGCGCCGGGTCGTGCACCGCCTCCCACTCCCGCGCGTAGGTAAAGTGCCGAGCGTCGGCGGCGTCTGTTGCCGGGAAATTCACCGGGGAGAACGGCTGCAGCGGGTGCCAGGTGGTCAGGTGGTCCACCAGGGCCGGGCCGGACTCCGGCCCGTCGGACCCGGCCAGCCCCCAGCCCGCCGCCAGGTGATCACGCAGCTGGCCCACCAGCACCGACGGCGGGCGCGGCTCGTTGTCACGCACATGCCGCCCTACCCAGCTCACATGCAGCTGGCGCCGAGCGGAGAGCAGCGCCTCCAGGAACAGGTAGCGATCGTCCTCGCGCCGCGAGCGATCGCCCGGGCGGTAGTCGTTCGCCATCAGGTCGAAGTCCACCGGGGTCGGGCTGCGCGGATAGTCGCCGTCGTTCATCCCCAGCAGACAGACCACCTGAAACGGGATCGCCCGCATCGGCATCAGGGTGCAGAAGTTCACCTGCCCGGCCAGGAAACGCTGGCCCACCCCGGAATCGTCCTGGCTCGCCAGCCACTGCTCGCGCACCACCGCCAGCGGCAGCGCCTCTTCCAGTCCGGCCGCCGCGCAGTCGTCGCGCCATTGATCCAGGGCCTCGCCCAGCTGCTCCAGGGTGAACAGCTCGGCATCGGTCTCGGCCGCGAAGAACTGCTCCAGCAGCCCGCCCAGATGCACGGCCCAGTCTGCCGGCGCATGCGCCTGGCGCAGCCACGCCCAGGCATCCTCCAGGGCGGTGATCAGGGCGTCCATCGGCCCCAGCAGCGCGGCACTCAGCCCGCCGATCTCGTCGTAGGACTCCAGGCCCTGCCACGGACCCTGGTCGCCCAGCGCATAGCCCAGCAGCATCCGCCGCAGGCCGAAGCGCCAGGTGTTCTGCTCCAGCCCCTCGGGCAGGCCTAACCCGGCGCGCTGAGCGGCATCCAGCCCCCAGCGCACGCCCGCCCCCTCGGCCCAGCGGTGCAGCTGGCCCAGGTCCTCTTCCGCGATCCCGAAGCGCCGGCGCACCGCCGGCACGTCCAGCAGGTCCAGCAGCTCGCTGACGCCCATCCGGCTCTCCGGCAGTGACAACAACTGCTCCAGCGCGATCAGGACCGGATCGCGGCCGCGCGGACCCTGGTCCGACAGCGTGTACGGGATAACCCGGGGATCATCGGTCTCCGGCTGGCCGAACACCGCCTCGATGTGCGGGGCGTACTGATCGATGTCCGGAACCATTACGATCACATCGCGCGGGCGCAGCGACGAATCGCGCTCGAAGTGATCCAGCAGGCGGTCGTGCAGCAGCTCCACCTCGCGCAGCGGGCTGTGCGCCACGTGGAACTGGACGGAACGGTCCTCCGCCGGGACCGCGGGCCAGGTCTCCCGGGTCTCGGCGAGTGGGCGCAGCTCGCGGATGTCCTCCTGCAGCTGGTGCAGCAGGCAGTCCTCCGGCCCACGCGTGCCGTGCGGCTCGAAGACGTCCACGCGCTCCCAGTCCAGCGTGCGCAACACCCGGCCGTAGTGTTCGGGGTCGTCGTGTTCGTCGAGCAGCCCGATGTAGTCGCGTCCCTGCTTGCCCCAGGCCGCCAGCAGCGGGTGGGCGTGGTTGTGCAGCTCCGCCTCGTCGAGGGCCTCGGGCATGCCCGCCTTGCGCGCCTGGCGCCGGCGCGTGGCGCGCAGCAGGTCCTTGTCGGCGACGATGTCGGCCCAGTAGTGCTCGCAGGGGTTGTGCACGCAGACCAGCACCTGGCAGAAGCGCGCCAGGCCCTCCAGCGCCTCCAGGATCTGCCCCGGAAGCGAAGAGATGCCGAACACGATGATCCGCCGGGGCAGGCGCGCCGGGTGCTGCTCCAGCGCGCGCACCGCATCCATGTAGCGGGCATGCACGGCCGAGCGACTCACGCCCTCCTGCGCGACGCCGATATCCGCCTGCAGCAGGCGCCACAGCTCGGCCTGCCAGCGCTGCCCTGGGGCCAGCTCGCGCTCCTGCCCGCGGGCGTCGCGCAGGATGTCGCGTCCGGCCGCCCAGTCGGTCAGCCAGTCGGCGCGGTACACCTGGTACTGATCGAACAGGTCCGCCAGGCGTTCGGCCAGCTGGAAACGCTTGCGCAGGTCGCCCCCCTGCCCCGGATCGTCGTCCTGCAGGAACTGACGCAGCGGTGCAAAGGCCTCCTGCGCCAGGCACTCCGGCAGCAGGCGCATCAGCCGCCAGGTCAGCGGACGCTTGGCGTAGGGGGACTCCAGCGGAACGGCCTCGGCCCCCAGGACCGCACGATAGGCGGACCACACGAAGCGGGACGGCAGCTGCATGTCCAGCGCCGCCGCGATCCCGCAGCCCGGCGGGTCGGCATCCGGCGGCGCGGCCAGGGCATGCCGCAGCCACTGCGCCATGCCGTTGCTCTGCACCAGGATGGTCTCGTTCTCCAGCGGACCGAGCGGCGCACGGCGCATCCACTCCACCGCCAGCGTGCGCAGCGACTCCAGGTGATTGCCATGCAGCACCACCATCCCTGGCTGCAACTCGCGCGACTCCACCAACCCGGCTCCTTGATCCGTTCAGGAAATACCGCGCAAGGCGTCAAGGCCCGCGTGGTCCAGATGCGCCTACCCTACCATCCCCAGGCGACGATCCACGTCGCGCCCGACACGCAACCCGGCAGGGCCCATCCGGTCCGCCGCTGACCCGCCGCGCGCATCGAACCCAGCCCCCGGGTATGCTGTGCCCGCCATTTTTGTCGGAGACTGTTCGTGACCGAGTTGCAAGCCGGCCTGGGCCTTCTGGTCTTCATTGCGATCGCGTGGCTTTTGAGCGAGCACCGGCGGTCATTCCCCTGGCGGCCGGTACTGGCCGGACTGGCCCTGCAATTCGGGATTGCCGCGCTGCTGCTGAACGTGCCGGGCATGCAGCACCTGTTCCTGTGGGCCAACGAGGCGGTGATCGCCCTGACCGACGCAACGCGGGCCGGGACCACCTTCGTCTTCGGCTACATCGGCGGGGACGAACCCCCATTTGCAACCGAAGGCCATGGCAGCACCTTCGTACTCGCCTTTCAGGCCCTGCCGCTGATCCTGGTCCTGAGCGCACTCTCGGCGCTGCTGTTTCACTGGCGCATCCTGCCGCTGCTGATCCGCGGCGCATCCAGGGTACTGCAGCGCGCCTTCGGGATCGGCGGCGCCCTGGGAGTGGGCACCGCGTCCAACGTGTTCCTCGGCATGGTCGAATCCCCGTTGGTGATCCGCCCCTATCTGCGGGAGATGACCCGCAGCGAGCTGTTCGCGCTGATGGCCGTCGGCATGGCCACCCTGGCCGGCACCATGCTCGTGCTCTACGCCACCATCATCAACACGGCGCTGGACGATGCCCTGGGCCATCTGATCGTCGCCTCCCTGATCAGCCTGCCGGCCGCCCTGCTGGTTGCCACGGTGATGATCCCGCCCACCGCACCCTCGACCGCGGGCGAGTTGCTGCCCGAACCCGAGCCCGCCAGCAGTTCGATGGATGCCATCACCCGCGGCACCCTGCGCGGGCTGGAACTGCTGCTGCAGATCGTCGCGCTGCTGATCGTGGTTATTGCGCTGGTCGCGCTGGTCAACGTCATGCTCGGTGCGTTGCCGGAGGTGGCCGGGGCGACGCTCAGCCTGGAGCGCATGCTGGGGTGGGTCTTCGCGCCGCTGGCCTGGCTGATGGGCATCCCCTGGAACGAGGCGGTCACCGCCGGCTCCCTGCTCGGGGTTAAGACCATCCTCAACGAGATGGTGGCCTTCCTGCATCTGGCCGAACTGCCGCGCGACGCCCTATCCGCGCGCAGCGAGCTGATCCTGATCTACGCCCTCAGCGGGTTCGCCAACCTCGGCAGTCTCGGCATCCTGATCGGCGGGCTGGGCGCCCTGGTCCCAGAACGGCGTAGCGAAATCGTTGCCCTCGGCATCCGCGCCATCGTGGCCGGCACCCTGGCCACGCTGATGACCGGCGCCGTGGTCGGCATCCTGCACCTGCCCGGGGTCTAGTAGCCCGACGCGAGGCCCGCAACGGGCTCGCCAGACGGGCCGCTGCAACATCCTCCGGATGCCGCGGTGAACCGCCTAGGGTGAAGGCGTGCCCGGAGCGCTGGTCAGCAAGGCCTCGAACTCGAGCGCCGGCACCGGGCGGCTGGCGTAGAACCCCTGATAGTGGTCGCAGCCCAGCTCGAGCAGAACCGCGAGCTGGGCTGCGGTCTCCACGCCTTCCGCCAGCACGGTCAGCCCAAGGCCATGGCCCAGGCCAACGATGGAGCGGGCAATGGAGCGATCGTCCGCGCTGCCGGCCGCATCGTCCGCGGCCAGGCCGTCGACGAAGCTCTTGTCGATCTTGAGCGTGTCCACCGGGAAACGCTTGAGCTGTGCCATGGAAGAGTACCCGGTCCCGAAGTCGTCGATCGCAAAGTGCACCCCGCGCTCGCGCAGACGCTGCAGGATGCGCCGGGCGCGGCTCGGGTCCGCCATCAGCGCGGACTCGGTGATCTCCAGCTCCAGCTGATCCGCCGGGAACTCGAAGTCCTCCAGCAGCTGGCCCACCTGCTGGTCGATCGGCACCCGCTGGAACTGCAGCGCCGAAACGTTCACCGCCAGGCGGATCGGCGGATAGCCCGCCGCGCGCCAGCGATGGCCCTGCTCGATCACCCGCCGCAGCACCCAGCCCCCCAGCTCCACGATCAGGCCGGTCTGCTCGGCCAGCGGGATAAAGCGCCCCGGGGAGATCGGACCCAGCTCGGGATCGGTCCAGCGCAACAGCGCCTCCGCCCCCAGCAGACGCCCGTCCTCGACGTTGTATTGCGGCTGGTAGTGGACCTCCAGCGCATCCGCCTCGATGGCGCGGCGCAGGCGCGCCGACAGGTCAATGCGCTCGCGTGCCGCACGGGTGAACTCGTCGGAGTAATACCGATAGCTCCCGCGCCCGTCCATCTTGGCCTGCGACAGCGCGGTACTCGCCTGCTGCAACAGGGTGTCGGCATCCACCCCATGGTCGGGGAAGACCGCGATGCCAACCGTCGCGGCAATCTCCATCTCCACGCCGTTGCCGAGATCGCAGGGGTAGCCCACCTCGCGGATGATGTTCTCCGCCACCAGCGCGGCGTCGTCCACATGCCCCAGGTTCTCCACCAGCACCGCGAACTCGTCGCTCGCCAGGCGGGCAACGGTATCGGTCCCGCGCCGCCCCACCTGCAGGCGCTCACCGACGATCTTCAGCAAGCGGTCGCCCGCGGCGTGGCCCTGGCTGTCGTTGATGTCCTTGAAGCGGTCGATATCCACGAACAGCAGGGCCAGATGCCCCTGGCGGCGACGCATCAACGAGATGCCGTGCGTCAGGCGTGCACGCAGCAAGCGGCGATTCGGCAGCTCGGTCAGCGGATCGTGATGCGCGAGAAAGTCGAGCTCCGCCTCCGACGCCTTGATCCGCGAGATATCCGCGAACACCGATACGTAATGTGTAAGGTGGCCCTGCTCGTCGCGCACCGCGGTAATGCTCTGCAACTCCGGGAAGATCTCGCCGTTCTTGCGCCGATTCCAGATCTCGCCCTGCCAGTGACCGTTCACCTGCAGCTCGCGATACAGGTTGGTGTAGAACGCCTGATCGTGGCGCCCGGACTGGAACATCTTCGGCGTGCGCCCCACCACCTCGTCCTGGGTGTATCCCATCAACTGGGTAAAGGCCCGGTTCACCGACAGGATGTGGGCGGTGGCATCGGTAATCACCACCCCTTCTCGGGTGTTTTCGAACACCACTGAGGCCAGGCGCTGCCGCTCTTCCTGTTCGCGCTGTTCGGTGATGTCCTCGACCGTCGCCACCACCCGGTCCAGCTCGCCCTGCGGCGTCCGGCTGCACTTCACGTCGATATCCGCGACCATCACCCGCCCGTCACGGCGCAGCAGGCGCTTCACCACGCTATAGCCCGAACGGTCGCCGCGGCGCATCTCGGCGTCCAGCACCGCCTCGCAACCACGATCCTCGGGTATGGCCAGGCGGTCCCAGTCCATCGCCGCCAACTCGTCCGGCGCATAACCCAGCATGTCGGCCAGGCACGCATTCACGCGCTCCCAGCCCTGACCCCGCGGCCCGGAAATCGCCATGCCGACAAACGGCATATCGAAAAAGATCCCGAGCAGCCGATCTTGATCGGCGTGAGCCCGCACCAGAGCCAGGTTGCGCCGCAACCACTGCTGACGCCACAGCAACGCCCCCGCCCCGAGCACGACCAGCCAGACGAACAGCGTGGCTCCGGCCGCCCACGCCCCCTGCTGCCGTGGCAGCGCCTGAAGCGCGTCGAGATCGCGCTTCAGCACCAGGTCCCAGCCAGCGGGTGCCAGCCCCTGTACACCGGCAAGGAACGGGTTGTCCCCATCTTCAAAGCGCTCGATCACAACCTCGGCACGGGGATGATCCAGGACCCGTTCGCGCAGCCGCGGGAAGGCCGCAGGCGCCGGGATAATCAGGCCTCCGGACTCGGTGATCCGGGCAATCATGGCGCGCTGGTCGCCCTCGCGCACCACGATATGCGCCTGGGCATCCATGCCGTTGCGATTCTCGGTCAGGGTCAGCAACGGATGCAGGTTCTCGAGCGTCGATGACAGCAGCACCAGTCCCACCACCGGATCCTGCGGCGCCGCCCGGTCACGGACCGGCACTGCCCAGCTGATCCGTGGGCGCCGGTCCGGGTCCGCGTGCAGGATCGGCTCACTGGTCTCGCCACTGCGCCGCACCTCGCGCAGCACCGCGTCCATCGCGGCCTCGTCGAGGGCACTGCGGCCCAGTTCGATCACCGGCTGACGATCCGCGTCCAGCAGGGCCACGCTGTCGTAATCATAAGCCGTGCGCATCAGTTCCAGGCGATCGAGCACCTGCTCCAGCGCCAGCGTCGAGCGCCGCTCGAGGGCCGTTACCGCGAACAGGTTGAAGCCCCGCGCCTCGCCCAGAACCATCGCGTCGCCGGTACGTTCCGCCAGCCATTGGTCGATCACGCCGCCCTTTAAAAAAGCCGCGCGTTGCAGGTCCTCACGCGCCTGCGACTCGGCGGCGGCCCCCTGCAAGTGCCACGCGCCCAGCCCTACGCCTGCGGTGGAGGCGATCACCGCCACGGCCAGCACCAGCCAGGGCCAGGAGCCGAAACGCGCCAGCTCCTCGCCCGCACCCGTACCCGGCGCCTCGTCGCGCCAGGCCGGCAACCAGCGCATCGCGAGATAAAGCAGCGCCCCGGAGACCAGCACGAACCCAAAGCCCTTGCCCAGGTTCACCCGTGTCAGGGCGGTCGTGATGTCCGCCCCCGCCCACCAGGCCAGCGCCACATCGGACAGGGCAATCCACAACAGCCCCAGCACGACATAGGCGCCCGCAATCCACCCGGCCGCGAAGCGCCGCGACACCTGACGCCGAGTCGTCATCGGCGGTGCCCGCACGCGCTCGACGCGGACGCAAAAAAGCGCCGCGCCCCGTTTCCGGCTGGCGCGGCGCCCCATCGGGCCGAATCACTGCTAGTCGCGTCGTTTCTCGTCAATGCCAACGGCATCTGCATCGGGGGGCACCCCGTCTCCATTCAAGCGTTCATTGCACATTCCAGGGGAACCGGCGGGCTGTCATCCCCGCGGCCCCAACAACAAGGGACCCGCCGAAGCGGGCCCCACTGCACCGGGAACATCAGATCCAATCCAGCCTGCCGCCCGGTCTGCAATACTGGACTGTACCGGATTGCGTTACTCGGCGATGGCCCGCTCGATAATTGCCTCGATCTCGTCGGAAGACTTCTCCATCACTTCGGCCACGCCTTCCGGCATCATCGGCAGGAAATCCGGCACGTTCATCCGCGAGATGAACACGTCGCCCTGGCTGTCCTGATAAATGCTTACCCGGCAGGGCATGAAGGCGGAAACCGGCCGATACGCATCCTCTTCCAGGATCTGCGCGCTGTAGCGCCCGCTGCACACGTCCAGGATCACCACCGGATCAATGGTGAAACCGCGCTCGGACAGCGTCCCGGCCATGTTGTTGCGGTTCAGGATGCTCCAGCCGGCCTCGGACGCCTCGCGCTCGAACGCGGCCAGGGTTTCCGGGAACGAATGCGGGCTCTGCGTCACCTTCACCATCTCCGGCTGCTGGTCGCCATGGTTATCGGCCTGCGCCGCACCGACAAACGTCAGCGCCAGCAGCATCGCCACCAGTGCGAGGAACCGCGGGCCGTGGCGCATGGTCATCACTTTAGAATGCATCATGGTTTCTCCTTTCCCGGGAAGCGGGAATGCTCGTGAAAGGCTGCCTCTTCGGTACGTTGGAGGCAGCAACGGTTATACAGGATAGCGCCCAACGAGCCCGGCTATCTTGATGCAGGTCAACCGAACACGAATCAGACCCGTTCTACACGGGTACAACCAACATCACCAACATCGCAACCAGGAGATCGACATGGAAGCCACACTGAAGGACGGAACGGTCACCCTGAAGATCGACAAGAAGACCGCGAAGGACATCGCCGAAAACATCACCGAGCTCGAAGGCGAGATCAGCAACGGCGCAAGGGCACTGGGCTCCGTGCTGCAAGACGGCATCTACGAGCTGGAAAACGAATTCCGCCAGCCGCCGCATGCCTTCGACGAGCAGGCCCCCAAGCAGCCCTCCATCGAGGACTGAGCCCGCCGCCGCAAAGGCATCATCGACTCACCACAAGACACTAAGGAGCAGCACATGCACCTGGAAAAAGCGGAAAACGGGGAACTCGTCATCACCATGCCCCAGGCGGAAGCCGCCGACGCCCTGGCCACGCTCAAGAAGCGCGCCGACGACCTCGACGAATGCGAGGAGCTAACCGAAGCCCTGGAAAACGCCGGCATCCAGCTACCGGAGCAACCGGACCACATCCGCCACGAATACATGCCCCCCGCCGACCACTAAACCAGGCGCCGCCCCAACCTGTAGGAGCCCAGCCCCCTGGGCGATATGGGCCTAACCAACCCCTAATCGCCGAGAGGCTCGGCTCCTACACGGCCCGGAGCCACAGAAGGTCCAAGACCCAACACTTGTGGGAGCGGCCCTGGCCGCGAAGCCCGCGCCACAGCCGACCATTGCACACCCCCAGATCCTTCCTCGCGACCACGATCCCTAATCCCGTCATCGCGAGGAGCAAAGCGACGCGGCGATTTCCTCGACCTACCCCAAACGCCAGCCCATTACCCCAGCCGTAATACCCCGCACGCAATTAAACTCCGAGACCTCGAATCACCCGAGAAAAGCCAGCAGCGGCGCCTTCCACCCATCGGAAAGCCACCTACCTCTCCGTCACAAGACCCAGAAAGAGAAAGAGCCACCTCGGCGTCCATGCCCAGGCGGCTCTTTCGGGGACTTCCTTGTCCCCGCGGCAGAAATTATCACAGCGACAAAATTATTCCATTCACACACCCCGAAACTCCGTCAGCGGTCGATTTCCACCCCTGAGCGGTAGTTTCGACTCCCGTCACAGCCCTGACCTACGACGCAACTCACTTCTTCCACGCGCACTTCCCCACCGCAGCACCCGAACCACCGGTCAGTCGCCAGGGCACCAGGCTTAACCCCGTCATCCCGAAACCGCATCCCCACCCCGTCACTCCGGGGCAGCCCTAGCCCGTAATCGCGAGGAGCAAAGCGACGTGGCGATCTCCTCGAGCTACCCCAACGCCCGCCCATTACCTGCGACCGTAGCGCCCCCACCCCGTCATCCCGGCCGCAGCGTTACCCCCACCCTGTCATCCCGGCCGCAGCGCAGCGAAGAGCCGGGATCTCCCACGCCGGAACAACGCCAAACGCCAGTCCAACGACCTACGTACGAGATGCCGGATAACCGCGACGCGGTTTCCGGGATGACGACGCATGGGACCTGGCTGGGAGGTAGTCGGTGTCTGTCAAGGTAGATGTCACCTGAAAGGGATGCAGGCGCTGGTTAACCGCTCGCGGCTTGTTCAGGGTTCAGATGGACCTGCTCGGGCAGCCCGAAGCCCCGGACGCTACCGGCCCAGCGTTCGGGGCGCGCCTGGCGGGCGCGCTCATAGGTGGCTCGTCTGCGGGCGAGGACTTGGGTCGCTTCGCCCGCGTGTCGTTGGGCCGGTGTCACGTAGTGGAGTGCGCTGTGGCGGTGCTCGTGGTTGTGGTTGTACCAGGCCACGAACCGGTGCACCCACTCGCGGACGTCTTCAAGGGTCGCGAAGCCGTTGACCGGGAAGCCCGGGCGGTATGTCGGGTCCGAAACAGTGACTCGGAGTAGGCGTTGTCGTTGCTCACCCTGGGGCGGCTGCGGGACGGTGTGATCCCGAGGTTATAGGGCTTCTGCAGGAACGTCGCGGCCTTCATGGGCCCCCGTTGTCAGAGTGCAGGATCAGCGGCTTGTCCTTGCTCGCCAGGTGCTCGCTCCAGTAGGCCTTCTCGGTCAGCTCAGAGGCGAGCGCGCCGGTCTCGGCCTCGTAGACCTCGTGGCCCACGATCTTGCGGCTGAACACATCGACGATGAGGTAGAGATACGACCAGGCCCCGCAGGCTGGACCGGGGAGCCACGAGATGTCCCAGCTCCACAGCCGGTTCGGCGCATCGGCGGCGTGAGTCGTCGGCAGCCGCGTGCTCTCCGGGCCTTCTTGCGCCCACGATGATGGAGCTGGCCGTGGTCTCGCAGCACGCGGTAGAACGTCGACTCCGAAGCCAGATAGCGCCCCTGATCGGCCTGGTCGGCCTGGTCGGCCACGATGTACGCCGGCGGGCGGCTGCGATAGGACGGCTGATTGCACAGGTTCACGACGTCGGTACGCTCCTGTTCCGAGAGCTTGTTGTGAGGGGTCGGCCGCAGGGCGTCGGCCCGCACGCTTCCGGGTGCCTTCCAGCGATGGTAGGTGCGCACGCTCACCCCGAGTACCTCGCGGGCTGGGGCCAGCCAGGCCCCTTCGCGTTGGGCATCGTCGGCCAGCACCACGGTGTGCTGGCGATCTGAGAGACGGGTCAGTCGTCCTCGCCGTTGGGGCCCCTGATCGCCTCGGCTTTTTTGACAGCGTCGGCAAGGCCGCCGTCTCCGCCAGGGTCTTGTCCTTGCGCTGGAGCTCGCGATCGTCTCCTCGATCAGATCCTCATCATTCCACCGATCGAGGTGTCCACCAGCATTAGACCAGCACATTATGCGTGGACCTAATCCGGGGAAGTCGACATTCTTCCTCTGGTGCATCTCCGGGTCGCGGGCCTTCTCCCGGTTCTTTGTCGACGGCGGGGCCGCGATCAGGGTGGCATCCACGGCCGTCCCTTCGCGCAGTAGCAGCCCCCGCTGCTGCGGATGGGCGTTGATCCGGTCGAAGATGATCGGGGTCAGGTTGTGCCGTTCCAGCAGCCGGCGGAACTGCAGCAGGGTCGTGGCATCCGAGCCGTCGTCGCGGCTCAGGTCGACCTCGACAAAACCCCGGATCACCTGGCTGTCGTAGACCGTATCCTCGACCCCTTCACCCGACAGGTTGAAGCGCTGCCGGGCCACGTACATCCGCAGCATCCGTTCCAGACCAATCGGCGGACGACCCCGCTTCCCCTTCGGGCAGTGCGGCTCGATCGCCTCCACCAGCGCCGCCCAGGGCGTGATCGCATCGATCTCCCAGAAAGCGGTCGCGCCGCGTCTGCTTGCGCTTGGCGGAGTACTCGAGATCGGAAAAGCTGTTTTGAGACATCGGCCATCACCTCGGGCAGGAAACCTGGCGCCATTATCCAAAACCCGCCAGGCGGGCGGGGCCACGGCGGATTAAATCAGTATTTCCCTAACACCCCTACGGCACCTCCCCTCACACATTCCTCCGGACACCCCCGACCCAGACCGATGCCAACTCCCTGTCCACCTTTGCTAACAACTGATTGCGAGAAACTCCTGGCCCATCACCATGTCTGGCCAAAGCGATAGTGAATTCGCAACCCTCGGTTGGAAACCAACGCAACTCCTTCAACCCAATCACATCCAAGTCCCACAAATCCTTGACAAGAAGCCGGAAGGAAGAAGGCACAAAACACCAGCCATGGCAGTCGACGTACCCATCCTTGTCTAGACGTGACCGAAACATCTCACAAGCTGATCTAGGTTCATTGCACAGCGTGGGCTCGCCCGTGTTCGCTGAATCCCATGCGCCCTGCCCCTCCACTTCACTGTAATAGAGATGCCATTCGACTAACGTCCCTATGCTGTGGCGAGTTCGCCCCTCCACAAACCGGTCAAGCACTTCCCCCAAGCCCGATATCGGTCTGTACCGATCAAAACAATATCTTTTATCTGGCACAACGAGAACAAGAACACCCTGATCGTTCAGAATCTCCTCGCAATCACGCAGAAAGGCTACTAGGTCTGGCACATGCTCGACGACGTGCGATGCAATAATCCAGTCGAACCCTCCACGCGAAAGGTCAACCAAATCGGCGTACCGTTCGCCAGCCCACAAATAATCTATATCCTCCACCGAAGACGGATCCAATCCCGAACGCAGGCATTCTCTGATCACCGACTCTTTGTCCAACCAGTCCAGCGTTTCTACATTGTAACCGCGACTTTTCGGTGCCAGCGGCCGATGATTGGGTCCAATCTCCAATCCTCGGCCCTCCTCGTCTACACAAGACAACAACTTTTCTGAACGATCCACGCAGCCACCACCTATCTAAAGGAAGATCTCACCAACGCCCCTTACTGAACCCTGTCACACCTTGGAACCCTTGGCTTGCGGGGGGGCCATGCGAGCCCAAATACCGGACCATCAAGCGTCAAATTCGGATTGTACATCGGGTCCGTTTCAATCCAGGCTCGCCACCGATGCCGCATAAAGTTTACCTCTCCCGCAAAACGCTCAGCGTCGGCGCCATGGTCATCCCTCGGTCTACTGGCTGATTCATCGTGATAAAGTTCGGCTGAAGGTACGAGCACATTCCTGTAGCCAAGCTCTGACAGCCGCAGACACAAATCAACGTCATTGAACGCAACCGCCAAGCGCGATTCATTCAACCCACCGACTTCATGATAGATCTCACGCCGGATCAGGAGACACGCAGCGGTTACCGCAGAGTATTCGCCGGCGAGTGCCGCGCGGCCCATATATCCAAAACCCGCCTCCGAAAGGCCCTGATGGGCATTATTCGCAATACCCCCCGCGCCAATAACGACGCCCGCATGCTGCACTGTTCCGCTCGGATATAAAAGCCTGGCGCCCACTGCGCCTACGTCCGGGCGCAAAGCGTAAGAAACCATATCGGCCAGCCAGTTCGAACTTTTAACCTCGATATCATTATTAACAAGACCAACAATAGGGGTTATGAGGTTCTCAATAGCCCGATTATTCATGGCAGAGAAGTTAAAGGGAGCGCCATCACGCACAATGCTTACACGACTACTCTCGACCTCGCTGAGATAATCCAGCGTGGCTGGATCGTCAGATCCGTTATCTATGACAACGATCCGGTAATTTGGGTAATCAGTACGAGCGAGGATACTCTCGACGCAACGACGTAATAGGTCGACCCGGTTTCGAGTGGGAATGACCAGCGTGACCCACGGGCGGGCTTGCGGCAAGGGGAATCGCACCTGATAACCGCAGGGCAGGGTTTTGACCAGAGAACCGGGCACCCTTGAGCCGACGTGATCCGACAATGCTTTCTCTCCGGCCTCTATTGCGTAAGGCTTGACCTGAACTCCGGATGCAGTGCTCTGGGCGTGCACTCGCCAGTGATAGAGAACATGGGGGATATGTGCGATCTGGTCGGGGCGAACGGCCGAGCTGCATCTTAGCGCAAGGTCGTAATCCTGGGCCCCCTCGAAGCCTTCACGAAACCCACCCTGCATCTTGACCAAGGATCGATGGTATGCACCCAAATGGCTAAACATGTTCTGAGAAAGGAACAGATACGGATTCCAATCGGACTTGAAGTAAGGACCGAAACGGTTGCCATTCTCATCGAGCTTGTCCTCATCAGAATAGATCATTCGCACGTCAGGGTGAGTTTCGATGCACTCTACCAAGTGGTACAATGCATCCTCGGAGATGAGGTCATCTTGGTCCAGAAGAACAACCCATTCTCCCTGCGCGAGCGAAAGCGCCGTATTGGTAGCCGCAGAAATGTGGCCATTCGTATCGCGGAAGGACAGCCTGATGCCCGGGTTTTCGGCCGCGTAAACCTGCAAGGCTTGTCGTACTCGAGGGTCCGTGGAAGCGTCATCGGCGATACACAACTCCCAACGGGGATACAGTTGACTACGTACCGAGTCAATTGCTTCATGCAGCCAAGCCAGGTTCGGGTTGTAGACAGGCATCAAGACCGAGAATGTCGGTTGCGCCTTCATGCTGGCGATGCGGCTACGAATCACGGCACGGCCATCGTCATCAAGAGTGTCATATAGCTTCACCCACAACCCATAATCAGAGGGGTCAACAACGCGCCCATCCACCGAGGCGGCACCACCAACACCGGAGGTGCGCGCGTCCCGCCAGCGTCGACGTATGCCCCCGGGGCCTTCCCGCAAGATGACCCTTGCGGTCGCCCAAAAGGTTCGAGACAGCCCGCCTCGGTTGCGCACGATCTGGCGCCCTGTTCGGACCCACTCGCCTGCCCGTCGGTAGGGAGCCGTGAGCATCCAGCTACGAGAGGAACGCACTTCCTGGAGTTCGCCTTGCAACTGTTCGATGACGTTCATGCGGGCAACTAACTCATCCTGCAGGCCCTGAATATCCCGCCTCTGGGAAACTACACGACGCCGCTGACGCGCGAGCGCGCGAGTGAGGGTATCGACGTACTCGACCGCTGGTCTGCATAGCTTAGCCCAAGGGTTCTCTGCCTGTGACGGCGCCACGGATCGCCCACCAGACAAACGAAGATGACCGACCGAGACGGCCTCCTCGTCTCCTGCGACCACTCGTTCGCCCAAGCCGTCGCTCTGCGAGTTCCGTTTTTCGATGATGCAGAGGGAATCATGGAAACAGACCGAGCCGATTTGTCCAAGAAAAGTCTCATCCAGCGAAATACCGAAGCGGCGCGCATACCCCGCCAGCCACTCGGATGCAGCCCTCTCAACACCCCAGTGATCCCGGTTCAGTACATCCACCATGAGCTTGAAAAAGTTGATTGAGGAGTACGGGGCATCCAGGCCACCTCCATATTCCTTCCAGTAGCTTGAGTGCAGGTCTTCGACTACATATATCCCGCCAGGACGGACCCGGGGAAAGTATTTGCCAAACGCACGCACTACGTCCGTCACGTGGTGCGATCCGTCGTCAATAACAACGTCAAAGGCTCCACCACAGGCGTCGACCTCTCGCACCGTTGCCGGCGCACAGGCATCCCCCGACATTACCTTGATGCGGGGGTCGTGAAACGACAGCTCAGCACAAGCGGGGTCGATATCGCAGCCCAGTATGAGTTCGGCCGAGGTAAAGTACTTGGACCACAGCTCAAGCGATCCTCCATTCTGCACGCCAATCTCGAACAGACGGATGGGGTCGTAACGGCGAGGGGCGAACAGATCCTCGTACACGTCCAAATTGCCGCTCCACTTGTCCGACACTTTCCCCTGGTGCTCCTGGTACAGCGATCTCAACTTCTTCATCAGCTCGCCTCAAGTGAAATACGGTCAAATGCTACGCCCACCATCCCCCAACGCACCTTGCTCGAGGCGACCGAGAACAACAGTGCGTCATGCAGCCAATGGTGCTGGACGTGGTCATGCAGTTCTCCGTCCGCCAGAGAGGCCGTCAGCACATAATCGCCATTGGGCAACATTGGCAATCGGAATCGATAGCGCGCCACGAGTGTCTGTCCCGCTGTGGCCGGGGTCGGGCTCACGTCCGTAAAAGGGAGCGTATTGTCCCCGAACAAATCCTGACCCAGACGGTTGCGCACCATAAATCCGACGATTGGGCGATTCATGCGTTGATGCACTCTAGCCTTAATCACTAGTTCGACCAGCTCGCCACCACGCATCGCTCCTTGACGCTCACCGTGCTCATCTGTGAAGTAAAGGCCGAGCAATTGCCCCGCGCCGCTCTTCCAGCCGGAGGCCAGACCCAAGTTGTCCTGCACCACCAACTCGCCATCGTATGCGGGGATTGGCGCCCGCAGACCCCCGTCGCCTTGTTTAACCCTGCCATTTTCTCGGGCCGGAGAGCGAATGCTCTCGACCTCACGCTCTTCGCCATGGACCTGACGGATGCTGTATTCGAGGTAATCTTCAGCAACCGTTCTGGGCATTCCAAATGCTCGGATTTCGCCCCGGTCCAGCCATAACGCCCGGTCGCACAGACTCATCACGGAGTTCATGTCATGGCTGACGAAAATCAATGAACCCCGCTTGCGAAAGCGTCTTATGAATCGCATGCAGCGCTGCATGAATATCGCGTCACCAACCGCCAATGCCTCATCGATGACCAGCAAGTCCGCGTCCACATGAGCGATAACGGCGAATGCGAGCCGCACGTACATCCCGCTGGAGTACGTCTTGACCGGCTGTTCCATGTACTCGCCGATATCGGCGAACTCGGCGATACTTTGGAAGCGCTGCTGCGTCTGGCTCTGCGTCAGTCCGTACAGGGAGGCCGCAAGGTACACATTCTCCCGCCCGGTGAATTCGGGATTGAAGCCTGCCCCCAACTCGAGCAACGCAGCGACCCGTCCATGAATCTCCACAGCCCCAGAAGAGGGCGCGACGGTTCCACACAAGATTTGCAGCAGGGTCGATTTACCGGACCCATTCGAACCAACGATTCCCAGTGACTCACCACGGTGCACGGTGAACCCCACCTCCGACAGCGCATTCACTTCCCGGTAGTAAGCGCGGGCTTCAAGACCCAAAGCTCCCCTGAGCCTGGGTAGGAGATACTGTTTGAGGCGGTCGCGCGGCGAGGCGTACAGGGCGTATCGCTTGTTTACGCCGGTCACTCTGGCGACCACGTCGTCAGAGGACATCCGCAAAGCCCCTTCTTGTCTTTTGAAACCAAACGAAGCCGATCCACGCCACTAGAGTCGAGACCATGAGGTAGAGCGACCAGGCCAACCAATCGGGTTCGCGCCCCCAGATCACTACGTCGCGTAGAGACTCGATCATCAACGTGAGCGGATTCAACACCATCCATGGCTGCATGAATTCAGGTAATGCGCTGACCGGATAGAACACGGGCGAAAGAAAGAGCAGCGCTGTCGCCAGCACCCCGGTCACCTGCCCAATATCCCTCAGAAAGACCCCCAAGGAGGACAGAATCCAGCCAACACCCAGGCTCAACACCACTAACGGGAATAAGATGACCGGCGCCAGCAGAACCGTAGGATGCAGATGCCCGTTCACGATCGCAAACGCCAACAAGAGGATAAGGCCGCTTACCAGAGCGTGAAACGCTGCACTGCATGCCGTAACCACTGGGAGTAACTCCAGCGGAAAAACGACCTTCTTGACGTAATTGGCCTGGCCAATTACGACGCCTGGAGCCCGCGTCAGCACTTCTGCAAACAGCGCATGAACGATCAGCCCCGAGAACAGCACCAATGCAAAATGAACCGTCGTAGGTTGTTCCACGGCCCAGCGCGCCTCGAACACCACGGTAAAAACGAATGTAAAAACCAGAAGCATCAACAGGGGGTGAAGAAACGACCAGAACAAACCCAGAACCGAACCTCGATATCGTCCGGCCACCTCGCGTCTGGTCAGCCGCGCCAGCAACCGTCTGTTCGACCAAAGGCTCTGCCCCATGGCCCGTGGCCCGGTAGAAGCAATGGCATGCGGGTTCACTGGAACACCTCCGCGCGCACAAGCGGGGGCGCTTCGGCATCCTTGGGCGACAGTCTTGGCGCCACAGGAACCACTGGCCACTGGATACCGATATCTCGGTCATCCCACGCAATTGCCCGCTCCAGGTCAGGCGCGTACACGTCGGTGGTTTTGTACAGCACCTCGGTCCCTTCGCTCAGCGACAGGAACCCATGGGCAAACCCAGGCGGCACCCAGAGTTGTCTTCGGTTTTCCGCAGACAACTCGGCACTGACCCACGAACCGAATGTGGGTGAATCGCGTCGGATGTCCACGGCCACGTCGAAAATCGCTCCAGCGACAACGCGCACCAGCTTGCCCTGCGCCTTCGGGGGTAGCTGGTAGTGAAGCCCACGCAAGACGCCTGTGTCACTACAGCTATGATTGTCCTGCACAAAGTGGTGTCCCGCACCGACGATCCGCTCGAAAGCCGGCTGGTTGAAGCTCTCGTAGAACCAGCCACGCTCGTCCGCGAATACGCGGGGCTGCAGCTCGATGACTTCGGGCAATTCCAGTGGGAACCCCTTCATGGAGATACCTCTCGCACCAGTTGCGAAAGGTACTCCCCATCCGGATTCCCGGAGAAGGACTGGGCAACCTGCATAAGCTTCGTTGCGTCGATCCACCCCTTGCGATACGCGACCTCTTCCGGGCAAGCGACCTTCACTCCGCGCTCGTCTTCCAGGCTTTTCACACGTTGGCCTGCCTCCAGGAGCGAATCATGGGTACCTGCGTCCATCCATTGCTGGTCAGTCCCCATGACTTCCGCGCGCAAACGACCCTGTTCCAGATACAGCCGGTTCAGGTCCGTGATTTCCAGCTCACCACGAGCCGAAAGCTCTACTGTCCGAGCCAGGGCAACCACGTCTGCGTCGTAGAAATAGAGCCCGGCCACGGCATACTCAGAGCGGGGACAGACCGGCTTTTCCTCCAGTGTCCGGACACATCCAGACTGATCAAACTCGACAACCCCGTAGCGCTCGGGGTCGGGGACCTGATACGCGAATATGGTCCCATCCCCCTCTCGATCCGCGGCCTGTTGCAGAACTCCTTCCAACCCTTCGCCAAGAAAGATGTTGTCACCCAGAATCAGAGCCGCCGGGTCACCGGCAAGGAAGTTTTCGCCAATCAGAAATGCCTCGGCCAAACCATTCGGTTTCGGCTGCGCTGCGTAGTGCAGCGTAAGCCCCCACTGCTCGCCGTCACCGAGCAGTTCGGCAAAAGCGCCCAGGTCCCGCGGCGTCGAAATAATCAGGATTTCCCGGATACCGGCCCGCATCAGTGTCGTGAGCGGGTAAAAGATCATCGGCTTGTCGTACACCGGGAGAAGTTGCTTGCTGACGACCCGCGTAACAGGATACAGCCGCGTCCCGTAACCACCCGCCAGGATGATGCCCTTGCGTTCACTCATAACAATCGATCCATGATCTTCTCCACCTCCGCATCCCATGCGGGAGGTGTAATGCCAAATGTCTGCTGGATCCTTGAGGTGTCCAGCACCGAGTAAGATGGCCGGGTCGCAAGGACCGGATACTCCTCGCTGCTGACGGGAACGACCCGATCTCTTGCCACACGAAGCGATGCCCCATGATCCTGGGCATAGCCAACCATCCAACTTGCCAGGTCGAACCAGGTCGTCTCGCCACGTGTCGCGACGTGGTACAAACCATAGGGAAACTCGCCTCGAGCGTTCGAGCGCCATGCGTTGACCAACTGAGAGGTCACCGCCGCCAGTAGGGTCGCGGAGGTGGGGGCGCCTCGCTGGTCATTCACGACGCGCAGTTCGTCACGCTCGGCTGCGAGACGCAATATCGTCTTGACAAAATTCCGGCCGTGAGCCCCCACGACCCACCCTGTCCTAAGCACGAGATGCCGGGGATTCTGGCTGGTCACTGCCTCCTCACCAGCCTGTTTGGTGTGGCCATACACCGACAAAGGCCGCGGCAGATCCGTCTCTCGATAAGGCCTCGACGCACACCCGTCGAACACATAGTCGGTAGAGAAGTGCACCATCAGCGCCTGCAGGCGCTCCGCCTCCTCGGCCATGACACTTGGTGCGATGGCGTTAACGGCCTCGGCTTCTGCAGGCTCTTCCTCCGCCCGATCAACAGCGGTATAAGCCGCCGCGTTCACGATCACGTCCGGTTGCCGCGCCCGAATCGTCCGTCGGAGGGCATCCACATCCGTCAGGTCGACCTCAGATCGCGTCAGGGCATGAACGCAGCCCAGAGAGGCCAGGGTCTCGCACAACTCGCGCCCCACCTGGCCGCCCGCCCCGAACAGAAGGATACTCATCCCGCGCTCGCGTGATACTGCCGGTCGATCCAATCGCGGTAGGCGCCCGTGGTCACCCGGGAGACCCACTCTTCGTTGTCGAGGTACCACTGCATCGTCTTGCGCAGTCCGCTGGAAAAAGTCTCCTGAGGGGCCCAGCCCAGCAAATTCATGGCTCGCCTGGCATCAATCGCATAGCGCCGATCATGCCCGGGGCGATCCTTCACCATGCGCACCAGTGAGCGATAATCCAGGCCCGGCCGCGCGTCGCCAAGAAGATCACAGAGGGCCTCGACGACCTGAAGATTGGTGCGCTCCGCCGAGCCTCCCACCGCATACACCGCTCCCGGTTCGCCTGCCTCCAGCATGCGGCGAAGCGCGGCACAATGATCCGAGACATGAAGCCAGTCACGAACCTGACGCCCATCGCCGTATACCGGAATATGCTGCCCATGAACCGCTCGGTGGATCACCAGTGGAATCAGCTTCTCGGGAAACTGGTACGGCCCATAGTTGTTGGAGCAATTGCTGGTAAGCGTCGGGAGCCCATACGTGTGATGGTAGGCCCTTACCAGGTGGTCAGAAGCGGCCTTGCTGGCGGCATAAGGGCTGTTGGGCCGGTAGGGGGAGTCCTCATCGAACGCCGGATCACCTTCGTTGAGCGACCCGAATACTTCGTCGGTCGACACATGCAGGAAGCGGAAGCCATTGCCCCGATCATGGTTCAGCCCTTCCCAGTACACGCGTACCGACTCCAGGAGACCGAACGTTCCGATCACGTTGGTCTGCATGAAGGCATCCGGCCCGACAATGGAACGATCCACATGCGACTCGGCTGCGAAATGCACAACAGCCCTTGGCTGGTGTTCCCGTAGCAATCGCGCCACCAAGTCTCTGTCCGCGACATCGCCCCGGACGAACCGATACCGGGGATCCCCCTGCACCGAAATCAGATTCTCGCGGTTGCCCGCGTAGGTAAGCTTGTCGAGGTTCACCAGAGGCTCGTCATGCGTAGCCAGCCACTCGAGCACGAAATTCGAGCCGATGAACCCGGCTCCCCCTGTCACCAGAATACTCACAACCCTCCCCAACGGAGTCTGGTGGCGATCACATCCGCCCGCACCCTCAGTATCGAGGAGCCCCATGCAGGCGCGGCCCTGACATACATTCTCCGTTACGCCCCACCATATCGATCTCGGCAGCGAAAAACCACACCCCTTTGATTGGATAAGGGGGGGGCATCACAAGCTCACCGTATTAACGCAGCATGGCCTCGTTGAGGGCTTCGCAAAGCCACCGCAAACTGGACTTCCCCTGTTGTTCTGGGCCAACCTCCGTCGGAAGCTCAGCGCGCCAGGGACTGCTCGTGAGACAGCATGAATCGACCCAGACGCATCCCCGCCCGACCGCTCAGGATTGCTGGCTGTCATCCTTAGCCATCAAGCCTGCACTTCGCCAGCGCCCCGCCGACGTTCCCTCTTTCTTGAGACCGGTATGAAGCAGGGCACTTACACCAAGGACCCGCCGAGAACCGTTCTCGCCGGCGGCGCAGGGCTGGTGGGGCAGACCCTTGTAGACCGCATGCTTGCCAGTGGGCCGGCCGAAATCATCGTCATCGACAAGGACGTCGGCGGATTGCGCGAATTGCGACAACGCCACCCCGGTGTGACCACCATTACGGCCGACCTGTCAATGCCCGGTGACTGGACTGACTACTTTGACGGTGCAACAGCCGCAGTCACGCTCCAAGCCCAGATCAGCAGCCGCTACCGAGCCGACTTCGAGCGCAACAACCTGACGAGCACCCGCCGAGTACTGGCCGCGCTACAGAAACATCGGGTTCCTTACACGGTGCATGTGAGTTCGTCGGTCGTCTGTTCCGTGGCTGAAGACCCTTATGCGCAGACCAAGCGAGAGCAGGAACAAATGTTCCTGGATAGCGGTCTTCCAGGGGTTACTCTCCGCCCCACGCTCTTGTTTGGGCGCCATGACCGCCACCACCTCGGATGGCTGGCTCGGTTCATGCGGTACTCGCCCGTGTTCCCCATCCCCGGCGACGGGCGCTATCTTCGCCAGCCTCTCTTTGCACAAGACTTCTGTGCAGTGATTGAACACTGCCTGGAACAACGCGCCGAGCTCGACTGCATCAACCTGACCGGCCTGGAACCCATAGCGTATATCGATCTGATCCGTAACCTACGGCGCATTACGCAAGCCCGCTCCCTGCTCCTCCCGATACCTATTCCCCTTTTCGGAGCGTTGCTGCAAACCTACGGGACCCTGACACGGCGGCCCCCGTTCACGAGGAACCAGCTGCAGGCGCTCATCGCCGGCGACCATTTCGAAGTGATCGACTGGCCCGGGCGATTCGGCATCGAGCCGACCCCTCTGCACCAAGCGCTCGAACAAACCTTCGGCAAAACCCGGCACACTGGTGACTGAACGGCACACAACCGAACGCAGGGCTTCCACTGGCACCCCACGCCCGGAACGCAAGGTAGCCGTCATCGGCGCCGGCCCCATGGGGCTGGCCGCCGCTTACCAGCTCCTTCAGGACGGTCACCGGGTTCACGTGTACGAGGCATCACCTGCCATCGGTGGGATGTCCACTACTTTCGAGCTAGCGGGAACGCCAATAGAACGCTTCTACCACTTTATCTGTGTCCACGACCGGCCGATGTTCGACCTGCTGAAGGAGCTGGATCTCGAAGACCGGTTGCACTGGGAAACCACGCGCATGGGTTTCTTCCTGGACGGCAAGCTCCATGAATGGGGCAACCCCCTCGCCTTGCTCCGGCTCCCAGGCCTTGGCCCCGTATCCAAGCTGCGATACGGCCTCCATGCCTACCTCTGCACTCGATGGCGGCACTGGCGCAACCTGGACCAGCAACAGGCCGCCCCCTGGCTTCGGCGTTGGGTAGGACAACGAGCCTATGATCGTCTGTGGAAGCCCCTCCTGGAACTGAAGTTTCACCACCACACAGAGGAGCTCTCCGCCGCCTGGATCTGGAACCGCATCCACCGTCTCGGCCGCTCGCGCAAAAACCTTATGCAGGAACGACTCGGCTACCTTGAAGGCGGCTCGGCCACGTTGCTGCAAGCGTTGCATGAGCACATTCGCGCCGCAGGCGGTCACGTACTTCCCGGGCACCCGGTAGACCGCGTGCATTTGCAAGACGGCATGGTCAAAGGCGTGAAACTGCACGCTGGGACTTACGCACACGACGCCGTCATCAGCACCGTGCCGCTCCGCCGAGTCCCGGACATGGTGCCCGCTCTCCCCCAAACCGACCGCAACCGCATTCACGCGTTGAAAAGCCTTGCGGTCGCGTGTGTGGTTTTCAAACTGAAGCGCCCGGTTAGCGACAAGTTCTGGATCAACATCAACGATCGGTCCGTCGACCTTCCCGGCATCGTGGAATACACCAACCTGCGCCCGCTGGACGCCCATATCGTCTATGCACCCTACTACCTGCCGGCCGGGCACCCGACGTACCAGGAGGATGACAACACCCTGATCGAGCGGACCTGGGAACACCTGCGCCGGATTAACTCGGCATTACGGCCCGATGACATGATCGCGGCCGAAGTCAGCCGATACCGACATGCGCAGCCGGTTTGCCGCCCCGGACACCTTGCCGATCTTCCTCCTGCCAATAGCTCGATCGAAGGGCTGTACATGGCCGACACCGCCTATTACTACCCGGAAGATCGCGGTATTGCCGAGAGCGTGCGCCTCGGTCGCCAGTTGGCAAGGATGGTTGATGCCTGAGCACGACTACCCGGCACCGCGCCTGGCGATGCTTTTCTTCTGGTGCGTGGCCCTGGCGGCGCTCGCGTTGACGGCCTTTGGGTCCGTGCAAGGCTTCTCGCCGGTGCCCTACTGGGACATGTGGGACGGGCAACTAGCGTTCTACCTGAATCTTCCCGAGGCCGGCCTGGCAGCCTGGTGGGACCAGCACAACGAGCACCGCATCCTGCTCACCCGGCTATTCTTCTTCGCGGACCTCCACTGGCTGAACGGCAGTGGATGGCTGCTGATCCTGGTGAATCATCTGCTCGCGGTGTCTGCCGCCATACTCTTCATCGGCGCACTCCGCAGTGCGCTTTTGGAATCTCGAGACCGCCTGCTGGGCCCCGCTTTGGCTCCACTGTTGTTTGCCTGGCTCCTGCTATGGATGCAGCACGAAAACCTCCTTTGGGGATTCCAGATTCAGTTTTTCCTGGCACAACTCCTGCCGGCCCTCGCCCTGTTTCTGCTGTACCGTTCCAGCTACTCATCCAAGATCAATGTAACTTTCATCGCAGCATGCGGAGCCGGGGTCGCCGCGCTGGGCACGATGGCCAATGGCGTCGTCGCACTCCCGCTCATGGCACTTCTAGCCATCGTGACGCGACAGGGGGTTTCCCGAACCGCCATCCTGGTCGCACTCGCCATCCTCGGACCAATCGCGTACTTCTATGGCTTCACCGCTGTAGAGAATCATGGGTCGCTGGGCAGTGCCATAAGGGACAACCCGATCGGCCTCGTGCGCTATGTCTTCGTGTACCTGGGCTCGCCTTTCTTCCATCTGACCGGTGGCGGGACACAGGGGATTTACCTTGCCACCGCAGCAGGCGCCTTCATGGTGGCCGCAACCGCGTTCACTGGAATACGCTTTCTGCTGGGGCCACCTCGACTGACGATCGAGGCCGCCATGCTGACCTTTGTGGTCTTCATTGTAGGCACCGCTGTGGTGACCGGAGGCGGCCGCCTGACTCTCGGCTTCGAACAGGCCCTCTCGTCTCGCTATACCACCCCGGCCCTGATGGGCTGGGCCGCATTGCTGGTGGCTCATGCCCGCATGCTGGTCATGCTTCCCGCTACAGTTCGTGCCGCGCTGCTGGCAGCTGCTGCCGTACTGGCGGTCGCTATCGCCATACACCAACTACAGGCCCTGGACCCCGAAGGCCACCGGGCTTTCGAACGTGACGCCGCAGCACTTCCCCTTGCCCTGCAGATCCATGATCCAGAAAGGATTCAGCGCGTGTATCCCGATTCGAAAAAGGCCCTTGACCTGGCAAGACGCGCGCGGGACGCCGGTGTAACCGTGTTCGCAAAACCGCCCCTTCGCGAAGCACCGCGGCTCCTCGAACAAGCCAAAGAACTCGGACCGGTTTCCAATTGCCTGGCCTTCCTCGAAAGCTACCAGGCCCTGCCTTTCGAACCCGGCTTCGCGTATATCACCGGTTGGGTGCACGCCCCCGACCTTCGGCGAACGCCGCAAACCCTTCAGATCCTGGGCTCGCGTGGCGAAGCGGTTGGCATCGGCATCACCGGGGGCTACCGCCCGGACGTGGCGGAAACGATCGGCCCTGACGCTAGACACACCGGTTTCTCGGGCTACATTGAGGCCTCGGCGCTCACGGATGACTTGACTGTGCAGGGCATCGGCACAACGCGATGTCGTGGCCCGCTGCCCGGTATGCATACCCAAAAGGCCCACTGATGGAAGCGTTTCGCGAACATCCCTCCCGTTCGACGTGCGCCCCGGTCACGGTCATCATCGTGAATTGGAACTCCGGTCGACTCCTGCAGCAATGCTTGGAGGCCCTTTCGAAGCAGAGCGTGACCCCTTCGAGCATCCTGGTGGTCGACAACGCCAGCACCGATGGCTCCATCGACAACCTGCGCGAGTCCGAAAACGTCACGGTGAAACGGGCGGACATCAACCTGGGCTTTGCCGCCGGTAACAACTGGGCCATCGAGGCTTGCTCAACCGAATTCATCGCCCTCCTCAATCCGGATGCATTCCCCGCACCCGGGTGGCTGGAAGAGCTCCTAAACGCCGCAGAGCGGAGTCCGGAGGCGGCCGCATTCGCATCCAGAATGATCCAGCATGATGAACCCGAATTTTTGGATGGAGCGGGCGACGCCTACCACGTGACCGGCCTTTTCTGGCGCATCGGGCATGGGCGCAAACCCTCGCCCGCCACGCTGCATCCGCGCCCGGTGTTTTCCGCTTGCGCCGGGGCCGCACTGTATCGCCGGCAAGCCGTTCGTGAAGCGGGAGGATTCGACGAAGACTTCTTCTGCTACGGTGAAGATGTCGACCTGGGATTCAGGCTACGCTTGTCAGGCCACACCGTGCTCTATGTGCCCAAGGCTATCGCCTACCACGTCGGGGGCGGCTCCAGTGGTGGTACGCAAAGCGATTTCGCGGCCTACTACGGTCAGCGCAACCTACCGTGGGTTTTCCTCAAGAACATGCCCAGTACATTAATGTGGGCCCTGCTTCCAGCTCACATCCTGGTGAACGGGCTCCTCATCCTGCGCGCAATGAGTCGCGGCCAGGGGCGCATCGTCCTGCGCGCCAAGTGGGACGCGGCAAGCCGACTCCGTGAGGTGTGGAAGAAACGACGCGCCATACAGGCACAACGCCGAGTCGGCCCGCGCGCCTTGTGGACATTCCTTCACAAGGGATGGCCGCGATGATCACCGTCTCGATCGTCAGCCATGGACACGGCGAAATGGTCAGCGAGCTCGCGTGCAGCCTCCTCCCCCTTCCCGAAGTGTCCCAGATTCTGGTCACGCTCAACCGTCGGGAAAACCTGGATTTGCCCGATCACCCCAAGCTGGAAATCATTCAAAATCGACGGCGTGTCGGATTCGGGTGCAACCACAACCGCGCGTTTCAACGTTCACGCAACCCCTACTTCTGCGTGATGAATCCGGACGTCATCATCACCGAGAATCCTTTTCCACGCCTGCTCAAGACCTTGCGTGAAACAGGTGCCGGCCTGGCGGCACCTCAAGTCTACGACGCGGCTCGTACGCTTCAGCCTAGCGCGCGGCACTTTCCCACAGTTGCCTCCCTGGCCCGCAAGCTTCTGAGAGGCGAAACCGGTGCCTGCCCCACACCAAAGGGTCCTGCAGCCACATACCCCGACTGGGTCTCCGGTCTGTTCATGCTGGCGAGCAGAGATGCGTATCTCGATGTAAATGGCTTCGACGCGGCCTACTTCCTGTACTACGAAGACGTCGACCTTTGTGCAAGGCTATGGGCCGCTGGACACAGCGTCGTGCTGGAACCCAACGCAGCCGTCATTCACGATGCCCAGAAAAAAAGCCACGCAGATCCAATTTACTTCCTGATGCATATCCGCAGTCTTTTTCGGTACCTTAGAAAGCACCGGAGCCGCCGTTCCGGCAGGCCCAGCCGCCCCACGCGCGCGCCCTGACACATTGCTAGCGACAGGTCTGGGGACACTTTCATGCATCCTTGTCCGTCAGGGCCGCGGTGGGTGGAATGGAACCAGTCGGTGCCACCAGCGCCGCAGCCAGGGCCTGTCGGCCAGACGAAACGCCAGCACTCGCAACAGGTTCGGCACGGGTATGGTCAACGCGTAATTTTCACGGCAGCGGTCCAGAAAACGTTGGGCCAGGTCTTCGCGGCCGATGCGGCGGAAGTACCGGTGAATCATGCAGTACGTATGCGCGGCCTCTGCATGCCTGTCCTGACGATTGAGGCTGGACCAGACTCCGCCATCGTGTACCTGGTAAACACCGGGCCGAATGTCGCTGTGATGATGGCTTCCGCCATACGCACCCAGAAGCACCAGCAGAAAGCGGTCACCGTTGCGGACCAGGCTGCGCTCGACGCAGCGTGCAAGCGGCACATTGCGAAAGACCAGGCTCAGCGTCAGTAGAAACCCGTCGCCTTGCTCCAGCTCGCGCGCCGAAAAGTCACGCTGGCAATACCTTGGCAGCTTTGACGCTGCAACAAGCTCCCCCTGCGCATCACGGATCTCCGCATCGTGGCCAGACACAACACACTCCGGATGCCGCTCCAGATAGTCCACCTGAGTCTGGAGCTTGTCGGGATCGGTCCAGTAGTCGTCTCCCTCGCAAATAGCGATGTACTTTCCCCGCGAGACGGGATCCATGGCATGCCAGGCCTTCCTCCCCTGCGAATACTGGTTCTCGGTCTGGAGGATCGTGCGGATCAGGTTGGGATAGCGCGCCTGATAGCGACGAATGATGTCCTGCGTGCCATCCGTGGACGCGTCGTCGTGGACAATGATCTCGAACGGAAAATCGGTGCGCTGCATCAGGAACCCTTTAAGCGCACTCTCAATAAATGGAGCGTGGTTATAAGTGAGGCACCGAATGCTCAGCAGGGGCTCGGTGCGTCCACCCCAGTTCGCCAGGAGCTCCTGCTCGGAGCGTGGTTCCTCCAGCCGGCCCGGCGCTCGGGTTCCATTGGATTCGGCGCTCTTCATGAGCTTCGATTTTCCCAGGGGAAGGAGCCCTCTGGCTCGTTGGGCAGCCCGAAAAACGCGAGAAAGCGCTGGTAGGCGCCAGGCTCAGCGAGATTGAGAACCAACAGATCCCTGGGCCGGGTCCGAAAATAGTCCATTACCTCTCGATTATGCCTTCGATAATTGCGAATCATGATCTCTGCGTTATACGGGTCATCATCAGGCGTCCCGTTCATTCGGACGGTGTTGTACAGAAACCCCTTTCGGCAGTACCGCGCGCGGCGCAGATCATCGGCCGTTGGAATCTGCCCATCGCGACCAAACATGCGGGAATGAAAGCGTACGAGGGAGTCGTACCACTGCTCCGGACTGTCCCGAATCGTCAAGATGAAGAGGCTACCGGGAAAAGCAGCGTCCAGATGCCGGAACGTCCCCGGACAGCTGAAAGGCACATCCTGAAACACTTGGGCGGAATGGCAGTAATCGACGATCGCCTCGAAGCGCCCTTCGAAATATGCGCGGTCATACAACCGTTCTGCCTCACGCTGATCACCGACCGGGAATCCCAGTTCCTCGAACGTCCTGCGTAGCGACGTGGTGCCCGTCTTGTTTCGCCCAATCACAAAGATCTTGCGGCGGTTGCGGGCGCGCCAGCGGTTAAAGAGAACCCTAGGCCCGACACGTAGCCGATGGGCGATGAACTTCAGTTCGTCAGGCAATCCCTGCACCGCGACTGCCCTGTTCCCGCTGGAGGCGCTGAATCTCGGCAAAAACCTCGTCAAGTCGCATGCGGTTCGTCAGGTTCTCGATCGCCAGCCCCACCTTGAAGTCTTCTTCCAGCCCCATCACCAGATCCAGCAACTCCAGAGAGTCCAAGCCGAGATCCTCCATTCGGACAGTGACTCCATCCGTCATCACCCTTGCCGACAGTTCTCCATGACCGGCTTCCTTCAGCCGGTCAACCACCCGGTCCAGGAACGCGTTCAGGGGTTCGCCCGTTTCATCTCCCTGTAGCGGCGAAAAACGCTCGGCACCGGCTGCTCCGTCCGAAAGTTGTCCCATGGAATCTCTTTGTCCCATCGTTCCAGCCCTCCCATCCAGGCTTGCGTAATCTCCAGAGAAAGTGGCATTCCGACACAGAAATGTGGCCCATGCCCGAAAGCCAGATCATCCCTTGGAACGGGACAGGTCGAACCTGCCCGGTCCCGAGCCATTAGCATAAAGACCACCAGTTCACCCGGGTGCACGTCCAGTTCGGCCTCATTCAATCGCCCGGTCGCCACCCGTGAGATCAGATTGACCGGGCGCGTATACCGGAAGACATCCCGAGCCTGCATTCCGGCCAACCACTCCGCTCGTTCGGTCTCGGGCTGGGCACGCCACAAATGCAGAAAATCCGCCATACCGCCGACAAGCGGATCACGCCCCATGAGGACGAAGCTCATCAGCATCCATGCCCTTTCTCGTGCCTCGGAATCCTCGTGATACGCCTGCAATAGCACCGCCATGGCATCTAGAGTATCTCCCAGGCGACGCGGGTGGTGCACCAACTCGAACAGCGACTGCGGATGCGCCGCCAATTCCGGGTAATGCTTCTCCGAGCCTGGTAACAAAAGCTCGAAAAGTCGGAACAACACCCTATCCACAAACTGCACCGCCCCTACGGTCGCAAGTCCCATGCCCCTATCGGCACGGCATGTGGCGCGGAAATGCACCTCGACCAGATCGTCGAGCTCTGGTCGCAAGACCTCCTTCGCGACGCGGGCGAGCCTAGAAAAATGTTTCCTCGCCTCCCGATGGAAATCACCTTCGAGAAAAATTGGGCTTCGCCTGAAAAACTCCCCCACGAGCGAACCATTCAGGCCAAAATGATCACACATCCCCTCTAGCCCAGCCGCCTGAGAAAAAGGGCACAAAGGGGCATTCGAAAGTAGTTCGCGCGTAAGCGCAGGGTCTGCAACGAGGTGCAAACGCTCCCCATGATGTTCGATTACTTCGACCCTCGATGTTGAAACTTCGTGAGGTAGTGGCGCGGCCGAACGGCGTTTACGAACTCTTTCCAGAATGAGTTGGCGGAGCCATAAGGAACGCTTCTCGCTGGTCATTACGGCTCCTGCCTTCGAACAGCTCGGGCAGGTGATCCTACCGCCGTCACGTAATCACCCAAGTCGCGAGAAACAACCGAACCCGCGCCCACCACGGAGCCGCGCCCAATCGAAACCTCTGGCTTGATCACCGTACCTGCGCCCACCATCGCTCCGTCTCCGATGCTCGCACCCCGCGCAGTCACCACACCGGGGCCGATATGCACATGGTCCCCCAACCTGCTGTGATGGCCGATGCATCCGCCACCATTCACGATGACATTCGAACCCAGGCGACAACCGGGACCTACAATCGCCAGGGGCCCGACATAGGAACCCGCTCCGATGACAACATCCGAGCCGATCACAGCCGTAGGATCAATCACCGTGGCCCGGACGCGCCCCAAGGATCCCATCTCCTCGAATAGCCCCCTCCGCGCGACATTATCTCCCACTGCCACGACCACGGCCGCTTCCGGAAAGCCCCCCAGGTCCGGAACACGCCCAAGGAGGGGAAGCCCGGCAAAGTGGTCGGTCGCCAGCGGCTCCACATCGTCAAGAAAGCCAAGCGCCTCTACCTCACCCCCCGCCCGCCGACTTCGCAGAAGCGCATCAGCCACACACTGCCCGTGGCCACCGGCCCCGATAATCAGGACTTTCATATTCCCTTCCAACCCTTCGCCTTTGAGCGAGGCCGTCCATGTTTCCCTGTAAGCTACGCGAGGTCTTTCCAGCAGATGCCCCGGCTCGAACCACGCTCTGAACCATAACCGCTTTTGAGCGACGTCTGATACAGGTCTAACCTTGCGAGAGTTGCGTCGCCTGCTCGCGGCGGAGTACCCACCATTAGCATCGGGGGACAACCCAATGCTGCAGCCCATTCAGAATACTGCACCGTTTCGCACTGCTCATTACACTGGGCCACCATGATCCGGAGTACCTCGGCATGAGCAAGGCGTATCACGTCCCAGCCCGCCCCCCTTCCGGGAGGGCGCGTTCACTCTTGTTACTGTCCGGCGGCAGCCTGGTTGCAAACAACATTCTCGACAGCCTTTCCGGCCGCCGAAGCGGCCTTTCGGTGGCTGCCACCAACACCGTGCCCGATGGTCCTGGACTCGACCGATTTGACCAGATCTACGAGGTACCTGAAACCGCGACGGCGCGTCGGGATTTCGAGGACAGGCTTGACCAGATACTGGAGGTCGAACAACCCGACCTCGTAATACCCTGCCGGGACGATGACGTCATTGCTCTTGCGGAACTCAAGGAACGCGGGCACCCATGGGGCCCGAGATTTCTTTGCGGTGGTGCCACGATCAGCTCAGCCCTCCACGACAAGTTCGAAAGCTACCGCTTCTGCGCCGCGCGCGGCCTTCCGTTTGTCCCGACTCTTCGCACACCTGTCTCACGCGCACTGGCCAGCACATTCGTCGAGCGCCACGGGCTGCCGCTTCTGGTCAAACCCGCCGCCGGATTCGCATCGAGGGGCGTGCGGATCCTGCTCACACTGGAACAACTTTTTCAATCTCTGGACATTGAAGACCTGCTGGTACAGCGCTTCCTCGGAGAACCCTCCGAAGTGCTTGACGCATGGAATCGGTTTCACACCCAGGGCATCCCGTTATTCCACTCCTTCGAAGGCCTCAAGCATTCGATTCAGGTCATGATCGACCCGGACGGCAACTGCAACGACGTGTTCTGCTCCGTCAATGTGAACCGCAATGGCACAAGCCTTTCGCTCGAACGCCATGACGACGAAGAAGCCCTCCAGCTAGGACAGGACTGCGGTGCAGAACTCGCTTTCGCTGGCGCGCGCGGACCCATAAACATACAGTGCCAGAAAGCCCCCGATGGAAAACTCTGGATCTATGAGTTCAATGCACGGTTCTCCGGGGCCACGGCTGCCCGACGGCTCATGGGCTTCGACGAGGTCGCCATGGCACTCGCCCGGTACGCCGGTATTCTGCTCCCTCCGGTGTCCAACAAGAAGGGATCGCGTGTGTCGCGCATCGCGGTCGACAAGATAGACGGTGCGGCTTGACCCTCACTAAATGCCAAAACAGAAAGCCTCCGACCATGAATGGAAGGTCCATCACCCTGCCCCACCACGTGGATCCCGATCGGTATTCGGATCGGCCGTCCCGGGATCCAATCCTGGTGGGCGTCCTCGAAGGTGAAGGCATTGGACAGGAAGTCGTTCCTGCTGCGGTATCCGTACTGGAGCGAGTCTGTGACCTGAACGGGCTAAAACTCGAACTGCGCCACGGCGGTCCCATCGGCCGCCAGTCCATCGCCGCTGGCGGCAAAGCGCTTTCCCCGGGGGTCAAGGCATTCTGTTCGGAGATTTTCGATGGCGGCGGTGCAATCTTCTCCGGCCCCGGGGGTGCCCGTTTCGTCTACGACCTGCGGGCGTACTTCGACCTGTACTGCAAGTTGACACCACTAGTGCCCTTTCCCGGGCTTGCATCGGGAGGCTTGTTTTGCGGGGGGCACACGGATGATGTCGACATCCTTGCAATCCGCGAGAACACCGGTGGTCTGTACTACTGCGAGGAAGCCCATATCGCGACGAATCCCGCGGAAGCCGGCATCCGTGCAGCGTTTGGATACAGCACGGCCATGGTGCGGCGCATACTGAAAGCCGGCTGCCTGACCGCACAGCGCCGTCGCCACAGGATGGCCCTGACCACCAAACCGGACGGCATCCCGCTCGTCAGTGAGCTATGGCGCTCCGAAGCGGAAGGGATATGCACCCAATCCGGCGTCACGCTTGAAGTACTCGAGATCGACAATGCCGTTTACCAGTTGGTCGCGGACCCGAAGCGTTTCGACGTAATCGTATCGCCGAACATGTTCGGGGACGTACTCGCAGATGCCGGCTCGCTTCTACTGGGCTCCAGGGGTATGTCGTTTTCCGGCAACTTCGGGGATGGCAACCGCGCCGTATACCAAACCGGGCACGGCGCCGCTTACGACATCGCCGGCAGCGGCACGGCGAATCCACTGGGGCAGATCATGGCGGTCGCCATGATGCTGCGGGAGAGCTTTGGCCAGCCGCACGCAGCCCGTTCGGTCGAACAAGCGATTGCCACGGTTCTTGAGCAGGGGGCCAGAACCGCGGACATCGCCTCGGGAGACACCGTGGTAGTCAGCACTCGCGTGATGACTACACAGGTATTGAACGCACTGACACGGCAGACCGTCCCCGCATGACCAACCGCGCGCTCCTTCTGGTCGATTTGCAAGAAGATTTTCTCGAAACCGCTGGGCTCGAACCCAATCGCCAGGCCCTGATACACCACACAAGCGAGCTACTGAGCCGGGCTCGACGCCACGGTCTCCCGATCTTTCACGTGCACACGGTCGTGGGCCCCATGGGAGAAGGCGGGATGCCGCACTGGATCCGAAACCGTGATCGGCGATGCCGAAAGGGAAGTCACGGGGCATCCCCACCCCCGCTGATAGCCGCCCGCCAGGACGAAGGCACCTACCACAAGACACACTATTCGGCCTTCGATAGTCCGGAGCTTGATTCGGACATTCGGGCCCGCGGCTGTGACACCGTGGCGATCGCCGGCGTACACACCCATGCCTGCATACACGCGACCGTACTCGATGCCTACCGGCTGGGATATTCGGTAGAGATTGTCTCGGACTGCGTCGCCTCCTATGACCCTGCGGCAGCCGCCGTGACGTTGCGCCAACTTGCGCGACGCGCGTGCCAGGTCCGCAGCACAGCCGCCCTGCTTCCCGAAGAATCGGAACCCAAGAACCCGGAGTGCACATCCACTGCGCCCCCCCCCATGCCCTGCGCATATTTTGGCGGGCAATGGCACACCGAACCCGAAGCCCAAAGGATCGATCTACAAGACCCGTGCAGGAACCACCGTACCCGGGCTGCCGTGACCATAGCCGGGCCTCGCATGGTGAGCCGAGCTTTGAAAGATCTGGTTGCTTTCACTCCCCACTGGCGCGCAACACCCATGAGCAAACGGATTACGCTGCTGGAGCGCTGGAAGACCGTTCTCGAGAAGAACCGCGAATCGCTGGTCGCCTCACTGATTCAAGAGATCGGCAAGCCCAGAACCACAGCGGAACAGGAATTCGAATACGGGATACGCCTGATTGAAACCACGATCAAAGAGGCGAACCACGGCTCATCCGAAACGATCGCTGATGGCGTCGAAGTCCATTACCGCCCAAGAGGAATGGTTCTGGTCATTACGCCGTGGAACAACCCACTGGCAATCCCCATTGGCAAACTCGCGCCCGCCCTCGCCTTCGGCAACAGTGTGCTGTGGAAACCCGCCCCGCACGCCCCTCACCTGGTGGAAACGCTACTGGCCACGCTGGCCCAGGCCGGTTTCCCCTCCGGGAGCATCGCCATGCTGCATGGCGACTCCGACACGGTGAACGCGATCCTGGAGCAATCCCAACCACAACTGGTCACCTTCACGGGCTCCGAAGCGGCGGGACGCCAACTCGCCATGAGCTGCGCAGCCCACGGACGTCCGCTCCAGGCGGAACTGGGAGGCAACAACGCCGCTGTTGTGGGCAACGTGCACGATATCGAGCGTACCGCGCGCCTGGTGGCGCAGGCGGCTTTCAGCTTCTCAGGACAACGTTGCACCGCCCCGCGGCGCCTGATTGTGGTCGACCCCCACTATCCCGCCTTCTGCGAGGCATTGCGAGATGCCTGCCAGGAGCTGCGTATCGGCGACCCACACCACCCGGACACTCAGATCGGACCACTCCGGTGCGAGGACCGCGTCCGGTCGATGTACCAGCAGGTGAACGCCGCGACCGAGGCCGGGGGCCAAATCCTCACAGGCGGCGCCCAGCCGCGCGGCTTCGAGCATGGGGCATGGTTCGAACCCACAGTGGTCACCGGGCTGCCTTCGGACTCACCTCTCGTTCAGGAGGAAGCCTTCGGCCCGGTCGTCGTGTTGCAACGTGTTTCCACCTTCGCCGAGGCGATGGATCGTGTGAACAGCGTCCGCCAGGGCCTGCGCGCAATCCTGTTCTCCGATGATCCTTGCGAGCTGGCGCAGTTCCCGCAGGCGGTCGAAACGGGAATCATCCACTTGAATCCGAAGGCAGGCGAAATCCATCCCGATGCGCCCTTTTTCGGCTGGAAGAAGTCCGGCATCGGCCTGCCCGAACATGGCCGATGGGATCGGGACCAATACACGTTCCCAACTGCGGTTTACTCCCCCGCTCAGGGAACCCCGTCTGCCTGACTTGCAGGATCGGTAGTACCCGGCAACTCGCCGGTACCCTGGCGGGAACCGCGCCTCCCGCCGGAGCCCACAAGGACCTCACGCAAGGTTTCCAGCACCCTCTGGGTGTCGGCAGCACCCGACCCCATCGACAAACACAGCATCCGCGAAGCCAGGTCACCTGCACGTTCGCTGAAGGGTCGAGAAGTGTTCAGTTCGGGGACACGATCGAGCGCGGGAAAGAAATACCGACGGGCCTGGATGTTCGCCTTCTCCAGAGTCCCTCGGATGAAATGCATCTGAGGTTCGTCTTCAAAGGCGACCGGAAAATACACGTAACTGTTGTTCTCGACACCCGTCTGGCGCCGCTGCATACAGGCGCAGTCCCGAAGCGCAGTCTCGTAGGCATGCCAGGCCTCCCGGCGCGGCTTGAGGCACTCCTCCAGCTCGTCCAGCACGCACAAGCCCATCGCCGCATGAAACTCGCTCATCTTGGCATTCACACCGACCGCCGAGATTCGATCCGGCCCGCTCTGCCCAAAGTTGATCAACTCACGTGCGCGCTCGAGATCAGCCTTGTGACGGAAAACAATCGCACCACCTTCCACGGTATGAAAGGCCTTCGTCGCATGAAAACTGATCGCGGCGGCATCGCCCCACGACAGGAGACTCGCCCCCCGATACCGCACCCCGAACGCATGTGCGCCGTCGTAAATGACCCGGAGTCCATGCTCCCGGGCCACCTGCTCGATCGCTTCCACGTCACACGCATTACCAAACAGGTGGACCGGCACCACTGCCGGTGTGTCCCGCGTTACCCGGGGCGCAATACTCACCGGATCCAGACACCACGTCTCCCCGTCCACATCGCCGAAGACCGGCTCCACGCCTTCCCACTTCAGCGAGCTGGCCGTCGCCACGAAGGTCAATGGTGTCGTGATCGCATTCGCCTGAGGAGGCCCTGCATTCCCGGAAACGCCGAGCGCTCGATACGCCACCTGAAGGGCGAGCGTCCCACTCCCCACCAACAGAAGATGCTCCACACCGAGGAATTCCTCCAGACGGTGCGTCAGCTCCTGCACCAACGGGCCATTATTGCTCAACCGGTTCCGCTCATAGATACCGTCCAGATAGGCATCGAGCTTCTTGCGATCGGGGAGATACGGGCGGGAGACCGGAATCATGAAGGAAGTATTGCCTTTCGTTTCGGGGTTGCAACCCACATATCTCGCCGACCTCGCTTCGGCCGGCTGCTCGCCAGAAAACCCGCGGCCGAGCGTCTCTGTGGAGGAAATTCCGGAGGGAACCGATGACTACACAGGGTTCGAAACGGCGCAGAAACCGGCCGCTGCGATCCTAACCTCGCAGCGGCTCCCCACCTCCCAGCAGGCGCCGAACCTCGCCCACCTCGCACCACCAAAGATACAACTGCAGACGGCACAGATCGAATCGGCGCCCCAGACCGGCCGGGGCCGTTCGGGACAGCATCAGACGCGCACAACGCAGGACAGGCGGCAGAAACGTTCGGACCACCCAGAACACCCGGTGCCTGAGCGGGCCTCGCGTCACCTGCCCACCCTTCAGGCGTCTCGCCTTGGACACGAGGGCTCCCGCCGTGGCCCGGGCAGGGTGCCGAACAAGGACCGCCTGCGCGTAGCCAATCCGAAATCCCGCCGCACCGGCGCGACGACAGAACTCCGCATCCCCCCCTGAGTATCGATGCGAATCAAACACACCAACCACATCGAACAAGGCGCGGCGGACGAAAAGGTTCGCCGTCGCCGCGTAACCCCGTCGCACATAACGTTCCTGCCGTATCCCCATCAACATGTCGTAGTGCTCCGCGACTCCGGGACGACCCGGCAGTGCAGGTTCCAGAAGCACTGGCCCGGCGACCAGGCCGAACGCCCTGTTCTCCATGGCGGACAGCCCCTGACGCAGCCAGTCGGCATCCGGCTGACAATCAGCATCCGTAAACGCCACGATCGCACCCCGGGCATGCTCGATTCCCGCGTTGCGCGCTGCATACGACCCAGGCGCATCGCAGGAAACCACCCGGACGTTCAGCGAAGTGCCCGAGATCGCAGGGCCTTGGCCGGGGTCGTTGTCGTTGTCGTTGTCGACCACAATCACCTCGAACGCATCCCTTTCCAGGGTTTGCCGTTCAAGTGCACTCAACGCCCGATTCAGGTCATCCCAGTGCCGATAAACCGGAATAATCACCGAGCACAGGATCTCGCCCCCTGAAATCATCCGCTCCCCTCTGCCCCACGCACTCGCACCACACTCGTGATGCAGTTACGCTCGGTTCCACTGTCCGCAAGCATGCCTGAAAATGCCTTCACAACCACTCGTATCGGTCATCACACCCCTGTTCAATGCAGAGCCATACATCAAAGCCTGCATGGACTCGGTGGCCGGACAGACCTTCGAAAACTGGGAGCAGATCATCGTGGATGATGGCTCCACCGACAATGGCGCGGCCCAGGTAAGTGAACGGGCGGCCCGGGATCCACGGCTTACGCTCGTTCGCCGCACCTCGAACGGCGGTGCCAGTGTCGCAAGGAACGCCGCGTTCCGGTTGATGCGAGGTCGGTACGTCGCTTTTCTGGACGCCGATGACGTCTGGCTGCCCCACAAGCTGTCGCTACAGATCAACCAGCTCCAGAATAGCGACGCAGTAATGGTCTTCTCCCCCTACGAGAAAATCACCGCGCTGGGCAACCGGACCGGACGCATTGTGCAAGTTCCGGATGATCTTGATTACTCCGGGCTGCTGCGCGGCTGCTGGATCGCCTGTCTGACCGCCATGATCGACCGCGAACGGGTGGGTACGATCGAGATGCCTTACCGCAGGCGCTCGCAGGACTACGCCCTCTGGCTTTCACTGCTTCGTGCGGGAGGGCATGCACAGTCTTCCGGAGAGGTAACGGCACTGTATCGAGCCCACGGCAAGGGCCTGTCACGAAACGTTACGGGTCGCATCACGTCCCTGTGGGATATCTATCGACAGCAGGAAGGGCTGGGGCGCCGCCTGTCGGCCTACCTGATCGGCTCTCACCTTGCCGGTGCGCTCTACCGAAGGACCCAGTAAACCCAATCTCGTCGACACCCGACGCTTTTCGTCATGCGTGAACGACAGTGCGCCCCATCCATGGTTTCTTGGGGCCTTTGCTCGCGCAGAAGCGACCGGGGCGGGCGCGAAAACGACAAACGTTTTGGTACACGCTCGCCTTTGCAACCCATCGAAAGATTGGGTAAATTCACCAACGAGCGCAAAGCTCAAACGAGTACGCTCAGATGAATAAAACCATGAAGGAGAACCCGATGGACCAAAAGATCAAGCTGGATACCCGCCAACTCCTCGGTTTTCGACTGCTGCACGCGAACGCGCCGTCGTCTTCCCTGGAAGCCAAGATTGGAATGGGCAAAGGCGACGACCCGATCCTGATTTCGACACTCGGGGCAAAGATTGGGCTCGTTAAGCCCGGTTCCGAGTGAGGCGCTCGAGCTCGAACGGGATTGGTGGCAAATCGGCTTAAGGAACCCGGCCACGCGCAATACCCCGCGGCACACTGAGTCGGTCTCGACCGGAATGGAGTGATGTGTCTCGCGGGGCATGTGCCAGGCCTCTCGATTGCACCTGTCCGACGCACCAACAACGCTTTTCCCGACCACGCCTTTGCCCTAAGACAGTTTCTGCGAGACCAGATTCGTGGCGACCCCGCACAGTCGTGCGGCGCAACCGCCGTAACGCCGGGCGGACGCCTTCCCCCTTCCTCGAGCAAGACGCAGGCCCGCGAATCCGGCTTCGCACGTGCTCGGACCGCCACACCAACCCACCCGGGTTCAGGGAGCCACCCCGAAAGAAAGTTCACAGGTCGTCCCGTGGACAACCTATTGAGAGATCACACCTAGGTGCTAATCCGTTCGGATAAACGGGCATGCACCGCGACCGTAAGGACATGGCCATCGGAACAACGGAAAGCCGGTTCACCGGACTCGGCCTTGCATCATATGTAAACGGTGGGCTACTAATAGACCGGGCTTTCCGCCCAGAACTCACGAATCTGCATGGGATAACGAGATGAAGGAAAACATCAAGCTGGATACCCGCCAACTCCTGGGCTTTCGTCTGCTGCACGCGAACGCGCCGTCTTCGGCCCTGGAAGCCAAGATCGGGCGAAAAGATGACCGCCCGGCTGTAAACTCCGCACTTGGGGCAAAAATTGGGGAAAAGCCCAGCAGCACTGTCTCCCGGTAGACCACAGGATCCAACCGCAAGGCCAGGCTCAGTCGTCAGGCCTTGCGGGTCTGGAACCTCTCCAGGCACGCTTCGAAGACGCCCCGACTGAACCGCGTCGGGTCCATGCATTGCGTCTTTTCGGAGTACGCCTGCCCCACAAGCCATACCATTGCCAATGCGCTACCCATCGCGCCCCAAGGTTTCGCCTGTGTCCATTCGACCCGACTTCGTACCCGACGCCAAACGGGCCGAGCAGATCAATCAACGCATGCATTCCGAGCTCGGACGCAGCCTGCGTCTGGTAACCGAAGCGTGCGCCCAGCGTCTGCCGCTGGATTACCAGGCCCTGGAACAACGGTCCGCCGCGCTCGAAATGGGGACGCCCCACGCCCCCACGGCTTTTGCGCATTACTACGACGCGGTCACCGCACTACTGCAGCAGGACGAAGAACGAGCAACCGGATTTCTCGAGCAACTGGCGCAGGAAAAGCCACGGCCGCCCGCACAGACGGTGGGCCCGCTCGACGATGGCCCCCGGGGGCAGTGCTACCGCGAACGGATGGGCGCTTCCATGCGGTCCGGGCTCAGCCTGCATATCCCCGCTCCTGAAACCGCCCGCTCGTTCATCGATCGCTACAAGGGTGCAATGAACCTGCTTGAGCACGCTGCCCCCGAACTGGCGGGAGAGATCCGCTCGATCGTCCACGAGGTTGTGGGTGTGACCGGCGGGCCAAACGATCAGAGCGAGTTTCATGGCGGTTCGCATTACCAGCTCTGGGGGGCCCTGTTCCTGAATGCCGGCCTTCATACCAACCGGATCGAGATGGCCGAGGTCCTCGCACACGAGAGCGCCCACAGCCTGCTTTTCGGCTTCTGCACGCACGAGCCACTGACCCTGAACGAAGACTCCCAACTCTTCGATTCGCCGCTGCGCGCCGACCCTCGCCCCATGGACGGCATTTATCATGCGACCTACGTGTCAGCACGCATGCACTGGGCCATGAGCCAGCTCCTGGCGTCGGAACTTCTTTCCAACGATGAACGCGAACTCGCACACGCAGCGCGCGAGCGCGACCGGGAAAATTTCGAAGCCGGGCATCAGGTGGTCGACGAACACGGACTCCTGACCGAGTTGGGAAGCCAACTGATGGACAACGCCCGTGCCTATATGGCCGAGGCTCGTCCATGATCATTCTCTTTGCCACCCAGGCACACCGGTCAACGCATCGATCGCTGGAACGCCATCCGGATATCGATTTCCGAGTCATGCCCTATGAACGGCTGCTGCGGGCACGCCGCTTGCCCCAAGCGACCTACATCTTCTCGGACCTCGATCGCCTGCACTTCTGGGATCTGGAGTGCGTCGCCACCATCTATCGCCAACTGCGAGACGCTGGCGCCCGGGTGGTCAACAATCCGGCCCGGCACCGTTCCCGATACCAGCTGCTCCGGCATTTGAAGCTGCGGAGCATCAATGAGTTCAACGTATGGCACGCCGATGACGAGCCGCCTACCGACGTGTATCCAGTCTTCCTGCGAACCGATTCCGCCCATCGAGGCACGCTCACGGACTTGCTCCATACCCCGGTCGCTCTTCGAGACGCCCTGGAGGAGCAGATTTCCCGAGGGGTTCCACGGCGGGAAATCATCGTGGTGCAGTACGCGGCCGAACCCGTGCGCGAGGGCCTATACCGCAAGCTGGCCGCATACCGGATTGGCGACCGCGTCATCGGCGCACCCTGCGCGCACCAGGAAACGTGGGTCGCCAAGTACGGCCAACGGGGTATCGCGCCCGAAGAACTGTACGAAGAAGAATACAAAATGGTCACTGACCATACTCACGCAGACGCCATGCGTCCCGCATTTCAGCACGCCGAAATCGAATACGGGCGAGCCGATTTCGGGCTGTTCAAGGGAAAAAACCAGGTCTACGAAATCAACACCAATCCGTTCTTCTACGGGTTAAAGTCACACCCGTTCGAGATTCGCCTCGAGACCTTCAAGCGATTCGAGGACAATCTCGTCCATGCCCTGTCCGAGATTGACACCCCATCGCGAACCACCCGCCACAAGCTGCCGGACGGGCGCACCTGGCGGGCCTGGTTTGGCGACCTCTACCGCTCAAGGCGGCTAAGCCGCTGGCCTCGACTGCCCTGACCTGGCCGGCACGCTCCCCTACTCGAGGCGAACAGGTGTAGGGACCGGTGCTCAAAAAGCGCAGTCCGGCACCGGGAACGACATCTGGAAAGACCCGATATCCTTACAAGACGGCAGCCACAGACACGGAGCTAACGGTCTCAGCAACGCAACAGCACCACCCGCCCGCCTTAGCCCCTCGGCCACAGAAACCAGCGCTTCCATCCCGGCCCGTCCGACGGCTGACCCATCCCAACCGCTAGCCGCTCGGGTCAGAACAACGACAGGCATCACCCACCGTTGGGCAAAACCACGCGACACTCATGAATGTAAACGTGCACATTCATCGGCATCTCCCTACACAGTGAGCCTTGAACAACCGCGCTGAAATCGACCGCATCCGTGCAGACGTGCAAGGCCATTAAAAGCTGGACCCGGCGATGGCCACCGCCCCCCCCCCGCGCGGCCGATCCATGTTCGCGGCCGCAGCTCTACCCCGCCATCCCGGCGGTAGCGAAGCGAGGGGCCGGGAACCTCCCACGGCGGGACGATGGCAGGTGCCAGGCTCGCCCCAAGCGCGAGAGATCCCGGATAACGGCGACGGGGTTTTCAGCCTGAGCTCACGGTCCTCAGCGCATGTTGAGCGGAAGGAACACCCATCCACCATCGGAGGCAAACTGCACTCAGGACGACGGCCGGACCCGATCCCCTGACCCGCGCCCCAGCACCGTCAGCACCAGGTACCGGAAGTACGCCCAAACCGTCAGCGCATCCAGCATCTGCCGGTCCACTTCCGCCAGTTCGCGCGGCGTGGACATATCGATCCCGCGGATCTGTGCCAGGCCAGTAATCCCCGGTCGCGCATCGAGCACTCCGCGCGCCGCCCGCTCCTGCAGCAGCTCTTCCTGGTTGAACAAGCCCGGCCGCGGCCCCACCAGGCTCATCTCGCCCTTCAACACATTCCACAGCTGCGGCAGTTCATCCAGCTTCGTCTTGCGCAGAAAGCGCCCCAGGGGCGTCACCGCCGAGGCCTCGGCCAGATGCGTCGCCACCGACGCCGTATCCGGCCGCATCGTGCGGAACTTCACCAGCACAAACGGCCGCTGATGCCGCCCCACGCGCTCCTGCCGAAACAGCGGCGACCGCGACTCCATCCAGCCCAGCAACCACAACACCAGCAACACCGGCGCCGCCACCACCAGCCCCAACACCGACAACACAACATCCAGAACTCGTATCAAAACACTCTCACCTCTATTCCTACATGTAGGCGCCCAGCCCCCTGGCCGATCACCACGCTAACCCATACCCCATCGGCCAGAGGCCGGGCACCTATGCCAAACGCCACTCTCGTAGGAGCCGCCTCTGCAGCGCAGCCCCCGCCAACGCCAGAAAACCGCCA
>NZ_KB907144.1:123496-138385 GCF_000381845.1 Thioalkalivibrio sp. AKL10
AGCACCACCCCACCCCGTCATCCCGGCCGTAGCGCAGCGAAGAGCCGGGATCTCCCACGTCAGGAAAACACCAACGCCAGTACCACCACTTACGTACGAGATCCCGGCTCTCCGCTGCGCTGCGGCCGGGATGACAGCAGGACCGCAAGCCAGCAGCGTAGGGTATTCGAAGCCCCAGCAAGCGCCTCCCCGGTGCATCCCGTATTCACGGAACGATTGGCCAGGCGACACACTCGAACATATAATCCCACTTATATGCTTAGCAGGAGGAACGCATGGGCCAAATCACCATCTACCTCGACAATGACCACGAACAGCGTCTCAAGCGCGCAGCTCAATCGGCCGGCATCCCCGTCAGCCGCTTCGTCGCACGGCTGGTAGAAGAAAACACCCGAACCGAGTGGCCCGACTCCGTCCGCACCCTGGCCGGTCAATGGAATCACTTCCCCACGGTCGAGGAACTGCGCGACACGCCCCCGGACAGCCCCCGCGAAGCGCTGTGAAATACGCCCTGGACACCAACACCCTGATCTATTTCTTCAAGGGTCACGGCAAGGTCGCCGAAAACCTGCTGGCCACAGCACCCTCCGACGTCCTCGTTCCCGCCATTGTGGTGTACGAGCTCGAAACCGGCATCGCCAAGTCCAGCGAGCCCGAAAAACGCCAAAAGCAGCTGGCCGAGCTACTCGATGTCGTCACCGTCCTCCCGTTTGACCGACCCACCGCCAGCCATGCCGCCCGCATACGCGCCCACCTCGAGCAACAGGGCACACCCATCGGCCCCATGGACACACTGATCGCCGCCACTGCCCTGGCCTACAACGCGACCCTCGTCACCCACAACGTGGCCGAGTTCCAACGGGTCCCCAGTCTCCCACTCACCGACTGGTTCAGCTGACCCCACAAAGCCCATCCAGCCACCCTCCCCCCTCTACAACCCCGTCATCGCGAGGAGCCAAGCGACGCGGCGACCTCCACGGTCAGCCCCAACCACCGACCTTGCCACCGCTGTTGTGGGAGCGGGCTCGCCCGCGAAGCCCCCGCCAGAGCCGACCATTGCAAGACACCTTCCCAGGGTCCTTCATCCGGCACACCCCCCACCCCGTCATCCCGGCCGCAGCCAAGCGAAGAGCCGGCATCGCGCACGGATGGGATTCCACAGCGACTGTGCTAACGCTGGCCGGTACAGATCCCGGATAACGGCTTCGCCGTTTCCGGGATGACCCGAGAGGTGGATCCTGCGGGACTACGAAGCAGGCAGTCTCCGTGGTAACCCCTTGCCGTCATCCCGGGCGCAGCGCCACCCCACACCGTCATCCTAGCCGTAGCGCCGCCCCACCCCGTCATCCCGGCCGTAGCGAAGCGAAGAGCCGGGATCTCCCACGTCGGAACCACACCAAACGGCGGAGTCACCACCCACGCCAAAGATCCCGGACAACCACTCCACAGTTTCCGGGATAACGGCCAACAACAAAATCCTCTCCGCCCCAGCGTTGCCTCTACTAAGGATGCGCCAATCACCTATGAATGCGAACGTGCACATTCAGAGACATCTCCCTACACTGGGATGCATGAGCAATCGCCCCGAAATCGATCGCATTCGTGCCGTGTTGCGACACCATCACGAGCTGGAGCTAGCCATTCTGTTCGGATCCCTGGCGAGCGGAAAAATGCACCCACATAGCGATGTCGACCTGGCCGTCAGCGCGGGAGCGCCGCTTCCAGCCACCACGCGCGTCGCGCTCATCGAAGAAATTGCCTCCACCACCGGGCGTCCCGTGGACCTTGTGGACCTCACCCAGGCCGGCGAACCCTTACTGGGCGAGACCGTCACACGCGGCATCCGCCTGACCGGACAGGACGAGGCCCACGCCCGCTTCCTCACGCGCCACTTGCTCGACCAGGCCGATTTCTCCCCCTACCGCGACCGCATTCTGGCCGAACGGAGACAAGCGTGGATCGCCGGGTAATCGAACAAAAGCTCGAAACGCTCCGCTATTGCGTCCAGCGGGTCGCGCAACGTTGCCCCGACGACCCCAACCAACTCCAGCAAGATCCGGATACACAGGACATCATCGCCCTCAACCTGTCCCGTGCGGTGCAACAATGTGTCGACATTGGAGCCCATCTCGTGACTTCGCTCGAACTACCCCCTCCGGACACCATGGGCGAGACGTTCGACCGTCTCGCTGAAGGCGGCATCATTGAAGCGATGCCTGGCCGACCGGCTCAAGAAGGACGTCGGCTTTCCCAACATCGCAGTCCATAACTACGAGCGCATCAACTGGGAGATCGTTCACGCTGTGTGCTCGCGCCACCTCGACGACTTCCGGACCTTTGCACGCACAGTCAACGAGCGCCTCTAAGTCACCCTTCAACCAGGTGCAACCATCGATTGGCACGAGCAGCCCCCGTAGGAGCCGCCTCGGCGGCGAAGCCCCCGCCAAAGCCCGAAAACCACCAACCCTACCGCCGCAACGGCGCCACCGCCCGCCTCAACCCCTCATCCAGCGAAACCGGCGGCACCCACCCAAGCACCTCCCGCGCCTTCGAAGCATCCACCTGCAACGACCCCAACAACCGCCGCGCCATCTCCCGCTTGCCCAGCGCCGCCGCCCCGGCCCGCAACATCCAAACCGGCACCGGCACCAACCGCGCTGGCCGCTCCAGCGCATCCCCCACCTTACGCAACAACCCGGCCGTGGACACATCCTCCCCATCCGTCACCAGGAAGGTCTCACCCGCCGCAGCCGGATGGTCCAGACACGTCACAATCAAATCCACCAGGTTATCCAGCGCCACCAGGCTGCGCCGGTTCTGCGTCACCGCACCCAGTGGCAATGGCACTCCCTTGTTCACCCAGCGCAGCAGGCTGCCGAAATTCGCCCCCACACCCGGCCCATACACCAGCGGCGGCCGGACGATCACCACCTCCAGCCCCGTTTCCGCACTGAGCGCTCGAAGCCCATCCTCCGCCTCGCGCTTGGACACGCCGTACGGATCCTCCGGCGCTGGCGCATCCGTCTCGCGGAACGGCTGCCGCGACGACGTGTCCTCACCGTTCACCTTCACCGAGCTGACAAACACGAACCGCCGCACCCCCGCCTCCACCGCCTGCCGCGCCAGCCGCAGCGTGCCTTCCACATTCACCCGCCGGAACGCCTCCAGCGGAACCGCCGCCGGCTCATCCATCACATGCACGCGCGCCGCCGCATGCACCACGGCCTCCACGCCCTGCAGCGCGCCACTCCAGTCCGCATCCGGGCCAAGCGCCGGGGTTACCGCCAACTCCGCACCCTCCGGCACCGAGACGCTGCGCCGACACGCCGCGACCGGGAGCAAGCGGCCATCAGTCACAAGCCTGCTCACTACGGCACCGCCCACAAAACCCGTCGCCCCGGTTACAAGAACACGCCCCGCCATCGCGCCACATCCCATCTTATTGCGAGGGCCCCAAGGGCCCGTGGCGGTCCCTTGCCACGGGGCCCGCCACGGGATGCAGCCACCCCAACCGCCGCGCAAGCCCAGGCAACCGATGCCGCACCGCCGCACGCCCTGTCTGATGGGCAAAACACCAGGCGCTGTGGGTCAGAGAAAGCCCTTCCACCTCCCGATACATCCGCCATGTGTAGAGCGAGGTAGAAGCCTTGTTCGAGGAAATGGACCCCGAGCGCACCCGATACACCCCAAGCACCTCGTTCAGCCCCAGCGCCGTCTCGCCATCGCGCAACAGTTCCAGCCACAACGCATAATCCTGGCGCCGGCGGATCAACGGCATGTAGCGTTTGCCGAACACCTTCGTGTCATACATCGCCGTCAAACAACCGACGTAACACGTCTTCAGAAGCTCTCGATAACGCAGCCGATCCGGAACGCCCACCGGCGCCAGATACCGCCCATTCTCGTCAACGCGCTCGTAAGCCCCATACGAAAACGCAGCCCCCTCCTCCCTCATAAAGGCCAGCTGCCGCTCCAGCTTGTGCGCCAGCCACAAATCATCCCCATCCAGAAACGCGATATATCGTCCGCGGGAGAGATCGATCGCGGTGTTTCTGGCCACCGCCGCTCCCTCATTGCGTTCTAGTTGAACCAACCGTATACGCTCATCTTGCTCGGCGAACCCGCGAACAATCCGCCGAGAGGCATCGTCCGAAGCATCGTCGACCACGATTAACTCCCAGTCGACGAACGTCTGCGCCAGTACCGAACGAATACTCGACTCGACGAATCTCTCGCCGTTGTAAACCGGCATCACGACTGAAACGACAGGGTTGTCATGATTCCCTGAAGTGTTCACCGGAACTTGTCCTCACTTAAGCCCATACCCTTCTCTTGTGTGAGCGCACCGGCGGCGCATCCACTACCCCGATCAACGCATTGCATAGTTCCAGGACCGGCCCCACCGTCTAGCTTCAGCTTCCAGGCATGAGTAAACACGAACGCCGCGCGCGGCAACCCTGCGCAAGCTCGTTTCCCATCCTGTTCGAGAACGTCAAAGCACCCACTGGTATGGCACCGCCTGATGGGCACCGACCCACAAGCCTCGTGCGAACATGGCTCCGAACAGGGCCACGAAGCCCACGGTCCACCCAATCCTCTCTAGCCTTGTTGCAAAGCACGCGATAACCCACGGCAATAACACGGCAAGCGCGGGCATAAAGTAGAGCGCAAGTCGATTCACGGCCCAGAATTGGTACAACGCGATCGTCAGCAATAGACCCAGGATGGCGGTGTTCCGGAACACCACCACCGCACGTCCTTCAGTGGCGACGCGTTCCCACATCAGCAGCACCAGACCGGCCAAGCCCAGGTAAATCAGATACCCCAGCCCAAACTCATAGGCATCCAGCCGCTCGACCACCCATCCCGGATAATGTGCATATTGGAAAGGCAGGACAGCCGACATCCATTGCAAAAATCCGAGTGCAGCGTCGCGACTCGTGGACAGCACTACAGCACCTGCGAGGCCGACCAAAACCAGAACCCTCGGCCAAGCCAAGTGCAGCAGCCAGTACAGTGGCCAAACGATGAGTGCCGTGAGGTGAAACCCGGCCGCGACCGAGACCCCGAACGTCCAGAACAGGAGCTGACGCTGCCAAATTGCAGGCAGGGCCAGCATGACGATACCAATCGCGATAGCTGAACGCACCGCGTTGGTCATAAAAAATGGAAACGCCAGCCCGAACAGGATCAAGACGCCCAACCACGGTATTGGACTCGACCGAAACACCCGATAGAACAGCGGCAAAGCGGCAAGGACAGCCGATACCGCGAAAACCAGAATCACTCCTGGGGGGCCGAACGGCGCCGCCAGCTGATTAAGCAAGGAGTAAAGCGGCTCAATCCAGTGGAGTTCGTGCCCAGCACGGACCCACTCGAACATCCATACGTAGTTCGCGTAATCGTTGCCAACATCGCGGCGCACGGCGAGCAACAACACGAGCGGTGCCACGGCCAACACCGCCAGCGCGCCAGTCGCACCCCGCACTTGCAGTTCGGCACCGCGCACCGCGGGCATGCCAAACCGGCTTGCGGCCTGACCAGACGTGCGCTCCAAAGCCGTACCAGTTCGGAGGAACCCCGCGACCAACAACGCCCAGACCAACAGGCCCAACCACGCTGTCACTGGCGCCCCCGCCAGCCCAGATAGACATTGTCCCGTCGTACCGACGGCCTCACTTTATCCGTTCCTGCGCATCCCGACGCTGGTTCACAAAGAACCGCCGCCATCTTCCAACATCAAAAATACGCACCCATTCGATCTTCATCGGTGAACAGATCGCGAGCCACCACACTCGTAGCGCCGTCCCAGGGCCATACCGCAAAGACAGCAACATTTGACCAGTCGCGGATCTTCCCCTCCGTACACCCATGGCCGCGAGACGCTGTGAAAGCGAGCGGTCAATCCGGAATCGCTCCATGAACGCGGCCTCTGACATGTCCGCCGTAAGGCTCTCGGAACGCCGATACACCCGGTATACCGGGATCACTTCCGTTCTCAACCGCCCTGCCCGCATGGCCGCCAACACATTGAATGCGACGTCATTGCCGCACCGCACTGGGTCGAAACGCACCCCGTTCGCCTCCACGAAGGCACGCGAATATGCCTTCGCCCAGGGGACAATATGCTGCAGGCACAGCTCCTGCCGCGCCTCTTCATCGGGTGAATGCGCATATTCAATCACTCGTTCGTTCACCCACTCGGATCGCACGGACGGGGCTCCGTCCGCCTCCTGTACTGCCTCCGCGAGGAAATACACCAGATCGTCATCCGGACGCAGGGTTCGATCAAACGTCTCGAAAGCCCCAGGCAGAAACTCGTCGTCCGAATCCGCAAACACCAGCCAGCGCCCACGCGCCGCGTCCAGCCCGACGTTCCGAGCCACCCCTGCACCCGCGTTCTCCCGCGTCGAACACCAGCGCACGCCCGGCCAGCTCACCCTCAACGCATCCAACGCCGCCTGGTCCGGGCTGCAGTCATCCACCACAATCACTTCGATGTCGTCACGCGCCACCGGAACAGAACGCAACAAGCGATCCAGACGATCAGCATCCTCGTAGTGCGGGACGATGAGGGAAAAACGCAAGACAACCGACTCCGTTATGCGGGCATACCAAGCGAGCGCGAAATGCTGGGGACAACTCGTCCATGCCTGACAGGCTTGCGCCCGTCGTAGCTCGCGAGCATTGATGCCCACCCCCAGACCGGGGTGGGTACGGGAGCTGCCGGCTGGTCACCCGTGGCCCGGCCGCAATCCAAGTTGGCCCTCACCGGTGCCAATCCATCACGGTGAGCGCCACGTTGCCCACAGTCTCGCATCGCACATTCCCCCTGACCCGCATGGCCGCCTGACTCGGCCGAATCGCCACACACAAGACCGACCCAACCGGCATTACCCGAGCCACTGCACTTGGCGTAAGCGACTGGCCGCGCTGTGACCGCGACACCTCACACGTAACCGTTATTACTAGAACCAGCTTATCCAGACTAGCAGGTCCGAGCTTAAAGAACTCGCGGGAACGGGGACAGGGTTACTCTCTCAGCCGTGAGCAGACATCGCAACGACTGCACCGGGCTCGAACGTAGCGGCCCTCTCACAACGCGCCGAAGCGGCCGGCCGGGCGATTGCGATACTGGCTCGGACGCACCGCGAGCGCCTTCACGGGCCGGCCCGTTGCGGCCCCTTCGTCGCCCGGCCCCAGCAGCAGCTGCACATGGTTGGTCATCAAGCAGTACGCATACACGCGAATCTCCAGCGCACTGCTCAGTTCGCGAGGGTCCTCCAGGTACCGCCCGTAATCCTCGATCTCGGCAAACACCACCTGCCGATTGTGCCCGCGCTGCACCACATGGTCCGGCATATGCGGCAACACCACCCGCGCCATCCCCTTGGCATATCTCAGCCCCAAAAAAATCGGTCCCCGTTGCAGTCCTATCCCTTTTCGACGGACCCCGCTGACCCAGCGATCTGGAGCACATTCACCTGCTGCTGTATTGGCAAGCCTTCTAAGAGCGCCCGCTTATCCTGCTCGCCTCCCCTCTCGCAAACTCTTTCAAAAACCTCAGACCCGGCAGCTATTCGTGCCCTTTCTTGCCACACCGGCGAGCGCACTATTGTTTGCCAATCGCCCCAGGGCCCCTCGTTGGAACGCTTTCGTATGACCTTTCGCTTGAACTGCCTCCATGCCCACACAGCCGCCTGCAGGGGTGTGTTCGCCACCCAAGAGAGGTGCGGAAAGCGGCCATCGCCATGCTGCACAGCACGTGCGGGTTGCAGCCAGGGCCGGGCCGTGCGCAAAAACAACCGACGATTCAGTTTCCAGCGCGTCGGGACCGACGCGCTCACCTTGACTACCGTATTCGACATAAACGGCTCATAGCTCGCGAACAAACGGCGCGTCGTGTAGAAGTTGGGCATGCCGGTTCGCATCGTCATCGGCCAGAGGACGAACCATTCATGGGCGGTACGCGGGCGGATCGCCCGCACGCTCCCCAGATGCGAGCGCCGGCGCTGCTCCACCTCACGCAGCAGATCGGCACGAAACACTGAACTCTTCAAAGGCCGGCTTCGCGATTCGCCGGTCAGCGAGATCTTTGGCAAGAACGGGAACCGCCCATAGCCTCGGGGCTTCCGTGCATATGCACCCTTCAGAAGAGAGTCGGAGAGATAGCCCCCAAAGACCGCCTGGTACTGATCCAGCTTGCACTCGCTATGAAACCCCAGGGAATGGGCATGTGTGTACTGATGGCCGAGACCGACCAAGCTGCTCGCCTCCTCCAGGATTTCGAGGTAATGCGTCGGAGACCGGTAGCCGGGATAGAACGCGGCACCGTAGGCTTTGGCCACGCGCTCGGCCACCCGACCCTCGCGGTTCATGCTGTCCAGGAAAACGTAGGCGTCGCGCTTGAGCTCGGCCGGCAGCAGACCGGCCAGCGCGCGAGAGTCTTCGCCCCCACTGATGAATTGCGCTACGTGATCCATTCCTGCGGTGACTCGATCTACATACTCCTGAAGCCCGGACCGCAGCGTATCCGCTGCTTCGTCGATACTCCCGAAGGCGGACCGTTCGACCGGCTGCCAGTAAACCTTGGGCTCTAGCTTCTGGGTACGGCCCCCATCCAGCACGGTATAGTCGTGTGCGGCCGCTGGGGTAAGCTGCCGCACGCCCCGATATGCGGTATAGGGATACGTCACCACGTCGTGCAGAATGAAGTCCACCAGCGATGCTTCATCGACGGCACTTCCTTTGCCACTAACCGCCGCCACTGCATCTACACGCGTACCCAGAACCATCCGGCCATCCTCCCGGTGCTCATAGACAGGGATGAACAACATCAGATCGGTGACGCAGGTCACCCTCGCACGAACCTTATCTACGACCAGCACAACGAAAGGCCCGTCCAGGTCATGCTCCCACGACATGTCGCCGGCCAAGATCCGGTCCAGTACAGCCCGCGTGCCGCAATCACGCTCCCCACCAACCAGAAAGCTGTTGTCCCGAAAGCACAGAATGGGCCCACCGACCACGATACAAATGTGCGTATCCGTCTCCACCGGATCGAATCCATTGTAGGGTCCGCGGCTAACTGTTAAGGCACCCCACGCACCCGCATACGACCAAGACAAGGGTCTATCACTTTTCAAGCCATCCGAAACCAACCCTCTGACTCTCTTCCCGAACTCCATTGTGACGTTTGAATATGTAAAATCTGACATACGCCTATCGACCTAAACGGCCCGAACGCAAAACCATCACCCTTTTCTTGATCGACCGCTTTAAACTTACCATCTTATACCGAAGAATAGACCGAAAAGGGAATCGCTCCGTCAACCCCTCCTCCATTGTGTAAACACATGGGTTGCACGCTCCACATGGCTCGCCGCCGAGAGGGCGGTAACAGAACCACGACAAATCCAGAAGTTTCCGAAACCCCTCTTTCTCTGCAACCGAAGCCATTTCACGCTTAGTCATGGACAACAAAGGAAACCTGAACCTCGAAAAGATCGCGATGTCGTCGGACATATCATTTAGCACCCAAGCACCATCTCGCGACAATTCGACATGACCCGAAAGAAAGACCGCAGCCTTGTCATCTGCATGGACACTCAGCTCGATACCATTCAATCCGGCGTGCGCGGCGTACCTAGAAAGCCAGTCGTACTGAGAACCAAGGTGCGCCCGAGACCTTAAGCGCTGGAATGCTTCCGTTATTTCGGCGTTCTTAGGTATTTCCGTTACGGGAAGGACTTTTAATTCACCGATCCGTTCCGCCGCAGACCTATTGAATGAATGTAGACGCCCTTTTATCTCCGCAATGGAAGACAACTCCATCAAACTCGACCGCCGCTCTAGATCAATCAGATAATATGGCGATACATTTTTATTTTCCACGAGAACCAGGTAAAGAACCCTAAATGTAGAATCCCATCCCCCAGTCCATAGAACATCAACCGAATTAGACAAGAAAACGCTCCGTGACTCTCCAAAAGCTAAAAACCGGGACAGATCTATTTTCTCGCGTCCGGCGCGATGACGGGCGGCCCGGGCGGCGGCGCTCGATGGGCACGCCGATGATCTGCTCCACCTCGCCCACGAAACGTTGGTGCCCAGTGACCCGACTCCGCTGCGAGGCCTCACGCATCAGCGTCAGCTCCTGCTGCGGGACGCCCTGCTCCACGAAGCGGGCGTAGCGTTCATGGCGTGCGGTCCCTTCGTCCGCTAGATCGACATATTCCGGGTCCATGTGGCCCAGCTCCCCGTGACGCCCATCAGCTGGCGGGAGGTGGGCCAACTGTACTTCCTAGCGGGCGCCACGATACGCGCCCCCACCAGGTTCAGCTCGATGTAGCGAGCGCAGGCCAGCCGATACGTCGCCGCCTGACCGCGGCTGGCGTCACAGCGCCCTTCCCACAGCGCACCGGACCGGACCTCCAGGCGATTGCGATACCGGGTGGCACGCACCCCAGTGCCTTCACCAGACGCCCCATCGCCGCGAACTCCACGCCGAACCCCAGCAACAGCTGCACGTGGTTGGCCATCAAACAGTACGTTTACACTCGAATTTCCAGCGGACTACTCAGCTCGCGCGGGCCCTCCAGGTCCCAATCCTAATCCTCGCCCTCGGCAAGCATGATCCTCGCCCTCGGCAAGCATGGCCTGCCGATTCTGCCCCCAATGCACCGTCCTTGGCATCCTCCCTACATCACCCACCTGCTCCTAGTGGCAAAAATACCCCCTCCGATTCAATGGTGCGTCAAGCGGGAAGACAAGAACAATCTACAGACCGAATATTCTATAATATTGACCCAGAATGATCACAGCGAAAGGCCATCAATATCTGACTCAGCCTCTCAAGTGGGACGTGCATTTGGGCTGCGCCAGCCCATTCACTACCAGGCTGAGGACAGAGAATCACGTGGTGCTGGAGATTCCTCTGTTGGCAGATATTTCGAAAACATGGGATACGGTGACGATCCGGCATCAACTCAACAACAATGGTTCCTTCTTGGCACCACATCAGGTTCGTTAAACCAGCACCATGTGCGGCTACTACGATTCCAGCGCGAGCGAAGAGTGAAATTTGTTCGCGGACAGACATTCCCGAAAGCTGCCTCACATCCATCCCATAAGCTTCAACAAGGCTCTGTACATCAGATTCGTTCTGAATGGGCCGGCGCAGGCTGTCACCGCGTGAGATGTAAAGCGAGTTACTCGATCCTGACTCAAAAGGGCGCATCCCAACCGACTTCCTGATGCGCTCAACCAATCCGGGTGTCATGTTGAGCGCCCCTTTATCACGGACAGGGACCAACAGTTGCTCCGCTGTAAAGCGATCGTGGTCATGATATCGGACCACCCGATCTGAGGGAATACCAACAAGTTCAAGCACTTCGTCTTGCCATGGTTGCAGTCCATGTGAAATAAGGAAGCGGTCAGGCTGAAGATCCGACGGTAGCGTATCCTGGAGCATGAGATAGTCCCCAACCGTATCAATCCAGAAATGATAGTAGTTGCATGCATCACTTTCGTGGTTTCCTAGCAATGCGATTCGCTCATGGAGGTGCGGGCCTCTTCGGGGAAACCTATGCTCGTACTGCAAAATCGCTCGGAGGCGTTGGGCGGCCAGATAGGGAGCACGCGGATAGGCCACCCGCCGAAAGGAATGGACGCGTACTGCAGCACGGCGATCCAATGGGTTTCGGCCCTGGTGCGGGTGTGACTTGAGCATGTAGACATCGGGCATCTCGACTTGGCAGACACCAATGCATCGCATGGGCTCCCGTTGGCGCCATCCAACCATGTCCTGATCAGAGCTTGGCGCGGACGAAGCTCTGGCTGGGGACCAGCCAGACTGCTCCGCGTCGATCCAGCGTACCGGGCCCGTTTTTCCAGGCCGAACCGACGTGACATCCTCCAACGCATGCAGCACTTTGCGAGCGGCCGCTTTGGCCAGCCGTACGGCATTCAGTTTGGGTGTCATCCAACGCGCTCCTTGCCGACGATCGTCATGGTCAAGCCAGCCCTCGCGAGCGCAGATCGCGGAACCATGCGATCGTTTGCTCCAAACCCGCCTCGAGTGAGATGGTGGGCTGCCACCCGAGTTGGTCCCTCGCCAGGGAAATGTCGGGTTGGCGCTGCCGCGGATCATCCTCAGCGGCGTCTTGATGCACCAGCGATGAGTTCGATCCCGTCTGTCGGATAATCTGGCGTGCCAGGTCGAGTACCGAAACTTCCTGCGGATTGCCCAGGTTGATTGGGCCGGTACAGTCGTCGTCCGTTTTCATCAGGTCCATCAGGCCCTGGACCATGTCATCGACATAACAGAATGAGCGGGTCTGTTCGCCGCTGCCGTAGATCGTGATGGGCTGGCCCTGCAGTGCCTGAAGAACGAAATTGGAAATGACTCGGCCATCGCGCGGCTGCATCCTTGGCCCGTAGGTATTGAAGATGCGAGCCACCTTGATCGGCATCGCATGCTGGCGCCGATAGTCGAAGAACAGCGTTTCAGCACAGCGCTTGGCTTCGTCGTAGCAGGCGCGTGGGCCGATGGGGTTCACGCGGCCCCAGTAGTCTTCCTTCTGCGGGTGCACTTCCGGGTCGCCGTACACCTCGCTGGTCGATGCCTGAAGGATCCGGGCACCGGTCCTCTTGGCCAGACCCAGCATGTTGATAGCACCATGCACGCACACCTTGGTCGTCTGCACGGGGTCAAACTGGTAATGCACGGGTGAGGCCGGGCACGCCAGGTTGTAGATCTCGTCCGCCTCGACATACAGGGGCTGGGTAATATCATGCCGCACCACCTCGAATAGAGGGTTGCGAACAAGATCTCGAATGTTGTCGCGGGAGCCCGTAAAAAAATTATCCACGCACAATACTTCGTGCCCCTCCTGCAAGAGTCGCTCGCACAAGCGGGACCCCAGGAAACCGGCGCCACCGGTGACCAGGACTTTCTTTCGAAGGCTGTAGTGCATGGGTATTTTTCTTTCCTTGTCCGGCCCTGCTCACGGGGTTCGTCTGGTCGTTTCCTTGTCCATGGCCTGACCATCCGCTGGCGCAGGGGCGGATGCTTCACATGAAAGCACCGCACCATGCTGCAGTTTCACGATGGAATCGCATCGTGAGACCGTACCCAGCCGATGGGCGATCATGATGATCGTCTTGGTGCTGGACAGCACGGCCACGGCCTCCATGACCGCGGTTTCCGTCTCATGGTCCAGCGCGCTGGTGGCCTCGTCGAACACCAGCACGGGCGGATCATGGTAGAGCGCGCGGGCGATACCGATCCGCTGGCGCTGCCCGCCCGACAAGCGGACGCCACGCTCCCCCACTAACGTGTCGTAGCCCTGCGGCATGTCCTGGACGATGAAGTCATGCACCTGGGCCATGCGGGCGCAACGCTCGACCTGCGCGTGATCGATCTGCTCGGGCGGCACGCCCAGGGCGATGTTTTCGGCCACAGAGGAATCGGTCAGGAAGATATCCTGGGGTACGTAGCCCAGTGCCTGCTGCCAGGCGCGCAGGTTGTCATCAGTAATGGGCCGGCCGTCCACTACGATGGCGCCGTGGGTCGGCCGCAGCAGACCCAGCAGGACGTCGACCAGCGTAGTCTTGCCTGCACCGGAGGCGCCGATAATGCCCACGGAACGGCCTACGGGGATTTCCAGGTTGATCCCCTGCAGGGCCGCGCGCACCGCGTTCGGGTAGGTGTAGTGGATGTCCTGCAAAGTGATGTTCTGCCTGGGAACCAGCGGTTGGGGCGTACGCTTGTACAGTTCAGCCAGCGCCGCGCGCTGGTGCAGATCGTAATAGGCGTTGTCCACCGCAGCCGCACCAAAGCGCAGTTTCGCCATACCGGCGTAGATGCGCTGGGCCGCCGGCAGCAGGCGGTAACCCGCAAACGCGTACAGGCCAAGAATCGGCAGGATATCGCCCAGGGCGTTGCTGTCGGTCCCGCCCTGGGTGGTCAGCAGCACCAGCGTAAGTGCGATCACACCGCCAAAACCAATCGCCTCGATGATGAATTTGGGTATCTCCCCAAGCGTCTGGTTGGTGGCCTGGTGGCGGGCCTGCCGGGCGGAAGGACGTTCGAAGCGGGAGAGGTAAGCGTGTTCGCGACCCAACAGCTTGATGTCCTTGATGCCGCCCAGGGCCTCGCTGGCGGCGGTGAAACGCTCCTGGTTGGCGCGGGCGCGGTCGCGCCCCACGCGGCCGAGAATGCCCCGCACGGTGCCGAAGACCAGCGCATACATGCCACCGATCACCACCGCAACGCCCAGCGCCAGCCACGGATCCACGACGATCAGCAGAATCACCAGCGCAAACACCACCACACCATAGGCGACCATCTGCATGCCCGGGCGGAAAACGTTCTGCACGAGCTGGTCCACCTCGGAAAGGATGTTCTTGGCCATGTCGCCGCTGTGGCGGTCGAGAAAGAACGCGTAGGGCTGGCGCAGGTAGGTTTCCAGCAGGCGCTTGCCGATGCTGTGACGGCGCATCTCGATGAAGCGATTCATCGCGTAGTGCGTAAGCGAGCGGAAGAAGGCGGAGAACAGGATGAGCCCGAAGGCGGCGGCACCCAGCGCGAGGATGAAGGCGTCCACCGAGGGGAAGCCAAGGCCTTCGTAGGCCGCGTTGAGCACAGGATTGGTCTCCACCACCTCGGGGTTGCCCAGCACACTCAGAAACGGCATCACCGAAGCGACGCCGACCGTCTCGAGAACGGCCATCACGATCACCATCCCCAGAACGAGCCCACCACGGCGTTTTTCCTTCGGGGTGAGCAGCGCCAGCGTTTTGCGCCAGGTGTTCATCGAGCCAGCGTCCGCTGGTACGCCCTGATGCGTAGGAGGCCAGCCCCCTGGCCGATCGGGCGCAAGACAC
>NZ_KB907144.1:138595-490124 GCF_000381845.1 Thioalkalivibrio sp. AKL10
GGAGGCCAGCCCCCTGGCCGATCGGGCGCAAGACACACCCCATCGCGCAGAGGGCTGCGCTCCTACAGCGGCATCCCCACGGGCTTGCGCGCCCTGGACCATCGGGCGCAGGCCGCACCACATTGCGCTGACCGGGAAGGACGCGGCGCGGGAGAGGGCAGCGCCATTGGCGGGGATGTTCACGAGGACCGAATTCCGTTGGCGTGTTCCTGCGCAGAAGGCCAGCCCGCTGCTCGATGGGGCTGTTTGGGCGCCTGATCGGCCAGGGGGGGGCGGCCTCCTACAAGGGTGCGCGTTCAAGACGTGCAGGCGAATTGGAGCATGTTTGCCACGCAGGTCTCAAGCCGATCGGGCCATATGACGATCCGCACCCTGGCGCGTATGGCGCCATTCCGGCCCCGGCTTGCAAACTCCTGCCCCGCCGATAACACTTGACCGGGCTTCCCCACCCCTCCGCCCTGACAGGCCTCACTGGCCTCCAACCCGTGCCCAAACCCACATGATTCGAACACTGTATGTCCGCATGGGCCGCCTGATCGGAAAGACCTCGCTGCGCCTCGCGATCCGGCTCTGCAACCGGTCACAGATCCAAAACGCCCTGTTCGAGAAGTGGGACATCCCGGAGGCGACCCGCGCGCATGGTGCCTTCCGCCATGACAGAACCTGTTCCAGCCTGCACATACGGGGCCTGAACAAAGAAAGCGGCACCATCCGAGGGACGATCGTCCACGCGGTCCAGAGCATCAAGACGCCCATCGGCCGCACCCTCCTGCCCGGCGAATACAATCGCGACAAGACGCATTACGCCAGGCTGACCGGCAGCTCCGAAGGCAACATCGTCACCGCAGGGATCCACCCGGACATGGACCATCACTGGGACTACAACGGCGCCCCGCCTGCGATGGGCACCTTCGATCTCATCATCTCCCAGGCCATGCTCGAGCACCTGGTTGACCCCTACAGACATGTCAGTGACCTGGCGGCTCAACTGAACCCGGGCGGGCACCTCATCCTGCATACCCACCCGCCAGGCTTTCCCTACCACCGCCACCCGATCGACTGCATCCGCTTCTACCCCGACTGGTTCGAGGAGATCGCCCACGCACTGGGCCTCAACGTCGCCCATCGCTACATCGGCGATCTGCGCATCTGCTACATGCTTCGAAGACCCGCACAGCACGACAAGGACGCTGCGGGACTCACCTGAGTGAGCGGTCGTGACGGCTCCCAGCCGCTTATCTCAGAAACAGATCGCTCGCCGCACTCTTCCAGCCGTTAAACGGCCCGTAGCCGCCGGACCGCCAGACCGAAATGACGCCGGGAATCCTGTACGGCCTTGGCTTCCCGCGAAGTCGAACGCGCGCCTCCAGATTGCAACGAATCCACTCCAGCCGTTCCGAAAGCCCGAAAAGCTCTTGGGCGCACCCGTCCGAACACCTCCGAGCGGCCCGCAAGACGCCCCCACGCAGCATCTGCGCATATCGCGACTGAAGCCGTGCCTCCGCGATCCACGAGGCTCGACCGGTCCAACGCTTCAGCAGCGATGCCCGCAGGTGCCCCAGCCGGTTCACGCGCGTGAGCACGCTCGTCGGCCCTTGAGAGGTATTGTTCCCATGCCGTCGGTAATACTGCAGGACGGCGCGAGACACGTGCTTCCGCCCAAGCCCGTCCGCGATCCTCACCAGCCATACATCATGAGACTTGAAGTTGGCCGGTATCGGCATGGCCAGGTCCAGGAAATCCCTGCGAAGCGCACAACAACACCCCATCGCATGGTATTCCAGTGGCAGTCCCGCGCTCTCGATCTGATCAAGCTTGCTGAACCCCGCCTCGGCAAGATCGTGATCCACCAGCGCCGCATCGCACATCAGCAGCCACGCGTCCTGCTGCGCGCCTGCGGCGGCCTCCATCGCCTCCAGCTTGTTCGGGAACCACACATCATCCTGGTCGCTCAGGAACACCAGATCACCCGTGGTCGCCTCGAGGGCCCGATTGAAGTTCGCGACAAACCCCTGACGCCCCCGGCCCTGGATCACCTTCACTGCAAACGGTGCCGATTCCTGGAAGCGCCGGACGATCTCCACCGTTCCGTCCGTGGAGGCATCGTCCGAGATGACCACTTCGTCCGGCAGGCGAGTCTGATCCAGAAAGCTCTGCAACTGTTCCTGTAGGTAGCGCTCACCGTTAAAGGAAGCCAGGGCGATCGAAATCTTCATGGCTCCCGCTCGCCTCCAGACGCTCGCACCACTCGGGCATACAGTGCGAGGTCATCGGCGTAGTAGCTCGACACAAAGTCCCGCACATGGTCCGAATCGAACAGACTGCGCGCGCCCTCGTCGCGATGCACATACATCCAGTCATCGATGCGCCTGCTGGTAGGGGCGGGAAGCACCCGCCTCAATCGAGCCATCAGCGGCGCCACAACGCGATGGGTTCGCCTCAGGCCCTCGTAGCGATACATGAGCGCGGCATTCACCTGTCTCGCAGAAGGGGCGGACTCCGTCAGCTTCACTCCATCCGCCCCAAGGCACGCGCTCAGCTTTTCCCTGAGCCGCGCAACCCGCTCCACTGGATACACGGCATCCACGACCGGCTCCCCATCCAGCACGATGTAGTCACGCTGGCGCTGAAAATGAATATAGCCCGGCGGCAGACAGCACAAAGACGAATCCTGCCGCGACAAGTAGCCAATGCTTGTGTCCAGCGACTTCTTCAGTTCGGCGCGGCTCAGCCGCGCCAGAAGCGCACCCCCGTTCCACCGAATCCGCTCGGACACAGAAGAAGCAAATCGACTGTACGGATCACGCACCAGCGCGAAGGATCGGTATTCCACGACCGACGCAAAGGCTCCCGGAAAGAAATCCCGCAGCACCGCAAGCGGCAGATGTGCAAAATCCAGAAGGCCCAGCTCCGGGTGCTCCCGACGCCAGGGCGGACCGGCCGCCTCCCATTGATTCAGCGGTTCCAGCGGGCGTCGCACCGTCGTACCGGCACATTTCGGTATGTGCAGAAAAGCGATGCGGTGATCATGATTGATGAACATGGCGGTGTCATTAACGCCCGACAGGCGCGAACCTGAATCGTTGGACGAGGCAGCCGCCCGGCAGGGCGCCCATTGCCGCAGGGGTCAGCCCTGCCGGGGCACTGTCGGCGGCGCTCGCCTGCATTCTCCGGCGGTTACAAATCCAAACCCGCGAACATACACTACCGAACGCAACCAAGCGTCGCCTGCCAGAACGGCGGAATACCGTCGTGCGGGAAGAAAACGGGTTTGATCGCACCGGGCGCTGGCAGCTCGTCGAGCTCAACCGGTGGATCACCGTACTTGTCCTGATAGGCGAATAAAATCGGATGGAAGCGCGCCTCGTCGAACGCATTGATCTGCTGATACGGCCACGGCTTGCCCATATGCGCGAGCAGCCATTCCATACCCCGGCGCATCCCTTGCCCTTCCGGCCCCTCGAAAGACCAGAGATCCTCGCCAACGGACTCGGCCAGCCGCGCCAGGTGGATCCACCCCTGGATGGTAAAGCACTCGTAATGGGCCGAGGTGGTACGCGCCAACTCCTTGGGCAGGCTGCCATCGGGCGCGAACTGCACGAGAATCCTTGAACGACTGTCACGCAGCGTTTCCCGCACCAGCCTCCATTCGCCCAGGAAGGCCGCGATGGAAGCCACCTGGAGGTCGTAATAGGTGCCGTGGTTGTTTTGCGATCCCCGCTCGTCCAGACCCTGCGGACTGGTCCGCAGCCAGTCGAGATAACGGCCCATCCAGTTCTCCAGCCCCGCGCGATCAGCCTCGCCCAGCACACCGCGCCGCAGCAGCAGACGCACGCCATCCAGGAAGTAGTAAAGATCCTTGAACTCGATCAGGCCGGAACTGGAACCACAATTGCGGTTGTGCCCCGGCCGCACCTGCGCATACTGCAGGTGCGGATGCATCGCCGTGTCGGCATCCAGGAACCAGCGACGCACCAGCCTGGCCGCATGCTCGCCGTAGCGCTCGTCCCCGGTGGCGTGGTGTGCCATCGCCAGCACCAGTCCATCGTCGAACAGGCGCTGCAGCCGTGTCCGGTCATAGCGGTCGCTTTCCGGCTCGTACAGCCGCGTCCCCGGAACCCGTTCACCGTCCCGCATCACATAGGGCAGGCCCGGAATACGCAGCGGATGCGGCCAGTAATATGGCGCCGGATGCCAGTAATCATGCACATCGCCACTCGGCGGCAGTGTCGTCTTGTCGACCACACTAAACGGCCCGCGCCCCAGCGCCTCGTTCGCGTATGCCAGAAGCGGCTCGCGCAGTGACTGCGCCAGCGTTTCGTCGGCCAGGCGGTCCTCGTTGATCACGCACAGAGCCAGCCGGTCGCGCCCGTCATCAAAGGCCAGCTCGTCGATACGCTCCAGCATCGCCCCCACGGCCTCGATCCGCGCAAGCCCGCGGCTCTGAAACGCCTCGTCCCCTTTCGAAACCTCCTGCTCCGCCCGGCCGGAGAACAGCCGCGCCACCCAGCCACATTCGGTATAGCAACCCGCCTCGCCCGCAAACGCGGGGAAATCCAGGTCCCAGGGCTCCCGCGGCCACTCATCCCACGGCCCCTTCACGCCCAGCCGCCACAACAACTCGACCTTCGGCCGGCGGCCATAGCAAAACGCCTCGTCGAAGCTCTCCTGCGCATCCCGGCGAAAGATGATCTGCGGCTCCTCCACCGCCTCCGGGCGAAAGCCGTCGTTCAGCAGGTCCTCGTTTCGGGTAATCCGCGCCATCGGCACGATGTGGTAAGGCCGCTCGGGCCGGGCACGCACACCCTCCACGATCTCGCTCCAGGCCTGGCGCGTTACAAAGCAGTTACCGTCCCAGGGCAACACCCATTCAGCGCGGCCGCGACCATCCCGCAGCGCCGCGTTGCGCGCCCCGTTGTTGTTCATCACATAGTTATTCTTGTGCCGATACAGCCGCATCAGCACCCGCCCCTGCATCAATTCCGAAAGCTGCTGGAAGCCCCGCGTCCCCGGCGCATACTCCGGCGGCACCCCGCACACATCCCAGCCAACCGCCCGGTATTCGTCCCAGCGAAACGGGATGTGCACATACTCCTGCCCGGCCCCTTCCAGAAGCCGCAGGATCGCCTCCTCCTCGCCGGGATCCACGATACGATTGACCACCCAACGCTTCTCGCACCCGGCCAGTTCCGGTTCGTGCTCCAGAATCCAGGCCACATTCTCCCGGGACTGCCCCACCCGGTGCCGGGGCCAGAGGTCATTGCCCACGATCCGGTACAGCACGAATTCGCTGCCTGTCTGCGCATCCGCACGAGCACCCCCTGCCGGGTCGCCACAGGGCGGCGGTTCTCCTCGATCCCGCGCGCGCGGCATGGCCGACGTCGCCGGCCCGCCGCCGGCCTGCAACCCGAACACCAGCGCCCTCAGATCCACGAATGGCCCCATCAGCGCATACAGCGGACGCACCCAAGGCCAGGCACGCGAAAACCGGACCGCCATCGCAGCCCGCGAAACGGATCTGCGCCAGTTCATCCCGCCAACCTTAACCCCACGCCGCCGCGCAACCGACCACACCGCGCCCGGCCAGCGCATTCGTAAAACAAAAAAGTCATTGTGAAACCTCGAAAGACCCGACTATCGATCCGCAGGCTCGTAGGAAAGCCGCCAGCCCAGCTCCACCGTGTGCTGGTCGGGCGCGTCGATCGCGCGTTCGCAGCGAATCCGGGTCGCCTTCGGCCCTTGCGGCGTCCGGTAGCGCGGGTCGTCGGAGACATCGGCCAACTCGCAGGAATCCACCCCGAACACCTCGAAACCGCGCACGCGGCCCTCAGCAAATTCCACCCGCGTATCCCGCAACACCGGATCCGTGGAGAACGAGGCGAACTGCACCTCGATGGAGTCCACCTCTCCGGGTTCGGCCAGTTCGAATACATCGTGACGCTCGATCGTGCCCGGCGAGAAGCGATACTCCACCGACACACCGGCCCGCTCGTCGGCCTCCAGCCGGGAGGTGCCGATACGGTTCATCACCGGGTGCTCCCAGCGCAGCACCCCCTTGTCGCCGTCCGCGGCGAAGTCCGCATCCTGCATGAACACCAGCGGTGCCAGCTCCTCGCCGTCGCTCATGTGCAGGCGCGGTACCAGCTGCGGCCAGGTCTCCCCGGGTGCCGTCTGCACCACATCCCATGCCACCGGTATCGGCGAATACGGGTTGGTATCGTGATACGGGCCGCCGTTGGACAGCCACAGCCCGAAACGGTCCAGCCCGTCCCGCACCGTCAGGTTCAGGCGCGCCCATTCCCCGTCGCTGAAGCGTGTCAGGGAGTGACGCGGCAGCGCCTCCAGCCAGCGGTGAAATTCCTCGTCGGAAACACCCGGGCCTTCGTACCCCAGATCACGCCAGATTTCGCCGGTATACAGCAGGTGATGGCTCAGGCTCAGATTCTCCCCCAGGATTCGGTGCTTCCCCCGATACCCATCGGTCTCCCGCCCATGCTCCCACAGGTTCACCGAACCCATCCCCTCGTCGAACCAGAAATCCAGATACTTCCGCAAAACCCGCTGCGAAAACGCGTAGGCCATGGCTTCTTCGGTTTCATCCAGCAGTCCATAATGTGCTGCCGCCGACAGCACCTCCAGAAACGCCGTATCGCCGTAGGGCCCCACACTGCGGCCGAACTGGAACCCGTGCCCGCCCGCGTTCAGGTTCTGCAGCACAAACTCGGCTGCCTGTTCCAACCACGCGCGCACACGCGAATCCAGCAGCGTGCCCGTCTCCCGAAAGCGCTGCGCCATCTCGCCGGCCAGCAGCACGCTGTAGCGGTCGAAACGGCCTGCGCCATCATTCGCCTCATCGGAAAATCCCGAATCCCCGGCGTGTTCCGCGTAGTGTTGCACCATGCGTTCCAGCAACGCATCTGCATGCTCGGGATCGTCCCATCCCAGAGTCGCCCGCAACCGCGCGATGCTGAACGCCACCCCGTAATAGTTCGCCGGGTAGCGCTTCAGCTCGTAGGTTTCCGCATCTACGAACCCCCGCCAGTCCAGGTCGGCGCGCATCTGCTCCAGCACGTCCAGCGGCACTGCGTCCTCCAGCAGTCCAGCCTGGCGCAGCCGGTTCAGCGCGCTCAGCGAGTAATAGACGCCCCAGCTCCGATTCGACTCACCCTGCGTCCACTCCAGCAGGGTTCGATACTGCGCCAGGCGCGCATCGAACGCCTCCGCGAGCGGAGCCTCTTCTGCCCACAGCATCCAGCCAAACCCCAAGGCCACCTTGCCCGGCAGGAAACGGTCCCGACCGGTAAACAACGACTCGCCGTCCAGCTCCGCCAAAGGGCCCTGCTCGATGACGTTCTGCAGAAGCCCGTCGAGCTGATCAAGGACATTCGTTGCATCTGCCGTCGCGTCTGACGCCAGCCCCCCGGCCGCCAATATTATCGTTAGTTGTCTCAACCACTTCACACACGGCCTCCCGACTGCCCCCCGGAATTACTGCCTAGCAAAAATTACTATCCGTGCCGCGCTCCATCACAGGCTTCCGGGCCTTCTTTCACCCTACACCCGCAATTTTACCATTACCGCTAGAGGTCCTTTCTAAACGTTCCCGATGACCCCTTTTTTCGCAAAAAGCGCGTCGCCCCAACCCTTGTTTCGCATTACCAAATTACAGATATCAAAGCCATACGACTGCATGAAGTGAATTACATCATATAAATCTGGAGAGCCTTTATATAGCCCTGCATAACTGACTTCCATATACACAAACCGGGCGCGCCCTAGGGACCTCAACCCGCCTTTGAGGATATCAACTTCAGACCCCTGCGTGTCTAGGCTAATATAATCTAGACTAGTCGGGTCAATAGAATCCGACATCCGATCAATAACATCATCCAGCGTTTCAGTAACCATCGTTACAGAAGAATCGAATTTTACGTTGGGATAAAAGTCCAAGTGCCGATCAGGCTCATAATAGCTTGACGACTGCCCTCCATTGCTTGCTATGAAAAACTCAACGGACCGACCAGCCACATCGGCAAGACAGGATTTTACCGGATAAAGACCACTCTCCTCCTTGGCAGCCTTGAACAAACGATCAAAGGGTTCGTCTAATGCCTCGACCAACACGACTGGCCGGATTCCACTTTCCATGTAGTCAGGAATCTCTTGCCCCTTGTTCGCACCTATATGAATGATGCCTCTTGGCTTGTCGCCATAAAACCTCTCAATTGTTCGCAATGCATGACTCATATCCAACCCCTTACAATCAAGGAAACACTGATCAATGGACCTGCATCCGGCTCCATGTCCCGCCAACGCGTTGCTGGACGCGAATTGGGGCCGTGGCGGCCTATTTTATCCCCATGTAACCGCCGTTTGTGGAAGTTACAGGGGCGATTTCCGGTTCTGTGGACACACTACCCCTGCGGCAGGGGCCCCCATCATCGCGCGCGGTACAGGTGCGCCAGGGCGAACAGGCTGTGCAGCTGCGCAGTGTTCTTCGCCCTTCTTCGAGCGCCGCACGTCGAGATAGACTCAGCGCGACGCGCGGTCGATGCCCACGAACAGATAGCCGAGCGAGGATTGGTCGGCCATCTGTGGCAGGTACTTTCATGTCCGCATCGACAAAGCCCGGCGGCTAGTCTCGAACAGGCTTGTGACCCGGCTAAACGGGCTCACCGGCCTGCTCGCGCTTGAGCGCCTCCAGGTCACTTACGCCGTGCCGACGCAGGCAGTGGTCCAGCGCCCCCTGGCCGAGGTTCGGGTTGAAGGACTCCCGAACCACGATCAGCAGGTCGACCAGCGACAGCAGCGCCACTTCCCGAACCTGGACCACAATCGCCTCCTGCTCCGGCGTCAGGGTGGTGTGCAGCCGCTACGGGCAATGCGACCAGTCTGCGACACCATTACGGTAGCACCACTTGCGCACGCTCATGGGGGAAGGCCGTAGCGCCGGGCCAGATCCGGTTCGCTCACGCCCCGCGGTGCTTCCTGCAAGCCCCCCGATCTGAGGTGTCGTGCGCGCGTTCGGATGGATCGTACCCGCCATGCTATCCGTCCTGCGTGCCCCCCCCCCCTAACACGATGATCGAGCCACTACCGGCCACGAAACAGGAGCATCTTCTCGTGCCCTATAGACTCTTCGGTTACCCAACATCTATGCCTGTGCATCTCGGTATTCCCTTAAAGCGCGAGGAAGCACCTGAAAATCGCCACTAGAAACCTTCACACCAGACCAGATCAGCTTTTCCATCCCGCACACATAAACCGTCGAATCATAGCCGTGAAAGATCCGCCCATCACAAACTGGACTATAAAGGCTCCAAATAGAATTCGACGGAATATCAAAGCATCCGAACAGATCGGACTTTACAAATAATGCATTACACTTGGTACAGCAGACCAGTTCGTAACCCTTCATTCTCGCCAATAATATCAGCGCCAATAAAGACGCGCCTTGGTTTATACGGACATCTTTTGGCTGAACAAAAATAACATCATTTGGAACCGATGGATTAAACTCCACAACCACAACTCTTGGAGAAAATTCCACAACGCTTTCCCAAACAAAATAATCGATACCATCCAGGTCTATGGACAGCAAATCAAAATTGGACGGAACTCCGGCGCCCTTCATCAAAGAATCCAGAGTCTCGGCACCTTTAAATCCAACAAATGCATTTAAACAGGCAACCCTTTCATTCTCTCCGTGGTTCTTCTTCAAACTAGAAAATTTTCCGGCGTTGGCCTCAATAAAAAGACACGACCACCGGTGGTTCTCGACTAGATTAAAGCAATTAGAAAGGTGCTTGCCATCCCAGGCACCGAGTTCAACGCAAAATTTCTCACCTGACCCAATAATAGAAAAGATTTCCTCGATAATACCATCCTCGCCGTTCTGACTAGTGACATCTCTTCGGAAGGCAAGGAGGGGGCTGTGAATTTCGAAGAACGATGCTTGCTTAAGAAGATGAGGTTCCATTTCAAGCCCTCCTACGGCTATGGAAACACTGATTAACGCCCCCGCATTCGGCTCCGTGCCCGGCCGAGGGGTTTTTGGAAGGGCACTGGGGCCATTACGGCCGGCCTGGGCCCCTGTAACCGCCGTTTTTGGCGGTTACAGGGGCGATTTCCGGTCCTGCGGACACACTACCCCTGCGGCAGCAGCCCCCATTGTCGCGCACGGTACAGGTTCGCCAGGGCGAACAGGCTGTGCAGCTGCGCAGTGTGAAGTGGTCCAATGACAGCGGCGCGTACCTGATCGTGTTCCGGACCCTCTGGCATCGCTCGCACCGTGCCGCGCTTGCGCGCGATGTGCGTCTCGGGGTGATGCCCCTCCAGCCGCTTCTCCGCGCCGATGTAGCCGGCATCGCCATGCAGGCTGGCTTCCTCGCCGTGGAGCAGTTCCGGCACCTGCGAGACGTCCGAGACATTCGCAGCGGTACCCTTCACGGTATGAACCAGGCCGGTGACGACATCGGCCCCGATATGCGCCTTCATCCCAAAGTACCACTGGTTGCCCTTCTTCGGCTGATGCATCTCTGGGTCGCGGGCCTTCCCCGGTTCTTGGTCGAGGGCGAGGCCGCGATCAGGGTGGCGTCCACCACCGTGCCCTCGCGCAGCATCAGACCCCGCTGCTGCAGATGGGCGTTGATCCGGTCGAAGATCACTTGGGTCAGGTTGTGCTGCTCCAGCAGCCGGCGGAACTGCAGCAGGGTCGTGGCATCCGGGGCGTCTTCGCGGCTCAGGTCGATCCCGACAAAACCCCGGATCGCCTGGCTGTCGTAGACCGCATCCTCGACCCCTTCATCCGACAGGTTGAAGCACTGCTGCGCCACGTACATCCGCAGCATCCGTTCCAGACCAATCGGCGGACGGCCCCGCTTCCCCTTCGGGTAGTGCGGCTCGATCGCCTCCACCAGCGCCGCCCAGGGCGTGATCGCATCGATCTCGCCCAGAAAGCGGTCGCGCCGCGTCTGCTTGCGCTTGGCGGAATACTCGAGATCGGAAAAGCTGCGCTGGGACATCGGCCATCACCTCGGGCAGGAAACCTGGCGCCATTATCCCAAACCCGCTCACCAGGCGGGAGCGGTGGCGGATTAAATCAGCGTTTCCCTAATGTCCTTTAACAATAGTTCGCATCATTATTGAGGCGATCACTTACACGGGCGATGGACGCGATGATCTGGTCGGCTGTTTTGCGCCAGATGAACGGTCGGGGTTCATCGTTGTACGTCTCCAGGTATTCGCGGATGGAATCCTCGAGTTCCCGAGTGCTGCGATGCGAACCGCGTTTGATCCAGCGTTCCGAGATGAGCGCGAAGAAGCGTTCGACCAGGTTGATCCATGACGCCGAGGTGGGCGTGAAGTGCACATGGTAACGCGGCCGCGCAGCGAACCACGCACGCACTTTTTCGGTTTTGTGGGTGCCGTAGTTGTCCATGATGAGATGGACGTCGAGATCCGCGGGAACCTGACGATCGACCTCGTTGAGAAACGCCAGGAATTCCTTCGCGCGATGTCTTCTCTGGAGTTTGCCGATGACTTCGCCGGTGGCCACATCCAGTGCCGCGAACAAGGTCGTCGTGCCATGGCGCAGGTAGTCATGCGTGCGGGTCTCGGGATGGCCAAACGATAACGGCAAGGCCGGTTGGGACCGATTCAGGGCCTGGATCTGGCTCTTTTCATCGACGCACAGCACCAGTGCGCGATCCGGCGGCTGCATGTACAGCCCAACGATGTCGTGGACCTTGTCGATAAAGTGCGGATCGGTCGAGAGCTTGAAGGTGTCGAGCCGATGCGGCTTGAGCCCAAAGGCGCGCCAAATCCGGCTGATGGCCATCGCGTTGAGCCCGGTTTCCTTCGCCATCAGGGTCGTCGACCAGTGGGTGGCATTCTTGGGCTTTTCCTGCAGGGTCTTTTCAATGACCTGCGCCACCTTGTCGTCGTCGATGGTCCTCGGCCGTCCCGAACGCGGAGCGTCCGTCAGTCCGGCAATCCGATAGTGCTCAAAACGCCTTCGCCATTTGGAAACCGTTTGCATCGACACCTTGTGCCGGGTCGCGATTGCACGCCCGGGAAGGCCTTCGGAACTGTCCAGGATCAGCTCCGCGCGTTGCTTCTCGGCCGCTGGCGTTTTGCGGCGCCGTACCCACTGCTGCAGCTCGGCACGCTCAGAATCCGACAGGTCCAGCTTGATCGGTTTGCGACCACGTTGAGCCATTACGCCCCCTCTCAAACGGAGATCAACCCATGGCCTATATTATATAATGAACTATTGTTAAAGGACACTAATGCATACATGTATTCATGGTTTCCCATGGGTGTGCGCATATCCCTTTACTTTTGGGTCTAGCGAATTATCGGGGGTTAAAGTCTCAATATACAGAAGAGGCCCGCCCATACTGGTCCTCGAATCGCACAATATCGTCCTCGCCCAGATACGCGCCAGATTGCACCTCCACCAGCTCCAGCGGGATCTTGCCCGGATTCTCGAGCGAGTGGACATGGCCCACCGGGATAAAGGTCGACTCGTTTTCCGAGACCAGATAGGTTTGCTCGCCATTGGTCACCCGCGCCGTGCCACTCACCACCACCCAATGCTCGGCACGGTGGTGATGCATCTGCACCGAAAGCCGCGCCCCGGGCTTCACGGTAATGCGCTTGACCTGAAACCGCTGACCGGCGTCGATGGAGTCGTAACAGCCCCACGGCCGGTAGACTTCCCGATGATCCAGATGTTCGCTGCGTTCACACTCCCGCAACCGCTCAACCAGCCGCTTAACCTCCTGCACACGCTCCCTGTGGGCGACCAGCACCGCATCCTTGGTCTCGACGATCACCAGGTCATCTATACCCAGGGTCGCCACCAGCCGATGTTCGGCGTGCACAAGGCAATTGCGGCTGGTATCGGTCAGCACATCACCGTGAATTGCATTGCCATTGGCGTCCTTCGGACTCACCTCCCACAGAGCCTTCCAAGAGCCGATATCGCTCCAGCCGGCATCCAGCGGCACGACCACCGGCTGGGTATGTTCCATCACCGCGTAATCCACCGACCCCGCCGGGCAAGCGGTGAAGGATTCACGGCCCAGGCGCACAAATTCCATATCCCGCTCACCCTCCGCTAGCGCGGCCCGACAGGACGCCACCATCGCCGGCTGCAACCGCTCCAGCTCCGCCAGATAGCATCCGGCCCGGAACATGAACATACCGCTGTTCCAGTAGTGCTCACCCCCGGCCAGCCACGCCTCGGCCGTCGCCGCATCCGGCTTCTCGACAAAGCGTTCCACGGCATAGCCGTCGCCCCCATCCACCGCTTCCCCCCGCTGGATGTAGCCATACCCCGTCTCTGCATGGGTAGGCACGATCCCGAAGGTCACCAGTTGCCCCGCCTCGGCCAGCGGCCGGGCAGCGTGGATAGCGGCATCGAAGGCCTCGACATCGGCGATGCGATGATCGGCTGCCATCACCATCAATACAGGGTCATCACCATGGGCCATGGCGTGAAGGGCACCCAGAGCGATGGCCGGTGCCGTGTTGCGCCCCAGCGGCTCCAGCAGGATCGCAGCGGACTCCACGCCTCCCTGGCGCAGCTGCTCGGCCACGATGAAGCGATGCTCCTCGTTACAGACCACCACCGGATCGGCGTGTTCGAGGCCGTCCAGACGCGCCAGGGTCTCCTGCAGCATGCTCTGCTCCCCAGTGAGGGTCAGAAACTGCTTCGGGTTCAATTGACGCGAAAGGGGCCAGAGCCGCGAACCTGTGCCCCCGGCCATGATCAAGGGAACCAGACTCATTCACTCTCCTCGATTGTCACCAGCGCGCTCCCTACTGTGTCAGGCGCCACGCGTAAAATGCAGATCACCTACAGCATCGAGATACGCGCGGGAATTGGCGTGCACCTCGCCGCTCGCACGCATCGCATCCGGGTGCCACCAGCGGTAATCGCGATGTTGCGCCATCGGCAGGGAGGCCAGGCCCACCTCCAGGCGCAGATAGTGGCCCAGCGCCACATAGTGGGTACCGATCCCCGCGCCAAAGACATCCTCTTCATAGAGGTGGTCGTAGGCCCCCAGCAGGCGAGCGTCACCACGGGAAATGGCCAGGCCCAGTTCTTCTCGGCTCACCCGCTCGAAGGCCGCATCGAGGGACTCACCACGCTGAACACGGCCCCCCTGCACAAACCAGAAGCCCTGTGCCGGCCGGTTGTTCCGCAGACCGAGCAGGATCTCGCCCTCGGCATTCTCGATCACCAGATCGATCGATACCAAAGGCGCCGTAGCCAGCACATCGCGAAAAGAAGACTCGGAGAGCCACATCAGCTGCGGAAGCGATCCTGGTGGTCGAGGAACCACTGGTAGGCATCACGCAACCCCTCCTCCAGGCCGATCCCGGCTTGCCAGCCCAGGGCCGACAGACGCGAGACATCCAGCAACTTGCGCGGCGCGCCGTCGGGCTTTTCGGTATCGAATCGCAGGCGCCCGGTAAACCCGGTCACCTTGGCTACGGTTTCCGCCAGCTCGCGGATGGTGCAATCCTTTCCGGTGCCCACGTTGATATGGGAGAGCATCGGCTGGGTATGGGCCTGATAGGTCGACTCGTCCAGCTCCATCACGTGCACGCTGGCTGCCGCCATGTCGTCCACATGCAGGAACTCGCGCATCGGTGTGCCGCTACCCCAGATCACCACCTCCTCCTGCCCCGTCTCAACCGCTTCATGGAATCGGCGCAGCAGCGCCGGGATCACGTGGCTGTTCTCCGGGTGGAAGTTATCGTTGGGCCCGTACAGGTTGGTGGGCATCACGCTGCGGTAGTCGCGGCCGTACTGCCGGTTGTAACTCTCGCAGAGCTTGATCCCGGCGATCTTGGCGATGGCGTAGGGCTCATTGGTGGGCTCAAGCTCTCCGGTGAGCAGGGCCTCCTCACGCATGGGCTGCTCCGCGCTTCGTGGGTAGATGCAGGAGGAGCCAAGGAAGAGCAGCTTCTGCACCCCGGCCAAATGGGCACCGTGGATCAGGTTGGTCTCGATCACCAGATTGTCGCGGATGAACTCCGCCGGGTAGGTATTATTGGCATAGATACCACCCACTTTGGCCGCGGCAAGATAGACCTGGTCCGGGCACTCGAACTGCATGAACTCGTGAACCGCCGCCTGATCAGTCAGATCCAGTTCATCGCGGGTTCGAGTGAGTAGCTCGATACCTGCACGACCCCGCAACTGGCGGCAGATCCCACTCCCGACCATGCCTCGATGCCCCGCGACGAATATGCGTTGCGGCCTATTCATGGCGGCTCAGGGTTTGATACCCGTGATCACGCACAAGTTCGTCCCGCTCGGCACTTTCCAGATCCTCTCGAACCATCTCGGCCACCAGTTCGTCAAAGCGTATGCGCGGCTCCCAGCCCAGCTCCCGCTTCGCCTTGCTCGCATCCCCTAGAAGGGTCTCGACCTCCGTGGGACGAAAATAACGCGGGTCCACCGACACAATGCAGCGGCCTTTGTCGTCAAACCCCTGCTCGTCGACTCCCTCGCCGCGCCATTCGATGCGCATGCCCAGTTCGTGCGCCGCGGCATCCACGAAGTCGCGCACGCTGTGCTGTTCGCCAGTGGCAATCACGTAGTCGTCCGGGGTGTCCTGCTGCAGCATCAGCCACTGCATCTCGACGTAGTCACGGGCATGTCCCCAGTCCCGTTTGGCATCCAGGTTGCCCAGATAGAGGCGTTCCTGCAGTCCCAGCTTGATGCGGGCCAGGGCGCGCGTGATCTTGCGGGTGACGAAGGTTTCGCCCCGCACCGGCGATTCGTGGTTGAACAGGATGCCGTTGCAGGCGTACATCCCGTAGGCCTCGCGGTAATTGACCACGATCCAGTAGGCATACAGTTTGGCCACCGCATACGGGCTGCGCGGATAGAACGGGGTGGTCTCGTCCTGCGGAGTCGCCTGGACCTTGCCGTACAGTTCCGAGGTACTGGCCTGGTAGAAGCGCGTGGTCTGCTCCATGCCGAGGATCCGGATCGCCTCCAGCGCACGTAGCGTACCCAGGGCATCGGAATCCGCTGTATATTCCGGTTCCTCGAAGGAGACCGCCACATGAGACTGCGCGGCGAGATTGTAGATCTCGTCCGGCTGTACCTGCTGGATGATGCGGATCAAGCTGCTTGAGTCGGTCATATCGCCGTAATGCAGGATGAACCGTCGATCCCGATCATGTGGGTCCTTAATCAGATGATCGATCCTTTCGCTGTTGAAGGATGACGCGCGGCGCTTGACACCATGAACCTCGTACCCTTTTTCAAGCAGGAACTCAGCCAGGTAGGCGCCATCCTGCCCCGTAATCCCCGTGATCAATGCAACCTTATTCATTTATCTACCTCGTGCTGCTCATCCGGCTTGAACGCCTCCACATTCAGGCTCATCAAACGACCTTCATCCTTGTCCATGTGCGGCAGATAGCTCTGTGAATAATCATCTGTCGTTGCATGTTCTGTCTCCCGCCAGTCGTACCGACGAACTCCTTCTAGACCTGCCTCCTCGAGGAGACCCTTGATTAGCTCAAAGTCAAAGATCATCTTGTGATAGTCGAATTCGTCGCGCTGCCCTCCGCAAACCAGCCCCAGCACTTCGCTGATCGCCCCGGACTCCGAATATTGCGAACAGATCGCTGCGAAATCCGGCACCGCGATGCGCACCCTGCCGCCCTCGCGCAACACACGCGCCCATTCCTCCAGTACCCCACTGACCTCACGACGACCGAAGTGCTCGAGTACATGGCATGCATAGATGTCATCCACGCACCCATCCTCAAATTCCCGCAGATCCCTCAGATCGCACACGTGATCGACGTGCCCAAGCTTACGTGCATCCACATGCACCCAACCAGGAAACAGTTTGTCACCACACCCTAAGTGAAGCTTTACTTCCACAGCGGACTCCTATCCCAATACCAATCACGCCCAAGAAGACGCGATACACAAACCGGGTCTTTCTGCAGTATATCGGCCAATCGCGAAAACCCTGATGCCTTACCTTTAGTTACTTCGGTAAAATAGACCCTTGAGGCACAAGCCATCGCAAATAGATCAACAAAAGCCGCGACGTTGTGCTCAAAGCGGTCGGCGACGTCAAGCTTTGGGTTTGAATGCAGCCGCTTGCCTTCAGTATTTGGAACCTCGCTAACCGTGAACACCCTACCCGGACCAAAAGCCATCTTCGCATACTCTCTAACACGCGCATCGTCCGAACATATCAGCACGTCACCCTCTATCGTGGCCGCGAGCGAGTCTAAGTACGGAATGTAATTAGTTTCGTAGTCTGTGTTTCGAACATGGATTGCCGAAAATTCATCCGGAATATTATCCAAAACCTTATTACAACGAGCCGCGACTTCCGGCGTGAGGCAAAGCTCGCGCAGCATTGATGCTGCGCGTTTAGGCCCTCCTCCACCCACAGATGATGATTGCTCATGAACCAAAAGCTCATCTGGATAATCGCGATCAAAGCAAAATGTTAATGGAGTCTCACCTATCGATTCATATCGGACCAATTTTTCCCCAATGCAGGGGGCCTCCTTTTTTCCAACACGAACGACATACCTATCCAGCTGCCCTTCGATAGGAAAAATTTTGCAGGCAAGACCATTCAGAATAGATAGAGTGGCATCGTCAAGGGACAACGAACCGTCATCGCGGTCGCCGATCCACATAAAATAATTCCCAAGATCATCTAACAAGCCTGACCGAGAACCATCGAACACCAGCTTGCGATCATAACGCTTGGCATAGTCATAACAATTCCACATTTGTGTCAGCATGTCTGTTAAACCACCGTGCGGGCGACATAAAAGCCAACGCTCTTTTATCTTGTTTGTGGGGATTGTAGAAGGAGATGGCGCCGTTCGGGACGTACGATTAGGTTTAATCGCCGCAGCACTGGATAGACGCCAGTACGGATGGACCCCATTGTGCGGCGGATAGCAATCGGGCGGAGATTGTCGCGTGGAAAGCTCAACAGAGGTGAGCGTCAAGCTGTTGGAAAGGTATTTCAACGATTCCAAACGATGCGAGTCGAACTGGTCAATCTGCGGATACGGCCACGGAAAGCCTTCGTGTGCCAGCAGCCACTCCACGGCCTTGCGTAAGGGATGGTCGGGTTCGGCGGCACGCGCAACAAAGCTGCCATCGAAACGCGCAGCCAGGTTCAACAGGTTCAGCCAGCCCTGCAGGGTGAAGCAGCAATAGTGAGCCGTGATAGTCCGGGTCATCTCCTCGTGCTGGATGCCGGTCGGGGAGATCTGCAGCGGGATGCGCTCTTCGGCCCGCGCCAGCGTGGCGTACAGGGTATCGTGGTCGTCCAGAAATGCGGCGATCACGGCCACCTGCAGGTCGTAAAAGGTGCCGTGATTGTTTCGGGACTGGGCTTCCTTCGTGCCCTGCTCGCTGATGAGCAACCAGTCGAGGTAGTCGCGGAACCAGGCACGCAGGGTCTCCAGTTGGTCGCTGGACAGCACGCCGATATGGTGCAACAGACGCACCGCGTCGAGGGCGTAATACAAATCCTTCATCTCGATGATGCCAGTCGGTGCGCCGTGATTTCCGTTTCGGCCCCAACGCACCTGGGCGTAGGCGAGATGCGGATTCATGCGCGTGGCCGGGTCGATGAACCAGCGCTCCAGCCAGCGAACGGCATGGGTGGCGTAGCGCTGGTCTCCGGTCACGAAGGCGGTCAGGGCCAACGTCGTGCTGTCGTCGAACAGGCGCTGTAACCGGGTGCGGTCGTAGCGGTGACTCTCCGGCTCGTACATGCGGGTGCCGGGCACGCGTTCGCCGTCGCGCCGCACGTAGGGCAGGCCGTCTTTGGTGTCCGGGTTGGGCCACCAGTAGGGGGCGGGGTGATAGTAGTCCTGCAGGTCGCCGGAGGGGCCCGGTTCGGCCTTGTCCACCGGCGATTCCGGCTGGCGCTTCAGCGCCTCCGCCGCGTTCTTCAGCAGGGTGCGCAGCAGCTCGTCCTGGGAGCCGGACTCGCCGTGCTCCCGGTACTCGGCCCCAAGGGCCTCGATTGCCTCAAAACGGTAGCAGGTCAGGCCGATGGGATCGGCCTGCGCGGAGACTTCCCGCGTCACATGGTTGATGGCGGCACGAATGGCCTTCTGACGCTCGAGCCCGCGGTTCTTGAAGCTCTCGGTGGTCGAGGCCTCCAGATGGGCCTTGCCGCTGGCAAGCCGCGCCACCCAGCCGGCCACGCCCCAGGCACCGGCGTCGGGTGAAGGCTCGGCTCGCGACTGGTCCCAGGGGTCGTCCTTCCAGCGGTCCCATTTGCCGGGGATGCCCAGGCGCCAGAAGAGTTCCACCTTCGGGCGGCGACCATAGGGATGGTTTTCGCCAAAGCGTTCACGCGCATCGCGACGGAACAGAAGCTGCGGCTCTTCCACCGGGCTGGGCGTAAAGTCGTCCCGCAGCAGCTCGGCGTTGTCCGTGATGCGCTGCATGGGCACGGCGAAGTACGGCAGGTGCGGCGCGGCGCGCACCGCAGAGCGGATCGCCTCCCAGCCGGAGCGTGTAACGAAACAGTTGCCATCCCACGGCAGCACCCATTTCGCGCGGCTGCGCCCGTCCTCCAGTGCGGCATTGCGCGCCCCGTTGTTGTTCATCAGGTAGAGGTTCTTCTTACGGTAGGCCGCAGTGAAAACTCGTTCCTGTTGCACCGGTTCCGCCCCATAAAAGGCCGTGGAGCTAAGGAAGCCCGGCTCCGGATAGGCAGAGTAGTCGCACCCGATCTGCGCGAACGCCTCGGCCTCAAACGGGATCTCCAGATACGGCTGACCATGCTGTTCCAGCAGATCGATGATCGCCTGGCGTTCGCCGGCATCGAAGATGCGGTTGACCACCCAGCGCTTTTCGCAGTCTGCCAGCTCGGGCTCGTTTTCCAGGATGAAGCGCACGTTCTGGCGCGACTGGCCCTTGGCATGGCGCGGGTAGAGGTCGTTACCGATGATACGGTACAGCACAAAGGTGTCCGGCTCGCCGCTGAGCACCGATTGCTCGTAGGCGGCTTTCCACTCCCCATCCGCCGGGCAGCGGTGGGCGTACAGGGCTTTCAGTTCGTCCGGAAGGTTATCCTGGTCCATGGTTCCGTTGGTCATTCAATCCGCTCAGGGGCTGTGAAAAACCCTTTCATCCGTGGGTACGGGTGCGCAGCAACACTTGCGCAACCAGGTATTCAAATCGTGCTGTCGACTTCCCCATGGCGCCCGGCACTGTGCCTGTAGTCCGCACCTACCGAGGCATGCCCCCGGAAACCATGGGGCCAGGCACAATGGGGATTATTGATCCAGCTCAGTTCAGAAGTGTTTGGGTCGTTTGGGCAACCGCGTGCGGTCTGCTGGCCGGCGCATGATAACCCGACGATAGGCCCGGCCGGCTACCCGCACCGGCGCCATCACCTTCCAGCTCGTGGAGTTCACCAGAACGGTAATCTTTTTTTCCAGCGCCAGGGCGTAGCGACGAATGGCCTGGATATCGCCTTTGGCGATCCGCTTGGCGAGTTCATCACGCCCCAAACGGGCGTATTCGGGGTTCATCGCGCCGGGGCGGGAAGGCCACTGGCTGTGCCCGGGCACCCGGCCGCCGACCAGCCCCTTGAGCCGCCGATGGAGCACCCTGCCCGCACCGGGCGTCCGCCAGGACCGGCTGCTTAACAGGGCGGTGTACTGTTTTTCCAGTTTTTCCGCATAGCGGACCATTTCCTGGTAGTGGCGTACGCGCTCGCGGCGGTCGTTTTTCGCCTTGGCGCTTCGCTTCGCGCTTGCCGGCTTCGCCCGCCGGGGCGCTGTCGCGTCAGCCCGGCCGGCCAGGGCCGGCTCGTTGTGGCCGGTGGACAGGGCCACGGCCGCATCGGCCGAGGGGCCCGCTTCGCCCGCACGGGCGGCATACCAACCCCACATGGCGTTAGCGGTATCCAGCTGTGCCTGCAGGTAGTGCTTCTCCCGTTCGTGTGCGTCCCGGTATTCCTGAAGCTCCCGCTGCTTGTCGGCCTCGGGCGCCTCGATGGACTGCTGATGCACCGTGCGGGCCTCCTCCAGCCGCTCCTGGGCGCTTTTGAGCGCCTTGCGAGTGTCGGCGCACTCCTTGCGGCTGGCATTGACCTCGCTGCGCAGCTCGCTGAGCTTGTGCTTCAGTTCGGACTCTTGTTCACCATGGTGGCCCCACATGGTTTTCGCGGCTTCGATCTGGGCCTGCAGATAGCGCTTTTCCTTCTCGTGCGCGTTCTGGAGATCTTGCAGTTCCTGCAGCTTGGTGGCTTCGGCCTCCTCCAGTGCGGCTTTGTGCTCTGCGCGAAGCTGTTCCAGCTCCTTGCGGGTATCCGCGAGCTGCTGCTCAAGGGACTCTGCCTGTTCGGCGTGGCGATTCCCGGTGGCGGTGGCCGCGTCCAGCTGAGCCTGAAAGCCCTGGCGTTCGCGTTCGTGCGCTTCCCGTATGTCGCGCAGGGTCGTGTCTGCCTTTTCGGCCGCACGTTTGCGTTCTGTCGCGAGTTGCTGGCGGCGCGCCTGGGCAATATGCGCCAGGGACCGCAACTGAACACCGAGATCCTCCAACTTGGCTATTTGCTCGCCGTCCCAGCGCGCCGTGGTTTCGCCGCCGTCTGCGGCGGCCGCGCCGGACAGCGCGTTCCCGTCCTGCTGCCACAGATTCTCCAGCAACTGATGGCTGCGGCTCACGCGGCGCAGCCAGTCGTGCGCCACCCGAAAGCCGTGGCCATCGGCCTCGCGCGGTTCCCATAGCTCCAGGCCGTGCTTTTCTCCCACGCGGCTGATCAGGGCCATGGCCATAACTGTAAACGCCACGTAGTCCTGGGGATACGCGCGCACCAGCTCCGCAGGCAGGCTGCCGTCCTCCTGCATCTGCTCCTGCAGCCGGGGGATCGAGACATCGCGGGCGATGCCGGTGGCCAGGTCGTCCTTGCCACAGAAGTCCGCGTACACCATCCGCTGCACGTCGTACCAGAAGGCGATGTTGTTGTTGCGCGCCGCCGCCGTTTTACCCAACTCGCTTTCCGTCATCCATTGCAGCAGGTCGGAAAACCATTTCTGGATGAGGTGCACGTCGTCCGCGGTCAGACCACCCGCTGCCTCCAGAAGCCGGGCCGACTCGGTGACATAGATCAGGCGCCGGGCCTCAATGATGCCCTGCCAGCCACCATCCTTCTCGCCGGGGACCGCCTGGGCGTGCTGGAAATGCGGGTTCTGCCGGGTGTCTTCGTCCACGCACCAGGCCCGAAGAAGACGCGCACCCTGGTCGACATAACGCCGGTCGCCGGTCAGGAAGGCCGCCAGCGCGAGCGCAAGTACGGCCTCGGCAAATGCCTCGAATTCGGAGAAGTCGTAGGTGTCGGAATAGCAGTCGGGGTTGATCCGCCCGTCCTCCCGGACGAAGGGCAGACCATCGGTGGTGTCCGGGTTGGGCCACCAGTATTTGGCCAGGCTGTAGTAGTCGTGTGGATCGCCGGATGCGGGCCGCCCCTGCTTGTTCGTCACCGAGAAGGGCGCACGCTCCAGCAGTTGGTCGGCTTTTTCGCTCAGGCTGTCGACTGCCCGGCCAATGTCGGGATCACCGGCTTCGTACCGGTCTTTCATGAACGCGAGCTGCTCACCCCGAAACAGACAGGTATCCGGCTTGACCAGCGAGGCCTCGGCATCATAAGCGGCGGGGACCCGAAACCAGACATAGCCCAACGGTACACCGAGACACACGTCCAGAAGAATCGCCTTCTCGATGGAGACAAAACCGCCACCTTGTTCGGCTGGACCGGAAGGATGAGCTTCTGTCGGCATTGTGTGGCGAATCCTTTTGCGGTTGTTACTTTGGGTTATACACCGACTCGGGGCGGCGGGGCTGCGCCGAGCGCCTATGACCGCTGACGGCGCGAGAGGCGCTTCAGCAGGCGCAGCGTCTCGATCAGTTCGTGGCCCCACAATCGGGACTGCACCGCCAGGCTGATCAGCCGATACCGAACGGGGTATTGGCTCGCCAGCGCATACCGGTAATACAGGGGTACCGGCGGCAGCAGCGTCCGTAACACCCAGTACGTGCGTGAGGTGCTCGAACCAGACAGGATTTGGCCACCCTTGATTCGACGCGCCTTGGCTACCACTTCTTCCCAGGACACACGGGCCGGGTGGTACACCAGCGCCTCGGGGACAAAGCGGATGGGATACCCGCGGGCAACCGCGCGGCGGCAAAGATCGGCATCACCACCCGAAAATCGCGTAGCGTCGAAACCACCCAATTCCTCCACAACCGATCGTGGAATCAGAAGGTTGGCGGTGGCGGCATACCCGCGGCGCACGTAGTGCTCCTGCGGGATGCCGCGGATCAGATCATAGATCTGGTAGGCATTGGGCCGAAGAGTGTCCGCATACATCTCGACGGGGCCGGCCAGCAGAACGTCTCCGGGCTCTTTTCTGCTTGCGTCTCTCATAGCTTCGAGCCACTCGGGCACCGGGCGGCAATCCGCATCCGTGAATACCATCCAGTCCCCGACGGCTGCCGACACCCCGGCGTTTCGGGCGGCGTAGGAACCCCGCCTGTCACACTGCAGGATACGAACGTTGCGGGGAAGCGTCCGGGGCGCCACAAAAGGCTTCAAGCCATTGTTGATCAGGACCACTTCGAACTCGTCTTGCGGCAGGGTCTGCACTCGCAGGCAATCCAGCAGCTCGGGTACAAGCGACCAGTGATCATAGACCGGCACAATGACGGAGTAAGCCGGGCGGGTTGGCTGCTTCCCCTCGCACTGGCATGTCACGTCGGTTGCAGTCACGGCAGGAGTCCCGGTCATGACGGCTCAACCTCAAGAACCGCGGGCTCGTGCTCCGCTGTCAGCAGCCCGGCGATTCGCGGCACCAGTCTGAGCGCCCGGGTATAGCGCTGCCGGTCAAAGTGCATCTCGAACTCAAAGCTCAATGCCGCGAGTGTCAAACCGCGGTGCGGGCAGCCGAGCTCGTCGCTCATCTCCTCGAGTGCCTGCAGGCTTTTCGGCTTGCCCGGCCAGGAGGCCCCTGCGGGTTCGATCACCCATTGCCCCCAGTGGATCAGGCACGCCTGCCCCGAGCGGGTTAGCACAATGTTGCCAGGCCCTATGCCAGAGGTTGTGAGCGCAGGAGGCAGCGCCGCAAGCTGGTCGCGCCAGTTTTGCAGCTGGGCGCGAAGCGCATCCAGTTTCGTCTGTGTTGCGGGATCGGTTACGGCGATCTGCAGGCGATCCAGCATGCCTTCGTGCAGGCGCTGCCAGAGCATCAGTCGGGAACGCTGGTAACGGGTCAGCAGGGACTGCGGCGGACGCACCAGGAGCAGGGCTTTGCGAATCTCCTCTACGCCCCGGGAGGCATCGCCCTGGCGTTCTGGTAGATCTTCGGGAGCCTGCAACACGTGGCAATGAAAGCCTCGAACCTGCGTCGTGCCGATCCATGCCAGCCCGGGGAGGCCTTTTGGCGAATCCGCGAGCAAGGTCGCTTCGTGCTGGGCGTACGAGGCGCGCGCTGGCGCGAACAGCTTGATAAAGAGGCTCCGCCCCCCCGGAACGACACAATGCAGGACACCCACATTGGAAACGTCCGTCTGCCACCACTGGATATCCATGTCGGCGGGCACAGTCTCCCCAACCATTTCCGCAACCAGGTCCGGCACCCATTCCCGTCGGGCTTTTGGCGCCAGCAGCGTCCAGATCGATTCCTTTTTGTCGTCCTCTTCCGGGCTGAAGGCAGTCGAGTGGAAGAACAACGCGCTCAGCTTGGCCTTCTGGCTGTGCTGCCCCACCAGCCCCGAGACCACACTCGACAGCCGCCCAAAGCTCTGGCGCGATAACAACAACGCGATGATCGCGGGGATCAACCCCGGTGGATCCAGATACAGGAAATCGATCACCAGGTAGGCAAAGGCCAGCATGAAGCCCGTACCCGAAAGGACGCTTAGCCAGCCGTTCAGGTTCTCCTGAAAACGGCTCCGGAAACCCGTGTTCGTGGCAAGCACGCTCACGAGCACCGCAGTGACCAGAAGTAGGTAGCCCGAGACAAGGAACGCCACACCCGGATAGAGCCAGAACAGAACGACCACGGCCAGCAGCAGGAACACGGCTCCCGCAATCACCTCGGCATGGCGCTTGTAGGCGCGGGCGGCGAGCTCGTCCTGGTTCTCGAACAGGACCATCTTGCGGCTGCGTGCGAGCAGAGCCCGGGAACCCCGCTCGCCGCCGAACTCCACGATCCGTTCCGCCACGAGGTACAGGGCGTAGAACGCGACGGTGGCAATACTCAGCCAGACGATCAGCGCATCGCGGTCGAACTGCTCGAAGGCCGGCGGGAAATACCGGGGGATGCCGTCCGAACCCAGCAGGATGATGACCTTCAGCGGAAGGAAAAAGGCGAGCAGCATGGACAGCTGCGATACCAGGGTAAACAGCACCACCCCACTGGTAGCCGTTGGGACGGCCCAGAAAAACTTGGCTCCCAGACGGCTATTCCATCTCAGGCTGTACAGAATGTCGCGAATCAAGCTGACCAACCGCTGCCGGAACAAAGGGAACAGGATCGTCGAGCGGGCTCGGCGCCTGTGTGCGGAAAGGAGACAAGGATACTACGCCCCTCATGGCACCTGACAGCTTGAAAATGCCGATCTTGTCGGCCCGATCACGGATATCGCCAGCAATACAGCAGGCTGCGATGACGTCGCTCATACAAATGGTGCCACCAAAGTCCTAAATCAACCGACGCCGGCCGATGGCATCACCCACCACCCCATCGCGCAGAGGGCTGCGCTCCTACCAGCAGGAATACCCCCAAGAACCGTAGGAGGCCAGCCCCCTGGCCGATTGGGCATCACCCACCACCCCATCGCGCAGAGGGCTGCGCTCCTACCAGCAGGAATACCCCCAAGAACCGTAGGAGGCCAGCCCCCTGGCCGATTGGGCACATCCAGCACCCCATCGCGCAGAGGGCTGCGCTTGTATGTTTACCCGTGGCAGGCCTAGAAAGGGTCTGTCGGGGTGGAGGGACGAGGCCCGCATCTGGCCTGTGGCACAGACGGTAGGAGAGTTCGTCCCACCCCTCACCTTAAACGCCGATAAGGAATCGATCGGCTCGGGACCGACGATAGATGGCAAGCCAGCGTTCGGTGAGGCCCCGACAGACCACTCCAAGCTAGCTCGGGAGGTGTGATGATGGCAACGCATCGGATCGGGGTCGATGTCGGCAAGGCCGAGTTGTGGATCAGTATCGACGGTGAAACCGCACAGCCGTGTCCCAACGAGCTCCCGGCGATCCGCCGGTGGGTCCGTGGCCTGGAGGGGCCGGCCGACTTCGCCCTGGAGGCGACCAACGACTATCACCTGGCCCTGGCTCTGGAGGCTCATCATCAGGGCCACCGGGTGTATCTGATCAATGGCTATCGCCTCAATCGCTACCGCGAGAGCATCGGTGGCCGGGCCAAGACCGATGCCGGGGATGCTCGGCTTCTGGTGCGTTATCTGCAACGCGAACAGGACGAACTGCGCCCCTGGACACCGCCACCCGAGGGCTACCGGACCCTGCAAAAGCTGCTGCGCCAGCGTGCCACGCTGGTGCGGGCACGGGTCATGCTGGAGCAGAGTCTGCGAGGCGTACCCGAACTGCAGTCCAACCTGAAGCAGCTGCTTCAGGAGATCGGTCGGCTGGATGCCGTCCTCCAGCGTGTGCTGCGCGAGACGGTCGGTCGCGCCGGCTGGTCGGATCACGCCCGACGCTGCCAGCAGATCGAGGGCGTCGGACCGCTCACCGCGGCAGGCCTGACCATGGCGTTCCAGCGGGGGGCCTTCCGCAGCGGTGATGCGTTCGTCGCCTTTCTGGGGCTGGATGTCCGCATCCGCGACTCCGGCACGAAACGGGGGCAACGCAAACTCACCAAACAGGGCGACCCCGAGTTGCGACGGCTGCTCTATCTGGCCGCGATGCAGGCCAAGTCCAAACCCGCCTGGAACGACTACTACCAGCGCTGCCTGGGCCGTGGCCTGGCGACGACCCAGGCCCTGAACGCCTTGGCTCGAAAGCTGGCCCGCGTCGCCTTCGCTCTGATGAACAATCAGACCGATTACCAACCTAAGATCCCTTGTGGAGAGACACAGAATCTCCTACAGGTCTCGGAGCCACCGCAGGTGTAGGATGCCAGCCCCCTGGTCGATTGGGGCATCACCAGCGCCCCATGGCGCAGGGGCTGCGCTCCTACAGGGGGTTTGGCCATTTTGCTGGATGTCCGCGCGCATTTGTTCAATCTCGGTCATCAGCGTCTCGTGCCCGGCGCGTTTGCGTTTGAGCAGGTGATACGCCAGGCGTGCCTTCTCCTGCAGACGGCCCGGGCTCAGCTTGTACAGGTAGACGCAGCGATTGTCGAAGCGGCGAAAGTTCTGAGTCTTTACCCAGCCGCGATCCAGCAGCGCCTTCAGCGCGTAGTGGGTCTTGCCAACGGACAGCCCTAGCGCCCGCGCGATCTGGTGCTGGCTCATCTCCGGATCCGCCTCCAGCAGGCGAAGTACCTGGTACTTGGGATCGTCGTTGATCAACCTGCCGGTCCAAAGCCACTTAACGGCGACTGCATTCACGCGTTGAGCGCGCATTGGACCACGCACGCGCAGCATGGGCAAACGCAAGTGTTAGACGCTTTCGCTACCTGTTCAGCGAACGTTCCAACACCGCGCGTTCCGCCCGGTCGAATCATTTCGAGCCGCATGCGCTTACGCGGAAAACCAGAGCCCCGACAGGTTCCGATGAGTGAACTACCACACCGTCACCCCCCTGAGCGAATGCGCGGGTGAAAGCCTGGACTTCACGAGTCAGGCTGAACGACTCGGAAACCCGTCTTGAGCGTGGTTGCACCAAGCTTGATGTGAAGTTCGTGCCATCCCGCGACGCTGATCTGGATCGGAGCTGCCTGCAGGACATACAGGGCTTCGCCCGCTTGCGTCTGCGGGGCGAGCTTGCGGCCCGGTGCTGGATGCGCCTCGTGCCCGTCCGGGGCCTTGATCCTCGAGGATAGCTCCAGCTCGCGCTCAAGACCCGAGAAACGCAAGACGAAGGACAGTTGCGAGATAATGGTGGGAAGCTGGTGAACAACCACAGTGGCGCCCGTGTGTACACCCATCAAGGACAGGCGTCCATCGTCTTCACGCCGGACGTCATCGCAGATCAACAGATCATCGAGGCTGGGTTTCATCGCGGGGCGGCCCTTTCCGATAGAGGTTTCAAAGCACTAGAGGCTCGGTAGCGTATTGCGGGACGGGTGCGGAACGCCCGGCACAGCGGTACAGGTACTCTCCGAACGCCCTGCAATAGTGGTGCACCTCCCGTAGCGCAAGAGCGGAGGGACGCTTGAAGGTCTGCGCATCCATAATGCTGTAGCACGGGTTCATTTCGAAAATGAAGGGCCTGCCATCACGCATCAGGGCGTAATCCACGATGGCGTAGTCGAGCCCGGTGGCCTCTCTGGCACGAAGCAGTTCGGCGGACTCCGCAAGCTCGCCGTTCACGAACTCGATATGCTCCTTGCGGTGCTGCTCGATTCGGTCTTTGTCGCGCGAATCCGCATGTATATTCCAGTCACGAGACGAAATTACGTGTCGAGGAATCACCGAGTCTCCCACCACGGCACAGCGATACTTTCGGTAGTAGCCATCCGCATCGACGTAGTCGAAAAACTCCGCTGCAATGGTCCTGGAGTGGAAATATCCGTCGTCGAGCGCATACAAGTCCTCGACCCCATCGACCTTCTTCATCGTCGTGCCGAGATGGGACAGCTCGCTTCTCAAAATCAGGGGGACCCGAAGTTCGCTCTCGGTCAGCAGGGACTCACGGTTCGGCACGTATTTCACCCGTGCCGTTGCGATACCCTCGCGCTGGAGCTTATGCGAAAGGGCGACTCGCTCGGACGCCAGCAACGCCCCGGGCCTATTGAGCACCGGGCGATTGAGCCCGTCACTCCATGACTCAATCTGAAGCAAACGTTCGTGTTCCATTGAGGCGTTGCAAGCCGCAATAAGCACAACGTCTGCCCGTCGCACTTGAGTGTGCGTCACATCTTCAATGCGTTCGCAGTCGAGCCGTATCGAACAGTTCTTCCACAGGTAATTGAACAGATAGTCGTGAATCGTCGTGCCGTCCCGCTGAAAAACGGCGAGGACGCGCAATTCGGGCGCAGGCAGAATCATGCAGGTTCGCTATCCGCTGTCGCGACAACGGTTCTCAACTCCCAGTGCACATCAAGGGAGCCGTCCGGCTTTTCGTGCACCCCAAGGCGGTCACGGATCTCGCCTTCCAGCTCCGCCGGGCCGATTCCACGGAGATCGAACAACAGCCTGAAGAACTCCGTCATCTCGCGACGCTCTTTGAATCGCCAGCGAAGGGGTACCGGAGAATCGGAACGCACTGCCCACCCAGAGTCCCGCAACCGCGCAACTTCCGAATCGGAAAGATAGTAGCCATGGTGCCCCGTGCTGTTGAACTTGCCGACAAAGTCGTCCAGGAATCGAGTGATCGGTGAACATTCATCGACGTCACTCAGCACCAGCTGCCCGGCTGGCCTCGCTACACGACGGCACTCCGCAAGGAAAGCGCTCTTGTCATCCAGATGATGCACACCGGCCAGGCTGACCACCACGTCGACTGACCGTGCCGGCCATGGAAATGGCAGCAGTGGTCTGGAAGATTTGGAGGGGTGGGCCTTGGCCAGAAAGGCACTGCAGGGCTCATGCGTCCAGTGGCGGACCCCCTCAGGCAGATAGCGCTCAAGGTAGCCCCCGCCCGAAGGAACGTCGGCCACCACAACCCCGGCCGCCAGCGAAGCATGATCCAGCAATTGCAGGAATTCTTCGTCACGAGCGGCGGGCGCAAGCTCCATGGCCCTTTGATAGCTCGAGCCTCGCGCCTCGAACAGGGTTTCATAGTCGGACATCTGGGGAAGTCAGACCACGAGACCGGGCATCCGGACCGGCGTGAACCGATCCCGGCAGGTGGCCGGGATCAGGGCCGTAAGAGATCCCATTCGGAGACCGCTTACTGTATGGGTCACCTCACGACACCGCTGCCAGGCGCAACTACTCGAACCGATAACGCAGGCCCAGGTTGAGCGCGGTTTCGTCGCCCGCACGGATCTCGCCCGTCAGGCTCATATTGGATGTCATCAGGTATTCCATGCCCCCCAGGAAGCCAACCTCGCGGTCGTTCCGCATCCGCAGGGTGCCACTTTCACCATCCAGGAAGTCAAGATCACTGGAACGCTCCAGATCATAGTCGCTCTTGATCCGGGAATACTTGATCCCACCGTAAGGCCGGAAAGACCCGACACGACGTTCCAGAATCAGGGCTGCATGCCATTCGGAACTCTTGTAGCCATCCACATGGACGCGATCTTCCCCGGGGGGGTAAACCGGATCACCGCCCCCAGCAAAGAAGGGAGTCATCAAGTCCCATCCCCCTCCTGCATCTCGAATCTGATACATCACATCGAGAGTCAGGCCAGCGCCATGATCCTCCCACTCGTGCAGATCGAACTTGGCTCCCAATGCCGCTAGCCAGCCCGTGCTGGTCGACCCGGAACTGAATTCGCCGACATCAGCGTCAAACGGCCCGATCTCCGTGGTCATGCGGGCAGTGCCGTCTTCTTCCGTCAGCGCATAATTGAAGGAATCGAAATCCGTCAGGCGGGTGCGGGTGGCTCCCGCCCGTCCGTACAACTCGATACGCGGGGTAACCGAAAAATTAATCTGTGCGTAGAGATCCGTCTGGTCTTCGCGAGCGTCCAGTCCCCGGAAACCTTCGGTAAGCGCTTCACCCCCTGAAGTAAACGTCCAGTAGTTGGCGGTTCCCCGCTGGTGCATGTCGCGTCGCGAATGTTCCAGGCCGATGTCGACCGAGAAGCGATTGTCTGGTGATGCCGCCAGGTTTCCCACCGGAGCTGCGACTGCAGCAGACCCGAACGGCATGGCAAGTCCGGCGGCGCCAAACCCCAGCGCCGCGCGAATGGCTGACGACTTGAAACGATCCTTCTGCATACTTCCTCCCTTTTCCCTTAGCCCCGACCGCGTGTTTTCCAAGGTTAAATACACGGTCGGGGCAACCCTAAAAGGGACACTGCTTGAGCGTCAACCCAAGGCGCAACCGAAGTTGCCAGCTCCCTTTGATGCACGCATCGCAGCGAGCAGGGCCGACACTGGTCAAGGAAGAATGTTGGAGGTCAACAGCCGCTATCAAACACGGTGCCATTTTCCCTCTCGCGCATGATGGCCGGTCCCCAGCACACTCTCTCCAATAGGTTCGCGCGGAACCTCGCCCACCCCTATCGCTCGGACTGGATTGAGCACACGGGTCAGTCACTGCCGAAAAGATCGCGGGTATAGATCTTGTCCGCATGGTCGCGGATGTCGTCGGTGATGCGGTTGGCGACGATGACGTCGGCGATGCGCTTGAACTCTTCCAGGTCGCGGATGACGCGGGAGCGGTAGAAGTCGTCTTCGGGCAGTTCCGGCTCGTAGACGACGACCTCGATGCCCTTCGCCTTGATGCGCTTCATCACGCCCTGGATGGCGGAGGCGCGGAAGTTATCGGAGCCGCTCTTCATCACCAGACGGTAAATGCCCACCACCTGCGGATTGCGCCGAATGACCGCATCGGCCACGAAGTCCTTGCGCGTACGGTTGGCGTCGACGATCGCACCGATAATGTTGTTGGGGATCTCGTCGTAGTTGGCCAGTAGCTGCTTGGTGTCCTTCGGCAGGCAGTAGCCGCCGTAACCAAACGACGGGTTGTTGTAGTGGCTGCCGATGCGCGGATCCAGGCAGACGCCATCGATGATCTGGCGCGTGTCGAGGCCGTGGATCTCGGCGTAGCTATCCAGCTCGTTGAAGTACGCCACCCGCATGGCCAGGTAGGTGTTGGCGAACAGCTTGATCGCCTCGGCCTCGGTGGAGTTGGTGAAAAGAATCGGGATGTCCTTGTCCACCGCGCCCTCGGCCAACAAGCCGGCGAAGGTCTCGGCGCGGTCGGACTGTTCGCCGACGATGATGCGGGAGGGGTGCAGGTTGTCGTACAGGGCCCGGCCCTCGCGCAGGAACTCGGGCGAGAACAGGATGTTGTCGGTCTCCATCTGCGCGCGGATCTCGCGCGTGTAACCGACCGGCACGGTGGACTTGATGACCATCGTGGCGTGCGGGTTGATCGCCAGCACGTCGCGGATCACGGATTCGACGGTGTTGGTATTGAAGTAATTGGTCTGCGGGTCGTAGTCCGTGGGCGTGGCAATGATCACGAAGTCCGCATCCGCGTAGGCTTCCTGCTTGTCCAGCGTGGCCTTGAGGTTCAGCGCGTGGTTTTCCAGGAAGTCCTGGATCTCGACATCGATGATCGGGGAGTGCTTGCGGTTGATCTGCTCGACCTTCTCCGGCACCACGTCGAGCGCGACGACTTCATGGTGCTGCGCGAGCAAGACGGCATTGGATAGCCCGACGTAGCCGGTTCCGGCGACTGCGATTTTCATTCCTGGTTTCCTTCCTGTTGCAATTGGTGTAGCCAAGTTCGTCGGCCGTGCGTCCGAGCCCCGTAGGAGCCTGCTCGCAGGCGAAGCCCCTGCCCGCGCCGGACTTTGGCAGGGGCTTCGCCGCCAAGGCGGCTCCTACAGGGGCGTTGGCACGTTTGCCCAGCGCCCGAGGATACTGGGGCGCCATGAACAATGGTGCGAGCGGGGGCAGACAAGGTTAACGCCCGCCTTACCCAGCCACGCGTTCCTGCGGTGGGTGATTGGCCGGAGCGTACTCGTGTACTACAGCGCGGATGGTGCGGCAGGCCCGCTCGGGGTCCATGTCGCGGTCGGCCTGGTCCAGCTGATTGAGGGCAGCGTGCAGGTCCTTCGCCGATACGCAGTCCTCGCGTGCGCGCATGATCCGCGGATGGCCTGTGGCCAGCACGTTGTCGCCGATCAGCAGCTCCTCGTAGAGCTTCTCGCCCGGACGCAGGCCGGTGAACACGATCTCCACACCGTCTTCGGGCACGCCGTCTTCCTTCACCTGACGCCCATGCAGGTAGATCATGCGCCGCGCCAGATCCACGATGCGCACCGGCTCGCCCATGTCGAGCACGTAGACTTCGCCGCCCTCGGCCATGGCGCCGGCCTGGATCACCAGTTCGGCCGCCTCGGGGATGGACATGAAGTAGCGCGTGATCTCCGGATGGGTCACCGTCACCGGGCCGCCATCGCGGATCTGCTGGTGGAACAGCGGCACCACGGAGCCGGACGAACCCAGCACGTTGCCGAAGCGCACCATGCTGAAGATGGTCCCGCGCTTCTCGCGGGCGCGGTCCTGCAGGACCATCTCGGCCAGCCGCTTGGTGGCGCCCATGACGTTGGTGGGGCGCACGGCCTTGTCGGTGGATATCAGGATAAAGCGGTCCACGCCGGCATTGAGCGCTGCCTCCGCGAGCACCGCGGTACCGAACACATTGTTGCGCACGCCCTCGATCAGGTTGGCCTCGACGATCGGCACATGCTTGTAGGCCGCGGCGTGGTACAGCGTTTGTACGCCGTAGTCCGCCAGCACGGAGGCCACACGCCGCGCATTGGCCACCGAGCCCAGCACCGCGTGGATGGCCGGGCACTGCTCCAGTTGCGCCGAGTACTCCTGCAGCTCGCGCTCGATGCGGTAGAGCGCGAACTCGTTGCGCTCGAACAGGATCAGCGCCGCCGGCTCCAGACGAATGATGCGCCGACACAGCTCGGAGCCAATGGAACCGCCCGCGCCGGTCACCATCACCACCCGCCCGTGCACACTGCAGGTCAGCAGCTCGGGGTCCGGGGGTACCGGGTCGCGCCCGAGCAGATCGGCGATGTCCACATCTTCCAGCTGTTCCAGGCTCGCATGCCCGGAAACCACCGACTCCATCGACGGGACCGTCTGCACGTACACCGGAAGCGGTTCCAGCTGTTCCAGGATGCGCCGGCGTTCCTGGCGCGTCGCGGACGGGATGGCCAGGAGCATCCGCTTGACCCGAAAACGCGACACAAAGCGCTCCAGACGATCCGGACTATGGACGGGAATCCCGTCGATCGAACTCCCCTGCAGGCTGCGGTCCTCGTCCACGAACGCGACCACCCGAAACCGGCCCCCGGCCTTGAGCCCGGACAGGAGCTGCACGCCGGCCTCGCCCGCCCCGAAGACGACCACCGGCTCGGCACCCGCGCCCGCCTCGATGATCGAGCGATACCACGTGCGCACCAGGAAGCGGCTGCCGCCGACATAGATGAAGGCCACGATCGCGAAGTTAATCGGCACCGAACGCGGGAAGCCCTCGACCCGTCCCAGCATCGCGGCCGTCCATAGCACCAACGCCAGAACCACCACCCCGGACCCCACGGCCCAGATGGTGCGCGATCCCATGAACCGCACCACGGCCCGATAAAGCCCCAGCCTCACAAACAGCGGAATACCGACCAGGACCACCAGCGGGAACAGCCACCAGGTCTCCAGCATGATCGGCGGGAACGGCTCGGCCAGGCGGATCGCAAAGCCGGACCACAACGCCAGCGGCAGCATGACGGTATCCGCCATCACCATGAGCCAGCGCTTCTTCGAGCGCGGTAGCTTGAACAAGCTTTCCAGGCCCTTCCTCAGCATGATCTGCAACACCGTTCCGGCATGTCTCGCCCGACTCTCCCGTCCACAAAAACAGCCCGAATTACACTACAGAAAGTGTACGCACCCGCTCTCCATCGCGGCGTGCGGAGCATAAGCAAGCCGTTATAAAAATGCACTCACGGCCGAGAGTGTTGCCACCAACCGACGCTGGCAGGGGCTTCGCGGGCAAGCCCGCTCCCACAGGGCCGCTACCGCTAGCAGACTCCATCCCCGCTCCCTGCCTCATTCACTGTGGGAGCGGCCCTGGCCGCGAAGCCCCCGCCAAAGTCCGTTCAGCCGCTTACTCCAGCCAGGCCGCATCCCACAGGGGGTAATCACCGAGATTGCCGACCAGCCCTGCCCGCAGCGGGTTCGCCACCACATAGCGGGCGACCGCCTGGAGATCCTCTTCCCGGCGCAATGCGCGATCGTGGAAGCCGCTCTGCCACACTCGACACGTGCACCTCCGCAGCAGCCCAATCCGGCGGGTAGTGAGACTCTTGAGCTTTTGCACGGTACTGGAGAGGTCACCCCCTTCCAACTGCATCAGCCAGTGCACATGGTCAGGCATGACCACGAAACAGAGCGTCGACGCCGCGCCTTCCAGATCGCGCAACGCATGAACGACGCAGCGACCCTGGTCGAATTGCGAAAACCATGCTTGCCGATCAGCACAGACCGCGGTGATCAGATAGACCCGCCCCGGCTCGCTGAAACGGCCGAGGCGCAGACGGTGCGTTCGTGCCTTCCGTGGCATTCCAACCTCCTTGACTTGTTGAAGCACTTACTTGCAGGAACGAGCTTTGTGGGAGCGGGCCTTGCCCGCGAATGCCTCCCGCCCAAGCCCAACACCGGCAGGCGCTTCGCGGGCGAGGCCCGCTCCCACAGTGAAATTGCGACAGCCCAAATTGCCTCAGGCGAGGAGTTGGGCGAGGTCGTCGGGGCCGAGGATGGGGATGTCGAGGGATTCGGCTTTGGTGACCTTGGAGCCGGGGTCGGCGCCGGCGATGACGGCGGTGGTCTTTTTGGAGACGGAGCTGGTGATCTTGGCGCCGCGGGCCTCGAGGGCGGCCTTGGCCTCGTCGCGGGTCATGGTGTCGAAGCTGCCGGTGAGGACATAGGTCTTCCCTGCCAGCGGCGCGGCATCGTCCTTCTCCGCCGCTGGGCGCCGGGGCGGATCGGGCCAGTGCACGCCGGCCTCGCGCAGGGCACGGATGACCTCGAGGTTGTGGGGCTCGGCGAAGAAGTTGGCGATGTGCTCGGCCACGATGGGTCCGACATCGGGAACCTCCTGCAGCGCCTCGGCGTCGGCCTGCATCAGCGTGTCCAGGTTCCCGTAGTACTCGGCCAGGTTGCGGGCGGTGACCTCCCCCACCTCGCGGATACCCAGCGCGAAGATGAAGCGGGCCAGCGTGGTCTCGCGCGCCTGCTCCAGGGCGTGGACCAGGTTCGCGGCGAGCTTCGGGCCGACCCGCTCCAGCGCCTCCAGGCGTTCGGCGTCCAGCGCGAAGAGGTCCGCCGGGCTTTGCACAACGCCGCCGTCGGCCAGCTGTTCGATGATCTTCTCGCCGAAGCCCTCGATGTCCAGCGCGCGGCGCGAGACGAAGTGCTTGAGCGCCTCGCGCCGCTGCGCGGGGCAGACCAGCCCGCCGGTACAGCGGGCCACCGCCTCGCCCTCCGGACGCTCGATGTGCGAGTCGCACTCCGGGCAGGTTGCGGGCATCTCGATGGCGCGGGTATCGGCGGGGCGTTCGCCACCAGCGCGGCCCACCACCTCGGGGATCACATCGCCAGCGCGGCGCACGATCACGCGGTCGCCGATGCGCACATCCTTGCGCGCGATCTCGTCCATGTTGTGCAGCGTCGCGTTGCTGACCATCACCCCGCCCACCAGCACCGGCTCCAGGCGCGCCACCGGTGTCAGCGCGCCTGTGCGGCCGACACGGAATTCGACATTGCGCAGGGTGGTGGTGCGCTCCTCGGCCGGGAACTTGTGGGCGATCGCCCAGCGCGGCGCACGCGAGACGAAGCCGAGCGCCTGCTGGTCGGCCAGGGCATCCACCTTGTACACGATGCCGTCGATCTCGTAATCCAGCCCCGCCCGCCGCGTGGCGAGGCGCTCGTAGTACTCGAGGCAGGCGTCCACGCCCTCCAGCACCTCGCGCTCCGGGCAGGCCGGGAAGCCAAGGCTTTGCAGCCAGTCCAGCGTGCCGGACTGGGTGTCCGGCAGGGTCCCGCCCTCGACAAAGCCCACCGAGTAGGCAAAGAAGCTGAGCGGGCGGCGCGCGGTCACCTTCGAGTCCAGCTGGCGCAAGCTGCCGGCGGCGGCATTGCGCGGGTTCATGAACCCGCGCTGGCCGTCCGCCTCAAGCCCGGCGTTCAGCCGCTCGAAGTCGGCGCGGCGCATGAAGACCTCGCCGCGCACCTCCAGTACCCGCGGGGCATCGTCAGTGAAGCGGTCACCAAGGTGCAGCGGGATCGGCCGCACGGTGCGCACGTTGGCGGTCACGTCCTCGCCGGTCTCGCCATCGCCACGGGTGGCGGCCTGCACCAGTCGCCCGTTCTCGTAGATCAGGCTGATGGCGAGGCCGTCCAGCTTGGGCTCGGCCATGTAGGTGACGGCACCCTCGCCGCGCGCCGGGTCGCCAGTCTGTTTCGCCAGACGCTCGCGCACGCGGCGGTCGAAGTCGCGGATCGCGTCCGCCTCGAAGCCATTGGCGAGCGACAGCATCGGCAGGCGATGCCGGACGGTGGCAAAGCCCTCGGCCGGGGTGGCGCCCACGCGCTGGGTGGGCGAATCGGGGGTAACAAGCTCCGGGTGGTCCGCCTCCAGTTGCTCCAGCTCGCGCATCAGGGCATCGAACTCGGCGTCCGAGACCTCGGGGTCGTCGAGCACGTAGTAGCGGTAGTTGTGATGCTCGATCTGGCGCCGCAGCGCGTCGATGCGCGTCTTCGGAGAATCCGTCGAGCCAGCCTGCGAGGCAGGCGAACCCGACCGGCTCACCGCGTACTCCGCCGGCGCAGCACATCCGGGCGGTGGCGGCGCAGCCAGTCGCTCAGGTCCTCGCGCATGTAGGCCAGCGTCTGGTTGGTCGCGGTGGACTGCTGGGCATCCAGGATGCTGCCACCGAGATCGCGCGCCAGCACGTGGGCGTGCTCCAGCAACGCCTCGAAGGCGCGCTGTGGCTCGGCGCTGCGATGCACCTGGGTGAACAGCGTGACGCCGGGCGTCATCATGTCCGCCAGGTCTTCCTCGCGCAGGGTGCCGGGCGGGACCATGTTGGCGGCGGAGAAGAGCGGCACGCCGGCATCCGTCTCCGGTTCAAAGAAATGGTAGATATCCATCTCGCCGGGGGTCATTCCGGCGCGCTGCATCGCCGCACCCAGGGCGACGCCGGTGAACGGCTTGTTGCGCGGCGCAACCACATGCAGCAGCAGGATCTTCTCCTCCGACGGGCGGCGTTCGGCCCTCGGATTGCGCCCCACCACGCGCGGCTCGGACACGTATTCGCCCAGCGTCTCCATATCCGGCGCTGGCTGTTCGATCAGGTCCGGGTTCATCTCGTGGTCCGGATCCAGATGCTCGCCCAGGGTGTCATGGGCGCGCGTTGGCTTGAGCCTGCCCGGACGCAGGCGATCCATGCCGGAGCGCAGACGTGCACCCAGCCCCCCGAACGCCTCGCGGGCCCGCTCGACCGGGGCGCTGGCCGAACCCTTGCGCCGGGCCCGGGCCGAGCGATCCTCGGGCGACGGTTCGAACGCCCCGTGCGGCGGAGGCGGCGTGGGCTCGTCGTCGCTGTCCAGCACGCCGTAGATATCCTGGGCACGTTCACCCCGCCGGCCGTAGTCGGGTTCCAGATCCGGCTCGTCGTCGTTGGCGGTCACGCCGAGGTGCGGCTCGTGGCGCTCCTCGTGCGCCGCGCCGGGGATGCGCGGCTCGTCGAACGCGGGTTCGCGCGCGCCGCCGGTGCGAACGCTGCGGCCGGTATCCAGCGGATCGCCCCAGCCGGCCTCCGGTTCAGCGGAGTCCCCGGGCTCGGCCGGCTCGTACCAGCGCTTGTCGCCCGGCTCGTCACTGGCACGGATATGTACGGCCTCGTCGCCCCAGTCCGCCGCATCGTCCTCCATATCGCGCTGCTGCGCCCGCGCGCGCAGACGATGGGCGGCCCAGATCCCCGCGATCAGGACAATCCCCAAAATGACCAGGCTGATACGCATCCAATCCACAAAAAACCTCGTTGATCCCGGTACCGACGGTCAGGCCTCGGCCAGTTCCACAGCCTCGTCGATATCCACGCTAACCAGGCGCGACACGCCCGGCTCGTGCATGGTAACGCCGATCAGCTGTTCCGCCATGGCCATCGTTGCCTTGTTGTGAGTAATGAAGATGAACTGGATCTGCTCCGACATCTCGCGCAGCAGATCACAGAAGCGTCCGACGTTGGCCTCGTCCAGCGGGGCATCCACCTCGTCCAGCATGCAGAAGGGCGCCGGATTCAGTTCGAAGATCGCGAACACCAGGGCCGAGGCGGTGAGCGCCTTCTCGCCGCCGGACATCAGGTGGATGGTCGACAGGCGCTTGCCCGGCGGGCGCGCCATGATGGTGACCCCGGTATCCAGCAGGTCGTCACCGGTCATCTCCAGCCGCGCCTCGCCGCCGCCGAACAGGCGCTGGAACTTGTGCCCGAGCCCGGCATTCACCTGGTCGAAGGTCTGCTTGAACAGGGCCCGGGTCTCGCGATCGATGCGGTGCATCGCCGCCTCCAGGGTCTCCAGCGCCTCGATCAGGTCCGCGTGCTGCTCCTCCAGGTAGCGCGAACGTTCCTCCAGGCTGCGCGCCTCGTCGATCGCCGCCAGGTTGATCGGTCCGAGCTTCTCGATCTTGCGATCCAGTTCGCCGATCGCCTGTTCCCAGGCGGGGACGGTCGCGTCCTCCGGTAGTTCGGGCGCCAGGGCCTCGGCGGCGAAGCCGGATTCCTGGAACTGGGTCTTGAGCTGTTCGATCTGCACCGAGCGTTCGCGCAGGTCCAGACGCAGCTCCTCGCAGGTGGAACGCTGTGCCTCGACCCGGTTGCCCAGCTCGGTGCTGGTGCTCGCCAGCTCGCGCAGCCGCGCGTCGCAGGCCTCCAGGTCCGCCCGCGCCTGGGTCAGGCGGGCCTCGGCGGCCTGGCGCTGTTCCGCCGCGGTCTGCAGGTCTGCGCGCCACTGCTCCAGCGGGCCCTGGCGGTCGCTGAGCCCCTGCGCCAGGCGCTCGCGGCGCTGGGCGTCGTCCTCGCGCTGGCGCTCCAGGCGCCCGCGTTCGTTCTGTTCGCGTTCCAGGCGATGGCGCGCCTCCTGCTCGGCCATGCGCGCCTGGTTGGCCGTGTCGCGCGCCGCGCGCACCGCGTCGCGGGCGCCCGTCTGGGCCGTGCGCGCGGCCTCGACCCGCGCCTCCAGAGCGGCGCGGTCGGCCTCCAGGGTCTCGATGCGGGTCAGGGCCTGGTTGCGTTCGGCCTCCGCGCCAGCGAACTGCTCGCGGGCGCGCGCGGCCTCGTCGTCCAGCTCGCCCGCCTCGCGGTCGATGCGTTCCTGCTGCTGCTCCAGCTGCCGCGCCTGGTCACGCAGGCGTTGCACGCGGCGCTCACGGTCCTCGATCTGCGCCTTTTGTTCGCGGATCTGCCCGTCCAGCGCCTCGCGCCGGGCGCGGGTGGCCGCGATGGTCTCGTTGCGTTCTTCCAGCGCAGCCTGCAGCCGGCTCACCTGCGTGTTCAGTTCCTCCTGGCGTTCCTGCAGCTCGCGCGCCAGGCGGACCCGGGCCACCGCACCGCTGGCCCCACCCTCCAGCGTGCGATGAGCGACCCAGCCCGGGCCCAGCCAGGTGCCGTTCGGCGTGATCACGCTCTCGCCCGGTCCCAGCGAGGCCACCTGCGCCCGGGCAGCGTCCGCGTCGTCGGCGCAATGCACCGAGGCGAGCCAGCCCGTGACGACCGGGGAGCCCTGCACCTGTCCAGCCAGGCTCCCCGCCGGCGCCTGCGGCGTATGCGACAGCTCCCTGCCAACCAGGCGCAGCATCGCTTCGGGGAGATCCTGCGCGGTCTCTGGTTGATCGGTGACGGCGGCCTCCAGCCAGGTGCCCAGCACCATCTCCACCGCGGTATCCCAGCCCTCGGCGACCTCCAGCTGCTGCACCAGCGGGCGCGACAGGTCCAGCCCGTGCTCGCGCGCCCAGGCCTCGCGGCGGGCGCGGGTCTCCTGCGGGTCGTCCTCGCCGGCGAAGTGCTCCAGCCCCGCCAGGCGCCCGGCGACCTCGCGGGCCTCGCGTTCGGTGGCATGCAGGGTGTCCTGCTCCTCGCGCTGGGCCTGTTCGAGATCGGCCAGCGCGGCCTGCTGCTGGTCGCGTTCGCCCTGCAGCCCCTGCAAGCGCTCGCGCAGCCCGGTGAGCTCCGCGTCCAGGCGGTCGGCCTCGGTGCCCGGATGGGTCTGCGGCAGCGCCGCTCGTTCGGCCTCCACGCGTTCCCGGCGCTGGGCGACGCGCTTGAGCAGCTGCTCGGCATTGTCCATGCGCGAGCGCGCGAGCTGGGCATTCTGGCGCGGCTCGGCGAGCGAGCGCTCCCATTCGGTGAGTGCCTCGCGTGCGGTCTGGTATTCGGTTTCGGCGCCTTCGGCGGCGGCCTCCAGGCGTTCGCGCTCGCCCTCGGCGGTCGTGGCGGCCTCCTTACGCTGCGTGCTCTCCTGTTCCGCCTGGGCGATGCGCGCCTCCACCGCCTGGTGCTCGCTGGCGGCGGCCTCGATGCGGCTTTCCAGCTGGCGCAGTTCGGCCTGTTCGCGCGCCAGTTCGTCCTCCGCATGGCGGATGGACTGCTCCAGGCGCGAGACCTCGGCGGCGCGATCGTAATAGGCGCTTTGTGCCTGGGTGGTGGCGGCTTCCAGCTCGACCCGCTCCTGGCGTGCCTGCTCGGTGCCGGTCTGCGCCTTTTGGGCCTCGGCCTGGCTCGCAGCCAACGCGGTCTCGGCGTCGTTCAGGCGGCCGCGGCTGGCCTCCGTCTCCTGCTCCTGGGCCTGCAGGCGCAGCAGGATGGCCTCGGCGCGCTTGCGGCGGCGCTCGGCGGCCAGCGCCTGGTAGCGCTCGGCGGTGGCGGCCTGGCGGTTCAGGCGCTCGGCCTGCTTGGACACCTCGTCGCGCACGTCGTCCAGGCGTTCCAGGTTCTCGCGGGTATGACGCACGCGGTTCTCGGTCTCGCGGCGGCGCTCCTTGTACTTGGAGATGCCGGCGGCCTCTTCCAGGTAGACACGCAGCTCTTCGGGGCGCGCCTCGATCAGGCGCGCGATCATGCCCTGCTCGATGATGGCGTAGCTGCGCGGACCCAGACCGGTGCCGAGGAACAGGTCGACCACGTCGCGCTTGCGTGCGCGCTGACCGTTGAGGAAGTACTTGGACTGGCCGTCACGCGTCAGCGCACGCTTGACGGCGATCTCGCCGTAGCCGCTGTACTCGCCGCCCAGGCGACCGTCGGAGTTGTCGAACACCAGTTCGATGGAGGCCTGCCCCACCGGCTTGCGGCTGGAGGAGCCGTTGAAGATGACGTCCTCGCTGGAGTCCCCGCGCAGGTGCTTGGCCGAGGACTCGCCCATGACCCAGCGCACGGCATCAATGGTATTGGACTTGCCACAGCCGTTCGGCCCGACCACGCCCACCCGGTTGCCGGGGAGGACGAGTGTGGTCGGGTCCACGAACGACTTGAAGCCGGCCAGCTTGATTCGGGCGAGTCGCACGTTCGGCGCTATCCGCGGTCAGGAAAGTCGGGGTTAGAATGGTACACGCTTAGCCCTTTACCGTGACCCACTACCCGTTCGACAAACGAACCGCTTCACGAAACCATACAAAACCCTGCGGCGCGCCTGCACGCCAAGCCTTCCTTGCCTCCCGCTTTGGCGGGGGCTTCGCGGGCAGGCCCGCTCCCACAGGAACGACCAAGGACGCGACAAACCCATGCCCAGCCAGCCGAGCAAGACCCTGGAAACCTTCGACAACCCGGCGCCGGAGAACGATTTCGCGATCTATATCCGCATCCCGGAATTCACCTGCCTGTGCCCCGCCACCGGGCAGCCGGACTTCGCCGAGATTCATATCCAGTATGTGGCCGACGGCCAATGCGTGGAGCTCAAGTCGCTGAAGAACTACATGTGGTCCTACCGCGATGAGGGCGCATTCCACGAGGCGGTCACCAACCGCATCCTGGCGGATCTGGTGGCGGCGACCGACCCGCGCTACATGCGACTAACCTCGTACTTCAACGTACGTGGCGGCGTCTATACCACCGTGGTTGCGGAACACCGCAAGCCCGGCTGGACGCCCCCGGAGCCGGTGCACCTGCCGGCGCCGACGCGCAGCCCGCTGGACATGAACGGCTGACCGAGCCTGCCATGCACGCCATCGGCATTGATCTCGGCACCTCCGGGATCCGGCTGGCGCTGCTGGACCCGGAGGGGGCGCGCATCCACGGCGCGCACCGGGCACTGCCGGCGTCGGTCGGGGGCGACGAGCAGCGGGCGGAACAGAACCCGGCCCTGTGGTGGGCCATTGTGCGCGAGCTGCTGCGTGAAGCGGCCGCGCATCTGCACGGCGAGCCCGCCGCCATCGCGGTGGACGGCACCTCCGCCACCCTGCTGCGTCTGGATGCCGACGGACGCCCGACCCATCCGGCCCTGATGTACAACGATGCCCGGGCCACCGACATGCTGTCGGTACTGGCCGGGGTCGCGCCCGCGGACTCCGCCGTGCACAGCCCCAGCTCATCGGCGGCCAAGCTGTTGTGGCTGCGGCGCCACGAGGGGCTCTCCGGCGTGCGCCGCGTCCTGCACCAGGCCGACTGGGTTACCGGACGCCTGCGCGGGCGCTTCGACCGCATGGACGAGAACAACGCCCTGAAGCTCGGCTACGACTCGCTGTGGGGCGGCTGGCCGAACTGGCTGCAGGAGACCCTGGGCAGTGACGCCTCGCTACTGCCGGAGGTGGTCCCGGCCGGGACGGTGCTGGGCCCGCTGGACCCGGAAATGGCGGAATCGCTGCACCTGAACCCGGCCTGCCGGATGGTCGCCGGCACCACCGACAGCATCGCCGGGTTCCTTGCCTCCGGTGTGGGCGACGACACCACGGGCGTGACCAGCCTGGGCTCCACGCTGGTGATCAAGCAGCTGGCCCCGGAACCGATCTACGCCCCGGAACTCGGGATCTACAGCCACCGGCTGCTGGGGCGCTGGCTGGTGGGCGGGGCCTCCAACAGCGGCGGCGCAGTACTGCGCCAGCACTTCGATGATGCGGCCCTGGAGCGGCTGAGCGCCGCGATCGACCCCGAGACCGACAGCGGGCTCGACTATCTCCCCCTGCCCCGCTGCGGCGAACGCTTCCCGGTCAACGACCCCGAGCTGCAACCCCGCCTCACGCCCCGCCCCGAGGACGACGCGCGTTTCCTGCAGGGGCTGTTCGAGGGGATTGCCCGCGTGGAACGTGACGGCTACCAACGCCTGACCGAGCTGGGCGCCCCGCACGTGGAGCGTGTCGTGTCCCTGGGTGGCGGCGCCCAGAACCCCGTGTGGACACGCCTCCGCAGCCGGATCCTGGGATTGCCGGTGACCACGGCCGAGGACGACGATGCCGCCAGCGGCGCCGCCCGGCTCGCGCGCATCGGCGTGGGGCTGGAGCCGGGTTTCACGGGCTGACCGGCCAGGCCGAGAGGCTCGGCAATCGCCCGCTTTGGCCGGGGCTTCGCCTGCAAGCCGACCGCGATGCCGGGTGGGGCCACCCATTCCATGAGGGGATCTTGTGGGAACGGCCTTGGCCGCGAAGCCCCCGACAAAGCCGGACTCGGACAACAAACGTAGGATGCGATGAGCGCAGCGAATCGCATCATTGCTCAGCCCCCCGGTGATTGATGCGATTCGCTGCGCTCGTCGCATCCTTGTGTCTTGCGGTTCACGGATCGCTACCATGAACCGTACCGGGCTCGGGGTAACCCGATCGCATCCTGAGGTCACGAACCTGTTTCGTAGATGGGCCCCCGAGTCCTTTTTCATCTCGAAGTTTGAACGGTATCCAATGCCCCCCGTGAGGGACGGGTGAGGCTGTACGGACAAGGTGAGAGGACGAGATGGCTCATATTGGCATTGATGTCAGCAAGAACAAGCTCGACTGCATGTGGGTCCGGGATCTGGAGGCGGGCAAGGTGAAGCCCAAAGTGTTCCCGAACCGCCAGGACCATTACCCGGAGCTGCTGCACTGGCTCGAGCGCAACACCGGCGAGACCCCCGAGGGGCTCCATGTGTATCTGGAGGCCACCGGCATCTACCACGAGCCGCTGGCGTACTGGCTTCATGATCAGGGGGTGCAGGTCCACGTGCTGAACCCGGCCCAGGTGCGTTCGCATGCCAAGGGCATGGGGGTGCGCAACAAGACCGACCGCAAGGACAGCATGATGCTGGCCCGCTACGGCATCGAACGCGCACCACGGCGCTGGCAGCCCGAACCGCCGGAGGTACGGGAACTCAAGCGCCTGCTCAGCCGCCTGGAGGCTCTGGAACAGGACATGCGGCGCGAAGAGAACCGCCTGGAGAAGGCGCGTTTCAGCGAGGACACCCTGGCCCAGGCGTCGATCGACAACGTCCTGCAGGCCCTGCGTGAGGAACACCGTCGGCTCCAGCAGCAGATCGATGATCACTTCGACGCTCACGACCACCTGAAGCGGGATCGGGCCTTGCTGGAGAGCATCCCCGGGGTCGGCCGGGTGTTGTCCGCCTCCATGACGGCGACGCTGCGCAGCCGCACGTTCACGAGTGCCCGGCAGGCGGCGGCGTTCCATGGGCTGGTACCGGTCCATCAGGAGTCCGGGACCTCGATCCAGCGGCCCCCGCGGCTGGCGAAGGCCGGCTCGGGCCGGCTGCGCAAGACGCTCTACATGGCGGCTGTGGTGGCCACCCGCTACAACCCGGACGTGCGGCACCAATATCACCGCCTCCTGAGGCGGGGCAAGGCCAAGATGGCGGCGATCGGGGCGGCCATGCGCAAGCTCCTGCACATCGCCTTCGGCGTGCTCAAGTCGCAAACCCCCTATCAACCCCGTAATGACATGCCTTGCACCTCATAGAGCAAGACGGTATCTACGGCGCTGTTTGCCAGAACAAGGCACGGGCAGGCCGTTCCCACAAAACCCGTCCCACGATGTGCTCTGCCATGACGCCGAGGGTGCGGATCGGTGCTACATTCGGGGGAGGCACCCAACAACAAGGGGATACGACATGCACTGGACGCGAATTCTCGGCATTGCACTGCTGGTGGGCGGCATCATCCTGCTGGTGATGGGCTACAACGCCACGGAAAGCCTGGGCGAGGAACTGCACCAGGAGTTCATGGGGCGCTATACGGAAGACACGCGCATGTACCTGATCGCTGGCGGGATCATGTCCGTCGTGGGCCTCGTACTCGCGATCTTTGGGGTGCGCCGCTAAGAAGGGCACATCCGTGCCAGCCGGCACCCTCCGCCTGACGCCGCTGCTCGCCTTCCTCGCGCCGTTTCGCGGGCTCGCGCGCGTATTCGACCCGGGCCTGCGCGGTCTGGTGATCGGCCCGTTGATCATCAACATCCTGGTCGTGATCGGGCTTGCGACAGCCGCCGGGCTCGGCTTCGAGGCCCTTCTGGCGGCCTGGCTGCCCGGCGGCTGGGACTGGCTCGCCTGGCTACTGTGGCCCCTGTTCGCACTGGCGTTGCTGGTGGCCTTTGGGGTCTCCGCCGTCGCGCTGGCGGCGATCATCGCCAGCCCGTTCTCCGGGCCGCTGGCCTACCGCACCGCGCTCGGACTGGGCCACGAACCGCGCCAGCCGGCGCGCTCGTTCCTTGGCGAGATGGGCCACGCGACCGTAACCGCGCTGCGCAAGACCGGCTACTACGGCCTGCTTTTTATCCCCGTACTCCTGATCACGATCATTCCCGGGCTAAACCTGCTGGCGCCGATCGCCTGGTTCACGTTCGGGAGCTGGGTACTGGCCGTGGAATTCCTGGAGGCGCCACTGGCCAACGACGGCCTCGACTTCGCCGAGGTGCGCCGGACGCTGCGCGCCCACCGCCTGGCGACACTCGGCTTCGGGGCCGGCACCACGCTGCTGGCGATGGTGCCGGTGGTGAACCTGCTGCTGGTCCCGGCCGCCGTCATCGGTGCCACCCACCTCCGCGTGCGCCTGCCCCAGGATTCACCCGCTCCCGAACCCCGGGACGCCGCCTGAAGCGTTTCTCACCTCAGAGCGCACGCAGGAGGACACAGAGAAATGCAAAACCTGGTTAGCGCAAGCATGCACGGAGGCTGAAAGGCATAACGATGATGGCCGCGTCGATGCTTCCGGCATCGCCGATCGGGTGCAGGCCTTCCAGTTCCTTGATGGGATTCGCGGTGCTCATCCCATCCTACGACCCTACGACCCGGCGGCTGCCTACACGTCATGGCTCGTCAGGACGGCTTTGGACCTTGCCCTTCTTCGTGCCTGCGTGCGCTTCGAGATGCCAGAGAGGCCTTGGACCTTTGGCGCAAAGGCGCAGGTCAGGCGAGCAGGGCATCCAGCGGGTTGTCGTCGGGGAGCGGGCGCATGCGGCCCTCGCGCAGCTCCTGGGCCACACCCTGCAGGGAGTGGCGCCGGCTGGCGCCAAGATCCAGCGAGAGGAACAGATAGCCACGGGTGGCCTCGCCACGCCAGACCAGGCCCACGCGGTGCAACTGCCCGGTTGCCTTGTCGACCACCTCGAACCACTCGCCGGTACGAATGCGGCTGGCATCGAAGACCCAGGGATCGTCAAGATCGGTCAACAAGTCGGGGTCGTCATCCTCGAGGCGCACGGCCCGCCGCGCTTCGATGCGCGCCTGCGGATCGAAGCGCGGCTCGTCGGCGGAGGCCCGGATCCGTTGCAGATGGGCCTGCCCCAGGTGCTGCACGACCGCCTTGACGCGCGCCTCGTCGGCGCCATGCTCACGAGCCGTGGCCACGATGCGCTGCACCAGCGGGTTCGCTTCCTGCGGGGTCGCCTGGTTGCAGATGGCCCGCACGAGCTCCTGCACCTGGCCATCCAGCACCTGCACAGCCGCCTCGTCCACTGCCAGCAGGTCCTCCCAGGCCTCGGCGATCTGCTCGGCGGAACACTCCGGGAGCTCGGCCCCGGTCTCCAGCACGCAGACCGTCAGGGTGCGCCGGGCGCGGGCCGCGCGTTCCCTCTGACACATCGGCCCCGTGAACTCGGCCGCCTGCGCCTGCCAGTGTTCGTGTTCCGCGGCCACGGCGGCGGCCCAGTCGTCTGCCAGCGCCTGCGCCGCAGGGCGATCCAGATCATCGATCGCACGCCCCAGGTGTTCGATACTCCGGCGCATGGCTTCCAGGTAGCGGCGGACCGTCTCCGAGTCGTCCGCGCTGACCTCGGGGCTGATCCGTACGCCCGTATTGATCAGGCTACCGACCCATTCGCGCAAGGGATGCCCGGGGTCGTGGAAAAATTCGAGGTCGTGGCTAACCGCACGCACCAGTAGCGGCTGCAGCTCCAGCATCATTGCGCGAAACGCTGCATGGCAATCGAGGTGACGCGATACCTCGGCGAATACACCGGCCAGGACCCTTTCGATGACGCTCTCGATCCGTGGTTCCGCCGTGGCTTCGCCCGCCACGGCGGCGGTCGCGGTGCCACCGCCGCCTGCCGCAACTCCATGGCCCGATGGTAGCCAGCCAGCCGCCGCGGCCCACTGCAACCAGTCCGCCGCGCCGGCATCCGGGGCCGGCATCACGGCACCAGAGACCGCAAGGCCCCCTGCTCCGCCAACCGCAGGTGCGGCGCTCTCCGTGGCAGCCGATTCCGACGCCGTGGCGGGGGCCCCTTCCCGGGTGGCATGGGCCCAGCTCGCACGCGGCGACGCTCCGGGCAAGTCGCCCTCCGGGACCTCGGACACCGGCTCTCTGACCAACCCGCAGCCCTCGACTGTCTCGACCACAAAGGCCAGGGTCGGTGCGGCCGTCTGGCCCAGACAACGCACGTAGGCTCGCATCAGGCCCAGCGTCATATCCGTCCGGCCGAACTGTTCCTCGGCCGACTCGATCAGGCGCTCGTACCAGTTCAGCGGCGACCACGGCGCCCAGCCGGGGTGCTCGAAGCGGTGATCCTCGCGCGCGGCCTGGAGGAATACGAACCAGGAGTAACGATTCTGCTCGCGGACCAGCCCTTCGAGCTTGTGGCGCAGGGAACGGCGGGTGGACTGGTAATCGTCCAGGATTTGCAGGCCGGAGTTGTCATCGGCGTAGCTGGAACCGGAGAATTCATACTCGGGTGGGTAGGTTGTGGAGACAAAGTCACGCTCCAGGGCCTCCTCGAACTGACGACGCAGCACATATTGATAGCCTTGGAGCTGGTTCGCCCACTCCGCGCTGTCGGCCTCGTCACCGCCAGCGGACCAATCCTGCGCGACGGATTCCAGGCAGCGCTCAAGGTGATCGGTCACCCGCGGGACGATCCCGCGCACCAGTTGCTGGCGCTGGGCATCCGACAAACCGGACAGACCCGACCAGACCGCGGCCGGGTCCGCGGCCCGTGCTTCCCTGTCTGTATGCTCCCTGCCTGCCATCGATGAGGTGTCCTCGTATTGCTGCGTGGTGGCTCGCGTTAGTTCAGCGTGAGCCCGTCCACAGTGTACAGGCGCGATCAAAGCGGGACATCCAGTGCAGTTTCGCACCGGACAGGGAGACCCTTGCTGAGACGTTCCTTAGAGGTCCAGCGGCTGCGTTCCCACCTGAACCATTTCGCCCTCGACACGCACGGGGAACCGGGTCAGTGGTTCCTCGGCAGGCGCGGCCATCACCTCGCCGGTTCGCAGGCAGAACTGGGCCTCGTGCATCGGACACGTGATGCAGTCATCGGCGCCGATCTCACCATCCGCGATGGGCACATCCTCGTGAGTACAGAGGTTCTCCACGGCAAAATATTCACCACCCAGGTTAAAGATCGCCACCTCGGTATCCGCTGTCTCCACCAGGCGATGATCGCCATCCTCGATGGTCCCCACCGGGGCTACATCAATCCATTCCGTCATCACGACTCCTTTGCTTCTGAAAATTTCCGGTATCGCCCCCCTGCGCTTGCAGCTCAGGGGGACGCCCGCAGGGCCGCGGTCGCGGCCGCATCGATCTCGATCCGCCGGCCCTCTTCCGGGTGGTAGGAGAAGCGCCCCACCACCCGCAAGTTCTCGCCCAGGTGATCACGCACCGCCGACCCGGGCTTGACCGCCACGCGGTTGATGGCGTCGTCTTCCAGCCAGTAGTGCTCCGGATCATCAAAACGATTCACCACACCCTCGGTTTCCACCAGTTCGCCATTGAAGGCCGGCGCGGATGCAGCCAGCTGTTCCAGGGTCACCGGCGATACCCGCTCGCCCCCGCAAGCCACCAGCAGGGCGGTCATGGCCAGCCCCAGCCACACGGCATTGATCCCTTTCAGCACGATCTTCTCTCCCAGTTGCACTCGCGGCGACTGCCGACGCTTATCCGGCTCCAGCCTACCGAAACTGCACCATGTCACGCCCATTCACCCCTGAATGACGGGCCTAAGGAAACCCGGATCCGTTCGCGCGACGTCGGCCCCGTCGGGGCTTCAGGAGCGTTATCGTTCGCAGCTGCACGCTCAAGCTGATGGCATCGCCGCCGTTACCCTGGGCAGGTAAATCGCACACACCCGCGATCAAGGACGGCCCCACCAGTGAACTCTTCACGCCACCATCATCAGGCCCCGCGGACCTGGAACAACGCCCCATCCTCGCCGAAGGAATACCGCCAAGGGACTGTCAGCCCCAGCCGGGACCATTCCATCACCGTTGCGCAGGAATCCCGGAGTACCGCGCAGGATGATGACTGGGTACAGCTCGCCAACGAAACCCTGAAACTGATCCGCCAGCTACGCATCTAGGGAGACCGAGGACGCTATTTCACGTTCTGAGCAAGCCAGCGATCCAGGGCATTGCCGAAGGCCTGGCGGTCGCGCGGGCCCAGCGCCGCCGGGCCGCCGGTCTCGACCCCACTGGAGCGCAGCGTGTCCATGAAGTCGCGCATGCTGAGGCGCTCGCGGATGTTGTCGGGAGTATAGAGTTCGCCCCGGGGATTCAACGCCTGCCCGCCGTTCTCGATCACATCCGCGGCGAGCGGGATGTCCGCGGTGATGACCAGGTCCCCGGTGCCAAGACGCCGGACAATCTCGTTGTCGGCCACGTCGAACCCGGCCCCGACCTGGATCGAGTCGATCAGCTTCGACGGCGGCGTGCGCATCGGCTGATTGGCCACCAGCGTGACCGGAACCCCCGTGCGCTTCGCCGCACGAAACAGAATCTCCTTGATGACCGCGGGGCAGGCATCCGCGTCGACCCAGATCTTCATGGTTCTCCTTCCCGAAAGCTCGCTAATGATCGGGGCGCAGGGTAGTCGTTTGCGGCGCCCGGCACATTTCCTCACCGTTCGGATTGGCGCCGGGGTGGTACACGTGCTATCTGCTTGGGAGACGTCAACCAACATGCTTGACCTTTCCGGGCCAAGCCTCGCAAGGAGCATTACATGGGCATTGAAGTCACCGGCATTCTGGGCCTGATCTGGCTGCTGATCGTGATCTGGGCGATTGTGCGGACCGCACAAAGCCCCGCGACCCCCATAGTGAAAGTACTGTGGATCCTGATCCTGCTGTTTCTTCCCCTGGTCGGTCTGATCGCGTGGTTGCTACTCGGGCCCAAGTAGGCCCAACCCAGGCACCGGGCGCTCACATCCGGCGCAGGAACTCCGCAAGGGTCGGCGCGTCATCGCCCGCCTGACGCAGTCTCTCGAGTAGCGCCTCCTGGGGACCAAAACGGGCTGCGTCGTAGGCGGTTGCCGGCACACGAGACGCGGAGCCCGCCCGAGCGGGCCTGGCGGCCGACTCGTCCCGACCCTTCCAGCCGAAATCGGGCGGAGGACGGTCAGCCCCGGGGCGTCGACCCTCCCCGGCTTGCATGGTCGCCGGCGCCGCTACGTCTTGGGGTGCGTCCATCGCGGGCGCAAGCCGCGCACGCAAACGGCCCAGCAATCCGGCATGGGCCTCCGGATCCGCCTGCAGCGCGTCCACCAGTGCCATCAGATCGATCGCAGCGCGGCCTGTTCGCGCCCGGTACTGCTCGTGCATGGCGTCCAATTCCACCGCCAGCGCCTCGGGCTCGGAGGCCTCCAGGGCCGCGTCGAACGCCGCGCGCAATCCCCCGAGCACACCCTCTTCGCTGCCCAAGCCGTCCGAGGCTTCCGAGGCTTCCGAGGCTTCCGAGGCTTCCGAGGCTTCCGAGGCATGGTCGACCGGGGGCGGCTCCGCAGCAAGCGCCGGGGCTTGTGGACGGGCGTCCCCCAACGACGTATGCGCAGCCGGATCATCCTGCTTCAGACGACGCCGCCAGAAAAGGCTGAATGCTGGCGCGTCTTCATGCGGAAGGCTGTCTTCCAGGGCATTCGCCAGACGCTGGAACGGACGCGCCGAGGGGTCATTCTCGGCGAACAGGGCGACCGGGTGCTGCAGTGTGACGGCCGAGCGGAGGCTTTCGTCGCGCTGGACGAAGCCGAGAAATTCGACCCGGGTATGCAGATATTTCTCGACGGCATTGGCAAACCGCTGGAAGACGCTGCGGGCCTCGGCGACATCCGCCACCATGTTCACGATCACGCGGACATCCAGGGCCTGACGCCGCAACGCCAGCTTGAGCAGGGAGAACGCATCGGTCAGCGAGGTCGGTTCCGGCGTCAGCACCAGCAGGACCTGGTGCCCGGCCGCGAGGAAATCGAGCGTGGTATCACCGATGCCCGCGGCGGTATCCAGCAGCAGGTCGTCGAAATCCGCCTCGATGTTCGCCAGTTCCTCCGCCAGCCGCTGCTGATGCGCCCCGGAGAGCTCCGCATATTCGCGAATACCACTGGCGCCGGGGATGATCTTCAGGCCGTGCGGCCCTTCCAGCAGGATATCGCGGATTCCACATTCGCCCGCCAGGACCTCCGCCAGGCCCTGTTGCGGGCGCAACCCCAGCAGTATGTTCACGTTGGCGAGGCCGGTATCCCCATCCAGGATGCCGACCCGCCGCCCCCGCCGCGCCAGCGTGATCCCCAGGTTCACCGCAATGCTGGACTTGCCCACCCCGCCCTTGCCGCTGGCCACGACAAGGACCCGCGGGCGCGTGGCGACCCCGGAACGGGTATCCGTCAAGGCGCTGTGACGGGACATCGCGGCTTCCTGCATGGCACTCATCGGCATGGGGAAAGAATGATGGCGAACTCACAGTCGGTCTACCCCATTCGGTGGCGCGGGGCAATACCACTCAGTATAGTCAGGAACCAGTGGTGATCCGACAGACTGCATCAGAGCTTCGGTTCCGGACACGCACACAGGGCAAAAGGCGCGGCAGGCCGACTGCACGCGACCGGGGAGCAGCATGACGAGCGTCAATACGGCAACGGACGGTCTACCGAGCCTGCCCCAGGCGCTCATCCCGGTGCTGGACGCCACCCAGGCCCATGAGGCCGATTTCCAGTCCCTGGCCCGGGCGATCATGCAGGACGCGGGCATGTCCAGCCGCCTGCTGCAGGCCGCCAACTCGCCCTTCTACTATCGCGGCTCCACCTGCCGCACTATCGATCGTGCCCTGTTCAGCCTGGGCCTGGATACCGTGCGCAGCCTGGCTCTGACCGCGTCGATCCAGCAGTTGTTCGGCGAGTTCGGACCGCGCCATCGCGGCTACCTGCGCACCATCTGGCAACGGGCGCTGACCACCGCCAACCTGGCACAGGTCCTCGCAACCCTCACCCGCTATCCGCGGCCCGAGGAGGCCTACCTCGCCGGACTGCTGATCGACATCGGGCGCCTGGTCCGCCTGGTCGGTGACGAGGGTCATTACTGGCCCATCCTCCAGTCCGCCGAAGACGACCCCCACCTGATCGAGACCGAACGCACAACCTACAGTCAACACTACGGGGAACTGGGCGGCGAATGCCTCGAGGCCTGGGGGCTGGGCCCGTTCATGGCCGATGCCGTGCGCTACCACCTGGAACCGGCCGAGCGCGTGCGCGACGCCCATCACCTGGTCAAACTGGTCAACCTGTCGCATGCAATGGGCTGTCTGCCAGGCGCAGGCACACAGGATTCCGCGACCGGGTGCAACGAGACCGCCCTGGCCGCGGCGGATACGCTTTTCGGCCTCAACGAGGGATTGACCCGCGAATTGCGCGGGCGCGTGGCCGAGGATGTGCGGCGAATTGCCGGATCACTGGAAATCGATCTGGGCGCCACCCGGACCACGGCGGATCAAAAGCCGGAGGAGACCGATCACGCGGCGGAGCGCGCACTGGCCGCCCGCGTCCGTGATCTGACCGAGCTGGAACGCATGAATGGCGAACTGGCCAGGGCGGCCGACCTGCAGGAGCGTTGCACCGCCGCGCGCCGCACCCTGTACCTGACGCTGGGCATAGACCACAGCCTGCTGTTTCTGATCGACCCGGATCACCAGTCCGTCGCCGCCTGGGTGGAGGACGACGAGATCCCCGATTTCACCCTGCCGCTGCTACCCGGGCGCAGCCTGGTGACCGATACGCTGCTGGATCGCGAGATTCAGCTCCACGAGGAAGAGAACGCCGCCGGCTTGCCCGTGATCGACCAGCAACTGTTCCGGCTCTGCGAAGCCGAAATCCTGTGGAGCTTTCCGCTGCTCGCCGACGGCCAGGAACCCGCGGGGGTGCTGATCCTGGGCCTTGCCCGCAGTCAGGCGCAGGCCCTGGAGGCCCGCTCGGACTTCATCGGCTCCCTCGCACGCGAGATCGCCCGGGCGCTGGTCGCCACACCCGAGCCGGCGGATGCCCCGGACGGCGCCACCGAGCAGCGCATCCGCGACACGGTGCACGAGGCCGGAAACCCGCTCAGCATCATCCAGAACTACCTGGGCGTGTTGAACCACAAGCTCGGCGAAGAACACGAAGCGCGCCACGAGCTCGGCCTGATCAAGGAGGAAATCGACCGGGTCGGGCGCATCCTGCTGCGCCTGCGCGATCCGCAGGCTGCCGGGAACGAGGAGACCGGACCGGCCTCGCTGAATGCACTGGTCCGCCAGGTCGCCGATATCGTGGACGGCTCACTCTGTCGCACACGAGGCGTCCGCCTGCACCTGGATCTGACTCCCTCCGATCCGCCGCTGTCGGCCCCCGCGGATCACCTGCGGCAGATCCTCATCAATCTTCTGAAGAACGCGGCCGAGGCCCAGGCATCCGGCGGGGAGATCACCATCGCCACCCGTGCCCCAACCACCGTGAACGGCCGCAGGGTTGTGCCCCTGTCGGTAGAGGACAAGGGGCCCGGGCTCCCTGCCGAGGTCCAGGCCGCGGCATTCGCGCCTGTGACATCGACCAAGGGCACAGGCCATGCCGGGCTCGGACTCAGCATCGTCAAACGCCTGACCGAGGAGATCGGTGCGGGACTCTCATTCACCAGCGGGAGCGCAGGGACGCGCTTCGAAATCGCACTGTCCCACGCATCACGGGGGTTAGCGAGCGCATCAGGGACGACGCGACAATGATTCGCTACTGACCACGAGACCCCGATGCCCGAACGCGACGCGCCGATCGACCCGCAATCCGTCAAAATCCTCATTGCCGATGACGATCCCGGCCTGCTCGAGAGCCTGCGCGGACTCCTGACCATTCAGGGCTACCCCGTGCGGACGGCCGCAGGGGGTGGCGCGGCCATCGAGGCCCTGCGCGAAAAGCACTACGACCTGCTGCTGCTCGACCTGACCATGCCGGAACTCAACGGACTGGACGTGCTGCGCTTCATGCAAGCCGCCGGGCTCGAGACCCTCACCGTGGTCGTCAGTGGCAACAGCACGGTGGAGGATGTCGCCGGGGCGCTGCGCGAGGGCGCCCACGACTATTTGAAAAAGCCCTACGAGCCCGCCGAGTTACTGGCCACCGTCCGCAATGCCCTGCACCACAAGGCGCTGGAAGACGCCAATCGGACCATGCGGGCCCGCCTGGAGAAGTCCGAGCGCCTGCACCGGGTGATCGTCAATAACTCCCCGGATATTGTCTTCGTTCTCGGCGCCGACCATCGCTTCCGTTTCGTCAATTCACGTGTCCACGAGCTACTGGGCCATGCCCGCCGCGACTTGATCGACCGCTCGGTGTTCGACCTCGTCGAACCCGAGGATCGCGACAAGGCGGAATACTTCTTCGAACAGGCCGCCAGCCCGCACCCCCACATCCGCTCGGTGGAACTGGCCCTGAAGCCCGGCACGCCTTCGCGCACCCGCCGCTTCTTCGAGGTCGCGGTGTGGCCGTCCAGCAACAGCGACGACGCGGACAACGGCGAAACGCTGATCTACGGCACGGCACGGGATATCACCGACCGCAAGGAATCCGAGGCCTTCATCAACTTCCAGGCCTATCACGACCTCCTGACCCGACTGCCCAACCGTGCCCTGTTCCGCGACCGGGTGGATGTGGCGATCTCGCATGCGCAGCGCTCGGGCACCCAGCTGGCGGTGCTGTTCATCGACTTGAACCGCTTCAAGGTGATCAACGATTCCCTCGGACACACCGTGGGCGACCGCCTGCTGCAGGAGGTCGGCCAGCGGCTGCAAGCCTGCATCCGCAAGGGCGACACGCTGTCACGCTTCGGCGGCGACGAATTCACGCTGCTGATCCCGGGACTGGCCAGCAACGAGGCCGCCATCCAGGTAGCCGACAAGATCCTGGAAAGCCTGCAGGCCCCGTTCAAGATCGGCGACCAGGAGCTGTTCGTCGGGGCCAGCATCGGCATCGCGATCTACCCGGATGCCGGCGACAACCTCGAGGCCCTGATCAAGAATGCGGATATCGCAATGTACCGCGAGAAGAGCAGCGGCAAGACGGGTGTGCGCGTGTACAGCCCGGACATGGGCGGCCATCCGCCGCGGCGACTGCAACTGGAACAGGACATGCGCCGCGCACTCGAGCGCGACGAGTTTCACATCCTCTACCAGCCGCAGGTGGATACGGAAACCGGGCATATGGTGGGCGTCGAGGCCCTGATCCGCTGGGATCACCCCACGCTCGGGCTGCTGGGCCCGGCCGAGTTCATCCCGGTCGCCGAGGAGACCCGCCTGATTGTGGATCTCGACCGTCTGACCCTGCGCACCGCCATCCGCGAAATGCAGCGCCACAGCCGCGCCGGCTACCCGGAACTGCGCCTGGCGGTGAACCTGTCGCCCGTGCTGGTCGAGCGTGACGACTTCGTCGAGGACTTCCTCGGCATCCTGGGCGAGACGGGCTTCCCGCCCGACCTGCTGGAGGTCGAGATCACCGAGAACTTGCTGATGAGCGACACCCCGGACACGGTGCACAAGCTGAACCGTCTCGGGGCCGCCGGCGTGCAGATCGCGGTGGATGACTTCGGCACCGGCTATTCGTCGCTAAGCTACCTGCAGAAGCTGCCGATTCACACACTCAAGATCGACCGCAGCTTCACCCATACGATCTGCCGCGAGGACGAGGCCTGCATCGTCAACGCGATCATCTCCATGGCCCGCGGGTTGCACATGAACATCGTGGCCGAGGGGGTCGAGACCGAGGCCCACCGCGACTATCTGCGCGACCTGGAGTGCCCGATGATTCAGGGCTTCCTGTTCGGCCAGCCGGCGCCACTGCATACCCTGCTGGAGAACGAGGCCCTCTTCGCCGCACCCACTACCTGCCAGTAGCCTCTCCGGCAACCCGGGGGACGCTGCGACTCCATTGCGTGTCCCTACGAATCGGCCGCGACCACCTCAGGCGCCGCATCGGCCAGGAAGCGGTGTCCCTGGCGCAGGCAGTAGCGCAGCCACTTGTACAGGAACCGGTTATGCCTCCAGCGGCAGACCAGGCCCGGGTGACCGGTCAGCATCTCTGGCGCGCGACCGTCGCCCATCGTGCGGCAGTGCAGTTCCAGCACCTCCGCCTGCCGCGCATCATGGAACATGCGTACGCGCATGTCCGGCTGTTGCCGACGCTCGCCCTGGTGGTCGAACCGGTAGGTCAGGTGCAGCGTGGTCGTGTAGCGGGTGCGCTCCAGCACCTCCAGATACAGATCCAGCGCACCCTCCACCCGCGAGACCGACCGCAACGGCTGCCGCTCGAGCTCGGGGCACAAACGCCGCAGTGCGAGATAGTTTTCCTCGTACATCTCCATCAGCGCCGCAAAGCTCTCGGGCCTGGGCTCCAGATGGGACGGGGTCTTACGCTCCAGCAACATGTCGCGCAGTCTAACAGCACCGTTTCGCGGGACACCGATTGTCCGCATCCAGAGCAGGACACCCCCAGGGCTTTTTGGTAACGTCGACAGGGGAGGTGCCGAGCAATGTTGTACTCGCACGCGTTGGTGTCCATGTTCTCCGAGACCCGGCCCGGCACGCAGTCCGGTGGTGGTGCTACCGGCCCGTTCCTGTCCTCATCAAGGCGCAACACAGGATTTGGGAACACGGGGCACCCACCTCACAAGCCATCGAAAAACGGGACTCGGCCGCCCGTGCTGGATGAACACGGACCCGTTGCCCGCAGAACGGCTCCCTTGTGCCGAGCGACTGCACGCCAGTCACCACGCCCTGTCAGGCCACAGAATCGACTCGAGCGCGAGCGTCCGCATTGCTCAGCGTCTCCCCGGACAACAAGGATGAGCGACCCATGGACATAAGTGTCGTCACGACCCAACCCTTTCCCGACCAGAAACCCGGCACCTCCGGTCTGCGCAAGCGCGTCCGGCAGTTCCGCCAGCCGCACTATCTGGAGAATTACATCCAGAGCGTCTTCGATGCCTGCCCGGACCTGAAGAACGGCGAACTGCTGGTCGGCGGCGACGGGCGCTTCCACAATCGCGAGGCGATCCAGGTCATCCTGCGCATGGCCGCAGCCAACGGGGTGCAGAAGGTCGCCATCGGGTATGGCGGACTGCTGTCCACGCCGGCCGCCTCGTACCTGATCCGGTCTCGGGGGGCCACCGGCGCCCTGATCCTGTCCGCCTCCCACAACCCGGGCGGGCCGGAGGGGGATTTCGGCGTCAAGCTCAACACCGCCAACGGTGGCCCGGCCCCGCACTCGGTGACCGACGCGATCTTCGAACAGAGCACCCGCATCAGCCATTACCGCATCGCCAACGGCGCTGAGCATGTCGACATCGATCATCTACACGCAGTACAGATGGGCGACATGGACATCGAGGTCGTCGACCCCGTGGGCACTTACGCCGACTACATGGCCACGCTGTTCGACTTTGACCGCATCGGCGAACTGCTGCGCTCCGACCATTTCCGCATGCGCTTCGATTCCATGCACGCGGTTACCGGCCCGTACGCCGAGGAGATCCTGATCAACCGCCTCGGCGCCCCGGCCGACACCATCCTGCGCGCGGAACCGCTGGCCGACTTTGGCGGCCGTCACCCGGACCCGAATCTGTCCCATGCGCGCGAGCTGAGCGAGGCCCTGTTCGGCCGGGATGCCCCGGATTTCGGGGCCGCGTCGGACGGCGACGGCGACCGCAACATGATCCTCGGGCGCCGGTTCTTCGTCACGCCGTCGGACAGCCTCGCCATCATGGCCGCCAACGCCCATCACATCCCGGCGTTCGCCGACGGCCTGAAGGGCGTGGCCCGCAGCATGCCCACCAGCCAGGCCGTGGACGTGGTCGCCGAGAAGCTGGCCCTCCCCTGCTTCGAGACCCCCACCGGCTGGAAATTCTTCGGCAACCTGCTGGACGACGGGCGCATCCGCCTGTGCGGCGAAGAGAGCTTTGGCACCAGTTCCGATCACGTACGCGAGAAAGACGGCCTGTGGGCCGTGCTGTTCTGGCTGAACCTGCTGGCCGTACGCCGCCAGTCGGTCGAGGAGATCGTGCGTGATCACTGGCGCCAGTACGGCCGCCACTACTACACGCGCCACGACTACGAAGCGGTGGAGAGCGAACGGGCCGAACAGGTGATGGCGCGCATCCGCGAGCAGCTCTCGGTACTGCCGGGCCAGTCCCTGGCCGGCATGCGCGTCGCCCAGGCGGACGACTTCGCCTACCGCGACCCGGTGGACAACAGCCTGACCGAGCACCAGGGCCTGCGGGTACTGTTCGAGAGCGGTGCCCGCATCGTCTTCCGCCTGTCCGGAACCGGCACCGAGGGCGCCACCCTGCGCCTGTATATCGAGCAGCACGAGACCCATCCCGAACACCTCGATGCCGACCCTCAGGAACTGCTGGGCCCGCTTATTGACGCCGCATCGCGCCTGGGCGACATCCCCGGCCTGACCCGCCGCGAGAAGCCCGACGTCATCACCTGACGGATGACGATCACTGCCACTGCGCAGCGCTGGAGCCACGGCTATGCCTTCTTCCTAGCAGCCACGGCCTCGGCGGTGGGGCTGGGGAACGTGTGGAAGTTTCCCTACATCCTCGGGCAGAACGGCGGTGGCGCCTTTCTCGCGATCTACCTCGGCTGCATCGTCCTGATCGGCATACCGATCATGATGGCGGAGGTCATGATCGGTCGCCGGGGCCGCCGCTCGCCTGGATACGCGGCCCGCGAAGTGGCTCGCGAGAGCGGCGCCCACGACCTGTGGCAGCTGGTCGGCTGGCTGGGCCTGTTCTCCGCCTTTCTGATCATGAGCTTCTACGTGGTGATCACCGGCTGGGCCTTCTCCTACATCCACAAGGCCGCCTCCGGCGCCTTTGTCGGCGCCGACGGAGACCAGGTGGCGGGAGTGTTCGCCGCCATGACGGCCTCCCCCGCCGAGATGCTCGCCTGGAGCACCCTCGCCGTTACCCTGGCCTTCGGCATTGTCGCCCTGGGCCTGCGCCAGGGGCTGGAACGCTGGCTGCATGTGCTGATGCCGGTGCTGCTGGTCCTGCTGCTGACCGCACTGGCCAGCGCCTGGTGGATTGGGGATGTCCGCCAGGCGCTGGATTTCCTGCTGCGGCCGGACTTCTCCGCGCTGACCTCGCACGGTGTATTGATCGCGGTGGGCCATGCGTTCTTCACCATGACGCTGGCCTCCGGGGTGCTGATGATGTTCGGCGCCTACCTGCCACAGCACACGTCCATCGGCCGCACTGCCATTGGCGTGGCACTGGCGGATACTGCGGTCGCCCTGATCGCGGGGCTGGCGATCTTCCCCATCGTGTTCGGTTTCGGGCTCGACCCGGCCGAAGGCCCCGGGCTGATGTTTCAGACCCTGCCGCTGGCACTGGCGGCCGTGCCCGCCGGCGTCCTGCTGACGACCCTGTTCTTCGCCACCCTGAGCCTGGCCGCATTCAGCACCATGATCACGAATGTTCAGGCCTTCGTGCACCTGTTCCACGAGCGCCTGCATGCGTCCCGCGTGCTCGCCGTCCTGGTGTGTGGCGGCGCGGTCTGGCTGCTGAGCCTGGCCAGTGTGCTCTCGTTCAGCGGCGCGGCCTGGACACGCCTGGACATCACCCTGCTGGGCCGCGAGATCCCGACCGTCTACCACGCCATCGAACACGTGGCCATCAACCTGATGCTCCCGTTGGGGGGCCTGTTGATCGCGGTATTTGCCGGCTGGGTTGTGCATACCCGCGTGGCCCGCGACGAGCTCGCCCTGGCCCCCTTCGCGTTCACCATCTGGCGCCTCGTTCTCCGCTATGTTGCGCCAATCGGACTCGGTGCACTCCTGTTGAATCTGGCCGGTTGGATATAAGCCCGACTGAGTGCGGCCAGGGGGATCACAACAAGCCCCGCAGGCGCTCGACGGCCTCGCGCAGGCGGGACTCGGACTGGGTGTAGGCGATGCGCAGGTAGTCTCGACCCCGGCTGGGGCTGAAATCCGTTCCCGGCGTCAGGGCCAGGATGCGCGCACAAAGGACCTCGGAGTCCGGGCCATGGGCGGTACAGTCCGCATAGATGTAGAACGCGCCCTCCGGCCGCGCCTGGACCTCCAACCCGAGCCCCGGCAGCGCCTCCAGCAGCACGTCCCGGCGGCGTTTCAGCTCGCGCACCCGCGATTGCAGCAACGCCTCGGTCTCGGGCGCAAAGGCCGCCAGCGCCGCGGTCTGGGCCATGCTGGCCGGCGCCACAAACAGATTCTGTGCCAGGCGCCGCACCGGGTCCACTCAGGTCTCCGGCACCACCATCCAGCCCAGGCGCCCGTGTTCGCCCATGGGCTGAACCCTGCCGCGGGGCCGGGTCTGATATTCGAGGCTCTGCCCCTGGCACTCTCGGCAATCCCGGCGGGTGTGCTGCGCGCGACCGTATTTTTCGTGGTCCTGGGTATCGGGGTATTCAGCACCATGATGGCCAATGTGCAGGTCTTGATGCACCTGCTAAGGGAGCGCTTCGGGATGCATCCGGCCGGGGCTGCGATGATCTCCGGACTCGCAATCTGGGGGCTCAGCCTGATCACCATTGCCTCGTTTACCGATGCCGAATGGGCGCAGATCGAGCTAACCCTGCTGGGGCGAGAATTGCCCACGCTCTACCACCTGATCGAGCATGCCTCAATCGATACCCTGCTACCCATGAACGGATTGCTGATCGCCCTGTTCGCGGGCTGGGTCACCCCCAACCAGATCGCCGCCAGCGAGATGGGACAGTGGCGAATCACCGACTCGTTACGGCGCACGATCCTGCGCTATCTCGCGCCCGCGGCCCTGCTCGGCCTCTTTTGGCAGCTGTCGGACCTGGGCGGCCATCTGCCGTTGTGAACGACGCCCGCTGCACGTTTCGTCCTCAGGCCCCGTTAGAATACGCCCATGAATGATGAATGGATCGTCACGTTCGAGATCGCCGCCACCCTGTTCGCGGGACTCGGGCTGTTCTTCGTCGGCATCCGCCTGATCAGCGAACATCTGCGCCAGTTGGCGGATCGGCGCCTGCGCACCCTGGTCGGACGGGCAACCGCAAGCGATCGTTCGGCTGCCGCGCTGGGACTAGTAGGCGGGGCCATCAGCCAGAGCATCCACGCCGTAATCTTCGTGCTGATCTCGTTAGTGACCGCAGGCGTGCTGGATGCGCGCCGTGCCCAGCCGGTCATCAACTTCGCCAATCTCGGGACCTCGCTGCTGGTGCTGATCGCCGCCCTGGACCTGAGCCTGATGGTGTTCATCCTGGTGGGTGTGACCGGTCTGCTGTTCTATTTCGATCGCGACCAGTCCGCTCGCCTGCGCCATCTGATCCGCGCGCTGCTCGGCATTGGGCTGCTGTTTCTGGGCCTGATCTTCATCAAGGAGGGGGCCAAGCCGCTGGCCGACCTCCCCTGGATGACCGAACTGATGTCCCTCTCGGCGCAATCCCTGCTGATCGCGTTCGTGACGGGGCTGGTATTCGCGGTCATCGCCCACTCCGCCTCCAGCATCACCATCGTCACCATGGCCTTGGCCGCCAGTGGCGTGATTGATCTGGAGTACGGGCTGATGGTGGTCTACGGCGCGGGCTTCGGCACGGGCATCAGCACCCTTGTGCTGGCCGCCTCGCACAAGGGGCTCGGGCGGCAGCTAGCGCTGTACCAGTTTATCCTCAAGGCCATGGGGTTGGCCCTGCTGCTTCCACTGTTCTGGATCGAGTTCTACGGCGGCATCCCGCTGGTCGCGGCCTTGCTGGCCGCGCTCCCGGTCGGGATTGGCTTCCAGATCGCGTTCTCCTATGTGCTCTATCAGATTGCCTGCGACATGGTCATGCACCCGTTCCACCACCGCGTCGCCGACTATCTCGAACGCAAGGCCCCACCCACCGCGGAGGAGACCCTGGGAAAGCCGAAGTACCTGTACGCCGGGGCCCAGAACGACGCGGGCAGTGCCCTGATGCTCGCTGAACAGGAGCAGCTGCGCCTGCTGCGGCATCTGCCGGAATATCTCGACGGCGTGCGCGACGAGATTCCACAGCCCCGTCACGACCGCGTTAGCCTGCAGCGCGGCGGAACCCAGGTCGCGGACGCGACGGCACAATTCCTGGACGAGATCCTGTCTGGCGCCCTCAGCGGCGCCACCCTGGACCATGCGATCGTATTGAAGAGCCGGAACGAACTGATCGGGTCGCTGCAGGAGACCCTCAACGACCTGGTCATCGAGGTCGAACGCGCACGCACTGGCAAGGACTCGGCCGAGGCGCGTGCGCTGACCCATGGCCTGATCGAGACCCTCCACATGATGCTGCTGACGCTGAACGATGCGGCGCGTACCGAGGATGCCGACGACATCGAACTGCTGCAGTCGCTGACCCATGATCGATCGGAACTGATGGACTCGATCCGGCGCCGTCTACTGACCGGCGGCGAACTCGTCGGCAGCACGCGCGACGCAGTGTTCGGTGCCACCAGCCTGTTCGAGCGCGGGGTCTGGCTGCTGCGCCGCTACTCCCTGCTGTTGGCCTCCCCGGAGGGCGCTCGCCACGAGGCCCCCGAAACCGCAGCCACCAGCGCATAGGAGCCGAGTACTTTCGGCGATCTTGGCCTCGCCAGAGGGCTAGCCTCCTACAGTGCGATGGTCCCGGAACCGCGAGAGCCGTGTCACCCGCGGGCGAACACGGTTTGCAGGCGCTCCAGCGCCTCGCGCAGGCGGGACTCGGACTGAGTGTAGGCAATGCGCACATAATCACGACCGCGGGTGGGGCTGAAGTCCGTCCCCGGAGTCAGGGCCACCCCCGTCTCGTCCAGGATTCGGGCACAAAGGGCTTCGGAATCCACTCCATGCGCCCGACAGTCGGTCCAGACATAGAACGCCCCCTCCGGGCGTGCCTGCACTTCCAGGCCGAGCCTGGGCAACGCGTCCAGTAGCACATCCCGGCGCGCCTTTAGTTCCTGGACCTGGGACTGCAGCAGGGCCTCGGTTTCGGGGGCGAAAGCCGCGAGTGCGGCGGCCTGCGCCACAGTGCCCGGGGCCACGAAGAGGTTCTGCGCCAGACGCCGTACCGGGTCCACCCAGGCTTCCGGCACCACCATCCAGCCCAGGCGCCATCCGGTCATGGCGAAGTACTTGGAGAACGAGTTGATCACCACCACATCCGGGAAGCCGGCCGCGGCACTGGGCTCCGGGGTATCGAAGACGATCTGGGCGTAGATCTCGTCCATGATCACCAGGCCTCCCCGCTCGCGCACGACCTCGACGATCGCAGCCAGCCGATCACGCGACAGGCAGGTCCCGGTCGGGTTCGCCGGCGACCCCAGCAGCACCGCCCGGGTATTGGCGCCCCACCCGGCGGCAATCGACTCGGCGGTCGGCTGGAAGGCATGTTCTGCATGGACGGGCAAGCCCACGGGGGTCGCCCCACGCGCGGCGACGAACTGGCGGTTGCAGGCGTAGCCGGGGTCCGGCAGCAGGACCTCCTCGCCCGGATTCACCCCTGCCGCCAGCGCCAGCAGGATAGCTGCGGAGGCACCCGCGGTGATCACGATGCGTTCCGGATCGACCTCGGCCCCATGGCGTCGCCGGTAGTCGGCGGAGAGCGCCTCGCGCAGGGCCTGGGTCCCGTGCGCGGGGGTGTAGCGGGTATCCCCCTCCGCCAGCGCGGCGCGACCGGCCGCGATTACCGCGGGCGGCGTCGGGAAGTCCGGCTCCCCTACCTCCAGGTGGATGATGTCGCGCCCGGAGCGCTCGGCCGCCTGGGCCCGTGCCAGGATGTCCATCACCCGAAACGGCTCCACTACCTCGGCGAAGCCGGACAGCGCCGGGTCACGCATCGGATTGGCGGGATGCCCCGGGACCACCGGCGCGATCAGCGGCGCACGTGCCGCATCAGGCGCTTGCGCTTGTACTGCTGCCTCGGGGTGAGCTTGTTGCGCCGGCCCGCATAGGGATTGCGCCCGGAGCGGAATTCGAGCCGCAATGGTGTCCCGACCAGCTTGAGCTGCTTGCGGAAGAAGTTTTCCAGGTAACGCTTGTAGCTCCCGGCCAGCGCATCGGTCTGATTGCCGTGGATCACGATCACCGGCGGGTTCTGCCCCCCCTGGTGCGCGTAGCGCAGCTTGATGCGCCGGCCGCTGATCATCGGCGGCGCATGCTCCGCCACCGCGGCCTCCAGCAGGCGCGTGAGCTCCGGCGTGGAGATCTTGCGGAAGGCACTGGCGTGAGCCTCGCACACGTCGTCCAGCAGATGCCCGACATTGGTGCCGTGCAAGGCCGAGATCAGGCGCATGCGGGCAAAATCGACAAACCCCAGGCGCCGGTCCAGCTCGTCGCGGATGCGCTCGCGCGCGTGGTCGTCCAGGCCGTCCCACTTGTTCACGGCCAGCACCAGCGAGCGTCCGGCCTCGATGACCATCCCCAGCAGGTGGGAGTCCTGATCCGACAGCCCGGCATGGGCGTCCACCACCAGGACCACCACGTGGGCGGACTCGATCGCCTGCAGCGTCTTGATGACGCTGAATTTCTCGATCACCTCGTGGACCCGGCCACGGCGGCGTACACCGGCGGTATCGATCAGGGTGTACTCCTGACCGTCGCGTTCGAACGGGACAAAGATGCTGTCGCGGGTCGTACCGGCCACTTCCGTGGCCACCACGCGCTCATCGCCCAGGATACGATTCACCAGAGTCGACTTGCCGACGTTGGGGCGTCCGACGATCGCGACGCGAATGCCCGGCCAGTCATCCAGCGCCGCCTGCTGCGAGGCTTCGTCGAGGCCGTCACTGGCGGCCTCGTCGTCTCCGGCATCTTCACTGGCCGCCCGGCGCGCGGCCGCCACGTCCTTGCGCACCGCCTGCATCAGGCCCTGCACGCCGCGCCCGTGTGCCGCGGCAATGGACGTCACCTGCCCCAGCCCAAGCGCATAGAACTCCGCACTGACGGAATCGGCATCCAGACCATCGGTCTTGTTCACAACGACCCGCGCCTTGACCCCGGCGCCACGCAGCTGATCGGCAATCGCCTGATCCTGCGGCGTCAGGCCGTCACGGGCATCCACCAGGAACAACACATGATCGGCTTCGGCCACCGCGCGCTCGGTCTGCTCGGCCATGGCCCGGTCCATCTGCGCGCCCTCGCCCGAGAGCCCGCCGGTGTCCACGACCAGATAGGGAAAGTCGCCGACCTTGCCAATGCCGTACTGGCGATCACGCGTCAGTCCGGCGACGTCCGCCACCAGGGCATCGCGCGAGCGCGTGAGCTGATTGAACAATGTGGACTTGCCGACATTCGGCCGACCGATCAGGGCGATAACCGGAATCATCTGCGGCTGCGCCCTGCGCGGAGAACCCGGCGTCCTGAAAACCTGTGGCTCACTCGTCACCCCGGATTGAGGGATTCACGGCCGTCAGCTGCCCGTTGTCGGTGACGACATACAGCGTGCCGTTCACCAGGGTGGGACGCGTAACCACGGAACCGGAACTGGCGCGCAGCCGGGCGACAATGCGCCCGTCCTCGACGTCGATCCAGTGCAGGTAGCCCTCGTAGTCGCCGACGATGGCGTGCTGGCCGACCACCACCGGCGCGGTCACACCACGCAGGCGCAGGCCATCCATCTGCCACAGGTCACCACCGCTGCGGGGCTCCAGGCCCCACAGGTGGCTCTCGGCATCGGTCACGACCAGGACATCGGAACGCGTATCCACATCCCCGCCTTGATAGGAAGAAAAATCACGGACCCAGAAGATCTCGCCGGAGTTGAGATCCAGCGCCGCGAGCCTTCCCTGGTAGGTGGCCGCAATGGCAGCGCCGCGATACATCGGGATATGCCCGTCCAGATCCACCATGCGCTCGACCTCCGTGCGCCCGGTGGGAACCCCCAGGGTGGTCTCCCACAGCACGTTGCCGCGGTTGAGCCCCAGCATCAGCAGGCGGCCGTTGTCGAACCCGGCCAGCACACGGCCGGAGGTGATCTGCGGGCGCTGGGCCCCGCGCAGGCTCAGCGAGGGCGTGGTGCGCAGCGCGGTCCACTGGGTGGCGCCCGAGTCGGCGTCCAGGGCATGGATGCGGCCGTCGTTGGTACGCACGATGACCAGGCCGCCAGACACATCCGAGACTGCCAGCACCTCGCTGGAGAGCGCCGCACGCCAGCGTTCGCCATCGCCGTCCAGATCCACGCCGATGGCGTAGCCGTCCAGCGTCCCGACCACGGCGAGGCCGTCACCGACGCCGACCCCCGCGGAGACCCGGGCATCATCCAGGCGCACCTGCCAGCGCTGGCTGCCACCGTCGGGATTCAGACCGGAAACCCGCCCGGCGGCGTCGCTCATCACGACCAGGTCGTCGGTGATTCCGGGATAGACCTGCCACAGGAAGCGCTCGCCACCGCTGCCCACCGAGCGCGACCACAGCCGCTCCGGCTGCGCTTCGGCCTCGAACTCCGGCAGGTCCGCCGGCGGCTCGGTGGTATCGCGCGACCACAGACCGCAGGCGCTCAGGGACAGGATCAGCGCGCTGGCAATCAGCAGGCGCACGACCGGACTCGCAAGGGAAGGCACAGACATCAGGCGACGGGTCCTCTAGACGGAAAGTTCTTCGTATTTCAGACGCAGGTACTCGGGGCTGTGCCCCGCGTCCAATGCAGCCTCGTAATGCTCGCGGGCCCGCTCGCGATCGCCACGGGCGCGGGCCAGATCCCCTTCGAGCTCGCGCTTCAGCCCCGTGAAGGCATCACTGCGAACGTCCGCCAGGGTCGCCGCGGCATCATCCAGGCGCTCGGCCAGGATCATCTGGCGCGCAAGACGCAGCGTTAGCACCTCGCGATACCCGCGATCGGGGGCCGCGTCACGCGCAGCCTGCAGCGCGTCGATCGCGGTGTCGGTGTCGTCCTGAGCGATCGCCACATCGGCCCGGTAGACCCAGGCAAGCGCGCGGTAGGGCGTACCCCGTCCCTGTTCAATCACCGCGTCGGCCAGTTCCAGCGCGCGATCGGTCTGGCCGGTCTGACCGGCGACCTGCAGGGCCTGATACATCTCGGAGGACACCTGGGCGCGCGATTCCTCGCGATCGCTCCACCAGTTCCAGCCGAACAGGCCGCCGACCCCGAGAACCAGGCCGGCCACAATCGCCATGCCGTTGTTCGCCCACCACTGCTTGATGCGTTCGGCTTTTTCTTCGTCGGTGAGATAACTCATCGTGTTCTCTATCCTTGCGTTGACTACGAGCGCTCTTGCAGAGCCGTGCGCAGATGGTCGGTGAGGGCTGCACGGTCGACGGCCACCTGCTCGCCGCCCTGCGATCTTAACGGCTTCACCGTGACGGTGCCCGCGGCATGCTCGTCACTACCGAGCACCAGGGCATAGTGCGCCCCCAGACGATCGGCACGTTTCATCTGCGACTTGAAGCTGCCGCCACCACAGTGCTGGACCAGGCGCAGCCCCGGCAATTCGCCACGCAGCTGGTCCGCCAGTTGCAGTGCCGGGCCAACCAGTTCGTCGCCGCCGACGATCAGGTAGGCATCCGGACCCGGCGCTGCCGGGGCGTCTTCGCGCGCCTCCAGCAGCGCGACTAGCCGCTCCAGGCCCATTGCCATCCCGATCGCCGGGGTGCCGCGGCCACCGAGCTGTTCGACCAGGCCGTCATAGCGCCCGCCGGCGCAGACCGTACCCTGGGCACCGAGATCCTCGGTGATCCACTCGAATACTGTATGCGTATAGTAATCGAGCCCACGCACTAGCCGCGGGTTGTGCTCGTACGTGATGCCCAGCGCATCCAGATGCGCGCACAAGCCGTCGAAATGGGCGCGCGACTCAGCGTCCAGATCATCCATCAGGCTGGGGGCCTGCGCGACCACCTCGCGGGTATCGGGATGCTTGCTGTCGAGGATGCGCATCGGGTTGTCGTACAGCCGGCGCTGCGCCTCCTCGTCCAGGGCGTCACGATGCTGCTCGAAATAGGCGATCAGGTGGTCGCGATAACGCTGCCGGCTTTCCGGGGTGCCCAGCGTGTTCAGCTCCAGGCGCACGTTCGAGAGCCCGAGCATGCGCCACAGCCGTGCGGTCATCGCGAGCATCTCGGCGTCGACATCCGGCCCCGGCAGGCCGAACACCTCGACCCCAACCTGGTGGAACTGGCGATAGCGCCCCTTCTGCGGGCGCTCATGGCGGAACATCGGCCCCAGGTACCATAGTCGCTGCACCTGGTTGTGCAGCAGCCCGTGCTGGATCCCCGCGCGCACGCAACTCGCGGTGCCTTCCGGGCGCAGGCTCAGGCTGTCGCCATTGCGGTCGTCGAAGGTGTACATCTCCTTCTCGACGATATCCGTGACATCACCGATGGAGCGCTTGAACAGCTCGGTCGACTCCACGATCGGCATGCGGACCTCGTGGTAGCCGTAGGCCTCCACAACCTCGCGCAGGGTGGCTTCCAGATGCTGCCAGACATGAATGGACTCGGGCAGGATGTCATGCATCCCGCGGATCGACTTGATCGCTTTCATGGTGTCTTTTTGTTTGTACGTGATGGCCTGCCGGGAAGACCCGGGCTCAGCCTTCCAGATCGAAGCGCGCGGTGCGGTCGCTCCGGATATGCGTCTCGACGTCCACCGGCTCGCCATCCAGCGTCAGCGAGACCCCGGACGCGTTGCCCAGGATCACCCGGCCAGGCAGATCCAGGCGAATTTCCTCGCGGTCACCCGAGCTGAGCACGCCGGTCAAAACCACCTCGTCGGCGGCATCGCGGATCTCCACCCAGGAGGTCTCGCCAAATTCCAGCACCAGTTGCGCGCCCTCACCCGCCACCGGACCTTCACCGGAAGTCTCGATCACCGGGGAAGCATCCAGTGGGGCTGCGCTTTCGGCCCGCACGGGGGGCTCTGGCGTGACCGGCTCTTCCGGCACGGCCAGGCGTTCGGTCAGGGCCTCAGCCAGCACGGTGGATTCCGAGGATGCTTCCGGGGCACCGGCCAATCCCTCGGCACCCGCCGGCTCCGGCTGGGTGCCCTCCGGGAGGGCCTCCGGCGCGGGCGTGACGGGCTCCGGATCAGTGCTCCCGGCAATCGACGGGCTCCGCCCTTCGGCGTCGTCCGGGGACTGGAAATCGGCGAGGCTCGGGACGGCATCCCGCGCCTCGCCCAGGTTCAGTGACGGCCACCCGGGCGTGTCCGTGCGCTCGCTCCAGGCATAGACCCCAAGCCCAAGCAGGATCACGGCCAGCAGCAAGGCGAGCCAGTAAATACCGCGGCCGCGCCGACGCTGACGGTCGCGCGCGGAGGGCGTTGCGACGGCCCGGAGTTCGGGGTCGACCATCCCGTGGCTCTCGAAGGACTGAATCCACGGGTCCGCGGCCACGCCCAGTTCGCGTGCGCAGGAGCGCAGATAGCCGCGCACGTACGCCGGCGGCATGTGATGAAAGCGATTGGCCTCCAGGTCTTCCAGGGTGCCGCGCCCGAGGTGGATGCGGCTGGCCAGGGTCGCGGTGTCCAGACCGGCCGCCTCACGCGCCCGCCGCAGACTGGTGCCGGGCTCGTCCTCACCGCGGGGCGCCTCCGGTCCGGATGCCTCCGGGTGGTCCCGGGTGGTCAGGCCATGCGCGGCGGAGAAGGACGGCTCCGGATCGGGGTCCGAACCCTCGGTGCGCAGGGAGGCGACGTTGTTCGTTGAATCATCGACATCTTCGACTCGCCCGAGGCCCGGTTCCTTGTCGCGTGGATCGCTCACCCTTCACGCTCCAGCCGGCGCAGCTCGGCCATCTCGTCGCTGTCCGGGTGATGGCGGCTCAGGCGCTCGGCACACGCGTTGGCCGCGCGGCTGTTGCCCAGCGCGCTTTCGGCCTGATAGCACAGCAGCAGCGTCTCGGCATTCTCGACCCCCTGGCTGTCCAATCGCTGCAGGAAGGCCCGCGTCTGCATCGGCCGGTCGTCCTGATAAGTCAGCCGCGCCATTTCCAGAAGCGCGCGGGGATACTGCGGATTGAGTTCCAGCGCCCGGCGCAACTGCCGCTCGGCCTCCTCGGCATCGCCCGCGTCCGCGTGACAGACGCCGGAGTTCATGTGGGCGATGTCGCGGCGATCGTAATCCGGATTCCTAATCGCCTTGGCGAACAGCTCCTGAGCCTCGTCGAAGTCCTCGCGAGCGCAAAGCAATGCGCCCAGATTGGTCTGCGCAAAGGGGTTGTCCTCGTCGCGGCGCAGGGCCCGGCGATAGTGTTCCTCGGCACGGTCCAGCTGGTCCTTGCGCTCGTAGATCGCTGCCATACCGATATTGGCGAGGACATAGCCGGGGTCATAGTCCAGCGCCCGCCGCAGGTTGCGCTCGGCCTGCTCGAACTCGCCCTCGCGCAGATAGCCGATGCCCAGTTCGGCATGCACCTCGGCGGCATCCTCGCGTTCGCCGGAGACCGGTCGGTCGGCCGTGGCGGCACAGCCACCCAGCAGCAGCGCCAGGGTCAGAACCCCGGCGATGCGCAAACCCGCGCGTCCAGTCATGAAGCCCTCCGATCCGTCTGTGGCAACTCGGCATGCAGGCGGAACATGCGCATGCCACGATTGGTTCGATCCTCGACCTGCCCCACCAACTGCCCGCAGGCGGCATCGATGTCGTCGCCCCGGGTGCGCCGGACGGTGGTCACGTAGCCGGCCTTCTGCAGGCGCCGCTCAAAGGCCAGGACGGTGGCCTCCGACGGGCGTTCGAACGGAGCCCCCGGGAACGGGTTGAACGGGATCAGGTTGATCTTGCCGGGAATACCCCGCAACAGCCCGGCGAGCTCGTTGGCGTGCTCGGGCTGGTCGTTGACGCCGGCCAGCAGGACGTATTCGAACGTCACGCCACTGTGGGCATCGGTTGCCTCCACGTAGCGGCGGCAACTGTCCAGTAGCTCGGCGAGCGGGTACTTGCGGTTGATCGGCACCAGACGGTCGCGCAACGCGTCATTGGGCGCATGCAGGCTGACGGCCAAGGCGACATCGGTATGTGCGCTCAGACGATCGAGGGCTGGAACCAGGCCCGAGGTCGAAAGGGTCACACGGCGCCGGCTGAGACCGTAGGCATTGTCGTCGGTCATCAACTGACAGGACGGGACCACCGCATCGAAATTGGCCAGCGGCTCGCCCATACCCATCAGGACCACGTTGCTGACAGCCCGCTTGCGGCCATCCGGCGCCGGGAGCCGCTGCATGGCCAGCCACACCTGACCGATGATCTCGGCACTGGTGAGATTGCGGTTGAAGCCCTGCTGGGCCGTGGAGCAGAAGGTGCAGTCGAGCGCACAGCCGACCTGGGAGGAGATGCACAGCGTCCCGCGCCCGCCCTCGGGGATGAAGACGGTCTCGATGGCATTGCCGTCGGGGAGCCGCAGCACCCACTTGACGGTACCGTCGGAGGAGGCCTTTTCCAGACCGATCTCGGGAACGCGGATCTCGGTCTCGCGCTCCAGACGATCGCGCAGCTTGCGCGACACGTCGGTCATCTGTTCGAAGTCGGTGACCCCGCGCTGATGGATCCACTTGATCAGCTGGGTGGCACGAAAACGCGGTTCACCCCACTGCGCCAGCAGCTCGACGAGCTGTTGGTGGCTGTAGCCCAGGAGATTCAGGGGGGTGGAGGATGTGTGTGCCATAACAGGGACCGGTTGGCTCAAGTCCCCTAGTGTACTGTGCCGAAGGGATGCCTGCCTACGGGGCCCGCTGCGCGGTGCAGCCGGGCCCCGCAGTGCCTGCGGAGCTCTTATCGGGTACGCGGGCAGACGCCGTCGTCACCGAAGAAGAACGCGATCTCGCGCTCGGCGGTTTCCGGGGCATCGGAGCCGTGCACGGCGTTCTCGTCGATGGAGACAGCGAAGTCGGCGCGGATGGTGCCCGGAGCCGCTTCCTTCGGGTTGGTCGCACCCATGATGTCGCGGTTCTTGGCAATGGCGTCCTCGCCTTCCAGGACCTGCACCAGCGCCGGGCCGGAGATCATGAACTCGACCAGATCGTTGAAGAACGGGCGTTCCTTGTGCACGTCGTAGAAGCCTTCGGCCTGCTCGCGGCTCAGGTGCATCATGCGCGCGCCAACGACCTTCAGGCCGGCCTTTTCGAAACGGCTGATGATGTCACCGATGGCATTCTTGGCAACGGCGTCAGGCTTGATGATGGAAAGGGTGCGTTCAACGGCCATGGGGCGGCTCTCCTGGTACTTGGATTGAATATCGGTCGCTGGGCCCGGCTACAAACGCGAGAACCCGCCGAACGGCGGGTTCCCAACGCAAAAAAGACGCGGACGCAACGTGCGGCGCGTAGTCTAGCGACCTGACGCCCCTGCAGCAACGTCACCGGCCTGGATTCATCACGAAGCGCACGCAGACACGCAGAAGGTCGAGGGACGGCACAGAAGCACAGGCCGCGATACCACTTCGCATCGGTGAGCTATCCTGGCATCGGGTAGGCGTTTCAGCCCCTTGCCCGTCCCGGTGTCCTCTGTGCTCTCTGTGGCGAAAAAGGGTCTGGCCCTTCTTCGTGTGCTTCGTGGTCGATCCAAAAACCCGTCAGTCGTCGACGTCAGCCTCGTCCATCCAGGCAAGCTGGATCGCCTCGAGGACGCGTTCTCCCGAGCGCTCGGGATCGTCGTCGAACTCCGGCAGGTTCATCACCCACTGGCGCAGATCCACGAAGTTGATATGGCGCGGATCGACGTCCGGGTGCTCATCGGCCAGCTGGATCGCAATTTCCTGGGTTTCAGTCCACTTCATCGCCTATCCCTCGCTCAGTGGTTCTCGGAGACCTGGTTAATGGTGTACTTCGGCAGTTCCACCACGAGATCGCGGTCGGCCACAACGGCCTGACAGGAAAGGCGCGAGTCCGGCTCCAGCCCCCAGGCCTTGTCGAGCATGTCTTCTTCGTCCTCGGTGGCCTCACCCAGGCTGTCGAGGCCTTCACGCACATAGACATGACAGGTCGTACAGGCGCAGGACTTCTCGCAGGCGTGCTCGATCTCGATGCCGTTTTGCAGTGCAAGATCACAGATGCTGATGCCCGAAGGGGCCTCGAGGGAGGCGCCTTCGGGGCAGATTTCCTCGTGGGGTAGAAAGATTACCTGGGGCATGTTCTCAGTTCCCTGCGTCGTATTCGCTAACGTTGTGACCGGCGAGTGCCCGCCGGATGCTGTCATTCATGCGCCGCGCGACGAAGGCCTCGGAGGCCTGCTCGACGCGCTTGCGCGCGGCCTCGATCGCGTCCGGGTCGTCGCCCTTCTCGCGTTCGGCGCGCAGGGCATCGCGCGCCTGTTCGATGGTCTGGCGCTCCTCCGGCTCCAGGTAGCGATCACCATCGGTCTGCAGCGCGGCGTCGATCGCCTCCAGCACGCGGTCGGCCTCCACCTGTTCTTCGCGCAGGCGGCGGGCCTCCATATCCTCGCGCGCGGACGATGCCGAATCGCGCAGCATCTGCTCGATCTCGGAATCGGTCAGCCCATAGCTCGGCTTGACCTCGATATGCGCCTCCACGCCCTGAGTCTGTTCACGCGCGGTCACGTTCAACAACCCATCGGCATCCACCTGGAAGGTCACCCGGATGCGCGCCGCGCCGGCGACCATCGGCGGGATGCCGGACAGGGTGAACTGGGCCAGCGAGCGGTTGGCGTCCACCACGTCGCGCTCGCCCTGCACCACATGCAGGGACATCGCCGTCTGGCCATCCTTGAAGGTGGTGAACTCCTGGGCCCGCGAGACCGGGATGGTGGTGTTGCGCGGGACAATGAACTCGACCAGCCCACCCATCGTTTCCAGGCCCAGGGACAGCGGGATCACGTCCAGCAGCAGCAGTTCCGTATCCGGCTTGTTGCCGGCCAGGATGTCGGCCTGCTGCGCGGCGCCAATCGCCACGACGCGGTCCGGATCGATCCCGGCATGCGGGACCCGACCGAAAAACCCTTCCACCGCCTCGCGCACCGCAGGCATACGGGTGGAACCACCCACCAGCACGACCTCGTCAATCGCACCCGTCTCCAGGCCCGCATCCGCGAGGACCTGCTGGCAGGCCTTCATGGTGCGATCCAGCAATGGACGAGCCAGCCCCACGAGGGTTTCGCGATCCAACGCGCCGGACCAGGTGGAGCCGTCCGCGCGTACAACCTCGACGGCAGTACTCGCGGCATCAGTCAGGGCCTCCTTCGCCTGGCGCGCGGCCAGCAACACCCGACGCAGACGCTGCGGGTCGTTCTCGCCGCCCATCCCGGCCTGGTTCAATAGCCAGTCGGCGATGGTGCGGTCGATGTCATCGCCGCCCAGGGCCGAGTCGCCACCGGTCGCCAGCACCTCGAACACACCGCGGCGCAGCTGCAGTATGGAGATGTCGAAGGTCCCACCGCCCAGGTCGTAAACCGCGATGGTGCTCTCCTCGCCCTGATCCAGCCCGTAAGCCACCGCTGCGGCAGTCGGTTCACTGATCAGGCGAAAAACGTTCAGCCCCGCCAATTGCGCGGCATCGCGCGTGGCCTGGCGCTGGGCATCATCAAAGTACGCGGGCACGGTGATCACCACGCCCTCGAGTTCGTCGCCCAGGGTCGCTTCGGCCCGTTGGCGCAGGGTGTGAAGGATATCGGCGGACACCTCGACGGCGGTCTTGTCACCCGCGGCCGTCTCGATCCGCGGCACGCTGGACTCGCCGGTCTTGAGGCGGAACGGCAGCTCGCCGGACAGGCGCGCAACATCCGCAGCGCCGCGTCCGATCAGGCGCTTAACCGAGGCGATGGTGTTGTGCGGATCATCCGCCGCGTGCTCCGCGGCCGCATACCCCACGCTCACCCCATCCGCGGCATAGTGGACCACCGACGGCAGGATATGCCGGCCCTGCTCGTCCGGCAGGGTATCCGCCTCGCCACTACGCACCGTGGCGACCAGCGAATGGGTCGTGCCGAGGTCGATCCCGGCCGCGAGGTGGCGCTGATGCGGCGCGGACTCGGCTCCGGGTTCGGTGATCTGCAATAACGCCATCGGGTGTTCGGCTCCTTCACATGGCCGCGGATCAACCGCGCGCCAGGTTCTGTCGGGTTCGTTTCAATTCGTCCAGCAAGCGGTCGAAAAAGCGCAATTCCAGCACGCGGTCCTTGGCCTCCGGTGCCGGGGCCACTGGATCCTTCAAGGCATCCGCGACCTTTGCCCGTGCCTCGGCCCGGGCCTGCTCCAGCTCTTCGCCGGCGGCCTCCAGCGCGGCACCATCCCTGGCCGCCGCGGCCTCTTCCATGCGTTCGCGCCACTCGATCTGCGCCTCGATGAACTCGATGTTCTGGCTGGTATCGCGTTCCGGGTCGAACGCCACGCCGGTGCGCTCCAGCAGGTGCAGCGCACGGCGGTAGTCATCCCCGAGGATCGCGTAGGCCTCGTTCACGTCGGCCGCCACCGCCGCCGCCATGCGCCGGGCCTGGTCGCCCTGGCGCACGAAGCGGTCCGGATGCAACTCTGCCTGCAGGCGGCGAAAGCGCTCGTCCAGCTGTTGCCGGTCCACCTCGAAGGCGACCGGCAGATCGAACTGCTCGAATGGGTCGTTCATCAACTCTCGGCCTCAAGAAGCACTGGCGGCGCACTGACAAAAGAAAAGGGGTGGGACGACGACCAGCAATCGGCCGCCATGCACCACCCCGGATGCGATCGTCAGTCAGATACTGAAGCTTTCACCACAGCCACATCGGGCCTTCTCGTTCGGATTATTGAACTTGAACCCTTCGTTCAGGCCTTCCTTGCCGAAATCCAGCTCGGTGCCATCGAGGTACACGAGGGACTTCGGATTCACCACCAGCTTCACGCCGCGATCCTCGAACACCGTATCGGTGTCCTCGATATCGTCGGCAAACTCCACCACGTAGGCCATGCCGGAGCAGCCGGTCGTCCTGACAGCCAGCCGCACGCCCACGCCCTTGCCTCTCTTGTCGAGGAAGTTGTGGATCCTTTCGGCTGCGGGTTCGGTCACTGTAATCGACATAGCACCCTCAGGCAGACTTCTTCTCGGCTTCCGCGGCCTCGCCGTGGCGCTCCTGGTAGTTGGACACGGCCGCCTTGATTGCGTCCTCGGCCAGCACCGAGCAGTGGATCTTCACCGGCGGCAGCGCCAGTTCCTCGGCGATCTGGGTGTTCTTGATCTGGCTGGCTTCTTCCAGGGTCTTGCCACGCACCCATTCGGTGAGCAGCGAGCTGGAAGCGATCGCCGAACCGCAACCGTAGGTCTTGAACTTGGCGTCCTCGATGATGCCGTCGTCGTTGACCTTGATCTGCAGCTTCATCACGTCGCCGCAGGCCGGGGCACCGACCATGCCGGTGCCGACCGTGTCGTCGTTCTTGTCGAAGCTGCCGACGTTGCGCGGATTTTCGTAGTGGTCCAGAACCTTGTCACTGTAAGCCATGACCGTTCTCCTGTTGCGTGTGTACGCGTTGCGTTAGTGGTGTCGAGCGGACCCCTAGTGGGCCGCCCACTCGACGGTGCTCAGATCGACGCCGTCCTGGTACATCTCCCACAGTGGCGAGAGTTCGCGCAGCTTGGCGACCGCGGCGCGCACAATCTTGACCGTGTGGTCGACCTCTTCCACCGTCGTGTAGCGACCGATGGAGAAGCGGATGGAGCTGTGGGCCAGCTCGTCGTTGCGGCCCAGGGCACGCAGGACGTAGGACGGTTCCAGACTCGCCGAGGTACAGGCCGAGCCGGAGGACACGGCGATGTCGCGCAGCGCCATGATCAGGCTCTCGCCCTCGACGAAGTTGAAGGACACGTTCAGGTTGTGCGCCACGCGCTGTTCCTGATCGCCGTTCAGATAGACCTCTTCCATGCCGTCGAGACCCGTCCACAGACGGTCGCGCAGCATGCGGATGCGCTCCAGCTCGGGGCCCATCTCGGCACCGGCGAGCGCAAAGGCCTCACCCATGCCGACAATCTGGTGCGGTGCCAGCGTGCCAGAGCGCATGCCACGCTCATGGCCGCCGCCGTGCATCTGCGCCTCGATCCGCACGCGCGGCTTGCGGCGCACGAACAGCGCGCCGATGCCCTTCGGACCGTAGGTCTTGTGCGCAGAGAAGCTCATCAGGTCCACCGGCAGGCTGGACAGGTCGACTGCGACCTTCCCGGTCGACTGGGCCGCGTCCACATGGAACACGATCCCGCGCTCACGGCAAAGGTTGCCGATCGCCTCGATGTCCTGGATGACGCCGATCTCGTTGTTCACGTGCATCACCGAGACCACGATGGTGTCGTCACGCATCGCGTCTTGCAGCTCCTGCAGGTCGATCAGGCCGTTTTCCTTCACACCCAGGTACGTGACCTCGAAGCCCTCGCGCTCCAGTTGACGCGTGGTGTCGAGCACGGCCTTGTGCTCGGTCTTCACGGTGATGATGTGCTTGCCCTTGCGCTGGTAGAAGTGCGCGGCACCCTTGATCGCCAGGTTATCGGCTTCGGTCGCACCGGAGGTCCAGATGATTTCCTTGGGATCGGCGCCCACCAGCTCGGCGACCTGGCCGCGAGCGTTCTCCACCGCCTTCTCCGCGCTCCAGCCAAAGCTGTGGCTGCGCGAGGCGGGATTGCCGAACAGGCCGTCCTTGGTCAGGCAGCCGGCCATCTTTTCGGCCACGCGCTCGTCAACCGGCGTGGTCGAGGAATAATCGAGGTAGATCGGCAGTTTCAGGTCACTCATTGCGCGTTAGCTCCTTTCCGCGGCCGCTTTGGCGGTCGCATGGCTTTTTCCGGTCGAGGCTTGCAGAGGGGCGCCGTGCATCACGACCTCCTGCACGCCGTCTTTTTCCATTTGTTCCCGATGGCGCTGCAGTACATCCGCCAGCGAGCGGGTGCTGAGGAAGTCATAGACCTGCTGACTCAGATCGGTCCACAGGTCGTGCGTCAGGCAGCGCGAATCCGAATTGCAGTTGGCCTTGCCGCCGCAGCGGGTGACGTCCACCGGCTCGTCCACCGCCACCACGATATCGGCCACGCTGATCCCCTCCGGTTCACGGCTGAGGGCATAGCCCCCGCCCGGCCCGCGACTGCTGTTCACCAGCCCCTTGCGGCGCAGCCTGGAAAAAAGCTGCTCCAGATAGGACAGCGAAAGCTTCTGCCGCCGCGCCACTTCGGCCAGGGATACCGGCCCGTTGCGGGTGTGCATCGCCACATCGAGCATGGCGGTGACGGCGTACCGGCCTTTGGTCGTCAGTTTCATGGTTGAGTGCACTTGTCAGTCATTTGCCGGCAAGCTTAGCAATACCCGAGCAAAACGATCAAGTATTCCCTTGCTGTTTACGTTCTTGTTGGGTCGCCACGCTCGGCGGAACCTCGCACTCGTCCGGCTCCAGACCTTCCAGATCGCAGGCCTCCAGCGGGCCCGAATCATCCTCGCCCAGGGCCTCGCCCGGATCGATACCGGCGCGCTTGAGCGCCTGGCAGGCCCGTTCCATGCGCTCGTCCAGGTCGTGTACGCGCTGCACGATGCGGTGGATCGCGTTGGCCACCGGATCCGGCATGTCCCGCGAGAGGCCGTAGGCATCGAAGCCCATGCGGTCCGCCATCTGCTGGAAGCGCGGATCGGGCTCGGGCCGCGGGCCGAGCACCCGGGCGGGGATGCCAACCGCGGTCGCCTCCGCCGGAACATCCTTCAGCACCACTGCGTTGGAGCCAATGCGCGCGTGGTCGCCCACGTGGATCGGGCCCAGCAATTTGGCACCCGCACCGATCACCACCTCGTTGCCGAGCGTCGGGTGGCGCTTGCCGCCTTCCCAGGTGGTGCCGCCCAGGGTCACCTGGTGGTAGATCGTGCAGTCGTCGCCGACCTCGGCGGTCTCGCCGATCACCACCCCCATGCCATGGTCGATAAAGAACCGTCGGCCGAGGGTCGCCCCCGGATGGATCTCGATGCCGGTCACCCAGCGGCTGAAGTTCGCGATCACGCGCCCCAGCCAGCGCATCCGGTGGTTCCACAGCCAGTGCGCGAGGCGGTGATACCACAGCGCATGCAGGCCGGGGTATGCGGTCAGCACCTCGAAGGCGTTGCGTGCCGCCGGGTCACGGTCAAACACGCAGCGAATGTCCTCGCGCATCCTGTCAAACATGGGCCGGCCTCAAATCCCGAGTCATCCGCTAGGTTATCACGCCGGTTTCCGGCGCCCTCAGCGGCCCCTTTCCGTGTGCGTCAATATACCGCGCAGCATGCGCACCTCGCTGCCGGTCAGTCCGGCGCGCATATAGAGGTGCCGCAAGCGCCGCATCAGATTGCGCGGATTGTCCGGGTCGAGCACCTCGATGGTCGTCAGGGCCTGCTCGAAATGACGGAACAGACCCTCCATCTCGTCTTGGGTCGCGAGCGGGTCGCGTGCCTCCCCTGCCGCACTCGCCTGCCCGGGATCCATTCCGGTCAGGGCCGCCATTCGGAGCGCGTAGGTCATTACCTGCACGCTGCCGGCCAGGTTCAGGGAGCTGAAATCCGGCACCGTCGGGATCTGCACAAACGCGTTGCAGTAATCCAGCTCGGTGTTGGTCAGACCACTGTGTTCACGTCCGAAAACCAGGGCCACCGGTCCCAGGGCCGCGTTCTCCAGCGCCTGCCCGGCCGCCACGTCCGGGCCCAGCACCGGTACCGAGTGGGTGCGCAGCCGGGCACTGGTACCCACCACCCACACGCAGTCGGAGACCGCGGCGGCCACATCATCCACCACGCGCGCCCGCGCCAGCAGGTCATCCGCCCCGGACGCCAGCGCCGTGGAATCGGCATGCGGAAACCGCTCCGGCGCCACCAGCACCAGATCCGTCACTCCCATGGCCTTCATCGCACGTGCGGCGGACCCAATGTTGCCCGGATGCGTCGTACCCACCAGCACGACGCGCACCCGTTTCAGGCGTTCTTCCATTCGTGGAGTCTCCGTTGCCATGCCCGCATCAAAGCTCGCGGATTGTACACAGGGGGGCTCTCGACTTCCCAAAAAAGAGCGGCTTGTGTATTGTTCGCGGCCTTCCCGCGGCGCGTGCGCGCGCCCGCCGGACACCCCGAAGAACACCAGGAGACACCCCATGCACCCCATGCTGAACACGGCGGTATCGGCGGCCCGCGAGGCCGGACGCATCACCACCCGCGCCTGGGGCCGGCCGGATCGCATGAACACCCGCGAAAAGGCCCGTAACGACTGGGTGTCGGATGTCGACCTGTCCGCCGAACAGGCCATCGTGCACACCCTGCGCCGCGCCTATCCCGACCACTCGATCATGGCCGAGGAAGGCGGTGAACAAAGCGGCAGCGGCAGCGATGCCGACTTCGTCTGGATCATCGATCCGCTGGACGGCACCACCAACTACCTGCGCGAGATCCCGCAGTACGGCATCTCCATCGCCCTGAAGCACAAGGGCCGACTGGAGCAGGCGGTGGTCTACGACCCGCTGAAGGAAGAGCTGTTTACCGCCACGCGCGGCGCCGGCGCCTTCCTCAACAGTCGCCGTATCCGCGTCTCCGAACGCAAGGACCTGAACGGCGCGCTGCTGGGCACCGGCATCCCGTTCCGCGAGGGCCAGGACCTGGAGCGCTACCTGAGCAGCCTGCGCCACCTGATCCCGGGCACCGCCGGCATCCGCCGGCCCGGGTCCGCCGCACTGGACCTGGCCTGGGTCGCCTGCGGGCGCTTTGACGGCTTCTGGGAAATGGGCCTGCAGCCCTGGGACATGGCCGCGGGCCTGCTCCTCGTGCAGGAAGCCGGCGGCGTGGTCAGCGACTGGCAGGGCAACCCGGACGTGATGCGCCGCGGCGACGTCGTCGCCGGCAACCCGAAGGTCCTCAAGGCCATGCTCCAGCGCCTGCACAAGGCCGAAAAGGACACCACCGCCCGCTCTGACGCCTGAAGGGCCCGCGCCCCACCGGGTGCCGGGGGTCAGGCCCCGCGCCCGGCCTTCCGCTCGATTCGCGCGCGCATCCGCCTCAGGGAAAACCACACCCCGGCGACCACCACCGGCACCGTCATCCCGATGGCAATGTTCACCGGCAGCGGCAACGCGACCGCCGCGTCCACCCCGCGTAACAGGTAGGCCACCAGGCTGGTCAGGTAGTAGCTGATCACCACCACCGAAAGCCCCTCCACTGTCCGCTGCAGGCGCAACTGCAGGTCGGCGCGCCGGTTCATCGAGCTCAGCAGGTCGCGGTTCTGCCGTTCCAGCGCCACGTCCACCCGGGTGCGCAACAGCGATCCGGTGCGGTGGATGCGCGTGGACAGTACCTCCAGCCGCTCCGCCTGCGACGCGCAGGTACCCATGGCCGGATCCATGCGCCAGCCCAGGTATTCGCACAGGGTCTGCAGCCCCGGCATGCGCTTGGTCCTCAGTTCCTCAGCGCCTCTGTCCACCAGCGAGGCATAGGCGCGGGATGCGTGGAAGCGGCTGCCGGCATAGCTGCTCAGGCGCTCGACGTCGGATGCAAGGTCGGAGAGCACCGCCAGCAACTGCTGCTCGCGATCCGATGCGGCGAACTGCTCGGTGATCCCCGCCATCTCGTCATTGATGTCGTTCAGCCGACCCTCGAGTTCGTCGAGTTCCGGCATCAGTTCGCGGACCAGCGGCAGCGCCAGCAGGGCCAGCAACCGGTAGGTCTCCAGTTCGAACAGGCGCTGGGCGATACGGCCGGCCTCACGCCGAGTGAGATCGACATCGCGGACCAGGAAGCGGGAGAAACCGTCCTCGTGGACCCGAAAATCGGTCCATACCAGGCCATCGCCGCCAGCCACGCCGTTGCCGACGATGGGGTGCGGAGCAAATACGGCTTCCAGCTGCTCGAAGGACCGCTCCGGCATGTCACGCGACTCCAGCGCCAGATGGATCGCGGCGATGGTGCTCCCTGGCAGCTCGCTCAGCCAGTCGGCCGGCACGCGGTTGATCGCCGGGTCGGCGAACGGGTCGCTGAAGGCTTCTCCGGTCACGAAGAATGACCAGGTGGAGAACTCGTTGTGGCGTTCCCAGCGCAAGCGAAACGGCCCCAGATCGCAGGCGACGAAGTTCTTCTGCGGGACCGGCTCGTTCACGCCGAAACGACGGCAGAGCTCCGCTACCAGTTCGCGTTCGCGCTCGGTGGAGTCGCGCGGCGACAAAAGCGCCAGCCACGAGGCAGTCGAAGGGGCGTCCAGCGGTTCGTAGAAACGCGCATGGACTTCATCGTGAATCGACTCCCGCAGGGGGTGACTCGGGGGCAGGGACGGACTCTCTTTCATCGCGGATTCAACCTGAAGACGGCTTCCAGAAGCCCGGGCAGGCCACGCTGACGGAAGTGGATATGGACGGCAAGGACAGCGTGCTGGCCCAGACGCCGCACCGATCAACTTCACTTTAGAGCGCCCGAACCTCGATTGCCGTCACCACGAAGGGCGGACCACTCCTCTCGCCGGGCGAGCTGCCCGCAGCCTGTCCGCCTGCACGACCAGCATGGCCCTGGGGAACCCAGCGTAGTTCGCGCACACCTGCGGCGGCAACGCGAACAACCCCGATTCAGACGGCACCCGTTAGTCGCGTTCCTGCAGCCAAAGGATCAGGCGGGCATGCTGCTCCGGGTCGGCATCGATGGCGCGGCCCGGGCGCAGGTCGTAGTCCGCGAAGGCGGCATCCACCGTCTCGCTGTCCTCGGCCCATTCCTCGCTGAGACGGAAGATCAGGGTCGTCGGGGACGGCCGGTGCACCGCCGGGTGGAAACGCTGGGAGATCATCCCCGGCAGCGGGGGCTCCGGCTCCGAACGGAAGCCGTCACCATCGCGGAAGCGCTCCCAGGCCGCCTCCAGCAGTGCCAGGGCCGGGCCATGTTCACCCTCGCCGGTTGCCGCTTCCCAGTCGCGCAGGCCGCGTGCGACGTAGGCGTAATCGTTGAGCGTAGCGGTGCCCGCCTGCTCGGCGGGCAGCCCCATCAGCGCCGGCAGCTCCGCCGGGTCGGCGGCGACCTCCAGCAGCCAGGCTTGAACCGCCGCGCCCGCGTCAAGGAAGCGCGCATCGTGCGCCGACGCCTCCGCCAGGGCGGACAGCAGCAGCCCGTGCGCCCCGGTCAGCACCTTCTCGTCACGCGGCAGGCCGCGCGCCTCGCGCGCCTGGATCAGGGCCTCGCGGCCGGACTCCACCTGCTCGCGAACCTCGTCCCCTGCCAGGTCGAAACGCTCCGCAAGCTGCTCGATCCCCGCGCCACTGCGCGGCAGGTAGCCAAGATCAAAGACCGAGCTGCCCTCCATGCCGAACCAGGCGCGCACCAACTCCGGATACTTGTGGTCCGCGAGTGCCGCTTCCAGATCTTCTTCCGGCCACAGGTAGGCCCCGCCCTCGCGGCCCTGATCGTCCACGGCCGACAGGCTGGAGGCGAACCCGCGGAAACCGCCCTCCGCAGCCTCCGCCTGGTCACCCGTCTCGTCCTCGCGCAGGGCCATGTCCCGCTTGACGAAATCGAGGTTCTCGAGCCCCAGATCCACCCAGTCCTCGCGGCCGAAATGCTCACCGGCACGCAGATAAACCAATGCGAGCTGTGCCTGATCCTCCAGCATTACCTCGAAGTGAGGCTCGTTCCAGTCCGGTGATTCGGAGTAGCGGAAGAAGCCGCCCCCCAGCACGTCACGCAGACCGGAGTGGGCCATCTCGTCCAGGGTGATCTCGAGAAACTCCGCAACCCAGCCTGGGGCCGTGCCGGCCTGCTCGGCCTCCAGCATCGCGTGCAGGTAGGGCGAATGGGGAAACTTGGTGGAACTACCGAAACCACCCTGAAGGTCGTCGGCCTCGCGCTCCAGGCGGCTCCACAGGACCTGCGGCAGCCGGCCCGCGCGGCCCTCGGAAAGCGGTTCCTCTCCCTTGCGCAGTTGCTGGGTGAGCTCCTCGCTCCCACGCCGGGCGAGATCCACCAGTCGGTCGTAATCCGACTCCAGGCGCTGGGTGATGCCATCGAGGAATTCGGCGAACTGGTCACGCGGGGCATACACCACGCCCGTCAGGGCATGACCGTCGGGGGTCACCACCACATTGAGTGGCCAACCTGCACTACCGGCCGTTGCACGCTGGAACTCCAGCAGATAGCTGTCCAGTGCCCCATTGACCTCGCGATCCACCTTCACCGGAATGAAGTTCGCGTTCATCCGTTCGGCAATACCGTCGTCCTTGAAGCTCTCCTCCTGCATCACGTGACAGTAGAAGCAGGAGTAGTAGCCACTGGAGATCAACAGCGGGCGTTGTTCTTCCCTGGCCTTTTCCAGCAACGCCGGATCCCAGGCGCGCCACTCAACCGGGTCGTCCACATGCAGACGCAGGTACGGTGACACACTGTCGGCCATCTCCGGGTTGGCTTGAGCCGCACCGGGTGCAGCCAGTGCCACAAGCAACAACGGGACATACATCCCGATCCAGCGGTTTCCGACGGTTGCATACATGCGGGTCTCCAGCAGCATCTAGAAAAGGTTGCTACCCTTTTGGGACGCGCAGACAGGGAAGGTTCATTCCCTTTCCCGGAATCACGCGGATCGCATCGTGCATCACCCCCCCTTGTACATGCGATGTACAAATGTCGTACAATTATTTCATGGCGAGCGCGACGCACATCGAACTTCAAGACGAAGAAGGGTTGTACCCGATCCGCCACGTGTGCGCGGAGACGGGGATCAACGACGTCACCCTGAGAGCCTGGGAGCGCCGCTACGGGCTGATCCGGCCGATGCGCACCCCCAAGGGTCACAGGCTCTACAGCCAGAGTGACATCGCCCGCATCAAACGGATCATGGAACTGCTCGAACAGGGCATCCCGGTCTCGCAGGTCCATCGCGTACTGAATGACGAGTCCGCACACGGCACCGCCAGGGCCGAATCACCTGAAGCCGATGGCACCCGGCCCCAGGCCGCCGGCGAACGCCGCGCCAGCCCCGGCCCCGGGATCGCCCCCCACACCATGGATCCGATCGCCGAGGCTCTGTATGCCTCGGTGGCCAACCTGGATGCCGACGAGCTGGATCGAATCTACACCCGGCTGGTCATGCGGCACGGCTGGGACGGCGTACATGAAAGCGCCTTTCTCGAGGTTTATCGCCGCCTGCGCGAGGAATCCCGCCACAGTGCCGAAGGCGAGGTTCGCCTGGCCATCTTCGCCGCCTGGGCCACCGCCGCCTTCGCCGATCAGTTGCGCTCGGCCACACGGGCCTGCGACGAGCCGTCCTACCCCTGCCTGGTGCTGGGCGGCGGCCACCAGCAGGTTGGCGGCATGCTGCTGCAGCTCGCCTGCGCACGCCGCGGCATGAAGACCCTGCCCCTGTTCGATGCCACCAGTCCCGAGGGCCTCGATACGCTGATCCGTCGCCTGCGCGCGCCGGCAATGATCATCCATGGCTCCTCGCAGCTGATGCGCAGCCCCGAGCTTCCGCGGGTGGAGGCGATCCTCAAGCAGGCCGGCCCGCCCTGCTATCTCGCCGGCTCGGCCGCCCTCGAGCTGTCGCAGATGGAACACGGTCGCGAGATCGAGGTCCTGCCCGGACCTCCGCTGGAGGCCGCCGCTCGCCTCTCGCGCCACCTGCCCGAATAACCCCGCTCCACCCGCGCCGGCCCCGTGCCCGATTCCGCCTCGCCCGTGGCCGTGCGCACCCTTCTGGTCGTGCTCGGCGACCAGCTGGCCCCGGACCACCCCGGTCTGCAGGGACTGGACCCGACGCAGGATCACCTCTGGATGGCCGAAGTGGCCGAAGAATCCCGACATGCCCCGTCGCATATCGCGCGGACCGCGCTGTTCCTGTCGGCGATGCGTCACTTCGCCAAGGGACGCCGGGATGACGGCTTTTCCGTCCATTATCGCCACCTCGGCGAACACCCCGAGCAGACCCTGAACGACGCCCTGCGCGCCGACCTCGAACAACTCCAACCGCAAAACGTGCGCGTATTGCAGCCGGGCGAACACCGCGTGCTGCGCCAGCTGCAGGCCGCCTGCGCCGACCAGGCGATCCCGTTCGAGGTCCTGGATGATCCGCACTTCCTGGTCCCGCTGGACGCTTTTCACCAATGGGCCAAGGGCCGCAAGCAATTGCGCATGGAGTACTTCTACCGCGAGCAGCGCACAGCCCTGGGCGTGCTGATGAACGGCGACGAGCCCGCCGGTGGACAGTGGAATTTCGACGCCGACAACCGCGGGCATTTCGGGCGTGACGGCCCCGGCCTGCTGCCACCACCCCTGTCCTTTTCGCCGGACGCGCTCACCCGCGAGTGCCTGGACGACATCGCCCGGCATCTCCCGGACCTGCCAGGACAGGCCGACGACTTCGACTGGCCTGTCACCGCGCAGCAGGCACAACAGGCGCTGGACGACTTCATCCAGCACCGCCTGCCCGCCTTCGGCACCTATCAGGACGCGATGTGGACTGACCAGCCCTGGCTCTACCACGCCCGCCTGTCCACTGCGCTCAACCTGCACCTGATCCATCCGCGCACGGTGATCGACGCCGCGGAACAGGCCTGGCGCGATGGCCATGCCCCGCTGGCCGCGGTCGAGGGCTTCATCCGCCAGATTCTCGGCTGGCGCGAGTACGTGCGCGGGCTGTACTTCCATTTTGGCGAGGCCTGGCACGAGTGGAACGCGCTGGAGGCCGACCAGCCGCTCCCCGCGCTCTACTGGAATGCCGACACCTCCATGCAGTGCCTGCACCAGGCCGTCGGCCAGACCCTGCAACTGGGCTACGCCCACCACATCCAGCGACTGATGGTCACCGGCTTGTTCGCACAGCTGCTTGGCGTGCGGCCTGCCGCGATCCATGCCTGGTACCTGGGCATCTACGTCGATGCCGTGGAATGGGTGGAGCTCCCCAACGTGGTCGGCATGTCGCAATACGCCGACGATGGCCGCATGGCCTCCAAGCCCTACGTGGCCACCGGGCGCTACATCCAGCGCATGAGCAACTACTGCGCGCACTGCCCGTTCGACCCGGCCGAGGCCCTGGGCGACAAGGCCTGTCCGTTCACCACCCTGTACTGGGACTTCCTCGACCGCCACCGCGACCGCTTCGCCCGCCACCCGCGCACCGCGCTGCAGTGGAAACACGTCGAAAAGATGGACCCCGACCGCCTGCAAGCCATCCGCGACCGGGCCGGAGAACTCCGCAAGACTCTCGCCCAGGGAGACCGCATCTGATGCAAAGCCCCGGCCCCACCCTCGTCTGGCTGCGCCGCGACCTGCGCCTGGCCGACCAGCCCGCGCTGCAGGCCGCCTGCGAACGCGGCGGCCCGGTGATCCCGGTGTTCATCCATGCCCCTGAGGAAGAGGCCCCATGGCAGCCAGGTGCCGCATCCAACTGGTGGCTGCACCACAGCATCAACGCGCTGGACCACGACCTGCGTGCGCAGGGCTCGCGCCTGATCCTGCGCGCCGGTGCCAGCCTCGACACCCTGCGGGCCCTGATCCGCGAGACCGGCGCCACCGCCGTCTACTGGAACCGGCTGTACGATCCCGCCATCGTCCTGCGCGATCCGGACATCAAGGCCGGGCTGCGCGCCGACGGCATCGAAGTACACAGCTTCAATGCCCACCTGCTGATCGAGCCCTGGGAGGTCGCGACCGGCCAGGGCCGCCCCTACAAGGTCTTCAGCCCGTTCTGGAAGGCCTGCCTGCAACGCGGCATCGACCGCGACCCGCTGCCCGCACCCTCCGAGCTCCCGCGACCCGAGGCCTGGCCCGACTCGCTCAATCCCGAACAGCTGGGGCTCCTGCCCGCGATCGACTGGGCCGGCGGCCTGCGCGCCACCTGGACCCCGGGCGAGGCCACGGCCCGGGAGCGCTTGGAAGCATTCCTCGACAACGCCGTGCGCGCCTACGCCGAGGGCCGCGACCGCCCGGATCAGGACGGCACCTCGCGCCTGTCGCCGCATCTGCACTTCGGCGAGATGTCGCCGCGCCAGATCCTGCGCGCCCTGCGCCAGGCCGGCCTGCACCCGGACAGCGGCGGCCCCGAGGCCTTCGTGCGCGAACTCGGCTGGCGCGACTTCGCCCATCACGTGCTCTACCACTTCCCGCACACCCCGGAGCAACCGCTCAACCCACGCTTCGAGACCTTCCCCTGGCGCCAAGCCGATCGCGACCTGCGGGCCTGGCAGCGCGGCGAGACCGGGATTCCGATCATCGACGCCGCGATGCAGCAGTTGTGGGAGACCGGCTGGATGCACAACCGCCTACGCATGGTGGTCGCATCCTTCCTGACCAAGAACCTGCGCCTGCACTGGCAGCACGGGGCCCACTGGTTCTGGGACACGCTGGTGGACGCCGATCTCGCCGCGAACACCCTGGGCTGGCAATGGGCCGGCGGCTGCGGTGCCGATGCCGCGCCCTACTTCCGCGTCTTCAACCCGCAAACCCAGGGCGAACGCCACGACCCCGACGGCACCTTCGTGCGCCGCTTCGTGCCCGTGCTCAAGGATGTCGAAACGCGGTATATTCACGCGCCAGGCGCCGGCGGTGCGCGCGGCTATCCGGCCCCGATCGTGGACCTGAAAGCCAGCCGCCAGGCCGCACTCGAGGCCTTCGAGGCCGTAAAAAACCACTGACCCAGACAGGCCCAACCATGACCTTTTCCGAACAGAATCTGTACTACCCGAAGAATGTCAGCTACAACTTCAGCCGCTACGACGAGACCAGTCCCGTGCGTGTAACCCACGACGGCAAGCGCTTTGTTGGCCAGTTGCTGAACTGCGTGGCCCCCTTCCGCATCCGTGTCACCGAGGAAATCACGGGCCCGGGCGCCTCGCGCTTTACCCCGGTCCGAGAAATCGAGATCCAGAGCCTCGACGGCGTGGAGTACCTGCACAAGGGCCACCACGGCCACTGAGCAGCACGCAAAGGCCGGACCGCTTTCCCGATCCGGCCTTTCATTACCCCCTGACGTTCGCACCCGGAACCCTGCATCGCAGAACCGGGGCAAACACCGGCGCGTGTCATTCATGCAGTGTTGCCCTGGCCTGCTACCCTTGAGACAGGACATCCGCAAAAGGGACGAACGCCATGCAACGCCTTCTCGCCTCCTTCCTGATGTGCACCCTGCTGATCCCCGGCCTGGCACTCGCCGACAAGCCCGGCGACCAGCGCGCCATCGCCGGCATGGACACGGGACGCATCCTCTGGGACATCACCATTGCCGACCCGGAACGCCTGATTGCCCGCCTCAGCGTGATCCGCGAGACCTATGACGACATGCAGCGCCAGGGCCTGGAGCCGGAAATGGTCTTCGCCTTCCGTGGCGGGGCGGCCGGCCTGATCGCCCGCTCCACCGATCACCTGGAGCTCGAGGACGTCTCTGCGGTGCGCCATATCCATGAGCGCCTGGAGGGCTTGCTGGAGCTGGATGGCATCCACATGGAGGCGTGCAACATCGCCACGCGGCGCTTCGAGCTCGAACAAGACGACCTATTACCCGGCATCCACATGGTCGGCAATACGTTCCTGTCGATCATGGGTTACGAGCAACAGGGCTACGCGACCATACGCATCGACTAACCCCAACCGAGGAATGCCGTTACAATCGAGTCGGGCGGACATTCGGTCGGCCCCGGGACCGCGCCGAAGGCACGGTCACCGGGTCATTTGACCGGGTCACAAATGGCAGCGAACGACTGCCGAGCAAGACAAGGGGAGGCCTCTTTGGCGCATATGGAAATCACGACCTTCGGCACCGTTGGTGTACGCGTGGAGGACCGTGACATACCCGCCCTGTCCGGGACGAAGCTCGGGCTGCTCCTCACCTATGTGGCCGCCGAGAGCCCTCGGCGCATCCCGCGCGAGGAACTGGCCCGCCTGTTCTGGCCGGATCTGGACGCCGACAGCGCCCGGGTCAACCTGCGTCAGGGGCTGTTTCAGCTACGGCGCCAACTCCCTGCCGGCGACCCACCCCTGCTCGACACTACACCCCGCTACGTGCGTTTCCAGCCCCAACCGGAATCGCGCATCGACTTCCTCACCCTGAATCGCGCGCGCGCCGAGCGACGCACTGCCGAGAGCCGCGAGACGACCGCCGCGTCTGCCGAGCGTGCCCGCGCCGAGCGACGCACCGCCGAGCGACGCACTGCCGAAAGCCGCGCAGCCACAGCCACACATCCGAACCTCGCAATCGTCTGCGACTACCGCGGGCACTTCCTCGAGGGACTGCGCGCCCTGCAGGATCTTCCGGAACTGTCCGCCTGGGCCCAGGCCCAGCGTGACCATCACTGGCAAAATCTGCTCGTCTTCATCACCCACAACCTCGTCGCACTGGCCAAGCCCAACGAAGGCGAACCCCTGCTCGCCGAGCTCCACCGCCTGCTGGCGATGGAGCCACACGACGAGACCCTGCACCACCTCCTGATGAAGGCCCTCGCAGCCAGCGGCCACCCGAAGCGCGCGCTCGATCACTATGCCCATCTCGAGGCCGAGGCCGGCAAGGCGCCCGGCGAACTGCTGGCACGCACGCGCGAGGAAATCCTCGGCGCCGAGCGGGCCGAAGCCACTAGCCAGCGCGTCAAGGCCGAGGAGGCCGAACCGGCCATCCTGCGCCCGGAACGTCGGCGGGTCACCGTCGTGGCCTGCCATGTCCAGCCCGACGCGGAAGCCGACATCGAGATCCAGCAGCAGCAGGTGAACCGCGCCCTGGAGCACGTCGACTTCGTCCTGCTGAGCCATCACGGCCATGTGGTGCCCTCCCCGGGGCACGGCCTGCTGGCTTATTTCGGCTACCCGGCCGGTCGCGAAGAGGCCACCGTCGACGCCGTACACGCCGCCTGGCAAGCGCTGGAGACCGCCCCCGCCGACTGCAAGCTGCGTCTGGCCGTGGATAGCGATCTGATCGTCACCGGTGCCGACCCCGACCTGCCCGATCCGACCGGGCAGCTCACCGCCCGTGTCCACGACTGCGCGCAGCAAGCCGATCCCGGGACCCTGCGCGTCAGCGCACCGACCTACGCCCGTGTCTCGGGGTACTTCAGCTTCCGCGCGACCGACGACGGTACCGGTGCCTACCGCGTCACCGGCGACCCCGGCCCGCTGGACCGGGTGGATGCACAGAGCCTGCGCGACCTCACGCCCCTCACCGGGCGCAGCCAGGAACTGCAACAGCTTCGGGGGCACTGGGACCAGGTCCTGGAAACTAGCGAGGTCCGCTTCGTGCTGGTCCAGGGTGAGGCCGGGCTGGGCAAGAGCCGGCTTGCCCGGGGGCTCGACCAGCAAGTCCGCGGGCAGGCTCGCTCACGCTACCTGCTCAAGTGCCGTGAGGATCGCACTCGGCAGCTCCTGGCGCCTGTACGTCAGGCCTTTGCCACCTGGATGGGTCAGGATAGCCTGCGCGAAGCCCGCCAGCGGCGCCTCGAAGGCGCCCTCAAGATCGCGGGCACACCCCCCAAACTCGCACCACGCCTCGCCCATTGGCTGACCCACCCGGAGGCCGACGGCCCCGAGAGCCTGGCTCACGAGGGGCTGGACCGCGACCGCATCATCGACACCCTGGTCGAACTGGTCCACCGACGGTCGGCCCATGGACCGACCCTGCTGATCTGCGACGACCTGCACTGGATGGACTCCGGTACCTCGGAGTTCCTGCGACGCCTGTACCAGCGTCTGCATCACCGGCCGATCATGGCCATCCTGACGGCCCGCATGAGCTTTCGCTCCTCCTGGCGCGACCTGTCGCTGGAGCACATCCGCCTCCACGGCCTGGACGATGCCGCCGCACACGGCCTGGTGGACCGTCTGGACCCGAATGGCCGCCTTTCCAGCGGCCTGCGCGACCAACTGGTCGAGCGTGGCGAGGGCGTCCCGCTCTTTCTCGAGGAGCTCACGCGCTATGCCCTCGAAGCCGCCCGCACCGGCCAGCTGCCCGAAACCCTGCCGCCAGGACTCTCCAATCTCCTGGTCGCGCGTCTGGAACAGCTCGGCAGTGCCCGCGAACTGGCGCATTCCGCCGCAGTCATCGGGCGCGACTTTGACACCCGAATCCTCAGCCGCCTGCGCGGCCAGCCCGCCGATACCATCCGCCGCCAGCTGACGCGCCTGACGGGGAAGGGCTTCATCGAACCCGCCGGCATGGTGGATGGTGTGCGCTATCGCTTCCGCCACGTCCTGTTCCGCCAGGCGGCCTACGAATCGATGCTGCTGAGCGACCGCACCCGTCTGCACGGCCAGCTGGCCGACTTGATGCAGGAAGACGGCGAGCATGGCATGCAGACCGCCGACTGGGGTCGCATCGCCAACCACCTTTACCACGCCGGTCGCTATCCGGAGGCCGTAAACGCCTGGCTGCAGGCCGGCGAAGCCGCCTTCGCCCGCGGCATCCTGCCCGAGGCCTCGCACTACTTCGAAGACGCGCTGGACTCCCTGGAGCGTCACCCAGAGGCCCACGCGAGCGGCGATCTGGCGACCCACGAACGTGACACCCTGCGCGCCCTGGGTGGCCTGGGGGCCTCCAACCTGGCCCTGCTGGGCTACGGTTCGCGCACGGTCAACGATATCTTCGAACGCGCCATGCGCCTCACCGCCCCGGAACAGGACCCGGTGCAATACTTCCGCGTCCTCTGGGGCCTGTGGCACGGCGCCGGCTCCTGGCATGGATTCCAGGAGGCTCATCGCCTCGCCGCGGAGATGGAGCAACTGGCCGAGCGCTCCGGCGACCGCCTGCTGCGCATCGCGGCCCATTATGTCCAGGGCAACACCCATTTCTGGACCGGCCGCTTCGCCGAGGCGCTGGAACACCAGACGCGGGCGGTCAAACTCTATCGCGACGCCGACCACGCAACCCTGGTGGCGCGCCATACCGAAAACCCGGCGATCAGCGCCCGGGGCTTCATGGCCTGGACGTTGCTCCATCTGGGAAATCACGCGCGCGCCTGGACCGAAATGGATGCCGCGTGCCAACAGGCAGACCAACTCGGCCATCGGCCTACCGAGGCCTTCGTATATGCCTTCCGCTCGGTACTCGGCTTCTACTCCAGCGACCCGGAATCCGCGCTGCCTGCAGCGCGCCACGCGCTATCCATCGCCCGCGAGTACGACTATCCGCTGTGGCGCGCCGCCGGCATCACCCTCGAGAGTTGGGCCCTGGCCCGGCAGGGCCAAGCCGATGCCTACCAGGCCATCGAACAGCAGGTCGAGGCGATGCGCCACATCATGGATGGCGTCAACACCATCTTCCAGCTCATCCTGCTGGACGCCCTGGAGACCAGTGACATCGCGGCCGAACAGCGTCTGGCAATAGCCGACGAGGCGCTGACAGGCTGCCGCAAGCGCGGCGATCTCGCCTTCGAACCGGCCATCCGCCGGTTGCGCGCCGTCGCCCTTCTCGCCAGCAGCAAAGGGAAAGCCGACGACGGCTGGCAGGACCTGGAAAGCGCGCGCAGCATCGCCCACGAACAGGGCAATCCCAACATCGAACGCCAGGCCCTGCTCGATTACGCCCGATTCGCCAGCGACCCCCAGGTGCAATCCTGGGCCGAACGCGAACTCTTGCGTATCAACCACTGCATCATCCCCCGCCCGCACCCCGACGAACCCCGCCAGCGCGATCCCCGCCTCGCCTGACATCGGCCGCCGGGACAAGCGCCCGGCGGCCAGGGCGCTACCGGTGTGATCCCAACACCACAAAAGAAAAGGCCCGAACCTTGCGGCTCGGGCCTTTTCGGGATATGGCGTCCCCACGGGGATTCGAACCCCGGTCGCCGCCGTGAAAGGGCGGTGTCCTAGGCCTCTAGACGATGGGGACGTAGAGGCAACGTCTTCTTCTTACTTCCGCTTGCTTACTCGGGTGGGCCCTTGGGCCGGTCTTCCTCGCTACCTGGAGCGCGATGCAGAAGCGTCGTCACCAGACCGTTGAACACCAGCAAAAACCCGACCGGTACCAGCGCGATGAGGGGCTTCGACCAAGTCTGTTCCCCGGTGAGCATCAGCCCGAATCCGCCGATCAATCCGATCACTGCCAGAACCAATCCAACGTAGAGCGATATGACTCCAAAACGATGCATTAATGAACTCGCAGTACCCCTGAGTGGTGGAGCCAGGCGGGATCGAACCGCCGACCTCCTGCATGCCATGCAGGCGCTCTCCCAGCTGAGCTATGGCCCCGTGTCAGGCGAGCGCGTACTGTAGCCAGCACCCCCAAATGTGTCAACCCGCTGCGGCGGAAATTTTCTGCAACGCACGGTCGATACGGGCCAGAACGCGCTCGCGACCAATGAGCACCAACGTGTCATCGATGGGCGGGGACACCGTGCCGCCGGTAAGGGCCACACGCAAGGGCTGCGCCACCTTGCCGAGCTTGAGCTCCAGCCGCTCGCCGGTGTGCACCACCACCTCGTGCAGCGCCTCCTTCTCCCACGCCCCGAGAGCGCTGAAGCCATCGTGCAGGGTTTGCAGCACGGGCTGCGCCTCGGCGGTCAGCTGCTTGCGCGCCGCCTTCTCGTCGTAGTCCTCGAACTCGCGATAGAAATACACGCTGTTCTCGGCCATCTCGCGCAGGGTACGCGCCCGTTCGCGCTGCGCGATGACCACGTCGCGCAGTTCCGGCCCTTCGGAGGGATCGATCCCCAGCTGCCCCAGGTGCCAGCCCAGTTCCAGCGCGACGTGGTCCGGGTCCAGCGTCTTGATGTAATGCTGGTTCAGCCACAGGAGCTTGTCCGGGTTGATGGCGGAGGCGGATTGGTTCACGTCCTTGATATCGAACAGGCGAACCAGTTCGTCCAGTCCGAAGATCTCCTGGTCGCCATGCGCCCAGCCCAGGCGCACCAGATAGTTGAGCAGGGCCTCCGGCAGGTAGCCCTCGTCGCGGTACTGCATGACCGACACCGCGCCGTGGCGTTTGGACAGCTTGGCGCCGTCGGGCCCCATGATCATCGGCAGGTGGCCATAGCGCGGCGGCTCCACCCCCAGCGCCTTGAGGATGTTGATCTGGCGCGGCGTGTTGTTCAGGTGATCGTCGCCGCGCACCACGTGGGTGATGCCCATATCCATGTCGTCGACCACCACCGTCAGGTTGTAGGTCGGCGAGCCATCCGAGCGGGCGATGATGAGGTCATCCAGCTCGTGATTCTGGAACGCGACCTTCCCGCGCACCATGTCGTCAACAACTGTCACGCCCTCGTCCGGCGTGCGAAAGCGGATGACCGGCTCCACGCCCTCGCGCGGCTCGGTACGGGCGCGGCAGCGACCGTCGTAGCGCGGCTTCTCCTTGCGCGCCTTCTGCTCCTCGCGCATCGCGTCCAGCTCTTCCCTCGAGCAGTAGCAGCGGTAGGCGTGGCCAGCGGCCATCAGCTGCTCGATCACTTCGCGATACCGGTCGAACCGTTCGGTCTGATAGAACGGGCCGTGGTCATAGGTCAGACCCAACCAGTTCATGCCCTCCAGGATCGCGTTCACCGACTCCGCAGTACTACGTTCCAGGTCAGTGTCTTCAATGCGCAGCACGAACTCGCCCCCATGGTGGCGGGCATACAGCCAGGAGAAGAGCGCGGTACGGGCACCACCGATGTGGAGATAGCCGGTGGGACTGGGAGCAAAGCGGGTACGGAAACTCATGCGCAGGACACTCGATCAGGGGTAGCAAGAATAGGGGGAACTAGGGTAGCAGAACGATACTCCCCGATGACCCTGCAGCCCGGTTTCGGTTGGCTATACTCAAGACAGGCAACCACAGGGGCCTGCGCCGCCCAAAGGAGTCCTAATGAAACCGGTTTCGCTCACCCAACTTGCAACCATCGCTCTGGTCACCGGGGGATTCGCCCTGGCCGCTGGCAGCGCCACCAGCATGGAGCGCGTTTCGGCCGCCGATGAAGCCAAGGTATATTTCATCAGCCCGCAGGATGGCGACACCGTCGAGAGTCCCGTGCGGATCCAGATGGGCCTGCGCGGCATGGGCGTGGCCCCGGCCGGCGTCGAGGCCGACAACACCGGGCATCACCACCTGTTGGTGAACCAGCCGCTGGACGAGGTCGACCTGGATGCCTCGCTCCCCTTCTCCGACCACAAGCGCCACTTCGGAGGCGGTCAGACGGAAGGCGAAATCGAACTGGAACCAGGCACCCACACCCTGCAATTGCTCTTCATGGACTACCGCCACCTCAGCTTCGACCCGCCAGTGACCTCCGACAAGATCACCATCACCGTCGAATAGGCGACACAAAAAAGCCCCCTCCGGACCCGGAGGGGGCTTGTCATCGCCAGTGGCGACCGGTCGCTTATGGCAGTGACGGGATCTCGAACTGCGGCATGTCACCGGTCAGCGCGTGCATGAAGGCCTCCAGGTCCGCGACTTCATCGTCGCTAAACTCCATGCCCAGCATCTCCTGCCCCATGATGCGGATCGCCTCGTCCAGCGTGGCGGTCTCGCCGTTGTTCATGTAGGGGTAGGTCAGGGCCACGTTGCGCAGGGTCGGGGTCTTGAAGGCAAAGCGATCACTCTCCTCCCCGGTCACCAGGTAACGGCCCTCGTCTTCCGAGCCCGGCACCTGGATGCGATGGAAGTGGCTGTCGGTCAGTGCCGGGCCACGGTGGCAGGCGACGCAGCCGTTATCCGCGAACAGCTTCATGCCGCGCATCTGCTGCTCGCTCATCGCGCCCTCGTCCCCGACCAGCCAGCGATCCAGCGGCGAGTTCGGGGTGTTCAGCGTGCGCTGGAAGGTCGCCAGCGCATGGGCCACGTGATCGGCATTGATCACGTTGTCACCGTCATAGTCCGGATAGGCGGCCTCGAACTTCTCCTGGTACTCGTTGAACTCTTCCAGACGCTCGATTGCGTCCTCCAATGGCATCGCCATCTCGATCGCGTCCTGGATCGGACCCAGCGCCTGGCCTTCCAGGTCGTCCTCGCGACCGTCCCAGAACTGTGCCGTGAAGAAGCCGGAGTTCAGCACCGTCGGGGTGTTGCGCTCGCCGACCTGGCCGTCATGACCCACCGCACGCGGGATACGATCCGCCCAGCCCAGCGCCGGGTTGTGGCAGGTCGCGCAGGAGATCACGCCCGAACTGGAGATGCGCGGCTCGAAGAACAGCATCTTGCCCAGTTCGATCTTCTCCTTCGTCATCGAGTTGTCCGCCGGGATCGGCGGCAGCGCCGGCAGCGGCTCGAACACATCCCGGTACTGCGAGTAGTCGGTATCCGCCACGGCGGGCGCGGCCACGCCCAGCGCCAGGGCGGTGCAGGCCGAAAAGATGGCGCTACGAAGATAAGAACGTCGAATCATGGCGCGTCTCCCTGAGATTGGATCGGTGTCGGCGAAGACCGATATAGACTCGGTCCAAATCACCTGAATCCCACCCTATCGACCCGGTATTCGATCGACCAGCGAAATCAGCCCGCCCGTTGATCCAGATCAATCATTGCGGTTGGTCGCTCATCAAACGCGCCTCTTGCCGGCCTGTTTGCACACCAGTACCCTTCGCCCCGCCTCCAGGTGCCCTGGCGTTCCATCGCCGGGGATAATCGGGAAGCCGGTGCGCGAACTGCCGTTCGCAATGCCGGCACTGCCCCCGCAACGGTAGGTGAAGACAACGGATCGACAACCACTGCGCCGCAATTCGGCGTGGGAAGGCGATCCGCCCGGGCACCCCCGCCCGCTTCACGAGTCCGGAGACCGGCCAGGAGGAAACCTGACGCTGCGGCGGGCAAGCGGTCGGGTCGGGCTCGCTGTGTCTATAGTCCCCGACCTCCCCTGGCCCACCCAGCGTCATTCCATCCACGGCGCACGGGGTGTGCGTCCCAGGGAGAATGACTTTGAACAAACCGACCCGACGACCCGGCCGGCCGCCACTCCTGGCTCCGGCCCCGACCCTTCTCGGCCTGTTGATCGCCAGTGGCGGGGCTTCCCCCCTCCAGGCACAGTTCGAATTCGGAAGCGAAGCCGACGACTTCGCCATCACCCTGGACCCGCTCATCCAGGGCCGCTACGCCATCGAGCGGGGCGACGAGGGAACCACCACCGAATTCGACTTTCGCCGCGCCTGGCTGGATACGACGGGCACCCTCTTCCACCCCGATCTTAGTTTTCGCCTGCAGCCCGACTTCAGCAGCGGCGAGCTCTCGATGCGCGATGTCTGGCTCCAATACGCGCTGACCGAGTCCCTCGACCTGCGCGCCGGCCAGTTCACCGTGCCCTTCGGTCTGCCGCGGGACATCGGCGGCCCCAACCGGCTGTTCACCGAGTTGAGCATCGCGGGGAATCAGTTCGAGGTCCCGGCCGGACGCGATACCGGCGTCACCCTACTGGGGGGCGACGGCGACGACCGGGCCTGGGCCATCGGCGTGTTTGACGGTCGCGGCCGCCTTGACCAGCGGGATGACCGACCGTCCACCTCCGGCCACCTGTTCAGCGCTCGGGGGGCCTGGGCACCGGTAGGTACCCTTCCGCGCGACAACACGACCGTCGGCAAGCCGGTCGAGCATACGGTGGCCCACGGCGTCGGCCTGCAGGCGGCGAACCGCAATCACCTGCGCGACTGGACTCGCGGACGGGAGAACCAGGTAAATCAGCAACGCGCCGACTGGGTCACCGCAACGGCCGACAGCGTCGTCAAGTTTGCCCGCACCGCCATTTCAGTCGCCGCCTTCCGCCGCGACGTATCGCCCGATCACGGTCCCTCCTACCACGACCTGGGCGCCGAACTCGAGCTGGCCCAGGCACTGCCCTGGGAGGGGCTAGAGGTCGCCGCGCGCCACGCTGTGCTGCGCCACGACGCCGGCGACGACCTCGGCACCGACGAGCGCTGGCAGCGCGAATGGGGCGCCGGCCTCAACTGGTATCACCGCGGCCAGCGACAAAAGACCCAATTGATGTGGCTGGACCGCGACGCTGGCACTTCAGACTGGGAGCTGCACTTGCAGCACCAGTTCCGCTTCTGAAACCGGAAAGGAGATCCGACATGACTAGAACCACCTTCACACCGGCCCTCCGGGTCACCGGCCTTGTCCTGATCCTGCTCGCCGCCACCGTCGCCCATGCCGGCGAGGTGACGCTTCCGATGCCCGGGCCCTGGGGTGACGACTACAGCGAGACCCTGGACGACCCGGACACAGTGGACGCCACCGAGGCCTTCCAGCGCTTCCGTCAGCAGAGCATGCAGGGCACATCCGCCACCTACCGCAGCATCGAGCAGATCCTGCGTTATGGCGCACCATTCGCCGGACGTCTGCCCGATCTGGCCGAGGAACTGGCGCGCCGCGCCGACGACATCGAAACCTGGTTCGCACGCGAGACACCCGCGCGGCACGGCGAACCCGGAGCCCTGCCCGCGGCCTGGGAAGACCCGGACTTCGCCGAGTACAAGGCCGCCTACCGCGAGGCCGCCCAACAACTACAGCGCAAGGTGGAGTCGGCCGAGGACCTGGGGAACGAAGACTTCCAGCTTCGCGCCACCGAGGCCCTGAACGGCGTGCGCCACCATTGCCTGGCCTGTCACGACAACTACCGCCGCCGCTGAACCGGGTAGGAACCAAGGGGCCGCCTGGCGGCCCCTTTCCGTAATCCTGACCAGGAAGCAACCACCTTCGCCTGCAAGCAGGCTGCCACATCGCCGTGAACCGCAAGACACAAGGAGCCTGCTTGCAGGCGAACACCGGGGCCTCCACAACGCTCACCGGGATCGTCCCTGCCTGCGGAAGATCGAAGACGCGACGCTTAGTCCCCGTCCATGCCCCGATAACGGCGCACGTGCGCCGGGTCGTACAGCGCACTGTCGCGGAAATCGCCCGGATCCAGCGCCGGCCCCACCAGGATCAGCGCCGAACGCCGCGTGGTCAGGGCCACTGCCCGTTCCACGATATTGCCCAGCGAACCGCGCACCACGGTCTCGTCCGGCCAGCTGGCGCGGAAGACGATCGCCACCGGACAGTCGCAGCCGTAGTGCGGACGCAGGTCCTCGACCACGGTCTCGATATTGTGCAGCGATAGGTGGATCGCCAGGGTCGCCCCGGTCGCGGCGAAAGCCTCCAGCCGTTCGCGCTCCGGCATCGACGAGGCCCGTCCCGGCGTACGCGTCAGCACCACCGACTGTGCCACCTCCGGCACGGTCAGTTCGCGCCCCAGGGTCGCCGCGGCCGCGGAAAACGCCGGCACGCCCGGGGTGATGGTGTAGTCGATCCCGGCCGCCTCCAGGCGGCGGATCTGTTCGCCCAGGGCGCTGTACACCGACAGATCGCCGGAATGCAGTCGTGCGACATCCTCACCGGCCGCATGCGCGCGCTGGATCTCGTCCATGATCGCGTCCAGCGTCAACGGCGCGGTGTTGATCACACGCGCCCCCTCCGGCGCATGCTCCAGCACGGCCTCGGGTACCAGTGAACCCGCGTACAGGCATACCGGACAGGCCGCAATGCGATCGCGCCCGCGCAGGGTCAGCAGGTCCGCGGCACCCGGCCCCGCTCCGACAAAATGAACCGTCATGATGACTCCTTGGATAGGTGATGGGCATCGACCCAGGCCACCGCACAGCTGGCCCGCGCTGACAGACGACGCGGCAACAGCAAACGCGCGCCTGCGCCGGCTGCCGCCAGCGCCGCCGCCTCGGCCACCGACCCGACATCGGCGGTTGCACGTGCCCGCCGCGACTCCGTAAGCACTACGCCGTCGCAGTCCGCCAGCGCGGCCGCGGACAGAAATACGAGTTCCAGTTCCAGCTCGCACGCCACCGTCGCCAGCATGGCGCTGTCGCTCTTGTGCGCCGGCGCCGCCAGCTGCCGGGCCCCGATCGCCCCGGCACGCTCCACTCCCGGCATGGCGCGGGCCTCGGCCAGAACCGCACGAATCAGACCCTCCAGCTCCCGCGTCGTACAGGCAGAGGCAAAGCCGACGCCTGGCACGACCCAGGATCCCGCCTGGTTCAACTCCGGTGCAGGGACCACAGGGTCACCGGCCGCAGCGGTTTCCAGCCCGACATCGCGCCCAGCGGTTCCGAGCGACTCACATTGATCCGTGTCAGCTCGCCACCATGGCGCTCGCGCGTCGCCGCCAGCACCGCATCGCCTTCCACCGTCACGCTGTTGGCGACCAGGCGCCCCCCCGGGCGCAGGCTCTCCACGCAGTGTTCCACCAGCCCGGGCATCGTCAGCCCACCCCCGATGAAGATCGCGTCGGGGGCAGACAGATCATCCAGCGCCTCCGGCGCGCGCCCGGAGATACATTGCAGGGCCGGGACCCCTAGGGCACGCGCATTGCGCCGGACCCGCTCCAGCCGCTCCGCACGCGGCTCGATGGCCACGGCGCGGTTCGCTGGATCCGCCAGCATCCACTCGATACCGACAGACCCCGACCCGGCGCCAATGTCCCACAGGCACTCGCCACGCCCGGGCGCCAGCAGGGCCAGCGTTACCGCACGCACCTCGCGCTTGGTAATCTGCCCGTCCTGCTCGAATTGATCCTCCGGCCGGCCGGCGCTCGCCGCGATCACGGAGGCCGTCGAGGACGCACGGCATTCCAGGGCGATCGTGTTCAGCGGATCCACCCCACATGTCCTCCATTCCGCCACCGTGGCGGCCTCTACGCGCTCCGAGGCCCCGTCCAGTTGTTCCAGAACGGTCAGGGTCGAGGCCCCGAAACCCAATTCATCGAGCCACTGGGCCAACTCGCCAGGCGTCTCACCGTCGCGGCTGAGGATCAGCAGCCGCGCGCCGTCGTGCAGCCACGGGCGCAGCGCCTCCATGGGCCGGCCGTGGACCGACAGGCAGCGGGTCTCCTGTAGCGGCCAGCCCATGCGCGCGGCGGCCAGGCTGAACGCCGATGGCACCGGAAACACGCGGGTGGCTTCCACCGGGAAACGCCGCAGCAATGTCGTGCCAACCCCGAACCAAAACGGATCGCCGCTGGCGAGCACGCACAGCGGCTTCCCCGCTCGCGCCTCGATCCAGTCGAGAGCAGTCTCCAGCGGCGAGGGCCACAGCAGACGTTCCTGCCCCGGCTGCGGCGGCAGCATCTCCAGATGCCGGGCCCCACCGATCACCGTGGTCGCCTGCGCAACGGCCTCACGGGCCTCCGTTGCCAGTCCGGACAGGCCGTCCGCGCCCACACCGACAATGTTCAGCCATGGCGTTCGTTCGCTGTTCGTGGCTAGACTGGTCATCCTCATGAGCTCCCGTTCATCTCCTGACTCCAGCCCCAGGGCAGCTCGCCCCCGGCACGTTCTGCTGCTGGGCGGCACCACCGAGGCCGCAGCGCTGGAGCCGCTGCTGGATGCGCACCCGCGGCTGCAGGCCACCGTCTCGCTGGCCGGGCGCACCCGAAAACCGGGGCCGTCGCGGCTGCCTCGGCGCACCGGCGGGTTCGGCGGCGCCGACGGCCTGGCCGCCTGGCTGCACGCACACGCGATTGACGCACTGGTGGACGCGACCCACCCGTTCGCGCGGCAGATCTCGGCCAACGCCGTCACAGCCGCACGCAACACCGGCATCCCGCTGGCCCGACTGACCCGGCCGTCGTGGGAGGCCGGGCCGGAGGACCGCTGGATCCGCGTGCCCGACCTCGCGGCCGCCGCCCGCGCCCTTCCGGATATCGGCCGACGCGTGCTGCTGACCACCGGCCGCCAGCACCTAGAGGCCTTCGAGGCCGCGCCCGAGCTGGACTACGTGATCCGCACCATCGACCCGCCCGAACCGCCGCCGGCGCTGCCGCGGGTCACCTGGATCCACGCCCGGGGCCCGTTCACGGCCGAGGACGAGGCGTGCCTCTTGCGGGAACACGCGATTGACGTTCTGGTGACCAAGGACAGCGGCGGCGATGCCACGGCCGCCAAGCTGCAGGCGGCTCGCGAACGGGGTATCCCGGTCGTGATGGTCGAACGCCCGCCGGACGCCCCCGGGGTGCCACGATTCCACGCCCCGCAGGCGGTACTCGACTGGCTGGAGGATCTCCCGGACGCACACGGCTAACGCGGCTCCCGCCTCATTCCGCCGACTCGACATAACGCGGGGTGTACACATGCCGCCGGCCCGACGGACGCTCCACCACCCGGGTGGACGCGGCACCCACGATCACCAACGTGCTCATGTTCGCCGTGGTCGGGTCCACTTCGCCCAGGGAGGAGATCTGCACGTCTTCGCGTTCGCCGCGGCCCACCGCGGTGGCCAGCACAACCAGGGTGTTCGGCCCCTGCACCTCGCGTACGATGCCCAGTGCCTCGCCCAACTGCCAGGGACGTGCGCGCGAGATCGGGTTGTAGAAGGCCATGGCGAAGTCGGCCTCGGCCGCCAGCCGCACCCGACGCTGGATCAGCGACCAGGGTTTGAGATTGTCCGACAGCGAGATCACGCAGAAATCGTTCCCCAGCGGTGCGCCCAGTCGCGCGGCGGCCGCCTGCATCGCCGAAACCCCGGGGGCCACATCCACCTCGACGCCCCCCCAGCGCCGAGCTTGCGCCCCTTCCAGGGCCTCGAAGACCGCCGCTGCCATCGCAAACACGCCCGGATCGCCGCCCGAAACCACCGCCACGTCCCGCCCCTCGGCAGCCATGTCCAGGGCGTGGGTTGCGCGCGCCAGTTCCTCGCGGTTGTCAGAAGCGTGCACACGGTGATGGGCGCTCGCAATCCGTTCCAGGTACGGCCCGTATCCCACCAGATCGGTCGCCGCTTCGAGACGGGCAGCGACCTCCGGCGTAATCCATTCCGGCCCGGCTGGCCCCACCCCGACCACACTCAACCGACCAACCGCCTGATCGCCATCCCCGCTCATCGCCGAACCCCGCGCCCAGGAATCACGATCATCGAGAAATAGGGCACCTGCTCCGGGATCGCGGACAACGGCAGGACCCGCTCCTCCGGCGTACTCGCGCGCTCCACGTACCAGGCGCGCTCGTCCAGCCCCAGCTCCTGAAGGACACCGACCACCGCATCGCGATGGGTTCCGACCTTCATGATGACCGCCGCATCGGTCCCCTGCAGGGCCTGGCGCAGATCGTCGATCGGCATCGTGCCGGGGATCACGGTGAGCAGGTCATCCCGCATAGTCAGCGGCGTCGACAATTGCGCAGCCGAGGCCATCATCGAGGTCACGCCAGGGACCACGTGAGTGGGAAACCGATCCTTCAGTCGCAGGTAGACGTGCATGAACGATCCGTAGAAGAACGGATCGCCCTCGTTCAGCACCACCACCGAACGCCCGGCTGCCAATTCGGCGGCCAGCTGCTCGGCGGCAGCGTCGAAAAACTGCTCGATGCGGCGGCGATACTCGTCGGAGCCGTGCGGGATCTCATTGGTCACTGGATACTCCAGCGGCATCTCCTGCTGCCCCGTACCCAGGTGGGCGTCCACGATGGCGCGCGCCTGGCCACGACCGCCTCGGCGACAGAAGTAGGCCACCACCGGGCTCTCGGCAATCAGCCGCGCGGCCTTCAGCGTCAGCAATTCGGGATCACCGGGCCCGGTGCCCACGCCGTACAGACAACCCGCGGTCTCGGGTTCATGCAGGTTGGGGGATGTCGTCATATCCGGTCACTCGCGAAGGCGTTGATGGCCGCCGCGGCCATGGCACTGCCACCCCGGCGTCCGAAAATGGTCAGGTAATCGAGGTTCAGCGGGCTGGCGGCCAGCGCCTCCTTGCTCTCCACCGCGCCAACAAACCCCACCGGGATACCGAGCACGGCGGCCGGCCGCGGCGCGCCCTGGTGCAGCATCTCCAGCAGGTGAAACAGCGCCGTAGGTGCATTGCCAATGGCCACGACCGCGCCGTCCAGGTGCGGTCGCCACCATTCCAGCGCCGCGGCCGAACGCGTGGTGCCCAGACGCTCGGCGGCCGCCGCCACCCCGTCCTCCCGCAGGCTGCAGATCACCGGGTTGTCCGCCGGAAGCCGGGCCCGCGTGATCCCGTGCGCCACCATGTTGCTGTCGCACAGGATCGGCGCGCCGGCGGCCAGCGCATCAATGGCCGCCCGGGCCACGCCGGCCGAAAACCCGACGTCCCGCGGCAGGTCGGTCATGCCGCAGGCATGGATCATGCGCACCACCGCAGGCACCAGCTCCTGTGGGAAGCGGTCCAGTTCCGCCTCGGACCGGATAATCGCGAAGGACTCCCGGTAGATGGCCGCCCCGTCGCGGATATAGTCGGGTACGGCCCCGGCCGTATCGCTCTGCGTCATGCTGAATCTCCGTTGTTCATCTTCGCGTTCATACGTCTCGTCAGCACTGTTCCCTCCAGCCGTTGCAGGGCCTCGATCCTCGACTCACTCCCGCCACCCTCTTCGCGGGCGATAGCATCGAGGGCCGCGAGGGCCAGCTCGACTTGCCCCGGCTCCAGCCTCGTCAGGACGGTCTCCCATCGCACGGGGGCGCGTTGCAGCGCCAGCTCATAGCGGCCTTCCCGCGCCGTGAGCAGGACCTGCGCATTCGCGGGACGCCCACAGTGCTTGTCGCAGCCACTCACATGCACCTGCCCGCCCCCCCCAAGCAGCCCGCAGGCAGCGGCTGCCTCTGCATCCGCCCGCGTGGCGGTACTGCCCGCGGAGCAACCCGTCTGCCCGATACAGGCACTCACCGCCAGGCGCGGGTCGTCCGGATCGGTCACGCCACCCCACTCGGTGACGCGGTCCGGCTCCACAGGAGGTACCCCGGTCAGAAGCAGGCTGCGCCACGGCGTCAGCCGCAAGCGTCCGTCGTGCGCCCGGATATGCTCGGCCAGCCCCTGCAGCGCCTCGGCGCGCAAGGCCCCGAACGGAAACACGATCCCGAAGGCGCGCCCGTTCAGACACATCCCAATCCCGGCATCCGCGTATCCGGGGATCCGCGCCGCGACCCAGTCGCCGCCCGGGAGCACCCGCTCCAGCCCCGGCGGCGTCAACGCCTCGGGGCCAAACCGGGCCACGGCGCCAGCCAGCCGCCCCGGCGGATCCACATCGCCTACGCGCAATGCGACGAATCGTTCGAGCACCGCCAGGGCAACGTCCACGACCTTCTCCGGGCGCGTCCAGCCAAGCACCGTGGCCGTGCGACTGGACGCGCCCACGGCCACCCGAAACCACACCCCTCCCAGCCCCGTACAGGCCTCCAGCCGCAGGTCCGCCGGCACTCTATCCAGCGGCAAATCGCCGCCGGCCTCTACCAGCACCCCCACCTTCGGCGGCAGTGCCCGCAGACGCGGGTACTCCCCCAGGGCCCGTTCGAGGGCCCGTGCGAGGGGCTGCACATCTATGGCTGCCTCCGGATCGATATCCGACACCGGGGCCACCAGGACATTGCGCACCGCCTCCACCACGGGATCGTGGTCGGCCAGACCCGCGTTCTCCAGCTCGGCGCGAGCCGGTTCCAGCCCCGCGGTGTCCAGACCACGCAACTGCAGATTGCCGCGGCTGGTCAGCTCCAGGGCACCGGAACCAAAATGCCGCGCCACCTCCGCGAGGGTCTGCGCCTGCCCCGCATCCAGCCCCCCGATCGGGTGCCGCACCCGCATCAGCAGACCGTCCCCGGTGCTCACCGGCGCGGCCACCCCCGGACAGGCCCGGCGCACCCGTGAACGATCGGTACTCATGGTTTCACCCTGCCCGCGCTCATGTCCGGATCCGCACGCCACGCGCCACCAGGGCCCAGGCCAGCCCGCCGACGAAGAGGGTCACCCCCACGAGGACCCAGAAGGTCGTGGCCCAAGCGAAGGACCCGGTCCCCAGAAGACCGTAGCGAAACCCCTCGATCATGTAATACAGCGGGTTCAACACCGCCAGGGACTGCCAGGGCTCCGGCATCCGTTCCACCGGGTAGAACAAGCCTCCCAGGTAGATCAGCGGGGTCAGCACGAACGTGGCCACCACGGAGGTATGGTCGAAGCTGCGCGCATACAGGCCGTTCAGAAGCCCGGCCAGGGCGAACAGCAAGGCGCTGATCAGCGCAATCCCCAGCGTGGCCGCCAGGTGGTGCAACTGGAGATTGGTAAACGGAATCGCGACCAGCGCCACCAGCGCACCCGCCAGCAGCCCGCGAATCACACCGCCGGTGGCGAAGCCCGCCACAATCAGCCAGGCAGGCAGCGGCGCGACCAGCAGTTCCTCGATATGTCGCTGCAGCCGTGCGCCGTAGAACGCCAGCGTCACATTGCTGTAGGCATTGGTGGCCACCGCCAGGATGATCAGGCCGGGCAGGATGAAATCGGCGTAATCGACACCCCGCATGGTGCCGAGCTCACGCCCGATCAGGTGACCGAAGATCACCAGGAACAGGACCGTCGTCACCACCGATGGCAGGAGGTTCTGCACCCAGGCGCGCAGGAAACGCCGCACCTGTTTGACCACCATCCCGCGGTAGGCAAATCCGTAAGCCGCGAGTCTCATGTCCCCCTCCCCGGCGGTGCGGCAGCGCGTTCCGCGATGCGCTGCAGGAACAGCGACTCGAGCCGGTTGCGCTTGTTGCGAACCCCCGCGACACGCACCCCCCTTGCGCCCAGGCGGTCGAACAGGTCATTCACCTCCATGCCCTGAGGCAGGTCGACCTCCAGGGTCCAGCGATCGGTCAGACGCATCGCCAACCCCTCCAGCGCCGGGGCCGCTTCCAGCGGCACGTTCAGTTCCAGCACCAGGGTCTGCACGTTCAGCCCGTGCAGCAGTTCGCCCGTATCACCGCGCGCGACGATCTCGCCCTGGTCCAGGATCGCCAGGGTGTCGCACAGGGTCTCGGCCTCCTCCAGGTAATGGGTGGTCAGGAGGATCGTCACGCCATCTGCGTTCAAGCCACGCAACAGCTCCCAGGTGGCATGGCGCCCCTCCAGGTCCACCCCCGCCGTCGGCTCGTCCAGGAGCAGGACGCGAGGGCGGTGCACCAGGGCCCGGGCAATCATCAGCCGCCGCTTCATGCCCCCCGACAGGCCCCAGGCCGACTGTTCGCGCCGGTCCAGCAGACCCGCCTGTTGCAGCACCTCGCCGGTTCGCTCACGCGCCCGCCTCGGGGACAGCCCGTAGTAGGCCGCCTGGGCCTCGACGATCTCACCCACCGGTTCGAAGCTGTTGAAGTTGACCTCCTGCGGTACCACGCCCATGCACGCCTTCGCCGCAACCGCCTGCGTGGCCACGTCGTACCCGCAGACCCGGATCGAGCCCCGATCCGCCCGCACCAGCGTGGTCAACAACCCCACCAGGGTGGTCTTGCCGGCCCCGTTCGGCCCCAGCAGGCCGAAGAAGCGGCCCGCCGGCACCTCCAGATCCACGTTCGCCAGCCCCACCCGGCCACCGGCGTAGCGCTTGGCCACCGACTGCAGGGCAATCGCCGCGGCCGTCATGGCGCGAGCCCCTCGGCACCATCCGCAAACCCGACGATGCGGCCCGCCCGATCCACCGCGCAGACCTCCAGCGCCGTGGTCTCCGGCAACATCCCGCGGGCCCGCTGCCAGGCGCGCGCGCTGATCCGGTCGGCCAGCGCCACACCCTGTTCCAGGCAGTCCGCAAGGGCCTGGGCACTGGTGTTGGCCGCGCGGATGCGCGCCACCAGGTCCGGGCTGGCGCCCAGATCCGCGGCTTCCCCCGCCAGGGCGTCGAGATCGATGCGCGACTTGCGGCTATGGGCATCCAGGTGCCCGGCCGCGAACTTGCTGAGCTTGCCGAAACCCGCGGCCAGCACCACCGCGGGCAGGGGGTGGCGCCGCAGGTACTTCAGCGCCGCCCCGAACAGATCCCCCATCTCGATCAGCGCCATGTCGTCCAGGCTGTAGCGATCACGCACCGCCGCCTCGCTGGTGCCGCCGGTACAACAGGCCACGCGCGGAGACGCGTTGGCGCGGGCCACGTCGATGGCCTGATGGATGGATGCGATATAGGCGGCACAGGAAAACGGCCGCACGATCCCGGTCGTGCCCAGGATCGAGAGACCCCCGAGGATGCCCAGGCGCGCGTTCATGGTCCGTTCGGCAATCCGTTCGCCGCCATCCACGCCAACCGTGACGCGAAAGCCCCCGCTGTAACCGGTCGCCTCGGCGAGCGCCTCCAGGTGGCCCTGCATCATGCGCCGCGGGACCGGATTGATCGCCGGTTCGCCCGGTGCCAGCACCAGACCCGGACGCGTGACCGTACCCACCCCGGCGCCCGCCATGAATTGGACGCCGGGCGCACCGCGCAGGGTCACCTCGACCCAGACCCGCGCCCCGTGGGTCGCATCGGGATCGTCGCCGGCATCCTTGATGACCCCGGCGACCGCACCACCCGGGGTCGGTTCCAGGTCGTTCAGTGCCAGGTTTACCACCTGTCCCCTGGGCAGGGTGACCTCGACCGTCTGGAGCCGCTGCCCCTCCAGCAGCCAGCGAGCATCGGCGACGGCGGCCGCGGTCGCGCAGACACCGGTGGTCAGACCGGTGCGCAGGCGCCCGGTGGTCTCGGGCGTCTCCGGGCGCATGGCGCCCTGCGGATGGTTCGTGTCAGCCGATTTCATGCGTTCCCGGGACGGGCTGGGCACCTTGCGCGGCAATCGTCTCGCGCAGGCGCACCACCTCGCCCACGATCAGTAGCGCGGGCGACTGGATGGCGAGATCCGCCACCTGCTTCGGGAGCTCGGCCAGCGTGCCCTCGATGACGCGCTGCGTCGGGCGTGTGCCCTGCTCCACCAGCGCGGCCGGCATCGCACCATCCGCACCCGCCGCCATCATCTCGCCGCAGACCTCGGCCAGGGTGTGCAGCCCCATGTACACCACCAGAGTCTGCTGCGGCTGGACCAGGGAGGCCCAGTCAAGATCCGTCTCGCCGGCACGCCGATGGGCGGTCACGAACTGGCAGCGATAGGCATGATCACGATGGGTAAGCGGGATCCCAGAATACGCCGCGCAGCCACCCGCGGCGGTAATCCCCGGCACGATGCGGACCGGGATCCCGGCCGCGGCGATCGCCGCGGCCTCCTCGCCGCCGCGACCGTAGACGAACGGGTCCCCACCCTTCAGGCGCACCACGTAGTGCCCCTCCCGTGCCAGCGCGATCATGCGCTCGTTCAGGTCCCCTTGATCACAGCTGTGCCGTGAGCGCGCCTTGCCCACATACAGGCGCTGCGCCTTCGGGTTGGCCAGCTCGAGGATCGCCTCCGGGATCAGGCGGTCGTGCAGCAGGACATCGGCGTGCTGCATCGCGGCCACCGCGTCCAGCGTCATCAGACCCGGATCGCCGGGCCCTGCTCCGACCAGATCCACGCAGCCGGGCTTTCGCTCGCCGCGCAACGGGATGCGGGCCCCGGCGTGCGCCCCAGGCCCGATCCGCGCCACCTTGTCCCGTTGCCGATCACTCATGCTCGAAACAGCTGCGCCGTGGCCGCGGGGTTGGAAGGGAACCAGGCATGTAGGTAAGTGGCGGTCAGGCGACCATCACGATAGATCGCCTCCCCCTGCGAGCCCGTCCCGCGGGCCCGCCAGCAGTGACCATAGGGTTCCAGACCAACCTCGGAGCGGGTGTGGTGAAAGGTATGCCCGCGCAGCTCGCCTTCCGGCAGCGGGGCCGCCTGGAGACCCAGGCCCTGCAAGCGGTCCGCCAGCTGGGCCTTGCCCGGCACCAGCCCGGCCATGGCCGCGGCATGGCCCTCGCGATCGGCCAGTTCGTCCAGCAGGTAGAGAAAGCCCCCGCACTCCGCCAGGATCGGTCGGCCCGCCGCATGATGGGCCTCCAGGTCCGACTTCAGGCCGGTATTGGCGGCTAGCTGATCCAGATACAACTCGGGGTAACCGCCCGGGAGCCAGACGGCATCGGCCTCTGGCAGCCCGTCCCCCGCAAGCGGGGAAAAGAACCGCAGCTCGGCGCCCATCTTCTCCAGCAGGCGCAGATTGGCCGGATACATGAAGGCGAAGGCCGCATCCCGCGCAATGGCAATGCGCACGCCGGACAGCGCCGCCTCGGTCGGCGCGATCGCCTCCGGATGAAAGGTCACCGGCTCCGGGAGCCCGGTCACTCCAGCCTCTTCGATCGCGGCCGCCGCAGCCTCCAGCCGCGCATCCAGATCGGCGATCTCCCCCGCCTGGACCAGACCCAGGTGACGATCCGGGACACTTAGCGTCTCGTTACGCTGCACGGCACCAAAGAAGCGGATCGCCTCCGGGGTGCACTCCTCCAGCATCCGCGCATGGCCGGGGCTACCCACCCGGTTGGCAATCACGCCGGCAAACGACAGGCCCGGACGGTAGGTCGACAAGCCATGCACCAGCGCCCCGAAGGTCTGGCCCATGCCGCTGGCATCGATCATGGCCAGGATTGGCAAGCCGAAGGCCTGGGCCAGATCCGCACCGGAGGGATCCCCATCGAACAGCCCCATCGAGCCCTCCACTAGGATCAGGTCGGATTCCTGGGCCGCCTCGTACAGCATCGCCCGACAGGCTTCTTCCCCGACCATCCACAGATGCAGGGCGTCGACCGGGTGGCCAGAGGCCTGCTCCAGGATCATCGGGTCGAGGAAGTCGGGGCCGGTCTTGAACACGCGCACGCGCCGGCCCTGGTTGCGGTGGTAGCGGGCGATGGCGGCAGTGATCGTGGTCTTGCCCTGGCCCGAGGCCGGGGCCGCCACGAACGCGGCGGGACAGCTCACGCTCACAGCTCGATCCCCTTTTGCGCCTTGATTCCGGCCTGGAAGGCGTGCTTGACCACACCGATCTCGCTGACGGTGTCGGCCGCCTCGATCATCGCCTTGGGCGCGGCGCGGCCGGTGGTGATCACGTGTTGCATCGGCGGGCGGTTGGCCAGTTCTTCGAGGACCTCGGCCACATCGAGGTACTGGTACTTCAGCGCGATGTGCAGCTCGTCGAGCAGCACCAGGTCGACGTTCGGATCGCGCAGCATGTCGCGGGCATGCGCCCAGGCATCGCGGGCGGCCGCGACATCCTTCTCGCGGTCCTGGGTCTCCCAGGTGTAACCCTCGCCCATCACGTGGTACTGCACGTTGTCCTGACCGCGGAAGAAGGCCTCCTCGCCGGTGGCAAACTGCCCCTTGATGAACTGGACGATGCCCACGTGCATGCCGTGCCCCAGGGCCCGGGCAACCATGCCGAAGCCGGAGGAGCTCTTGCCCTTGCCGTTGCCGGTCAGGATCAGGAACACCCCCTTCTCCTCCTGGGCCTCGGCGATCTTGCGGTCCACGACCTCCTTCTTGCGTGCCATGCGCTGGGCGTGGCGTTCGGCGCGAGCCGCTTCGGTGTCTTCGCTCATCTTCATTACTCCTTGATTCGTTGCGTCATACGGGCGTTCGGATGGCCCCGGGAGTGACTATTCGCCAATCAGGATCATCCGTCCGGTCTCTGGGTCACGGTAGACCTGCCCCACGGATTCGTAGCCCGAGCCGGCCTCGCCGGCCCCCTCGGGTGGGTCCGGGATCTCGCGTCCGGGCTCGATCTCGGCGCCGCCACTGGCCGGCTCCAGCCCGCCGCCCGATGCGGCCATCACCACCATCAGGCCGACGGCAAACACCAGCATGATGTCGGCCAGATTGGCCAAGGGGCCCATCGGCTCCTCGTCGGGCGCGTCGAAGCGCGAGGCGCGGTAGTGCGGGACCCTCATGCCACCGCCTCCATACGCTCCATCGCGGCGTCGTACCAGCGCCGGCGCAACCGCCCGAGCAGGAAGCCGAGAATACCGACCAGCAGCCCCAGCACCGTGGTATTGAAGGCCACCGTAACGGCCTGGGCGAGGATTTCCAGTTCGCCCCGGCCCATCGCGGCCAAGCCCGGACCCAGCGGGATCAGCGTCCCCATCAGCCCGAGCATCGGGCCGATGCGCGCCAGCAGATCGGCGCGGTCGATGCGCCGCCGGGCACGGTAGGCGAGGCGCTCGGCATCGCCGCTCAGTTCCAGGCGGCGTACCCCACCGGAGCGTTCGCCCAGTGCCAGGCCCAGCTCCCAGACGGCCACCGCGACCAGCACCAGCAGGCCGACGATCACCGGCTCCAGCAGCCAGCGCACCACGGTGTCCATCAGCTCCATCGTGATCGAGAAAGACATTCGGTTTACCTCGTTACCCTTCGTTCAATCATGACACCGGCCCTGTAGAAGTCTGCTGGCAGGCGAAGCACCTGCCCGAGACCGCCAGGGCATGGTCGGTTCGCATGCCAGCAGGCTCCTACAGGCAAAATATCCAGCGAGCGTTATCGGCGACGGCCGGCGGCGATACCGCCGAGCAGCAGCAGGAACAGCGCAGCGGCAACCAGCCAGGGGAGCCAGGGCATACCCGCCGTCTCGTCGCCGGGCTCCTGGCCGCCCTCGGTCTTGGCCGGCTCGGGGATCTCCTGCATCTCGCGCGCCGCCGGATCTTCCAGCGGCTGGATCTCGGTGACACGGCTGGGGTCGGCTTCCGACTCCGCCCGATCGATCTGCGCGGCCGCCCGCACGGCGTCGAAGGCCTCGCGCAGGTCAGCGTCGTCCAGGCGCTCGGCCACCTCGTCCAGCATGGGATGATCCGGGCGCGTGTGACCGCTGCCGGGCAGGCCGTGCTCGGCGACCAGTTCCGCGAAGCGCTCGGACAAGGCATCCAGCACCTCGGGATCGGCGTCCCAGAACCCGTGGCTGGCCGCGACCAAGTGAACGGCCTGCAGATGGGTCTTCACGTGCACGTGGTGGCCGTCGGCCAGGAACGCGTCCAGGCCCAGCCCGTGGCGGTCCTGCAGATACACGTCGTGCACCTCGTCCCAGACCCAGGAGCGGATGATCTCCGGATTCGTCACCTGCCAGCCCCACAGGTTGTCGACGAAATCCCGGGCCATGGTGCGGGCCCCGGCATAGCCGTGATCCATCAGCGGCTCGATCCACTGCGGGTTCAGGTTCTGCCCCTGAAGCTCGCGCATCAGTGCCCGGCCCAGTGTCTCCACCCGCGGGTCGTCCGGATCGGCGTGCTGCAGCACGCGGTTGTCCGGCACCTCGCCGCGGATGCTCTCGACCGCGGTCGACAGCCCGCCCTGGAAATCGAACCCGTCGTCGTTGTCCAGCAGGCCGTAGAGGTGCGAGGCGCGCCCGAGATAGGTGCGCCCGACCTGGCCCAGGCGGGCCTCGAAGGCCTCGTGCGCGGAGCCACCGGACTCATCCGCGCCATAGGCATGCCCCATCCGGCGCATATAGGCCGCCCCCAGTTCGGCACGGTCCTCCCAGGCCCCGGAGCGATCCGCCAGGCGGTTGACCCCCGCGCCGTAGGCCCCGGGCGCGGTGCCGAAGACACGCAGGGCAGCCTGCTGACCCGCCTCGACGCCACTCAGGCCTGCCGCGCGCAGGGCCTGGGTGTCTTCCAGCCACTGCGCGGCCACGTCGTTGCGCGCCAGCGGCTCGTCGCCCGGGTCGCGCAGGTCCGACCCCAGCGGGGCCAGGGCCGCGTCCAGTGCCTCTTCCAGCTCGGGGTGTTCCTCAAGAATGATCTCGGACGAGCCGTCCAGCGCGAGGCGGGCAGCACGATCCAGCCACACCAGCTGGTCCTCGTAAAGGTCGCGGAACAGACCCGAGGTCGTGAACAGGGCATCGCGACGGCGCTCGCGCCCGGCTTCGTCGAGGTCCATGCGTTCCAGCCCCTGAACGATTCCGCGGCTGTTCCAGGCCGGGCGAATGCCCAGCATGTCCAGGCCAAAGGCGATCATCACGCCCTCGTCGCGTACGGTATCCGACGCCCAGAGGATGATCGCCTCGCTGCCATCCGCCTCGGGATCGCCGTGCTCGCGGGCATCCGCGGCCAGCTCCTGACCAATGCCCCAGGCGATGCGTGTGGGCACCAGATCCGCCGCCAGCGCATGGAAGTTGCGCCCGGTCGGCAATACCTCCGGCGTACGGATCGGATCGTTGCCTTGCCCCGGCGGCACGAAACGGCCTTCCAGCGCCGCCAGCAGATGCGCGCGCTCGCTGGACGGCGAGCCGCGCAGCTTGGCGTCCCAGTCGTCGCCCACCGCGTCGTCACCCGCCATCGACTTGAGCATCGTGTCCACGGCCTCGTCGCTCCAGTCGCGCCCGAACACGTGCAGCCCCAGGGGCATCTGGTCTTCCTGCATGTCGGTCAGGTAGTGGCCGATCTCGTGGACCAGAAGCTCCTCGTCCATCTCCGTGAGCGAGGTGGTTCCGTGGTCGTCATGACCCTCGTCCGCATGCTCGTTCTCGTGGTCATGCTCATGGGCATGTTCGTGCGCTTCATCCCCATGTTCCCGGTGATGATCCGCATCCCGAGACTCGTCGCCGTGATCATCCTCGTGACCTTCGCCGTGCCCGGAATCGGGTTCATCATGATGACCGTCGTGGTGATCTCCGTGGTCGTCATGGTGGTGCCCGTGGTCGTGATGATGGCCCCGGGCCAGTTCGTGCTCGATGGTCTCGGTCAGGCCGAGATCCTCGATGCGTTCGCGCAGGGTCTGGGCGGCCCGCGAGCGGGTCGCGGCATCCGGCTGCGCGGCGGCCTCGTAGGTCTCCACCAGCTGGCGCAGCTCCAGCAGACTGTCGTACAGTTCGGTGGCCGCCAGTGGCGGGGTCAGGTGGCTGATCATCACGCCCATGGCCCGGCGCTTGGCCTGGATGCCCTCACCCACGCCATCGACGATGTAGGGATAGATGATTGGCAGGGCGCCCCCGAGGATCTCGGGGTAATCATCTGGCGCCAGCCCCGCGCGCCGCCGCGGCAGGAATTCGCGGGTCGAGTGGCGGCCGACATAGACCAGTGCATCCGCCTCGAAGTGATCGCGGATCCAGTGGTAGAAACCGACATACTGGTGGGTCGGCGGGAACGTGGTGTTGGCGTGCAGCAGGCGCTCGCTGACCTCCCAGCCGCGCGGCGGCTGCGGGCCGATGAACACGTTGCCGAACTCGATCCCCGGGAACAGCATCTCGCCGTCGCGGGTCATCGCCTCGCCCGGCGGCTCGCCCCAGCCGGTCAGGCCGGGGATACCCGTGCGCACCAGGGCCTTGCGCAGTTGCTCGGTCGTCGCGTGCGCGTCTTCCCCCGCCAGCGTGGCCTCCCAGGCCGCCTCGAATTGTGCGAGCAGATCCAGCGCCCGATCCTGGGCCGCGTGCGGATAACTCTCGAGCATGTGGCGCAGATCACCGACACCGCTTTCCAGCGCGGCTTGTGCCAAATCGATCTCGTCGGCGGCTTTGGCCGCCTCCAGGCGCGCCTGCAGGTAGCCGATCGGGCCATCCACCAGCTCGGCCCGGATCGACTCCGGCAGGGCGTCGAAATAGGCCTGGTACTGCTCGCGATCGAGCGCGGCCACCCGGCCGGCGATCGCGTCCAGCGCATCTGCCTGCTCCGGGAGATTCACCGCCCGGTCCTGGATCATGTCCAGCAGGGCTTCGGCATCCTCCGGCACTTCGCCACCCAGGTCATAGCCGGCCGCCTCCAGGTTCTGCAGGATCTCCAGCAACGACTCGGGGACATCCAGCTTGTCCGCGCCGATGTTCTGGCGACCTGGCGGATGGTTGTAGTAGACAACCGCGACCCGCTTGTCCGCGTTGTCGAGGGTGCGCAGACGCTGCCAGCTCGACACCCGCTCGGCCAGGGCCTCCACGCGCTCGCCCACCGGCTCGGTCAGTGTCAGGCGCACACCCGTGCGTTCGTCCTGTTCCGGGGCGCCCGCGGCCGCCAGCACCATCGGCTGGCTTATGCCCTGCAACTCCGGCATGGCCACGTGGTAGTGCACCTTGTCCCAGGGGATGCCTTCGTGCGACAGCCGCCACTGGGTCGCGCTCACGGCCGCCAGTCGGATGCCCTTGATCACCGGGACATCCAGCTCGCCGAAGGCCTCGGCCACCGCCTCGCGGTTGCCGCCCCCGCCGACCACGAAGTCCTGCAGGCTCACGATCCCCGCGAGATCCGCCGGCCCGGTCACGTCCTCCAGGGTCTCGACCGCCTCGCGGCTCGCCCCGCCCCAGCGCGCGAGCACCACAAAACACTGGATATCGCGGTTCTCTAGGGCCTCACAGGCCGCATCCAGCAGGGCGCGGTCGCCCGGCCGGTCACCGGTATCCAGATCCAGCAGCGCCACGGCCGGACCCGCCTCCAGATCGAGGGCGTCCGGATCGGGGCTGGAGCTTCCATGGCGATAGTAACGGATGGTCTCGCGCGGGTCCGGGTCCGGTACGTCGATCGCGTGGCCGCCATGCGCGGCCAGCCAGCGCATCAGGCCCTCCATGTTTTCCGGCGTGCGCCCCTGGTAGAACGCCCGCCCGGTCAGCCAGTCTGCCTGCTCGGGGAAGCGTTCCTGCTGCTGGGCCAGGTGCGCGCGCGGATCCTCACCAGGGTCCGGGTTGGCCGCCAGTTCGGTACGCATTTCGTCATCGAGACCCGCGAGTACGGCCTCACTGTCGATCCGCGACAACGCCGTCAGGTGGCGCACGCTGTTAATGGCCAGGATCGGGGCCCCCTCGGGCGGCGGGGCCTCCCGCAACAGACGATCGAGGCGCGCGGCCTGATCCCCGAAGACGGCCGCGACGAGTACCGCATCGGCCTCGCGCCACAGCGTCGACACCGCCTCGTCCGACTTGTCCGTGAGCTGCTCGGGGGTGCGCAGCACGACCTGCGCCTCCGGATAGGCCTCAAGGAAGCGATGCGCCCCGGCGGCGACCTCCGCCGCCGAGCGATCGGAGACGACGCCCACCACCAGCGGTCCGGCCCCGGCCGTGCCGCCCCCGAATAAAAAAAACACCAAAGCCATCAGAATTGTGCAACGAAAACGCATGGAGACTTCCCGAAAAACAGGCGCAAGGGGCCGCGAGGCGTGTACTCGACACGCCCGCGACCGTTGCAATGGGAATCAGGCGCCGCCGCAGCGACGCCGATCAGACGAGCACGTCAGCCGCGTTGGCTGGCCGGCTGCCAGAGGATCTCTTCGCCGTTCTCGTGGCGCGCGAGGACGCGACAAAGCACGAAAAGGAGATCCGACAGCCGGTTGATGTAGGCCAGCGAACCCGGGCGCAGCGCTTCGTGGTGGTTGAGTGCGACAAGACGCCGTTCCGCGCGCCGGCAGACCGTGCGGGCGATATGACAGTCGGCCGAGGCCGGCCCGCCGCCCGGGAGAATGAACTCCTTCAGGGCCGGCAGATCGTCGTTGAAGGACTCGAGCTCCACGTCCAGACGCTCCACCGACGCATCCGGCAACGCCTGATGCCCCGGCACCGCCAGTTCCGCCCCCAGGTCGAACAGCTCGTGCTGCACCAGCGCCAGCGAGCGGCGAACCTCTTCGGGCAGAACGTGCGTCAGCAACCGGCCGATCACACTGTTCAGCTCATCCACATCTCCGAAGGCCTCGACGCGATGCGAGTCCTTGTCCACGCGCGACCCATCACCCAAGCCGGTTCGGCCTTCATCACCCGTGCGGGTCGCGATCTTCGACAGTCGATTACCCATGGATCACCTCTGCTGATAGCGCAGTTTCACGAATGCGGCACGCCCCGGCTGGTTGTAGCCGAGCGCCGTCTCGTAGTCCTTGTCGAACACGTTCTGGACCGAAGCCTGAAGCTGCCATTCCGGATGGATCTGATAGCTCGCGCGCAGGTTCAGCAACCCGTAACCCGACAGGCGTACATCATTATCCTGATCGTCGAATGCCCGGCTCTTGGCGATCACCGAGCCGCCAACCGAGAAACGATCAAGCTGCCGATCCAGATCGAACCGCGCCGTCACTGGCGAGCGCCGTCGAAGTTCATTGCCCGTCTCACGGTCTTCGGCATCCATCAACGTCAGCGAAGCGCGGGAGACCCAGCGCGTACTCGCGTAACCCGCTTCCAGCTCGACACCCTGAACGCGCGCTTCATCGATATTTTCAGCCCGGAATGCAACCGGATCAAAACCGATCATCTGGTCCAGTTCGGTGCGGAAAATGGCGGCATCGGCATAGTAGGCCCCTTGCGTGTAGCGCGCCCCGACTTCGAAGGTCCGCGAATTCTCCGGCTCCAGGTCGGTGTTACCAAATCCGGGGAAATAGAGGTCGTTGAAGGTCGGTGCCTTGAACGCAGTGCCGTAGGACGCCCGCAGACGGAGCGGGTCGGTCATCTGATAACCCCAGGCCACCTGCCCGGTAACCTTGTCACCAAATTGTTCGTTGTCGTCGTAGCGCAGGCTGCCTTCCAGGTCATGCCGACCGAGGTCCACATGAATCACGGAGTACGCACCGACGTTGTACCGCGAATCTTCGTCGTAGTCGGTTGTACTTTCTACCCGGTCCTCGTACGCGTCGATGCCGGTAATTAAATAAACGTTATCCGCAATTTCGATATCGTTGCGCCAGTCGACCAGATCGCGCCGCGTATCGAACTGGGAAAAGAATTCACCCTCAAGAAAGTTATCCGATTCGTCACGACTGTGCCCAACAGCGAGCTCGGTATCCCAGCGCTGCGTCACGGGAATCCTTACGCCACCGCGAAGTGCGGCATGCACGAAGTCGGATTCATCCGGAGAGAAGATCGAGCCGCTGTCGAACTCCGTCGTTCCTTCCGAATACAGGATGTTTCCGAAGAATTCGACGCCGTTATCCAGACGGTGCGACACCTTGGTCGCCAACGAGGTGTTGTCGTAACCATCACGGTCGTCGTCACCGACACCGTCCTGCACGTTGATGCCGTCGGTCTCGAAGTGGCTGACCGAGAAACTGTAGTTCGTGTTATCGGTGCCGCCCGCTACGCCAACCCCCGCTTCCCGCGTATTGAAGCTGCCGCCTCCCACAAACGCGTTGACTTTCGGAGGCCCCTTGCGGCCTTCTCGGGTGAAGGTCTGCACCACACCACCAATCGCATCGGAACCGTAGATGCTGGTACGTGGCCCACGCACGATCTCCACACGCTCAATCGCCTCTGGCGGCAGAAACTGCCAGCTGGCGCCACCACTAGTGGCGGACCCCATGCGCACGCCGTCAATCAGAAGCAGCGTGTGGTCGGAGCTTGTCCCGCGGGTGTAGACGGAGCTGGTCTTGCCGAAGGCGCTGTTTTGGGAGGTCTCGATCCCGGCCCGCCCTTCCAGCAGGTCGGTGAACTGCTGGGGCTGCAGGCGTTCGATCTCTTCGCGGTCGATGATGGTCACCGAAGCGAGCGTCTCGTCCACTGTCTGGGCGATGCGCGAGGCGGTGACCTGGACGGTCTCCAGCGTCTGGGCTTCGTCGGTATTCGGTGTGTCCCCCAGGGCGGGACTGGTGGCCAGCAGGATGGCCGCGGAAAGTGCTGTGCGTTTCATTGTGTAGAGTCTCCCGGCGAGCCGCCCGCACGCCGTTGATTCGTCGGGATCGCGCAGACAGGGGGAGACAGACACGAGGGGGATCGGCCAGGACCGGCGAACGGCCCGGCACGATCATCCGCCTCGCATGCCCGCCGCATGCCGCGCGATCATTCCCTGGCCGGTCTCCGGGCTGACGAGCGTCCGGTGCGGCGCCTTCCCGAACATCATGTTCAGTGGCACTGGCCGCGACCATCAGAAACCGACGGACGGTCTCTCGCTCGATCACCGTTGCGGGGGCAGCGTCGGACTCGTCCCGAGGCCTTGCAGCCCGCCGGAGACTCACCGATCTTCCCGTTTAACCCGCCAAGCCAGGCCTGGTCGGGCACCGAGGAACGCAGCGAACCCTACACAGTTGGGTGCAAAATTACCAGCCTCCAACCCACCCACCAGGCGCTCTCGCATGACGCTGGCAGGCTCGCGTGTCGCCGCCGATCAGCGGCGGCGCCGTTCCTCCGCGTACAGGTAGCGGGTCCCGCGCTTGAGCAGCAGACCCCAAGCCTTGTCCTGCAGCATGGCGTCGAACTCGGGCGAGCGCTCGGCACGCAGCGCCACCGGGTGCGACTCGTCCCCGGTATGGGTCGCCAGCATCTCCAGGCGCTCGCTATTGGCCCCATAGTGGCTGACCAGAAAATCGCGCATGGAGTCACTCAGTGGCAGGTTGTAGATGCGCGTGAGGCGCAGCGCCAGCCACTCGGCCATGCGCCCGAGATCCTGCCGGACCTTGCGCACCATCGCCGAGCCCAGGCCTGCCTTGGCATCCGCGCTCATGCCCACGTAGAGCCCGCCCAGATAGGCCGCGGGGTTGGCATAGATCGCGCGCTGGATACTGGGATTCGTAAGATCCACCAGCGGCTCCATGATCAAGGCGAGCTGGATCCCGATCCGCTTGGCGGTCTCCGTATCCAGCGCCGAGCCACCAAAGTAAAACAGGTCACCCTCGCGCTCGATCTTGAGTTCCTTGAGGAAAGAGCAGAAGTGGCTGGCCAGTTTCAGCTTCTGGTCGTCGGTCAGTTCGATCAGCTCCTCGCTCACCCGGATGCCGCGCACGCTGCGTTTGAACCAGCGCTTCTCGCCCCGCTTCTCCACCTGCGCCCGACGCAGGGCCTCCCAGCGTTCTACCGCGTTGGTGTACCGGCTTTGCGACTGCATCAGGTGGTCGCGCGCCTCGCGCAGGTCCTCGACTCGGCGCAGCGCAAGACCGAGGAGCTGCCCATCCGCGGAATTTTCCGGAGGTTCGAGATCCTCCAGTCGCTGCAGCGCCTCCAGCACCTGACGACCCAGACTGACGATCGGCTCGCGCAGGGCCTGTGGATCCAGGCCCGACGCCTCGTGCTGGGATAGCAGGATGCCGAGGGAGCGCAGGCGGCTGACCACCCCGGCCTGAGCCACACGGAAGCGGTTGCCCTGGGATTCGAGGCGGTCCAGGGCCGCCCCGAGCTGCCAGCCCCCCGACCATTCGAAGCTCAACCGCTTGATCTGACGTCCGTTTACCAGCTCGAAGGCCAACACGAAGATCGCTTGTACGTCGTCGAGGGTGCAGCGCGCCAGGTCATCGGCGTCCGCGGCGGAGAACAGTCGATCCAGGAACTGATCCACCCGGCGCACACCGTCCTCCTGGGTTGGCGCCACGCCCCGCAGGCGGTCGCGCAGGAGGTCCGCAACCTCCGGCGCCTCGTGATGCAGCTTCTCCAGGGCCGCGAGCCGGGAGTCCTCGGTCGCATCCACCAGATCCGCGACGCGCGAGCGCAGCCCCAGGCGACGATAAATCTCGATCTGCTCCGCGGCGGCCGCCAGGCTGGCATCGCCAGTCATCTCGCGCACCGCGACCGCCACGGCCTCGGGGGCGATATCCACTTCGTGCAGCAGGACTTGGGCTGCCTTGCGCCGGCGCATGTCCGGGGTCATCTCGCCCATCGCCAGGTCGCGGGTGACGAACAGCAGATCCGGCAGCAAGTCGATGGTGTTGCGCAGCTGATCGCGCGAGCGCTCCTGGCGCTTGCCCCGTGTGGCATCCGCGACGAAGCGCGCGACCAGGCCGATGACCCCGAACAGCAGGGTGTAAACGGCAAAGAAGATGAAGTTCTGTGCCGGGGCAGCGTGCCCGAAACCGAGGAAGTAGCCGCCCTGCATCGCCAGGAACGTGACCGGCCCGGCAGCCCACAGCAACTGGAGAAAGTTCAGCGACCAGGGTACGCGCCGTGCGGTGGCAGCCACCTCGGTAATGCGGCTGCGCCCGGCCGCCTCGATCAGGACGTGCTCCTGTGACGGTCCGCCGGCCTGCGGGCTTTCCTGGCCCTGTGCCTCCCTGCGTTTACGAAAGCGACCGAACACGCGCACCTGCTCCGGAATGGGTGGTTACCGCCGGCATGGCCGCAACGCTCCCCTTAGTGTAGGGAAACCGTGTTCGGTTCGCGCGCGCCGGGCGATACTCGCGCGAGCGGCCCGGCGCGTCCGATGCGCCCTCAGGCGGCGTCGCTGCGCTGTGCCCGGGCCTTCCCGGGCGGTGTGGAGATCACTTCGGGGGCATCGTCCCGATAGAGGTAATCGCGGGTCAGCGGCACCGCATCCTGCTGCTTGGCCATCTGCACGTGGAACACCACCTGATCCCACCAGCGGAAGGTGCCCTCGCAACTGGCCAGGTAGAACTCCCACATGCGGCAGAAACGCTCATCGAAGCGTTCGACGGCCTCGGCCCGCACCGTCTGGAAGCGGCGATACCACTCGGCCAGCGTCTCGGCGTAATGCAGGCGCCAGAACTCGATATCGGTGGTGCACAGCGGCGTGGGCTCCAGCGCGCCCATCACCTCGGACAGGGCCGGCGTATACCCGCCCGGAAAGATGTACTTGCTCAGCCAGGGGTTGGAGGTACCCGGTGGTTCCTGCCGCCCGATGGTGTGCAGCACCGCGATGCCTTCCGGCTTCAGCAGATCATGTACGCGCCGGAAGAACGTCTCGTAGTTGGGCGTGCCCACATGCTCGAACATGCCGACGCTGACAATGCGGTCGTACTGGTCGTCGTGTTCGCGGTAGTCCTGATAGAGAAACCGCACTCGATCCTCGAGCCCCCGACGCTTGGCCTCGTCACGGGCAACCCGCAGCTGCTCCTTCGACAGCGTCACGCCGTCTACCTGCACGTCGGCATGCTCGGCGAGATGGAAGGCCAGACCGCCCCAGCCGCAACCGATGTCGAGCACGCGCATCCCCGGCTCCAGCATCAGCTTCTTGCGCAGCATTGCGCACTTGGCCTGCTGCGCCTCTTCCAGCGTCATGTCCGGGCGCTCGAAATAGGCGCAGCTGTAGAACATGCCCTCGTCCAGGAACTGACGATAAAGCCACTCATCGACGTCGTAGTGATGGGCGATGTTCTGGTAGCAGCGCGCCACCTTGTTGCCCTGCTCGATCAGGGCCCGCAGCATGCGCACTGCAGGGTTGACCCGCTGCTTGAACATCGGCGCGAAGTTGCGCATGGCCACGTCGAGGAACACCTGCAGGCCCTCGGGGCCGGGCGACCACAGGCCGTCCATGTAGGTCTCGCCCAGCTGGAAGCCCGGGTCGCGCCCAATCTTGCGCAACGCCGCCTTGTCATGCACCTGCATGGTGACTTCCGGCGCGCCGTTCCCGAAACGCTGCTCACGGCCATCCGGATGCCGCAGCACGAAGGTCCCGTAGCGTATGTATTGCTCCAGTAACCGCTCGATCATCGCTACCCCTGTCCTTGTTCTGGCAGTCGGGTCTCTCAGCCCCCACGCGTAATGCCGACCCTGACCACGCCGCAGACTTTAGACTCAGTCTAATTACCGATGGCCCGCATTGTCCACGCAGCCGTCGGAGGGAGGGGACCCCGAGTCATCTCGGGGCGCGACCCCCTGACCGACGGCAAAACCTTCTGTAATCGCCTACAACTCTTGGGGACAGTACCGCATTCCCGCCCCCGATGGCATACCCCGAAAATCGCTTTCCCCAACGTCGAAAAAACGGCTACCCTGCACCCATGACGCTACGACCCACTCAAGCCTGCCAGCACTGCACCCTCCGCCAGCTCTGCCTGCCTATGGGCCTGCCCCAGGATGAACTCTGGCAACTCGACCAAATCGTCCAGCAACGCCGGCCGATCGCCAAGGGTGCGCCCCTGTTCACCATGGGGACCAAGTTCGAAGCGCTGTACGCGGTCCGCACCGGGGCACTGAAAACGGTGCTGATCTCCGATGACGGGACCGAACAGATCACCGGCTTCGCGCTGGCCGGCGACCTCCTGGGGCTGGACGCGATCCACTCCGGCAAGCATCCGGTCAGTGCCATTGCGCTGGAGTCCACCAGCGTCTGCGCCGTGCCCTACGGGCATGTCGACGACCTCGCCGGCCGCCTGCCAACCTTCCGCCAGCACATGATGAGCGTGATGAGCCAGGAACTGGCCCAGGACGAAAGCCTGCACGCGTTGCTCGGCCAACGTACCGCGGAGCAGCGTCTGGCGACCTTCCTTATCGCCCTGTCGGAGCGTCATCGCGCCCGCGGCCTGTCCCCCGAACGGTTCTACCTGCCCATGTCCCGGGCAGACATCGCCAACCACCTGGGCCTGACCCAGGAAACCATCAGCCGGCTGTTTACTCAGCTGCGCAACCAGGGCGTAATCAACCTGCACACCCGGGACCTGGAGATCCTCCAGCCCGACGGCCTGCGCAACACGGCCGGGGTCACCTTCACCTCCGCCGCGAGCAGTGCCTGAAGCCGGCGACACTCCGGAGCCGGCCACGGACTTCGACGCCTTCTGGGCATTCGCCGACGCACTGTGGGTCGATCCCACCGCTCGCGAACGTCTGATGCGCTGGCAGGACGAATTTGGCGTGGACGTGATGCTGGCGTTGTTTGCCCTGTGGTACCCGCAGCCCCTCGGACCCTCGCAATGGCGCGTACTGCGGCAAACGGCCCGGCGCTGGCAGTCATCCTCCACCGAACGCCTCCGCGCACTGCGCCGGCGGCTCCACACCCCCGAGCGCAACGCGCTTTACCGCGCGGTGCTGGCACTGGAACTTCAAAGCGAGCGGCTCGCCGGCCTGCAACTGCTCGCGGAGGCCCGGCGCGTGGCGCCGCAGACCACCCCCGCATTCGCCATCGACCGCCAGCGCCGATTGCACACCCTGTTCCCCGATCTGTCGGACGCCGAGATCCGCGACGGATTGCGCGAGTTCATGGCCGCCTGAACAGCACGTGCTGCACGCAAGGCCGCATTCCGGCTATGCTCCCCGCACATTGACCGAACACGGCAGGATTCATGTCGGATGATCTGCGCAGCCAGCTCCTGAAAACGGGGCTGGTCGACGAAAAACAGGTTCGCCAGGCCAAGTCGCAAAAGCACAAGGCCCAGAAGGGGAACGCAAAGAAGAAGAAGGACCGCAACACGGGTCCGGACCCGGGCGTGGCCGAAGCGCGCAAGGCGGAGCAGGCCGAGCGTTCGCGACAGAAGAACCGCGAACAACAGGAGCGCGCCGAGCGCCGGGCCCGTCACGCGCAGATCCGCGAACTGGTCAGCACCCACCTGGCGCCGATTCCCACCGGCGATGCCGCGCTGGATTATCACTTTCAGCAGGGCGGGCAGATCCGCCACCTCCCGGTGACCGCCGACCTGCAAAAGCGCCTGGCCGACGGCCGCGCCGCGCTTGCCGGCCTGGATGTGCGCCCGGAAAAGGGGTTCCGGGTCATCCCGCGCGAGACCGCCGACCGCATCCGCGAGCGCGACCCGGAATGGCCACTGGTCATCCCCGCCGAGGACGAAACCGGATCGGAACCTGCCCCGGACGACCCATACAAGGACTACGTCGTACCCGACGACCTCATGTGGTGACCGCAGGGGAATCCCCGCAGGCCAGCGATCCAATCAGTCGGTTGCGCGCTTCACGTCCGCGGCGGGCATGCCGCTTTGCTGCGGGCGCCGCGCCTCGTCACTGGACATGTCCTGCGGCGTGATGCCGCCCTGCTCCAGGCCCTGGGCGGGGCCGGCCGACTCCTCCGGCTCGCCGCTGCCGCAGCCTAGCGCCAGCAGACCCACGGCCGTCAGACCGATCACCAGGGGGGCGGCTCGCTGAATCTCTCGCATCATCTTCACTCTTGATCCATGTGTACTCGAAGCCTGCAAACTCTGCGGCGGGCGCGCAACATCGAGTGTAACAGGCAGGGGTTCCGGCAAGGGCTTCAGGCGGCGCCCACCGGCAGGATCCGGGTCCCCGCCTGTCCGGCCAGGATAGCCGCGGCGTCCTCCAGCGAACCGATCCCGACCCGAATGCCGCCCTGGGCAGCGCGCCGTGCAGCCTCCATCTTCGGCCCCATGGAACCGCCCGGGTACGCTGCCGGCTCCACGGCCGTAACCAGAAGCGCCTTCAGGCGCCGGGCGTCCGGCGTGCCCCAGTCCATGTAGACGCCGTCGACATCGGTCAACATCAACAGCCAGTCCGCCCCGACATGCGCGGCCAGGCGCGCGGCCGTCAGGTCCTTGTCCACCACGGCCTCGATGCCGTATAGACGCCCGTCGCCGTCACGCGCGACCGGTACGCCGCCGCCCCCGGCACAGATCGCCACCGACCCGCCATCCACGAGACTGCGGACGGCCTCCATACCCAGCAGGCGTTGCGGCTCCGGCGACGCCACCACCCGCCGCCAGCCCTCGCCGTCTGGTGCCACGTCCCAGCCGCGCTCGTCGGCCAGCGCGCGGGCGCGGGCCGCGTCCCAGGTCGGGCCAATGAACTTTTCCGGGTGGTCGAAGGCGGGGTCGTTCGGGTCGACCTCGGTCTGGGTGAGCAGACTCGCCACCCGGTCATGGCCCAGCGCGTTATGCAGCTCCCGCGCCAGGATGTAGCCGATCATGCCGTGGCTCTCGGCCCCGACCACATCCAGCGGCCAGGCGATGCGATCGCATTCCGCCTGATTGGCGAGCAACCCCACCTGCGGCCCGTTGCCGTGGGTGACGACCACCTCGTGCTCGCACGCCACGGCCGCGATGGCTGCCGCCGCACGCTGGGCGTTGTGCTGCTGGGCCTCGGCCGAGGGGGTCTCGCCGCGTTGCAGCAGGGCGTTACCGCCCAGCGCGATCACGATACGCATGGCGGGCCTACTCCGTACTTGAAGGGTTGGGTCAGGTGCGCGGGAGCGTGACGCCGCGCTGGCCCTGGTATTTGCCACCGCGGTCCTTGTAGGAGGTCTCGCAGACCTCGTCGGACTGCAGGAACAGCATCTGCGCCACGCCCTCGTTGGCGTAGATCTTGGCGGGCAGCGGCGTGGTGTTGGAGAACTCCAGCGTCACGTGGCCCTCCCACTCGGGCTCCAGTGGGGTCACGTTCACGATGATGCCGCAGCGCGCGTAGGTCGACTTGCCCAGACAGATGGTCAGCACATCGCGCGGGATGCGGAAGTACTCGACCGTATGCGCCAGGGCAAAGGAGTTCGGCGGGATAATGCAGCAGTCCGACTGCACGTCCACGAAACTGCCCTCGTCGAAGCCCTTGGGGTCGACAATGCTGGAGTTGATGTTGGTGAAGATCTTGAAGTGATCGGAGCAGCGCACGTCATAGCCGTAGCTCGAGGTCCCGTAGGACACGATCCGCTGCTCGTCGCGGTAGCGGATCTGGCCGGGCTCGAAGGGCTCGATCATGCCCTTCGTCTCGGCCATCTCCCGAATCCAGCGGTCCGCCTTGATGCTCATTGGCCCTGTCCCTGGTGGCGCACCGGATCAGTTGTCCTGGATCACGATGTTGGGGAATTTGCTGCTGTAGTCCTTGGACTGCTCGGCCAGCTTGGCACCCGTGCGCCGTGCGATCTCGCGGTAGATCTCCGTGATGCGGCCCTCCGGGTCGGCGACCACGGTGGGTTCGCCACCGTCCGCCTGCTCGCGGATGCGGATGTCCAGCGGCAGGGCACCCAGCAGATCCACGCCGTATTCCTCCGCCATGCCCTCGGCGCCGCCCTGGCCGAAGATGTATTCCTCGTGGCCGCACTTCGAGCAGATGTGGATGCTCATGTTCTCGATGATGCCGAGCACCGGCACCTCGACCTTCTCGAACATGCGCAGGCCCTTGCGCGCATCCAGCAACGCGATGTCCTGCGGCGTGGTCACGATCACCGAACCGGAGACCGGGATCTTCTGCGACAGGGTGAGCTGGATGTCACCGGTGCCCGGCGGCAGGTCGATGATCAGGTAGTCCAGCTCCTTCCAGTTGGTCTCGTTCAGGAGCTGCTCCAGCGCCTGGGTAACCATCGGGCCACGCCAGATCATTGGCGTGTCCTCGTCGATCAGGAAACCAATGGACATCGCCTGCACGCCGTGGCGCTCCAGCGGCTCCATGCTCTTGCCGTCCTTGGATTCCGGCTTGTCCTTGATCCCCAGCATGCGCGGCTGGCTGGGGCCATAGATGTCGGCATCCAGGATACCGACCTGCGCGCCCTCGGCGACCAGGGCCAGCGCCAGGTTGACCGCGGTCGTGGACTTGCCCACCCCGCCCTTGCCGGAAGCCACGGCGATGATGTTCTTGATCCCCGCCATTGGCTTCAGGCTCTTCTGCACCGCGTGGGTCGTGACCTTCGTGCTGATGGTGACCTCGGAGGACTCGAGCCCGGCCACACCCGCCAGTGCGCCCTGGATGGCGGCGCGCAGCTCGTCGTGGTACCCAGCAGCGGAATACCCCATCTGGATATCGATCGCGGCACGGGCACCGTCCACGCGGATGTCCCGGACCTCGCCGGCGGCGACCAGGTCCTGCTCGAGGTACTTGTCCTGAACGGTCTTCAGGGCGTTTTCGATCTGCTCTCGCGCGAGTTCGGCCATGGGTACGTGGCATCCGATGTTGGGAGTGATCGCGCGATTCTACTGGCCTCGGTGCACCACGCCAATGGCACCACGAGCCACCCGTCCTTTCCGTAGCCCCCCAGGCGCGAATCAAGGCAGGTGTCAAGGCCCTTGCGACGGTTTTATGCACAAAGGACCTGAAGATAGGGAACATCGGCCAAGATAGGCGAACAAGCATCTAAGTCGCTGCACCATTGTTCTGCAAAATACTGTTTTCCCGGCCTTCTTATGTGTTGGTCGTTTTTTAACCAATTTGTCATGCGGCCTTGTGTGGCAAGGCCTGGCGACCGATTCCACCGGGTTGCCCACAGAGTTATCCACAACTTCTGTGGACAACATGCCGAAGCCCTTGGCACGCCTCGACAACCCGCGAGCCAAACCCGACAATAGCGCCCCTGCACCCGCGCCCGGTGCCACCCAAACGAGCCAAGCAATGACCGATACCCCGCGCAAGATCCTCGTCACCAGCGCCCTGCCCTACGCCAACGGCCCGATCCACCTGGGCCACCTGGTGGAATACATCCAGACCGATATCTGGGTGCGGTTCCAGCGTTCGCGCGGTCACGAGGTCATCTATGTCTGCGCGGACGACGCCCACGGCACGCCGATCATGCTCAAGGCGCGCGCCGAGGGCATTGAGCCGGAAGAACTGATCGCCCGCGTGCGCCAGGAACACGAGGCCGACTTCGCCGAATTCCGCATCGGGTTCGACCACTACCACTCCACCCATTCGGACGAGAACCGCGAGCTGGCCGGGCAGATCTACACCGCGCTGCGCGATGCCGGACATATCGAGACCCGCACCATCGACCAGGCCTATGACCCCGAGGCCGGGATGTTCCTGCCCGATCGCTTCATCAAGGGCACCTGCCCCAAATGCGGCGCCGCGGAACAGTACGGCGATTCCTGCGAGGCCTGCGGCGCGACCTACAGCCCGCTGGACCTGAAGGACCCGGTCTCCGCGATCAGCGGTGCGCGCCCGGAGTCGCGCGCCTCCGAGCACTACTTCTTCAAGCTCGGCGACTTCGAGGCCTTCCTGCGCGAATGGACCCGCTCCGGACGCCTTCAGGACGCGATCCGCAACAAGCTGGACGAGTGGTTCGACACCGGTCTCAGCGACTGGGACATCTCCCGCGACAAACCCTACTTCGGCTTCGAGATCCCCGATGCGCCGGGCAAGTACTTCTACGTCTGGCTCGACGCACCGATCGGCTATATGGCGAGCTTTCGCGCCTACGCCGCGCAGCAGGGGCTGGACTTCGACGCCTGGTGGGGGGCGGACTCCGACGCCGAGCTGTATCACTTCATCGGCAAGGACATCGCCTACTTCCACACCCTGTTCTGGCCGGCCATGCTGCACGGTGCGGGCTATCGCACCCCCTCGGCGGTGTTCTGCCACGGCTTCCTGACCGTCAATGGTCAGAAGATGTCCAAGTCGCGCGGGACCTTCATCCGCGCCCGCGATTACCTGGACCACCTGAACCCGGAGTCCCTGCGTTACTACCTGGCCGCCAAACTGGGCGACAGCGTCGACGACCTGGACCTGAATTTCGACGACTTCGTGCAGCGGGTGAACTCGGACCTGGTCGGCAAGGTGGTCAACATCGCCAGCCGTTGCGCCGGCTTCATCAACAAGCGCTCCAACGGCGAACTGGCCGCGGAACTCCCGCGCCCGGACCTGCACGAGGCCTTCGTTGCCGAGGGCGAGGCGATCGCCGAGGCGTTCGAGAAGCGCGAATTCGCCCAGGCGATGCGCCGCATCATGGCCCTGGCCGACCAGGCCAACCAGTACATCGACGAGGCCCAGCCCTGGGTCCTGGCGAAGCAGGAGGGCCGCGAGGCCGAGGTCCAGGCGATCAACACCCAGGGGCTGGACCTGTTCCGGATCCTGATCGTCTATCTCGCCCCGGTGCTGCCGAAGCTCGCCGCCGACGCCGCCGCTTTCCTGAACCTGGAAGACACCCGCTGGGCCAGCCGCGAGCCGCTGATCGGACGCAGCATCCAGAAGTTCAAGCCGCTGATGACCCGCATCGAAGCGGAGACCATCGACAAGCTGCTGGAGGCGTCGAAGGCCACCCTGGCCGCGACCGAGGCATCCAGCGCCACCGACAACGCCGCCCCGGAGGCGACCGTGGATCCGATCGCCGCGACCATCGACTTCGACACCTTCGCCCAGGTGGATCTGCGCATCGCGCGCATCGCCAACGCCGAACACGTCGAGGGCGCGGACAAGCTGCTGAAGCTGACCCTGGACATCGGCGATGAGACGCGCCAGGTATTCGCCGGCATCAAGTCCGCCTACGCGCCGGAGGACTTGATCGGTCAGCATACCGTGATGGTCGCCAACCTGGCCCCGCGCAAGATGCGCTTCGGCGTCTCCGAGGGCATGGTGCTGGCCGCCGGCCCGGGCGGCTCGGAGCTGTACATCCTGAATCCGGATGACGGCGCCCGGCCCGGCATGCGCGTCAAGTAGTGCTCGCCCCCGGCGGCGCGATTTACGCAGAACACCCGCGGCCCATGGATTTGCGCCCGTTGCTCGCGTAAGCTGCCGCTCTTTTCTCGGTCCCCGGACGCATGGAACAAAGCCCCGAATTCAAAGCACAGGTCCGCCTGCTGGCCGACGCCGGACGCGAGCTCGCGGAACACGGCTGGCTCCCCGCGCGCACCGGGCACTTCTCCGCGCGCCTGGATGACCAGCACATTGTCATTACCGCTCCCGGGCGCGGCAAGGATCTGCTGGATGCGCACGACTTCATGGTCGTCGATCTGGAAGGCCACCTGATCTCCGGCAGCGGAGACCCCGGCCCCGAGACCTTCCTGCACATCATCATGTACCGCCACGACCCCAAGCTGGGGGCCGTGCTGCACACGCACAGCGTCCACGGCACGGTGCTTTCGCGCCAGGTCGCCGGGACGCTGCTGCTGCGCGACTACGAGGCCCTGCGCGAACTCCCGGGTTGCGAACACCCCTCGCGCGGCCTCCAGATCCCGGTGTTTGCCAATCACCCGGACATGCAGCAGTTGGCCGCCCAGGTCGACGCCGCCATGACGCGCCATCCGGAGCTTGCCGGGTATCTGATCAACGGGCACGGCCTCTACACCTGGGGTCAGACCGTAGAACTGGCGATGCAGCGAACCGAAGCCTTCGAGTTCATGTTCGAATGCGAGACGCTGGCCCGCCAGCTCGTCGTGTAATGGCCGCCTCTGCCGCGCATTCGGCGCCTCAGGCCATCATCCTGGCCTTCGAAGGGATCCTTGCCCCATCCGGCGTGCTGCGCGAGACGCTGGAGCCACATGCCCAGGAGGCGCTGCCCGGCTTCCTCGAGCGTCACGCGGAGTCCACCGCGGTACAGCGCACCCTGGCGGATATCCTCGCCTACTCCGGGCGCGAGCTGGACGCGGATGGCCTGCTCGCCCAGATCCGCGCCTGGATTCGCGGCGGCCAGGACATTACCCCGGTGCGCCAACTGCAGGGCATGGTCTGGGCGGACGCGCTGGAGGCCGGCGCGCTGCAGCCGCAACTGGACGCGGCCACAGCCGAAGCCCTGGTGCGCCTGCACGCGGCCGGCGTCGCCCTCTACAGTTTCGGCGCAACCCCGGCCCCGGTGCAGCGCGACTGGCTGCGCCACAGCCCGCACCCGGAAGTGGAAGAGTGCCTGGACGGGCTGTTCGATACCCGGATCGGGGGCCGGCGGGATGCCGGCAGTTACCGCCGTCTGGCGGAAGAGATCGGCCGCACGCCCGAGACGGTGCTGGTCCTGTCCGCGCGTGGCGACGAGCTCGATTGCGCGCACCAGGCCTGGCTAATGACCGCCCGGCCCGAGGCCGACCCGAATGCGCAGGACGCGCATCCGGTACGGCCCTTAACCTCGCTCATGCCCGCGGGCGCGCAGGGCAGCTAGTCTCTTACTCAGGACCGCTGACAAGAAGGCTGTCCGCCGCACACCTGGAAGCCGCCCAAAGACGGGGTCACTCCGCAGAAAGCGGGTACCCACGAAGCCCTCGGGGTTGAGTACGCTGTACCACTCCCGGATACTGTATTGTTGACCTGACGACTCGGATTTAACGTGGAATACGTCCTGATACTCATCAGTACGATCCTCGTGAACAACTTCGTACTGGTGAAGTTTCTGGGCCTGTGCCCGTTCATGGGGGTCTCACGCAAGGTCGAGACGGCCACCGGCATGGGCCTGGCCACGACCTTCGTGCTGACGTTGTCCGCGGTCAGCTCCTACGTGATCAACGAATACCTGCTGCTCCCGCTCGGGCTGGAGTACCTGCGCACCATTGCCTTCATCCTGGTGATCGCCGCCGTGGTGCAGTTCACCGAGCTGGTGGTGCGCAAGACCTCGCCCCTGCTGTACAACGTGCTGGGCATCTTCCTGCCTCTGATCACCACCAATTGCGCGGTGCTGGGCGTCGCCCTGCTGAACGTCCAGGAAGCGCACAACTTCGTCGAGTCGGCCCTGTACGGCTTCGGCGCCGCGGTCGGTTTCTCGCTGGTCCTGATCCTGTTCTCCGCCATCCGTGAGCGGATCGCGGTGGCCGACGTGCCGGTGATGTTCCGCGGCAGCGCGATCGCCATGATTACCGCCGGGCTGATGTCGCTGGGGTTCATGGGCTTTTCCGGGCTGGTACGGCTGTGAGCGTGCTGTACGCCATCCTCGCGATCGGCGGCCTGGCCGCCGTGTTCGGGGTGATTCTGGGCTTCGCCGCACAGCGCTTTCGCGTGGAGGCGGATCCAGTCGTCGATCAGATCGATGCCCTGCTGCCGCAGACCCAGTGCGGCCAGTGCTCGTATCCCGGCTGCCGCCCGTACGCCGAGGCCATCGCCGCGGGCGAAGCGGACATCAACCGCTGTCCGCCCGGCGGCCAGGCGACCGTGCGTGCCCTCGCGGACCTGCTCGACCGCGAGCCCACACCGCTGGAGGAAGAAGAGCAGGAGAAGGCCGTCGCCATCATCGACGAGAACATCTGCATCGGCTGCACCCTGTGCATCCAGGCCTGCCCGGTGGACGCGATCCTCGGGGCTGCCAAGCAGATGCACACCGTGATCGAGGAAGAATGCACCGGCTGCGAGCTGTGCATCGAGCCCTGCCCGGTGGACTGCATCACCATGGTCCCGGTCGGCACCGACATCACCGAATGGCGCTGGTCGGAGCCGAACCCTTCGCCGATCGAACGGCCCATCCACGTCATCGCGGACGGTTCGCGGCAGTCCGGCTGAGCCGGATGCCCGCGAACCGTTAGAATACGCTTATGCAGCTGCATCGCTTCCATGGGGGCCTGAAACTGGCCGAAGAGACCGACGCCAGCACCCGCGACCCGGTGCTGGTGATGGGCGTGCCGTCCCGGCTGATCGTCCCCCTGGGCCAGCATATCGGCGAGGCGGCGGAGCCCTGCGTGGCAGTCGGGGACCGTGTGACCAAGGGCCAGCGGATTGGCCAGTCCAAGGGCTATATCGCCGCCCACGTGCATGCCCCCACCTCCGGCGAGGTGGTAGAGATCGCCGACCACGCGGTACCCCACCCTTCGGGCCTCAGCGCCCCCTGCATGACCATCCAAAGCGATGGCCGCGACGACTGGGGCGAAACCCGCATGGAGCCCTGGCTGGACTGGGACACCCGCGACCCCCGCAAGCTGCGCCAACGCATTCGCGATGCCGGGATCGTCGGACTGGGCGGGGCGGCCTTTCCTACCGCGGTCAAGCTCAATCCGCGCGCCGGCCAGCGCATCCACACGCTGATCGTGAACGGGGCCGAGTGCGAACCCTACATCAGCGCCGACGACTCGCTGCTGCGCAGCGCCCCCGAGGCGGTATTCGAGGGCATCCGCATCGTCGCCCACCTGCTGGGTGTGGAGCGCGTACTGTTCGCGGTGGAAGACAACATGCCGGAGGCCATGCGGGCACTGACCGAGACCCTTCCCGGCGAACTGCGCGAGCGGCTCCAGTTGGTCTCGGTGCCATCCATCTATCCCACTGGCGGCGAGCGCCAGCTGATCAAGGTCCTCACCGGCCAGGAGGTCCCCAGCGGCGGCCTGCCGGCGGATATCGGGATAATCTGCAACAACCCCGGCACCTTCAAGGCCGTCTGCGACGCCGTCATTCAGGGTCGCCCGCTGCTGTCACGCATCGTCACCGTCACCGGGCCGGGCGTGCAGCATCCGCGCAATGTCGAGGCCCTGCTGGGGACCCCGTTCGCCGATGTGATCGCCGCCGCCGGTGGCTATGCCGAGGGCGTGGACCGCCTGGTGATGGGCGGCCCGATGATGGGCTTCGCGGTCCATGACGACGCCATCCCGGTGATCAAGGGGACCAACTGCCTGCTGGCGACCCGTCCGCAGGACACGCCCGCACCCGGCCCGCTGATGCCCTGCATCCGCTGCGGCGAGTGCGCGGCCGTCTGCCCGGCGCAACTGCTGCCGCAGCAGCTGTACTGGCAGGCCAGGGCCAAGGACTTCGACGCGACCCAGGACTACGGCCTGTTCGACTGCATCGAATGTGGCTGCTGCGCGCATGTCTGCCCCAGCAACATCCCGCTGGTGCAGTACTACCGCTATGCCAAGAACGAGATCTGGGCGCGCGAGAAGGAGCGCCAGAAGTCGGATATCGCGCGCGAACGCTACGAGTTTCGCCAGGAACGCATCGAGCGCGAGGAACGCGAAAAGGCCGAACGCATGGCCAAGAAGAAAGCCGCGCTCAAGAAGAAAGACAGCAGCGCCGACGGCGACAGTAACGAAAACAGTGACAAACAGGCCGCCATTCAGGCCGCGCTCGAGCGCGCCCGAGCGCGCAAGGCCGCCAAGGCCGGGGACGCCGTCGAGGGCGCGGCGACCGAGCAAGCGGACAAGGCGGCCGCCACCCCCGAGACGCACACCGAACCCGCCCAATCCGGCGAACGCGATTCCACGGACACGGGCGACCGCTGATGCGCTTTCGCACCGAATCCTCGCCGCACATGATCCCGGCCCACTCGGTGGGCGGGGTCATGCAGCAGGTCCTGATGGCGCTGGTGCCCGGCACCCTCGCCATGGCCTGGTTCTTCGGCTGGGGCGTACTGGTCAATGTGGTCCTGGCGGTGCTGTTCGCGGTGGCCTTCGAGGCCGCGATCGTCGCCGCCCGCAAGCGCCCGGTGATGGCCACGCTGGGTGACAACTCGGCGATCGTCACCGGCTGGCTGTTCGCGCTGGCGGTACCGCCGCTCACACCCGTCTGGGTCACCCTGATCGGCATCGCCTTCGCCATCATCGTCGCCAAGCACCTGTATGGCGGGCTGGGCTACAACCCGTTCAACCCGGCGATGGTCGGCTACGTGGTGGTACTGGTCTCGTTCCCGCGCGAAATGGCCCTGTGGCCGGCCCCGGACACCCTGTCCGAGATGTCGCTGGGCCTCGGGCAGACGCTGCAGACGGTCCTCACCGGCAGCCTGCCGGCCGCCATGGACTGGGATGCCATCACCCGCGCCACACCGCTGGATGCGATGCGCGAGGGCCTGGGCGCCGGACGCACGGTCAACGAGATCACCACCAGCCCGCTGTTCGGCAGCTTCAGCGAAACCAGCTGGGAGTGGATCGGCAATTTCTTCCTGCTCGGCGGGCTGTACCTGTTGTTCCGGCGGATCATCCACTGGCACATCCCGGTGGCGGTGATCCTGGGCGTGGCGATCCCGGCCGGCTTCTTCTGGATGCTGGACCCGGACTCCTTCGCCTCGCCGGCCTTCCATGTATTCAGCGGCGCGGTGATCATTGGCGCCTTCTTCATCGCCACCGACCCGGTGTCCGCCTCCACCACTCCGCTGGGGCGCATCCTCTACGGGGCCGGCATCGGCGTGCTGATCTTCGTCATCCGCACCTGGGGCGGCTACCCGGATGCGGTCGCCTTCGCCGTACTGTTGATGAACATGGTCGCCCCGACCCTGGACCACCTGACGCGCCCGCGCATCTTCGGGCGCGAGCGCCGCGGACCGCCACCGGGGGACGGCCATGGGTAATCTGAAGCCACGGGACATCCTGCTGGCGACCGCCCTGCTCGCTGGGTTTGCCGCCGCCGGGGCCGGCATCGTCGCCCTGGTACAGGACTCCACCGAGGCGCGCATCGCGGAGAACCGCATGGCGGTCAATCGCAACCGCATCGCGGAGCTGACCGGGGAACTCGACTACCGCAACGACCCGGTCCACGACACCATCGATCTCCACCACGAGCTGCTGGGTGGAGGCCCCCTGCCGGTCTGGTTCGCCCGCGATGCCGAGGACGAGGTGGTCGGCATCGTCTTCTCCGCGATCGCCCCGGACGGCTACAGTGGCAATATCCACCTGCTGATCGGCGTCGACCGCGACGGCGAACTCCAGGGCGTGCGGGTCTCCGCGCACCGCGAGACCCCGGGCCTGGGCGATGCCATCGAGGCCGAGCGCTCCGACTGGATCCGCGGCTTCGACGGGCGCTCGCTGGGCAACCCACCGGCCGAGGGCTGGCACGTGCGCAAGGACGGCGGGGTCTTCGACCAGTTCACCGGGGCCACCATTACCCCGCGTGCGGTGGTTCGCGCCGTCTATCGCACACTGGAATACTTCGCCCAACACCGCGAGGAGCTGCTGGCGACCCGGCCCGACGCGACCGGCTCCGTGGTGGAACCGCTCCCGCACAACGAAGCCAACGGGGACGACGAGGCAAACCGATGAACCCGACCCTGACCGAAATCATTCGCGACGGCCTGTGGCACAACAACCCCGGTCTGGTGCAGCTGCTGGGCCTGTGTCCGCTGCTGGCGATCTCCGGCACCATGGTCAACGCGATCGGCCTCGGCATCGCGACCACCCTGACCCTGCTGTTGTCGAACGTGCTGGTCTCGCTGATCCGTGACCATGCGCGCCCGGAGATCCGCATCCCGGTGTACGTGCTGATCATTGCCTCCATCGTCACCGCCATCGAACTGGCGATGAACGCCTGGTTTCACGGGCTGTACCTGATCCTCGGCATCTTCATCCCGCTGATCGTGACCAACTGCGCGATCATTGGCCGCGCCGAGGCCTTCGCCTCACGCAACTCGGTCCCGCGCGCCGCGCTGGACGGGCTGATGATGGGGCTGGGCTTCACCGGCGTGCTGATTGCCCTGGGTGCCCTGCGCGAGGTCCTCGGCCAGGGCACGCTGATGGCCAACGCCCACCTGCTGTTCGGCGACTGGGGCCACGGCATGACCCTGCAGCTCTACCCGTCCGAGCACGGCTTCCTGCTGGCCCTGCTGCCCCCCGGCGCCTTCATGGCCATGGGCCTGCTGATCGCCGCCAAGAACTGGATCGACAGCCAGTTCGAAGCGGAACCGAGCCCCACCGGCGACGAGACCGCGACCGCAACCGAGGCGAGCCCCGACAACGCCTGATCGGCTCCGGCCTTGATTCCTGGCTGTCAGCCGGTAAACTTCCGGCGCCACGAATCCGTTCTACCGGGGCCACCGCCCCGGACATTCAAACGTCCCAGGAGATTGGCATGGCTGGACACTTCCCGTTTGCTGGCAAGCGCGGCACGCGCTACGGCCTCGCCCCGCGCGGCACGATCGCCGCCTTTTTCGAGAACCACGGGTTCAACGACGAGCTCCAGGAGAAGTACTACAAGTGGTGGTACGACTTCGCCAAGGACTTTGTCGAGAAGGACAGCGACCTGTCCTACACCATGATCCGCAAGTTCGACAGCTACCCGATGGGCACCCATGCCCACCATGCGTTCCACTTGAACGACAAGTACTGGCCGAGCTGCCTGGACGAGCTGGGTTCGTTCATCCGTGACGTCATCTTCCCGAAGATGGACGAAAAGGCGATGCACGACATCGAAGAGAAGCACGCCAAGCTGATCAAGGACCTGGAGAAGGAAGCCGAGTCCAACCCGCGCGACGCCGCGCCGGATATTGGCCATTTCCGCCACGTCTGAGCAACGCCACTACGCGAGTTGCCGGCCCCGCGAAGCGGGGCCGGTTTGTTTGGAGCCCCCGCATCCATGAACGCCGCGAAGCGAGAAGCCATCTTCGAACGCCTGAAGGCGGCGAACCCCGAGCCGACGACCGAGCTCGATTACGACACCCCCTTTGAACTTTTGATCGCGGTCATCCTGTCGGCCCAGGCCACGGATGTCGGCGTCAACAAGGCCACGCGCCGTCTCTACCCGGTGGCGAACACCCCCGAGGCCATCCTCGAACTGGGCCTGGACGGTCTCAAGGAACACATCAAGACCATCGGCCTGTACAACGCCAAGGCCGAGAACGTGATGAAGACTTGCCGCCTGCTGGTGGAGCGCCACGGGGGCGAGGTCCCGCGTGATCGCGAATCGCTGGAAGCCCTACCGGGGGTTGGTCGCAAGACCGCGAACGTGATCCTCAACACCGCCTTCGGCGTCCCCACCATCGCGGTGGACACCCACATCTTCCGGGTCGCCAACCGCACCGGCCTGGCCCCGGGCAAGACCGTGCTGGAGGTGGAAAAGCGCCTGATGCGCCTGACCCCGAAGGCCTACTTGCAGGACGCCCACCACTGGCTGATTCTGCACGGACGCTACGTCTGCAAGGCGCGCAAGCCGGAGTGCTGGCGCTGCCCGATCGCGGATCTGTGCGAATACAAGGCGAAGACGCCGCCCCCGACCCGTGGCGCCTGACCACCACCATTACCCCGAGGACACCCCATGTACGGCAACCGCGACCAGATCCGCACCCAGTTCGTCGACGCCTGGCACAAGGCCCAGGCCGGCGAGGCCCTGTCCGATCTGGAACAGCAACTGGTGGACGTGATCTCGGACCACCCCGAGTACCACGACTACCTGAAGGACCGCGAGACCGCGTTGACCGGCGAATTCCCACCCGAGCTCGGCACCTCCAACCCGTTCCTGCACATGGCGATGCACCTGAGCCTGCGCGACCAGGCGCGCACCGACCGTCCGGCCGGCACCCGCCAGCTGCACCAGGGCCTGTGCGCCCGCTTTGGCGTCATGGATGCCGAGCACCGGATGATGGAGTGCCTGGGCCAGATCCTGTGGGAAGCCCAGCGCAGCAACGCCGCGCCGGACGAAAATGCCTACCTCGAGTGCATCAAGCGCCTGGCGAGCCGCTGACCGCGGAACCCGACCCGCCCACCGATACCGGCCGTCGGTCCAGACCCCAACGGTCCAGCAATACCAGCATGGCGGGCGTAAACAGCAGGGTCAGCGGAGTCGCAAACAACAGCCCTCCGGCGATGGCCGTCGCCAGCTGGACCCAGAACCCGGTGACCGGCGCGCCCACGTAGAAGTCCCGGCCGGCAAAGTCCACCGTCCACGCCAGCACCATCGGCAACAGGCCGAGGATGGTCGTGATCGCCGTCAACAGCACCGGCCGCATCCGCTGCGCGGCCGCGCGCAGGGCCGCCTCCATCGCATCCAGCCCAAGCCTGCGCTGCTCGTTGTAGGTATCGATCAGCACGATGTTGTTGTTCACCACGATCCCCGCCAGCGCCAGCACGCCGATCCCGCTCATCACGATACCGAAGGGCTCCCCGCGCAGAAGCAACGCCAGCAGCACCCCGGCGGTGGAAAACACGATGGCCGAGAGCACCAGAAAGGCCTGGGAGAAGCGATTGAACTGGGTCACCATCATGGCGAGCATCAGGAACAGCGACAGCCCGAACGCCCCCAGCAGGAAGTTCGTGGCCTCGGCCTGCTCCTCGGCCTGACCGCGAAAGCGCAGCTGCACCTCGGCGTCCAGCTCCAGGTCGGCCATCCGGCCTTCGAGCGCACGCTGGCGCTCGTCTACCAGATAGCCGGGGCCCGCATCCGCCTCCAGGGTGTACGCACGCTGGCCATCGCGGCGCTTGATCAGGCCGGTCGCCGGCACCGGCACCAGCTCGGCGAAATGGGCCAGCGGCACCAGCCCGGTGGCCCCCGGCAGGTTCAGGCCCGCCAGCTGCTGAAGATGGCGCTGCGCGGCCGGCAAGCGCAAGCGGATATCAACCTCCTCGTCGCTGTAGTCCGGACGGTAGGTTCCCAGCAAGATCCCGCTGGTGACCAATTGCACGCCCTCGCCCAGCAACGGGACATCAACCCCGAAGCGAGCCGCCTGTTCACGGTCAAAGCGCACCTCCAGCTCCACCCCGGGCAGGGGCAGGTCGTCGGTCACGTCCACGAACCCGCCGAGGGCGTCCATTTCGGCGCGCAGCTGCCGGATCACGGGTGCGATCCGCTCGGGGTCGGCGCTGGCGGCTTCGAGCACGATCGGACGACCCTCGCTCGGTCCACGCTCCTGGGCGCGGAACTGCAGGCGAATCCCCGGCAGGTCCGCGGTCCGCCGGCGGAGATCTTCGATGATCGACTCCGCCGGTGGCCGCTGCCGCCAGCCAATCAGTTCCAGCTGGATCACCCCGATCACGTCCTCGGCATAGTCGCCCTGCAGACGGCCCAGCTGGGTCCCGATGGTGCGCGCGTAGACGTGGCGGATCTCGGGTACGCCGTGCAGAGTGCCCTCCACCTGGCGGACCAGGGCATCCGCCTCCCATACCGAGAGATCGCCGCGTGCCTGCACCTGGACCTGCACGAAATCGGGCTCGACCTGCGGGAAAAACTCCACACCCCGGCCCTGCGTGGCATACAGCGCGTAGGCCACAACGACCACCGCGACCGTCCCCGCCAGCGTCCAGCCGGGATGCCGCACCAGGGATTGCAGCAGGTGGATATAGGCACGCGTAATCCCCTGCAGTTCGTCGTAACGTCCCTCCTCTGCCGCGCGCACGTAGCGCGTCTGCGCGGCGTTGATCGGCCGACTCTGCCCGATCACGGCACCCAGCGCCGGGATAAAGACCAGTGCCATCGCCAGCGAGGCGATCAGGGTCACGATCACGGTGGCCGGCAGGTAGACGATGAACTCGCCGACCATGCCGGGCCACAGCAGCATGGGCGCGAACACCGCCAGCGTGGTCCCAATGGCCGTTGTGATGGGCCAGGCCATGCGCTGGGCAGCCGCGCGGAATGCATCCGCCCGGGCCATGCCCTCGGCCACATAGCGATCCGCCAGCTCCACGACCACCACGGCACCGTCCACCAGCATGCCCACGACCAGGATCAGGCCGAACAGCACCACCACGTTCAGTGTGAAACCCATCAGGTAGATCACCAGGATGCCGCCGAGGAAGGCCCCGGGAATCGCCATACCCACCAGCAGCGCCGCGCGCGCCCCCATCATCGCCAGGATCACCAGCGCCACGATCAGCATCGCGGTGATCACGCTGTTCTCCAGGTCCCCCAGCAGGTCTCCCACATCCCGCGCCATGTCCTGCAGATAGGTCACCTCCACGGCTTCCGGCCAGTCGGCGCGGGCAGCCTCGATGGTCGCACGGGCGGCCGCGACCACCTCGAGGACATTGGCCTCCGACGCCTTGCGGATTTCCAGGGAAACCGAAGGCTGACCATCGATGCGGGTGAAGCCCTCGGGGTCGCGGTAGGTCTGACGCACCTCCGCGACATCGCGCACCCGCACCACCGCATCGCCCTCCACGCGGATCGCGGTGTCCAGCACGTCGTCGACATCATCAATGGTGCCCGGCACGCGCAGCGGAATACGCCCAGCCCCGGTGTCCAGCGCGCCGGCCGCCACCAGCCGGTTGTTGCGCTCGATCGCGCGGGTCAGTTCGCTGAAGGACAGTTCATACGTCTCCAGCACCAGCGGATCGACCAGGACCTCCATCTGCTCCTCGCGATCCCCGCCGACATCCGCCTCCAGCACCCCGGGGATCGCCTCGACCCGGTCGCGCAGCTCGCGCGCCAGGCGCACCAGCGCCCGCTCGTCCAGCGGCCCGGAGAGATTCAGCGTCAGCACCGGAAACAGCGACAGATCGACCTCGGAGACGCTCGGCTCCTCCGCCCCCGCCGGCAGTTCGGGGCGCACCTGGTCGACCTCCTCGCGCAGGTCCGACAGCGCCTGGCGGTTGTCCCAGCCCGGCTCGAAGTCCAGACGCACCAGGGCAAAGCCCTCGCCCGCCCAGGACTGCATCTCGTCCACCCCGGGCAGTGCCTGCAGCTCGCGCTCCAGCGGCCGCAGCATCAAGCGCTCGGCGTCTTCCGGACTGACCCCGGGATACGGCACCGAGACAAAGAAGATCGGGACATCGATCTCCGGTGCCGCCTCCTTGGGCACGATGTGGTAGGCGGTCGCCCCCAGCACCAGGATCAACAAAAGAAAAAGCAGTACCGTCCGGGCATGTACCACCGCCCAGGCGATCAGGGACCTCACGGCGCCGCCCCGTCCACCGATTCCGGCACCGACGCCCCGGGGTCCACCTGCGCCGCTTGCGGGCGCACCCGCTCGCCATCGGTCACGAAACCGTGGCCGATGGTGATCACCCGTGCCGTTTCGGGCAGGCCGGTCACCCAGACGCCATCGGCCGCGGCCCGGATCACCTCTACGGCGTGGAACACCACCCGATCCGCCGCGTCGACCGTCTTCACGCCCACACGCCCGGCGTCATCCAGCCCCATCCAGGCCGGGGACAGCTTGTGCGCCTGCACCACGGCGGTCGGGATCTCGACGCCGGCACTGATACCCGACGGCAGGGCCTCGTCCGGGTTCGGCACGGCAATCTCGACGCGAAAGGTCTGCGTGCCCGATTCGGCCACGCGCGAAACGAACCGCACCTCGCCCTCGGCACGCCGTCGATCAAGGAAACGGATCCGCGCCGGCTGGCCCGGCTCGACCCGCCCGATCTGGTGCTGGGGGACATGCACCACCGCCAGGAGCGGGTCGTTGTCGACCACCTCCGCCACCGGGTCGCCGCGACTGACGAAGTCGCCTCGATCCGCCAGGCGCTGATTCACGATCCCCGCGACGGGTGCGACGATCCGCGTGTTGCGAATGTCCAGCTCGATCGCCTCGAGCTCGGCCCGTGCGGCCTCGCGCTCTGCCTCGCGGGCCTCCAGCTGGCTACGCGAGACATGCCCCTGGTCGTGCAGGCGCTGGGCCGCCTCGTATTCGCTCTCCGCCCCGCGCAACCGGGCAATCGCCTGCCGCCGCCGCGCCTCGCGATCATCCATGCGCAGGTTCGCGAGTTCATCCCCCCCAGCCACCCGCGCCCCACGGGCCACAGCCCATTCGGCGACCTGGCCGGCGGTCTCCGCGCGAACCATCACGCGCAGGTCCGGTTCCACCCGCCCCTGCAGCACCAGCAAACGCTCTACCGGCTCGGCGGTGAGCGCCGTTACCGCCACCGCCATGGGCTGGGGATCGCTTGCCCGCGGCGCCTCCTCCGTCTCGCGCCCGAGCATCCCGGAGACGATCCAGACCACCACGAGGATCAGAATGCCCAGGGCGATGAACAACCGGGACTGGGCGCGCAGGCCCTGCCAGACAGACCCGCTCACGCTACGCTTCCAGCCGCGCCCGGACGAACTGCACCAAGAACCCGGCCCCGGGTCTCACTGTGCACCACCGAACAGCCGCTGCCACCAGCGCCGGCGACTGCCGGTGGGGGGCACCGCGACCTCGAGATCCACCGGCGGCACCCGCGACACGACCCAGCCCGGCAGGACCCGGAGCCCGGAGGAGCCACAGCTGGAGCCGAGGTTGTTGGGATCGAAGATCTTCACGAACTCCGGATGCTCGCGGTCATCGACGTACACGATCCCGCAGTAATCCTCGTCGTGATCACGCCGCAAGAGGGCGTCGATCTCGTCGACGAAACGCCGGAAGGTCTCCTCCGGCACCGGCTGATCCGGGACGTCGTCGCCCACCGCATAGACATACCATCCGGCGTCCGCGCGCTCGCGCAGACGCTCCCACAGTTGGTCCAGCTGCTCCCAGTACAGGATGCCGGTGGACCCGGCCTCGAATCGTTGCAGGAAGTCGAGTTCGGGACATTGTTGCGCGGTGGACATAAAGGGCATCCGGGGGTCGCCAGCATAAGCAAACATCGTAGGCCCCCACCCCGGATGCGACAAGCCGGTGGAAGCGGATCCGACCCACGCTTGCGTGGAACCCCGAACCCGCGCCAGGCTCTTAGTCCAAAGAGCCGCCATCGAAGACGAATCCGCCATGCGAACGATCAGCCACTCCACCTCCCTGCGCGCCGAGCCGGATCGGGTCTTCGAGCTCCTGAGCCACGTCCCCAATTTCGTGGACCTGTGCGACCACGTGGAACATATCGAGCGGCTGGGCGATGACTGCTACCGCTGGACCATTCGCGCCGCCGGCATGCGCATGGGCTTCGACGTCGAAGTCTGCAGCGCCATCGCCCCCGAACACTTCGCCTGGCGCTCCATCCGCGGGATTCACAATCGCGGCAGTTACCGGCTGACCCCTGATGGCGAGGGCCATACGCGGGTGGACTTCGAACTGGAGTACAAGCTGAATCCGATCCTGGATGCCGCCGTGCGACGCGTGGCCCAGTCGCTGGTGGAGCGCGTATCGGGGCAGCTGATGGACCGCGCCCAGCAGCGCCTGGATGCCGAGGCGCCACGCGCCTGACGGCCCTGCAGGCCAGCCGTCAGGCGGTTTCCACCGCCCCGGAATCGCCGGCAGCCTCGTTCAATAGATCGCGCAGGGTGCGTCCATCCAGACGCTCCCGCCGCGCCACATCGACGTCCTTCAGGGTCCGCTCCACCGCCGCACTGCCACGCAAGCGGCGGATCGCGCGGTCGTCGGTGTCCGCGCGCAGGGCCTCCAGGATCTCGTCCACACGGATGGCGTCGAGATCCCGCGCCGGGACCAGCTGCTGCCCCTCCTCGCCCGCCTTCAGCAACAGCCCGGCCTCCTCCAGCCGGCGCGCGGAGCCTCCCAGGGCATTGCCCGGGACGGCCAGCGCCGCGGCGACCTCGTCCAGCGTCGGCGCCGGATGCCCGTCATGGAAGCGCTGTCCGACCTGCTGCATCAGGTGCAGGCCCATGCGCTCGCGCCCCGCGCCGGACAAGCGCAGGCGGATACCGCGCACGTTCATGTATTCCGGGTGCTGCACGAAGAAGGCGACGTTCGCCCCGATCAGCAGGATCAGCCAGGCGAGATAGAGCCAGATCAGCAGCATGATCATGATCGCGAAGCTGGAGTAGATCGCCGCATAGCGGGTCGAACCCGCCACCATGTTGGCGAACACCCAGCCAACGCTCTGCCACAGCAACCCGGCCACCACGGCCCCAAGCAGCGCCGGGATCACCTTCACCCGGGTGTTCGGCACAAACACATAGATAAAGGCAAAGGCGGCGATGATCAGGAGATAGGGCACCAGCCGCGAGATCTCGGTGATCAGCATGCCGACGGGCCCGATCCCGGCGACCGTCTGCATCGCCGCCGACGACATCACGGTGGCGGTCACCCCCAGGGCGGAAACCACCAGGACCGGACCGATCAGGATCACCGACAGGTAGTTAGAGAAGCGCTGGGCCAGGCTGCGGTTATTCTCCACCCGCCAGATGGCGTTGAAGGCCAGCTCGATCTTCTGCACCAGTGCGATGACCGTGTAGACCAGGAACAGCAGACCCACGAACCCGAGCACGCCCACGCGCATATTGTCGACAAACTCGAGCACATTGTGGGCAATCTCCACCCCCTGCTCGCCCAGGGGCTCGAGCACGCCCAGCAAGAATGGCTCCACCGCGTTGTGGGCACCAAAGGCCTTGAGCACCGAGAATGACAGCGCCAGCAGCGGCACCATCGACAACAGGGTGGTGAACACCAGGCTCATCGCGCGCAGCGTCAGCTGCCCCTCGGAGACCTCGCGCACCAGCGCGAAGACACCGCGTACCATCCCGAGCGGAACGGCCTTCCAGCGCGGCAACGCCGAAAGATCCGTGTCATTGACCAGCTCGGTCAACTGGCGGCGCCGGGCATCCAGGCGCTCGGCCCAGGCTATGCCGGCCACGCATCACTCCCGTGGATGGGGGGTTCCCTCACGCGCCGTTACTTCTGCTGCCACTGTCCGTTGCCGTCCTGGTACCAGTAACCCGAGGGGGCCTCTTCCACCCAGACGCGGGCAAAGGTCTCGCGGATCTGGCGTTCCCAGTCCGGACGGTCATTGGCCCGGGCGATCTCGCGGTAGAGCGAATCGCGATCCGAGTTCTCCTCGCTGATCAGTCGCTGCACGGTGCTGCGATCGCGCAGCGGAACCTCGGAGAGATCGCGGATCACCACATCGGCATTGTTACCGAAACCGATCGCACCGCTGCGGAAATGCGGTGCCAGCTGCGGCCCCCGCTCGCGCAGCGAGGCCCGGATGCGGTTAATGGCCGGGGTCTCGATCTGCAGGTCCGGGCTCTGCGCGGCGGCCGGGCTCACCAGGCGTTCCAGCACCCACACGAGCACCGGCGCGGCGCTCGCCGTGCCCGTGTGGCGCGGCTCCGACGGCGGCAGCTGCACACCGGACTCGGACTCCGGTGCCGGCTCGGCCTCGGGCACCTGCAGCGCATCCCGCACGATGGCGCGCGCCGCCTCCTCCGCCGCTGCGGTGGGGAAGTAGATATTGATGGTCACGCAGCCCGCGAGCAGCGCGAACATCAGAGCCAGTCCCGGAACACTCCACAAAGCCTTCATGCCTGTCATCCCTTGTTCGGGCGGGTAAACCCCGCATGTGCCCAATCTACACCATCATCCTGAACCGTAACCAAACACCGCGGCTGACTCATTGCACGACCGGCCCCTCGCCGCCCTGAATCTGCGCCAGGCGGTCGATCAGTTCCGGCCAGTCCACCCGGCGGTTGTAGCCGATCACCTCGATCTGCGGCAGGCCACCGCCCTGTACCAGCACGAACCCGCCGTCCGGGCGATCTGCCACCCCGGAGGCCGTGCACACGTCCCCGCGCAGTTCGCAGCGAAAGCCCAGGCGGCGATAGCTGAAGTTCTCGAAAACGCGCAGGAAGATCGACGAAGCCGCCGCCTGCAGGCCGCCACCCAGCTCGGTGATGTTCTCCACCGCCCGCTGGCTGATGCGCCGTCGTCCCGGATCGTCCATTGGCGTCATCAGCTCCAGGTCCATGTGCACCGGCGACCAGTCCACCATCACCAGGTCGTTCACGTGCCCCGACAACCGTCCCTGGATCCGGCCGATATCGAAGGCCCGCGTGACCAGTTCCAGGTCCAGGCGCTGGATCTGCGTGGACAGCCCGAGCTCCGGTGCGTACCCGAACAGATCGTGAATATAGACATCGCGCAGCACCACCTCGCCATCGAACACCTGGACCAGCAGCCGCCCATCCACGTTCAGATCACCGTCCTCCAGGCGCACCCGCGGGATCATCCCGGCCACCTGACCGGAGAAGCGAGGCCAGCCCAACACGTCAGTCAGCAACTCCAGACTGATCGCCCGAATCCCCCCCTGAAACTGCACGTCCGGCCCGGTCTCGGTCTGCTGCACGCTGAAGGCCCCGACCCGCAGGCCCCCATCGAGGATCGGGATCTCGGTCGCCTCCAGCAATTCCAGCCCCTGTGGCCGCGCACGCACCCGGGCGGAAAACCCGTCGAACGGCAGGCCGTACAGATGGGCCGCATCAAAGCCGATGCGGCCGGGGCCACCCGGCACGGTGGCGGACCAGTCCAGCTCGCCCTGCGCACCGCTCACACCAAAACGCCCACGCCGGTCCTGAGCCTCGACCCCGGACCATTCGAGCCGGGCGTAGTGCGGCTCGGAGGCCTGCACCTCGACCTCGCCGCTCATACGCCCTGCGGCATCCAGTTCGCCCAGGGCTGTGCCCACCAGCCACGGCGACAGCACGGTCTCGTAGATCACGCCAAGTGCCCCGACCTCACCCCGGAACTGGCCATCCAGACCACGTTCGGGCGCGAAGGCGAGGCCCTGCCCCTGCAGCGAGGCCGCCTCGCCATAATCCAGTGACAGCGACTCCGCTCGCACCGCTCGGCTCTCGCCGTCCACCACCACCCCGCGGGCGTCCAGGGCCACCGGACCCTCGGCATCCAGATCGACAAACCAGGGATCGACGAACACCACACCCGCTGTCAGTGCCAGATCAACATCCCAGCCGTCGGCATCGCCCGCGAGGCGCAGCCGGCCGTCCAGTTCTTCCCCAGCCTGCAGGCCCAGATCGTCGCTGAATGCGAGATCATGCACCGTCAGCGTGACCTCGGAACGCCCGCGTTCACGCCAGTGCAGCGCGAGATCCGCCGTGCCCTGCCCCAGATGCACGGGCAAATCCATTGGCAGGCGCGCCGACCCGGCCAGGGCCGCCAGGTTGATCCCCGCGAGATCGGCCCGCACATCCCAGCCGCGGGCGGGATCCAGCCGCACGTGGAAATCGCCCTGCGCCCCGAACCAACCGGGCCACGCACCCGCCAGCGCAAGCGCGCCCGTCTCGCGCCCCCAATACAGGCCTACCGGGGCACCCCGCAGGTGCAGATCCCCGGCATCACCCCAGAGTCGCGCCGTATCGCAGCGGACCTCGGCACGACTTACCTGCAGATCACTGCATTCCACGCGCAGGTCTTGCAGGGTTCCGATGGGCTCGGGGAGTTCGACGCGATCCGCGCGGATCGCCAGGGACAGGCCTTCGCGCGTCCATTGCACACGGGTGCGCAGGCCATGCGCGTCAAGATCGTCGCGCAACAGGGATTCGATCCGCAGATCCAGCTGGATGCCGCCATCGAACTCCGCATCCGCGGCCACGGCCACACCCGCCAGCAGAAAGAGCACCAGCCCGGCCGCCGCGCCATACAAGCCCGGTGCACGGCGCAGCGCGAGCATCAGGCCGGGTCGCCCCGCTCCGGCAGACGGTCGCGTAGCGGCCGTGCCAGGCGGGCCAGCCATTCACGCATCGCGAAGCGCGACGTCTCCAAGGCCTCGAGGGTCGGCAGGAAGTCCTCGACCCGCCGTGGATCGCTCGTGGGGCCGCGAAAGCCGGTCGGTGCCGGGTCGGCCGCCAGGCCGGCACGTTCGAAGCAGGCCAGGGCACGCGGCATGTGCAGGGCCTGGGTCACCACCAGCACCCGTTGCACGTCGCTTTGCTGCAGGCGCTGGCGGGTGTGCGTGGCGTTTTCGCAGGTGTTGCGCGAGGTGCTCTCCAGCCAGCGCACCGGCACACCCAGATCGGTTTGCAGGGTGGCCGCCATCAGCTCGGCCTCGGAGCGCCGCCCGGGCAACGCGCCCGGACGCCCGCCCGAGACCAGCAGCGGCAGCCCGGTGTCGCGGTGCAGCCTGGCGGCATGGCGCAGACGCTCGTGGGTCTGGGGATTCAGGGCATCGCGGCCGCCGTCCTCGCCGCGTCCGGGCCAGCGTCCGCCGCCCAGCACCACGATGGCATCGGCCCGCCCCACCGCCACCACGGCATCGCGCAGATCGCGCTCGATGGCGTGCGCCAGTGGCTGGGCAACAACATTCAGGCTTGGCAGCACCAGCGCCAGCAGACCGATCGCCAATAACGGCCGCCCCCCGCGCCAGTCGGCGCGCCAGAAGGCGACCCCGACCAGGGTCAGCGCGATCCCAAGCCCCGGGGGCAGCAACAGGTATTCGGCAACCGTCTGCAGGGACGCGAGCACGGCGCTCTCCGCCTGCGATCCGCCCTACTTCTTGCCCGGGGAATAGAGGTAGTGGGCGTACGTCGCCACGTCCTCGGAGACCCGGCGGATCAGGTGATCCAGGCTGATGATGGCGAACTCCAGCAGGTTCACCGCAATGTACGGCTGCTCGACGCGCAGGCGGTCATACATGGAGCGCGACAGGCGCAGCAGGCGGGTATTGTCGCTCAGGGCGCGCATGCGCACGCCGCGCGGCACGCGGTCAAAGAACGACATGGACCCGGCCAGTTCGCCGGTCTGCATGCGCCCGACCTCGATCTCCTGGTTGCCGTCGTCGTGGTACAGCGCGGCGGTCCCGCTGACCACGAAGAACAACGACTCCCCGACCTCGCCGATATCGGCGATCACCTGCTTGTGGTGGGTTTCCAGCACCTCCAGGTATTCGAGAAGGATCTCGACCTCGGCCGGTGTCAGCGACGCCGAGATCGGGTGTTTGGAGAGGAATTCGGTCAGCAGTTCCTTGGACATGGAGAGGCTTCCTTCTGACGGGTCCGCAGTAGAAGTGGGAGTACATTAGAGTATAACGAACGCGACCCCGGGACGGGGCGACCAAAACCACCGGGGAGGTACCGCTTGATCGACATCGATGCCCTGCGCCGCCACCTGCCGCGGCGCCTGCGCGACGGCCGAACCGTCCTGCTTGTGGCCAACACGGATAGCCAGGAAAGCCCTCCGGGCGTGGAGCAGGAGAGCGTCGCGGCATTTCTCGAGCACCCGCCCGGGCCGCGCGTGCCGCTGGTCCTGCTGCCGGATACGCTGAGCGCACTGGACGTCACGACGGGCCAGCAACTCCTGGGCGGGCTGCGCGACCGCTGGGCCGACGAGGTGCTGATCCTGCATCGGCGGGACGACGAACGCTGGGGCCTGAACGATTTCCTCGCCCTCGGTTTCCGCCACGACCCGGAGGCCGAGGCGGCCGCGCCGGATCACACGGTCTATCGCACCAGCCTGTACGACTACAAGCTCACCCCCGACTGGCTGAACGCCCGTTTCTGGGCCAACCCGGAGATGTGGGACAAGCGCCGCTGGTAGCGGCGCCCGGCGGACGAGCCGCCATACGCCTAATCGTCGTCGGGGTTCAGGCGCGGATGCGTCTCCTCGCCCCACCACCAGACCACGGCGCCGGAGGCAAACATCGCGATCACCACGAACCAGAAGCCCCAGACCACCGACCCGCCAATATGGGCCACGATGCCCAACCCGAAGGCCCCCACTCCGTAGCCAAGATCCCGCCAGAAGCGGTAGGTCCCGATCGCCGAACCGCGCCAGTTCGGGTGCGCGATATCCGCCACTGCCGCGCTCAGGTTGGGATACAGCAGCGACATGCCGAGACCGGTCACCGCCGCCGCGAACGACCACCACAGCACGCCCTCGCCCAGCAGCGTCAGGGCCACCCCGCCGCCGCAGATCCACATGCCCCAGATAATCGGCTGCCGGCGGCCAACATGGTCCGACAGGCGGCCGGTGAGGAACTGCGATCCGCCCCAGACAAAACCGTAGATCCCGACCACCCAGCCGATCGCCGCGAGACTGAGCCCCTGCTGATAGAGGAACACCGGATAGAACACCCACACCAGCGCATCCACGAACTTCTCGACCAGCCCCGCCTGACTGAACGCGGCCATGCGCCGGTCGCGCCAGGACATCAGCGTGAACACCTCCCAGGTGCTGGGCGTATCGGAGATATTCTTCGAATACCGCGGGATGGGCCCAGTGGACTGCCCCGCGGCATGCCGCGCACCCTCGGCCTTCGCCCAGTCCAGCGTCTCGCGCACAAACAGCGCGGTCAGCACGATCGCCAGCGCGATGACCACCAGGCCAAAAATCAACAGCCCCATGCGCGGACCGAACGCTGTAGCCATGTAGCCCGTCACGATCCCCGCCACCGCGACCCCGACATAGCCGGAGAACTCGTTCATCCCCATGGTGAAACCGCGTTCATCGGCACGGGTGATGTCCATCTTGGCCGTCTGGGTCATCGACCAGGCCAGGCCCTGGTTCACGCCCAGCAGCACGGTCGCGGCCACGATCCAGCTCCAGGACGGCGCGTAGAGAATCATGAACGGGATCGGGATCGCCGCCACCCAGCCCAGCATCAGGACGGTCTTGCGGCCCAGCCGTTCGGACAGGCGACCGGCAACAAAATTGAGCGCCCCCTTCACCACGCCAAAGGCGACCACAAACGCGGTCAGCAGCATGAACGAGCCCTCGGCCACGCCGAATTCGCTCTCCGCCAGGGCCGGCACGACCGTGCGCATCATCCCGATCGTCAGGCCGACGAAGAAAACCTGGATCAGCTGCTGACCAAACTGCCCGAGGTTCTCCCGGATCCCGTGCGTCAGGTGGGCATAGGCCTCCGCGGCCTTGTGATGGTCCGTCATGTGGCGTTCTCCTTGTCCTCGTTGCTCACAGTTGCCAATGGCAGACCGTGATAACGCCATTCGGCGACGCCATCCTCGAACCGGGTCGCCTGGAACCCGTGCGCGGCCAGGATCTCTACAGCCTCGCTGGCCATCAGGCAGTAGGGACCGCGGCAATAAGCCACCACCGGTCGGTCGGTCGGCAGCTCGCCGAGCCGATTGCGGAGCTCGCTGATCGGGATGGATCGGGCATACGGCAGATGGGCGTTCGCGTATTCCATCCCGGGACGGACATCGAGAACGATGAGATCGCCCCGACGAGCCTGTTCCAGCAGTTCGGGGCCCGCCATCGGGGCCAGCTCGCCAGGACCCTCGGCCATTTCGCGGGTCGCGGCCTGCAACTCGAGCAGGCGCTCCTCCGCCAGGGTACGCAGCATTACCCAGAAATCGGCGACATGCTGATCCACCAGGCGATAGAACATATGACGCCCTTCGCGCCGGGCCTCGACCAGCCGTGCCTGACGCAGCTCCTTCAGGTGGGCGCTGGTCAGCTTCACGCTCAGTTCTGCATCGGCCGCAAGCTGCTCGACGCTCTTTTCGCCCTGAACTAGCACCTCGATCAACTCCAGGCGCTTCGGGCTGGCCGCGGCACGGGCGATGCGGGCCACCTGTTCGTACAGCAAATCCTTGAGTTCACGTCCGGACACGGCGTTCGTTCCAATATTCACTGGAATGAACGATAGATGACCCAGGGATCGCACGCAAGTCCGGTGATGACCCGCATCTAGCCGCGGAGAAGCCCTCCCGCCGCCAGGGGCGTGCTGGATCGGGCCCTCCAATTTCTGGGTGATTTTGGGGTCTCGCCTATTCCTGAGTAGTTTACTCGGGAACTTCAATTAGAAGTTGCTTACTAACTTAACGAGCAACCCGTGCCTTCGGGCACACTTCCCCTGCAACAGGAGAACGTCATGAGCCAACTGATCAACAACTTCCCGGCCGACGGTGTCGTCACCATCAACCGCGTGATCCTCAAGCCGGAATACACCATCGACGATCTGCAGGAACGTGTCGCCGTCCTGTGCGAGAACGTAAAGACCTATCACTCGGATACCGGCTTCGTCGGCGGCTTTGTCGCGCTGAACTCCGGCTCCGTCTCCAATGAAGGCTCCACCATCGGCCAGGCGGTCGAGAGCCCGATGAAGGACAAGGAAGCCCTCATCATCACCTTCTGGAATAGCTTCGACGAACACGAGGCGTCGCACCAGAGCGAGACCTTCCAGCCCCTGTTTCAGCAGGTACTGGAACTGTGCGAGAACGGAAACGAGGAGATCGCCTACGAGATGCTCTGGTCCGGCGCAGCCTACGATCCGGAACAGGCGAGGGCCGCCCGCGAGGCGAAGGAAACCCACGCGGCCTGAGGGCCGCTATTCAGGCACGATCGTCTCTCCGACGACTGTACCCATGGCCGGGGCCTTGCGCCCCGGCTTTTTCGTGTCTGGCGCGCCGTCATGTCCCCTACCCGGATGATCGGCTATCCGCGCACGAGCGCCGGCGGGCTCACGCGCGCGGGACGTCGTCGTCCTGCTTCGCGTCCTGCATCTCCGGGGGCGAGGCCAGGGTGTGATTCTTCTCGTCGTAGCGGCCCTTCAGCTCGTCGGTCTTGCTGTGCTCCCACAGCGGCACCCCGACAAAGTAGCCGGCGCGCCCGATCGCGTGCGCGGCCACCGGTGCGGTGAGCAGCAGGAAGCCAATCACCGCCACCGCGCGGGTGGTGACCCCGCCGTCGCCAAAGTAGACCGCCACGCCGACCATCATCAGACCCGCCCCCAGCACACCGGCCTTGGTGGTGGCATGCAGGCGCATCGGCAGGTCGGGCATGCGCACCAGACCCAGCGCCGCGACCACCATGAATGCGGCCCCGACGACCAGGAACAACCCCGTCAAGAACTCAGTCATCGTCCCGGTGCCCCCCTTTCTCCAGGTAACGGGCAAAGCCCACTGCGGCAAGGAACGCGGTCAACGCCAACACCATGGCCACGTCGATGAACGGGGTGCGGCCACTGGAGATCACGTAGACCGCGATGAAACCGATGGTCAGCGACGCAATCAGCTCCAGTGCCACCACGCGATCCGGCAGCGTCGGCCCCAGGTACAGCCGCCAGAACCCCAGCACCAGGGCCAGGCTCAGCAACGCATTGGAAGCAATAATGGCGATATCGAACATCGGACCTCCCCGCGCCTAGCGCAGGACCTCCAGGGCGCGGTGTTCCAGGTACTTGATCGAGCGGATCACCGCATCCCGGTCCTCGAGGTACATCACGTGGATATACAGCACCTTCTTGTCGGTGGAGACGTCCAGGCTCAGCGTCCCCGGCGTCAGCGAGATCAGGTTGGCGACAATCGTGATCTCGCCATCGGTCTTGGCATCCAGCGGAAAGGCAATCACACCCGGCACCATGTGGTGGGTCGGTGTCATCACATCGTAGGCCACCTTCAGGTTCGACATAAACAGCTCCCAAAGGAAGAAGCCGATAAACCCGATGAAGCGCGGCACGCGCCGCGCATAGCTGGCGAACCCCGGCTTGTCGCGCAGGGCGAAGGCCAGCAGCACGTAGCCCAGGAAAAATCCGACCAGCAGATTGCCAGTGGTAAACGTCCCGGTCAGAAAGACCCAGATCAGGGCCAGCGCGATGTTCCAGGTCAGCGCGATCATTGGCGGGCCTCCCCGAGTACCGCCTCGATATACTGCGACGGATCCAGCAACTGCTCGGCCGACATCAAAGCCATCTGGTAGATCGGCTCGCCGTACAGGCCGATGGCCACGGTCATCAGCGCCAGCATGATCACCGGGACCCACATCCAGATCATCGGGCCGGAAGTGACGTCAAGCGTCTCGCCCTCGACCCCTTCCGGCTGCGCCTTCCAGAACACCTCGGCCCAGATCTTGATCATCGAGTACAGCGTCAGCAGACCCACCACCAGCGCGACCGCCACCACCCAGTAGGCCTCGGCCTCGATGCCCGCGCGGATGATGATGAACTTGGCAAAGAAACCCGACAGCGGCGGCAGCCCTGCCAGCGACAAGGCCGGAATCAGAAACAGCACCCCCAGCATTGGATGCGTACGGTAGATCCCGCCCATCAGCTTCAGCTCATGGGTGCCCTTCATCACGAACGTGATCCCGCTGATCAGGAACAGATTCGCCTTCACGATGATGTGATGCATGATGTAGAACACCCCGCCCACCAGGGCCAGCGGCGTGAACAGCGCCAGACCCATGATCATGTAGCCGATCTGGCTGATGATGTGGAACGACAGGATGCGCCGGAATTCGTAGTGCGCGGCCGCCCCGAGCACGCCGGTCAGCATGGTCGCCGCTGCGACCCACAGCAGGATCTCGTGGGTGTAGTCGACTTCCTGATTGAAGATCAGCGTGAACACGCGGTACAGCGCGTAGACCCCGACCTTGGTCAGCAACGCCGCGAACAGCGCGGAGACCGCCACCTTCGGCGTGTGGTAGGACGCCGGCAGCCAGAAGAAGAACGGGAACGCCGCGGCCTTCACCCCGAACGCGACCAGGTACAGCATCGCGATTACGGTCACCAGACCGGTGTCCTCGACGGTGGACAGCTTGTCGGCGATATCCGCCATGTTCAGGGTGCCGGTCAGCCCGTAGGTCAGGCCGATCGCGGTCAGGAAGATCATCGACGACAGCAGGTTCAGGGTGACGTACTTGATCGCCCCCTCCATCTGCGCGCGTTCGCCACCCAGGATCAGCAGCGCGAAGGAGGCGACCAGCATCACCTCGAACCACACGTAGAGGTTGAAGATATCGCCGGTCAGGAAGGCGCCGTTCACGCCGGCCAGAAGCAGGTGCAGCAACGGGTAGTAGCCGAACTTTTCCGACATCCTGCCAATGCCGGAGAGCGAATAGATCGCCGTGGCGAAGCCGATGATTCCGGTCAGCACCACCATGATCGCCGCCAGCATGTCGGACACCAGCACGATACCGAATGGCGCGGGCCAGGAGCCCATCTCCATCACCACGTGCCCGTGCTCCCAGGTATCCGCCAGCAGCCACACGCTGACGGCCAGCATCAGCCCGGTGCCGAGCACACCGAGGGCCCGCTGCGCGAAGTGCGAACGCCACAACATCACCGACAACGCACCGACCAGCAGCGGCACGATGATCGGGAGGGCCACGGACATCATCATCGATCGGTGTCCTTCATCTGGTCCATGTCATCGGCCTGCACCACTTCGTAGGCGCGGTGGATCAGTACCACGGCGAACGCCAGCACCCCGAAACCGATCACGATCGCCGTCAGCACCACGGCCTGCGCCAGGGGATCGGCCGCGACCCCCTCGGGCACCGTGTCCCCGGGGGAGATCAGTGGCGGCGCGCCCGATGTCATGCCGGCAACGGTAAAGATCAGCAGGTTGGCGGCATTCGACAGCAGCACCAGGCCGATCACCAGCTTCACGATCGAGCGGCGCAGCATCATGTAGATGGCCGCGGCATAGAGACCGCCGACCACGAAGGCCATGACGACTTCCATTAGTCCTCCGCCTCCGCGAGGTTGAGCATGATGGTCAGCACCGAGCCGATGACCACTAGGTACACCCCGATATCGAAGATCAGCACGGTCGAGAGCTTCATCTCGCCGAAGATCGGCGCAGTGAACTCCCACCACTGGGCAGTAAAGAAGGCCTGCCCGCGAAACACGCCGGGAATGGCACTGATCACCGCCAGCACCATGCCGGCACCCAGAAGATCCCGAGGGTCCACCCGCAGCACCTTGCGTGCCGACTCGGTATCCATCGAAAACAGGTACAGCAGGATCGCCGCCGCCGCGACCAGCCCACCAATGAAACCGCCGCCCGGCTCGTCGTGCCCGCGCAACAGCAGGAACACGGAAAACAGCAGCAGCAGCGGCAGCAGGAAATGTCCCGCGGTGCGCAGGATCAGGGAATGCATGTTCATCGGCGGTCCTCCGCGCGGAAACGAAGCATCGCGTACACCCCGATCGCCGCCAGCGCCAGCACGAAGATTTCGCCCAGGGTATCCAGTGCACGGAAGTCGACCAGCACCACGTTAACGATGTTGCGGCCGTAACCGGACGGCACCGACTCGTCGATGAAGTACTGCGAGATGGAGTCGAACAGCCGCGCATCCACGGTGCTCAGGATCAGCAGCGTGATCATGCCGCCCATCACCAGCGCGATCCCGGCGTCACGCAGGCGCAACGCGGTGGACGACAGATTCAGGAAGCCCGGCAGTCGGAACAGCACCAGCACCAGCAGGATCACGGTCAGGGTCTCGACCAGAACCTGGGTGATGCCGACGTCCGCCGCACTGTAGAGCACGTAAACCAGCGCCACGGTGAAGCCCAGCGAGCCCAGGGCCGCCACTGCGCCCAGTCGTGAGCGGGTCAGCACCGCGAACAGCGTGGAGGCCACCAGGACCGCCAAGATGGCGATCTCGTGGACCTTCAGGCGCTCGAGATTCAGCGACCCTACGCCGACCTCGAACAGCTGGGCGGTGACCCCGACCAGACCCGCGGTCGCCACGACGATCACGATCACGTAATAGCGCAGATAGCCGTTCTGCAGCACTCGGGTCTGCCATTCGGACAGCCACACCAGGCCGTCCATCATCTTGAAATAGCCCTTCTCCGGGCCGTATTCGGCGACGCGATCGACCCAGGCCAGCGCGCGGCGCGCCTGTTCCCAGCGCCAGTAGAGAACCCCACCGGCCACCAGGCTGAAGGCGGAGATCGCCAGCGGCCAATTCAGGCCGTGCCACAGCGACAGATAGCCGTCCACCGGCGCACCCTGCACGCTGGCCGCCGCCGCGTTGATCAGGCCCTCGTCGGCCAGCCCCGGCCCCAGGCCGAAGATCAGGCCCAGGCTCGCGAGCACCGCGGGGCCGGCCAGCATGGCCACCGGGGCGTCATGCTGCGGGGTCTTGGGCGTGTCCGTCTTCGGCCCGAACCACGGCCGGATGCCGACAATCGCGGCGACCGCCACCCCGAGGATCGCGGTCAGCACCGCCAGCAGGGTCAGGATGCCGACCAACCCCGGGGCCCCAAGCACCGACTCCAGCATCAGCTCCTTGGCGACAAAGCCGAACAGCGGGATCACGCCCCCCAGCGACAGCGCCGCGAGGATCGTGAATGCCGCCGTCACCGGCAGCGCGCTGCGCAGTCCGCCGGTCTGCAGGAAGTCCTTGGCCCCGGCCTCGTGATCCAGGATGCCCGCGACCATGAACAGCGCGCCCTTGTACAGGGAATGCGCCAGCAGGAAGGCCATCGCCGCCATCAACGCGGTCTCGGTGCCAATGCCGATCAACATGGTCAGGGTGCCCAGCGCCATCACCGTGGAATACGCCAGCACCTTTTTCACGCCCGTGGAGCGGTAGGCCAGGAACACGCCGGTGAACATGGTCACCGAGCCGACCAACACCAGCGTGGTGAACCAGACATCCGTGCCACCCAGCGAGGGATTCAGGCGCGCCAGCAGGTAGATGCCGGCCTTTACCATGGTGGCCGAGTGCAGGTAGGCGGAGACCGGCGTGGGCGCCGCCATCGCGCGCGGCAGCCAGAAATGGAACGGGACCTGTGCCGACTTCGTGAAGGCCCCGAGCAGGATCAGGAACAACAGCGGCAGATACAGCGCATGCTCGCGCACTACATCGCCGTTGGAGAGGATCTCGGAGATCTCGTAGGAGCCGCCGGCCATCGCCAGCATGATGATGCCGGCGAGCATTGCCAGACCGCCGCCGACGGTTACGAACAGACCCTGGAGCGCGTACTTGCGGGCGTCTGCGTTCTCGTGGTTGTAGCCGATCAGCAAGTAGGACGTGATACTGGTCAGCTCCCAGAACACGAACATCGCGATCAGGTTATCCGCCAGCACCAGCCCGAGCATGGACCCCATGAAGGCCAGCAGAATCACGTAGAAGCGCCCGAGATCGCGATCCTTCTCGAGGTAGCGCCCGGCGTAGGTGACGATGAAGAAACCGATACCCGAGATCAGTAGCGCAAACAGCAGTGACAGGCCGTCCACCAGGAACGAGAGCTGGATATCCAGCCCCGGCAGCCAAGGCCAGGCCAGCACGATGGATTCGCCGCTGGAAACCGCCGGCAGGAAGCTCAGGAAATAGACGAACAGCCCGGCCGGCAACAAGCCCAGCACCCAGCCACTGGTGCGGCCGGTCAGGCGGTGGATCGTGGGCGCAAACGCCGCCACCAGGAACGTTGACAGAATTGCGTACAGCATCCGGTCAGCTCAGTCCTTTCAGTTCCGGGCCAAGGCACGCGGCCGCGACCGCGCATGTGAGGGTCCATCCGATCCTGACGGGGCGAGCCGCTCAAGGCACACCAGGGTCAAATCGGTCGCGGAAGCCTACCGACTCGGCCGAGGCCGCGCAAGAAACGTGACGTTCCTCGCGCAAGCCCCGAAAGACACGCTGACAGCGACCGATTCAGACGAGAAGAACCGGTCTCAGGAAAGCGCCGATCAAGACCCCGGTATCAGCTCCATTCGCTGCGACGGCGACGGGCGGGAATCCGCGTAAGCACGATCCCGAGAATCACCGAACCAACCGTGACCAATGCCCCAGTCATGAACCACTTGCGCTGACTGTCCGCCTGCATCACCTCGACCTGACGGCGATACTCGTCGGCGGAGTCGCGGGCATCGATCAGGTTCTCTTCCAGGCGGCGATTCTCGCGCTGGATTTCCTGCGGCCGCGAGGCGATATCACGCAACTCTTCCAGCTCGGTTTCCATCTCAGCGAGCTGTGCCTGCAGTTCGTCACGTTCCGCGGTCAACGCATTGCGCCGATCCAGCAGTTCCGCGATCCGGCCCTCCTGGTCATCTGCCCCGGAGCGGATCTCGGCCAGCTCGGCCTCGACTTCGGCCAGGCGCTCGCGCGAATGCGGCTCGTCCTGCAGGTAGCGGGTCAGGATCCAGGCCTCGTTGCCGCTGGGCAGGCGCACCCGGCTCCAGCCGTCACCGGACTGCTCCATCACGGCCACTGGCTGTCCGGCACGTACTGCGCTGACGATCCGGTTCTGGTTCGACGGACCGCCACGCACGCCAACCTCCAGCTCCTCGCTGATATACCGGGTCTGCTGAGCGGCGGCGCCGCTCCAGGCCACCATCAGCAATCCGCCCAGAACCAGCACCATCACCCGCATCGGCCACCCATTCGTCGTCATGTCTTCTGCCATCTCTTGATTCGTCAGGGATCAACGGCGCTGCATTCTACAGCGGTATCCGCACAGCGCGTGCCAGGCCGCGCCAGGGGTTGATCGAGTTCACATAACGGTTACCGCGAGCCTTACAAGAACTGCTCGCGCACCACCCGCGACGGAAACGTGAGCAGGTCAAACGCCATCGGCGCCAGCCGGCGCATCTGCGCCGCCGTCACCGCCAGCAGATACAGGACCCCGGCCAGCACGGCGAGCAGCAAGCTCAGAAGCCCACCCAGCATCACTCGGGTCGCCTGCAGGACGCCCACCAGCCAGATCGGTGCCAGCGCCACGATCAGCGGGATTACCAGCCCCAGGATCGCCCCCACCGACTGTTCGAACAGATCCAGCGTCACCGGGGGTGCCTCGTCCCCTGCCAGCAGGGTATCGACCATTTCCTGGCGATAAGCCACCCACTCCAGGTGGAAACCGCCAAACCCGGAGACCAGCGCCAGTGCGGCCAATGCCACCGCAGCAACCAACACCAGGGCGCGGCGCACGCCCTCGCTGCCGTCCATCAGGGATTGTGGCAAGAGCCGCGAGACACCGCGGGCCTCCGCCAGCAGCCAGCCACAGACCGCGGCCGCGCCCAACAGGATCACGACCACCAGATCCGGAAAGGCCACGCCGCCGGCCTCCATGGACGCCGGAAATTGCGAGCCCAGGGCCGGGTCGAACAGGCGCTGGTACACGATCACTGCCACAGCCGTCAGCGCCAGTCCCGCTGCGCCCAGCAACCACTGGCTACCCGCCTGGGCATACGCCGGCCACTGTCGGTGCGCCGGATGGTCGCGGCTCTCGCAACGAGTCAGACCGTTGTCGAGACGTTCGCCCTGACGCTGCAGGTCCGCCAGTCGCCGGTGAACTTGCTCCAGGCGCCCGGTCAGCTCGTGCAACGGGGCCTCCATGCGGCGGCGCGCCGACAACAGGCCACGGGACATCTGGCGGTGCTCCTCCATACCCAGGCGAGCGATGCGCAGCACCGTCTCCTGCATGTCCTGCGCCAGACGCTGCCCCTGCGGGCTCTCGCCGACGGGCGTGCTCACCAGCGCCTCCAGCCGGCTGACCCAGCCCGGTTCGGCGGACAAGCGCCCCTCGTCGCGGGCGTAGGCGTCCTCCAGCTGGCGCAGCGTCTCGTGGACCTGCTGGCGCAGATCGGGGATCTCGGCCAGATCATGGCCCACCAGCCGAGCGTAGCGTCGCTCCAGGGCATGCACCGCGACATGGACGCGCTCCGCCTCCAGCCTCGCCAGATGCGCCTGGTGCCAGCGCTGAGCCGCATCGCGCAGATGCAACACCTGGCGCCGCAGGGCACAGACCAGGCGCGTAATCCCACCCGTCAGGCCCACCAGCAATCGCCGCAGCGGCCGTCGCGCCAGATCGAGCACGATAATCGCGACAACAACCCCCACTACCCACAGCATTACAGTGACCGCCACGACGACCCCTTGCTTATTGTTTTACGGCATGGTCGGTGCCCGCACCCTACAGCGCAACTCGGACCTCCGCCTTCGCGCTCCGATTATGTCGCAACGCCTCCGCGCCTGCCGGCGCACGGAAGGATCCGTACTCAAGTTTGCGGTGCCCGCGCCGATATCCGGATTAAATCCCCGGAGACTTCGCGATGCTCAGCCTCGACCTCCTGCCGGCACCCGCCCCGGCCCGCACCGAGAACCCCGCCTGGCTGGATGCCGGGTTCACCGCCGGCTGGCTCCCGGCCTTCCGCGACCGCCGCACCGGCGCGGTCCATGCCAGCCATCTGGATGACGGGCGCCTGGCCTGCACGCACATCCTGGATACCGTGCCCGCGCCCTGGGTCGCCGAACGCGACAGCAAGGGGCGCCCGACGGCCCTGACCGCCGATATCCAGGCCGGCTACCTGCGCGGCGATCGCTTCTTCACCCTCGCGGACCTGCTACGGTATCCATCCGACGCCTGACGACCGGCCCGTCAGCGCCACCACGCCCGCCGCAATTGCTTTTGCGCGCGGGTTTCGGTCCAATACCGGCCTTTTCCCCGAGCGGCGCTCCCATGCAGAAGAATCAGTACGATCGCGACGAACTCCTGGCCTGCGGCTACGGCGACATGTTCGGCCCCGGCAACGCCCAGTTGCCGGTCCCCAACATGCTGATGATGGACCGCGTCCTGGAGATCAACAGCGACGGCGGCCAGTACGGCAAGGGCGAGATGATCGCCGAACTGGATATCAACCCCGACCTCTGGTTCTTCGCCTGCCACTTCCCGGGTGACCCGGTCATGCCCGGCTGCCTCGGCCTCGACGCGATGTGGCAGCTGGTCGGCTTCTACCTGGCCTGGCTCGGCAACCCGGGACGCGGCCGCGCCCTGGGCGTGGGCGAGGTCAAGTTCACCGGCCAGGTCCTGCCCACCGCGAAGAAGGTCACCTACCACATCGACATGAAACGGGTGATCTCGCGCAAGCTGGTCCTCGGCATCGGCGACGGCATCGTCAAGGTCGACGGCCGCCCGATCTACGAAGCCCACGACCTCCGCGTCGGCCTGTTCACCTCCACCGAAAACTTCTAACCCCACCGGCACCCGCCCGACCCCTACTTACTGCCATTAGGCCCGGGCTGGCCCCGGTTCGTCGCTGGTGTTTACGGTGGCTCGGGTCCGACGCCTGCCGGTTGCTGGCTGGCCATGGTTCGGCGCTAGGTGTTTACGTGCCTTCGTCCGGCCGCCTGCCACGCGCTCTCTCGCGAGCGCACCGCGAGGTACTTTCTTGCTTGCCCAAGAAAGTACCCAAAGAAGGGCACCCGGATTCCGCCCGGGAACCTTGCTCCAGGGCCCTCGGGCCGGCGGCGCTGAACTCGCTGCGCTGCGCTCCGCTCAGACATCCAGCGCCTTCTTCCGGCCCGAGAACCCTTCCGCAAGGGGCTCCATACGGGAGGGGAAGGTCAAAACCGACCGTATCCCACGCTTCTGCCTAACCATAGGCATCGCCGCCCGAAAGCCCCCGGCACCCGCTTCGCGGGTGCGGCACGCCATGGCCAAAGGCCGAGCGTGCCGAAGATGTATGAACACCTAGCCATCATCCATTCGCCATAGCGCCGGGATAGCCGTTTTTTGGACCTGCCTCCCCGTTGTCGTCGCGCCGAGTGGAGAGGCTTTTCGCGGGACGATTCTAAATAGACACGGGGCGCTGGATGTCTGAGCGCAGCCGAAGGCGCAGCGAGTTCAGCGCCGCCCGCGAAAAGCCTCGGAGCGAGGGAAACCCCGGCCCGCGCAGCGGGCCGGGGTCGCGGCAGTCGGGCGTGTTTCTTGGGTACTTCTTTGCACGAGCAAAGAAGTACCTCGCGGTGCGCTCGCGAGAGAGCGCGTGGCAGGCGGCGGACCGACGCCACCGTAAACACCAGACGATTAACCAGGCCCGGCCATTCGGCTCGAGAAACCGCGACAGTCGTCACTCGATCAGTCCTTTCCGGGCGCCCCGCCAAATGCATCGCGCAGCCAGCCACGCAGGGCGTCAAAGCCATGTTCCGCCCGCTCCGAAGGCGGCAGCATCCCCGGCACGAAGCCGCGCGCCCGGAACGGCTCCAGTAATTCCGGATCGCCCGAGATCACGTGGACCGGTACCGCCCAGCTGGCGTCCTGACCGGTAATCAGCGCGGCCGCCGGGTGATCGCCCAGCATGAAAAACAGCGTTTCCTCATCGGCAAACCGGGCGGCGTAGGCCCCGGTCACCTCCAGCGAGTAGCGCACCGACTCCGCGTAGTACTCGCGCACGCGACCAAAGTCCCGCCACAGCGTCTCCGGCGCGGGCCCCTGGTCGGCCCACTGGTCAAAGATCGCGCCATCCCCGATCGCATCCCAGTCCTCCAGCACCGGCAGGATCGGCGTCCAGGGCGCATGCGAACTGACCAGCCCCAGCATCGCGAACACCGCGTCTTCCGACGTCGCGCGCACCTCGCGCTCGAAGAACGACCAAGTGTATTGGTCCGGCATCGTGACCCAGAAAAACGGCGGCCCAGCGTAGTCGAAGTCGTACTTGTCCACGATCCGGTCCCAGCCGAACCACCGGCCCTCCGGCCAGTCAAGCTGGATCGCCGGCGCGAGCATGGCCGTGCGGTGCCCGGTCGTCTGGAAATCCTGCACTAGGGTATCGCGTGGCTCGGCCTGCAACGCGTCGTAGTGCCCGGCGTAGCGGACCTGCAGGCCCGACAGCAGCGAGGCCTGCGCCAGCCAGGATTGCCCGCCGGCGATCGGCGCCTCCAGCACGCCGGTCACCACGTGCAGGCCCGCGGCGTCGAGATCGTCGCCGATCGACTCGAGTCCCGGCACGATCACGGGCGCATAGCGCTCGTCGAAAACGGCGGATACGCCATAGGACTCCACCAGGCCCAGAATCACGTCGACCCCGGCAAGTCCCGGCAGCGGTTGTGCCCCGGCCTGCTCACGGCTTTGCTGCAGCCGCGCACGAAAGGCCCGGTTCTCCGCGATGGCGGCCTGCCCCGCCGCGATCTGCTGCTGCACCATCCCAGCCGCCGGCGCGACCGTTCCGGCGGGCGCCACGTCGCGCATGCCGGCGGCCGTACCCACCAGGCCAAGCGCCAGCAGCCCAACGGCAAGGGGCAGCGGCACCCGCCGCGCGCCTGCGGCACGGCTGCCCAGCGCATACAGCCCCCGAGCCGCTCCCCAGATCACCACGACCAGCCCGGCGATCAGGACGATGGCCAGCAACACCGTGGCCAGCGTACCGAGATTCCCGGTCACCAACTGGTACACCGCATCCAGCAGTATCCAGTCCTGGATCAGGTTGAGCGGCCGGGTCAGGCTGGCCCGGGTCAGGGCATCGAACAACGCCAGCACCACCAGCGCCAGCAGGAGCCCGCCCGCCAGCCACGCCAACCCCCGCGCCAGCCGGCCCGCCGGCAGAAGCGCGAACAGGCCCACCAGCAGCACGGCCTCCCAGGCCAACCAGTACGGTGCGAGTCCCGCGTAGCGCGGGATTTCCAGACCCAGCAGCACCACATTCAGCGCAACAAGGGTCAGCAGCAATCGCAGCATCGGCGCCCCGGAATCAGCGCCGAGCCGAACCGAAGGTCATTCGCTGCATCACGCCATCCCGACGCACGCGCCAGTGGAACAGCGCCACCGCAATATGGCCGAGCGCCAGGATCAGGATGGCCACCCCCAGCGCCTGGTGCCAGCCGAACAGGATCTCCGAAAGGGCTTCGTTTTCCGGGAACAAGCCCGGCAGGATCAACGGCCCCAGCTGGACCGGATAGCCCCCGGCCGCGGTCGCCCACCACCCGATCACCGGCATCACGATCAGCAGGACATAGAGCAGCCCGTGCACCACCTCCGAGCCAATCCGCTGCCAACGGGCGAGTGCCACCGCGTAGGGCGGCTTGCCATGACGCAGCCGCAGCCCGATGCGCACCAGCATCAGTGCCAGAATCAGCACCCCGAAGCTCTTGTGCCAGGTGTAAATGGTGTTGGTCGCATCCTCGCCGAAGCGCGCCTGCAACCCTTCGAAACCGAACCAGCCAATCGTCCCGCCGAGACTCAGCGCGCCCAGCACCAATACCGCCACCAGCCAGTGCACCACCCGCTGGCCCCGACTGTAGCGCGGCCAGACACCGGAATCGTTGGTTGTTTGCATGTCGAAGACCTCCTCGTCGCTTCCTTCCCAGCGTAGCAGTCCACTCCGACGGCCGAACGCCGTGAGTACCCCCAAAGGTGTTATCCGAATGGTCGCGCCGTCGCAGTTCCACGCTACCCTTGTACGGATGAACCACGCACCCCGTCGCGAGCCTGTTCGACCTCGAGCGTTCGAACCCGGCCGTATCCGCTGTCTGACCTTCGACCTCGACGACACGCTGTGGCCGGTGATGCCGGTCATCCATCACGCCGAGGCGCGATTCTATGCCTGGCTTCGCGAGCAGGCGCCCGAGGTGTGCGAGCGCTTCGGTCCCGATGCCCTGATCCAGGCGCGCACGGCCTTCATGCGCGCGGCCCCCGACCACGAGCGCCACGACCTGACCCGCCTGCGCAAGCGCTGGCTGCGCGAACTGGCGGAGACCTGTGGCTGCTGCCCGGAACGTCTGTCGGGTGAAGGCTTCCAGGTGTTCTGGGAGGCGCGCAACGAGGTCACGCCCTATCCCGAGGCCCAGAATGTGCTGGCAACCCTGGCACGCCACTTCCGCCTGGGCGCGATCAGCAACGGTAACGCGGATGTCTTTCGCACGCCCCTCGGACAGTACTTCGGCTTCGCCGTCGCCGCCGGCGAAGCGGGTGCGGCCAAGCCCGATCCGCATATCTTCGATCAGGCCCGCAAGCATGCGGGGATGGAGCCCGACGCCATCCTGCACGTCGGGGACGACAGCACGGCGGACGTCCTGGGCGCGCTGCAGGCCGGCTTCCGCGCCGCCTGGTTCAACCCGCAATCCCTCCCCTGGGAACACGGTCATCCCCGCCCCTGCCTGACCCTCGGCCGCCTCGGCCAGCTGCCCCGGCAACTCGGCATCGACACCTGACCCTGCGCACCACCGCACCCGTGGGAGCCTGCTTGCAGGCGAAGCCCCTGCCCGCGTCCGACTCTGGCAGGGGCTTCGCCTGCAAGCAGGCTCCCACGCGGGCAGAACCGATGAAGGGGCCCATCCCATGCTCCGGGATTGGCTTTGGTCCGCGATTCTTCCAAACTGCGCCCATGATCCCGACCCCCTCCCCGCGTCCATGAAGCTCCTGTGCGTGGGCGACATCCATCTGGGCCGACAGCCGTCGCGCATCCCGCCCGCGGTGGACGAGGCGCTCGGCATCGCAAACCTCGGCCCGGCCGCTGCGTGGCGCCGCAGCGTCGACTACGCCGTGGAACAAGGCATCGACGCAGTGCTGCTGGCCGGCGACGTGGTCGAACAGGAGGACGACTTCTACGAGGCTTACCGCGACCTGAGGGCGGGTGTCGAGCGCCTGACCCAGGCGGGCATCCGGGTACTCGGCGTCGCCGGCAACCATGACGTCCAGGTCCTGCCACGGCTGGCCGAATCCCTGCCGGCCTTCGAGCTGCTGGGGGCCGGCGGGCAGTGGGAAACCCGCGAGTTGCGCGGCCACGATGATCAGCGTCTACGGATTGCGGGCTGGTCGTTCCCCGAAGCGCGCGTAACCACCAGTCCGCTGGAAGGCGATTTTCCCGCCCCCACAGACTGCCCCACCGTCGGGCTCCTGCACTGTGATCGTGACCAGTCCCGCAGCCCGCACGCCCCCGTGCGCAGCAGCGACCTGGAGGCCGCCCCGGTCGAGGCCTGGCTACTGGGCCACATCCACCGCCCCGATCCGCTCGCCGCGCCCCGACCGATGGGCTATCTGGGCTCCCTGAGCGGCATGGATCCGGGCGAGCCCGGCCGCCATGGCCCCTGGTGTCTCGAGATCACCCCGGGCGGCGACCTCGCGATCGAGCAGATTCCATTGGCACCGCTGTACTGGCATACCCTCGAGATCGCCGTGGATGGCCTGCAGCAAGCGGCCGATATCCACCGCCGGGTGACCGAGGCACTGGGAGCCCTCCATGCCGAGCTGGAGACCTGGAGCCACAGGCCTGCGGCCGTCGGCTGCCGCCTGCGGTTGACCGGACGCAGCGATCAACGCCATGCGCTGGAGCGCAGCCTGTACGCCGACGACCCGCGCGCCACCCCGCAGGAACTCGGCGGCCGTTTGTATTTCGTCCATGACTGGCGCCTGGAGGCCCTGCCCGCCCTGGACCTGGCGGAACTCGCCGCGGGCAGCGATCCCGCCGCATTGCTGGCCCGCAAGCTCCAGTTGCTGCAAGGCCCGGACAACGCGGCCCGCCGCGAACTCCTGGAGAAGGCCCGGGCTCCGCTCGCCCAGGTGATTCATGACCCGCGTTATCGCGCCCTCGCCCCAGAGGGCCCGGATGACGAGGCGATCGCCCGCCACCTGGAAGCGGCCGCCCTGCACGCCCTTGACCGGCTGCTGCTCCAGCGCGAGAGCGAAGCGTGAGGGCCGCATGAGACTGGACTCACTGGATATCGTCCGTCTGCCGGGCATCCATCCGGGGTTCCGCCTGGATGCCCTGGGGCCAGGCGTGAACGTGGCCATCGGGCCCAACGCGTCCGGAAAATCGAGCCTGGTGCGCGCCTTGCGAGCCGCCCTGTATGCCCAGGAACTGCGCCAGACCGGAGTCCACATCGAGGCGACCTTCGTCGACGCCCAGGGCCCGTTACAGGCCCATCGGCTGGGGACCGACTTGTCCTGGTCCCGCAATGGCGAACGCGTCGAGGCGCCCCCACTGCCGGATCATCGCTTCATCGACTGCTACACCCTGCGCATCGAGGATCTGCTGAACGCCGACCACGGCACCGAGCAGGAGATCGGCCTGCGCCTAGCCCGCGAACTGGCCGGTGGCTACGACCTGCCCACCCTGCGCGACGATCCCGCGTTGGCCCTGAAGACGACCCACGCCCGTAGCGAGTCCCAGGCGCTGACGGCTGCGGAACAGGAACTGCGCGAGCGCCGTCAGCAGCAACGCGGCCTGCAACACGACGAACAGCGCCTGACCGACCTGAAGGCGCAACGCCAGCAGACCCAGCGCGCTGCCCACGAGGCCGATCAGTACGAACGCGCCATGGACCTGCTGGGGGCCCGACGCGAACACCGGGATCTGGAGACCCGGGTGGCGGCCTTGCCTCCCGGTCTGGACAGGCTCCGCGGCGACGAACTGCAACGCCTCGCCCCACTCCAGGACGAATTGCGACGCCTGGAACACGAACAACAACAGGCCCGCGAACGCCTGGAGGACGCTTGCCAGCGCCGCGAGGCAGCCGGACTGGCGGATCCCGAGCTGGATGCCGATCGCGTGGACGATCAACGCCCCGTGGTTCGCAGGCTGCTGGAGCTGGAGAGGGGGCTGGAGCAGACGACAAGGGAGCTGCACGCGGCCCAGGCGACACGGCACCAGGCAACCGAAGAACTGGGGGGCACGCCAGAGGCGATTCCGGCCCTGGACCCCGCCACGCTCCACTCGGTGGAACAGTCCCTGGAGACCCTGCGTGGGCTGCAGGCCGGCATCGCGCAACGGGAAGACGAACTCGCCTCCCTGCCTCCGACTGAGGACACCCTGCCCACCCCCGACACACTGCGACGCGGCCGCGACGAGCTGCTGCACTGGCTGGGGTCCCCGCGCCCCACCCCCTGGACCGGCCTGCGCCGGTTCGCCGCCGGGATCGCCCTGCTCGCGGCGGGCGGCGCCATTGGCACAGCGACGTTGCTGGTACACCCCGCCTTCGCCGTACTCGCGCTCCCGGTCGCCTGGGGCGCCTACATCGCCGCTCGCCCGGCGACCGACAACAAACCCCGCGAGACTGCAAAGGCACGCTTCCGCGATACCGGTCTGGCGCTACCCACGGAATGGGAGGCCGACGCGGTCCGCGAGCGCCTGACCCACCTGGAGCGCGAACTGGAAACTGCGGAGGGCGCCCGGCGAACGGCGGAGCGCCGCGCTCGACTCGAACGGGAACTGCAAGAGCGGCGCGCCGCCCGCGACCGGGAAGAGGGGCGCCTGAAGGACATTGCCCGGCAGGTCGGCTTCGACCCCGGCTGTATGGATGCCTCGCTGCAGCGCTGGATCCACCTGACCGCGAACCATGACCGGGCCCGCCAGGCCGTCAACGCGGCCCGGGCGGAGCAGGAACGCCTGACAGCCGATCGGGAGGCGACCCGGGCACCCGTCATGGCCTTTCTCGCCCAGTATGCCGTGGCCCCTCCGGACCCCGACCCTTCGGCGGATACCCTGGCCCAGCGCCTGGACCGACTCGCCGCCCGGCTGCAGACGCGGGACACCGCACAGCGGGAGGAGAAGGACGCCCAGCGCGAACTCGATCGCCTGCAAGCCGACGCGAACCGCACGCGGGAGCAGATCGCCGCCCTGTACGCGGCGGCCGGCCTGGAGAACGACGATGAATCGACCCTGCGCGAGAGGCTGCGGCTATGGCCCGACTGGCAGGAACTGAGCGTGCAACTGGGTAATGTGCGCGAACGCGAGCGCGAACGCCGCCGCCACCTCGAGGACCGCCCGGACTTGCTGGAGGCGGTCGAGGCCGATGCCGCGGAACCCCTGGAATCGCAACTCCAGATACTGCGCGACCAGGCGGCGGACCGCGACCGACTGAGCGAGGAGATCGCCCGCATCGAAGCGGCCATCGACCGCGCCGGCCATGAACGCCAGCTGGAAACCGCCCGCGCCCGCCGCGAACTCGCCCGCGACGCCCTGACCCAGCGCCTCGACCAGGCCCTGTTCGCCACGGCCGGAAACTTCCTGCTGGACCAGGTGGAGATGGAACACGAACAGGCGGTGCAGCCCGCCGCCCTGCGCCAGGCCCGCGAGTGGTTCCGGCGCTTCACACGGCATCACTACGAACTTCAGTTCTCGCCCCATGCCTCGGCCCGGTTCAGCGCCCGCGAGACCGCCAGCGGGGCCACCCGCTCGCTCAGCGAACTCTCCAGCGGGACGCGGATGCAGCTTCTGCTCGCCGTACGCATCGCCTTTGCGCTGGAGGCCGAACGCGGGCGCAGCGCGCTCCCGCTCATCCTCGACGAGGCGCTGGGCACGGCGGACCCGGACCGCTTCCGGGCGGTCGCCGAAAGCCTGCAGGCACTGGCCCACGAGGCCAGCCGACAGGTCTTCTACCTGACCGCCCAGCCCGAAGACGCGCGTTACTGGCAGGCACAGGAGTCCAGCGTCGAGATCATCGACCTGGCCGCACGCCGCTGGGGGCAGCAAGCGCTGGGTAGCCACGAGCAGCTGGGCCTTCCGGAAACCGAAGCGGTACCCGCCCCCGGCAGCGACGCGCCCGAGGACTACGCGCAGCGGATTGGGGGCATTCCCCTGATCGACCCCTGGCAGGATCCGGCCGGTATCCATCTGTTTCACCTGCTGCGAGACCGTCTGAAACTGTTGCAGCGCCTGCTGGAGCTGGGGGTGGATCGCCTGGGCGCGCTGGAATCCCTGCTACAAGGCCCCGCCGACTCCCTGCTGGAACCCCCGGAATGCCAGACGCTGCAGGCCCGTAGTGAGGCCGCCCGCGCCTGGACTCGCGCCTGGCGCCAGGGTCGCGGCCGCCCGGTAGACCGCGAGGCCCTGGAGGCCTCCGAGGCCGTCAGTGCGACCTTCATCGACGCCGTCTCCGACCTGGCGAACCAGCTGAACGGCAACGGCGAACAGCTCCTGCGCGAACTGGAGAACGGTACGGTCAAGCGCTTCCAGAGCAGTGCCCGCGAACGGCTGTCCGAATGGCTCACCGACAACGGGTATATCGACCCGAACACAATCCTGACCAAGACCGAGCTCGAACACCGCGTGATCGCGACCCTCAAACCGCACCACTCCACAGCGGAGCGGGCCATCCGCGAAGGCCAGGCCCTGGCCCGCGCCCTGCAAGCCGGCTTGCACCCGCCCGCCTGAACGGCACGGGGACGAAAACGCCAGGTGCCTCGTTGCCCTTCTTCGGGCGCTCGCCCCCACGGCGATGTTTCGGTGCTATTGTGGAGAGACAACGCTTCGTGACCCCGCCTCGCTGGCGACACCCCAATGGAGACCCTGCTGCCCTATGGCCAAACCGAACTACCAATACGAAAAGCGCCAGCGCGAGCTGAAGAAAGCCGCCAAGCAGGAAGAAAAACGCCAGCAGAAACGGGCACGCAATCAGCCGGATGACCCGTCCGGCGCCCCAGAGGACCCACCCCATGAAGACCATGGATCGTAAGCGCGACAGCAAGAAGAAGGCCGAAAAGACACTGATGGAGAAACGCACCGCCAAGGCGGAGAAGCGCAAACCCAAGATCTTTCTGCCCTGACCCAACCGTTTTGGAACGCACGACGCCGGCCTCCGGGGTTCCCCCCAGGTCGGCGTCTTTCGTTTCGCCAACCCCGTACGCGCTTATGAAAACCCCCAAGATCCTCCAGCCGCTGATCGAAGACGGCGTCATTGATACCGTCCTCGGGCAGCTGCAAAGCGGCAAGGAGGCGAACATCTACCTCGTCCGCAGCGGGGGCGCGACACGCTGTGCCAAGGCGTACAAGGAAGCCAAGCATCGCGGCTTCCACAAACTGGCCGAGTATCAGGAAGGCCGCAAGGTCCGCGGCAGCCGCGATGCGCGGGCCATGGCCCGACGTGGGCGTCACGGCCGCGAGGTCGAGGAGACGCAGTGGAAGAACGCGGAAGTCGAGGCGCTCTACCGCCTTGCCGACGCGGGCGTTCGAGTGCCCGTCCCCTACGGCGTATTCGACCGCGTCCTGTTGATGGAACTGGTGCTGGACGCCGACGGCAACACCGCGCCCCAGCTGCACGAAGTCGAGCTGGACCCCGAGACAGCACGCGAGTGGTTCGCATTCATGATCCGCCAGATCCAGCGCATGCTGTGCGCCGGCCTGATCCATGGCGACCTGTCCGAGTACAACGTGCTGGTGGACGCGCACGGCCCCGTCATCATCGACCTCCCCCAGGCCGTCAACGCCGCCGGCAACAACAGCGCATTCCGCATGCTGCAGCGGGACGTGAACAACATGCGCACAACCTTCGGCCGCGCGGACCCCACGCTGCTGGAGACGCAGTACGCCCACGAGATGTGGGACCTGTTCGCCAACGGTGACCTGACGCCGGAAACACCCCTGACGGGGCACTTTGTGCACAGCGAAGAGACCCCCGACGTGGATGGGGTGCTCGACGAGATCGAGGATGCGCGACTGGAGCACGAGGCCTTGCTGGCCGCCCTCGACCCGACCCACCCCGACAACCAATAGGCGACTGGGTGCGCGACCCCCGAACCCGGTCCTGACGGAAACGGAAGCTCCGCAACGCCCCCTTCACCTGCGAGCTGGCTTCCTCGCAGGCAGGCGGTAGAAGCCCGATTGCGCGTTACACGCGGGCCGTGCCCGAAAAAAAGGCGTCCACGCGGTCCAGGTCCTCGGGGGTATCCACGCCAGGCGGGTGCGCCTCGGCGCGGCGGCCGACCTGGATCCAGGCCCCCATGTCCAGCGCGCGTAGCTGTTCCAGCTGCTCCAACTGCTCCAGCGGCGCGGGCGGCTCGGCACTCATGCGCCGCAGGAAGCCGGCGCGGTAGGCATAGAGCCCCAGGTGCCGGATGACATGGTCGACCGAGGGCGGCTGCCCCGCCCGGCGCGCCTCGCGGTCCCAGGGGATCGGGGCGCGCGAGAAATACAGGGCCCGGCCGTTGCGGTCGGTCACCAGCTTCACCTGGTTGGGGTCGGCCAGATCCTCCGCGCAGCGGATCGGCACGCCCAGGGTGGCCATATCCGCTTGCGGGGTCTGTTCGAGCAGGGCCGCCAGGTCATTCAGCAGCGCCCCCGGGGTGAGCGGTTCGTCGCCCTGCAGGTTGACCACGATGGACTCGTCGCCCCAGCCCTCGGCGGCGGCCACAGCCGCGATGCGGTCGGTGCCGGAAGGGAGCGCGGGATCGGTCAGGAAGGCCTCGACGCCGCACTGGCGCGCCACCGCTAGGATGCGTTCGTCATCCGCGGCGACGATCACGCGAGTGGCGGCGCTCTCCTGCGCACGGCTGATCACATGCGCAATCAGTGGGCGCCCGGCCACCGCAGCCAGCGGCTTGTCCGGCAGACGGCTGGAGGCCATGCGTGCCGGGATCACCACAACGAAGCCCGTCATGCGGATGCTCAGGCCTCGCGCCAGCGTTCCTTCTCGTCCTCGGAGAGACTGCGCGCCTCGTCCTCCAGCATCACCGGGATGTCGTCCCGGATCGGATAGGCGAGACCGGCGGAGACGGAGATCAGCTCCTGATTCTCGCGATCGTACTTGAGCGGACCCTTGGTAACCGGGCAGACCAGAATATCGAGCAGACGCTTGTCCATGCATTACCCCAGGTGTTTGAGCCGACTGACCGTCTCCAGACGCGCGAGTAGCGCCGGCTCGAAAGTGGTTGGCAACCGGGCCGCGATCGGCCAGTACCAGTGATTATCCTGCGCAAACGACCGGCATTTTACGGCATCCTTCTCCGTCATCAGAACCGGCAACTCGTCATCGAAGCGGATCTGATGCGGCAGGAAACGATGGTGATCCGGAAACGGATGCCGAATGATACCGATCTTCGCCGCTTCCAGGGTGCGGAAGAAGCGCTCCGGATCCGCGATCCCGGCGATGGCGTGGGCATCGCGCCGCGCAAAGCGGTGGGGCTTGCGCGCCTCCTCCGCCCCGTCCACCCGCTGCAACCGACTGGACGGGACCAGTTCCATCGGGATCTCGCCGGGACCCGGCTCGCCACCGGTCACGATCACGAAATCGGCCCGTTCCCGGGCCCGCTTCGGCTCCCGCAACGGCCCCGCCGGCAGACAAAGCCCATTGCCGAAGCGGCGTCTCCCGTCGACCATCAGGATAGTGATATCGCGCGGCAGGCGGTGGTGCTGCATGCCGTCGTCCGCGATCACCACGTCCACGCCCTGATCGGTCAGCGCCCGCGCCCCGCGCACCCGGTCGCGATCCACCTGCACCGGGACGCCCGTGCGCCGGGCGATCAGCAACGGCTCGTCACCCACCACCACCGGATCGGAATCGGCCGTCACCGCGATCCCGGCCACATCCCCACGCCCGCCATAGCCGCGACTGACAATGCCGGGGTGATAGCCAGCGGCGCGCAGGCGCTTGGCCAGCCACACCGTCATCGGTGTCTTCCCGCTGCCGCCCAGGGTCAGATTGCCCACCACGATCACCGCGCGCGCCGGGATGGAGATATCGCGCCGCGCCTGCTCCTGGCGCTGACGATTCCACTCGGCAAGCCCGGCGTAGCCCAACGACAACGGGAACATCGCCGCGGCGAACGGCCCGCGCTGGCTCCACTGATCCCACAACCGGGCGCTCAGCCACGCCTGAAACGACCCCATGACTACCAGTCCCAGACCTGCTGCAGCACAGCATCGAAATTGGCATCCACCTGGCGCCGCTCGTCCCAGAAGCGCCGCCGCGCCGCATCCCCCTGCTGACGCCGCGCGGCCGGGTCGGCGCTCAACCGCTGCCAGGCCTCCAGCACCGCGGTGGGTTCGCCCAGCACCGGGCAGGGCAACGCCGCTGCCGGGGCCTCGCCCAGGCTCACCGCCGCCCCGCCGGCCAGGCCCTGCCACAAGGCCTGGCGATCCGAGGCCGCGAGATGCACCGCATGGGCGGCACTGGCCGCAGCGGCAAACCAGCGTCGGTCATCCAGATGCAGGATGGTCCCTGGCGCCAACGTCGAACGATCCCAGGCCGAGACCGCCAGATCCGCGCCGGGCAGCCCGGCCTCGGTCGCATCCCCGCGCAGGCTCGCCAGCAGGATATCGCTCTGCCCCCGGCCAGAGGCCTGCCAGGCCGTGCGCCAGGCGGGCCACTGCTCCGACGTGCCGTGCCACCACCACAGGCGCTCCACGTTACCCCCGACCAATGCGCGCAGGACCACATCGGCCTGGGCCTCGACAAATCGCGCCTGCGGGTCGGCGGGCGCCAGTGCCGCTTCGAACGCGGCCTCCGGCCACGCCTGCGCCCCGGCCGGATCGACCGGCCAGTGGCGCACGACCGGAGGCACGGCCCGGGCAGGCGGCTCGGTATTGACCGCGATCACCGGGACCTCGGCCGCCTGCAGGAGGTTCACCGGGGCCTGACCGCCGGCCAGCAGGATGCCGTGGGGCTGAAAACGATCGAGCACCCGGCGCACCACCCGCGGACGGTCACAGGGGCCATAGCCCACGCCCACCTTGCGAAACGGCTGCATGTGTCGTTCAAAGAGCTCCGGGTAATCCTGCTCGAAGGTCAGGACGATGCGCACATCCTGGCGCTTGTCGCGCACCGCGCCGAGCAGTTCGATCCCCAGGCGCACCTCCTCGGGCGTGCCGCCGGCCTTGATCCAGACCAGCCGCCCCCGCTCGTCGGGTGGCGTCAGGAAGCCCCGACGGGCCCGCGCACGGTTCCCCTCACCGCGACGATAATCGCGCCAGGTCGCGCCCCAGACCGCAAACCGCCGAGCGCCGTAACCTCCTGCATCACCCCGCATCCCCCACCTCCTCGCGGCAGGGGACGGCCGCGAGCACAGAGTCAGGCTCGACGTGCTGCGGGTGGTACGCCTCAGTCGTCATCGGCGGCGTCACCCAGGGTGGCGATGGAGACCGAGGTGATACCCAGGCGGCCGACGACATCCAGCGCGCGCACCACCGACTGGTGGGTGGCATTGGCGTCCGCGCGGATCAGCACCGGGTCGTCCTCGCGGCCCTCGCGGGCCTCGGACAACACGCGCTCCAAGGTCTCCGCGCGGCGGTTGATCAGTTCCTGGCCGTTGATGAAGTAGTTGCCGTTCGCGTCCACGATGATGTCGATCCACGCGCGCTCCACGGCCTCGGCCTCGCGGTCGGCCGAGGGCAGGGTCAGCTCGATGTCCGCGTGCTGATCGAAGGTGGTGGAGACCATGAAGAAGATCAGCAGCAGGAACACCACATCGATCAACGGCGTCAGATTGACGCCGGGCTCTTCCTGCCGGCTTGGCGTACGGAAGTTCACGCCTTGGCCCCGCCCTCGACCGCACCGGCCTCGCGCTCGCCATGGATCACCTCGACCAGCTTGGTGGCCTCCTGCTCCATCTCCAGCACCAGTTCGTCAATGTGGCCACGGAAGTAGCGATGAAAGGCCAGCGCCGGGATGGCCACGCCGATCCCGGTCGCGGTGGTAATCAGGGCCTGCGAGATACCACCGGCCAGATCGCGCGGGCTGCCGACGCCGATCTCGGTGATCACGGTGAACACCTCGATCATCCCGACCACGGTGCCCAGCAGGCCCAGCAACGGGGTAATCATCGAGATCGTGCCCAGCGTGTTCATGTAGCGCTCGAGCTCGTGGGCCACGCGACGTCCGGCCTCTTCAATGCTCTCCTGGGTGATCTGGCGGGCGCGGTCATGGGTCGCGAGACCCGCGGCCAGGATCGCGCCCAGCGGGGAACCCGCACGCAGACGCTGGATATCGTCCAGCTTGAGTCCCTGCGTGCGCATCTGTTCCCACACCGAGGTCAGCAGGCGCGGCGGCACGACCCGCGAGCGGCGCAACGTCCACAGCCGCTCCAGCACGATGGCCACGGCCAGTACGGAACACAGCAGGATCGGCAGCATCAGCCACCCACCCGCTTGTACGATCTCCAGCATGCAATTCCCCTAAAGTATCGAAGCGCGTCAGGCGCGCCGGAACACGGCCATGGATTCCACGTGCGCAGTGTGCGGGAACATGTCCATGATCCCGGCCCGCTCCAGGCGATAGCCATGATGATGCACCAGGCGCTCGGCGTCACGGGCGAGCGTGGCCGGGTTGCAGGACACATAGACCAGGCGTTCGATCCGCTGCGGCGCCAGGGCCTCGATCACCGCGGCCGCGCCAGTACGCGGCGGGTCCAGCAGCACCCGGTCGAAGTCCTCGCGCAACCAGGCGGCGCTCTTCAACGCCCCGACATCGTCCAGGTCTGCGCGCTCGTAGCGGGTATTGGCGATGCCCTGGTCACGGGCATTCGCACGCGCCCGCGCCAGCATCGCGTCGTCCACCTCGACGCCGACCACTTCGCCCTCGGTCACGGTCCGTGCCAGCGGCAGGGTAAAGTTGCCCAGCCCGCAGAACAGATCCAACACGCGCTGTCCCGGTTGCAGGTCCAGCGCCTCCAGGGCCTGCGGCACCATCTTGCGGTTGATCTGCGCGTGCACCTGGATGAAATCGGTCGGCATGAAGGGCACCGACACGCCGTAGTCCGGATGGCGGTAGATCAGCGGCTCGATCGGCCCGGCCAGCGGCTCCACCGTGTCCGCCCCGCCCGGCTGCAGATACACCTGGATGCCCTCGGCCTCGGCCCAATCGGACAGGCGCTCGGTATCCGCCTGCGACAACGGATCGAGGTTGCGGAAGATCAACGCCACGCGCTCGTCGTCATCCACCGCGACCTCGATCTGCGGCAGGCGATCGCGCGCCTCCAGCCCGTCCATCAATTCGCGCAGCGCCTGGATACGCCCACCCACTGCCGGGTGCAGCACCTCGCAGTGGGTCATCTGGGCGAGATACGGGCTGCCGCGCTCGCGAAAGCCGACCAGCACCCCGCCCTTCTTCGGCACGTGCTTGGCGCCCAGCCGCGCAGTGCGGCGATAACCCAGGGTGTCGGCGGTCAGCGGCTCGAAGCGCGCCTCCGGCGTCACGTGGCCGATGCGTTCCAGCGCGTCGAACAGGGCCTGCTCCTTGATTTCACGCTGGGTCTCGACCGAGGCGTGCTGCAGCTTGCAGCCACCGCAAAGGCCGAAGAACTCGCAGGGCGGCTCGACCCGACCCGCGGCCGGCTCCAGCACCTCGACCACCTCGGCCGTGTCGAATCGGCGCTTGCGCCCGGTCTGCACCGCCATCACGCGCTCGCCCTTCAGCACGCCGTGGATGAAGCAGGCCTTGCCCTCGCGACGGATCACGCCCTGGCCGTCCAGGGTGACCTCCTCGATCCGGGCCTCGAACGGGGTCTTGTCGATGCGTGCCATCAGGTGTCGGTCCCGGCAGGCTGCCAGGCGTCGAGGAATTCACGGTGGTGCGCCGCACCACTGCCCTCCAGGTACTCGGCCAGTTGCTGTTGCCGGCTGGCCAGGGCGGCGTCGGTCAGGTTGCCGCGCATGTATTCGAAGCGCAGCCAGACCAGGTAGGTGTTCAGCACATCGTGCTCGACATAGTCGTGGATCTCGGCCTGACGCCCGTCGCGCCAGGCCGGCCAGACCTTCGAGCCATCCATGCCCAGCTTGCCGGGGAAGCCGAGCAGACTGGCCATCATGTCGAGGCTGGTGACCGCGCGGCCCTGGAAGCCCGCCAGCACGTCCATCAGGTCCACATGGCGCCAGTGGAAGCGCGACAGGTAGTTGTTATAGCGAAACTCGCGGTCGTCGTTGCCCTGCTCCCAGTAGCGCGGGGCCTGCACGCCGTTGACCAGCGCGCGGTAATGCAGCACCGGGAGGTCAAAGCCGCCGCCGTTCCAGCTAACGAGCTGTGGCGTGCGCTTGTCGATCACGTCAAAGAACTGCCGCAGCAGTTCGGCCTCGGAGGGCGTCTGGCCGTCCTCGCCCTCGCGGCCGAAGGCGGAGAGCTTCAGCGCATCGCCACCCTGATAGAGCACGCCGATCGACACGATGCGATGCAGCGGATGCTTGAGGAACTCGGAGCCGGTCTGGGCACGGCGCAGCGCGAACATCGCCTCGGCGACCTCGTGATCGCTCAGCCCCTCGAAGTCGTGCAGGCGGCGCGCGCCCTCGATATCCGGGACCGTCTCGAGATCGAAAATCAGGACCGGGGCACTCATGCGGGGAACACGCCGGTGGAGATGTAGCGGTCGCCGCGGTCACAGATGATCGCGACGAAGGTCCCACCCTCGGTCTGCGCCGCCAGCTTCAACGCCGCGGCCACCGAACCACCGGAAGAGACCCCGGCGAAGATGCCTTCTTCACTCGCCAGCCGGTGCATGGTCTCCTCTGCCTCCTCCTGGGTCACATCCACGGTCTGATCCACCCGCGAGGCCTCGAAGATGGTCGGCAGATAGGCCTCCGGCCAGCGCCGGATGCCGGGGATGGACGCCCCCTCGGCCGGCTGCACGCCGACGATCTGCACCTCCGGATCGCGTTCCTTGAGATAGCGCGACACGCCCATGATGGTGCCGGTAGTCCCCATCGCGGAGACGAAGTGGGTCACCGTGCCCTCGGTGTCGCGCCAGATCTCCGGCCCGGTGCCAATGTAGTGCGCATCCGGGTTGTCGGGGTTACCGAACTGGTTCAGCACCCGGCCCTTGCCCTCGGCCTCTAAGCGATCGGCGAGGTCACGCGCGCCCTCCATGCTCTCCTCGCGCGAGACCAGCACCAGCTCGGCGCCGAAGGCCTTCATCGAGGCGCGGCGCTCGGCGGACATGTTGTCCGGCATCACCAGGATCATGCGATAGCCCTTCATCGCCGCGACCATCGCCAGCGCGATGCCGGTGTTGCCGCTGGTCGCCTCGATCAGGGTGTCGCCCGGCTGGATGTCGCCGCGGCGCTCGGCCGCCTGGATCATGTTCAGCGCGGGCCGGTCCTTGACCGAACCGGCGGGGTTGTTGCCCTCGAGCTTCACCAGCACGGTGGACGGCAGATCCGCCGCCATGCGCTGCAGGCGCACCAGCGGCGTATTGCCGACGAAGTGCTCGAGGGTCGGGAAGGATTCCGGGTGCAGGCGTTTCTTCATGCGCGCAGAGTATAACGATCGGACCCGATCCATGCCCATGCACGCTCGCCCCGTCATCGCGAGCCCCCGCAGGGACCAGTGTTTTTCAGTGCACCGTCATCGCGAGGAACGAAGCGACGTGGCGGTCCCCCTCTGAAACCACCGGATTCCGACGGCGTGCGGCATTCCAGAGATTGCCACGGCCCCTCCGGGGCCTCGCAATGACGGGTAGTCGTATGGGTCATTGCGAGGAGCGCACCGACGCGGCCATCCGTCCGGAAGACCCATGGGACTCGGGGACTTGGCGAACGATCGCCACGGGCCCTGGCAATGACGGTGTGCGGAACGATCTCGGTGGCACCCCCACGGAGGCCCTCGCAACGACACCCCATTCTGCCTAAGCTAGAGCCATGCTCGTATTGCTCGAATACCTGATCGTCACTTTCCTCGCGGTATTCGTCATCGTGAATCCACTGACGACCGCGTTCATCTTCACCGCAATGCTGCCGCGCGCCTCCGAGGAGAAGCGCCGCTCCACCGCCCTGCGCTCGGTCAAGGTCGCCACATCGCTGCTGTTCGCCTTTGCACTGCTGGGCGGGGTGATCTTCCAGCTGTTCGGGATCACGCTGGCGGCGTTCCGCATCGCCGGCGGCATCATCCTGTTCGGCATCGCGATCGGCATGATCCGGCAGAAGGCCGCCAGCGAGCGCGAAACCGCCGAGGAGGTGAAGGCCGACAAGGGGCAGGTGACCGAGGACATCTCGGTCATCCCGCTGGCCATCCCGTTCATGAGCGGGCCCGGGGCGATTGCAACGGTCATGATCCTGACCAGCGAGGCCCCCACCATCTATCACCTGGTCCTCGTGTTCCTGGCGGTGCTGGCCTGCATGGTCGCGTGCTACTACGCGATGATCCATTCGCGCTATCTGGTGAAATTCCTCGGGGATACCGGCAAGGACATCCTGACCAAGGTGTTCGGTCTGATTCTCGCGGTCCTGGCCGTGCAGTTCGTGATCAACGGGGTCAGCGACGCCGCCGTCGGCTTCCTGCTGGATACCCAGATGCTCGACGGGGCCGAGATCGAGGACCCGCGCCTGCCGCCGCGCGAAAACGATTGAGCCGGCGCGCTGGCTATCCCTTCGCCCCGGAGACCCAGGCGCGCAGGGTCGCGATATCCACCACCGAGCCTTCCAGTGCCGGACCGGCCAGGACCGTCGCGGGCTGATCCGCCTCACCGAACCCGTCCAGCACGGCCAAGGCGCCATCAAACGCCTGCTCGCGGGTGTAGTCGTTCGTCGTGACCACGACCTCCAGCCCCGCCCCGCGGGCGGAACGCACGCCGTTGTCGGAGTCCTCCAGGGCCAGGCAGGCCTCCGCCGGCAGGTTCATCGCCTCCAATGCATGGGTAAAGATATCCGGAGCCGGCTTCTTGGCCGGCACGATGTCGCCGGCGGAGATCACCTCGAAGCGGTACGGGCCCTCGCTTCCGAGCGTGGCCTCCAGCAGGGCCGTGACGTTCTCGGGTGTGGTGGTCGTGGCGATCGCCAGGCGCAGACCCTCGGCCTCCGCCTCGTCCAGCAGCCGCCGCACCCCCGGCCGCAGCGGGATCGCGCCGGTCTCAAGCAGGGCCACGTAGTGCCGCGTCTTGGCCGCATGCAGCTCGCGAATACGCGCATCGATCCCCGGCTCGTTCAGGACCTCGGGATGGTCCTCGGACAGATACTGGCGGATGCGTTCCTTGCCGCCGGTCACGCGCAGCAACTCGCCGTAGCGCGCGATGCTCCAGTCCCAGTCCAGGCCCGCATCCGCGAACGCCTTGTTGAAGGCGACGCGGTGACCGTCGCGTTCAGTGTCCGCCAATGTGCCGTCCACATCGAAAATCAGCGCCTGCAATTCCGTCATCCCGTTATTTCCGCCTTTTCCCGTATCTCGCTGAAAAACCGGCCGCGAGCCCGCACATTCCCGGCATCCAGCCGAGACCAGGCACCAACAGTCATGGCACGGGACTTGCCCGGCCCGCCCGACTCTGGTACTAAGTGCGCCTCATTTTTCCAGCCGGAGAAAGCCCGCATGGCTGCTGACGAAAAGACCGACAAGCCCTCCACCCAGCACATGGTCGCCGGGGGCATTGCGCCCTACGAGCCGAAGCCGGACGAAGATTACATGAATCCGGATCAGCTCGAGCATTTCCGCAGCCTGCTGCGGGCATGGCGCCAGGAGCTGGCCGAGGAAGTCGATCGCACCGTGGGGCACATGCGCCAGGACGCGTCCAACTTTGCCGATCCGGCCGACCGCGCCACCCAGGAAGAGGAGTTCGGCCTGGAACTGCGCTCCCGCGACCGCGAACGCAAGCTGTCGAAGAAGATCAACGAGGCGCTGCGCAAGATCGACACCCACGATTACGGCTACTGCGAGACCTGCGGCGTGGAGATCGGCATTCGCCGCCTGGAGGCCCGCCCGACGGCCACCATGTGCATCGACTGCAAGCAGCTCGACGAGATCAAGGAAAAGCAGCGCGCCTGATCCCGGCCGGGCCGTGACGGTCACGCCCGAACGGATTACCCGGGCCGACCGCTATGTCGGCCGGTTTGCCCCTACCCCTTCCGGCCCGCTGCACGCGGGCTCCCTGCTGGCCGCCGTCATCTCCTGGCTCGATGCCCGGAGTACCGACGGCCGCTGGCATCTGCGAATCGACGATATCGACGCCCCCCGGGTTCACCCGGGGGCGGCCGATGCCATTTTCCATGCCCTCGAGGCCTTCGCCCTGGTCTGGGATGGCCCCGTCACGTGGCAAAGCCAACGCGGTCCCGCCTATCAGCGCGCCCTGGACACCCTGTTGACGTCGAACCTGGCTTTCCCCTGCGGCTGTACCCGCAAGGACCTGGCCGCGCGCGGCCGGCCGGGCTGGGAAGGGCCGGTCTATGCAGGGACCTGTCGCCACGGCCTGCCGCCCGGACGCGAGCCAAGGGCCGTGCGTGCCCGGGCGACCACCCGCTACTGGACGATCGCGGATCGCTTTCTGGGTACGGTCGCCTTCGATCTGGAGGCACTCGGAAGCGACTTCGTGATCCGCCGGGCGGATGGCATCGTCGCCTACCAGCTCGCCACCGTGGTGGACGACCTGGACCTGGGCGTAACCCGCGTGGTGCGCGGGATCGACCTGCTCGGCTCCACCCCGCGCCAGATGCAGCTCTACGAGGCGCTGGGCGCCACTCCACCGGCCTATGCCCACCACCCGGTGCTTGTCGCGCCCGGCGGCGACAAGCTGGCCAAGGCCACCGGAGCCGAGGGCATCCACGCGGATACCGCCCGGCGGCAGCTGGCCGACACCCTGACGGTGATCGGCCTGGCCCCGGGCGACGCCCAGGCACCCGACGCACCGGAGGCCCAGCTGGCCGAAGCCCTGAAGCGCCTGCAGGGACACACCCTCGGCGACCACCTGCCATTGCCGGCGGCACTGCCCGGGGCCGCGCGCGCGGTGTAGACTCGCCGCATGCTCTCCACCCGCGCGCCAACCCGGACGGCCCCGCAGGATCGCTCGCCCGCGCACCGCAAGGTGCTTGCGAGCGGCTGACGATGGACGCCCCTCGCGCCATCCTGATCGCCCTGCTGGGCGCATTGCTGTTTCTGAGCCCGCTGGTCCTCTGGGTTGCCTACCTGAGTCCTGCCTGGTGGTGGCCCTTCACGGCCTGGGCGCTGTTCGTCGTAGCCATCGCGACACTGAGCCGGAGCGGGCGCCGTGACCCTTAGCCTGGGTCTGATCTACGCGGTCGGGGTGGCCTACCTCGCCCTGCTATTCGGCATAGCGTTCCTGGCCGACCGCGTCCCACGAGTGGGCCGGCTGGCGGCCAATGGCTGGGTGTTCAGCCTGTCGCTCGGGGTATACGCAACGTCCTGGACCTTCTACGGCAACCTTGGTTTCCTCGCCGACCAGGGCTACCTGTACCTGACCATCTACCTCGGCGTGACCCTGGCCTTCGCCGCCACCCCCTGGCTGCTGCGTCCCCTCCTGCGCCTGACCCGCGAACAGCAGCTGACCTCGCTGGCCGACCTGTTCGCCTTTCGCTACCGCAGCCGCTTCACCGGGCCCGTGGTCGCCCTGTTCATGCTCGCCGGGGTACTCCCGTACATCGCGCTACAGATCAAGGCCGTGGCCGAGTCCGCCGCGGTGCTGACCGCGGAGACCCCACCGCATCTGCTCGCCCTGACCTTCAGCGGCACCATCGCGCTGTTCGCGATCCTGTTCGGCGCCCGCCACATCGCCCCGCGCGAAAAGCACGCCGGTCTGGTGCTGGCCATCGCCTTCGAGTCCATCGTCAAGCTGCTCGCCATCCTCGTGATTGCCGCCGTGGCGCTGTACGCCGTGTTCGGCGGCCTCGGCGGGCTGAACGACTGGCTGGCCGCCCATCCCGAAGCGGTCGATGCGCTGTACGAGCCGGTGCGCCAGGGCGGCTGGTTCGCGATGATGATCCTGGCCTTCGCGGCCGCCTTCCTGCTGCCACGCCAGTTCCACATGCTGTTCACCGAGAACATCAACCCGCAAGCACTGAACACCGCGGCCTGGGCCTTCCCCGCATTCCTGCTGCTGCTGAACCTGCCGATGCCGGTACTCTACTGGGCCGGGGAGGCGGCCGGGCTGGGCATCTCGCCCAACTATTACGCCATCGGCATCGCCGGGCTGCTGGAGTCGCCCAGCCTCGCCCTGCTGGTCTTCATCGGTGGGTTGTCCGCTGCCAGTGCGATGATGATCGTGACCACCCTGGCGCTCGCCCATATGGGCACCAACTACCTCTCGCCACTGACCCGACTGCACGAAGAGGAGCGCAGCGCCAACCTCTACACCCGCCTGCTTTGGGGGCGGCGCATCTGGATCGTGTTCATCATCGGGCTCGGCTATGCCTTCTACGGCCTGCTGCAGGTCGTCGAGGGCCTGGCGCAGCTGGGTCTGATCTCGTTTGCCGCGGTGGCGCAACTTCTGCCGGGCCTGATCGGCCTGATGCTGTGGAAACAGGCGACCCGGGTGGGATTTCTCTTGGGCCTGGGGGCCGGGATTGCCGGCTGGGCGTTCACCCTCGTCATGCCATTGCTGTCGGATGCCGGGATCGCGACGGCCCTGCCCGACCCACAACGCCTCTTGCGCGCGGAGATGCTGGACCCGTGGACCTTCGCGCTAATGCTAAGCCTGGGCGTCAACGCGGTCCTGTTCGTCGTCGGCTCGCTGCTGACCCGGCCGAACCCCGAGGAGGCCGAGGCCGGCCGGGCCTGCTGCCCCAACGAATCCACCGCCACCGGAGCGGGCCTGCCACTGGCGGGCGACGTCACCGAGATGGAGACTGCACTTGCGGCCACCCTGGGCCCGGGCACGGCGCGCCACGAGGTCCAGCGCGCCCTGGATGATCTCGGCCTGCCCCGCCATACGCGTTCACGCGGCGATCTGCGCCACCTCCGCGAACGGATCGAGCGCAATCTCTCCGGCCTGCTGGGGCCGGTACTGGCGCGCATGATCGTCGACCAGCACCTGCGCCTGGATGCCGCCGGGCGCCACACCCTGAGCGAAAGCCTGCGGCGGATCGAGGAACAGCTGGAGACCCGCCCCTTGCCGCTGTCCGGCCTGGCGGCCGAGCTGGACGCCCTGCGCCGCTTTCATCGCCAGATCCTGCACGAGCTCCCGCTGGGGGTAGCCAGCCTCACCAATACCGGCGAGATCACCGGCTGGAACCAGGCCCTGGCGCAGCTCACGCAGGTCGCCACGGAAGACGCCGTGGGCCAGAACATCGGTCAGCTCGACAGCCCCTGGAGCGGCCTGCTGACCGCCTTCCTGGAGAGCCCGGACCGCCAGTGGTACAAGCTGAACGTGGATCTGCCCAACGGCAACCGCCGCCTGAACCTGCACCGCTCCGAACTGCAGGATGCCCAGGGTCAGGTGGAAGGCCGCGTGGTCCTGATCGAGGACGTGACCGAACGCGCCCAGCTCGAGTCCGAGATCGCCCACGGCGATCGCCTGGCCTCCATCGGCCGCTTTGCCGCCGGGGTCGCGCACGAGATCGGCAATCCACTGACCGGTATCGCCTCGCTGGCGCAGACCCTGCCCCTCGAGGACGATCCGCAGGAGATCCACGGCATCGCCGACGACATCCTCGCCCAGACACGGCGCATCAACGCCATCGTCCAGTCGCTGATCACCTTCGCCCACGCCGACGAAGGCCCATCGGCCGGACACTTCGAGACCATCGCACTGGACGAGCTCGTGGCCGAGGCCATCCGCCTGATGCGCCTGGCCGGGCGCAACGACCTGCAATTCACGACCTCGGGTCTCGCGGGGCTGCACGTCCGCGGCTCGCATGCCACGTTGTTGCAGGTGTTCATCAACCTGCTGACCAACGCCGAGCAGGCCTCGCCCGAAGACGCCACCGTCGCCATCGCGGCCCGAGTCCATGGACGGCATGTTCAGGTCACCATCGACGACGCCGGCCCCGGAATCGACGCATCCAGCCTGGAACGGCTGTTCGAGCCGTTCTTCACCACCAAGCCGGCCGGCCAGGGCACCGGCCTGGGGCTGCCAGTGGCCTACAGCATCGTGCGCGACCACGGTGGTACCCTGATGGCCGCCAACCGCCCCGAGGGCGGTGCTCGATTCCTGCTGACTCTGCCACGCGACGACTCATGACCCGCATCCTGCTCGTTGACGACGAAGCCCCGATCCGCCGCGCCGTGCGGCGGTTCCTGGAGCATCACGGCTTCGAGGTCGGCGTGGCCGAAAACCTGGCCGAGGCGCGGGCGCTCGCAGCCGCCGATCCCTACGATCTGCAACTGGTGGATCTGCGCCTGCCGGATGGCGAGGGCATCGAGCTGCTGCCGGAGTTCACCCGCACGCCCACGGTCATCATGACCAGCTATGCGTCGGTGCCCTCCGCGGTCAACGCGATGAAGGAAGGCGCCGCCGACTACATCGCCAAGCCTTTCGACCACGACGCCCTGCTGCTGACCCTGCGCGCCGCCCTGCGCGAGCGCGCCGAGCGCGACCGCCCCAACACCGAACCCGACGACGAGGGAACCGATTCCGCTCCGCGCCCCGGACTGGGCCTCATCGGCGAGAGCCAGGCCATGCAGCAATTGCGTGATCAGATCCGGCGTGTGGCCATGACCCACTCCACGGTATTGCTGCGCGGCGAGTCCGGTACCGGCAAGGAGCTCGCCGCGCGCGCCCTGCACGAGCTGAGCCCGCGCGCCAGCGGCCCGTTCGTCGCGGTCAATTGCGCCACCATCCCCGAGGGTCTGGTCGAGGCCGAGCTGTTCGGTCATGCCCAGGGTGCCTACACCGGTGCGGTCAAGGCGCGCACCGGCCTGATCCAGAGCGCGCACGGCGGCACGCTGTTTCTGGACGAGATCGGCGAACTGGCACCCGCGGCCCAGGCCCGCCTGCTACGGGTCCTCCAGGATGGCGAGCTCCGCCCGGTCGGGTCCAACGAGAACCTGAAGGTGGATGTACGCCTGCTGGCGGCCACCCACCGCGACCTCGAGGCCATGATCGAGGAACAGGCCTTTCGTGCCGATCTCTACTACCGCCTGCGGGTCCTGGAATTGTCCATCCCGCCCCTGCGCGAAAGGCGCGAGGACATCATCCCCCTGGCACGGCATTTCCTCGAGGCACTGGCCGGTTCGGGGCCAGTGCCACAACTGTCACACGCGGCACGCCAGGCACTGGAGTCGCAAGACTGGCCCGGCAACGTGCGCGAGCTGGCGAATGCCCTGGAACGCGGGTGGGTACTGAGCCCGGATGGCTGCATCGAAGCGGACCACATGGGACTCTCGACGGGCACTCCGGCCCGGGACGACGAGATCCCCAACCCCGCGTTTCCGACCCGCAAGGGCAAGGGCTCGAGCCTGAACGAGTATTTCCGGAACTTCGTGCAGGAAAACCAGGGCAGCATGACCGAGACCGAGCTGGCCCGGGCCCTCGGCATCAGCCGCAAGACCCTGTGGGAACGCCGTCAGCGTGAGAATCTCCCCCGCCCGCGCGGCTGAATCGGTGGCCGCATCCCCCGCAGCCCGGCGGGTCTTTCTGGCCCTGTGGCCCGACGACCCCACACGCGCCACACTAGCCCGCCTCGGCCAGGCACTCGACGGCCCCGGCCGACCGGTCCCGCGCGATCACCTGCACCTGACGCTGGCCTTCGCCGGAACGATCCCGGTCGGACAGGCCGACTGTCTGGCCGGGCGCATCACGGAACTCGCCTGCGCGCCGATCGACCTGACGCTGGACCATCTGGGTCACTTCACCGGGCCGCGCATCACCTGGGCCGGTCCCGCCGCGCCGCCCGCCGCACTGGCCGACCTCGCCGAGCAGGCACATGCCCTGTGCAACGACTGCGGTATCGATCTCGGTCCGCCGCGTCCCTTCCGACCCCACGTGTCCCTGCGACGCCACGCCGCGCCGCCTGACACCGAACGCATCGAACCGCCCCTGCGCTGGCTGGCGGACACGATTGCGCTGATCGAGTCGGGAAAAGACGGCCATCCCGGGCCCTACCGCATCCTCGCCCGGACCTGACCAGCCCGCCCGCGCGGCAGGCCAGCGGCGGCCGCGAGAGTCGGATCAATCGAGGGGCGGAAGGTTATCCGTTGCCGAAGGGTCGGCTGGCTGGGCGGGGTCTGCCGGATCGGCTGGCTGGGTTCCGGTACCCGGTCGCGTCGGTGTTCCCTCGCCCAGCGGCGGTGCATCCTCGCCCCGGGGCTGGCGCTGCTGTCCCAGCGGGGGCGCATCCTGGGGCTGCCCCTGCCCTTGAGGTTGACCCTGTCCCTGGGGCGGAGTCGGCGCTCCGCTTTGCCCCGGTGCCGGCTGGCCACCGCGCTCCATCTGCCCGGGAGCTTGTTGCCCCTGCCTGCGCTGGCCGGGCTGCTCCGGCGGCTGCCCCTGAGGCATGCCCTGCCCACGCTCCTGACCCTGGCCGCGCGGCATGCCGCCCTGGCCCGGGACCTGCTGACCACCGGCCGGCGGGGCACCCTGTTCGGCGGGCGGCATACCCTGGCCCATTCCGCCCTGTGGGTCCCCATGTTGCGGGGCCTGCGCGTATGCCGAACCGGCGGCAAACAGTGTACCCAGCGCGATGGCCAGGGCCGTGCTACGAAATCTCGTCATTGGGAGCCTCCTGCGGGCTGTAACGCCGTTCATTCAGGCCCCCTTGATAGCAGCCAGACCCCGCGCCCCCCAAGGGTGACAGTCGAGTTCCCGGAAATTCCGCGAAACACTTCACTCCATGGAAACTCGATTCCCCGGACCCGGTGCGTCCCTAATTCTTCAACGCCACCGGGACGGTGAACATCAACAAACCATAGTCCGCCTCGTACTGTTCCTTGAACCGGGCTGCGATGCGATCGCACAACTCGGCCGAAGCCACCACCTCGACCTTGATATTGCCACCCTGGCGCCAGTTGCCCCGACGCTTGCCATGCCGGCCCCAGCCGCGCGCGTCAGTCACCGTGTAGCCGGCCGCACCCATGCCGCGCACCTCGTCGATCAGCATCTCCTCCAGGATCGCCTCGGCCACCACCGTCAGCAGATGCATGTCATCGGATTCCATCGCGCTAGCCTCCCAGCGAATAAAGGGTCTGGGCCATCCAGAAATAGAGCGGCACACCCAGGAAGATATTGAACGGGAACGTGACCCCAAGCGACGCGCCAATCGAAAGCGCCGGATTGGCCTGGGGCACCGCGATACGCATGGCCGCCGGTGCGGCGATGTAGGAGGCACTCGCATAGAGGGTCGCCAGCAACAGCGTACCGCCCATCGACATGCCCAGCGCATACCCCAGCAGCGTACCCAGCACGGCCGAGACGATCGGCATCACGATCGCGAAGGTCACAAGGAAGAAGCCGTACTGGCGCACGTCGGCGATGCGACTGGAGGCGACCAGCCCCATCTCCAGCAGGAACAGCGCCAGCACGCCCTTGAACAGGTCGAAGAACATCGGCTCCAGCGGCTCGATGTGCACGGGACCCGCGATGAAACCGATCACCAGGCCGCCGGCCAGCAGGAAGATACTCTTGCCGAAAAACACCTCGTGCATGGTCTTGCCCCAGCGCGTCGGGCCCTTGCTGCCCATGCGCGCCAGCAGAATGCCGATGATCAGGGCCGGCATCTCCAGCAGCACCAGGAAGACCACCATGTGACCTTCGTAATCGATCCCGCGCGAAGCCAGCAGGGCCACGGCGACCGAGAAGGTCACCACCGAGACCGAGCCATAGTGCGCCGCGATCGAGGCCGAGTCCGCCCGCGGCATGCGCCCCACCCAGCGCAGAACCGGGAACGCGATCAGCGGGATCAACGAACCTACCGCCAGCACCGCCAACCCCGGCAGCAGCAAGGGCAACAGCTCGCTCTCGGCCAGCTTGACCCCGCCCATCAGGCCAATCGCCAGCAACAGATAGATCGAAAGCGCCTCGTAGATCGCCATCGGGATCTTCAGATCCGACTTGGCGAGGCCCGCAATGGCGCCCAGCAGGAAGAACAGTACAACCGGATCGAATGCCATCTCGCCTCCGTGTGCTGAAGCCGCAATGCGCTGCAACTCGCACCCTAATCATAGGCGAGACCCGCCCGGCAGAAAACCATTGCGTGACAACAAGCCCCGTCATCTAATCTAGCCCGGATGTTTCATGAATTCGCGTGATGATCGCGCAGGATATTGGCCGCACAGGGGATTTTCCGAAGGAGTGGCGTATGGGCGATACGGCCGACTGAGGGAAATTCCCTGTGCGGCCAAGAGACAAGTGAGGGCGCGTGCAATTCATGAAATATCCGGGCTAGGCTTGAAGAGAAGTCTTCCCGCCACGAGGACAGCTGCATGACGCGCATCCTTATCCTTCAGGGCCACCCCGACCCGGCCGAAGGCCACCTTGACCACGCGCTGGCCGATGCCTACCGCGAAGGGGCCGAGAAGGCCGGCGTCGCGGTGGACACCCTGACGATTGCCCACCGCGACTTTCCATTGCTGAAGAACCAGGCCGAGTTTGTCGACGAGACCGTTCCGCCCGCGATCCTCGAGGCGCAGGAACTGATCGAGGTCGCCCACCACATCGTCCTGATCTATCCCCTCTGGCTGGGCGATATGCCGGCCCTGGTCAAGGGCTTCCTCGAACAGACCCTGCGCCCGGCATTCGTCGGCGATGGCGACATGAACCGCCTGCGCCACACGCGCCTCAAGGGCCGTTCGGTACGCATCGTGGTCACCATGGGCATGCCGGCGCTGGCCTACCGCTGGTTCTATGGGGCCCACAGCCTCAAGAGCCTGGAACGCAACATCTTCCGCTTCTGCGGCTTCGGCCCGATCCGCCACACCCTGATCGGGCAGAACGGCGGTGATGCCGCCGCCCGCGAACGCTGGCTGAAGAAGATGCGCGAGCTCGGACACGCGGCACGGTAACCCTGTGGCCGGTACACTCGTGCGGTCTTCCGACCGGCCGTGCGCGTGAATCACAACGACCACCCCCTGAGCGAAGTACCGGACCATGCCCGCAAGGGCTTCTGGTCCATGGCCGTGGTGCTGTTCGGGTTCACCTTCTTCACCTCGACCCTGTGGGCCGGCGGGTCGCTGGGCCTGGCCTTCAGCTTCGGCGAGCTGATGCTGGTGATCGCACTGGGCAACCTGCTACTGGGGACCTACGCGGCCACGCTCGCCTACATCGGCTGCAAGAGCGGACTGCACACGGTCCTGATGGGGCGTTTCTGCTTCGGGGAATGGGGCAGCAAACTCTCCGACGTCATCCTCGCGTTCACCCAGATCGGCTGGTACGCCTGGGGCACGGCCACCGTCGCGATCATCCTGGTCGAGACCACCGCACTGCCGGAACCAATGGAAGTCGGGCTGATGGTGCTGTTCGGGTTCGCCTTCTGCATCACCGCGATGATCGGCTATCGCGGTCTCGACTGGCTCTCCCGCGTCGCGGTACCGGTCATGCTCCTGTTCATCCTGTTCACGCTATTCATCGGGATCGGCGACGCCGGCGGCCCCGGGGGCCTGCTTGGTCAGGACCCGCGCACGGAGATGGATTTCCACGCCGCCCTCACCATCGTGATCGGCACCTTTGTTGGCGGTGCAACCCTCGCCACCAACTGGACCCGCTTCGCCCGCACCCCGCGCATTGCGGTCATCGCGACCCTGGCGGCCTTCGTGCTGGGAAACGGACTAATGGTCCTGACCGGCGCGCTCGGTGCCCTGATCTACCACGAGGCCGACATCGTCCACGTCATGCTGGCCCAGGGTTTCGTGACGATCACGGTACTGATGCTCCTGCTGAACATCTGGAGCACCCAGGACAACACCATCTACAACTTCGGCGTGGCCGGCTGCAATCTGCTGCGCACCCAGCGCCGGCGGCTGGTCACCGTGCTCGGGGCCGCGATCGGCACGGCCCTCGCGGTCGCCGGGATGCGTGACTATCTGGTGCCGTTCCTGATCCTGCTGGGGACCTTCATCCCGCCGCTCGGCGGCGTGATCGTCGCCGACTTCTGGCTGCGCCATCGCGGGCAATACCCCCGCCTGGACAAGGCTCGCCTACCCGGCTTCCACTGGCCCGGTCTGCTGGCGTACGCGGCAGGATCCGCCGCGGCGTACTACGCACCCGTGGTACCTCCTCTGCTGGGCGTCATAGTGGCAACGGCTGCCTATGCCCTCCTGATGGCTCCCGCCTCACCCGCCGCGTGGCGCCCGCGCTAGGGAAGTGCGGATTAGAGCCTGATCAAAGCCCTGGCAGGTTCGGTGCCGGTGGCGTCGGCAGTTTCGGAGGGTCGGACGGGTCCGGCAGCGGCGGATCGTCAGGAGTCGGCGCCGAGGATGAACCGGGCGCCCGCGGGAGATCCAGGCGCTGATCGGGGCGCGAGTCGCCGCGCCGCTGCCCCGGCGGGGTCCCACCATGCCCGGGCGGCCAATTGCCCGCCGCGGGCGTGTCGCCACTGGCGCCCGGAGACCCGGGCGGCGGCCCGCCCGACGGCTGAGCCTGCGCGCCACCGAACGCCAGAACGGCGCCCATGACCGCAACCTGCGTCAGGGAACGAAAGAGGGACTGCATGCCATTCACTCCTTGCGTTGTTGCCTGCCCCTGAGGCGGCCGCGCGTGCCCATGGTTCCCGGCAGCATGTGACTCTGCCAAGTCCATCACGTCCAGGGAAACACGGTTCAGCGTCTCCCTAAGCCTCGACCACCAGCTGTTGGAACAGCCCACCCAGGATCACCAGCGCGAAGCCGGCGTACAGGCCCGCCACCACGTCGTCCATCATGATCCCGTGGCCGTCGTGCCACTTTTCATCAAAGTAGTTCGCCGGCCAGGGCTTGAGGATGTCGAACACCCGGAACAGCAGGAAGCCGACGACCACCCACATCAGCCCCGCCGGGGCAAACGCCAGCGTGATGAGCATGCCGGCCCATTCGTCCCAGACGATGCCGGGATGATCGTGCACTCCCAGCTTGCGCGCACTTTCGCCACAGATGTGGAAGCCGGCCATCACCACGACCACGGTGATCGCAAGGTAGGCCCACTCCGGGAAATTCATGATCGCGAAGTACAGCACCAGTGCACCCAGCGAGCCGGTGGTGCCCGGTGCCCAGCGCGACAGGCCACTGCCGAAGCCGAACGCCAACAGGTGAATGGGATCGCCGAACACGGTCTTCACCGATGGCATCTTCGGATTACGGATCTTCTGCTCCGACATGGCTCCCCTGTCCCTATTCTTTATCCGTGTGCGCGAAATGATCGTGGCCCGCCCGCGCCACGTCCAGCCGTTGCCCGTTTGCGTCCTCCACCACCACACCCGCACCCTCAGTGCACTCGCCGATCACAGTCAGCGGGACGTCCACGCTGAACGCGAGCAGGTCCAGCGACTCCCCCGGCGGGAGGGCGAACAGCAGCTCGTAGTCCTCGCCACCACTCAGTGCGCAGGCGCGAGCCTGCTGCTCGGACACCTCCGCCAGCAGCGGGTCGCGCGGGACGCTGGGCCAGTCGACTCGCGCACCGCAACCCGAGGCGGCACACAGATGGCCCAGGTCCGCCAGCAGGCCGTCGGAGATATCGATGGCGGCCCGTGCGCGGTTGCGCAGACCACGGCCCAGACTCAGACGCGCCGCGGGCCAGAACAGCCGGGCGCAGGCGGGGCTCGAGGCGTCTACGGGACTCCCCTCTGCACGCCGCTGCGTCTCGTGGGCCAAACCGCAGGCCGCTCCGCCCAGCGCACCGGAAACCACCAGGCGATCGCCAGGCCGTGCACCGTCGCGGCGCAGGGCCTGGCCGACGGGCACCTCGCCCAGGACCGTCACGCTGATCGCCAGCGGACCCCGGTTGGTATCCCCGCCCACCAGCGGGATCCCGACCTCCTCGGCCAGGGTCAGAAAGCCGTGGCTGAAGCCCGCCAGCCAGTCATGATCCACACGCGGCAGGGTCAGCGACAGCACCGCGCCCAACGGCTCGGCCCCCATCGCGGCCAGGTCACTGAGATTGGAGGCCAGGGCCTTGTGGCCCACGCTGGCCGGCGGGTGATCAGGAAAGAAGTGGGTGCCCTCGACCAGCGTGTCGACGGTCACGGCCAGCTCGTGGCCACTACGCACGGCCAGCAGGGCGGCATCGTCTCCGATGCCCAGACGCACGCCATCGGCAACCGCGCCTGCGCTCGGCGTGCCGAAATAACGCTGGATCAGATCGAATTCGGAATCGGGGCCGGCCATGGCCGTAGTGCTGACCCGCCCGGGGTCAGCGCGGGGTGGAGCGCTCGGGGCCGCGCAGGTCGGCGGAGAGCCGGTCCAGCACGCCGTTGATGTAGCGATGCGACTGCTCGGCACCATAGCGCTTGGCCAGATCGACGGCCTCGTTGATCACTACGCGGTAGGGCACCTCCATGCGTTCGGCCAACTCCCATTGGCCCAACCACAGCAGGGCGTGCTCCACCGGATCGAGCTGATCCAGCGGGCGGCCGAGGTACGGCTCCATGCGGGCATCCAGGGCCTCGCGGTCAGCGGTCACGCCGATCAGGAGTTCGCGGAAGTACTCGGCATCCGCCTTGGCGTGTTCCTCGTCGTCGCGGAACTCGGCCAGGATGTCCTTCGGGTGGGCGCCCGTGATCTGCCAGGAATAAAGCGCCTGCATCGCGCGCCGGCGCGCGAAGGAACGCGCATGCCGTGCCCGCTGCTCGGGCGTGCTGCGCGGGCGCCGGGCCCGAGCGGACTTGCCGGCATCGGCATCCTTGCGCGGGGCACTACCTTCGGGGCGGGGATCAGAGGGTTCAGTCACGACAAGCCTGTTCGGGTGGACGGATAACACTGGGTAGGCAGTGCGGAATCAGCCGCGCAGCTGGCGCATCAGGCTGACCATCTCGATCGCGCCCATGGCGGCATCGGCGCCCTTGTTGCCGGCCTTGGTGCCGGCGCGCTCGATCGCCTGCTCGATGGAGTCGGTGGTCAGCACACCGAAGCTGATCGGCAGGTCCTCCGCCATCTGCACCTGCGCCAGGCCCTTGGCCGCCTCGCCCGCGACGTAATCGAAATGCGGCGTCGAACCACGGATCACGCAACCCAGGGCGATCACGCCATCGTACTGCCCGGAACGCGCCATGGCCTGCGCCGCCAGCGGCAGCTCATAGGCACCCGGCACACGGGCGATGGTCAGGTTCGTCTCCTGCACCCCGTGACGCTTCAGGGTATCCACGGCCCCTTCCAGCAGGCGTTCGACGATCAGGCTGTTGAAGCGCGCCAGCAGCAGGCCATAGCGATGGTCGGCGGCGTCGGTGAATACGCCTTCCAGGGTCTTGATCTCGGACATGATGAACTTCCGGTTGGGCTGGTGAAGGACCCGCGGGCCCCGTTTTCGAATGGCGCTAGTGTAGCACCGCCGTCGGTCTACTCGTGGACGTAGTCCACCACCTCCAGGCCGAAGCCCCCGAGGCCGTGGAAGCGCTTCGGCGCGGACATCAGCTTCATGCGCCCGACGCCGCAGTCGGCAAGAATCTGTGCGCCGATCCCGTACATGCGCCATTCGGCGGAGTTCTCGCGCCCGCTGCGTTCCTCCGGCGCGGGCTGACCGATATTCTCCAGCCGCTGGGCCAGGGCGTTGCCACTCTCGTGCTTGCGCAGCACCACCACCACACCCGCACCCGCCTCGTCGATCCGGCGCAGGGCATCATCCAGCGGCCAGCCACGATCCGGACCGGCATAGCCGAGGGTATCGCACAACGTGCTCTCCAGATGCACGCGCACCAGGGTGTCCTGGTCCGGCTTCGGCTCGCCACGCACCAGGGCAAAATGCAGTTCGTGGTCCACTTCGTCCTCGAACGCCAGCAGGCGAAACTGGCCATGCTCGGTCGGGAACGGACGCTCGGACACCCGCCGGACCGTCTTCTCGTTCTCGATGCGGTAGCGGATCAAATCCTCGATGGTGCCCATCTTCAGGTCATGCTCGGCGCAGAAGCGTTCGAGATCCGAACGCCGCGCCATGCTGCCGTCCTCGTTCAGGATCTCGACGATCACCGCGGCCGGCTCGGCCCCGGCCAGGCGCGCGAGATCACAGCCGGCTTCGGTATGCCCGGCCCGCACGATCACCCCGCCCGGCTGCGCCATCAGCGGGAACACGTGGCCCGGCTGGACGATGTCCTCGGGCGTCGCATTGGGCGCCACGGCGGTGCGGATGGTGTGCGCGCGATCGTAGGCGGAGATGCCGGTAGTCACACCCTCGGCCGCCTCGATCGACAGCGTGAAGTTGGTGCCGTGCACGTCGTTGGTGTCGGTCACCATCAACGGCAGCGCCAGCTGCTTGCAGCGCTCGCGGGTCAGCGTCAGGCAGATCAGCCCCCGGCCGTACTTGGCCATGAAGTTGATGTCTTCCGGGCGCGCGTGCGAGGCGAGCATCAGCAGATCGCCTTCGTTCTCGCGATCCTCGTCATCGACGATGACCACCATGCGTCCGGCCTGAAGCTCTTCCAGGATGGTTTCGGTATTGGAAAATTCCATAGATTCCTGCTTTCGGCCGCGCAGTTAGTCGCGCGAACCGGAGTGATTGGGAAAGCCCTGCTCGGCCAGCCAGGCCTCGGACAAATCGCCCGCCTGGGTACCCGGCTCGGCCGCTCGATCGCCCAGCATCAGGCGTTCCAGATAGCGGGCGATCAGGTCCACCTCCAGGTTGACCGGCGTGCCCACTGCGTACACGGCAAACCGGGTCAGTGACCAGGTGTGCGGGATGATGTTCACCTCGAACTCGGCGCCGTCCACCCGGTTCACCGTCAGGCTGGTGCCGTCGATGGTGATCGAGCCCTTGGCCGCGATGTAGCGGGCCAGCGGGGCCGGCGCGCGAAAACGCACGCGGGTGGAACGCGCATCGGGCTCCATCGCCACGACTTCGCCTACACCGTCGACATGCCCGGACACCATGTGCCCGCCCAGGCGATCACCCAGCGCCAGCGCGCGTTCGAGATTCACCCGATCCCCCTGACCGAGATGGCCCAGCGTGGTGACATCCAGCGACTCCCGCGAGACATCGGCGGCAAAGCCATTGCCCGGCAGATCGGTCACCGTCAGGCAGACCCCATTGACCGCGATCGAATCCCCCAGGCGGGTATCCGACAGGTCCATCCCGGTCGCATTGACGTGCAAGCGCACATCGCCCCCGCTGGGGGTGAGGCGCTCCAGGCTGCCAAGGGTCTCGATGATTCCGGTAAACATGGATGTCCACTCGTTCGGTCGGGTCCGGAGCACAATGCCGGGCCACAGGCGCCCCATCATAGGGAAACGCTAATGAATTCGCACCACGACCCGGGCGTTTATAGTGGCAACGCCGGTCCTCGCAAGTCCTTCAAGGGCCATCACGAAGCCCACGAAGCCACGAAGCAGGTCAATGGCGATTGCAGATCGGAAGGCGCTTAGAACGAAGCCGAACAGGGGCCCTATGGTTTATCCAGCGCCGAGGCGTTGGATTGCCGCGCCTCGAGCTCCGTCATCCTCCCCGTCTTCCTGTCGATCGCTCTTGCGACTTGCCCTGCCCGCTCTTCCTGTCGTCGTGCGCTTCGTGATGCAAACAAGCCCTTAGGAACGCGGACGGGCAAGCAGGCGCAGGGTATCGCCGACCCAGCGGGTGTCGACGACTTCGAGTTCGGCGCGTTCGGCCATGCGGGCCAGTGGCCACTCCACCAGGGGACGGGCGCTGGAGCCCATCAACAACGGCGCCTGGTAGATCAGCCACTCGTCGACCCAGCCACCGCGGGCGAGCGCACCGGCCAGGCCGGGTCCGGATTCCACGTGGAGCTCGTTGACCTCTGCCCGTCCCAGCTCCGTAAGCACCGCACCCAGATCAAGCCCGCCCTCGGCAGATTCCTCCGCCAGCGGCACGGCCCGCACCTCGGCACCCTTGCCGCGCAGGGCATCCGCCGCAGGCGAGCCCACCACATCGGGACTGGTGAGGATCCAGACCGGCCCGTCACGCAGGATCTGCGAGCCCGGGGGCGTGCGCAGGCGCGCATCGAGAATGACGCGCAGTGGCTGCCGGGTCGGCAGATCGTGATACCGCGAGTCATCCGGGAAGCCGGCGTGGGCAGCCAGATCAAACGGCTTCATGCGCACATTCAGGCGCGGGTCATCGCCGACCACGGTGCCACTGCCGGTGACGATCGCCCCGGCCCGCGCCCGCCACAGTTGCACGTCGCGCCGCGCCGCCTCGCCGGTAATCCACTGCGACTCGCCGGAGGCCATGGCCGTCCGCCCGTCCAGGCTCGCGGCCAGCTTGACCCGCACCCAGGGGCGCCCCTGCTCCATGCGCTGCACGAAGCCGGGGTTCAGCGCCCGTGCCTCGGCCTCCAGCACGCCGCTGTCGACCCGGATACCGGCCGCCTGCAAGGCATCGATCCCGCCCCCGCATACCTGTGGGTTCGGATCCAGCATCGCGATCACGACCCGCGCGACGCCCGCCCGGATCAACGCATCGGTACACGGCGGGGTGCGGCCCTGATGACTGCAGGGCTCCAGGGTCACGTAGGCGGTCGCGCCTTGCACGGCCTCACCGGCCGCTTGCAGCGCGTTCACCTCGGCATGCACCTCGCCGGCCTTCCAGTGCAGGCCCGCGCCTACCTCCCGGCCGTCGCGCACGATAACGCAGCCCACCCGCGGATTCGGATCCGCGGTGAAGCGGCCGTAATCCGCCAGTTTCAGGGCGCGCGCCATGTGCCGGCGGTCGGCAATGACCTGCTCGGTCGTCGGCGCTTCCATTACATCCCCTCCTGCGAGCCGCCGTCCGTCTCCGGGGTGGCCCGCCCGTCCGCCGCGGATTCCGGGGCGTTTCCGGTCGCCTCCTCGTCGATCAGGCGCATCTGCGAACGGCGCATCTCCGGGCTGAGGTCATCCTCCAGCCGTTCGATTGCCTCACGGAAGGACTGCACACTGGCGAAGCTGAGATAGATAGAGGCAAAACGGATATAGGCCACATGGTCCAGCCCGTGCAAGGCTGCCAGCACCATTTCGCCGATGCGGTCGGACTTCACCTCGGGGGCCGTGACGGCCGAAAGCTGGCGCTTGATGTCGTCGATCACGCGCTCGACATCATCGGTCTTCACCGGGCGCTTGTGCAGTGCCCGGCGCAGACCGCTGCGCAGCTTTTCCTCGTCGAAGGCGACCCGTTCACCGGAACGCTTGACCACCCGCGGCAGGCTGAACTCCGCCCGCTCGAAGGTGGTAAAGCGCGCACCACAGGCACGGCACTGCCGCCGGCGCCGGATCTGTTCCTGCTCCGGGCCGGCCACCCGCGAATCGACCACGCGGGTGTCCTGATCATGACAGGACGGACAGCGCATCCCGGGCCCCGTCAGCCGGCCAACTGGCGGTGGTTATTCGCCGTGCCCGTACACCGGGAAGCGACGGCAGATCTCGAGGACCTTCTCGCGGGTCGCGTCGATCACCTGCTCGTTCTCGTGATCATCCAGCACGTCGGCGATCCAGCCGGCCAGCTCGCGGGACTCGGACTCGGTGAAGCCGCGAGTGGTCAGCGCGGCGGTGCCGATGCGAATGCCGGAGGTCACGAACGGGGACTGCGGATCGTTCGGAACGGCGTTCTTGTTGACCGTAATGTTGGCGCGGCCCAGCGCGGCATCCGCAGCCTTGCCGGTCATGCCCTTGGCGACCAGGCTCAGCAGGAACAGGTGGTTGTCGGTACCGCCGGAGACGATATCGAAGCCACGCTCCACCAGCACCTCGGCCATCGCGCGGGCGTTGGCGATCACCTGCTTCTGGTAGGTCTTGAACTCCGGCTCCAGGGCCTCCTTGAACGCTACCGCCTTGCCGGCGATCACGTGCATCAGCGGACCACCCTGGGTGCCCGGGAAGATCAGCGACTGGAACTTCTTGTTCAGTTCCGGCTGCCCCTTGGAGATGATGAAGCCGCCACGCGGCCCGCGCAGGGACTTGTGCGTGGTGGAGGTGACCACATGGGCGTGGTCGATCGGGTTGGGGTACTCGCCGGCAGCGATCAGGCCGGAGACGTGGGCCATGTCGACCATCAGGTAGGCACCGACGCTATCCGCGATCTCGCGGAAGCGCTTCCAGTCGACCACGCGCGAATAGGCGGAGAAGCCGGCGACGATCATCTTCGGCTGGTTCTCGGTGGCCAGGCGCTGGACCTCGTCGTAGTCGATCAGGCCCTCGTCGGTGATGCCGTACTGCACCGCGTTGTAGATCTTGCCGGAGAAGTTCGGCTTGGCACCGTGGGTCAGGTGGCCACCGGCGTCCAGGCTCATGCCCAGGACGGTGTCATGCGGCTGCAGCAGGGCCATGTACACCGCGGCGTTGGCCTGGGAGCCGGAATGCGGCTGCACGTTGGCGTAGTCGGCGCCGTAGAGCTGCTTCAGGCGATCGATGGCCAGCTGCTCAACCACGTCGACGTGCTCGCAACCGCCATAGTAGCGCTTGCCCGGGTAGCCCTCGGCGTACTTGTTGGTCAGCACCGAACCCTGCGCTTCCATCACGCGCGGGCTGGTGTAGTTTTCCGACGCGATCAGCTCGATGTGCTCTTCCTGACGCTGCGACTCGTCGCGGATGGCATTCCAGAGGTCGTCATCGTAGCCGTGGATACTCATGTCGATCGAAAACATTCGGGTCTCCCGTTCAAAGCGTTGGATTCAGCGGATTTCGGCGCGCCAGCTACTTGGGGCGCTGCCGCAAAAAGGCCGCCAATCATACGCCATCCGGCCCTTCTTTTCAGGCCGGGCGTCTCCCGACACGGCCGCTGCGGACCACCGAGCCCCCTTCCAAGACCGGTGTTTCGCAAGTCCGATCAGGCACTTTGATGCCCGGCCGCACCCCGGGAAGACCAGAGGCACAAACCCCTTCCGCTCATCCGGAAAACGGGCCGCGTGCGCTTGCTCCAACGCCTTAGTTCGGCCCTTCGATTCGACGGACGTCGACGTCGTGGCGGGTCGGGTATACCGGCAGGCCGAACTGGTTGTAGACCGCCACATCGGCCGCATCACGGCCATAGCCTACGACCACGTAGCCACCCCGCAACTCGGCCTGGGTCGCATCAAAGGTGTACCAGCGCCCCCCGACGAAGGCCTCGAACCAGGCATGCATGTCCATCGGCTGCAGGCCGTGCAGGTACCCGACCACCATGCGCGCCGGGATACTGAGACTGCGGCACAGTGCAATCCCGAGATGCGCCAGGTCGCGACACACCCCGCTCCCGCGCTGATTCACCTCCGCGGCCGAGATCGGGATATCGCTGGTCCCCGGGAGATATTCGATGCGCTCGCGCAGCCACTGCTCGATGGCCGCCACCTGGTCGTAACCCAGCCACTGGCCGGCAGTGATTTCGGTCGCCATCAGGTTGAAGCGATCCGATTCGCAAAATCGGCTCGGCAGGAGATAACTCAGTACGGCATCCGGCAGGGACTGCACCTCGACAAACGGTGCGCCCGGGGCCCGGTCGAGGGCCTCGGCCGTCTGCACCTCCGCCGCGGTATGGATGGAGAACGTCCCTGGCGGCGCGATCAGGCGCTGGCAGAGGTTGCCGTAGATGTCGACGAACTCGGACACCGGCGCCGTCGGCACCAGGCGATATTCCTCGCGCGCGACCCATTGCAGCGGGCCACTGCGCGGTCGCAGCATCAGCACAAACGGCGTGGGTTCGACGATCTCGAACTCGAAGTCACAACGGGTCTCGAGCCACATGAACGGGGCCTCTTGGGGTGAACCTCCTACACTACGCCCTGCCCGACGGCGGGGCTACACGTAGGTGGCCCTGGCAGCCGGCTGCGACCGTGTACATTGGCCCGCGATTCCCTACACTTCCGAAATCGCCTGTTCCCCGGAGCCCGTATGCGAGGACGACCCGACCAACGCACCGCGAGACGCCGCACCCGGCACCTGACCGTTGGGCTGCTTGCCCTCGGCCTGTTGCTGCTCGCACCCCTGGCCCAGGCGGAACAACGCTTCATCAACATCGGCACCGGCGGCGTCACCGGTGTGTACTACCCGGCCGGCCAGCACCTGTGCCGGCTGTTCAACACCCGCCGCGACAGCCACGGGATGCGCTGCACCGCGGAGAGCACGGGCGGTTCGGTATTCAACCTGAACATGGTGCGTTCCGGCGACATGGACTTCGGCGTGGCCCAGTCGGATCTCCAGTACCACGCCTATCATGGCAGCGGCCGCTTCGAGGCCTTCGGGCCCGCCGACCACCTGCGGGCGATGTTCAGCCTGCACCCCGAGCCACTGACCCTGGTGGTCCGCCCGGATGCGGACATCCAGGGCCTGGACGACCTGCCGGGCAAGCGGGTGAACATCGGCAATCCCGGCTCCGGCCAGCGCACCCTGATGGAAGAGCTGATGGCGAAGCTCGGCTGGGACCACGACACCTTCCGCCGCGTCGGCGAACTGCCCTCGCGCGAGCAGGCGCAGGCGCTGTGCGACAACCGGATCGACGCCTTCGTCTTCTCGGTCGGGCATCCGTCGGCTGCGATCCAGGAGCCCATCGCCACCTGCGACGCCCGCCTGGTGTCCATCGAGGGCCCGGCGATCGAGGAGCTGATCCGCTCGACGCCCTATTACCTCACGGCCGTGATCCCCGCCGATACCTACCCGGGGCAGGATCAGGACATCCGCACCTACGGCGTGGGCGCGACCCTGGTCACCTCGGACCGCACCTCGAACACGGCTGCCTACGAGCTGACCCGCGCCGTGTTCGACAACTTCGAGACCTTCCGCGGCCTGCACCCGGCGTTCAGCGGTCTCGAACGCGAGGGCATGGTGGACGAGGGCCTGTCCGCCCCCATGCACCCCGGCGCACAGCGCTATTTCCGCGAGGCAGGACTGATCGATGACTGAGACTCGACCCCAGGACCCAGCCGCCCCGGATGACCGCCAGGTCGCCGAACTGGAGACCGGCGGCCGCCACCCGGGCCGCGCCACCCGCAGCCTGATCTGGCTCACCGCCGTGGCCTGGTCGCTGTTCCAGATCTGGATCGCCTCGCCAATCGCAGACTGGGTCGACATCTTCGTCGTCTCCGAGACCGAGGCCCGCTCGATCCACCTGGCGTTCGCGATCTTCCTCGGCTATCTGCTGTTCCCGGCGGTCCGCGCCACCGCCCGCGGCAAGGGCTGGCAACACGCCATCGGCATCCTCTATGCCCTGGGTGGGCTGGCCCTGATCGCACTGGGGCTGTGGCAGTTCCTCGGCCTGGAACGCCTGGGCGAGGTCTACCTGGCGCTCGGCATCGCCCTGGTCGCCGTGGCCTGGCCGCTGCTGCGTGGGAACGACCCCGTGCATCGCGTGCCGCTGGGGGACTGGGTGTTCGCCGCGGTCGCGGCCTTCAGTGCCCTGTACCTCTACCTGTTCCACGAGGCCCTGGCGGCACGTCCCGGCGCCCCCACCGAGCTGGACCTGATCATGGCCGGGATCGGCCTGATCCTGCTGCTCGAGGCGACCCGCCGGGTGCTCGGCCCGGCGCTGACCATCATCGCCGCGATCTTCCTGTTCTATACCTTCGCCGGGCCGCTGATGCCGGACCTGATCGCCCATCGCGGCGCCAGCTACCCGCGCGCGATGGCTCAGCAATGGCTGTCCAACGAGGGGGTGTTCGGCATCGCGCTGGGGGTCTCCACCAGCTTCGTGTTCCTGTTCGTGCTGTTCGGCGCATTGCTGGAGCGCGCCGGGGCCGGTGACTACTTCATCCGCGTCGCCTTCGCCCTGCTCGGGCACCTGCGTGGCGGCCCGGCCAAGGCGGCGGTGCTGGCCTCCGGAATGACCGGCGTGGTCTCCGGCTCGTCGATCGCCAACGTGGTCACTACCGGCACCTTCACGGTTCCGCTGATGAAACGGGTCGGCTTCGCCCCGCACAAGGCCGGGGCCGTGGAGGTTGCCAGCTCGGTCAACGGGCAGCTGATGCCGCCCGTGATGGGCGCCGCCGCGTTCCTGATGGTCGAGTACGTCGGCATCCCCTATGTCGAGGTGCTCAAGCACGCCATCCTGCCGGCGCTGATCGCCTATATCGCGCTGATCTACATCGTCCACCTGGAGGCCTGCAAGAACGGCATGGAGGGCCTCCAGCGCGCCACCGTGACGACCTGGCGCGGGCGCCTGATCAGCTTCGCCCTGACCGTGGCCAGCCTGATTATCCTGGCGGGTGCGGTGTACTGGGGTCTGGGCTGGATCAAGATCGTCGCCGGGGATGCCGCGGCCTGGATCATCGCCGGCCTGTTGTTCGCCACCTACCTGGTACTGGTCTGGATCGTCGCGCGCGAGCCGGACCCGGAGGCCCTGGATACCGAACGCCCGCTGCCGCGGGTCGCCCCCACGGTCCTGAGCGGGCTGCACTACCTGCTGCCGCTGGTGGTGCTGGTCTGGGCGTTGGTGGTCGAACGCCTGTCGCCGGGGCTGGCGGCGTTCTGGGCGGTGGCATTCATGATCTTCATCGTGCTGACCCAGCGCCCGCTGGTGGCCCTGTTCCGGCGCCAGGGGCGTCTCCTGCAAGCCGCGTGGGTCGGGGTCTGGGAACTGTTCCAGGGCTTCGAGACCGGCGCGCGCAACATGATCGGTATCGGCCTGGCCACCGCCGCGGCCGGGATCATCGTCGGCACGGTCGCGATGACCGGCGTCGGGCTGGTGCTGACCGACCTGGTCGATACCCTGTCCGGCGGCAACCTGCTGCTGGTGCTGGTACTGACCGCAGTGATCAGCCTGGTCCTTGGCCTGGGCCTGCCGACCACCGCGAACTACATCATTGTGGCGACCCTGATGGCCCCGATCATCGTCGATCTGGGCGCGCAGCACGACATCCTGATCCCGCTGATCGCGGCCCACCTGTTCGTGTTCTATTTCGGCATCATGGCCGACGTGACGCCACCGGTGGGCCTGGCCTCTTTTGCCGGCGCGGCGATCGCCAAGGCCGACCCGATCCGCACCGGGATCCAGGCCTTCGCCTACAGCCTGCGCACCATCGCGTTGCCGTTCTTCTTCATCTTCAACAGCCAGTTGCTGTTGATCGGGGTGGACAACGTGTTCCAGCTGGCGCTGGTCTTCCTCGGCTCGCTGGCCGGCATCCTCGCCTTTACCGCGGCCACCCAGGGCTGGTTCCTGACCCGCAGCCGCTACTGGGAGTCCGCCGCGTTGATGGCAGTCGCCTTCGTGCTGCTGGTCCCGACCGTGCTGATGGACCGCATCGCGGCTCCCTATCAGCACCAGCCGGCGGAGACCCTGCTCGAGGTCGTCGAGACCATCCCGGACCGCGACTCGCTGCGCCTGGAGGCCACCGGCATCGACCTGGAGGGCCGCGAGATCACCCGCACGGTGATGTTCCCCCTGGGCGACCCCGACCTGGCCCCGCGCGAGCGTCTGGCCGACGCCGGGCTGGACGTCCGCTTCGACCCGGACGACCAGAAGGCACAGATCCAGACGGTCGCTTTCGGCAGCCCGGCCGGCCGAGTAGGGTTGGAGGGTGGCTGGACCATCACCGGCGTGCTGGTGCCGACCGAGCGCCCCAGCCCATACTGGTTCTACCTTCCGGCCCTGGCGCTGGGACTGCTGGTAGTCTGGAATCAGCGCCGACGCGCGGAACCGCCGGGGCGCGGCCCTTCCGCCGACACCCCCGCCCTTTCGGCGTAACCACGAACCGCAATCGGAGTACACCGCAATGGAACAACCCAACTACGGCTTCAATGTCATCGTGAAGGGCGGCATCGAGGACGTGATCGCGCAGACCACGGCCGCCCTCGGCGAGGAGGGCTTCGGCATCCTCAGCGATATCGACGTCGCTGCGGCCTTCAAGAAGAAACTGGATCTGGAGCATCGCCCCTACCGCATCCTCGGCGCCTGCAACCCGAACCTTGCACGCCAGGCCGTCGAGGCCGACCCCAACATCGGCCTTCTGCTGCCCTGCAACGTGCTGGTGCAGGACAACGAGAACGGCACCTGCACGGTCGGCTTCATGGACCCGGTCGCGGTCATGGGGCTGGTCGACAAACCCGGTGTCGAAGACCTGGCCGGCGAGGTACGCCATCGTCTGGAGCGCGTGCGCCTGACCCTCGAGACTGGCTAGTCCCCAGCTTCGCGAGCACACCTATGGATACTGGAACCGACCAGTCCGCCGGGCTGGCCGAGCGCATCCGGACGGCCGTCGCCGCCGGGCACCGCCTGGCGATTGCCGGCGGCGGCAGTCAGCGCGCGCGTGCCTTCCCCACGGGCTTCCAACCGGATGTCCAGCCACTGGAGGCCAGCGGCCATCACGGCATCGTCAACCTCGCACCCAGCGAGCTGGTGGTGACCGTGCGCGCCGGCACGCCGGTGATGGAACTGCAGGCCGCGCTGGAAGAGGTGGACATGATGCTGCCCTTCGAACCGGCCATGCCCACGCCGTCCAGCACCGTGGGCGGCATGGTGGCCCTGGGCCTGTCCGGTGCCCGCCGCCCCTGGACCGCCAGCCTGCGCGACGCCGTGCTTGGCACCCGCATCGTCAACGGTCGCGGCGAGATCCTGCGCTTCGGCGGCGAAGTGATGAAGAACGTCGCCGGCTTCGACGTCTCGCGGCTGATGGCCGGCAGCCTCGGCAGCCTGGGCCTGCTGCTGGAGGTCAGCTTCAAGCTGCTGCCCGCCCCCGCCTACCAGGCCTGGCTGCGCCAGGAGAGCTCCGCCGCGGCCTTCATCGAGCAGGCGCGCGACTGGGGCCGTACCGCCCTGCCGTTCTCGGGCCTGGCCTGGGCTGACGGTATCGGCCACATCCGCCTGGGCGGTGGCCAGGAGGCCGTGCAGGAGGCCGCCGAACGCCTGGGCGCAGCACCGGATATCGACGGCCCGACCTTCTGGGCGCAACTGCGCGATCGGCACCTGCCGTTCCTCACCCGACCCATGGCCCGCGGCGAGCGCCTGTGGCGTCTGAGCCTGCCGCCCGCCACCCCGCCGCTGGATCTGCCCGGCGAATGGCTGCTCAACTGGGGCGGCGGCGAGCGCTGGCTGCGCTCCACGGCCACCCCGGACGCAGTGCGCGCTGCCACCGAGCAAGCGGGCGGACACGCCCGCCTGTGGTCCGGCGATCCGGCCGGGGCGGCCTGGCTGCACCCCCGCGCACCGGCCCATGCGCGCCTGGAGGGCGAGGTCCGCGCCGCCCTGGACCCTGACGGCGTGTTCTTCGCCCCGCTGATCACCCCTCATCCACGCACCGTGCCGACGAGCTGAAGCCATGGAAACTCGCCTGCACCCGCGCTTCGAGAATGATCCGGCGGCGCGCATCGCCGAAGACGCCCTGCGTGCCTGCGTGCACTGTGGCTTCTGCAACGCGACTTGTCCCACCTATCAGGAACAGGGTGACGAGCTGGACGGCCCGCGCGGACGCATCTACCAGATCAAGCAGGTCCTGGAGAGCGGCGAGGCCAATACCACCACCCGCACCCACCTGGACCGCTGCCTGACCTGTCTCAACTGCATGACCACCTGCCCCTCCGGGGTCGATTACAACCACCTGGTCGCCTTTGGCCGGGAGGTGATCGAGGAAGACCTCCCGCGCGGCTGGCGCGATCGGCTGCTGCGCACCCTGCTGGTCCGCGCGCTGCCGGCACGCTGGCCGTTCCGTCTCGCCCTGGGGCTCGGCCGCCTGGCCCGCCCACTGCTGCCCGCCACCCTGAAGCGCCGCGTGCCCGCACGCCACGGTGCCCGGGCCTGTGCAACCCGCATTGGCGCGGCGACTCCGGCGGGCTTTCCCCACGGGCGCGTGCTGCTGCTCGGCGGCTGCGTGCACGATGCGATCGACGCCCGCATCAACGCCGCACTCCGGGGCCTGCTCGGGCGCCTTGGCATCGAGGTGGTCGAGGCCGGCGAGGCCCGCTGCTGCGGCGCGGTGGAACACCACCTGGCGTTCGCGGAGCGCACCCGCGAGCGGGTCCGGGCCAACCTCGACGCCTGGGAGTCGATTCTTGCGAACGGGGTGGACGCCGTCGTCAGCACCGCCAGCGGCTGCGGCGTGATGCTGCGCGACTACGCGCACATCCTGGCCGACGACCCGACGTATGCCGCACGCGCCGCCCGCTTCACGGCGCAGGTCCGTGACCCGGTCGAGCTGTTCGATATCCAGACCATCCGCAGCCTCGGCATCCGGGCGCCGGCAGATCACCCGCCCGTCGCCTGGCATGCCCCCTGCACCCTGCAACATGGCCAGGGCCTGGCCGGCCGCGTGGAACCGCTACTGCAGGCCGCCGGCTTCCACCTGGTGCCGGTCGCCGAGCCGCATCTGTGCTGCGGCTCGGCCGGAACCTATTCCATTCTCCAGCCGGCGATGGCGGGCCGTCTGCGCCAGCGCAAGCTGGACAACCTCGAGGCCAGCGGCCCCGCGCGCATCGTGACCGCCAACATCGGCTGCCAGACGCACCTGCAGTACGGGACCGATACGCCGGTCGAGCACTGGCTCACACTGCTCGAACGCCACTGCGGCGCAACTCCCGCCGGTGCGTAGGGGCGCTTGCCCAAGCCCCGACAGCACTCTAGATTCCCCCTTTTCCAATCCGGTAGACGCATCCATGCAGGCAAAATCCTTTCTCCCCCCGCAGCGCACCCTGATGGGCCCCGGCCCCTCCGACGTGAATCCGCGCGTGCTCGCCGCGATGAGCCGCCCGATCATCGGCCATCTGGACCCGGTGTTTGTCGGCATGATGGAGGAGATGAAGGGCCTGCTGCAGTACGCCTTCCAGACCAACAACGCCCTGACCCTGCCGGTCTCCGCCCCCGGTTCCGCCGGCATGGAGACCTGCTTCGTGAACCTGGTCGAACCGGGTGACAAGGTCATCGTCTGCATCAACGGCGTGTTCGGCACCCGGATGAAGGAGAACGTCGAGCGCTGCGGCGGTACCGCCGTCCTGGTCGAGGACGACTGGGGCGCCCCGGTCTCCCCCGAGAAGGTCGAGGACGCGCTGAAGGGCAACCCGGACGCGAAAATCCTGGCCTTCGTGCACGCCGAGACCTCCACCGGGGCGCGCTCGGATGTCGAGACGCTGTGCCGCCTGGCCCGCGAGCATGACTGCCTGAGTATCGTCGACTCGGTCACGGGCCTCGCCGGCAGCCCGCTGTACGTGGACGACTGGGGCGTGGACGCGATCTACTCCGGCTCGCAGAAGTGCCTGTCCTGCACCCCGGGGCTGTCGCCGGTCAGCTTTAGCGAACGCGCGGTGGAACGCATCCAGGCACGCAGCCACAAGGTGCAGAGCTGGTTCCTCGACCTCAACCTGGTCATGGGCTACTGGGGCGGCGGCGGCAAGCGTGCCTACCACCACACCGCGCCGATCAACGCCCTGTACGCCCTGCACGAATCGCTGGTGATCCTGGCCGAAGAGGGCCTGGAGAACAGTTGGTCGCGCCACAACCGTCATCACGACGCCCTGCGCGCCGGGCTCGAGGCCATGGGCCTGAGCTTCCTGGTGGACGCCGAGCATCGCCTGCCGCAGCTGAATACCATCCACGTGCCGGAAGGCGTCGACGAGGCCGCGGTACGTGGCGAACTACTGAACCGCTACGGCCTGGAGATCGGCGCGGGACTCGGCCCGTACGCGGGCAAGGTCTGGCGCATCGGCCTGATGGGCCATGGCGCCAACGAGAAGAACGTGCTGCTGTGCCTGTCCGCGCTGGAGGCCGTGCTGGCCGACATGGGCGCGGTCACCCCTGGCCGCGCGCTGTCCGCCGCCCGCGCCACCTACGCGCAGCAAGGCTGAACCATTACCGGCCGCCGTCATCGCCTGCGAGCGATGACGGCGCTTCGAGACCCAACGGGAGACCTACACCATGACGCTAAGTCAACTGCTGCAGTATCTGGACGAACACATGGACGGCGTGTTCCTGGACGGCGACCCCGCCGCGTCACTGGAAAAGGCGCGCAGCGGAGACCACCGCAACCCCATCGCGGCCGAGGTCCTGGTCGCCCTGATGGACGGCGCCGGTTCCGACAGCCCGGACGCCACCATGGAACGGGCCGAGGCGGTCAAGTCCATCGGCCCGACCCGCCTGAAATACATGGGCGACGACGCCCCGGTCGAGGGCTTCCGCCTGGTGGAAAAGACCATCGTCACCATCGACGCCGCCTACAACGAGGAAGCGCTCGCCCTGCGCGGCTGACGCCGCGCCCTGCCCCCGGACACAGCCGGCGGGGCATTCCGTGGGCCATCACCCCGGAAAGGCCTGAACGCCCCGCCATCCCGGCCGGAGTGAAGCCCTCCTCGTCATCCCGGCCGGAGCGAAGCTGTCACCGCCCCCCGGCCGGAGCAAACCTCTCCCCGTCATCCCGGCCGCAGCGAAGCGGAGAGCCGGGATCTCCGGGAACGCCCCGGGCCGTTCAACCAGATCCCGGATAACCGCTGCGCGGTTTCCGGGATTACAAAGTGGGTGACGCAGGTTCGGCTGTCAGAGCAGGCTGACCAGTCCAAGAACGGTCGCAGCCACCGTTGCGCCGATCAAGGCGCCCATGGCGACATCGCTCGGGTAGTGCAGGGCCAGCACCAGCCGCGAGGCGGCCACCAGCACCGCGAACGGCACGACCAGCCACGCCCACACCGGGAACCAGGCCACCAGGATCAACGTAAACCCCACCGCGTGCATCGTATGGCCGGAGGGGAAACTGAACTCGTCCAGCGGGTCCACGGTGCGCGCGAACGGACGACCACGATGGCAGGGTCGACGCCGGCTGGTGCGCCGCTTCAGCCACTTGTAAAGCGGCAGCGAGGCCAGCCCCACTACCGCCATCTGCAGACTGACCCAGGCCGCCTGCGGCCCATGAATCAGTGGCAGGGCAAGCATCAGCGCATACCAGATGACCCCGTCGCCCAGGCGGCTGATCCAGCCAAAGAACCCGCTGACGACGCGTCGCCGATTGTAATGGTTGAACTGCTCGCAGACCGCCAACTCGAACTCATCCATCCATTGCAGGACTCGCATCACGCGCCTCTCCTAGCAGTTCCAGACAAACCGTTTCGAACTCGGCGACCACCTCGACCCAATCAAGGCCCCGGGCGCACGCCCGGGCGTGGCGCCCCATCTCGCTCCACCCCTCCGGGATCTGTGCGAGTTCCGCGGCGGCCGTGACAAAGGCTGCGGCATCCGCCGTCACATCGCCGGTAAAGCGCACCCGGGCGCCGCTCACGCCGCTGATCACGTGCTCGTGAGCCGCCGCGGTATCGAAGGCCAGCACCGGGAGTCCGCTGGCCATGGCCTCGATCACCACGTTGCCGAAGGTCTCGGAGGTGGATGGGAACAGGAACAGGTCGGCGCTGGCGTAGTGCTGGGCCAGGGCCTGCCCCACCTGCTGCCCGGTAAAGATCAGGTCCGGGTGTGCCCGCTCAAGCGCGACACGGGAGGGTCCGTCGCCTACCAGTACCAGGCGGGCCTCGGGCACGTGCTCCTGCAACACACGAAAGGCCTCCACCACCAGACCCAGATTCTTCTCTGGCGCCAGTCGGCCGACGTACAGGACCACCGGCCCGGGCCCCCATTGCCGACGCAGGCGCGAGGATCGCCGTGCCGGCGTGAAGTGCCGGGTATCCACGCCGCGCGCCATCACCCGCACGCGCTCGAAGCCATGGCCTGCAAGGCTTGTGGCCAGTGCCTGCGTGGGGGCCAGGGTTACGTCGCAGCGATTGTGGAAACGGCGCAGGACGGCCCGCACCAGAGGTGTCAGCCAGCCCACGCCGTAGTAGCGGGCATAGCCATCGAAATGGGTGTGAAACCCCGATGCGACGGGGATCCCGAGGCGCCGTGCCGCGCGCAGGGCCGAGTGGCCAAGCGGCCCTTCGGTCGCGACATACACGGCGTCAGGCCGGTGTTCGGTCCACAGCGCCGTCAAGCGCCGGCGAGCCGGCAATCCCATGCGCAAACCGCTGTAGCCCGGAAGCGGCAACCCCGGCAATGGCCGCTCCTCCATTAAACCGTCCGTCTCCAGCGGGTCCACGACGACGGCCTTCGATTCGCCCGGCTGGCACGGACGCAGCACCTGCACGCGATGGCCGCGGCTGCGCATCCCCTCAACCAGGCACGCGAGGGTATGGGCCACACCATTGACCTCCGGTGGCCAGGTCTCGGTCACCAGGGCCAGGTTCAGACATGGGCGGGAGGGGCGGCGGGATTCCGTGTGTAGCGGCGACGACATGGTGAACCCCCTCCCCGCCCGCCGCTACGAGGCGCGGGCGCTTGCGCGCCCCGAAGGCGGATCGACCGGCAGGCCGAGCACATCGACAATGGCGCTGCGGGCGCCGTCGGCCAGACTGCGCCGATCCTGGTTGGCGGATTCCAGCGGGGCCAGAAGATGCAGGTCCACGTGCGTCTCGCGCCGACACAACAGCTTCCAGACATTCGAGATCAGGCGATCGTCTTCCGCGTAGGACACCGGCACCGGGCCGTTCGGCATGCCTTCGTAGGCCAGCGCCACCGGCTGCACCGGATGCTGGGTGCCGGCCACGGCCGCAAACAGTCGCGGATGAAACCGGCGTACGAACTCGCCGCGGCTGGTCGTGCCTTCCGGGAACACCACGAACTGCAGGCCCTCGTCGAGCCCGGCCCGCATCGCCTCGAAGTGGGCCGACGCCTGATTGGCCCCGCGTTCGATAAAGCGGGTGTCATGCTGACGACCGAGCCAGCCGATGATCGGCCAACGTGCGATCTCCGCCTTGGAGAGGAAACAGGTGTCCATCGCGGCGCCGATCAGCGGGATATCCAGCCAGGAGACATGGTTGGCCACCACCAGTGATGTACGCCGGGGTTCCTCGCCATGGATCCGGAGCCGCACCCCCACGATCCACAGCGCGCGGTCGTACCAGGCGCGGCGGATGCGGCTGCGTTCCGCGAAATCGGCCCCCCGGCGGACCATCCTCCAGGTCAGCCAGACCCCCGCCAGCATGTGCAGCACGATGCGCATCAGCCTACCCAGTGCCCGCAGTGTTCCGGTCATGCTCCGTTCCTCGGCTTGCGGGCGTCATAGCGCCCATGAAGTGCCGATGGTAACGGTCCGGCATGGCGCGCACATCCAGCAGGACAAGCACGTCGGCCACATTGAAATCGGGATCGAAACAGGCCTCGCCGCAGACCCGGGCACCCAGGCGAAGGTAGGCTTTCAGCAACGGCGGCAGCCCGGTACGGCTGGGTGTGCCATGGCAGATGGTCAGGGAATTAGGCAGCGGCCGACGCGGCGTCACCCGCAGACGTGACGGGGCTCGATGGAACAGGCGTAGCCAGGCCAGCTGGGCCGGCGTCTGCTCGCTCAATGGCAGGCTCGCACAGCCCATCAGGTAGTCGTAACGATGGGCGTTCATGAACCGCGCCAGGCCGGTCCACAGCGCGTTGATCGCGGCCCCCTGACGATGATCCGCGCGCACGCAGGTGCGGCCGATCTCCAGGGTCTTCCCCGGGAGATTCATCAACGGGCCCAGTTCGAATTCGGACAGCGAGTAGAAGCCACCGGCCGTGCTGGCGCTCTCCTCGGTGAGGATGCGTGTGCAGGCAACCACCGTACCGGAGCGCCGTTCGCGCACCAGCAGGTGATGACAGAAGGGGTCCAGGGGATCCCGGTCCAGACCGGATCCAGCATCCGGAAGCGCAGCCCCCATCTCGCCAGCGAAGACCTCGTGGCGCAGGCGCTGGGCCGCCTCGAGCTCCGACGGGCTGGACGCGAGGTGGATGCGGTAGGCGGTTTCGTTTGCCGCGATCGGTGTAGCTGGGGACAGCTGCGGTTCGCTCATGGTGGCGACCTCCGGTTGAACTGTCCCGGAGACTACGCCGCGTGGTTGACCGCCCCGTGTAGGAACGATGACGGTCGGATGAACCCGCCGCCGGAACCGTGCCCGAAGACGGCACCGTTCGGGGCGGAGGCCCCTGCCCCCGCCCCGCCAGCCCCTGCTACGGCAGCGGGCCCGTGTAGGCGCCGGATTCCACCGGCAGGTCCTCGCCTTCCCAGCTCTTGATACCGCCGGCGATGTTCACCACGTTGGTAAAGCCCATGTCCTGCAGTCGCTGCACGGACATCGCGGCACGGCCGCCGGTTGCGCACATCACGGCCACCGGCTTCTCGCGCGCGTTCACCAGCGCATCAATGCGGTGCGGGGTGTTGGGATCGGCCGCACCCTCCAGCAGGCCACGCGGAACCAGGATGGAGTTCGGCGCGTGCATCTTTTCGAACTCATAGGGCTCGCGCACATCCACCACCAGCCAGTCCTCGCCGTTCTCCATCTTCTCGGCAAGATCCGCCGGGGCGATCTCCTTCACGTTCTTCCGCGCCTCGGCGACGAAATCCATCAGCTTCTTCTCGCTCATTCGAACATTCCCTTTTGCAATGAATCGGACTACCCCCCGCAGGAGCCTGCTTGCAGGCGAACGCCCCGGCCAGAGTCAGATGCCGGCAGGGGCATTCGCCTGCAAGCAGGCTCCTACACACGGGCTCTCATTCTACCGTGGGTGCGAGTCCGGGCGATTCAACCCTCGTCGAGCGCACCTTCCAGCGCAACGGGATCGGTCACCGGGGCCGCGCACTGCAACCCGCGACAGACATAGGCCCGCACGCCCGTCTCCGGGGCGGCTTTCTCCGCGAGCGCGGCGGGCAGATCGCCGGCCGGCGCGGGAATCGCGAAGGTCCACACCGGAGCATCCTGCACCCGCAGTCGCTGCTGCCACGCGGGAAGTTCGTCGGCTGGCCCCCGCAGCACGACCAGGGCCGGCGCCTGGTAATGGATGTCCAGCGCGGTCAGCAGGCTCATGTGGCCCAGTGGCGCCTGCTCGACCATCGGGCCGGCGTTCGCCAGCGTGCGCTCGGCCGCCTCCAGGTAGCGGGGTTCGGACAGCAGGAACCCGAGTTTCTGCAATACCTGAGCGGCGGTCCCGTTGCCAGCCGCCATGGCATCGTCGGCATAGACCTTCGGGCGCTGGATCAGTGCCTCGTGATCCCGGGCGGTGAAGAAGAAACCGCCCTGTTCGCGGTCCTCGAATTCCTCCAACAGGGTGTCGGCCAGCGTGGTGGCCCAGGCCAGCAGGTCGCTGTCCCACTCGGCCTCCAGCAGCGCCAGCGTGGCCTCCAGCAACAGGGCGTGATCGTCCAGGTAGGCGCGCGGCTTCGCGCCGGTCGCCCCCTCGCGCACGCTGGCGTACAACCGGCCGTCGCGCCACAGACGCTCGCGCACGGCGGTCATCGCCTCGCGTGCCAGGCGCAACCATTCCGGGCGCTCCAGGGCGCGCGCGGCACGCGCCAGGCCCGAGATCATCAGGGCATTCCAGGCGCCTAGGATCTTCTCGTCGCGATGCGGTCGGACCCGGTCCTCGCGTGCCGCGAGCAGGCGTTCGCGGGCACGGTCCAGACGCGTGTTCGCCTCCGCCTCGTCGATCCCCAGCGCATCCGCGACGGTCGCCGCTGGCGCCACCTCGTGCAGATGCCAGCGCCCCTCGAAATTGGCCGGGCCGTTGAGTCCCCAGACCCGGCTGGCGACGGCCCACTCGTCCTCCGTCAGGAGCGCCTGGACCGTCTCCGGGTCCCAGACATAGAAGCGTCCTTCCTCGCCCTCGGAGTCCGCGTCCAGGCTCGAATAAAAGGCCCCGGAGGGATCCCGCATCTCGCGCTCCAGCCAGGCGACCGTCGGCTCCACCACCCGCCGCGCGCGTTCGTCGCCGTGGGCGGCGCGCTCGGCGTACAGTCCCAGCAACGGCCCGTTGTCGTAGAGCATCTTCTCGAAGTGCGGGATCATCCAGCGGGCATCCACCGAGTAGCGGCAAAAGCCACCGCCCACCTGATCGAAGATCCCGCCGGCGGCCATCGCATCCAGCGTGCGGGCCAGCATGCGCTCCGCCTCGGCATCGCCATGGCGCGCCGAGTGCCAGGCCAGCCACTCGAGCGAGGCTGGGTGCGGGAACTTGGGGGCGTCACCGAAACCGCCGAACTGCTCGTCGAAGGTCTTCGCCAGTTCGGCGCGCCCCTTGTCGATGACACTGAGGGCCGGGATCGCGCCACCGGCCGGGCTGTAGATCCGCCCCAGTGCCTGCTGCAACGAGTCGTTCTGGCGCTGGATCTCCTCGGGGTGCTCGGCGAGGAAATCGGACACCCGGGTCATCAGGTCCACGAACGATGGCAGGCCGTGGCGCGGGGTGTTCGGGAAGTAGGTCCCAGCAAAAAACGGCACCTGGTCCGGGGTCAGGAAGACGGTCAGCGGCCAGCCTCCGGGGCGCTGCGACAGCAGCATGTGCGCGTTCTGGTAGATGCGGTCGAGGTCCGGGCGCTCCTCGCGGTCCACCTTGATGTTGACGAAGCGTTCGTTCATCACCGCGGCGGTGTCCGAGTGCTCGAAGGACTCGTGCGCCATCACGTGGCACCAGTGGCAGGCAGAGTAGCCAATCGAGAGCAGGATCGGCTTGTCCTCGCGGCGGGCGCGCTCCAGCGCCTCCTCGCCCCAGGGGTACCAGTCCACAGGATTGTCGGCGTGCTGCAGCAGATACGGGCTGCTGGCCCCGGCCAGTCGATTCATCGCGCGGCCTCCTTGCAGGTGGATCGGGCTAGCGACATACAGGTGCATGCCGGGGCCCGGGCGAGTAGCATGTGCAGCCGGTTTTTCATCCGCAAGCGCCCATGCCCACACACCCGTTTATCGACCCCGTCGCCCTGTCCATTGGCCCACTGACCCTGTATTGGTACGGCCTGACATACCTGGTCGGATTTGTCGCCTTCTGGGCGCTGGGCGTATGGCGCACACGCAGTCGCAACTGGGACCCCCTGCACCCCTGGCAGGTCGGTGACCTGCTGTTCTGGGGCGTACTCGGGGTCGTCGTCGGCGGGCGGCTCGGCTATGCACTGTTCTACAACCTCGACACGACGCTGGCCGACCCGCTGAGCCTGTTCCGCATCTGGGAGGGTGGCATGGCCTTCCACGGCGGGCTGGCCGGCGTGCTGGTCACCTGCTGGCTATACGCCCGCAAGATCGGCCAGCCGTTCTTCCGTCTGACCGACTTCATCGCACCCCTGATCCCGATCGGCCTGGGCGCCGGGCGCATCGGCAACTGGATCAACGGCGAGCTGTGGGGCAAACCCACCGACCTGCCCTGGGCCATGGTCTTCCCGGCCGCAGACTACATCCCCCGTCATCCGTCGCAGCTGTACCAGGCCTTTCTCGAAGGGCTCGTGCTGTTCGTGGTGTTGTGGGTCGTCTCGCGCCAGCCGCGGCGTACCGGACTGATCTCCGGGCTGTTCCTGACGCTTTACGGCAGCTTCCGTTTCGCGGTCGAGTTCGTCCGCGTGCCCGACGCCCATCTCGGCTACCTCGCTTTCGACTGGCTCACCATGGGACAGGTCCTGACCCTGCCGGTGATCCTGTTCGGCGTTACCCTGATCGTCTGGTCGCGGCGCAACCCCCTGCCCGCACCCCGCCCGGCCCCGGAGACCGCCTGAGATGCAGCAATACCTGGACCTGGTGCGGCACATCCGCGACCACGGCACGGACCGCCCGGACCGCACCGGTACCGGCACGCGCTCGGTATTCGGCTACCAGATGCGCTTCGACCTGGCGGACGGCTTCCCGCTGGTCACCACCAAGCGAACCCATCTGCGCTCGGTAATCCACGAACTGCTGTGGTTCATCGCCGGTGATACCAATGTCGGCTACCTGCGCGAGCACAAGGTCCGCATCTGGGACGAGTGGGCCACCGCGGCCGGCGACCTGGGTCCCGTCTACGGCGCGCAGTGGCGCAACTGGGCCGGCCACGACCAGCTTGCCGAACTGATCGACAACCTGAGGAACCGCCCCCACTCCCGGCGCCACATCATCAGTGCCTGGAACGTGGCCGACCTGCCGGACGAATCCATCTCGCCACAGGCCAACGCGGAGGCTGGGCGCATGGCCCTGGCGCCCTGCCACACCCTGTTCCAGTTCTACGTGGCCGACGATCGCCTGTCCTGCCAGCTCTACCAGCGCAGCGCGGATGTGTTTCTCGGGGTGCCGTTCAACATCGCCAGCTACGCCCTGCTGACCCACATGCTCGCGCAGGTGGTGGGCCTGAAGCCCGGCGAGTTCGTCCATACCTTCGGCGACGCCCACCTCTACCGCAACCACCAGGAGCAGGTCGAAGAACTGCTCGGGCGCGAACCGCTGCCGCTGCCAACCCTGCACCTGAACCCGGACGTCACCGACCTGTTCGCCTTCACCTTCGACGACATCGAGGTGCGAGACTATGAGTCCCACCCCCCGATCAAGGCCCCCATCGCGATCTGAGCGTTCCCGGAGTCCCCATGCCCCAGCCCGAGATTCATCTGATGGTCGCGCTCGATCCGGATCACGTGATCGGGCGCGACAACGACCTGCCCTGGCACCTGCCGAAGGACCTGCAGCACTTCAAGCGAATGACTGCCGGTCACCCGATGATCATGGGTCGGCGCACCTTCGAATCCATCGGACGGCCGCTGCCGAATCGCCGCAACCTGGTGCTGACGCGCCAGGCGGACTGGCAAGCGGAGGGTGTCGAGGTCTATCGCGATCTGGATGCGGCGCTGGCCACCATCGAGGCCGGCCCCGCCTTCGTGATCGGCGGCGCCGGCCTGTTCGAGGAGACCCTGCCGCGCGCCGACGTGCTGCACCTGACCCGGGTGCACGAGTGCCATGCCGGCGACACCTTCTTCCCCGCCCTCGACCCCACGGACTGGGACGTCGTCTGGTCCGAGCACCACGAAGCCGACGAACGCCACGCCTGCCCCTTCACCTTCGAACGCCTCGAACGCCGCCGCTGAACGCGACCCGGCGCCGTCCAGGGACCGTGCGGGCCCGGGTGTGTACAGCACCCGGCGGCCGAAGGTGGCCCTGGAACGCAGTGGTACACGCCCCAGGGCTCCACGCCCCTCCTACTTCGTGATCCCGGAAACCACGTAGCGGTTATCCGGGATCACGGCGGCCGGGGTTGCCCCGACGGGGGAGATCCCGGCTCTTCGCTTCGCTGCGGCCGGGATGACAGTACAGGGGCAAGGGCCGGGGACGGTGACATTCCAGAAAGGCCCGGATTAAAGCGACCTGCGGCGGGCTATTTGCGCCCCTGGACGATCCCCCTGACTGGCTGACCCTCGTGGCTAATCAGGAAGAATCTTTCTCTGTGCCCCCTAGGGTGCACAATCGCCCGGATCCTTAGCCCGTTCTTCGTGCCTTCGTGCGCTTCGTAGTGAAGAACGGTGTTGTCAGCGCCCGCCAAAGTGGGGGATCAGGCGGCCGGGCAGCAGGTGGACCAGGATGAAGCCCAGCATCGCGGCGACCACGATGGTCGGGCCGGTCGGGGTGTCGTACTGGAAGGAGCCCCACAGCCCGGCCCCCACGGCCAGCATGCCGATGATGCCGGCGAGGATCGCCATCTGCTCGGGGGTGGCCGCAAAGCGCCGGGCACTGGCCGCCGGGATGATCATCAGCGCCGTGATCAGCAGCACGCCGACCACCTGCATCGCCGCCGCGATCACCAGTGCGATCAGCAGCATCAGGCCCAGCCGCACCAGCAGTACCGGCACACCCTCCACCTGGGCGAGCTCCTCGTGCACCGTCAGCGCCAGCAGCGGGCGCCACAGCAGGATCAGCAGCAGCAACGCCACGCCCCCGCCGATCGCGATGGACATCAAGTCGTTGGTGCCCACCGCGAGGATGTCACCGAACAGGTAGGCCATCAGATCCACCCGCAACCCCTCGATAAAGGTAACGGCGACGATCCCCAACGACAGCGAACTGTGCGCGAGAATCCCGAGCAGGGTGTCCGAGGCCAGTTCCTGCCGCCGCTGCAGCAGTACCAGCAGGATGGCGATGGCCACGCACACGATCGTGACCATCAGGTTCAGGTTCAGCCCCAGGAGTACCCCGAGGGCGACGCCCAGCAGCGCCGAATGGGACACGGTATCGCCGAAATAGGCCATGCGGCGCCAGACCACGAAGGCCCCCAGCGGCCCCGCGACGGCGGCCACCATCAGCCCCGCCAGGAGGGCACGAATCAGGAAATCGTCGAGCAGGCCATCCATCATCGGGAATCGCCCCCAGGACCGGGCCGGTGGGCATGGCCGCAGCCGGCGTGATGTTCGTGCACATCCCCGGCCACATCGTGCACATGGTCGTGATCGTGCCGGTAGACGCCAATCCCCTGCATGTCCGTCTCCGGGAACAGGCGCTGGTACTCGGGATGCCGCGAAACCTCCTCCGGCCGACCCGTGCAGCATACATGCTGGTTCAGGCAGATCACCGCATCGGCCCCGGCCATCACCAGGTGCAGGTCGTGCGACACCATCAGCACCCCGCAGCCGGTCTCGTGGCGGATGTCATCGATCAGCTTGAACACCTCGCCCTGGCCGACAATATCCACCCCCTGGGCGGGCTCGTCCAGCACCAGCAGGTTCGGGCGATTGAGCAGGGCGCGCGCCAGCAGCACCCGCTGCATCTCGCCGCCGGAAAGCGACTGCACCGGCTTGTGCAGCAGATGCGGCACGCCGACCCGCTCCAGGCCTTCGCGCAGGACGGCCTCCGGGGCCCGCTGGCGCAGCGTCAGAAAACGCCGCACCGACAACGGCAGCACCGGCTCGATCTGCAGGCGCTGGGGCATGTAGCCAATGCGCAGCCCGCGCCGGCGTTGTACCCCGCCGTGTCCCGGCTTCCACAGTCCCAGCAGCACTCGCAACAGCGAGGTCTTGCCCGCCCCGTTGGGGCCGATCACCACGGTCACCTCGGCCGGCCGCACCTGGACCGAGACATGATCCAGGATCACCCGCCCGCCGCGTTCCAGCGAGACGTCGCGGGCGGCCAGCAACGGCGAGGCATCCGTCGCCGGTTGCGTGTGCGGGGAAGGGGTTTCGCGATTCATATTGGTATACTATAACGTTATTGAATCCGATGGAGAATCCGCCCATGCGCTCTGCTGCCCGCCGCCCGACCTTCCTCGCCCTGCTCCTGGCCCTGGCGTTTCTGGTGACGGTGGCCACGCCCGCGCAGGCCGACAGCCCGCGCATCGTCGCATCGATTCTACCGATTCACAGTCTGGTTGCCGCGCTGGCCGGCGACACCCACGAGGTGGAACTGCTGGTGCCGGCCAGCGCCTCGCCCCACGGCTATTCCATGCGTCCCTCCGAGGCACGGCGCCTGCAGCAGGCCGACCTGGTGGTCTGGGTCGGTCCGGAGCTCGAGGGCTTTCTGGAGCGCTCGCTGCACGGGATCGCCGACCGCGCGACGGTCATCAGCCTGATGCACGACCTCGATCTCGATCTTCTGGAGGGCCGCACCGGGGGCGTATGGGAAGGCCATCATGACCACGGCGACGATGGCAGCCATGGGCATGACGATCACGGCGATCACGGCGATCACGGCGATCACGGACATGACCATCATGCCCACGACGATCACAACGGACACGCGGACCACGCGCACGCGCACGACCACGCTGCTCACGGCTCGGATGATCATGGACACGCCGCGCATGACGACGGGCACGGGCATGCACATGGCGATTACGACAGCCACCTGTGGCTGTCGCCGGCCGTCGCACGTGCCATCGTCGAACAACTCGCGGAGCGCCTCGCGGAACTCGATCCGGAACAGGCCGCAACGATCCGGGACAACCGGGACGGCCTGCTCCAGCGCATCGACGAGCTGGACGCCACGATCGCCGAGCAACTGGCCCCGGTACGCGACCAGCGCTTCATGGTGTTTCACGACGCCTACCAGTACTTCGAGCAGCACTATGGCCTGAACGCGGCCGGCTCCATCAGCGTCGATCCCTCGCGCATGCCCGGGGCCCGCCGGCTGTCCGAACTGCGCGGCCGTCTGGCACAGGGCGATGTCGCCTGCCTGTTCACCGAACCGCAGTTTCGCCCGGCGCTGGCGGAAACCGTGGCCGAGGGTACCGGCACCCGGCTCGGCATGCTCGACCCCATCGGCGCGGAGCTGGAGCCTGGCCCCGATGCCTGGTTCCTGCTGATGCAGGGTATGGCGGACGGCTTCACCGACTGCATGGCACATAACGGCTCCTGACGGACACGCGGCCCCACCTCCGGAAGCCGCGCATCGCCGCCCCACCCTCCTGTGCCGTCACCCCGGAAACCGCGTAGCGGTTATCCGGGATCTCCCACGCCGGGACAGCCCCCAAGGCCGGATATCCCGGCTCTGCGCTTCGCTTCGGCCGGGGTGACCGAAGGGAAAAGGCCCGGATGCCCCACCGCGGTCAGAGCAGGATCAGCCCCCACACCAGTGCTGCCAGGAGGAAGCTGACCAGCACCGCGGCCGAGGCCATGTCCTTGGCGCGCGCCGACAGCGGATGGCGCTCGTCGCCAAACCGGTCGATTGCCGCCTCCACCGCCGAGTTCAGCAGTTCCACCACCAGGATCAACAAGGCACTGCCGGCCAGCAGTGCCCGCTCCACCCCGCTCTCGCCCAACCAGATCGCCAGCGGCAGCAATACCGCGAGCAGCGCCAGCTCCTGACGGAACGCCGACTCGTGTTGATACGCTTCGCGCAGCCCGCGCCAGGAATACCCAAAGGCATGCAGCACCCGGTTCAGGCCACGCCGGCCACTATGCGCCACCCGGATTTCCCTCGGTGCGCCCGCTCATGCGGTGGGCGGCGGCGCCAGGGCCACCCGGTTGCGGCCCTCGCGCTTGGCGCGGTAGAGCGCCTCGTCGACGCGCCGCAGCAGCTCGCCGCGCGGCTCGCCGGAATGGAATGCCGCCACGCCGAGGCTCACGGTCACCTGGCCCGCCCGGGGAAAGGCATGCCCGGCCACGCGCGCCCGGACCAACTCCGCCACCCGGGCGCCTTCCTCCGCCGCGGCGCCCGGCAGCAGGACCATGAACTCCTCGCCGCCCCAGCGGCCGAGCACATCCACGCTGCGCAGGCGCTCGCCCGCGACCCGGGTCACCTCCTGCAACACCACATCCCCGGTGGCATGGCCATAGGTGTCGTTGACCTTCTTGAAGTGATCGAGATCGAACATCACCAGCGCGAACCCCTGTCCATACCGCTCGGCACGCCGGACTTCGCGGTCCAGCAGGCTTTCGAAATACCGCCGGTTGGCAACCCCGGTCAGGCGATCATAGAAGGCCTGACGCTCGAGTTCCGCCTGGTTGCGTTCCAGCTCCTGCTGCGTGGCCTTCAGCTCGGTGATATCGACCGCCGTCCCGGCCACCCGGGTCACCCGACCCTCGGTGTCCGCAATCGGGTAGCGGCAGACGCGAACCCAGCGCTGCTCGCCGTCCGGGCGCCGTATGCGGAAGGTCTCGTCGGCCGTTCCGTCGCCGAAAGCCCCGGAGAGAAACACCGCCTCCACCCGAGCGCGGTCCTCCGGGTGCACGGCCTCCAGCATCGCGACCGAGTCGCGGTACAGGTGCTCGCGGCTGTATCCCCAGACCCGCTCGTAGGCCGGATTGACGTAGAGGATCGATTCAGCGTCCTGCAGCCAGAAGACCTCGTTCACGGAGCCGGCCAGTTGCCGGAAACGCGCCTCGCTCTCGCGCAGGGCATCCTCCGCGGCCTTGCGTTGCGAGATGTCGCGCAGGATGGTCGAGATCTGCCGCACCTGCCCGTGATCATCACGGCGAACGATGATCACCTGGGACACCGGCACCTCGCGGCCTTCGCCATCCAGCACGGCGGTCTCGCCCTGCCAGATGCCCTCGCGCACCGCCACCGGGGCCGCCTCCTGCAGGATTTCGTCCGCGGCCCAGGGCGGATGAAACCGCCGGATCGCGCCCTCCAGGGACCCCACCTCGGCCGGCAGGCCCCGTGTGTTCCAGCCGGTCTCGGGGTCCCACGGCTCTCCGGAGGCCGGTGGCAGCCCGAACAATGCGCGCCCACCCGCATTCAGGAACAGCATGCTACCGTCCGGCCCGTGCATGCCGACCACATCGGGGGTGTGCTCCAGGATCCCGACCAGACGGCGCAGATTTTCCTCCAGCGCGCGGCGAGCAGTCACGTCCTGCACCGTCCCGATCAGGCGTCGGGGCTTGCCCCCGGTATCGCGCTCGACCGCGCCGCGCGTGTGGACCACGCGCTCACGGCCATCGGGCCGCAGGACGAGGAAATGAATGTCGAAATCCCCGGTCTCCAGCGCCGATTCCACCGCGGCGGCCACGCGGTCCCGGTCGTCCGGGTGCACGGCCTGCAGGAAACCCGCGTAGTTCGCCTGCCGATCCTCCCGCCGCAGGCCGAAGATACGATAGACCTCGTCCGACCAGCGCGTGCGATCCTCCTGGATCGTCCAGACCCAGCTCCCCACGTGCGCGATGCGCTGCGCCGCGGCCAGTTCCTCGCCACGCTCGCGCAGGGCCTCCTCCATCGCCACCTGCTCGGTAATGTCGATCATCACCCCGTGCCAGACGATGCTGCCGTCCGTTCGCAGGACTTGCGGCGTCGCGCGGCCCTCGACCCAGACCGTCCCGCGTATCGGGTGGCGGACGCGGAAACGCACCTGCCAGGGCCCCAGCGAACGCGCCGACTCCTGGATGCTGACCTGGATCCGCGGAAGATCCTCGGGGTTCACCCGGGCGAAGGCCGCATCGGCATCCTCCTGGATCTGGTCAGGGGACAGCCCGTACACCCGCTGGACGCCTTCGCTGACGAACGGGAAGGCATGCCGCCCGTCCGGATACAACCGATACTGGTAGATCGCCCCGGGCAGGTGGCTGGTTGCCTTGGTCAGACGCGCCTCGCGCTCATGCCGGGCGGTCTGGTCCTGGAACGAGACCACGGCGCCGTCGACCCGCCCGGACACGTCGAACGTGGGTGCGGTAAAGACGCTCACCGGAAACAGGGTCCCGTCGGCCCGCGCGAAGTGATCGTCCCAGGCCTCCAGCGGTTTGCCGGTCTCGAGGACGCGGTAGATCGGACAGGCCTCGGACGGATAGGGCGTCCCGTCCACCAGGGTGTGATGGTTGGTCGAATGCGCGTCCCGCCCGAGGGCATCGCCTTCGCTCTCGAAACCGAGCAGGCGGCAGGCCGCCGGGTTCAGGAAGGTATAGCGGCCATAGCGATCCAGCCCAAACACCCCTTCGGCCAGACTGCCCAGCAGACGCGTCTGGAAGGCCTCGGCCGCCCGCAGCTCGGTGACATCCTCGATCACCCCATCGAACACGAACCGGCCATCCGCATCCTCGGTCCGATAGGCGGTGATCCGGGCACGGAAGGGCCGTCCCCGCAGGGTCTTCAGATCCACTTCGCGACCGATCACCCGCCCATAGGTCTCGAGATCGCGACTGAACGCGTCGCGCTCGAGCGGATCGCGGTAGAGCTCGCGGACCGGCGTCGAGCGCAGCTCGATCTCGTTGGCGGCCTCGAACAGCTCCACCATGGCCGGATTGAGACGGACAAAGCGGCCCTCCGGCCCCGGGGTGTTGCGGTAGACCCCCACCGGGAGGCGACCGAAGGCCACGCCGTAGAACTCCAGCTCGTGTTCGTAGCGCCGGGTCTCCGACACGTCGTGAATGATCGAGTAGAGGTATCGGTGCCCGTCCAGCACCACTGGGCCGGAGTACACCTCGACATCACGAATCTCGCCCCCGCAAATGCGGTGGCGGAAGCGGAAGAAGCGGCGTTCCTCGCGGGCCGCCCGCTCCATCTCCGCATGCACCTCGTCCGCCGAAAGGGTATTGATGTCCTGGATGTGCATGCGCTTCAGCTTCTCGGCCGAATAGCCGTAGAACGCCACCGCGGCCGGGTTGACATCGACGATCCCGCCATCCTCCGGGTTGATCAGCAGCTTCGGGGCGGCATTGGCGGTAAAGGTCTGTTCGTAGACCTGGGCGGCCGAATCGCCCGGCGCCCGGCGCTGGATGGTGGCAAGCCGCCCGTCCGGGTCGGGCGCCAGCACCAGCGTGCAGGCAACCGCCGTCGCGTCCTCCACGTGCGGCGCCCTGAATGAAAGCTCCAGAGTCACTTCGGCCGAACCGGAGCGCGCGAGGGCGTCCATCAACGCCTTGTGCTGCCCCTGCGGCACACAATCGGCCAGCCGCACACCATGGAGGTCGTCCGCCGCGCAGCCCAGCCATTCTGCCAGGCGCGCATTGGCCGCATGGATGCGACCGCTGGCCTCCAGAAACACCAACCCCACGGCGGCCCGGTGGAACAAGCCCGCGCCTGCATGCTCCGCAGGATCCATCAAGTCTCCCTCAGCCGGTTGGCCGTGGCCGTCAATCCTGCCATACGACCCGATTGCGCCCCGAGCGCTTGGCCCGGTACATCGCATCGTCCGCGCGCTTGATCCAGTCCTTGATCGCCTCGCCACGACGACACTCGGCCACCCCCAGACTGATGGTCACCCGCCCGACCCGGGGCAGATCCAGCGCGGCCACCTGCCGGCGCAGATCCTCGGCCAGGCGGCAGGCATCTTCGGCCCGGGTACTGGGCAGCATGACCATGAATTCCTCGCCACCCCAACGACCCAGCACATCGGACTGGCGCAGGCGTTCGCCGGCCGTCGCCACCACCCGGCGCAGGACCTCGTCGCCGATGTCGTGGCCATGGGTGTCGTTGATCCGCTTGAAGTGGTCCAGGTCCAGCATCACCAGCGAACAGGGGTCCGCATAGCGCTCCGCCCGCCGGGCCTCCTGCTCCAGCAATGCCTCGAAATGGCCCCGATTGGCGGCATCGGTCAGCGTGTCGTAGAAGGCCTGATATTCCAGCGCAGCCTCCAGCTCCTTCTGCCGCGAGATGTCGTGGAACATGGCGATGTAGTACTCGATCACACCGCTGGCATCCCGGATCGCGGTCACGATCTCGTGCAGCGGAAAGATCCGGCCATCCTTGCGCCGGTTCCACACCTCGCCGGACCAGTGGCCGTTTGCACGCACGGACTGGAACATCTCCTCATAAAAGCCGCGGTCCTGACGGCCCGAATTCATGATGCGCGGATTCTGGCCCACCGCGTCTTCCTCGGTGAATCCCGTGAGCTCGGTAAAGGCCGCATTGACGCGCTGGATCGTACCCTCGACATCGGTGATGAAGATGGCCTGACTGCTGTCGAAGGTCGCCGCCAGCAGACGCTGCTCCTGCTCCAGATGATGGCGTTCGGTGATGTCCTGGACCGTGCCGATCATCCGCTGGACGCGTCCGTCGGCATCGAACTCTACATAACCGCGTTCGTGCACCACGCGCTCTTCGCCGTCCGGGCGCAGAACCCGGTGCACGATATCAAGCGCCCCGTCCCCACCCAGAGAGGCATCCACCTCGGCCTGGACCCGTTCGCGATCGTCCGGATGCGCCGCATGCATAAAGGCCTCGTGCGTCCCGCCCCATTCACCGCGGGACATCCCGAAAATCCGGAAGACCTCGTCCGACCAGCGAACCTCGTTGCGGACAAAGTCCGACACCCAGTTGCCGATATGCGCGATGCGCTGGGCCTCGGCCAACTCGCGCTCGCGCAGATGCAGGACCTCTTCGGCCTGCACCCGTTCGGTGATGTCCAGGATCACCCCGAACCAGAGCACACTGCCATCCTCCAGTGCCTCGGGACTGGCGTGCCCTTCCACCCAGATCTCGCCGCGCTCGGGGTGGCGCACGCGATAGCGCTGACGCCACGATTCCAGGCAGCGCATGGAGGCCTCGATACTGGCGGCGACCCGATCAACATCATCCGGGTGGATCACGTCGAAGACGCGGCGGGCATCGAGCATTACGGCCTCGGGCGTCACGCCGTACACATCGACCATGCCCTCACTGGCATACGGGAACGACGCCCGGCCATCCGGGTGCTGGCGGTACTGGTAGATCACCCCGGGCATGTTGTGCGCAATCTTTTCCAGATGGCGCTCGGTCTCCACCCGCGCCCCCACGTCCTGGAAGGCACCCACCAGTTCGACGACCGCGCCCTGACCGTCGCGGATCGCGGTAACCTGATCCTCCAGCCATTGCCAGTGCCCGCTGGGCATGCGCTGGCGATAGCTCAGACGACAGAATCCGCGCGCGCCCTCGGCCAGCCAGCGCTTCACCTGGTCGACAGAGCGACGAAAATCCTCGGGAGCCAGATGGGTCCGCAGCCAGTCCGGCTGGGTCGTGATCTGTTCCGGTGCCCAGCCAGTGACCGCCTGCACGTTGCGGCTGAGCCAGGTCATGGTGCCGAAGTCCGACGGGTCCATGGTGTAGATCACCGCGGGACTGGCACGCAGCAGGGTCTCGGTACGCTGCTCCGTCTCCTTGCGCACGGCGATATCGGCGACCGCCACGAGCAGGGCCTCGGGACAGTCCTCGGTGGCCGGGATTCGGCTCGTGGTCATTTCCACCCAGCGCGTCTGGCCGGTGGCATCCAGCAGACGCGCCTCGAAGCTGCTGGTGCTGCAATCCCCGGTCAGCAGGGCGTGACGCCGCGCCGCGCAACGCTCACGGTCGTCCGGGCACACGTAGTCTTGCAGGATCGCGTCGGTCAGATCCGCCGGATCGCAGGCCAGCAAGGCGCCCAGGTGGGGATTGGCGCGCAGGATGCGCCCCTCGGTATCCATCTCGGCCAGCCCCACCGGCGCATGCTCGAACAGCGCCGCATAGCCGTGGATGGCACAAATCTCGCTCATCGGGTTCCTTGCCCGTCTGTGTCTCTCTTTTCGGAGACTTCGTGAAAGACACGCCCGGCGTGTCTTCTGCCCTCGGACCTGGCAGTGGATTGATAGACTGAATCCAGAAAACTACCAGATGACGAGTCTGGTTTCCGCTTGACCCCACAAAAAGGCGTTTACTGCCCTGCAAAACGGAAACGCCCCCGACAAGCGGGGGCGTTTCCGAACGAACCAGGAAGCCCGGGGCCGGCCCCCGGGAATCCCGTCAGCCGTGCGTACCGGTGCGCGGCGCGCTGGCGTCCCCGTCCTCGGCGGGCTGGAACACGACATCCAGCGCCTTGGCGGCGGCCACTTCGTTGAAGCGCCGGTTCGGTAGCGTGTGTGGCGCGCTCTTGATCGTTTCCATGTCGTTCTCCGACTCGGCCAGGATGCAGGCCATCGCCTCGACAAAGCCGTCCAGGGTCTCTTTCGACTCGGTCTCGGTCGGCTCCACCAGCAGGCACTCCGGCACCAGCAGCGGGAAGTAGGTGGTCGGCGCATGGTAGCCGTGGTCGAGCAGGCGCTTGGCCACATCGCCCGCAGTCAGTCCACGTTCCTTGGCCTGCTTCTTCATGGTCACGATGAACTCGTGGGTGGCACGGCGCTTGGGATAGGCCAGGTCGAACCCGGCTGCGGCCAGTTCGCGCGCCAGGTAGTTGGCATTCAGGGTCGAGAATTCGGAGACCCGCACCATGCCCTCGCGCCCCAGCATGCGCATGTAGATATAGGCCCGCAGGAGCACACCGGCGTTCCCGGCAAACGCGGACAGGCGCCCGATGCTCTGCGGACGATCGGACTCCTCGGCAAAGCGGTAGCCGCCCTGCTCCGCCTCGACCACGTGCGGGATCGGCATGAACGGCAACAGCCGTTCGGCCACGCCCACGGCACCGGAACCCGGTCCACCGCCACCATGCGGCGTGGAGAAGGTCTTGTGCAGGTTCATGTGGATCACGTCGAAGCCCATGTCGCCCGGGCGCACCTTGCCGAGGATCGCGTTCAGGTTGGCGCCGTCGTAGTACAGCAAGCCGCCGGCCTCGTGCACGATGCCGGCAATCTGCTTGATGCGCCGTTCGAACACGCCCACGGTGGACGGATTGGTCAGCATGATCCCGGCGGTGTGCGGACCCACGGCGGCCTTCAGGGCCTCGATATCCACGTCACCGGTATCGTCGGTGGGGATCTCGCGCACCTCGTAGCCACACATGATCGCGGTCGCCGGGTTGGTACCGTGGGCGGCATCCGGCACGATGATCTCGCGGCGCTCGGTATCGCCGCGGGAATCGTGGTAGGCGCGGATCATGGCCACACCGGTGTACTCGCCCTGGGCACCCGCCATCGGCGCCAGCGACACGGCCTTCATGCCGGTCACTTCCTTCAGCATCTCCTGCAGCTCGAACATCGTCTGCAGGAAGCCCTGGCTGTGGCTGGCCGGAGCAAGCGGATGCCGGTTCAGGAACCCCGGAAGCATCGCCAGGCTGTTACAGGCGCGCGGGTTGTACTTCATCGTGCACGAGCCCAGTGGGTAGAACTCGGTGTCGATGGAGAAGTTCTTCTGCGACAACCGCGTGTAGTGCCGCACCACGTCCAGTTCCGAGGCCGCCGGCAGACCCGGGGCGGACTTGCGCTGCAGGTTCGCCGGGATGCGGGTCGCGGCGTGGTCGCGCGGCGCCTGGGCCACGGCCGAGCGGCCGGCGCGGGAACGTTCGAAGATCAGATTGGCTTCAGTGGTGCTCATAGCGGTTTCTCGCTTGCGTATTCGGGTGACGGCGACCGGGCACAGGCCCGGCCACCGGCGGCACGGAGGGAGTCCGGCCGATTACTGGGTCGGGCTCAGGTTGGCCCGATCATCCAGGGCCGCGAACGCGGCGTCGTAATCCGGCTCGTCGCCGATCTCGGAGACCAGCTGGGCGTGCATCACCAGGTTGTCGGTATCCAGCACGACCACACCGCGCGCGGTGATCCCGGCCAGCGGGCCGTCCTGGATCAGCACGCCGTAGTCCTTGGCGAAATCGCGATCACGCATCATCGACAGCACGGTCACGCGTTCCAGGTTCTCGGCAGCGCAGAAGCGGCTCATCGCGAACGGCAGGTCGGCGGAGACGATCAGGATCTCGAGATCCGGACGGCTGGCGACCATCTCGTTGAACTTCTTGGTGGAGTCGGCGCAGACCGGGGTATCCAGGCTGGGCACGATGGAGATCAGCTTGCGCTTGTCGCCGAAGTCGGCCAGCGAGACATCCTGCAGATCCTTGTTGGTCAGCTTGAAGTCCGGGGCCGGCGAGCCCACGTGCGGCAGATCGCCGTTGGTGTTGATCGGATTACCTTGCAGCTTGATTTCGGCCATGGTTGCCTCCCGGCTTGATGTGTATGGCGCTTGGTGTCGTTGACCGTGGGAAGCCGATAACCGCCTCAGGCGGCCTGCTCCCAAGTGGTCACGTACTGCTCCAGGTCGGATTCGGTCTTGGTCTCGGTGGCGCAGGCGAGCACGCAGCCATCCAGCTGCGGATAGTCCCGGCTCAGCTCGAGGCCCGCCAGCACGCCGGCATCGGCCATGGTCTGCACGCGGGTCGCGGCATCGCCGCCGAAGTCCAGCGCGACTTCGTGGAAGTACTCGCCGGTAAAGCGCGGCTTGATGCCCTTGGCGGCCAGTTTTTCCACCAGCGCATGGGTGTTGGCGTAGCAGGCCTCGGCCACGCGGGTCAGGCCCTCGTCACCCAGCAGCGACATATGGATCGTCGACGCCGTCACCACCAGTCCCTGGTTGGTGCAGATGTTCGAGGTCGCCTTGGAGCGGCGGATATGCTGTTCGCGCGCCTGCAGGGTCAGCACGAAACCGGGCTTGCCGTCGGCGTCCTCGGCACGGCCGACAATGCGCCCCGGCATCTGCCGGATATGCTTTTTCAGCGTGGTCATGAAGCCGTAGTACGGCCCGCCGGACGACAGCGGCGCACCCAGCGGCTGGCCCTCGCCGACCACGATGTCCACGCCATTGGCGCCCCACTCGCCCGGCGGCTTCAGCAGCGCCAGCGAGACCGGGTTCACCACGGCGATAACCGGGATGCCGCGTTCCTCGGCCCACCCGGTCAGGGCATCCACGTCCTCCAGGATGCCGAAGAAGTTGGGCTGGCTGATCACCATGGCGGTGACGTCGTCGTCCGCATACGGCGCCAGCACCTCCACCGGGGTCTGGCCGGTGGTTTCGTCGAACGGCAGTTCGACCAGTTCGATGCCCTGGTTGCCGATCAGCGTCTTCACCACCTTCCGATAGTCCGGGTGCAGCGCCCCCGGCAGCAGCACCCGCTTGGCCTTGGAGCGGCGATTCACGCGCACCGCCATCAGCACGGCCTCGGCCAGGGCGGAGGCCCCGTCATACAGGGAGGCGTTGGAGACCTCCATCCCGGTCAGGCGGCTGATCATCGTCTGGTATTCGTAGATCAGCTGCAGCGTGCCCTGGCTGGCCTCCGCCTGGTACGGCGTGTAGGCGCTGTAGAACTCGCCGCGCGTAGCGATCTGCCACACGGCGGCCGGGATGTGGTGCTCGTAGGCACCGGCCCCGATGAAATTCGATGGCATGCCGTCCTTCGCAGCCCGCTCCTGCATCAGGCGGGTGATGCCCATTTCGCTCTCGCCCTCGGGGATCCCCGTGAGTGGCGGCGCACGCAGGTCGGCGGGAATCTCGTCGAACAGGTCCTCGACGGATTCGGCGCCAATGCTGTCGAGCATGGCACGGATGTCTTCTTCGGTATGCGGGATAAACGGCATGTCAGGTCTCGCTTTCGCCGATTGCGGCGAAGTTCGGTTGGGTCCCGGCCGGACGCGGCCGGGACCGGTGATACGCGGCTACGCTCAGGATTCCGCCTCGACGTGCGCGGCATAGGCATCCGCATCCATCAGTGCATCCAGCTGGCCGGCATCGGAGGGCTCCACCTTGAACAGCCAGCCATCCTCGAAGGGCGACTCGTTGACCTTCTCGGGGCTGTCGGCCAGGTCCTCGTTGACCGCGGTCACCTCGCCGGAGATCGGCGCATAGATATCCGAGGCGGCCTTGACCGACTCCACCGTGGCGCAGGCCGTGCCGGCCTCGATGGTGCTACCCGCTTCCGGGGCCTCGACAAACACCAGATCGCCCAGCAGTTCCTGCGCGTGATCGGTGATACCCACGGTCACGCTGCCGTCGGCCTCGCTGCGCACCCACTCGTGGCTTTTGGTGTACTTCAGATCCTTCGGTGCTTCGCTCATGACATCTTCCTTTTGCTTGTTAGATCCCGCCTGCGCAGTGTAGTCCGGTGCACGCGGGATGAGGCAATCCTCGCTTCAGTTTTTCGGCAGATCGATCTGCGGCTCGCCGTTGCGGACGAACACCGGCTTGACCACGCGCACCGGCAGCTTGCGGCCGCGGATGTCCGCGTGCAGCTGCTCGGCCTCGACCCCGGCCGGGATACGCGCGAACGCGACCGACACGCCCAGACTGGGCGCGAAACTGCCGGAGGTGACCACGCCGTCGCCGGCCTCGGTTTCGATGCGGGTGCCGCCACGCAGCACCCCGCGACCATCCAGCACCAGCCCCACCATGCGTTCCTTCACGCCCTCGGCCTTCGACTGCTCGATCGGCGCGCGGCCGATGAAGTCCCGCTCGGCATCCTTCAGCGCGATGGTCCAGCCCAGGTTGGCGGTCAGCGGATTGGTCTGGTCGTCCATGTCCGTGCCGTAGAGATTCATGCCAGCCTCCAGGCGCAGGGTGTCGCGCGCGCCGAGGCCGATGGGGTGCACGCCGGCATCCTTCAGCTGTTCCCAGAGACCGTCAGCCTCCTCAGCCGGCAGCATCACCTCGAAGCCGTCTTCGCCGGTGTAGCCCGTGCGGGCGACAAACCACTTGTCATTCCAGACCGCGGAAAACGGCTTGAGATCCCCCGCATTGCGCAAATCGGCCGGCAACAGCGGCAGGGTCTTCTCTACCGCCTGCGGGCCCTGAATCGCAATCAGGGCGAACTCCGGGCGCGGCTCCACGTTCACGTCGAAGTCCTTCGCGACCGCCTGCATGTGAGCGATGTCGCCCTCGGCCGTCGCGGCATTGACCACCGCGCGGTAGGTATCGCCACCGGTCCAGTAGATGATCAGGTCGTCGATCACGCCGCCGGCCTCGTTCAGCATGCAGCTGTACAGCGCGCGACCCTCGGTCTTCAGCTTGGCCACGTCGTTGGCCAGCAGATAGCGCAGGAAGGCCTGGGCCTGCGGGCCGTGGATATCCACGACCTGCATGTGCGAGACATCGAACATGCCGGCGGATTCGCGCACCCGCTTGTGCTCCTCCATCTGGGAGCCGTAATGCAGCGGCATCTCCCAACCGGCGAAATCGACCAGCTTGGCCCCCGCGCGCTGATGCGCGGCATGGAGCGGAGTTGTCTTCAACGTCGTCATCTAGTTCTCGCCTTGCTTGCGTGTCGTGGTCGGCTCGCCGGCATCCGCCGGTAGAACCGCGAGGCCCGGCCGCCGCGCTCCGGGCATAAAAAAAGGGGCGGCCGGCAGAATGAATCTGCCAGCCGCCCCTCTGTCCTGAAACCTGAGAGTTTGCGTCGCGTCAGCCCGTTGTCGGACTGCGTGACCGCCCCCTTCGGTGGGCCGTTTCCGGCCGCTCTCCAGAGTGTGTCTCCTGCACCGTTCCGGTCCTGTAGCCTGAGCGATTCCGGGCGGATGTTGCGCCTTCGGCGTCTGCCAATCGACTGGCGATCGCAGATCTCTTCCAGAACGGTGTGCGGGCATTGTCGAGCGCCCACAGACGAAAGTAATTGTAGACCAAAATACCCTCGCTGCGAAAGCCCGGACGGGCCGCGCCACTATTCCGGCGCCGCGGCCTGCCCCGTCACCTGCCCCCGCATGCATCCAAAAAACACCGTCATTGCGAGGAGCCGAAGGCGACGAAGCAACCTCCGAAAGCTGGCAGTGCGTCACGATCAGCATCCGGTGGTTTCGGACGGAGGTTACTCGCTGCGCTCGCCCTTCGGGCCGGCCTGCGGCCGTTCAACGCGCTGCGCGCTTTTGTGCCGCGTCGCTGCGCTCCTCGCAATGACGGTGCCAGTGGCGACACTCTGCGCGGGCGACACTCTGGGCGCGCCCTACAACGCCATGTCGATCGCAAGCAGGACGACGAAGCCGACCAGCACCCCCACCGTGGCCTGGGCCTCGTGGCCCTTGCGGTGCGACTCGGGGATGATCTCGTGACTGATCACGAACAGCATCGCCCCGGCCGCGAACGCCAGCCCCCAGGGCAGCAGGAACTCCATCAGCGTGATCGCTCCGGCCCCGATCAGGCCGCCGATCGGCTGCACCAGGCCCGTCAGCAACGTCACCCCGAATGCCGCCCACTTGCTGTAGCCCAGCGACAGCAGGGCGATGGCGACCACCAGCCCCTCGGGCATATTCTGCAGCCCGATCCCGATGGCCAGCGCGATCCCGTCGCTCACGTCATCGCCGCCGAAGCCGACCCCCACCGCCAGGCCTTCCGGCAGGTTGTGCAGTGCGATTGCAAAGATGAACAACCAGACGCGGCGGATCTTCTGCGGGTCGGCCCCGCTTTGCGGCCCGATGAAGAAATGCTCGTGCGGCACCAACTTGTGCAGCGCCAGCAATGCACCGCCACCCAGCCCGATCCCCACCGCCAGTACGACAATGGCCATGCCCACGCCGCCGTACTGCGCTTCCGCCTGCTCCACCGAGGGCAGCACCAGCTCGAAGGCCGTGGCCGACAGCATCACCCCGGCGCCGAAACCCATCATTGCATCCTCGACCGACTGGCTGATGCGGCGCAGGAAGAAGATCGGGATCGCCCCCACCGCGGTCATCAGACCGGCGACGAAACTCGCCAGCAAGCCGATCTGCAGGGTGCTCAGATCGGCAATGCGTTCTTCCAGCATCGGCCACAGCAGACTGACCAGCCAGATGAAGACCGCCAGCGCGATCAGCGATCCGACGAGGAAGATCCGGGGCACCGGTTTGCCGTGATCCGGCTCGGAAACGGCGGGAGAGGGTTCGGTCATGCGTCGTCCTTGAGAGTCGAAGCCGCCATTGAAACAGGGTCCATCGCGGCGTTCCACAGACGCGCCCAATGGCCGGGTTCGACAAAAGCTATCGTCAACACCCGTTGTGCGCGGTAGAGTTTTCAGCCAAAGCCGCTCCGGACCACAAGGACCCACCGATGCTCGACACCATCGACCAGTTCCTCGGCGACACCGCCGGCCTGCTTTGGGGCAACCCGCTCACCCTGATCCTGCTGCTGGGCACCGGGCTCTACCTCACCATTCGCCTGGGGCTGGTCCAGGTCGTCGCATTCCGCGAGGGCTGGCGCGCCCTGCGCGGGTCAGATGGACGCGGCGGCGGCACCGGGCAGATCTCGCCGTTCCAGGCGCTGTCGACCGCGCTGTCCGGCACCATCGGTACCGGGAACATCGCCGGTGTGGCCACGGCCATCGCGTTGGGCGGCCCCGGGGCGCTGTTCTGGATGTGGGTGACGGCCTTCTTCGGCATGGCCACCAAGTTCGCCGAGACCACCCTGGCCGTTCGCTACCGCGAGATCGCCCCGGACGGCAGCATCGCCGGCGGGCCAATGTTCACCCTGCTCCACGGCCTCAAGATGAAGAGGCTGGCGATTCTGTTCGCCGTCTTCACCCTGATCGCCTCGTTCGGCATCGGCAACATGGTGCAGGCCAACTCGGTGGTCGACGGCCTGACCTTCATCGTGCCGGATCTGCGCGCCGACGACGACATCATGGGCTGGATGGCCCTGATCATCGGCCTGACCATGGCCGTGCTGGTGGCGCTGGTGATCATCGGCGGTGTGAAGCGCATCGCCATGATCGCCTCGACCATCGTCCCGTTCATGGCCGTGATCTACATGCTGGGCGCCTTCGTGGTGATCGCCGCCAACATCGAGGCCGTCCCGGCCGCGATCGGCACCATCCTGAATCTCGCGCTCAACCCCTGGGCCGCCGGCGGCGGTGCCATCGGCCTCGCCATCCAGTACGGCGTTGCGCGCGGCATGTTCTCCAACGAGGCGGGCCTGGGCTCCTCGGCCATGGCGCACGCCGCGGCCAAGAACGGCGACCCGCCGCGCGAGGGCTCGGTGGCCATGCTCGAGCCGTTCATCGACACCATCGTGGTCTGCACCCTGACCGGCCTGGCCATCGTCGTCACCGGGGCCTACATTGACCGCGCCGACGACGTGGTCGGGGCCTCGCTGACGGCCACCGCCTTCAGCTCCACGCTGGGCCCGTTCGGCGCCATGGTGGTCGGCATCAGCCTGATGCTGTTCGCCTTCTCCACCATGATCGCCTGGTCCTACTACGGCGACCGCTCGGCCTACTTCCTGTTCGGCGAACGCGCGGTGATGCCCTACCGCGTCGTGTTCGTCATCCTCATCGTGATCGGCGCGACCATCCCGCTGGGCGTGGTCTGGAACTTCTCCGACATCGCCAACATCCTGATGGCCGCACCCAACCTGATCGCGCTGATTCTGCTGGCCGGCCTGGTCAAGAAGCTGCGCGACGACTACGTGGCGCATCGCCCGATGCCGGATCGCCATGAGGGATGAGCACAGCTTTGCGGGCGGTCCAGCCGACCCGTTCGCACAGGGCCCCGCACGTCCGGACGCGGCCATGCTGGTGCGCGAGGTCGAAGGCGCCCTCGCGGAGGATCTGGGCCCCGATGGTGTCGACGGCGACCTGACCGCCGCCCTGGTCCCGGCTGAACGGGTGGCGCGCGCGACGCTGCTATTGAAGGAAAGCGCGATCGTTTGTGGCCAGCCCTGGTTCGACCGCGTGTTCGCCAGCCTCGCGCCGGAGACCCGGATCGACTGGCAGGTGGCCGAAGGCACCCACGTGGAAGTGGACGACGAACCGCGCGTGATCGCCACCCTGGAAGGCCCCGCACGGGCCGTTCTGGCGGCCGAACGCGCGGCCCTCAACCTGCTCCAGACCCTCTCCGGAACGGCCACCGAGACCGCCCGCTGGGTCGCCCGCCTGGAGGGCACCGACAGCCGCATCCTCGATACCCGCAAGACCCTCCCGGGCCTGCGCCACGGGCAGAAGTACGCCGTGCGCTGCGGCGGCGGCCACAACCATCGCCTCGCCCTGTGGGATGCCGTGCTGATCAAGGAAAACCACATCGCCGCCTGCGGCTCCATCGCGGCCGCAGTGGAACGGGCCCGCACCCTGGGCGCCGGGCGCTGGGTAGAGGTCGAGACCGAGACCCTCGACGAGGTCGATCAGGCCCTGGCCGCCGGGGCCGACGTGATCATGCTCGACGAGCTGTCGATGGCAGATCTGGCCACGGCCGTGCAGCGCATTCGCGGCCGCGCAATCTCCGAGGCCTCCGGCGGGGTCACACCGGATACCCTTGCGGCCATCGCCGCCACCGGCGTGGACTACATCTCGGTTGGCGCGCTGACCAAGCACCTCCACGCCATCGACTACTCCCTGCGCCTGGACTAGCCCGCGGCTTTCGCGTTGCGATCCCGGCGATTACTGCGCGCCGTTCACCGCCTGGGGCCGGGCCTGGTTCATCCTGCGGAGTTTACGGTGCCCCGGTCCGCCACCTGCCTTGTTGTGGCTGGTCCCAGTTCATCGCTGGGTGTTTACGTGCTTTCGGTCCGCATACTGCCCGGCGCTGACTCGCCAGCGCGCCGCGAGGTCCTTTCTTGCTTGTCCAAGAAAGGACCCAAAGAAGGACACCCGGATTCCGCCCGGGAACCTCGCCCCGGACGCGCTGGGCCGGCGGCGCTGAACTCGCTACGCCTGCCGGCTTCGCTCAGACATCCAGCGCCTTCTCCCGGCCCATCACGCCCTCCGCGAGGGGCTCCATACGGGAGGAGAAGGTCAAAACCGACCGTATCCCGCGCTTCCGCCTAACCATAAGCATCGCCGCCGGAAAGCCCCGGCGCCCGCCGCGCGGGCGCGGCACGCAACGGCCACAGGCCGAGCGTGCCGAAGATGTACGAACAACTAGCCATCATCCACTGGTAGTAACGTTGGGATAGCCGTTGTTTGGACCTACCTCCCCGTTGTCGTCGCGCCGAGTGGAGAGGGTTTTCGCGGGACGATTCTAAATTGACACGGGGCGCTGGATGTCTGAGCGGAGCCGAAGGCACAGCGAGTTCAGCGCCGCCCGCGAAAAGCCTCGGAGCGAGGGAAACCCCGGCCCGCGCAGCGGGCCGGGGTCGCGGCAGTCGGGCGTGTTTCTTGGGTACTTGTCAGGTCTCAGGTGGTTACCTACCGTCGGAGAAGGAGCCGCTGTTTCGAGCTCGGGAGTGGCTAGCTACCCTGTTGGCAGAGCCCCACCGGAGGTGATTCGATGTCCAGTGCGATTCACGTGAACGCCCGTACCACCCCGCGGACCCGGCGCGAGATCCAGCAAGCACCGCCGTCGGTCCGTCACCGGGACCTGGCACGCCGCCTGGGCATCAGTCGCCATACGGTGATGAAGTGGCGCCACCGGGAAGACACCCAGGACCGGTCTCACCGCCCGCACCAGATGAAGACGGCCCTGACGCCCGGAGAGGAAGCCATCCTCATCGCGGTACGCGAGTGGCTGTGGCTGTCGCTGGATGATCTGCTGGTCGTGGCCCGCGAGTTCGTGCAGCCGGACCTGAGCCGCGCCGCCCTGGACCGCTGCCTGCGCCGCCACGGCGTGGCCAGCCTGAAGGCGCTGCGGCAGCAGGCCGAGGGGGAGCCGGCGCCACCCCGCAAGGCCTTCAAGGCGTACGTCCCGGGCTTTGTGCATGTGGATGTGAAGTACCTGCCGAAGCTGGCTGAAGAGTCCTCGCGTCGCTATCTGTTCGTGGCGATCGATCGGGCGACTCGCTGGGTCTATCTCGAAGTTCGTTCATCCAAGTCCGGGGCGGCAGCGCGAGACTTTCTGAAACGGCTGCTCGAACGGGCACCGTTCTACGTCACGCATGTACTGACCGACAACGGCAAGGAGTTTACCGACCGTTTTGTGGTCACCGGAGAGCGCCAGCCGACCGGCCGTCACCCATTCGACCGGCTGTGCGCCGAACACGGCATCCAACACCGCCTGACCCAGCCCAGAAAGCCCCAGACGAACGGGATGGTCGAGCGCTTCAACGGGCGCATTGCCGATCTCCTGCGCACGTACCACATCGACTCCAGCGAGCAGATGCAGGACGCCCTGTACCATTACCTGTACTTGTACAACCACGCCATCCAGCAAAAGGCCCTGGGTCACCGAACGCCCGTAGCGGCCCTCAAGGCGTGGCAGCAAACCCACCCCGACTGCTTTCGAAAACGCGTTTATAACCAGCCGAGACCTGACAGGTACTTCTTTGCACGAGCAAAGAAGTACCCCGCGGTGCGCTCGCGAGAGAGCGCGTGGCAGGCGGCGGACCGACGCCACCGTAAACACCAGACGATGAACCGGGACCAGCCTTCTGGGATCGGCGCGGCACAGAGGCCACCAGAAACACCAGATGTCGAACGGGACCCAGCCAGGGCGAGCACAGCACACACACCCCAAGTGCGCCATGGGGTCTGGAAGGACGGGAGGCTAGTTCTGCGACGCCAGCGGCATCTGGATGAAGCGTTCGCGGTACAGGCGCAGTTCGTCGATGGAATCGCGGATATCCTGCATGGCCTGGTGCGACGCGTTCTTGCGCAACTGCGCGATCACGTCCGGCGCCCAGCGCCGCGCCAGCTCCTTCAAGGTGGAGACATCCAGATTGCGGTAGTGGAAGTACTGCTCCAACTCCGGCATCAGGCGCGCCATGAAGCGCCGGTCCTGGCAGATGGAATTGCCACACATCGGCGAGGCCCCCTTCGGCACATACTGCGCCAGGAACTCCAGGGTCGCCTGCTCCGCATCGCGGGTGTCCGACGAGCTGTTGCGCACCCGTTCGATCAGCCCCGATGTTCCATGGGTGCGCTGGTTCCATTCGTCCATCCCCTCCAGCACCTCGGCCGGCTGGTACAGGGCGATGACTGGCCCTTCGGCCAGGATGTTAAGGTCCTTGTCGGTGACGATGGTCGCCACCTCCAGGATCCGGTCGGTTTGCGGCTCCAGACCGGTCATCTCGAGATCGATCCAGATCAGGTTTTCGGCATTCACGGCCATGTCGCGTACTCCTTCGCGGGGAGGCCGTCGTGTGACGACCACGGCCCTTTCATATGCCGCAGGAGTCTATCATCATGGTTGCGGGGCCTGTGGCCCCGGACTCCAACCCCCGTGATCAGGAGGGAACAATGCGACATACCAACGCACGTATTGCCGCCGGCACTGCCGCGCTGGCCCTGAGCCTTGGCGGCGCGAACATCGCGCTGGCGGATGACATCCGCATGGGACAGGAGCTGCACAGCGACAACTGCATCAGCTGTCACGCCGACATGGTCGGAGGCGATGGCTCCGACCTCTACACGCGATCAAACCGCATGGTCGGCTCGCACGACGAACTGGTGGCCCAGGTTAACAACTGCAACGTGAATCTCGGCACCAACTGGTTCGACGACGAGGTCAATGCCGTGGTCGCCTACCTCAACGCGGAGTACTACCAGTTCGATGACTGATCTGAAGACCAAGCACTGCCAGTCCTGCGAAGGCTTTACCAACCCGATGCCACGGGACGATGCCCAGCGCGCCCTGGGACAGCTGCACGATGCCTGGGGTATCGACGAAACCGGCAAGAGTATCCAGCGCAGCTTCAAGTTCAAGAACTTCCACGAGACCATGGCGTTCGTGAACGCCGTCGCCTGGATCGCGCATGGCGAGGATCATCACCCCGACATGGCGGTCGGCTTCAACCGCTGTGCGGTGGAGTTCTCGACCCATGCCATCGGCGGGCTGAGCGAGAATGACTTTATCTGTGCCGCGCGCGTCGATGCCCTGTTCGACTAACCCTAGGGGAACACTGATCAATGTACACGTTCGCGTTGGTCCCCCAGGTTTTCCGAGACAAGGCGCGGTCCGCAGCCGGTAGTGGTTCTACCGGCAAGGGGCGCAACGCAGGATCGGGGAACCTGGGGAACCAACCCCACAAGCTATCGAATGAAGGGGCTCGGCCACTTTTGCGCGCGCACGGCGTTGCGGCTCCCTTGTGCAGAACGCTGCACGGCAGTCACCGCGCCTTGTTCGCACGCAAAAGCGACTCGAGCGCGAACGTGTACATTAATCAGTGTTCCCCTAGCCGCCACAGCCGAGTACGAGCTTGACGCAGATCGCCCGGGTCTTCGCCCGCCACAACCAGATGGCCGACATCGCGGGGCCCGGCGCGGCCCCGCGTCGGTTACGCCTGCACCGCCGCTTCCGCGACCTCGCCTGCGGCGACCTGGTCGAGCTGGATGCCACCGGCGACGAGGTGGCCCGCCAGCTGGATCGCAACAACGTGCTCGTGCGCCGCGACGGCTTCGGCCGGCGCAAGGTCATCGCGGCCAATATCGACTGCGTGTGGATTGTGATCGCGCCGGAACCGGCACCCTCGCGCAACCTGATCGACCGCTTTCTGGTGGCAATCCTCAACCTGCCTGCCCGCCCCCGCCTGCTGATCAACAAGCAGGACGAGGGGCCCGCGGCCCGGCCCGAGTGGCTGGACGCCTACCGCCAGCTGGACCTGGATCCGCTATTCGTCAGCGCCAAAAGCGGGTTCGGACTGGACGACCTGGCGGCGGCTGCGGCCGGCCAGACCAACATCCTGGTCGGGCAGTCCGGTGTCGGAAAGTCCTCGCTGGTCGCCGCGCTGCTCGAGCAGTACGGGATCGTCGACGCGATCGCGCCAACCACGGGCGACCTGGCCGCCTCCGGCGAGGGACGCCACACCACGGTCACCGCCCAGTGGTTTCCACTGGCCAACGGCGGCGCCTGGATTGACTCGCCCGGCGTGCGCGATTTCACGCCCGAAATCCCGTCCCTGGACACCCTGGAGCGCGGCTTCCCGGACATCGCTGAGCGCGGTGATCAATGCCGCTTCCGTGACTGCCGCCACCAGAGCGAGCCCGGTTGTGCGGTACTGGCCGCGATCGAGGCCGGCGAACTCCCCGCCGCACGCCTGCAGGCCTGGCACGCCCTCGCCGCCGAGATCCCCGCCCAGAACCGCGCGCGCGGGTAACTTTTCCTCGACGAAGCGCACGAAGAACACCCAGGGTTACCAAGCGATTAACGGGAAGGGGACGCCTGGACGAAGAAAGGCATTGGAAATGCGCGTGTTCGGTGGCGCCCCGGGACGATCCGTGCGAGTCAGCGAATTCCAGTCGGGATTTCTCCCAACCTCCCAATGCCCTGTGAATCGCTTTTCCGGCCCTTCTTCGTGCCTTCGTGTACGTCGTGGTTGCGCCAGACGAGTTCGGAGAGGCCGCACGGTGGCGTGCAGTGAGAGTTGCGGCGAAACGTGTGCAGGTGTCGCGGCCGGGGGGCCGGGATCAGAAGGTCAGGCCCATCTCGACGCCGATGACCGAGGAGGCCGGCTCGCGGCTCACGCCTTCGAACTCGAGGCGATCGGCCAGCCAGTTATCCGCGGAGTTCAGCGAATAGTCGTCGTAGTACAGGCTCAGGGACAGCTCGGACTGGTTCTGCAGACGCAGGCGGCCATCCAGGCTCAGGTAACCGGCGGTGCGGCCCGTCTCGCGACTGCGATCACCGTAGCCGAAGCCCAGATCCCGATCCTCGCTGGACAGGGGCTGGCGCACGCCCACTCGGAACTGGCTGTCGAAACGCCCGGAGGCGAAGGTCGGCCCGAAGCTGAAATCGGTGAAGTACGCGGTGGACTCACCGGACGGCCCGAGTTCGTTCCAGTCCGGACGCGTCTCCATGCCCACCCCAAGATTCAGGCCGTAGCCGAAGCCCCCACCCAGTTCCTGGTGATAGCCACCCACCGCCTCGAACAGGCGTGTCCCGCCAAAGGCATTGTCGGCCTCGTCCAGGGCCGAGGCATCGCCGGTACTGCGCACCGACAAGCGGTAGCGCGATTCGGTGTCGCGCCCCGTTTCCGGCTCGTCGCGCAACGTCACCCCCGCCCCACCGATCCCCTGGGTCTGGGGTGGCGCAACCAGCGAGTAACGGTCGGCGGCGCTGGCAGCGCCCGTGCCCAGTGCGAGACCCGCAACCACCAGCGAAGCCACGAACCAGCCCGAGCGCCACGCGCGCGCACGAAGCGGCCGCAGGCATTGTGCCTGCGGCCGCTTCAGGGCTGCACCGTTCGATCCTTGTCGCGTCACACCAGCAATCCGTGTTGTCGTTCCTGGTCGCTAGCCGGGGGGCCAGCTCAGTGCACGCCCAGCGAGGACATGCATGTGTATATGGTAGACCGTTTGCCCACCGTGGTCGTTGCAATTCATCACGGTTCGATAACCGTTCTCCGCAAATCCGCGATCGCGTGCGATCTCCGCCGCGGCCCGGGCCATCTGCCCGATCACCGGGGCCTCCGCAGCGCTCAAATCGTTCAGCGTGGCAATGTGCGTTTTCGGGATCACCAGCACATGTTCGGGCGCCTGCGGGTTCAGATCCTCGAAGGCCAGCACCGCGTCGTCCTCGAACACCACCCGGGCCGGGATCTCGCCCGCCACGATCTTGCAGAACACGCAATCCGTCATGCCGCTACTCCTGTATCAAAATATTACCACGCATCAATATTCGCGCCGACCCGAAAGTGCATGCGCCAGGGTGCCGGCATCGATGTACTCCAGCTCGCCGCCGCTGGGGATACCCTGGGCGATACGCGTGGTACGAATCCCGTGACGTGCGGCCATCTCCGCGAGGTAATGCGCGGTCACCTCGCCCTCTACCGACGTGTTCGTCGCCAGGATCAGCTCCTCCACACCCTCCGCCTGCAAGCGGGCCTCCAGTCGGTCGAGCCCCAGCTCCTCCGGGCCAATCCCGTCCAGCGGCGACAACCGGCCCAGCAAAACGTGAAAGCGACCGCCGAAATCCGTGGCCGACTCGATCGCCAGCACGTCCCCGGGGCTCTCTACTACGCAAACGACCCGCGAATCGCGCTCCGGGTCCGCACAGCGCGAACAGGTCTCGGCCGAGGTCAGCGTGCGGCACACCGAACAATGCCCGATGCGCGCCACGGCCTCGTCCACCGCCCGCGACAGGCGCCGCGCGCCCTCGCGGTCGCGCTCCAGCAAGTGCAGCGCCATGCGCCGCGCAGACTTCGCCCCGACCCCGGGGAGGCAGCGCAGCGCCTGGACCAGCTCGTCCAGTTCCGCTTCCATCAGGCGCGCCCGCTCCGCCGGTTCAGAACGGCAGCTTCATGCCGGCCGGCAGGCCCATGCCCTCGGTCAGGCTGCCCATGCGCTCCTGCGTGGTGGACTCGACCTTCTGCACCGCATCGTTGATCGCGGCGGCCACCAGGTCTTCGAGCATGTCGCGATCATCGTCGAACAGGCTGGGGTCGATCTTCACGCGGCGCGCGGCGTACTTGCCGGTCAACACCACGCTGACCAGCCCGCCGCCGGCCTGGCCCTCGATCTCCATCTCGGCCAGCTCGGCCTGCACCTTCTGCATGTCTTCCTGCATCTTCTGGGCCTGCTTCATCAGGCCACCCATGCCACCTTTCATCATCGGTTCGATCTCCTGCCCCGCACAAAGGCGGGTTTGTCCGTATTCGACGGGTTAGCGCGGGGCCGACGACGCGTCGCCCGCGGAGTTGTCTTCGTTGGTTTCGCGAATGCGCACCGCGCCCAGTTCGGCGCCAAATTCCTGGCCCAGGGCCTGGACCACCGGGTCCTCGCGCATGGTCGTCTCGGCGCTAGCCTGACGCTCCGCCGAGGCCGCCGCAAGCCGCGCCGCGGGTGTCGTCTCCAACGGTTCGGACTGGTTGACAATCTCCAGGCGCAGGGAGTGCCCCAGCGTCTTCTCCAGCGCTTCCTTCAGGCGGGTCCTGGCCCGGTCGGTACACAACGTACCCGGAGCCACCGCAATCACCACGCACTCCTGATCATGCTTGCGCAGCTCCGCGTGCAGGGCGAGTTCGCGCACCGTCCCCATGGGCAGACCCTCGGCAAAACGGTGCCAGTCGAACATCCCGTCTGCGGCCACGGCAGGTGCCACCGGTTCCGCCGTCGAAGATGCCGCCGGCGTGGCCTGTCGCGGCGACGCCTCGCGGTGCGTGGGCGCATCGGCGTGCACCGGCGGTGTGGGTGCCTCCCGCGGAGGTGGCGGCTCGCTCACCCGCTCGCGGGGCGGCGGCGAGTTTTCACCGCTGCGCGAGGCCACCTGCGCGACCGATTTCGGCACGGCCGGTTCGACTGCAGCGGGTTGCACCGCGGGTGCCGCATTACGGGAGGGCGCGGCGCGCGGCGCAGACGCTTCCCCGCGCACCGTGGCCGGCCGGCGTTCGGCCTGGCCCTCGCCCTCCCCAGACCCCGGGGCTGGCTCCGGGCGAAAGGCCAGCAGGCGCAGCAGGGTCATCTCCACGCCCATGCGCGCGTCCGGCGCGTAGGGCAGATCACGCACCCCGTGAATCAGGATCTGATAGGTCAGCTGAATCGTTTCCGGGTCGACCCGGCCGGCGGCCTCGTGTGCCCAGACCAGCGCCTCCTCGCCCGCCGCCGGTGTGGCACCGGCCACCTGCTGCACCGCCACCTGATGCACCAGCGCGGCGAGTTCGTCCAGCAGGCGCGACCAGTCGGGTCCCAACGTCTCCAGCTCCGCCAGGCCCGCCAGCAGGGCCGGGCCGTCCCCGGCAAAGACCGCATCCAGCAGCGCGGCCAGTCGCGTGCGCGGGAGCAATCCAAGCATGTCGCAGGCGTCGGATTCGCTCAGGCGGTCGCCGCCATAGGCAATCGCCTGGTCGGTCAGACTCAAGGCATCGCGCATCGAGCCCTCGGCCGCCTCGCCCAGACGCAGCAGGGCACCCGGCTCCGCCTCGACGCCTTCGGCGGCCAGGATCCGGGTCAGGTGCTCGGCGATCATCGCCGGCGGCATCGGTTTCAGGTTGAACTGCAGGCAGCGCGACAGCACGGTGACCGGCAGCTTCTGCGGATCGGTCGTCGCCAGCAGGAACTTCACGTGTTCCGGCGGCTCCTCCAGGGTCTTCAACAGGGCGTTGAAGCTCTTCTCCGAGAGCATGTGTACCTCGTCGATCAGGTACACCTTGAAGCGCCCGGTGGTCGGGGCATAGGAAACGTTGTCCAGCAGCTCGCGGGTATCGTCCACCCGGGTGCGCGAGGCGGCATCCACTTCGATCAAGTCGAGGTGACGACCCTCGGCGATCTCCACGCAGGAACGGCACTCGCCGCAGGGCGTGGCCGTCACGCCGGTCTCGCAGTTGAGACAGCGCGCAAGAATCCGGGCAATGGAGGTCTTGCCCACCCCGCGGGTACCGGCAAACAGGTAGGCGTGGTGCAGGCGTTCGCCGCTCAGGGCATTGGCCAGGGCGCGCACCACATGCGGCTGCCCGACCAGGTCCTCGAAGCGCGAGGGGCGCCACTTGCGGGCCAGAACCTGGTGACTCATGCCTCCCCCGTCAGTGGAGTCTGTTGCGTGCCCGGGTGCGGGGCAATCACCGCAGGAATCTGGGCCGCAAGGAAAAGGGTGGTGGCCCGCACCCGCCACACCCCGGCGCCCGACGCAGCTGCTACCGTTGCTCCCTTCCGGGCCTGGCGGGGTTCACAACCTGTCGTCGCGAGGGGACTGATACGGACCACCATAACGCGGACCGCGATTCGGGCTTTCCGAATCCGGGCGGCAAGCTTCCGCATTTCCGGCGGACGCGTCAACCTTGAGACGCCACCAAGGGCCGGAACTGACGATAGCCCGAAACTAACAACCGTATAGAGAACGAAAACTGGATCAATGAGAGGCCAGCCCTTATCTTGAGTATCGCAGTCGGGCATCGCCTCGACCGAACCCAAATTTTCTTTCTGGTCTACTGCAATTAACACCCAAACAGGAGTACGAAACATGGAACTCGAAAATCGCGAAGGTCAGCGCGTCCCGGAAGTCACCTTCCGCTGCCGCAAGGACAACGACTGGAATGACGTCCGCAGCGAAGACCTGTTCAAGGGTCGCAACGTGGTCGTGTTCGCCCTGCCGGGCGCATTCACCCCGACCTGCTCGTCCGCCCACGTGCCGCGTTACAACGAGCTGGCACCGCTTCTCAAGCAGCACGGCATCGACGAGATCGTCTGCATCTCGGTCAATGACGGCTTCGTGATGGAAGCCTGGCAGGCCGATCAGCAGGCCGACCGGGTGACTTTCATCGCCGACGGTAACGGCGAATTCACCGAACAGATGGGCATGCTGGTCGACAAGAGCGACCTTGGCTTTGGTCACCGCTCCTGGCGCTACTCCATGCTGGTGCGCGACGGCGTGATCGAGAAGCAGTTCATCGAGCCGGACGAGCCGGGCGACCCCTTCGTCGTCTCCGACGCCGACACGATGCTCGCCCACGTCGCCCCGGACGCAGCCTGCCCCGAAGACGTCGTGGTCTTCACCAAGCCGGGCTGCCCGTACTGCGCCAGCGCCAAGGAGATGCTGGAGAACGCCGGTCTCGACTACGAGGAGATCGTGCTGGGTCGCGACGCCAGCCTGCGCAGCCTGCGGGCGGCTACCGGTGCGATGACCGTGCCGCAGGTGTTCGTCGGCGGGCACCGCATCGGCGGCGCGGAAGATCTGCAGGAGTGGATCTCCCGCGAGAAAAAGGCGGCGTAACTCGTCACCACCACCCGGGGCGGGTCCATGGCCCGCCCCGGATGGCCATCTGCTCCCACAGGTGGCCATCCGTGTCCGGACGTCGAATCCGGACGTCCGGACACGGATGGCAAACCCTGACGACCGTAACGACGGCGGTCGTTATGCGAAACTTCGACTAAACCCAACGTTGACCGAATCCTTCGAGGAACCGACATGGAACACTACGACATCATCGTGATCGGCGGCGGCAGCGGCGGCCTGGCCGTTGCGGAACGTGCCGCCCCGCACGGCGCCCGCGTCGCCGTGTTCGATCCCAAGCCCCTGGGCGGCACCTGCGTGAACGAGGGCTGCGTCCCGAAAAAGCTCACCTGGTACGCCGCGGAGCACCTGTCGCACGCCCGTGAGGCCGGCGAGTTCGGTGTGGACGTCGAGATCAAGGGCATCCGCTATGCCGACCTGGCGAACAAACGGCAGGCAATGCTGAAGGACCTGAACAACTTCTGGTCCGGGCACCTGGAGAAGCTGGGCGTGACCCACATCCCGGAACGCGCCCGCCTGGCCGACAAGAACAAGGTGGTCAGCGAGAGCGGCACTGAGTACACCGCCGAGCGCATCGTGTTGGCCATGGGTGGCGCCCCGCTGGTACCACCGCTCGAGGGCGCCGAGCTGGGTGCCACCTCCGACGACTTCTTCGAGTGGACCGAGCTGCCGGAATCCATCGCCGTAATCGGCGGAGGCTACATCGGGCTGGAAATGGCCGGCATGCTGCGCTCCATGGGTGTGAAGACCGACGTGGTCGCCATGGAGGACCGCGTGCTGGAGATCGCCGACCCGATGATCTCGCAGACGCTGGACCAGCACATGGAGCACCAGGGCATCGGCCGCCATCTGGGCATGAAGGCCGCGGGTCTGGGCGGCAAGCCCGGCGCGGTCACCGTCAAACTGGAAGGCGGCAAGGAACTGGGCCCGTACGAGAAGGTGCTGTGGGCCGTCGGCCGCAAGCCGGCCACCCAGGACATGGGTCTGGAAGAGGTCGGCGTCGAGATCGCCCGCGGCGGCACCATCCCGGTAGACGAGTGGCAGGCGACCAACGTCGAGGGCATCTACGCCCTGGGCGATATCATCGGCAAGGGGCCGCTGACCCCCGTGGCCATCGCCGCCGGTCGCCGCCTGGCCGCGCACTGGTATGCCCCGGAGACGAACCCCGTGCCGGTGGACTACGACCAGATCCCCACGGTCACCTTTACGCACCCGACCGCGGGCATGGTGGGCCTGACCGAGCCGCAGGCAGTGGAGAAGCACGGAGACAAGGTGCGTATCTACGAGACCCAGTTCGGTGGCCTGAACCGCGCCTTCGCCGAGGGCGAGGTGCCGCCGGTGGCAATGAAGCTGGTTTGCGTCGGGGACGACGAAAAGGTGGTGGGCATCCACATGATCGGCGCCAATGTCGACGAGATGCTGCAGGGTTTCGCGGTGGCCGTGCGCATGGGCGCGACCAAGCGCGACCTGGACCTGACCATCCCGCTGCACCCGACCAGCGCCGAGGAACTGGTCACCCTGAAGGAAGGCCGCCCGGGCCGCCAGGAAGGCATCGCCAAGGCCGCCTGAGGGCCACGCCGCCCTCCCCACGTAAACGCGCCGCCCCGGCAACCAACCGGGGCGGCGTCAAGACGTTATCTCGTGGGCCGTCTGTGCCCGTATTTTCTAGAATCGCCAGCCAACCGAGGCAGTCAACGCGTCGACCTTGTAGTCGCTGTCGAAGTCATAGCGTTCGTACTCGGCGCGAATCAGGAAGCTGTCCAGATTCACCTGCGCACCGAGTCCGTAGACCGGATCCACGCCATCGTTATCACGCAGGGTGATGCTCTCATCACCCAGGTTGCCCCGGACGTCGGCATCCCACTTGGCGAGGCCCGCCTTCGCAAAGAACTCGAAATGCTGCCCGATCGGCAGTTTGCCGAGGACGCTCGCGCCATAGGCTCGGGACTTGATGTCGGTATGCGCACCGGACTCGTCACCGCGCAGCTTCACCTTTCCGAGATCCGAGTAGAACCCCTCGACCCCTACATACGGATTGAAGTTGTACCCGACAAACCCGCGCCAGACGTTGTCGTCATCGTCCAGGCGGTAGTCCGAGGCCCCGGAACCGATGAAATCGGCGACTTCATCGCGGTCGTTCTTCAGAGCGCTGAAACCGGTACCGAGCCCCATGTACAGGCCCTCGCCCCGATCAGACTCATCTGCCATCACCACCTGGGGCGCCAAGAACCCTGCAGCGGCCACCACAACCGTGTTCAACAAGATCTTTTTCATCTTCGCGTCTCCTTCCTGATCGTGCCCGAAATGTAAAATTTCTTGACTGCCATAAAGACGCCGGCGATTTTCCCGAACCACCCCAGTTTGGGAAAGCAGAAATGCGTGACTCATTTTCAAACACGTGAAAAAAGCACCACCCCGAGACCCGACTCGTGATACCGCGCACACCCACAGAACCCAAAGAAAAAGGCTGATGGGCGAACCGCCATCCGCTCATGGCGACCCACCCACCAGCCTTTTGTTTCCTGATCGCTGCATCCGTTTGACCGAGCCCCTTTCCGACCCGGCCCCACGGCACGGCGACCACTGATCAGTCCATATCGTGCGCCGGATCCTCCTCGGAGAACGCGTCGTCATGCCCCCCGCGGCCGGATTCGTCCTCTTGCACCTCATCCTCGCGCAGATCCTCGATCCAGCCACGCAGATCCTCGTCCACCTCCTCGATCGTCTCGTCCACTGCCTCGCCGGCCTCCTGCGCCGGGCCCGGATCGGAACAGCCCGCCAGCATGCCGCCAAGCGCGAGGGCTACCGCATATACCGGCAGCGACAGGAATCGGGACGGACCGTCCGCATCCTTGCATGATTTTCGGATAACGCTGCTCATTGCATTTTCCCTCCAGGAATTCTTTTCCATGGCGCGCCGATCAATGCTTCCCAATCCATCGAAAAGGCAACATTTTTGTACCGACGCAGGCGACCTCTATCTCGGCATACACCGAAGCCGTCCTGAACAGGTTCACATTTCCCGACCGGACACACGTTCATCCGATTGAAAACCCATAGCGAGCATCACCCACCTGCCCCCAGTGTGTCCTTGGTGCATACGCCAGGTCGCCCATGGGAATGCGGAACTGAGAACTGGTACGCCAAGCCGAATACAAGAAGCCATGGGACAGCGAATTTTGGCCTACACTGAAATTTCAAACGAGTCGAAAGGAGAGAACCAATGCTGGGATGGGCACTACTTTTCCTGATCGTTGCGATCGTCGCGGGCGCGCTGGGGCTGAGCGGGATTGCCGGGGCCGCCACGCAAATCGCCTGGATCCTGTTTGTCGTGGGCCTGATCCTGGCGGTGGTGTTCTTCGTCACCGGGAGGCGCCCCCCGGTGTAACGAAGGCTTGCTGACGACCGGGGCGAATGCGAACAGGTCGGCATTCGTCCCCGTTACGCCGCGGGCCGGTGTAACGAGAAGAAACACGCACGTTACGCAACGTAACGCACGGAACAGACCGCTTGGCCACAACCTGCTGATTCGCGGGGGCCAAAGAATTGGCGTGCAACTTGCAGTAGACCCCCGAGACGTGAACACCATCACTTTGGGGATGCCGCTACCGCCATGTCCGACGCGCTCGACAGCACCCGGGAGTTCCTCGGCGCCCACGCCCCGTTCGACCAGCTCGAGACGGATGCGCTGGAGTTCCTGCTGCCCCGCCTGGAGAGCCGCTTCTACGCGCGTGGCGCGCGCATCACCGACCCCGAGGCCGGTCCGGCCCAGCGTTTCCACATCATCCGCCAGGGCCGCATCCGCGGCGAGACCCCCAGCGAGGACGAACAGCTCTCCGGCAAGGCCTGGGAGCTGATCCCCGGCGAATGCTTCCCGATCGGCGCCCTCCTCGGCCGCCGCGCGGTACATACCGTGCATCGCGCGGCGGAGGACACCGTCTGCCTGGAACTGAGCCTGGAGGACTTCGACCGCCTGCGCGCCCGTTCGCGGGTCTTTAACGACTTCTGCACGCGCCGCCTGGCCAACCTGCTGGACCGCCTGCAGCAGGGCCTGGACACCCTGTCCGCCCGCGACGGTGGCGCCGGACAACTCAACACGCCGCTGGTCCTGCGCCTGGCGCGCAGCCCGGTTACCTGCCGCCCGGACACCCGGCTGCGCGAGGTCCTGACCACCATGCGCGACGAGCGGGTCGGCTCCATCGTCGCGGTCGACGACAACCAGCGGCCGGTGGGCATCTTCACCCTGCATGACCTGCTCTCGCGCGTGGCGCTCGCGGATGTCGACCTCGACACCCCGGTCGCGGCCGTGATGACCCCCGACCCGGTGGCGCTGGACGAGAGCACCCCGGGCTTCGAGGGTATCGAGGCGATGACCGAGCACGGGATGACCCACCTGTGTGTGGTGCGCGACGGCCGCCTGGTCGGCGTGCTGGGCGAGCGCGACCTGCTGACCAGTCAGCCGCTGACCCTGGACGGTCTGGTGCGCGCGATCCGCCGCGCCGACTCTGTCACCGTCGTCGCCGAGCGCCTGCGCCAGGTGCCACGCCTGATCGAGGCCGTGGCCGGCCAGGGCGCAGAAGCCGATCAGGTCCTGCGCCTGATCACGCGTCTCAACGAACACGCCACCCGCCGGGTGCTGGCCCTGTTGCGGCCGCAGCACGAGGCCATCGAGGGCATCGACTTCACTTGGCTGGCGTTCGGCTCCCAGGCGCGCGAGGAGCAGGCCCTGGTCACGGACCAGGACAACGGCATCCTGTTCGACGCCGCGGCCAGCGACGCGGACGCGATCCGCGAGCGCCTGCTGCCATACGCGAAGGACGTGAACCAGGCGCTGGCCGAGTGCGGGTTCATGCTGTGCCCCGGCAACATCATGGCCGGCAACCCGGAGTGCTGCCTGAGCGGCCCGGAGTGGGATCAGCGTTTCACCCGCTGGATCGAGCAAGGCACGCCGGAGCACCTGCTCAAGAGCAGCATTTTCTTCGATCTGCGCGCCGTGGACGGCGATGCCGGACCCGTCGAGGCGCTGCGCACCCGCCTGCTGCAGAAGACCGCCTTCAACAGCCGCTTCCGCCGCCAGATGGCCGCCAACCAGCAGATGTTCCGCCCACCGCTGGGTCTGTTCGGCGAGATCAAGAGCGGGTCCAACGGGATCGATATCAAGAAACAGGGGCTCACGCCCTTCGTCGACGGCGCACGGGTGATCGCGCTGGCGGCCGAGTTGCCGGCCACACGCACCCACGAACGTCTGGACCAGGCCGTTGCAGCCGACGTAATGCGCGCCGCCGATGCCCAGGACTACCACGCCGCACTGCGCTACCTGCAGATGCTGCGCCTGCGCGCCCAGCAAAAGGCGCTGCGCGAGGGACGCGACGACGACAACCGAATCCGGCCGGAAGAGCTGGGTGCCCTGGAGGGACGGGTGCTCAAGGAGAGTTTCCGGCAGGCCCGCAAGCTGCAGGGACAGCTTGAGGTGCAGTACCAGCTGTGACGAATCGCATAGACGAGTCACGGCAAACAACAAAACCTTACGAGAGGAGCATCGTCATGTCACAAGAAGACCTGAGCCGGCAGGCCTACTGGCGGGCGCATCTGCGTCTGCTGGGCATCTGCCTGGCAATCTGGTTCCTGGTGTCGTTCGTGCTGGGCATTCTGGTCTCCCAGCCGCTGAACGCGATCCAGCTGGGGGGCTATCCGCTGGGCTTCTGGTTCGCGCAACAGGGCTCGATCTACACCTTCATCATCCTGATCTTTGTTTATGCCTGGCGCATGAACGTCCTGGATCGCAAGTTCAACGTCCACGAGGAGTAAGCCTGTCATGGATCAACAGACTCTAAGCCTGCTCGTGGTCGGGGCGACCTTCGCCCTGTACATCGGCATTGCCATCTGGGCGCGCGCCGGTTCGACCAGCGAGTTCTACGTCGCCGGGCGCGGCATTAACCCGATCGCCAACGGCATGGCCACGGCCGCGGACTGGATGTCCGCCGCGTCGTTCATCTCCATGGCCGGCCTGATCGCGTTCCTCGGCTTCACCGGGGGTGCGTACCTGATGGGCTGGACCGGCGGCTACGTGCTGATGGCACTGCTGCTGGCCCCGTACCTGCGCAAGTTCGGGAAGTTCACGGTGCCGGAATTCATCGGTGACCGCTTCTACTCGAAGACCGCGCGCATTATCGCGGTAATCTCCCTGATCGTGATGTCCGTGACCTACGTGATCGGGCAGATGCGCGGGGTCGGGATCGCCTTCTCCAACATCCTGGAAGTGCCACTGGCCACCGGCCTGATCGCCGGCATGACCGTGGTGTTCATCTACGCCGTGCTCGGCGGGATGAAAGGCATCACCTACACCCAGATCGCGCAGTACGTGATCATGATCTTTGCCTACACGGTGCCGGCGATCTTCATTGCCATCACCCTGACCGGCAATCCGGTCCCGCAGCTGGGACTGGGCTCCACCCTGCAGGGGACGGATACCTACCTGCTGGAGGCGCTGGACCAGACCATGGTCGATCTGGGCTTCCACGCCTACACCGAAGTGGGCGGCATGAGCATGCTCAACATGTTCCTGCTGACGCTGGCGCTGATGATCGGTACCGCGGGTCTGCCGCACGTGATCATCCGCTTCTTCACCGTTCCGCGCGTGCGTGATGCCCGCAAGTCCGCCGGCTGGGCGCTGGTGTTCATCGGCATCCTCTACACCACCGCCCCGGCAGTCGGCGCGATGGCCATCTGGAACCTGGTGAACACCGTCCACCCGGGCGAGATCGGCACCGAAGAGGGGCATCTGGCCCATGCGGACCGGCCGGCGTGGATGGAGCGCTGGGAACAGACCGGCCTGCTCGCCTTCGAGGACAAGAACGACGACGGCGTGATCCAGTACTACAACGACGGCAACGAAGAGTTCGCGGCTTTCGCCGAAGAGGAATACGGCTGGGAAGGTTCCGAGATCGTCACCCTCGACCGCGACATCATGGTGCTGGCCAACCCCGAGATCGCCGGGCTTCCGGGCTGGGTCATCGCACTGGTCGCAGCGGGCGGTATTGCCGCCGCACTGTCGACCGCAGCGGGACTGCTGCTGGCCATTGCGTCGGCCATCTCGCATGACTTGCTGAAGGGCGTGTTCATGCCAAGGATCAGCGAGAAGAGAGAGCTCATGGCCGGACGTATCGCCATGGGTGTCGCCATCCTGTTCGCCGGTTATCTGGGGCTGAATCCACCCGGCTTCGCGGCCGAGGTGGTAGCACTGGCCTTCGGTCTCGCCGCGGCCTCGCTGTTCCCGACCCTGATGATGGGCATCTTCATAAAGAAGATGAACAAGGAAGGCGCGATCGCCGGCATGCTGGTGGGGCTGCTGACCACCCTTCTGTACATCTTCACGTACAAGGGCTGGTTCTTCTTCTCCGGCACCGCCATGCTCCCGGACAACCCGGACGGCTGGCTGCTGGGCGTGAACCCGACCGGCTTCGGCGCCATCGGCGCGGTCTTCAACTTCGTCACCGCCTACATCGTGATGAAGCTGACCAAGGAGCCGCCGAAGGACATCCAGGATCTGGTGGAAAGCGTGCGCGTACCGCGTACCGAAGGCTGATGGACGGTCCCGCCATGACCAACATGGCGGGACCCCTGCCACCATGACTGGATGGTCATTCGACAGGAGAAAAGACGGGGTCGGCTCGGGTGCACCGGGTCGGCCCCTTTTATCTGGCACAGTGTCTGCGGGCCAAGCGGCAATCGACCCCACCCCGGTCGATTGCCGGTTGCCCCACCCCACACGGACCCACGCATGAACGGCGAACTCGAAGAGATCCGCGAGTTTCTCGACCACTGCCCCGATCTGGCCCCCCTGCCAAAGGCCAGCCGGGATGCCTTTCTGCGCCAGCTCACTCTGCGCTACCTGCGTGAGGGCACCAGCTTTCCCCCGGACGCCGAACCCGGCCTGTGGATCGTGCGCACCGGCACGCTGGAGATCCGCGATGCGCAGGACACCCTGCACGACCGCCTGGGCGAGGGCGATCTGGTGCACATCCCCAACACCCCGGCGCACCCGCTGGGCCCGGTCACCGAGGACGCCCTGGTCTACCACCTGCCGCTGGATCGCGCCCTTGAGCTGGCCGCGCGCGACGACGCCATCGCCCAGTTCCTCGACGCCGACGCCCCGCGCCCACTGGCCACCGACCGCACAGCACAGGGCGGGCACGGGGACCGCAGCCTGCTAACCACGCCAGTGCGCGCCCTGATGACCTGCGACCCGATACTGGCGGTCAGCACGCTCAGCCTGCGCGAGGCCGCGCGCCTGATGGACCGGGGCGACATTTCCGCGCTGCTGCTGCACACGCCCGAGCGCCCGGGCGAACCCTGCGGCATCCTCACCGACACCGACCTGCGCCGTGCGGTCGCCAACGGCGTGGACCCCGGCCAGCCCGTTGCCGAATCCATGGCCAGCCCGCTGACCACGGTTGAGCGCGGCACCCCCGCCTTCGAGGCCCTGCTGCGCATGGCGCGCCACGACATCCACCACCTCCCGGTCGTCCACGAGGCCGACGGGACCCTGGCCGGCATCCTCTCCAGCACCGACCTGATCCGCCACCAGGGCACCAGCGCCATCTACCTGGTGCGCGACCTGCGCCGTGCCGACGACCTTGCCGGCCTGCAGGGCGTAATGCAGGCCCTGCCCCAGTTGCAGGTGCAACTGGTGGAGGCCGGCGCCGACGCCGCCCAACTCACCCAGACTGTTACCACGGTGATCGACACACTCACCCAGCGCCTGATCGAGCTGGACGAACGCGACCGCGGCCCGGCCCCCTGCGCCTTTGCCTGGCTTGCGAGCGGCAGCCAGGGCCGCCACGAGCAGACCGTGTTCACTGACCAGGACACCGCTCTCATCATTGCCGATGACGCCTCGCCGGACGTCGACGTCTGGTTCGCGGAGCTTGCCCGCGGGGTAACCGCCGGCCTCGACGCCTGCGGCATCCGCGCCTGCCCCGGCGATGTCGATCCCACCCATCCCGACTGGCGCCGACCCGCGGCTGCCTGGGCGCGCGAGATGGAACGCGTGCTGCACCACCCGGCCCCACGCGATGCGATGCTGGCCACCCACTATCTCGACATGCGCGTGATCCACGGTGCGGCCGAACTGTTCGAACCATTGCGCCAACAAGCATTGGAGGTTGGTGCGCGCCACGAGGCCCTGCTGAGCACCCTGGCCGACCAGGCGCGCAACCTGCCCCCGCCGCTCGGCTTCTTCCGCCAGTTCGTGCTGGAAGACAGCGGCGCACACGCCGACACCCTCGACCTGAAGATGCGTGGGCTGCTGCCGATCGTCGCCATGGCACGGGTCTTTGCCCTGCACGCTGGCAGCGCGGCCCGCAGCACGGTGGAACGCCTGAACGCCGCGGCCCGGGCGGGGGTTATCAACGAGAGCACGGCCGACAACCTGGCCGATGCCTGGCTGTACATCGCTAACCTGCGCGCCCGCCATCAGGCTCGCCAGATCCGCAACGGCCAGCCCCCGGACAACGCGCTGGACCCGGCCGGACTGTCCACCCTGGAGCGCAGTCACCTGAAGACCGCCTTCCGCCTGGTGAACGACGCCCGCAAGACGGCCCTCTGATGGTCTGCCCTCTGCACGCTGCCGCATGGCTCCGCCCGCCTGGCCACTGGCGCTTCTGCCGCGCCCGGCGTCGGGCTGCGCGCCGCGCCCCGCCGGGCCCGCTGCGCGAGCTCCTCGAGGCCCCCATGCCGCCCGCCGGCCAGCCGGTGGCCGCCAGCCGCTTTCTCGCAGTGGATCTGGAAACCACCGGCCTGGACCCGGAACACGACCGCATCCTGAGCATGGGCTGGGTGGCAATGGAGGGCCCGCGCATCGACCTCGCCACTGCGGACCAGCGCCTGGTGCGCGCGGAAGGGCCCGTGCCGGAGGCCAGCGCCGTCATCCACCGCATCACCGATCAGCGCGCCGCCAGCGGGGTACCGCTGGACGAGGCCCTGAACGCCCTGTTCCACGCGCTCGCCGGGCGCGTCATGGTGGCGCACCACGCGGCCCTGGAGATCGGCTTCCTCGAGCAGGCCTGCCAGCGCCTGTATGGCGTAAGCGCCCCGCTGGCCATCGTGGACACGCTGCGCCTGGCGGAGACGGCCCTGCGCCGCGCCGGCCAGCCGATCCCGGCCCACGGGCTGCGCCTGCATACCCTGCGCGCGCGCTACAACCTGCCGGCCTATCGCGCGCACGACGCGTTGTTCGACGCCATCGCCGCGGGCGAACTGTTCGCCGCGCTGCTGAGCCGGCAATCGCCGGACGGAAAACTGCCACTGGGGCGCGTGCTGTTCCGCCCCGCGTGGCTCTGGTAAGCGCGGCCAGCGCCCGGTTCGCATGCTATCCTCGCACCCACCAAAGGGGCTGGCGGTTGGCCACTCCCATACCCCATACCAAAAACCGATCTGGAGGCCCTGATGAGTGACAACATCGAGTCCACCCTCACCGAGACGCGCCACTTTGCGCCGTCGGCGGAGTTCACCGAAAACGCCCGCCTGAAGCCGGCCGATCTCGAGGCCCTGCACCAGAAGGCCGAGGCCGACTACGAGGGCTTCTGGTGCGATCTCGCGCGCGAGAAGATCGACTGGCAGACCGAGTTCACCCAGGGTCTCGACGAGTCCAAGGCGCCGCATTACCAGTGGTTCGCCGACGGGCGCATGAACGTCTCCTACAACTGCATCGATCGCCACCTGGAAGTCCGCGGCAACAAGACCGCGATCGTCTTCGAGGCGGAGAACGGCGACACCCGCCACCTCACCTACCGTGACCTCTACAACGAGGTCGGCAAGCTCGCCAACGCCCTCAAGGGCATGGGCGTGGTGAAGGGCGACCGCGTCATCATCTACATGCCGATGAACGCCGAGGCCGTGATCGCCATGCAGGCCTGCGCCCGCATCGGCGCGATCCACTCGGTGGTGTTCGGCGGCTTCTCCGCAGACGCCCTGCGTGACCGCGTGGTGGACTCCGGCTCCAAGGTCGTGATCACCGCCGACGGCGGCGAGCGCGGCGGCAAGGTCGTGGGGCTCAAGGCCAACGTCGACAAGGCGCTGGACTCCAACCCGGGCGACGTCGAGAAAGTGGTCGTCTGCAAGCGCGCCGGCAACGACGTCACCATGCACGCCGACCGCGACGTCTGGTGGGAAGACGCCGTGGACGGCGAATCCGTCGACTGCGAGCCGGAATGGGTGGAGGCCGAGCACCCGCTGTTTCTGCTCTACACCTCCGGCTCCACCGGCAAGCCCAAGGGCATCCAGCACTCCAGTGCCGGTTACCTGCTGGGCGCGATTGTCACCAACGAGTGGGTGTTCGACCTGCAGGGCGACGATGTCTACTGGTGCACCGCGGATGTCGGCTGGATCACCGGCCACACCTATGTCGCCTATGGCCCGCTGGCCGTGGGTGCCACCCAGGTCGTCTACGAGGGCACCCCGACCGTGCCCGACGCCGGGCGCTGGTGGAAGATGTGCCAGGACCACGGCGTGACCGTGTTCTACACCGCCCCCACCGCCATCCGCGCGCTGATGAAGGCCGGACCGGACCTGCCCAAGCAGTACGACCTGTCCAAGCTGCGCCTGCTGGGCACCGTCGGCGAGCCGATCAACCCCGAGGCCTGGATGTGGTACTACACCACCGTCGGCGAAGAGCGCTGCCCGATCGTCGATACCTGGTGGCAGACCGAGACCGGCGCCAACATGATCGCCCCGATCCCGGGCGCGACCACGCTGGTCCCCGGCTCCTGCACCCAGGCCCTTCCCGGCATTGCGGCCGACGTGGTGGACGAGGACGGCAAGAGCCTGGGCGCCGACGAGGGCGGCTACCTGGTCATCAAGAAGCCCTGGCCGCACATGCTGCGCACCGTCTGGGGCGACGACCAGCGCTACAAGGACACCTACTGGCCGAAGTTCGGCGGCAAGTACTACCTGGCCGGCGACTCCGCGCGCCGCGACGCCGAAGGCAACTTCTGGATCATGGGGCGCATCGACGACGTGCTGAACGTCTCCGGCCACCGCATGGGCACCATGGAGGTCGAATCCGCCCTGGTCGCGCACAAGGCGGTCGCCGAGGCCGCCGTGGTCGGCCGCCCGCATGACGTGAAGGGCGAGGCCATCGTCGCCTTCGTGATCCTGCAGGGCGATCGCCTGACCGGCGACGAGGCCGAGGAGATGGTCAAGGAACTGCGCAACTGGGTCGCCGACCAGATCGGCCCGATCGCCAAGCCGGACGACATCCGCTTTGCCGACGGCCTGCCCAAGACCCGCTCCGGCAAGATCATGCGCCGCCTGCTGCGCTCCATCGCCAAGGGCGAGGAGATCACCTCCGACACCTCCACGCTGGAGAACGAGGCCGTCATCCCGCAGCTCCAGGGCAAGGCCTGAGCCCCGGGCCGGGGCCCCGCGCCCCGGCCTCTTCCGTCCCTCCGCTCCTCTCCGCGTCATTGCGAGGAGCCGAAGGCGACGCGGCAATCTCCGTCCGTAACCACCGGAATCTGACCACTCGCGCAGTGCCAGCATCAGGAGATTACTCGCTGCGCTCGCCCTTCGGGCCGGCCTTTGGCCGTTCAACGCAGCTTCGCTGCTTTTGTGCTTCGTCGTTGCACTCCTCGCAATGACGGGGTCGGGGGTTATCATTCGCACTCACAACCCCTCCCCGGCACCATCACCGGCAAACCCCAGGCCCCACAACGCATGAGCACCCACCACTCCGGCAACCCCAAGGACCACTCACAGGCCCCGCGCCTGCGTGTGCTGCTGGGCGAGGTCACGGCCATGGGCCCGGGCAAGGCCATGCTGCTGGAGGCCATCCGCGACAAGGGCTCGATCTCCGCGGCCGCGCGCAGCGTCGGCATGTCGTACCGCCGCGCCTGGGACCTGGTCGAGACCATGAACCAGAGCTTCCGCGAGCCCATGGTGGCCACCGCCAAGGGCGGCTCCGGCGGCGGCGGGGCCCAGGTCACCGCCTTCGGCGAGACCGTACTGGCACGCTACCGCGACATGGAACGCCAGGCCTGCGAGGCCCTGCGCGACGAGCTGCACGCCTTCGCCGAGTTCCTCGCCGACGACCCCAAGCCGTAACGCCGACCCCAGCCTTGACGGGTCTCCCTGGCCCACGCATCATTGCGCCTACCGATATGCAAACTGAAATATAACGAAACGCATATCCACCCAGACAAGCGCCGCGTCACTGCGAGGAGCAACGCGACGAAGCAGTCTCCCAACGGAACCACCCGAGCCCAACAAGACCCAGCCACAGGGAAGACCCACACCATGCACCTGCGCGCCCTCCTCCTGACCCTGCTGCTCCTGCTACCCGGCCTGACCACCGCCAACGGCCCGCTGACCATCGCGGCCGCCTCCGACCTGCGCTTCGCCCTGGACGAGATCCTGGACGCCTACCGCGAGGCGCACCCGGACGACGCGGTACGCGTCACCTACGGCTCCTCCGGCCGCATGACCACGCAGATCATGAACGGCGCCCCCTACGACGTCTTCTTCTCCGCCGATATCGCCTACCCACAGAAGCTGCGCGCCGAGGGCCACGCGGTGACCGAGCCGGAGGTCTACGCCATCGGCCGCATCGTGCTGTGGAGCAACCGCATGGATGCCTCGGAAATGACACTGGAAGACCTGCTACGCGACGACATCCGCCGCGTCGCCATCGCCTCCCCCACCCACGCCCCCTACGGCGTGCGCGCGATGGAGGCGCTCAAGTCCGTCGGCATCTGGGACGACCTGCAACCGAAGATCGTCAACGGTGACAACATCGCCCAGACCGCGCGCATGATCCAGGCGGGTGGCGCCGAGATCGGCATCATCGCCCTGTCGCTGGCCGAGTTCCCGGACCTCGCCGAGCACAACTACCACCTGATCGACGACGCCCTGCACGAACCCCTCACCCAGGGCTTCGTGATCACCCGGCGCGGCGAACACAACGAGATGGCCCACCGCTTCGCCGAATACATGAACGGCGACAACGCCCGCGACATCATGCGCCGCTACGGCTTCGTGATGCCCGGCGAAACGCTCCCCGAAGACGGGCCCGCCAATACGGCCGCGGCAACCCCGTAACCGGTCATGTTCGAGCTAAGCCCCACGGACTGGATGGCGATCGAGGTCACCCTCAAGCTCGCGCTGTACACCACGCTGATCCTGCTGGTCATCGCCACCCCCATCGCCTGGTGGCTAGCCAACGGCCGCGCCCCCGGCGGCGTGCGCACCACGGTGCAGGCACTGGTCGCCCTGCCGCTGGTCCTGCCGCCCACCGTGCTCGGCTTCTATCTGCTGGTGTTGCTGGGCCCGGCCGGCCCGGTCGGCAGCATGCTGGAGAACCTGGGCCTCAACCACCTGGCGTTCACCTTCCAGGGCATCCTGATCGCCTCGGTGATCTACTCCCTGCCGTTCGCCGTTCACCCCCTGCAGCAGGCCTTCGCCAACCTCGGCCGCCGGCCCACCGAGATCGCCGGCTCGCTGGGCGCCGGGCGCATGGATCGCTTCTTCACCGTGGTGCTGCCGATGTCGCGCGGCGGTTTCATCGTCGCCGCCACGCTCGCCTTCGCCCACACCCTCGGCGAGTTCGGCGTGATCCTGATGCTCGGCGGCGCGATCCCTGGCGAGACCCAGGTGCTGTCCATCCTGATCTACGACCACGCCGAGGCGATGGACTTCACCTCCGCCCACCGCCTGTCGCTCGGGCTGCTCATCTTCGCCTTCGTGGTGCTGTTCGTGGTCTACGCGATCAACCGTCGCTTCGACACGGTGCGCCTGTGACCCGACCCACGAGCGAAACACTGCGCATCCAGGCCCGGCTGGAACGCCCCGGCTTCACGCTGGACGTGGACACGGCCTTCCCGCTGGAGGGCGTGACCGCCCTGTTCGGCCGCTCCGGCTGCGGCAAGACCACCCTCCTGCGCATCATCGCCGGCCTGGAACATCCGCCCGGAGCCGAGGTGCACTTCGGCGACACGCCCTGGCAGTCCGGCAAGACCTTCGTCCCGCTGCACCGCCGCCGCGTCGGCCTGGTGTTCCAGGAATCCACCCTGCTCCCGCACCTCTCCGTGCGCGGCAACCTGCTCTACGGCTACAAGCGCACGCCGGAGCCTCTACGCCGCCTGCACCTGGACGAGGTCGCCGACCTGCTCGGCATCATCGAGCTGCTGGAGCGCCGCGCCGACCACCTCTCCGGCGGCCAGCGCCAGCGCGTGGCGCTGGGCCGCGCCTTGCTCATCAGCCCCGACCTGCTGCTGCTCGACGAACCGTTGAATGCGCTGGACACCCAGACCAAGCGCGAGATCATGCCCTTCCTCGCCCGCCTGTCCGACAGGACCGGCATCCCCACGCTATTGGTGACCCACGCCCCGGACGAGGTCGAACGCCTGGCCCACCGCGTCGCCTTCATGCACGACGGCCAACTCGAACGCCTGGAACCCCTGCGCGAGGCCCTCGCCCGCGCCGACTCCCCCCTGTTCCGCGAAGAAGGCGCCGTCTCCGTCCTCCAGGGCGAACTCGGCCCGGCTGACGAACACGGCCTGCACCCCTTCGGCCCCCCGGACGCACGCTATCGCGTTCCGGCCACCCCCGGCTCCACCAACGGCGCGGGAAGCCAGGCCCGCCTGCGCATCGACGCCCGCGACGTCTCCATCGCCCTGTCCCCACCCCAGGACGTCTCCATCCTCAACATCATCCCCGTCACCATCGAGGCCCTGGACGAAGCCCCCGGCCATCATGGCCCCGCACGCGTCCTCGCCGTGTGCCGGCAGGACGATGGGCAGACCTTGATGGCGGAGCTGACGCAGTTATCCACCGAACGACTGGGCCTCCAGCGGGGCACGCGCGCCCACGCCCTAGTCAAGGCTGTAGCCTTTCTCGACTGAACCAGCCACCCATCCCCGCATCGGCCCTTCTGAACACCTCGGTTCGCAAACCCACCATGGCCGTGCCAGAATCAGCCCCAAAACTATCTGAGACCGCGGGCCGCAAAACACCGCTTCCCGCAATCGATCCTCCCCTCAATGCATCTAGGATCTATCGCCACGCCCACACCGTAAGCGATTGACACTTAAACCATTTTTGATACCGAATCACCCGGTATGTATAGCGCGCACGTTCAACCAATATCCGTGCGCTCTACCTGATCACTGTTTGCCAGAATCAAAACGGAGTAATGAGGGCTATGAAAGAGTACACAGTTGACGATGTGTTTGGTGTCGTTAGGGAAATCCCCCTGAACTATGTACCGAGGGAGTCGGTTGATCAGAATTTGATTGAAAGCCTGTCGCGAATTAAGCACATCGTCATTCATGGAGGCTCAAAGCAGGGGAAGACATGCCTGCGCAAGCACTGCTTGGATGAAGATGATTACATAGTTGTTCAGTGCTCGAACCGTTGGTCGATTGCTGATATAAACACAAATATCCTGAAGAGGGCGGGGTTCGAGATAACGCAATCTTCTGAGCGCGCGAGCTCTGGACGCCAGAAGATCCTGGCTAAGTTCTCCGCCACACTCGCCGGACTCGGCCTTGGTGCAGATGCCGAGAAAGAAGAGTCTCAGAGCCAAAAGACCGTTACGGCTCCGCTCACTCTCGATCCTGATGATGTAAATGACCTAATCGGCGCCCTGGATTCCATAGGATTCAAGAAGTTCATTGTTCTTGAAGACTTCCACTATCTGTCGCCTGAAGCCCAAGGGGACTTTGCGATCGAGCTTAAGGCATTGCACGAGGGGTCTGGCTTTTGTGTGATTATCGTAGGCGTGTGGCTGGAGGAGAACCGGCTCATTGTTTATAACGGTGATTTGACGGGCCGAGTAATTCCAATCGATGCCGACGAGTGGAAAAGAGATGAGCTAAGAGAAGTAATAACCTCCGGAGCTAGGTTGCTCAATATCCACTTCGAAGACGAATTCATCGAGGAGTTGCTTGACAACTGTTTTGATAGCGTCGCTATTGTTCAGGAATGTTGTCGAAGAGCCTGTCGTAGGGCGGAGGTATATCGCACCCAAGAAGCCTTGGTCGAAGTCCGGTACGCCGGATCTGTGCAGGGGCTTATTCGTGAAGTAGTTAACGAGCAGCGTGGAAGATATCAAGCTTTCATAACGAATTTTTCGGATGGATTTCAGGATACCCGACTTGAAATGTATCGCTGGCTGCTCTGGCCAGTTCTGACGTCTGACTCAAAACAGCTTGAGGATGGTCTCACTTACGCAGACATAAGAAAGGCTTTGCAGAACAAACACCCGGATGGAAAATCCCTCAATCCAGGAAACATAACACAGGCACTTCAGTCAGCGGCTTCGCTCCAAGTAGAAAAGAGCGTGAAGCCGATCATATTGGACTACGATGCCACCACTCGCAGGCTTAGCGTAGTGGACCGGGGATTCCTTATCTGGCTGGCCAACCAGGGCACGGATGAGCTCTTGGAAATGGCTGGGCTTGACGCTTAGGGAAACGCTGATTAATGGGCCTGCATCCGGCTCCGTGCCCCGCCGAAGCGTTTTTGGAAGGGCACTGGGGCCATTACGGCCGGCCTGGGCCCCTGTAACCGCCGTTTTTGGCGGTTACAGGGGCGATTTCCGGTCCTGCGGACACACTACCCCTGCGGCAGCAGCCCCCATTGTCGCGCACGGTACAGGTTCGCCAGGGCGAACAGGCTGTGCAGCTGCGCGGTGTTCTTCTTGAGGCCGCGGTAGCGCACCTTGCGATATCCGAACAGGTTCTTCACCACATGGAACGGATGCTCCACGATCGAACGCAACTGGGCCTTGTGCCGTTCAGCGGCGCGCACCTGATCGCGTTCGGGGCCCTCTGGCATCGCGCGTACAGTGCCGCGCTTGCGCGCGATGTGCGTCTCCGGACGATGGCCTTCCAGTCGCTTCTCCACACCGATGTAGCCGGCATCGCCATGCAGGCTCGCTTCCTCGCCGTGGAGCAGTTCCGGCACCTGCGAGACGTCCGAGACATTCGCAGCGGTACCCTTCACGGTATGAACCAGGCCGGTGACGACATCGGCCCCGATATGCGCCTTCATCCCGAAGTACCACTGGTTGCCTTTCCTCGCCTGGTGCATCTCTGGATCGCGCGCCTTCTCCCGGTTCTTGGTCGACGGCGGGGCCGCGATCAAGGTGGCGTCCACCACCGTGCCCTCGCGCAGCATCAGACCCCGCTGCTGCAGATGGGCGTTGATCCGGTCGAAGATGATCTGGGTCAGGTTGTGTTGTTCCAGCAGCCGGCGGAACTGCAGCAGGGTCGTGGCATCCGGGGCGTCTTCGCGGCTCAGGTCGATCCCGACAAAGCTCCGGATCGCCTGGCTGTCGTACACCGCGTCCTCGATCCCTTCGTCCGACAGGTTGAAGCACTGCTGGGCCACGTACATCCGCAGCATCCGTTCCAGACCAATCGGCGGACGACCCCGCTTCCCCTTCGGGTAGTGCGGCTCGATCGCCTCCACCAGCGCCGCCCAGGGCGTGATCGCATCGATCTCCCCCAGAAAGCGGTCGCGCCGCGTCTGCTTACGCTTGGCGGAATACTCGAGATCGGAAAAGCTGCGCTGGGACATCGGCCATCACCTCGGGCAGGAAACCTGGCGCCATTATCCCAAACCCGCCAGGTGGGCGGGACCCACGGCGGAATAAATCAGTGTTTCCTTAGAGGGGGGAGAAGAGGACACCCACTTCTTTTGGCCGTCTTGCCCGCTGCCCCTTTCCCGTCATAAGCCATAGTGTCCACTTCCCCGGATTAGGTCCACGCATAACCAGAGGTTTCCGGGTGGTGTAGCTGCCGGCATTCGACCGGCGTCAGGTCCCCCAGCGAATCGTGGGGGATGGTTTCGTTGTAGTCCTGCAGCCACTGCTCGGTGTGCCATTGGCCGTTTCTGATGCACCGCACGCTTGCCGCCGAAAACGGTGCACGTAACCCGCGAAGGCCCTACATTGGGTGAAAGGGACACCCGAGGGAGCGGTGAGTGACGGCCGAGCAGTGGATGATCTTCGGGTTGCTAGCGGTGACCCTGGCGTTGTTCGTCTGGAACCGCTGGCGCTACGACATCGTGGCGATCGGGGCGCTGCTGGCAGCGGCCTTTCTCGGGCTGGTCCCGTTTCGCGAGATGTTCTCCGGCTTCGGCCACCCGGCGGTGATCACGGTCGCTGCAGTGCTGGTGCTGAGCCGGGGCTTGTTGAACGCCGGGGTCGTGGACACGGTGGCGCGCCAGCTCACCCGTGTGGGTGACCAGCCCTGGGTGCAGGTGGCGGCCCTCACGGGGGTCGTGGCACTGGCCTCGGGGTTCATGAACAACGTGGGCGCGCTGGCCCTGCTGATGCCCGTGGCCATCTGGATGGCACGCCAGAGCGGGCGTTCGCCCGCGTTCCTGCTGATGCCGCTGGCGTTCGGCTCGCTGCTGGGCGGGATGCTGACCATGATCGGCACGCCGCCGAATATCATCATCGCCGAGTACCGCGCGGAGGCGACGGGCACCGCGTTTGCGATGTTCGACTTCCTCCCGGTGGGGTTTGGGATCGCGGTGGTCGGCGTGACCTTCATCGCACTGATCGGCTGGCGGCTGACGCCGCAGCGGGAGCGCCCGGCCGCCAGCGGCGAGCTGTTCGAGATCAGCGCCTACCTGACCGAGGTGCGGGTGCCGGAGGGCAACCGCTATGTCGGCCACACCGTCTACGAGCTGATGCGCGAGCTGCGCGGCGAGGCCGAGGTGGTCGTGGTGGGACTCGTCCGCGGGGAACGCCGCGAGCCCATGCCCGCCATCTACGAGGTGCTGCGCGCGGACGACATCCTGCTGGTCGAGGCGGACTCCGACAGCCTGAAGACGCTGCTGGACGTGACCGAGATGGAGCTGGAGGCGCGGGTCGAGGAGGCGGAAGAGCAAGCCGAGCAGGAAGGCAACGGTGAAAAGCGCGAGAACGCGCTGGGCGAACTGGCACTGGAGGAGGCGATCGTCACGCCCGGCTCGCGCCTGGTCGGGACCACGGCCAGCGCCCTGGAACTGCGCCAGCGCTACGCGGTGAATGTGCTGGCCGTTGCGCGCCAGGGCGTGCGCCTGAGCGAGCGCCTGGACAAGGTGCGGTTCCGCGCCGGGGACATCCTGCTGGTGCAGGGCGGCGAGGAGGAACTGCCCGCCGCCCTGAGCGAGCTCGGCTGCCTGCCGCTAGCCTCGCGCGGGCTGCGCATCACCCGGCCGCGCAAGGTGATCCTCGCCAGCAGCCTGTTTGCGCTGGCGCTGGGCGCGGTGGCGCTGGGCTGGGTACCGGCGGCGCCCGCGCTGGTCGGGGCCGCGGTGGCGATGGTGCTGGTCGGGCTGATCGGGCCGAGCGAGGTGTATCGCGGGATCGAGTGGCCGGTTATCGTACTGCTGGCGGCGCTGCTGCCGGTGGGTCGGGCGCTGGAGACGACCGGCGGCTCGCAGCTGATCGCCGATGGCCTGTTCGCGCTGGGCGAAGCCGCCTCCCCTGCCGTGATGCTGGCGTTGCTAATGGTCGTGGTGATGCTGCTCTCGAACGTGGTCAACAACGCCGCCGCGGCAGTGCTGGCGGCGCCGGTAGGGATCGCGCTGGCCCGGTCGATGGAGGCGGCCCCGGATCCGTTTCTGATGGCGGTCGCCGTGGGCGCGTCCTGCGCCTTCCTGACGCCGATCGGGCACCAGTCGAACACCCTGGTCATGGCCCCCGGTGGCTACGAATTCCGCGACTACTGGCGCATGGGACTGCCACTGTCGCTGATCGTCATCGTGACTGCCGTGCCGCTGATCCTGTGGATTTGGCCGCCCTAAAAGGTTGTAGAGAGGCTAGCGGGGCCAGCCACGCATGGCCCGTGCGGACCTCGACAAGGTACTGAGCATCGAGCGGTCGCTGCCGGATCGTAGTTCCCCAAGAGCCAAGGTCCGGGCTGGAGACGGGCCATGACCGAACGGCTCGGCCGGGCGAATGGGTGGCGAGCCGTGCAACCCCGACGATGTTCCGTGCTGTGCCTTGCGGTAGGCATCCGGGCCTGTATCCTCGGGCTGTCACCTGCCACCGAGCGCATCAGCCATGGACACGCCCATCTCATCCTCCAACCCCTTGCCCCCCGAAAGTCCGGGCGGCGCCGACCGCGAGGGTTTTTTCGCCTTCGAACGGGGCGACTACCAGGCCGCCCGGGACATCTGGGAGGCCCGCGCCGATGGTGGCTCGGCCTGGGCGCAGCTCGGCATGGGAATCCTCTACGCGGAGGGGCTGGGGCTGGAGGCGGCCCCAGAGCGTGCACGCGAGTATTGGACACAGGCCGCGGAACAGGGGCTAAGCGATGCCAGCTTCAACCTGGGCGTGATGGCCGAGAAGGCAGAGCCGGCGGATACCGAGATGGCCCGGCATTGGTATCGCCGCGCGGCCGAGTCAGGACACGTCGCGGCACAGAACAATCTGGCGGTTCTGCTGCTCAACCAGGGCGGCGACGCCGCCGCCACCGAGGCCGTCCAATGGTGGAAACGCTCCGCGGAACGCGGCGATCCCGATGCCCTGAACAGCCTTGGGGTCGCCCACCAACAAGGCAGTGGCTGCGAGCGGGATCGAACCGCCGCAGTGGAGTACTACGCCCAGGCCGCCAGCGCGGGCCACCGGGACGCGGCCTTCAATCTCGCCCTCGCCCTGGAACAGGGCGATGGAGTGGACGCGGACCTGACCGCCGCTGTCCGCTGGTATCAGCAGGCGGCCGAGGCCGGGGACCCCGACGCCGCGGCGAAACTGGGGAATCTCTGCCGCGATGGCAAGGGCACAAAGGAAGACATGGAAGCTGCTGCTCACTGGTACCGGGCGGCGGCCGAAGCGGGCCACCCCCAGGCCCAGGCCAACCTTGGGGTCCTGCTGGATCGAGGCCTGGGGGTACCCCGGGACCAGTCGGCGGCAGCGCGCTGGTATGAAGCCTCTGCCCGGCAGGGCCTGGCCCCGGCGCAGTACAACCTGGGCATCGTGCTGGCCGACGGCCATGGTGTGGAGGTCGACTATGTCGCCGCCTGGGTCTGGTTCGCGCGCGCCGCCGATCAGGGCCACAAGCCGGCGGCCGAGGCGCGCGACTACATCCACCAGCAACTCACCCCGGAGCAACGCGCGGAGGCCGAGACGCGCAAGACCGAGCCCTTCGGTCCGCCCATCACTCGATAGGCGAGCACGCACGCGCCGATCCCGCATCTTGCGCCTGGCGATGCGAGGCCACGGCACGGTTGTAACGAGAATGAAAGGGACAGGCACCATCCTGTTGAGCCGGGAACGCCGGACTCTCATACGCACACGATAACTACCACTATTCGTGCGGATTTGCCTTTGTCGAGGGAGCTGTCTAGCATCCGGCTTTCGTAACGACAACCCCCGCAATACTCGGTCTGGAGTCCCAAACGCCATGAGAACTCTCGCTTAGGCCGGGCGCCGTTTCCTCGTTCGTGCGCCCGGCCAACCCCCTTCTTCTTGTTTCTGATCAGGAGATGCGACCGTGGCGCGCAACAACCCGTATTACCTTCGGCCAGCCGCCGATACCCGAACCCATCAATGGATCCGGAAGGACTACTGCGGAGCTATCGGCACCCCGATGGAACTCGCCTGCCTTCTCGAGAAGCTCGACGATGGAAGCCAAGCGGCAGCAACCCGCGGGGAGCCCATCGCCAGAGTAGGCTCCCGGGTACAACTACTGGATCTGCAAACCGAGGAGACGTTTGTCGTCGAACTCTGCGAGCCGGAAGACGCGAGACCCGAACAGGCGAAGATATCCATCCTGTCGCCGCTTGGCGCACGTTTGCTGGGGCTCCAACGGAACGGGACCGCCGAGGTCTCCCTCCTGCGGAGCCGGCTGCGGTTCATGGTGGTCAACATACTTCGCGCCGACGAGCGGACACCGCAACACCCGGATGAAGCCGATCCGGAAAAGGGCTGACAAGCGCGACGGGGTCGGACCACGACAAGAGCCTGAAATACTTTCGGTTATAGCGGTTTCCAGGCCCACAGATGGCCTTAAACGGACAATTTAGGGACGAAAATGGCCAACTTGCTCGCAGACAGACGGCAATGCGGCATCTCCCGCTATGGCATGGGGTCACACCTTGCCTTTGGCTCCTGTGGTGAAGGCAGAGGAAAAGACCAGGTCTGACCCCTCCTTACTTCCCGAGGCGCGCAAGGCCGAGCCTCCAGTTAGTTAGTCCATCACCCGTTCGGCACGAGCACCGCGAGTGTCCCCGGCGAGTGAGGCCAACGCTGCTGGGGACGGTGTAAGACTCGCGCTAGAACCAATCCGCCGCCGACCGCGATAATGGGGACCGGTTCCTGTTCCTGCGCGGCTCGGACTGTCGCTTCACCCGGCCGCAGCCGTGTCCTGGTTGCTGGATCCTTCCCGAATACCACGCCCCACTGCGACATCGTACCGGCGCAGGGGAGAGCGCCGTGCGAAGGGGCAGTTTCGACGCCAATCGGCGTCCTTGTCCGCCATTTCCGGGTGCATGGCCGGTGTCAGATCCCGCAACTGGCGCCAGAGCAACGGGTCGCCGCCCTCCAGCACCTCCAGCCAGGCCGCCTTCTCGCGAACAAACACCGGGGTGAAGGCACGATCATGCATGAATACGGTACAGGCCAGATCGATCAGCTGGGCCAGTTTCACGGTCTTGGCCGGGGCCGTCGCCCGCGCCAGATGCGCCCGGTCGATCGCCTTGCGCTGGGCCCGGTTGCCGTCCTCCGGATGACTCACGTCGCTGATCATCACCACCATTTCTGCGACCTCCGCGCCAAACAGCCGCTCCAGGGTCTCCGGTTTTACCCCGGTATCCCGAATGGTGTCCTGCAGCCAGACGGCCGCCCGCATGCACTCGGTGTGCTGCACCGAACGCAGCAGTTCCACAACCCGCGCCGGATGCACGATATAGGGCTCGCCGGTATACCGGCAGACGTGCTCGACGCGCGCATGCGCGGCAATGGCGAAGGAACGGGCGCGTTGTTCCAGCTGCATGGGTTGATCCGGAAGGGTGTGATGCCGGGTATTGTAGAGAAACCGAATCAGAAGAGCTCCACGTTACGGCGCCGGTCTCAGTCAAGTGCGTCACGCTATTGGGTGCGCGCATGGCATGGGGTCGACCTTGCCTGTTGCCCCTCCTTCCGATCATGGCGGAGCTAGTGGTACCCCCTCAGCCGGAAGAAGAGATCCCCATCTTCTTGCAGCCGGCCTTCACCGACCCCAGCGGTACGGGCTCCTGGCGTCAGCCGCGGCGCTCGCCCTGCTGGAAAAGGCCGGATTTTCCGCCGCAAAGAGCCGCAAAACCGTTCTGTTTGGCACCGTACCGACGCCAGCCTGACCTCGGCCTATGGTGGCGAACAGTCTGTGTTGATGACGAACGCGCCATGCAAAGGCACGAATCCCTGGCGTGACGTTATCCATTGCCATTCGTGCGCTGGAAGGCGGCCACTCAGGGTAGCGGGAGGGAGCCGGTGCGACTGAAGCTTGAATCGGCGCTTGAAGAATCACTCAGCAATTACCTGACCGCTGCCGTCATCATTGCCGCCATACTGACCGCGCCGCTGACGATCACTTACTGGTTAGACGTGGAACACCCCCTGATCACGGTCGCCGATTGGCTGATCTGGGCAGTGTTCGTGGTCGAGTATGCTTTTTACATGGCCATCTCGCATGACCGCTGGAAGACGACCAAAGAAAACTGGCTATCGGTGTTGATTATCATCTTCTCCTTTCCACTGCTTCACGAGATACTCAAATCCACTCGCCTGATCCGACTTCTCCGCCCCCTGCCGCTGCTGCGACACACGGCCCTGCTCCGACAGATTGAACTGTTCCGTCTGGCCAGCGTCCGCAATGCCGGCAGCAGTGCCGCGATAACAGAGGCCAAGGAAAAGTTGGGTAAGGAACACTGGGCTGTCCGCTTCATCGTACGCGTCGAGTACTATCGTTCACGCCTTGTTACGGGGCTGCTGAAACTCCTGCCATTCATAAAGTCCAGCACCATTCGCAAGCGACGTCAGGAGGAGCGCTCAAAGCGCGAAGACATGAACGAATAAACGGAAACCGCTCGATGGGTTGTGCTGTTATCTCCCTCATCCTTCTTGCTCCAGGACCAGGAATAAGAGGACACCCATGTTGTTCCGATGGTCCGAACGTTCGACTCAACGGGCCGCTATCACTGCTCCGACAGGGTTACGCCACGATTAAAGCGGACGCATCGCACTGAGGGTCGTCTACGAAGGCCGTCTACCGATCCCAGCGGCCGCACATGGACATGCCACGGACACGGCGACAGGTATCCGCGGTACGGTCTACCCTTCTAAGACACCGCCCGGATGAATAACCCGCCCATGCCGTTTCCCGCGCAGAAGACCAAGATCGTTGCCACCATTGGGCCCGCGTCCGATTCACCAGAGACGCTGCGGCGCATGATGCTGGCCGGGCTCGATGTAACTCGGCTGAATTTCTCGCACGGCGATGCCGCCTACCATGCCGAGTTGATCGGTCGCATCCGCGACGTCGCGGATGCGACCGGCACCCGCGTCGCCATCCTCGGCGACCTGCCGGGTCCGAAGATGCGTATCGGCGAACTGGCGGAAGAGCCGATCGAACTGCACCCCGACCAGACCATCACCCTGACTACCGAGGACTGCATTGGCGATGCCTCGCGGGTCAGCGTGTCGTTCGCGAGCCTGCCGGAGGCGGTGCAGCCGGGCGATGCCCTGTTCCTGAACGATGGCTTCATCGAGCTGGAGGTGGTGACGGTCGAGCGCAGCGAAGTGATCTGCCGCGTACATACCGGCGGAGAACTGCGCTCGCGCAAGGGCCTGAATCTGCCGGGCATCGATCTCGGCATCCGCGCCTTCACCACGGAAGACCACCAATGGCTGCGGTTTGCAGCGGAACACGGCGTGGATGCGGTCAGCCAGAGCTTCGTAGTCGACGGCGACGACATCCTTGCGGTGCGCAAGGCGGCAGAAGCACTGGACTACGCCCCCTTCATCATCGCCAAGATCGAGCGCGCCGCCGCGCTGGAGCAGCTCGACAGCATCCTCGAAGCCGCCGACGGCATCATGGTGGCACGCGGGGATCTCGGAGTGGAGATCCCGATCGCGCGCATTGCCCTCGCCCAGCGGCGCATCACCCGACGCGCCAACCGGCACAACCGCCCGGTGATCACCGCCACCCAGATGCTGGAGTCCATGGTCGCCTCGCGCCGCCCTACCCGCGCCGAGGCCACCGACGTCGCCAACGCCATCCTCGGCGGCACCGACTGCGTGATGCTTTCCGCCGAGTCGGCGATGGGGCTGTACCCGGTGGAGGCCGTGGCGATGCTGGCGGCCATTGCCCGCTCCATCGAACCGGAACGCGACGGCGGCATCGGCGCCGACGGCCCGGACGACCCTGACGAGGCAGGTCTTGACCGAGCCGTCGACCTCATCGCGCGCAGCGTACTGCACACCGCGCAGCGGCGCCTGCCACGGGTCACCCTGGCGCCTACGGCCAGTGGCGCCACCGCCCGGCGCATCGCGCGACTGCGCCTGCCCTGCTGGATCGCCGCCTTCACCCCGAACCCGGCCACCGCCCAGGGCCTGCAGTTTTCCTACGGTGTCCACCCCGTGGATGTCGCCGAGGACCGCGCCGACTGGAACGACTTCGCGCGCCAGTGGCTCACCGAGCACGGCATCGACGACGGCCTCGCCCTCCTCGTCCAGGGCCCCTCGGGGCCCCATCCGACCGGCAACCACCGCCTGGAACTGCTCGAACTCGACCGTCCCCGCCAGGAATACACCAACGCACCGGAGCACCCCTGACCCACACCCCCGTGCGGCCGAAGACGGAAGAACACGACACCCGCCTCCTGTCCGAGCTGCAAGGACAGGGGGATTCGGATAGCCCGTCAGTCCAGGGGCAGGATGCGCCGGCGGGGCGGTGGGGCATCCTGCAGCCTCTGCTGGTTCGCGTACTCGCGTTGCTTCTGCTCGAGGTAGGTCTCGCGGTCCAGCTCGCGTAGCTGGCGCGGGTATTCGTCGGTCAGGTCGAACCAGCGTTCCAGGCGGGCCAAAAGGAGCTCCTGAGCCGGCCGGTCGCGGACGTCGAGCCAGGCCTGCAGTGCAAGATAGAAGCGCATGACGGTGCGCTCGATCATGCCTTCCAGGCCGCCGATGTATTGTGGCTCGCCGTTTTCGTAACCGACCACGGTGAAACCCACCCGCTCGCGTCCCCCGGTGGCGAGGTAGACGAGCGCGGCCAGCCGGGCAATCACCCCGAAGCGCAACGAATACTCGAGGTTGACGAGGGTCCCCGTGTCGTGCGGCACGACGTGGACGACGATGGAGTAATCCCGGGTTCCGTAGGGCCCACGATCGCCCTCCAGCTCGATCAGCAGCCAGTCCTCACCCATCTGGGCCGACCGCCTGACGAGCTCCACACGCTCTGCATACTCCGCCTGCTCGTAACGCGCACGGCCCACGTACAGGTGCAGCAAGGCGTCCGCCCCCTCGCGGTAGACGCAGCTCTTGATGTTGATGTGCAGGACGGTGATTTCGCACCACGCCGAAAGCGCTTCCAGCTCACTGGCCACCAACGCAAACGAATACGGCAGCCGGGCGTGCACCGCCCCCTCGACGACGCCGCCCTGCACAGTGGAGGTAACGGCAATCGGCTCGCCCAGCGGTGATTCGGCAATGGCGGCCAGCCAGTCTTCGGCGCCATCCGCATGCGCCAGTAGAGGGCTTCCGACAAGCAGAACCAACCCGACAAGCGTGCCGATGTGCAGTCGGCAGCACCAGGATTGGTGGGCAAACGGAACGGCCGGCAGTCGCAGCATGGCAGCGCCCCTCCGTAGAATCACCCGGCCGGCGCCCGTTGACGGTCATGACGGGGTCGGCCCCGGGTCAGGGCCCGAAACGCGGTGACCATTGAGGCGAAATCGCCCCCGCTCACCTCCTTAGATAGCCCATATCAGCGATCAGCACTGGCGAACATGCCCATGGATCATGTGTCTCCCTAGCTGGTCCAGCCGCGGAAACCTTCCCGGACGGAAAGGCAGCGTGCATACCCGAGGTCCCGCAGGAGCTCTGCGGCACGCAGGCTGCGGCGGCCGCTATTGCACAGGCACAGCAGGATCTGGTCCTGGGTGACGTGGTGGCGGTTGATCAGGGAGATGAAGTGCTGGAAATCCCGCTCGTCCGGCTCGTCCGCATCCAGCAGTTCCTGTTCCTCCTCGGACAGCTCGCGACCCAGCAGCTGCTTCAGGCGGAACAGGGGCACAGGGACGGCACCTTCTACCGCGCCTTCCAGCTCCAGTTCGAAGGGCTGACGGATATCCAGCAACACGGCCAGGCCGATATCGACCAGTTCGCGCGCCGCGTTCACGCTGATCTCCAGCTGCGGCTTGCTCGTTTCGTTCGCCATGCGCTCTCCTTTGATGTTCGCCTCTCTCTGAGGCCGCCTTCTCGGCTCCCGGTTCCCCCGATTGCACCGCCCGATCCACAACCTCGACATTGGACATCAGAAACCCGGTCCGGGCTTCTGTCATGCCTGAGGTTTCACGCTCTGTGAAGCGGCCCCACGACATTTCAGACGGCGGGTTCTATGCTCCATGGATACCTGCCGCCTGAAACGGCGCACTGATCAGCGTTAGGGGCAGCATGCCGAACGACCACGATATCGACCTGAGCCGCCACCACGAACCCCGTGATTTCTCCGACCGCGTCGCACGGGGCTTTACCTCGCTGATGCGATTCTTCGCCGACACCTTCTTTGCCCGGCGCTACGGACACCGCGCCGTGGTCCTGGAGACGGTTGCGGGCGTCCCCGGCATGGTGGGCGCCACGCTGCAGCACCTGCGCTCGCTGCGGCGCATGGAGGATGACCACGGCTGGATCCGCACGCTGATGGACGAGGCCGAGAACGAGCGCATGCACCTGCTCACCTTCATCGAGATCACCTCGCCCAACTGGCTGGAGCGCTTCCTGATCATCCTGGCGCAGGGCTTCTTCTACACGTTGTTCTTTATGATCTACATCCTCTCGTCGCGTACGGCGCACCGGATCGTAGGCTACTTCGAAGAGGAAGCGGTCGTCAGCTACACCGAGTACCTGGAGGAAGTGGAGTCCGGCGGGCTCGATAACGTCGCCGCGCCGGCACGCGCGATCCAGTACTGGAACCTTCCGGAAGATGCCCGCCTGTCCGACGTCATCCGCGCGGTACGCGCCGACGAGGCAGGCCACCGGGACGTCAACCACGGCTTCGCCGACCTGCTCGGCAAGAAGGACTGACCCGGGCGCTCTCCCGCGACCTGACGGGGCCGGTTTTCGGGCACTATCGTGTGGCCGTATGCGAACGACATGGAGACGGCCGTGAACGACGAGACAACCGGCGGGACCGAGGGCGCACTCCCCCTGCAGCGGCTGGCAGGATGGGGACTGCGCGGTATCGCGGTCCTGACGGGCCTGGGCGGGCTACTGACATCGGTGACGCTCTGGACGCTGGCACAGGAAACGCCGCAGGTGCCCTGGCCGGTCGCATCCCTGGTGTTGCTGCAGGCCCTCTTTGCCGTTGCAGTGCTGGCCTGGGTCGTGCTCCTGTGGCGAAGGGCCCGCGCACTGGGCACGCTGGCGACGCGGGACTATCCCGCCATCACCTGCGTTGTCGTCTGCACACGGCTGGTCGGCGAGCTGCTGGCGATTGCCTTCGTGCTGCTCGCGCTGGCGTTGTCGGTCATCTCCCTGACGGCGGTGGAGCCCTTTGCGGGCACCGCGGTGGCCGCGTTCGGCCTTGAAGCCGAGCTGGTGGAACCGGCGAGCTGGGGACTGGCCCTCCTGACGGCGATCCTCTGGCCCCTCGCCGGGTTGTTCGCGGGCGGGATGGTCCTGTTCGCGGCCTACCTGTTCGCCGATGCCATGACGGCCATGCTGGAGTATGTGCGCGACGTGCGGCGCATCCGCGAGACCCTGTCGTCCGGACCGTCCGCGAGATGAAGTAGAACGCGAGACCTTCGCGACCTTCGGGTTCAAACCTTGCCTTTTGCTTCGTCAGTCGGCCCCGCAGAAAACGCCGCTGAACCCCCGGCAAGTACGCCGCCAACCGCGCAGGCCCGACACCCGTTCGAACCGGCTGGCAGCGGACTCTAGCGGACGTCGCAACGGGTGATCCACCTCAAGGTTTGGCCGGCCAGGCCGTTTACTGTGGTCATGGCCCGAGGTTGCGGGCTGCTCCCAATACTGGCCACACAAGGACCGCCCATGAATTTCCGCTCGCTCTCCGTTCGATCCAAGCTGGTCATCACCATCGTGGTACCCGTGGCCGCGCTCCTGCTGTTGGCGGCCTTGGCCGCCCGCGGCACAGCCAACATCGAAGAGGGCGTGCAGAACATCTATCACGACCGCGTCGTGCCCCTGCAGCAGCTGAAGACCATCGCCGACAACTATGCGGTGCTGGTCATCGATGCGGTCAACAAGGCGGACGCCGGACGGATGACGGCGGAAGAGGCACTCGCCGACGTCCGTGAGGCACGAGAGGAGATCGCCGAGATCTGGGACGCCTACCTGGCCACGACCCTGACGCCCCGTGAGCAGGAACTGGCCGATGGTGCCCGCGGGTTGTTCCGCGCAGCCAACGCCCACCTGGACCGTCTGGAGGGGGCTCTTGGCGGGATGTCCGGCGATGTCCAGGGCGAGCTCGACGCCTTCAACGGTCCCCTGTACGACACCATCGATCCGATCAGCGACCAGATTACCCAGCTGGTCGACCTGCAGATCGATGTTGCCGGGACCGAAGCCGAGCGGGTATCGGCGTTCTACACCCAGGTTCTGGTGCGCAGCGGCGCGCTGATGCTGGTGGTCTTGATCATCGTCGTGGTCACCGGGGTGTGGACGTATCGCTCGGTGGCACTCCCGATCTCGCGGATGCGCGAGACACTCACGGAGATCGCCGAGCACCATGACCTCTCGCGCCGGGTCGACGTTCGCTCCGACGACGAGATCGGCGCCACTGCAGGCGCCCTGAACAGCATGCTCGACCAATTCCAGGACTCGATCCGCGAGTTGCGCACGCTGACGGACCAGATGGCCTCTGCCGCGGAACAGCTGTCCGCCGTCAGTACCCAGACCAACGGGAACATCGACCAGCAGCGCTCGCAGACCGAGCAGGTTTCGACGGCGATGAACGAGATGGCCGCGACGGTGCAGGAGGTCGCGCGCAATGCCTCCGATGCCGCGTCCTCCAGCCAGGAAGCCGATCAGGAATCCCGCGCGGGTGGCGAAGTGGTGCGCACGGTGGTCAGCGACATCGGACGCCTGTCGGGCGAAGTCGCGACCATCGAGGAATCCGTGCGCAACCTGGACGAGAAGGGGCAGCAGATTGGCTCGGTGCTCGACGTCATTCGCGGCATTGCCGAGCAGACCAACCTCCTGGCCCTGAATGCGGCCATCGAGGCCGCCCGCGCCGGCGAACAGGGACGCGGCTTCGCCGTGGTCGCCGACGAGGTGCGTACCCTCGCCTCGCGCACGCAGGACTCCACGGCGGATATCCAGGCGATGATCGAGTCGCTGCAGGCGGGCACCCGCAACGCCGTCACCGCGATGGGCCGCGGCCGCGAAATGGCCGAGGCCACCAGCAACGACGCCGAACGCGCCGGGCAAGCGCTGGAATCCATCGTCCAAGCGGTCGGCCGAATCAGCGACATGACCACACAGATCGCCAGCGCGGCGGAAGAACAGAACGCGGTGGCCGAAGAGATCAACCGGAATATCTACGCCATCAATGACATCACCGGCGATACCGCCAACGGGGCCCGCCAGACGGCCACCGCCAGCCAGGAGGTCGCGGACATCGCCTCGCGCGTACGCGACCTGGCCTCCGCCTACCGCATTGGCTGACCCCCACGCTTATAGGGCACCGTGAGCTCGGCTTCGGCTCCGGCTTGCCAGGCGGGCGGCTACCGCTTTGCACGAAAGCATCCGAAAAAAACGGATCCGTCAGGAGCAGCCGCGCGATCCGAGCTTGCGATGCGAAAAGTGGGGGCTCGTCACGGGGCACCGGGAACTCCAGCCGCCGAACGCACTCTAAGATTTACGTTGCCCGCGATGCCTCCACCCGACGAAGGTGGACCCATTGGGGGTTGCCCGATAAACGCGATCTAGACGCATTCTTTTGCATTTAGTATCAGCATACGATTATATTCTGGCATTCCACTTTAAGAACCGATCAGGAGCTTCCATGCGAGCCATCAAGACTCTAGCCGCTTCCGCCCTTCTCGCCCTCGCCGGTGCCGGCACAGTTGCGCAGGCGGATGAGCCCTCCAAGCTGTTCGTCAGCGTCACCTCGGCCGACGACCACACCCAGTTCATGTCCATGGTGTTGGCCAACCAGAGCATGCGTCAGGGTCAGGAGATCCGCGTCCTGCTGTGCGGTCCCGCCGCGACGATGGCGACCGAAGACTTCGACGGCGCCACCATGCAGCCGGCCGACCGGAACGCACAGCAGCTGATGATGAACCTGCTCAACAACGGCGCCACCGTTGAGACCTGCGCCATCTTCCTGCCGAACACGGACTACACCGAGGCCGACCTGCTTGACGGCATCACCCCGGCCGACCCGGAAGAAGTCGGTGCCTATATGGCCGATCCGAACGTGCGCTTCTTCTCGAACTGATCGCCCGCTTTCGATGCTGACGGGGCCCTCTTCGGAGGGCCTTTTCCGTTTGGACGGCCGGATTCCATTGCAGGCGCGCCCGGGTACACTGTTTGTTGTCTGGCGGAGCCCAGGCTCCGAGCCCGTCACGCATGGGACCGGGCCGTTCCAAACGAACCCCAGGGGGCCACTTATGAGGCTTTGGTCGAAGTGGAAGAAAGGCGGGGCACTGCTGGCCGATGTCCTGCAACGCCTAGGGATCGACCCGAAGGCGGCCGCGGCACAGGAGAGCTTCAAGCAGATCCTGGACGCTGCGGAGACGGGAGCGGATGAGCGCCTCAAGCGCGAGTCGCAGGACAACGCCCTGTCGAGGGACGAACGCAACACCCGCTGGGAGGCACTGTTTTTCGAGGAGATCCGCTCCCGGGCCAAGGCCCATGCCGCGGAGTTCAAACGCCGCTGATCGCCGCGGCGGCACCGCTGAACGTGGAGCACTCGGGATCAGTCGTTCTTGCGGAACACGCACCAGTTGAACGGCTGCTCGGTCTCGCCCGGGGTCACGTGGACCTCGCGTTGCGACTTCACCAGCGCAAAACCCGGACCGAACGCGTGCTGCAGGGTCTCTGGGGAAAGCCGCTGCACCGGCAGGCCGGAACATTTTTCCGGGCCATCCAGCGCAAAGGTCCCGATTACGATATGCCCACCCGGGCGAAGGGCATGCTGCACCTGCTGCACGTATCGGGCCCGTTGATCCGCGGCGATCAAGAAGTGAAACACCGCGCGGTCATGCCAGACATCAAGCGCTGCCTCCGGAAACGCGTGTTCCAGTGCATCCGCTTCCTGCCATGCGACCGCCGCGGCGCGCTCCCCGACCCGCTCGCGCGCCTTCTCGATCGCCGCCCCGGACAGATCGAGCACCGTCAGGTTGCGATAGCCCTCTGCCAGCAGCTCGTCCACCAGGACCGAGGCACCGCCACCGATATCGACAATCGCGGCATCGGGGGCCGGCGCCACCGCCCAAATCAGGGCCCGCGACGTCCGCGCCTCCGCCTGATACCACCCCACCGCATCGGTGGCGCGGGTCTGGTAGACGTCTTCCCAGTGCGGCTTGGTGCTCATGCGGGTTCCTGGTTACCGGAGCAAAGGCTTCTCGTACCGGAAGGATATCAGGCGTTCGGGCCCCGTGTGCTACCCTCCGCGCCGATTCCCATGCCGCCGGGCCAGCCCTATGAAATTCTTCCGCCTGATCAGCATTGTCGAGGGCATTTCCCTCGTCACCCTGCTCTTTGTCGCCATGCCGCTACGCACCTACGCGGATATGCCACTGGCGGTGACCTACGTGGGCTGGGTGCACGGCATCCTGTTCATCGTCTATGGCGCGACGTCGTTGATCGCCAGCCACCTGAGCGGGTGGCCAGTCTGGAAATGGCTGCTGGTCCTGTTCCTTGGGGTGGTGCCCTTCGGCTTTCTCTACGTCGACCACCTGATCCGGCGCGAAATCTCCAACGCAAGCGCGGCCAGGACGGCCTGACGCCCAATCATCACGGGCCACGACCCAGCCGCCTGCAGCCCCCGCTCGTCATCCCGGCCGGAGCGAAGCGCAGAGCCGGGATCTCCTACGTCAGCGACTGCCCCAGCGCCGGAGATCCCGGATCGCCGCTGCGCGGCGTCCGGGATGACGGCCCCAGGTGTGCCTCGATGAATCGGACTGGCCACTCGTCCCTTGAATGCCTTCCCCAGAACCGACGTTCGCGTGGTCTAATCGGCCCTTCATCCCCATACCAAAGCCCACCATGATCGCCGTAATCTTCGAAGTGGAACCACACGCCGAACGCAAGCAGGACTACCTGGATGCGGCCGCGAGTCTGCGCGAGCACCTGAAGGACGTCGACGGATTCCTCTCCATCGAGCGTTTCGAGAGCCTGAGCCAGCCGGGCAAGGTGCTGTCACTGTCTTTCTGGCGGGATGAAGCAGCCGTTCGGGAATGGCGCAACCTCGAGGAACACCGCCAGGTGCAGGCGGCCGGGCGCGGCGGCATCTTCGCCAACTACCGCCTGCGCGTGGCCGAGGTCGTGCGCGACTACGGCATGCAGGACCGCGACCAGGCGCCGGACGACTCCCGCAGCGCCCACGGAGCCTGATCCTCGCCACCAACCCGTCACACGCGGCTCGATCGCGATCGGGCCGCGTCCAGCCGACCTGCCGAGTGTTCAGGAAACACTGATGGGCTGGCATTTTGTTACTGCACGCTGCAGCCCCCGTGCTCCGAGAGGGCCAGGATGGCCTGACTCAGCGCTGACCTACCCAGGATCGCGCACGATGATGCGGCCTTCCATGTACGGGTGCGGGGCACAGATGTAGTCATACGTGCCCGGCTCGGTCAGCGTGACGCTGTCGCTCTCGGCGTGGCCCAGCATCGCCGTAGCGAACGATTGCGGGCCGCGCATGGCGACGGCATTGTGCGCACCCGAGGTCTCCCCAAGACCATAAGTGAAGACATCCTCGTTCACCCAGGTGATCTTGGTGCCCGGCGCCACCTCGACCACCTTCGGGTAGAAGGAATTGCCCTTCATCTCGATCACGACCTCGTCCACATCCGCCCCGAACCGGACCGGACGATCCGCCCGGGCGGGTACCGGGTTGGTGTCGGCGTCGGGAATGCCGAACGGCGCGAGGACACGCCGGGCTTCACCGATCCGCTCCGCACGCTCTGCCGGCTCGTGCGAGGGGCCTTCGGCCAGGATCTCGGAGGAGGTCTCCGCGTCCGCTCGGGCGTCCAGCAGCCCAATGGCACCCCGACTGGTGGCCCCGACGCCATGATCCAGCATCGTGTAGACGCCTTCCTCCGGGGGGATTCGGAACTCGATCACCCAGGAGTCCGAGGGGCCCGCGGTTATCGTCTGCCCGCCGGGCCACAGTGCCTCGGGATGCCCCTGCCAGTACACGTAGTCCCAGAGGATGCCCACAATATGGAAGGTGGACAGGAGGTTGGGGCCGACATTCAGGAAGTACATGCGCACGTAGTCCCCCGGACGGACGGGGATCGGGTTCTCCACGTAGCGAAACAGCTGGCCGTTGAACGCGGTGTAACTGGCGTCGCCTTCCACCGCCTCCTTGCCACTGGCATACAGCTCGTGCTGCAGCATATAGAGCTTCAGGTCCGGCTCCTGCCCCAGGTCGGCTTCCAGCTTGTAGGGTTCGTCGCGCGGCTCGACAACGATCATGCCGTACTGCCCGAACATCACGTGCATCGGGATCGCATGACCACCCGGGGCACAGTGATACATAAAGACCCCCGGTGTGGTCGCGCGGAAGGTGATCGACTTGGTCTGCCCGGGAAGGATGTGCCCGACGTGCTTCGAGGTCTGGGTATAGGCGGCATGGATCGAGGCGCCATGCATCACATCGCCGCTATTAGTGATCTCCATGCGCACGATGTCGCCCTCGGTCACCCGCAAGGTTGGCCCGGGCAGTTTCCCGTCGATCAGGAAGCCGTCGTAGACCACGCCCTGCCCGATCGGCACCTGCCCCTCGTCCAGATCAATGCGGAACACATGATCGGGCTCGGCATCCGGGTGCACATACCCGGTCGGCCGCGTCTCCAGCCCCTCGTCACGCTCGATGATCTCGATGAAGTCGCTGTCGCCGAACAGTTCGCTGAAATCCGGGCCCGTCGATGCCTGGGCCACTGAGGCGAAACACCACAACAGGACCACGGCAAACCCGGCCGCGAAATGTCCACCCAGTGGGTTACGGCCAATGGCCGAAGGATATGCCGATTCTGTTCGTTTCATTGCCCCCTCTTCTGGATCGGATCCACGACGCTCCGCTATAACCTTTATAGACCATGCATCTATTCACAGCGTCGCGCGGCACAATCACGCGCGTCAAGCGCAACGGCGCGGCACTCAAACTGACGTGCCCACCGCGCAAACTCCGGTCTCCCCCCTTCGCCCTGCCATGGCAACCGCGCCGGCGCTGGCCTATAGATCTAGCAGCATCCATCGACTGGTGAAGGGCCATGGGCATCGTGAACGAGTTCAAGCAGTTTGTGGCGCGCGGCAACGTGGTCGACATGGCCGTGGGTGTCATCATCGGGCTGGCGTTCGGCCAGATCGTGTCCTCACTGGTTTCCGATGTAGTGATGCCACCCATCGGCCTGCTGATCGGCGGGGTCGACTTTGGAGAACTCGCGATCGTGCTGCGCGAGGCGGAGAACGGCGTGGCGGCGGTCACGATCAATTACGGACTGTTCATCAAGCGCGTGGTGGACTTCCTGATTATCGCCGTGGTGGTATTCGCCGCCATCAAGGGGATCGCCCGCCTGCAGCGCAAGGAAGAGGCCAAGCCGGAAGAACCCGCGGCACCCAGCAACGAAGAGAAACTGTTGACGGAGATCCGCGACCTGTTGAAGGTGCGGCAAGGTGACTGGGGGACACGCTGAGGAACCGGTACGGCCAGACGGCGTCTCAGCAAGGGCATCGAACAGGGAGACGAGTTTGGACAACGCCATCGAAGTGGAAGGCCTGGTGCGCGACTTTGGCGGCACGCGGGCCGTGGACGGCGTGGATCTGCGGGTGCCGGCCGGCCACGTACTGGGCCTGCTGGGGCCAAACGGCGCCGGCAAGACAACCGTGGTGCGTATGCTCGCCACCCTGCTGACGCCCACCGCCGGGGTCGCCCGTGTAGGCGGCTTCGATGTGGCTCGCGACGGCGCTAGGGTGCGCGAGATCATCGGCCTGACCGGCCAGTACGCCTCGGTGGACGAGAAGCTGACCGGACGGGAGAACCTGATCCTGATCGGCCGCCTGCTGGGCCTGAAACGCCGTGACGCCAGGGCCCGCGCTGACGAGTTGTTGCAGGATTTCGACCTGCGCGAGGCCGGTCAGCGCCCGGCCCAGACCTACTCCGGCGGGATGCGGCGCCGGCTGGATCTGGCCGCCAGCCTGGTCGGGCGCCCGCGCATCCTGTTCCTCGACGAGCCCTCCACTGGCCTCGACCCGCGGGCCCGCCGCGACCTGTGGGAGCGTGTCCGCCAACTGCAGACTGACGGCACAACCGTGCTGCTGACCACCCAGTACCTGGAGGAAGCCGACGCCTTGGCCGATGCCATCGTAGTACTGGACCACGGACGCGTGATCGCCGAAGGCACCGCCGCACAGCTGAAGGCCCGGGTCGGCGGACGCTCGCTGTTCCTGATGGTGGCTCGCGCGGAACAGGCCGCGGCGGCCGGCGAGCGGGTCGCCGCGATGGTGGGCACCCCGCCCCGTGTGGAGGGCGAAACGATCAGCGTACCGGTGTCGGACCCGGCCCTGCTGCCCGCATTGCTGCGAGAGCTGGACGCCGCCGGCATCGAGGTCGCGGAGCTAGGGCTGCGCGGCGCCAGTCTGGATGATGTGTTCCTGTCCCTGACCGGGCGCAGCGGGGCCAGCCGCGAAGAGCCGGGCAACGCGGAGGCCACGCCATGAAGGCCCTCGATCAGACCCTGGCGCTGGCCTGGCGCAGCCTGGTGCAGGTGCGGCGCAACCCCTGGGAGCTGGGCGACTACAGCATCCAGCCGATCCTGTTTCTGGTGCTGTTCCTGTTCGTATTCGGCGGGGCAATTGCCGGCTCGCCAGAGAACTACCTGGCGTTCGTGCTGCCGGGTGTCATCGTAATGAACATGCTGTTCGTTACCGTGTACGTGGGCCACGGCCTGAACACCGACCTGACCCGCGGCGTGTTCGACCGCTTTCGCGCCCTGCCCATCCCGCGCTGGGCGCCGCTGGCCGGGCGCATCCTGGCGGACGTGGTCAAGCAGCTGCTGTGCATTGCCCTGTTGCTGGTCGTCGGATTCCTGCTGGGCTTTCGCCTCGAGACTTCGTGGGCCCATCTACTGGCGATGGTGGCGCTGGTGCTGACCTTTGCCGTGGCCTTTTCCTGGGTGATGGTGCTGGTCGGCGTCATCGCACGCGACCCGGAGCACGTGCAGCTGTTCGGCTTTACCGCGCTGTTCCCGGTCACCTTCGTCAGCTCGGCCTTCGTGCCGGTGGATACGATGCCCGTGTGGCTGCAGGGCTTCGTGCAGGCCAACCCGGTGTCGCTGCTGGCAGATGCCGCCCGCGGCCTGATGAACGCCGAGGGTCCGGCCCTTGAACCGGCCTTGTGGTCGCTCGCCTGGGCGCTGGCGATCGCGCTGGTCTTCGCACCGCTGTCGGTCTACGCGCTCAACCGCCGCCTCGCCCGCGGCTAGGGAAACCTGGGGCACCCCCGTACGCAGGAGACCATTGAATCGTATTTACCAGGGTCTCGCGGGTCGGGGGTACCGCCAGCGGCCGTTTCATCCGACCAAGCCGCCCGAGCCCCTTGGTGCAGGGCCGCACCGAGCGGCGTGGTCAGAACAGTTCGATCTCGCCCACGTCAATCCTGGAGGGCTTAATCATGCCTTCGGCGACCAGGCGGTCGTACATACAGACCCGGTTCTTGCCGTTTGCCTTGGCGTAATACAAGGCCTGATCGGCCTCGTCCAGTACGGCGCTGGCCGTCTTGTATGGGCGCAACTGGGTCACGCCGATGCTCGTTGTGACCCGGCCGACTCGCGGCACTACATAATCGGCAACCGCGTGCTGCAGCCGTTCGAAGGTGGCGGCGGCCCGGTCGGCACCGGCGATCTCGGCCAGCACCACGAACTCCTCCCCACCAAAACGATAGATCAGGTCGTTTTCGCGAAAGCTCTTCTGCAACAGCCGCGCGAGCAGAATTAGTACCTCGTCGCCATACACGTGACCGAAACCGTCGTTGATCTTCTTGAAGTCGTCGACATCGATCACACCCAGCCAGATCTGCGTTTCTTCCGGATCGGGCTCCCGGCGACGATCCTCCGCCAGCCCCGGCCGGTGGACACTACGTTCCAGGGTCGCGAGATCGCGAAAATTGTCGTCGAACGTCTTGCGGTTGAGCAGACCGGTCAGCTCATCGGTCTGGGCGTCATCAATCAGCTTGACGAAGTTGCGATACACCGAAAGGAAGCTCTTGACCAGGCGGGCATCCAGGGACTCGTCAGCATCGTCGTCATCGAATGAAAACACCAGGCAGATACTGAACTCGTTGAGCCCGGACATCGGAAAGACCGAGACCCGACGACCGGACACATCGGCCTCGGCAACCGGCTGACCGGTTGCCAACGCCTGCTCCAGCAACCCATCAGGGACCGGCTGGTCCTTGGGGTCGAACGGCACCGTCATCACGGCATCGTGCTTGCGATCAAAGGTATGCAGGCTGCGGGGCTGGCCTTCTGCATCGAGCTGAATCGCCCATATACGGGCACTTTCGTAGATGTCGTCCAGCGTCTTGAGCAGACTATATTCCAAGCGCTGGGCATTGCGTATGCCCGTCAGGTGGGCCAGCCCATCAAGCAGATCTCGACCGCTGGTCATGGCATTGATCTCGTCTCGTCGAAGGGGCCGCCACCGTCCCCGGTCGATCATCCGGGGCCGCCAACGGGGCGAAATCATCTCTACGCAGGGTGCCTTTCGGCATCACGCGGATGTCGGACCCTACCCCGCCTGCAAGGTTTCCCTGCGGGGCAACGCCAAACATTGGAGTTTTATGGTAATAGAAAACGGCGGAGTTCGAATGAACGGCGCCGATCCATACGGATAGAGACGCCATCCACCAGGAAGGCAATGATCAATCCACGCAGATTGGCGGCCATGTCAACGCCCCTTTGCAGGACAAAAAAATCGCCGCATCCCTGCGGCGACAAGACATGACCCGTGTGGGGTCGGCGGGAACCCAGGAAGACGCTGGTCAGCGTTTTCCTAGTAGACGGGGACCAGTGCGTAGCCCTGATTCTGGTACCCCATGACGGCGATGAAGCCACTACGGACCGGCTGGATCGGGTCCAGCACCTTGTCGTTGTCCACCCCGTAGGCACGGGTCGCGGCGGCGCAGACCTCCATCTTCACGCCCAGCTCATCGAGGCGGTCGACGGCCTTCGCGATCTCTTCCAGGGTGTCGCCGTGGTCGATGGCGATCTCCGGCTCGGGATCCGTGGTGATGAACTTGACGGCCTCGGCGATGAAGACCATGCGCAGATCGGGCTCCACACCCTCCTTGATCAGGTTCTCGTGGTTGGTGGCGATGCCACGCAAATAGGCGAGCATCACATTCGGGTCGGACTTGCGCATGTCGTAGACCGCCCGCATGGTCTCGATGCCCTGGGTCGCCTCGCGGTTGTCCAGGCCCTCGGCGGCCGCCGTCGAGCCCAGCCCGAGCGGCAGCAGCAGGGCCACCAGCAGGATCACTATTCGGTTTCGCATGGATACTCCTCCTTTCGTGGTTTAGGTCCGGATCTCTTGTGCCCGGACTCGGTGCCTGAATCAATCGGACTCAGTAGATCGGGATGACCGCGTAACCCTGCGCCTGATAGCCGGTCAGGGAGACGAAGGTGTTGCGCACCGGTTCGATGCCGGGCAGCAGCTCGCCATGTTCGACCCCGAACAGGCGGGTGGCCACGGCACAGGACTCCATGTGAACACCCTTCTCCTTCAGCGCAGCCACGTGCTCCTCGATGGCGTCGAGATGGTCAAACTCGGTCAGATCGAAGCGTTCTCGGTCCTCGGACACCATGGTCACGGCCCGCCCGCGAAACGCCAGAATCATGTCCGGCTCGACGCCTTGATCGGTCAGGTCTTCAAAGGTCTCGCGAATCACCATCAGGTACAGCGCCAGCATCTCCGGATCATTGTTATTCAGGTCGAACACCACCCGACCCTGCTCAACACCCTCCAGGGCCCGGGCATCGGTGGGAGCATCGGCCTGGACGCTCAAGGCAGACAGGGACAGGGCAAACAGCAGGAACAAGGAAGCGACGATTTTCATAGGGGACTCTCCTTAGGGGTGGAAGCGGGGTACGGGTTGTCCGGGGGGGGCATGACGATGGCGCGCCAGGCGGCCTCCTGGGTCTCGGACAGGTAGTGCGGCAGGGGTCTCTCCAGAGCCCCGTCGAGGTGTAAATGCAGCAGGCGGATTGCGCCACCGAACGCGGCGGTGGCGGCTACGGGCACCTCCATCGGGCGAACGTCGCCGCTCTGAATGCCCTGCTCGATGCACTCGCGCATCCGCTGGAACGGTTGCGAAGAACACACCGGCGGCTCGTCCGGGAGAAACTCGCGGTGGCGCGCCTCCAGCACGAAACGCATGGCCTGGGGGGCCTCGATCGCGGCCTCGAACAGGAACGCGATGATTCCGTCGCAGCGCGCACGGCAGTCACTCTCGCGCCCCATCACTTCGGCCAGGCCGGCGTCCATGCGCTGCAGCAGGTCGTCGTACAGCGCCTTGGCCAGCGCCTCCTTGTTGCCGAAGTGGTGATAGATCGAGCCAATGGAGACCCCGGCCTGGCGACGGATGTCATGGATGGAGGTATTGAAATAGCCATCGCGACTGAACCGCTCCAAGGCGGTATCCAGCACGAGCTTGCGCAGTGCGGCACCGCGCACCGATTGCTTTGGGTTTTCCGTCATCACCACAACCGAACCGAACGTTCGTTCTAATCTAGCGCGAACATATGCGAAACGCCATACGCCGGCCACGAGACATCGCGGAAAAACGATCGAGCCCATGCGCTGCACAGGCCCGATCAATACCCTGGAGGGGGGCGGGCCGCGGATGGGCGGCCCGGGTTATGGATGAAGATTGCTTCGCTGCGCTCGCAATGACCGGGTCACCGCACCCGGATTCCGGTTCAGAAGTCCTCGAACTCCATGGTGCGGAAGACGCGTCCGGCGTTCTGGCGGTGCAGCTCGCCGTAGGTGTCCAGGTGGCGGTAGGCGGACTGGTCGATGTTGTAGGCATCGTTCAGCGTGCCGCCCTCGTCGAGGATGCGCTGGACCTCCTCGCGCAGATGCACGAGGTAGTCGTGGGTGTAGCGGCGCAGCACGTCGAAGTCATTCACCGGCTCGCCGTGGCCCGGGATGATGTAGTCGGCATCCAGGGCCTCCAGTTCGTGCCAGGTCTCGATCCAGCCGGCGGTATCGGTGTAGTCGAAGATCGGTAGCATGCGCTGATGAAAGGCCAGGTCGCCGGTAATGAGCGCCTTGCGCGCGGGCGCCCAGATGGCGATATCGCCCGGTGCATGGCCCGGTCCGAGGTAGCGGATCTGGATGGTCTCGCCACCCATGTCCAGGTCGAGGCGGGTGGCGAAGGTCACATCCGGCGTACCCAGCTCGGTCATGAACGCCTTGTCGCGGGTACGATTGGCCGCGCCCTCCAGGCTGGCCTGGCCGTTGGCCTCGATCTCGCGCCAGGCATCCTTGTGGGCGATCACCGTGGCGCCCTGCTCCTGCCAGTAGGTCATGCCGAGCATGGCATGGCCCTGGGCGTTTTCCAGCACCACGTATTTCACTGGCTGGTCGGTGAGCTTCCGGATCTCCTCATGCAGTGATTTCGCCAGCAGGTAGTTGTCGCCGGCGTTCATCACCACCACACCGTCCTCGGTGATGATGAACGACAGGTTGTTGTTGTGGCCGGAGTTCTCGTAGGTGGAGGGCTGGGTCGCGCCGATCGCGGACCAAACGCCATCGGTCACCTCCTGCGGCCGGTCATAAAGGAACGAGTCGCGTGCCTTGTCCAGCACGTACAGTGGCAGGCCCGCGTCCTGCCACTCGAAGAAGCCGCCGGGGTAGTTCTGCACGTTGGTGTAGCCCATCTGCTGCAGGGTCTGCGCGGCGGCCACGCTACGCAGGTTCTGGCCGCAATAGACGACGATCGGGGTGTCCTTGTCCGGGATCTCGCCGGGCACCTCGAACTCGATCCAGCCACGCGGGATATTGAGCGTCTCGCTGGACCGGATCTGCCCGCCGGTGTGCTCGATCTCGGTGCGGGTGCGCACGTCGATCACGACATGGTCCGGCTCGCTGGCGATCCACTCCTGCAGGCCCTCCTTGTCGATGTTGGTGATCTCGGCGTTGGCGGCCTCTAGCAGCGTGTCGCCCGTCAGTTCTTCGGCCTGCGCGGTACTACCTGCCGCGGCAAGGACCAGTCCCAGCCAGATCGCTCGCATCGTGATTCTCCTTTTTGCGTCCATCGCTCCACCATAGCCCCCTGTTCCGCCGCCGGCCAGGCCTCCGTTTGAGCCACCCCGTACAGTGTCTATATTCAGGGTAAAGGCACACGGCCCAGCAGCCGAAGGAACCCCCAATGAGCAATCACATGGCGGATGTCACCATCCACATCGACGAAAACACCGACCACGCGGCCCGCGAGCGCATACAGGACACCCTGCGTGAACTCCCCGGCGTCATGGCCGCCTCCAGTCACGACGAACGGCCCCACCTGATGGTGGTGGAGTACGATCCGGAACGGGTCGACAGCCGCAAGCTGCTGGACACGGTAACCGCCACCGGTGTCCACGCCGAACTGATCGGCCTGTAACCTGACCTCACACGGGCGTCACCGGCTATTTGTAGCCCGTGGCGCCCGGCTGAGCGGCTCAAGAGGCATGCCGAAACGGGACAACCCGCAATCGGTCTGTCACCATATTGTCCATGGGGAAATGGGCCAGTATCCAGCACGACGACACGCACTGCGCTGACGGGGGAAACCATCGCGGCGCCCGGGCCGTTCGGCCGGATACCTGGCAGGTCCTTCTGGGCATTGGCCTCCTGCTGACCGCAACCTATGTCGCCCTGCCCTATGGCCTGCTGGCCAGCAGTCTCTACGTGCTGGGCACCACAAGCGCTGCCCTCGCTGTCGGCATCGCCGCACTGCGCCGGCCGAGGCCATTCGCCGCGACCGCCTGGGGCCTGATCGCCACCGCACTGACGCTGGCGGCCATCGGCCACGGCATCTGGTACTGGCTCGACCTGCAGGGCCTGGAACCCTTCCCCTCAGCCGCGGATATCTTCTACCTGTCGGTATACCCGCTGTTCGCCATCGCGCTGTGGCAACTGGGAAGCCAGACCGCACGCGACGACGGCGCGTTTGTGGATGCCCTGATCGTGGGCATTTCGGCCGCGGTGCTCGGGTGGGCCCTGCTGATCGCACCCTACACCTACGACCCCGACCTGACCTGGCTGCAACTGCTGGTATCCACGGGCTATCCGGTCGCGGACCTGATCCTGCTGCCCCTGGTCCTGCGCCTGGTGTTCCTCCACCGAACCGGCATCACGGCCCACAGCTTCCTCCTCCTGGGGATGCTCGCCTATCTGACGGCCGACCTGCTCTACGCCCACGGCAACTCCACCGGCTGGTACACCGCGGGCGGACTGACCGATGCCTTCTGGTTGATTGCCTATTCCCTGATCGTGGCGGCGGCATGGCATCCTTCCGCCAAGACCGAACCGCGCGCACACACCTCGCACGCCGAACTCTCCGGCCGGCGTCTGCTCGTGCTGGGCGCCGCGTCCGTCCTGGTGCCGATGGTGATCCTGTTCACGGCGGGCAGCGAGATGGAGATCATTCGCGTTGCGGCGATCGCCTCCATCCTGCTGTTCCTGCTGGTGTTGTACCGCATGGCTGGATTGCTGCGCGAGACCCAGCACCAGGCCAAGCGCCTGGAGAACCTCTCGCGTACCGACCCGCTGACCGGGGCCGGCAATCGTCGCCACCTGGAAGAACAGTTAACCCGCGAGATCGCCCGCGCCGAACGCACCCAGGGCCCGCTCAACCTCGCATTCCTGGATATTGACCACTTCAAGCGCTTCAACGATTCCCACGGCCATGCAGCCGGCGATGCCCTGCTGCAGGAAATGGTGGATGCCTGGCGCCCCATCCTGCGGCCCACGGACCTGCTGGCACGTTTTGGCGGCGAGGAGTTCGTGGTGGTATTCCCGCACATTGATGCGCAGCAGGCCCGCCGCGTGCTGGAACGCCTGCGCAGCGCGATGCCCAACGGCCAGACCTGCTCGGCCGGGATCGCCAGCTTCCACCCCGGCGACACCATGGACTCGCTGCTGGGACGCGCCGACCAGGCCCTGTACGCCGCGAAGGACGGCGGACGTGACCGCATCATCATCGCCCCCGCCGAACCCATACCCGTTGCAGGCATGCCCGTGTTGTAGGGACCGGAATCCCCGACTGCGAACACAATCCTGACACCCCGCAGGAGACCCGTGGAGCAATATCAAGCTCTCGCGCGTCTATTCCCGAGCCCCTTCACCAAGGTTTCCATGACACACCGCATTCTCGTACGCCTGTTTGCCCTCGCGGCCCTGCTGATGATGCCGTTCGCCGCACCGGCGCAGGAGGCGAACGGCCCGACGGGCGCAGTCGACGCCGCCGCTTCGATCGAGGCCGGCGGGGCCGAGATCCCGGTGGAACGCTATCGCGCCGATGGCGACGCCGTGCTTTTGTGGTTTCCTTCCGAACACGGCCTGCAGGACGGCCATCGACAACAGGCGCTGGCGCTGCAGGCGGCCGGGGTCGAGACCTGGCTGGTCGATCCGTTCACCGGCCACTTCCTGCCCGAGGCGGCATCCAGCTTCGACGACATGCCCACCGCCACGGTGACGGACCTGATCGAGGCAACCCACACCGATACCGGACGACCGGTCTATGCCTTCGGGCATGACCGTGCCCTGCCCTGGCTGCTCACCGGCCTGTACCAGTGGCAACAAGCCCACCCCGAGGCCGACTACCTGGCCGGACTGCTGATGACCAGCCCCTTTCTGCATACCGGGGTGGATACCGATGAGGCCGAACTACAACCCATCGTCCGGCTGACTAATCTGCCGGTGTACATCCTGCAACCGGCCCAGTCGCCCCAGCGCCAGCATCTCGGGCGGATTCGCAGCGGGCTGACCGAGGGCAGTAGCGCGGTGGGTGCGCGGCTGCTTCCCGGGATCCGCGACCGCTTCTTCTTCCGCCCCGATGCGACCGAAGCCGAGCGGCTCGCCAGCGAGACCTTCCACCGCGAGATGATCTTCGCCATGGACCTGCTGACGCGGCTGCCTCACCAACGGACGCCCGCCGTGGCCGAAGCGGACACGGACCTGACGGTACGCACCCCAAGCGGCACCGACGCACAGCTCAACGCCCTGGATGAACCCGTGGCGGCCCCGCCGCTGGAGCGGCCCGACCTGGCGGGGGATATACATCGACTGGAGGACTATCGCGGCGAGGTGGTGCTGATCAATTTCTGGGCCAGCTGGTGCCCGCCCTGCGTGCACGAGATGCCGTCCATGCAACTGCTGGAGGACGAACTGCGCGACGAAGGCTTTCGCATCCTGGCGGTGAACCTGGGAGAGGACAAGGACACTATCCGCCGCTTCATCGAGGACGAGGTGCAGACCGAGTTCACCATCCTCCTCGATCCGGAACAGGACTCCCTCGACGACTGGCGCGCGATGGCCTACCCCACCAGCTACGTCGTCGACCGCAAGGGCCGCCTGCGCTACTACCTGTTCGGCGCCATCGAATGGACCGAACCCGGCGTGATCGACCAGATCCGCGACCTGCTGGACGACGACGCATAGCGGCCCGGAAAGGGCGCGGCGCCGCGCGGGGTGTGCTAAAGATCCGCCAGGATGGCGCGCAGACGCTCCTCGTAGGCCGCTTCGGTAATCAGCCCCCGGTCGTGCAAGCGATCCAGCTCTTCCAGTCGCGCCTCGACCGAACGGCCGTCGGAGTCTTCATCGCGTCCCTGATCCGCCTGTTCGCCTCCGCGGATCAACTCCACGGCATTCACTTGCGCGAACAGTTCGTCCACTAGGGAAACACTGATCAATGTACACGTTCGCGCATCTCGGGCTGAAATCCAGCCATGTGGATCTCGGGGTTGTCGAGCACGCAGACCAGGCTGACATCCACCGCATCCAGCGGCTCGATCGACTGGGTGATGGAACACCCGGTGGCCACCAGCGCAATGCCGGCCACCCAAAACGTACGCATCCCTCGCAACACAAACACCTTCCTTCCTCTGGACGCAATCCTGTGCGCACCTGCCCCGCGCGAGCGAGCGCGCACCCTACCAGACCTGCACGCCCCCCCGAATATCAAGGCGTCCGTACATCATCGGTCACCCCCACCAGATGGATCGCGCGCCCCCTTGTGCAGGACGTTACCGGGTCAGGAAATGCCCACGCGGGCAGGCGTTATTTCGCGCAATCGCCGCAGTTCGAGTCTACGTTCGAGGTATGAGAGACATAGCGGAGCCTCCCCCATGAAAGCACCCTTTACCGCACCAAAAGTGCGATCAAACCTGCTCGCAGCGGCGGTCCTGTTCCTGAGCGTTCCGGCATTCGCGGAAACAGAGGTCGGCATCACCACCGACATGGCCGAGTTCGAGGTGCGCCACGGCGACGAACTGGTAACGGTGACCCGCGACCAGGACACCTTCGCGACCATCGACCTCGACTATGCACAGGTCGCGCGGCCCTGCCCACCGTTCTGTATCCAGCCGATGAGCCTTGGGCCCGGCGTCGAGACCCTGGGCGAGCTGGAGTTCATCGACTACCTCCAGCAGACCACGGAGCACGACGACCTGGTGATCATCGATTCGCGCACCCCGCGCGAATACCGCCGCGGCACCATCCCCGGCGCCGTCAACATCCCCTGGGACCGCCTGCACTTTGCCTCCGGCGCGAACCCGGACGACGTGCGCAACGTGCTGACCGAAGACTTCGGCGCAATCTTCGACGGCGACTTCTACGACTTCAGCCGGGCGAAGACCCTGGTGCTGTTCTGCAACGGCCCCTGGTGCGGCCAGTCACCCACCAACATCCGCACCCTGACCAACCTCGGCTACCCGGCCGAGCGCCTCAAGTGGTACCGCGGCGGCATGCAGATGTGGCACGCCTTCGGCCTGACCACGGTCGAGGGCGAGACCGACGGCTAGCCCGAGAGGACACCTGCCTCGTCGTTGCAAGCGCAGCGACGCCATCGGCCAGACCAGGGCACAGCCCCACCCGATTACTTCGCGGTGCTCGCAAGGACGGAATGGGTGGCGAATCGGCGGTGACTCCGCCAGGCAGCGAATCAGCTACTTCGGCTCCGCCATCAAGGCCTCGACCGTGGCGATGACATCGGGGTCGTCCCACTCAATGGCACTGTTGACCGAATAGCGCACGCGGCCGTCACGGTCGAGAATGAACGAACTGGGGAAGGCAAAAACGCGCCAGTCGGCAGCCACCCGTCCGTCGAAGTCCATCAGGACCGGGAAATCCACCTGCACCTCTTGCATGAAAGCCGTGATGTGCTCGGCGCTCTCCTGATAATTGACCGATACGATGGCGAAGCCCTCGCCCAGGGTCTCGGCCATGCGGTTCATCGACGGGATCTCGTGCACGCAGGGCGGGCACCAACTGGCCCAGAAATTGAGCAAAACCACCTGGCCGTCATAGTCGGACAGTGACTGTTCATCACCCAGGTGATCGGTCAGCGTGAAGTCCGCGAGCGGCCGCGGGCGATCACGCTCCACCAGCCCGCGGCCGACTTCGATCGCACGGGTGGCCTCCGGCAGCGGCGCGGCCGCCAGCGGGCGCGGGACGCTGGCCAGGAGCCGGCCCGCCTGCAGCAGTTGCGCAGGCAGGCGCTCGGCCGCGGCCTGTTCCTCCGGCTCGGGATCGGAGCGGCGCAGGTAATAGAAGTCGCGTACGTCCGGGACCATCTGCACGAACACCGCACTGCCGCCGTGGCGCAGGTCGGTCAGGATGTCGTCCAGGTGCCAGCGATAGACGCCCTGGGTGGGCTGCAGCAGGAAGACCGGCAGACTGGTGGCGCGCACCACATCGACGAACTCGGCGGGGGCACCCGCCACCGGCGTGTCGACCATCAGGTTGGGGAAGGCCAGCGCCGCACCGAGTACGTAGGCCGCTTCGGGGCCGTCCGCCTGCCACTGACGCAGGCCGCGCAGGGCGGTGATCGCCGGGCGGCCCGAGGCGACCAGCATCACCTGCTTGCCGGTCTGCGCGTGCGCTGCGCGCAGCAATGCGGCCACGCTGACGCCATCCAGGCTGCGCATGCTCTCATTGGTGCGCGGGAGGAAATGGGCATCCAGCAGATCGACCTGCCAGACCTCCACGCCCATCGCCGCCAGCTCGTGCCCGAAGCGCGCATGGTTGGTATGTTCGCCCGCCTGCGGAAGCAGCCACAGGTAGAGCCGATCGCCAGTGGCCGGGTACACGGTGACGCCCAGGTCGACGCCGGCGGGATCGGTCACTGTCAACGTGCGCGATTCAACCTCTCCGGCACCCGCCGGCGGAAGCAGCAGAAGCAGAGACAGCAGCAGGCACAGGCGCGGCAGGAATCGTATCGACACGCGGGCATCCATCAAGGGGACCGACCGCGACTATAGCGTCCCGTCATGCCCGCGGGAACGCCGCACGGAAGAGCCCCGAGGGATTGGGTCAGCGCGGGTGCGTATGCCGGAACGTGCGTAGACGGCGGGTCTTTTCCACCATGCGCCAGAGGGAACGGCAGTTGTTGTAGCGCGAGACGTGCTGCAGCGGCACCCAGAGGATGTCGTTCGACTCGTCGCTGCCGGGCACCGGCAGGCGGTCGTCGATCTCCAGCAGGAAGCGCACGTCGATGTGCTCGTGCATCGGGAAATGCGGGCTGGCCGGGATGGTGTGGATGTCGAGATCGAAGACATCCTCTTCCACCAGGCGGATCTGCTCGGGGGCGAGGCCAGTCTCTTCGTGGGTCTCGCGCAGAGCCACCTGCAGGATGTCGGCCTGGCCGTCGGCATGCCCGCCGGGCTGGAACCAGCGGTGGTGCTTGCCGTGCAGCAGCAACAGGGCCTGCTCACGGTCGGGGCTGACCACCCAGGCGGAACCGGTTACATGCGCGGGCAGGAGATCGCAGTGGAAGCAGTCCGGGTGCTCGCTGACGAACTCCAGGGCGCGGCGGACGTAGCCGGCCTCCTCGATGAAGGTCGTCTGGTGTCGGGCGAGCAGGTCCAGCAGCTGGGCGCGATGCATCTCAGGTCCCGGCGGGGTTGTGCAGCGCGTGGATCGCCGCACGCGCCGCCTCGTCCACGTCGCCTTCCCGTCCCGCGAGGGTCAAGCGACCAAAGGCGCCGACTGCGCGCACGTCGATCAGCGAAACATTGGATGCCTTCAGTGCCTGGTTCGCGGCATAAATGATGTAGCCGGCCGGTTCCGCCTCGAGGATGAACATGCTCTGTTCCGGCAGGATCATGTTCCCGCGGCGGTTCTGGCGGTTGATCAACACGGTGTGGTCCGGGGTCATCCCACGGATGGTCTCCTGCCACGGGATGCGACAGGGCTGGCGGTCCTCCTGGCTGGCACCGAGACGCTCCAGCAGCACCCGGCCGGCCTCGATCACCTCGCTCTGGCTGCGATGGTGAATCACCATGGAGCCGAATTCGCGCTCCACCACCTGCTGCGCGAGGTGCACGTTGGTCGCCTTCAGTGCGACGTCGGTCAGGCGGTGCACCGCCATCCCCGGGGACACTTCCACCCACAGGCAGGAGTCTCCCGGAACGGGCAGGAAGCCCTGGGAGACCGTAGCCATGTATTCCGCCAGCTGCGGCTGGAGGGAATCCATGTAGACGTAGGTGCGCAGCTGGATCATCGATTCGCTCTGGGCCAGGGCCCGCGGCCCATGGTTCCCGCGCGTCGCGGCCCGAACCCGCGCGGGAATTCGCGCACGCCTCATGCAAGCCGCCCCGAAATGGGCGGGCTCGCGTGCACACGCGGGAGAATTGAAGGACGTATTGTGAACGCAGCGCGCCCCAAGCTCAACGTTGAGTGCCTTCAGGGGCCGGCCTTCGGGCGGCCACACGTCCCGGGAAGACGCTCGTATAATGCAACGCCAACCCCGCAGCCACAGGGATTGTCATGCCGAAGCAGGATGCGGAACACCTCCTCGCCAGCGTGGAAGACGCCGATCTCGATCTGGCCGAGACCCTGCGCCAGCTCGTGGACTGGCTGCGCCCGGAAGACCCGCGCAATGTCGCGCCGGTGATCTCCCGTATTGAGCAGTTAACCCTCGCCCTGGGCGAGAACCCGCGCCTGCAGGACCGGCTGCGTGAGCGCCTGGAGGACGGGCTGGAGGACGCCCGGCACCTGACGCTGTACACCGGGATCGGGCTGTTCTCGCGCAAGGGTTTCTTCCGCGAGGCCGCGGAGCTGATCTACGAGCGGATCAATCCGCGCCCAATGGACCGGCGCGACCTGAAAGACGTGCTTTATCACGTGTTTCACCAGACCGATGACGCCGCCTGGGTTGCGGCCCTGCCGGACGATGCCTGGTGGCGCCTGCTGGAGGCCCTGGGCTGCCTGACCGGGGAACACCCCGGGGTCCTGCAACGGGCACGCGAGGAGATCCTCTACGCCCTGGAGATGCTGTCGATCTGGGTGGCCGCGGAAGAACTGGAACCGGAACTGCTGCGCCTGGACCCGTCGATCGCCGAGCACAACTCGGCCTTTGTCGCCCAGGAGCGCGAGATCTCCGCCTATGTGCGCGACTACCGAGCCGCGCTGGAAGACCCCGATCACGAGCGCATGGATGACCGCCATGCCCGGGTGCTACTGGAGCAGTGCAGCGAGCAGATCGCGCGCCTGCGCCAGCTAGCCATCACCCATGGCAACAGCCTGTCGCTCACCCACCTTCTGGAACGTCTGGACCAGACCCTCGGCCGCATTCACAAGCTACTGGACCTGCTGGAGCCGGACGCGGACCGCGACACGCGCGCAGCCTCGGTCGGGGTGTTCCGCGAACTCATCACCATCAGCGCCCGCCAGCACGGTGTACGCGCGCTGTGGCAGGACAACATCAAGCTGGTCTCGCGCAGCATCACCCAGCAAGTCAGCGACACCGGCGAGCACTACATCACCCAGTCGCGCAGCGAATACTTCCAGATGCTGCGCTCCGGAGCCGGCGCCGGGCTGATCATCGCGGTCATGGCCCTGATCAAGATCCAGATCGAATCCCTGGGACTGTCCCACGCGGTCAACACCCTGTGGGTGAGCCTGAACTACGGCCTCGGCTTTGTGCTGATCCACATCCTGCATTTCACCGTGGCCACCAAGCAGCCGGCAATGACCGCCGCGCGTCTGGCCGCCGCCATCGAGGAAAGCGAACGCGGCACAGCCGATCCACGAACCATGGCCGATCTCCTGATGCGGGTGGGCCGTTCGCAGTTCGCCGCAGTACTCGGCAACGTGGGCATCGCGCTGCCGACCGCCATCCTGATCGGTCTGTTTGCGGCGGGCCTGTTCAGCGCTCCAGTCCTGTCCGGTCGCGAGGTCGACTACCTGGTGGACGGGCTGCACCCGATCATGGGCCTGGCGCTATTCTTTGCCGCGATCGCCGGAGTCTGGCTGTTCGTCTCCGGCCTGATTGCGGGCTTCTTCGACAACCGCTGCGCCTACCTCGACCTGCCCGGCCGCCTGCGCGAGCATCCGCTTCTGCGCCGGTTGCTGCCGACCGGGGCGCGCCACCGCCTGGCCGACTGGATCGGTCACAACTACGGTGCACTGATCGGCAACTTCCTGTTCGGCGTGCTTCTGGGAGTGACCGGATATGTCGGCTACCTGCTGAACCTGCCACTGGACATCCAGCACGTCGCCTTTGCCTCGGCCAACCTCGGCTATGTCACCGCCAGCGAAGCGCCCGGGCTGGGCATGTTCGTCCTGTTTCTGGGGTTCGTGCTGCTGATCGGGGCGGTCAACCTGTGGGTCAGCTTCGGGCTCGCGCTGTACGTTGCGCTGCGTGCCCGTGGCGTGCGCATCGGCACCTTTGGCCGCGTCGTTCGCGCCTATGGTCGCCACCTGCGCGAACGTCCGGGCGAATTCCTGTTCCCGCCCGGCGCGCAGACCACGACCAACGGAGGCGACGACGAGTCCGATGCTCGTTAGCAGGGCCTTGCGTCTGCTGGCGCCGACACTCGCGCTAGCGCTCGCCGGCTGTGCCGGGACGGCACCCAGCCCCTCCGGTGAGGAGACCCGCACCCCGATGATCGCCTCCGAGGTGATCCACACGACGGATGGCGACCGGCTGCCGCTGCACCGCTGGGGGCCGGACACCCCCGAGCGGGTTGTGCTGGCCCTGCACGGCTTCAACGACCACGGTGGCAGCATGCAGGCGCTGGGCGAGGCGCTGGCCGGGCACGCCATTGCGGTGTATGCCTATGACCAGCGCGGCTTCGGAGCCACGCGCAACGCCGGCTACTGGTCCGGTCACCGACTGCTGGCCGAGGACGCCCGCACCGCACTCCGGCTGCTGCAAGAGCGCTACCCCGACCAGACGCCCTACCTGATCGGCAAGAGCATGGGCGGCGCTGTCGCGCTGCTGGCCATGGAGGAAACGACCGATTCCGCCACTGCATCGCCCCGGGTCGCCGGCACGGTCCTGATCGCCCCGGCGGTCTGGAGCCGTGGCGACATGCCCTGGTATCAGCGCTTCGGCCTGTGGCTCGGGGCGCGCCTGGCGCCCGGCTGGCGCCTGGACGGCGAGATGGCCGCTGACCTCGACATCCACCCCACCGATGACCCCGCGGTGCTACAACAGATGCGTGACGACCCGCTGGTGTTGCGTGATGCCCGCATCGATGCCCTGGACGGCCTGACCACCCTGATGACCCACGCGCTGGAGGCGGGCCCGACTTTGCCCCCACCGAGCCTGACGCTGTACGGAGCGCGCGACGATCTGGTGCCACCCTTGCCCCTGGCGCGCCTGCTGGAGGCCCTGAGCGCCCAGGGATCCGATGACCATCGGGCCGCGCTGTACCCCGAGGGCTATCACATGCTGACCCGGTATACCGGGGCCGAGACCACGTTCGACGACATCGCCGCCTGGCTGCGGGACCCCCAAGGAAGCCTCCCCTCGGGCCACGAACGCTCGCCCGACGCCCTGGCACAGTACCTGCGCGAAAAGCACTGACTCGGGTTTCTCTGGCCACCACCGCGCGCTGGCGCTACGGTGGACCCAGCCAACCTTCGGAGAACGCCCTATGAGCCACTCGACCCCCAACCGCCTCGACGACCTGGTTGCCCGCAGCCGCCGCGACCAGGCGGAACGGGAACAGGGCTACCGCGAGCAAGCGTTGAAGATGTATCCGTGGGTATGCGGCCGCTGCGGGCGCGAATTCACCCGCGTCAATCTGCGTGAGCTAACCGTGCACCACCGCGACCACAACCACGACAACAATCCATCCGACGGCAGCAACTGGGAGCTGCTGTGCCTGTACTGCCACGACAACGAACACCAGCGCTACACCGACGCCACTCCGGGCAGCGGGAATACGGCGAGCACCTCCTCGGCCACCCACAACCCGTTTGCCGGGCTGGCCGGGTTGCTTGACACGAACGACCGGGGCGGCGACGACTCGAAGGCGTAGAACGACTGCGGGCTGGAGTCGGCATCGGGTCAGAGCCGGCGCCACCAGAACTGCAATGGCTTGAGGCTCTCCTGCCTCTCGCCGATATCCGGCCACGGGAAGTGGCCAACCCGCCCCTCGGCGCGCCGGTAGCCGCGCTTCTTCCAGAACCCGTCCAGGGGCCGGTAACCGGCCGGGCGTCGCGGGTGATCCTCCGGGCGCACCACCGCGCAGAAGGTGGCATGGGCAAAGCCCAGGCGCCGCGCTGCCGCCTCGCGCTCGTCGAAGAACCGATGCCCCGCCCCCTGGCCGCGGAAGTCCGGCTCCAGTACCGATTCCGCCAGGTAGTAATACGCCGCCGGGTCCAGTCCTTGCTCAAGGAAGGGAGCCTGGAATTCCGCCTCGGCCGCAGCCAGCGGCAGCGCAGTGGAGGCCCCCACGACGCGATCACCTTCCAGCGCGAGTACCAGCGTACTGTCCGGGCAGTCGACGTAGTCCTGCAGATACCGCTCTTCGTACTCCGCGCTGCCGTCGTAGAGATATGGCCACTCGCGGAAGACTGCGATGCGCAGGCGTGCAACATCCTCCAGATAGGGGGCAATCCCCGCCCCTCCCACGCTCCTGAACTCCATTCGTCCTCCCGGCATGGCAATCAAACCGGCGCCGGCGTGTCCGCAGGGGCCTCTCGGCCGACACCACGCAAGAGGCGCCCAAGGATATCCGACCCACTCAATATCCGGCGCTGACTATCGGTCCACAGCAGGATCACGTCGTCCCCAACCACCGTGTCGCCGCTGCTGGCCGGGCGCACCCGGAAATGGGGTACCAGGCTGCCCAGCCGGTGGCTGCCATCACGCACGACCAGCGGGTGATGGCAGTGATGGTGGGGATCGAACCGCTCCGGCGCAAACAGCGCCTCGCGGGTAAAATCCGCGACCCGGATCACCGTGCGCGGCTCGCCCTCGGGATCGATGACCACCATCCAGCTGCGACCCGGCCCATTGAGTCGACGCAGGAACGCATCATCGGTACGGGGCTCGATCGCCGGGAACACCGGACGCCCGGCCTCGAAGTCCAGCGTGATCACGCTGTCCGGGGCCAGCGCCTGGCCCTCGTGTTGCACCAGGATGTCGTCCAGCTCGAGGAAATTCCGCGCGCCCCGCCCCTCGACCCGGGTAATCTCGCTGCCGTGGGCCTGCATGTGCAGGTCGATCAGGTGATGCAGATCCCGCTCGGGGAAGAAGCGAATCTCCTCGCCCCCCAGCCAGCGGTCCAGCACCCAGGCAGTGGGCCGTGCCACCGGGTACATCAGGATCTGGTAGAAGCGCAGCAGTGGATACAGCGCCCCCGCGACCCGCAGGGCATGCCGCGAAAAGTAGGACTGCGGCAGAATCTCGGCAAAGATCGTGATCACCACGGTAGAGAACAGGAATGCCGCCACGCCGCCCATCACCGAACCCGACAACAACGCCAGCAGCACGTTGACGGAGACGTTTCCCCAGAGAATGGTCACCAGGGCAAAGTTGGCATCGGCGCGCAGGGCCAGCAGGCGCTCCGCGCGCCGGTCGCCCTTCTGCGCCTCGACCTCCAGCTCCAGCTTGCTGCGCGAGAACAGTCCGAGATTGAGTCCGGACAGAATCGCCGATTGGGACAGGCAGACGAGGATACCCAGCCAGGTGAGGACGCTCATGGGGTCTTTTCCTTGGGCAACACGGCGCACGAACGGGAGAGGCTTCAGGGTACCGCGTGGCAAGCCGTGCGCGCCCGCACGGAACGTACGTTTCGTCATGCCAAGCCGCACCCGCAAACCGGCAAAACATCTACACTCGGAGATGGGGCCGATGCCTGTCGGGCCGGCGCCACAGCGGCCCGGTACGTCAGGAAACGGCCGGTCGGGCCACCGAATACGCTACAGGAGGATCTGCATGGATACTGTCTGGATCGTTGTCGCCGACGCCGCACGAGCCCGCATCTTCACCTGCGAGGGCCGTGCCTGCCAGGGGATGCACGAGAGCGAGACGCTCTCGCACAGCGAATCCCGCGCCCACAATCAGGATCTCGTCTCGGATCGTCCCGGGCGCAGCTGGAGCAGCGCCAGCGGGGACGCCCGCCACGCCATGCAGGACAGCACCGACCCCGCCGCCAACGAGCGCAACCGCTTTGCCCGACAGGTGGCCGAACGCCTCAAGTCCGCCCATAACGACGGCACCTTCAAAAAACTGGTGATCGTCGCCGCCCCCTCGTTCCTGGGCGCCCTGCGCGAAATGCTGGACCCGACCGTCGCCCATAGCGTCACCGCCGAGGTCGCCAAGAACATCACCAAGTCGACCGACGCCACCACCCTGCGCAAGCACCTGCCCGACTTCCTCTACTAGGCACCATTCCAGCCCTGGCCCCGCATAGCGGGGCCAGGGTGCGACCGGTCGGACCCAACGCCCCTCAACGCTTGCCGAGATCGTCCGGCTGCAGCGTGCCCAGCAGGCGCGGGCCGTCGGCGTGTGGCTCGAACACCGCCATTTCCGCCTCCTCGATTTCCACATCCGCGGCGTGGCGCAGGTTGAGATCGTGGCCCACAACGACGATGTTTTTCTCCGGATCCCTGGGCGGAGTATTTAGATGCCCCCGAAGGCCTTCGATCAGGTCCTCGCGGCGCTCATCGTCCTGGATAATCGGCAGATTGTAGAGCTCGGTCCGAATCTCGTAGTCACCGAAGGCATAGTGCGCGGTCTCCCAGTTACGGCAGAACTCGCTGGTCAGTACCTGCTCCACCGGGATCGCGTAATGATCGAAGCCCTTGCCCACCTGGCGCGCCTGTTCGCGCCCGCGCGTACTCAGATTGCGCTGTCCTTCGCAATCGTCCATGTCGGACAGGTCGTAGTCGTCATGCGAACGATCGGTCGCCGCATGCCGCCAGTACACCACCAGCCCACCCGCCTGCATACGCTCGATCAGCGCATCCGGTGCCAGCGTCCCCGCATTTGCGGTAGCGAACGCCACCAGCAACAGGGCCAGGATTGCGCCCAGCATCCCATTTCGCATGCCGTCCTCCTCGCGAGTGATGGATTGGGTGTTTCCCTTGTGTGCAGACGCTCTGCGGCCGCGGTACCCGGCACCCACCGGGCCCGCCCCTCACAGTCTCCCGGGGCTCAGTCGAAGTCGTCGGGCGTCAGCACCCCGAGTACCCGGGGCGAGTCGCTGCCGGGCTCGAACACGGCGATTTCACCCTCGTCGATGCGAACCCGGGCGGCCTGCTGAAGATTGATGTTGTGGCCCACGATCACCACGTTCTTCCCGGCATCCCCCGGCGCCGTCACCAGATAGCGCCGCAATGCATCGACTAGCTCCTGCTGGCGCTGACGGTCACGCACTGGCGGCATATTGAACAGGTCGTCACGGACCTCCCAGGAATCCTCGCCGAAGGCGATCCGGGCGCTGTCGACATTGCGGCAGAAGGGCGAGCTCAGGATGCGCTCGACCGGGATCGCGTGACGTTCGAAGCCCTCGCCCACCTGACGCGCCTGCTCGTGCCCGCGGTCGTCGAGATTGCGCTGCCCCTCGCAACGGCTCATGTCGGCCAGGTCGGTGTCCCGCTGGCTGCGGTCGGTGGCCGCATGCCGCCAGTAGATCACCAGCCCACCCGCCTGCATGCGCTCGATCAGCGCATCCGGGGCCAGTGTGTCGGCGCTCGCGATTACGGGGGAAAATCCAAGGATGATCAGGAACAAGAACCAGCGCCGCAGCATCGGGACCTCCAGTGAGAACGGGGTTCAACGAAGCAAGAGACCGTCATCCAAGGGCATCGGTTCGATGCATATTCTGGGCGCAACCATCCGCCCGGCGCGTTGACGCCCCCCGACCCCAGCCCTAGTATGCCGTCACCCCCTTGCCCGGAAACCCGCGTCCCCATGACCTATTGTGTCGCCATCGATCTGGACGACGGTCTCGTCTTCGCCTCCGACTCCCGCACCAATGCGGGCGTCGACCAGGTCAGCACCTACAGCAAGATGCACACCTTCGAGATCGAGGGTCAGCGGGTCTTTGTGGTCCTCGCTGCCGGTAACCTCGCCACTACGCAATCCGTGGTACAGCAGCTCAAACGGGACATGGAAGAAGGTGCCGACGAGAGCCTGGCCACCGTGGAGCGCATGTCGGATGCAGCCGACTATCTGGGCCGGCTCAACCGCGAAGAGGCGGAAAAGCACTCCGAGGCACTGTCCCGCTCCGGCATCAAGGCCGAGGCCACGCTGATCATCGGCGGCCAGATCGGCCAGGACGCGCCAGCGATCTTCATGGTTTACCCGCAGGGCAACTACATCACCACCTCGCAGCAGACACGCTTCTTGCAGATCGGCGAGAGCAAATACGGCAAGCCGATTCTGGACCGCATCATCGACCCGACCACCCCGCTGGGCGATGCCGCGCGCTGTGCCCTGGTCTCCATCGACTCGACGATCCGTTCGAACCTGACCGTGGGGCCACCGATCGAGGTGATGGTCTATGAGCGCGGCACCCTGACCTTCGACCATTACCTGTGCCTGGAGACGGACGACGACTACCTGCGGTCGCTCACCCAGGCCTGGGACATGAACATCAAGAAGGCCTTCACCGACCTGCCGCGCTTCGACTGGGAATCCGCCCACGAACGCAAGCAGCGCGGGACGCGCGTCAGCCGCGGCTCCGGCAAGACGGCGGGGTCTTCCTCGGCCAAGACGAAAAAGCCGCGGCGCTGAACACCGCAGCGCGGCGACGCTACGCCGCCTGAGTCTGCACCTGCGCCGGCGAGGCCAGGAACCAGGTCTCGGCGTTCGCGCCGTGAATATCTCCGATATCCCGCTGCAGCACGTCGATGAAGGCGTGCAGGGCCTCTTCCTTGATCAATTCGTCCACGTGGGCATCGGCCGCGTGACGGCGCCCCTGGATCACCAGGCGCAGGGGCAGTTCGTTGTTCGGCAATTTTTCCAGCGCGTCCTGTACCTGGGTCAAGGCGTGGGTAACCGACCGCGGGAAGGCGGTGTCCTGCAACAGGTAGCGCACCACATCCACGCCGTTGATGCGCCGCTTCACATGCTGGCGATACATCTGGAAGCCGCTCTCCGAACGCAGGATGCTGGTCCACAGCAGTCCCTCGTAGGGCCCCGGGTCCTCACCATCCTTCTTCAGGTGGCGCAGTGCGCCAACGTCGATCTGCCGCGTCCCCATGTCGGCCCGCTCCAGGTTGCGCCCCAGGCGGATAAAGTCGTAGGCGGCATCGTGGCTCATGGTTCCGGCCAGCAGCCCGGTCAGGGTCTGGCAGCGCTGGATGACGTCCGAGAGGAATTCGAAACGCCCGCGCTTGCCGATACCCTGATCGATATGGTCGCGCGCGAACAGATAGAGTTCGTTCATCACCTCCCAGGCCTCGGAGGGCACCAGATCGCGCGTGGTGCGAACGTTCTCGCGCGCGGCGCGCAGGGAGTTGAGGATGGAGCTGGGGTTATCGGCATCGGCCAGCAGGAACTTCACGCAGTTCCGTTCATCTTCGCGCTGGTAGTGGTTGTCGAACAGGGCCTCGTTACCGGTGACGTCCACCAGCCCCTTCCAGGACAGCTGCACCGATTTCGGCATGTCCAGCGCCAGCAGATTGAAGGCCATGACCATGCGCGCCGTGTTCTCGGCACGCTCAACGTAGCGCGCCATCCAGTACACGCGTTCTGCGACTCTCGAGAGCATCTTAGTTCTCCTCGTCCACGATCCAGGTGTCCTTGCTGCCCCCGCCCTGCGAGGAGTTCACCACCAGCGAGCCCTTGCGCATCGCCACGCGGGTCAGCCCGCCAGCGGTCACGTCGGTGCGCACCCCCTGCAGGACGAACGGGCGCAGATCCAGGTGCCGCGGTTCGATCTCGTCACCGCACAGCGTCGGGGCCACCGAAAGGTCCAGCGTCGGCTGTGCGATGTAGTTGCGCGGGTCCTTCTTGATCAGCTGCGCGAACTCGGCACGTTGCTTCTTGGTTGCGTGCGGGCCGACCAGCATGCCGTAGCCACCGGACTCGTTCGCCGGCTTCACCACCAGCTCGTCGAGGTGATCCAGCACGTAGGCACGATCCTTCTCGTTGACGCAGAGATAGGTCGGCACGTTGGGGATGATCGGTTCCTGATCCAGGTAATAGCGGATGATGTCCGGCACAAAGGCATACATCACCTTGTCGTCGGCCACGCCCGCGCCCGGCGCGTTGGCGAGCCCCACGTTGCCCTGGCGCCATGCGCGCATCAGCCCGGGCACGCCCAGCATCGAATCCGGATTGAAGACCTCCGGATCCAGGAACTCGTCGTCGATGCGCCGGTAGATGACGTCGACGCGCTCCAGACCATCGATGGTGCGCATGTAGACGCAGTCGTCGTCGCCGACCACCAGATCCGCGCCCTCCACCAGCTCCGCGCCCATGCGCTGGGCGAGGAAGGAGTGTTCGAAGTAGGCCGAGTTGTAGATCCCCGGCGTCAGCACCGCGATCTCCGGGTAGTCCTGCGGACGCGGCGAGATCGAGGCGAGCATGTCGAACAGCTGGGTGGGATATTCATCCACCGGCAGGATGCTGGAACTCTCGAACAGCTCCGGGAACACCCGCTTGGTGACTTGCCGATTCTCCAGCATGTACGACACGCCGGAGGGCACGCGGAGGTTGTCCTCCAGCACGTAGAACTGCCCCGAGCCGTCGCGCACCAGGTCCGAGCCGCAGATGTGTGCCCAGACGCCCTGCGGCGGCTTGATGCCAACACACTGTTCGCGGAAGTTCTTTGACTGGTTCAGCACGTAGCGCGGAATCACCTTGTCCTGGAAGATCCGCTGCTCGTTGTAGATATCGTCAATGAACAGATTCAGGGCATTCAGGCGCTGCTCGAGGCCGGCCGTGACCTGATCCCATTCCTTGCGCGCAATGACCCGCGGGATGATGTCGAACGGCCAGGCACGGTCGATGTTCTCGCCTTCAGTGTAGACCGTGAAGCTGATACCCATCTCGAGAATCGCGCTGTCCGCGGCCTGCTTGCGGCTGTGGATCTCGCCCGCGTCCAGCGAGGCCAGGTATTCCGCGAGTGCCCGAGCCGGAGGGCGTGGCTGGCCAGGTTTCTCGATCAGTTCGTCGTAAAACGGGGCGGAATCGTATTGCTTCCAGTCGATGGCCATTCGTCGGGTCCTCTGACGCGGGGATGGTGTTGTTCTACAGTAACGCCTTTTGGCGACAGTCGACGTTTCTGCCCACAGCGTTTCGTCCGGCCCGCCCCGACCGAGGTTCCCATGTCCGACGCACTCGAACAGCGCCTGATCGAACTCTACCGCCACCCAAAGATCCAGGGATGCAACTGGCAGCCACGGTTGTTCTGGTATGCGGCCGCCGACGGCACGCCCTTCGGCAGGTTGCGGGTGGACGGGCGGGAACTGGAGGTCTTCCTGGCAACAATCCTGGGGGAACCTTCAACGGAACAGGCCGGGCTGGATGCCGAGCGGGATGGCCGCGGGCAGTTTCTCGCCGCCAATGCGCGGCGCCACGAGCTGCCGTTGTTCACCCGCCGCTGACCAACCATGGCCTTGTCACAAGCCCTGCCATCGCAAGGAATGTAGCGACATGGCGGCCTTCCTGGGCGGCCAGGCAACCGAACCGAACAAAACGCAGGGGGTGCGGACGGAGGTTGCTTCCTTCGTCGCTGCGCTCCTCGCCATCACGGGGCTCGTGGCGGCGCCATGCGAGGACGAACGTTCAGACAGGCTTGCGGAATTCGACCTGTTTCCAGTAGCCGAACAGGCTCGCCGGGGCGACCATGCAGGGCTCCTGCCCGGTCACGCGCACGAAGTCCTCGTATTCCATGTCCGGCCGGAACCCAACGGCCTTTGACAGCGGCCGCAGGCAGCGCTCGACGCCGCGCAACAACCATTGCTGCGAGGCAAAGTGGTTGACCACCAGCAAGCGCCCCCCGGGGCGGCAGACTCGCCACATCTCGGCGAACAGGGCATCGGGGTTGGGCACCACGGTTGCCACATACATCGCGACCACCGCGTCAAAGCTATTATCGGCGAAGCCGAGCTTTTCGGCATCCATCTCGCACAGGCCAGATACTGCCGGCAGGCCACCGTTCAGGCGCCCACGCGCAACCTCCAGCATCTCGCGGGATACATCGATCCCCACCACCTCGCAGTCATCCGGGTAATCCGGCAGCGAGATCCCGGTGCCGACCCCGACCTCCAGGATGCGCTTGCCCGAGACCGGCGCCAGGGTCTCCCGCGCGCTGGCGCGCCCGGTCGCGAACACTCGACCGAAGGTGGCGTCGTAGTGGCGAGCGTAGCGCCGGTAACTTTTGCGAATACTGACGAGGTCCATGCCCACGCGTCCCGAATCTGAATGGCCGGACGCCGGGAAAAGCAGCGCCCGTGATCGAAGCGAGTCCGATCAGGACTCGGGTTCGACCGCCTTCATGCTCAGACGGATGCGGCCCTGCTTGTCCACTTCCAGTACCCGCACCGTCACCGAATCCCCTTCCGCGAGGAAATCGCCGACGCTCTCGACACGTTCGTCGGAGATCTGCGAGATGTGGACCAGACCGTCACGGCCCGGCAGGATCGAGACGAACGCCCCGAAGTCCATGATCTTCGCCACCTTCCCGGTGTACTGGCGCCCCACCTCGATATCCGCAGTCAGCTCTTCGATACGGCGCTTGGCCTCGAGGCCCGCCGCCTGATCGGTGGAGGCGACCTTCACCGTGCCGTCGTCCTGGATGTCGATGGTCGCGCCGGTCTCTTCGGTCAGTGCGCGAATGGTCGCCCCGCCCTTGCCGATCACGTCGCGGATCTTGTCCGGGTTGATCTTCATGGTGATGAAGCGCGGCGCGTGCGAGGACATCTCGTCACGATGATGCGGCAGCACTTCGTTCATGCATCCGAGGATATGCATGCGGCCCTCACGGGCCTGGGCCAGCGCCCGCTCCATGATCTCGCGGGTGATCCCGTCGATCTTGATGTCCATCTGCAACGCGGTCACGCCGTCGTTGGTGCCGGCCACCTTGAAGTCCATGTCCCCCAGATGGTCCTCGTCGCCGAGGATGTCGGAGAGCACGGCGAAGCGATCGCCTTCCTTGATCAGGCCCATCGCAATACCTGCAACCGGAGCCTTCAGCGGCACGCCGGCATCCATCAGCGCCAGCGAGGTACCGCAGACAGAGGCCATGGAGCTGGACCCGTTGGATTCGGTGATCTCGGAGACCACGCGAAGCACATAGGGGAAGTCCGCCTCGTTCGGCATCACCGCCTGCACGCCACGCTTGGCGAGGCGCCCGTGGCCGATCTCGCGGCGCTTGGGTGTCCCGACAAAGCCGGTTTCGCCGGTGCAGTAAGGCGGAAAGTTGTAGTGCAGCATGAAACGGTCGCGGCGCTCGCCTTCCAGGGCGTCGATGATCTGGGCATCGCGATCGGTGCCGAGGGTGGCCACCACCATTGCCTGCGTCTCGCCCCGGGTAAACACGGCGGAGCCGTGCGCGCGCGGCAGCACGCCCGTATCCACGTGGATCGGGCGCACCGTCTTGGTGTCGCGGCCATCGATGCGCGGGTTGCCGTCGAGGATACGATCACGGACCAGGCGGTACTCCAGGTCGTGGAAGGCCGTCTTCACGTCATCCAGGCTGGGCCCCGACTCATCTTCACTGACCAGGGCCTCCACGGCCTTGCCGCGTAGTTCGCCAATGCGCTGCGTGCGCGCCTGCTTCTCGGCGATCTGGTACGCCTCTACCAGTTCTTCGCCGACCACCCCCTGGATCTGCTCCTCGAGCGATTCGAGCGACGCCGTCGGCTGCCACTCCCACGCGGGCTTGCCGGCCTCGGCCGCCAGTTCCTTGATTGCCTGGATCGCGGCCTGCATCTGCTCGTGGCCGTACATCACCGCACCCAGCATCACCTCCTCGGAGAGCTGGTTGGCCTCGGATTCGACCATCAGCACGGCGTTCTCGGTGCCCGCCACGACAAGATCAAGGTCGGAATCCGCCAGGGCGCTGTAGGTCGGGTTCAGCAGGTACTCACCGGCGCGGTAACCGACTCGCGCGGCGCCAATCGGCCCGGCGAAGGGCACGCCGGAGAGCGCCAGCGCGGCCGAGGTCCCGAGCATCGCGGGGATATCGGGATCCACCTCGGGGTTGATCGACATTACCGTCGCGACCACCTGGGTCTCGTTCTTGAAACCTTCCGGGAACAGCGGACGGATCGGTCGGTCGATCAGGCGACAAGTCAGGGTTTCCTTCTCGCTCGGACGCCCCTCGCGCTTGAAGAATCCACCCGGGATCTTGCCGGCCGCGTAGGTGCGTTCCTGGTAGTTCACGGTCAGGGGGAAGAAGTCTCGGCCCGGGTCGGCTTCCTTGCGAGCCACCACGGTGACCAGCACCACGGTCTCGGCCATATTGACGATGACGGCGCCACTGGCCTGACGAGCGATGTCACCGGTTTCGAAGGTGACCGTATGGTTTCCGTACTGGAATGACTTCTTGTATGCCACGTTATTTCCCGTTTCCCGTGTTCTTGCGACTTTGATGCCTGAATTCTGGCTCTCGCGACCCATTGGTGCGGGCCCGAAAGCGAACGGGCCCGCACCAATGGCGCGGGCCCGTCATGCCGGCCTTAGCGGCGCAGCCCAAGCTCCTGAACCAGGGCCTGATAGCGCTCCTGGTCATGACGCTTGAGGTAGGTCAGCAACTTGCGGCGCGTGCTGACCATCTTCAACAGGCCGCGGCGCGAGTGATGATCCTGCTTGTGCTTGTCGAAGTGCCCCATCAGATGCTGGATGCGGGCCGTCAGCAGCGCGACCTGGACTTCCGGCGAACCGGTGTCGTTGGGATCGCGCTTGTGCTTCTCGACGATGGCCGATTTTTCTTCGGTGGTGAGCGACATGAAAACCTGACTCCTGAAAAATTTCTAAACCGTTAACCGACCAGTGGCGCTGGCGATAGGCGGGCAATGGTAGCACGACGCACGACGACGTGAACAGAAAGAGACCGGGCACGCTCAGGCCGGCGCGTGCGCCGCCGGCACGAACAAACGCCGCGCCCGGATCTGCCCGTCGGGGTCGCGAACACCGACCGCCAGGAAGCGGCCACCATCATCAAAAATCCGCACCAGGGGCCAGCCAGTATCCCCTTCGTACGGCGCATCCGCCGCCCCTGGGGCCTGCCCGACCACGGCGGTCGGCGCGGCCGGGTTGCCATGGCGCATGGCGGCGCTGGCGGCGGCGTCGAGCGTGACCGACGGCCAGTGCGCCAGCGCCGCCTCCGCCGGTTGCAGCAAGGCCTCGATGGCGGCGACCCCGCCCGCCTCGAAGGCCGCCTCAATGGCCTCCAGCGAGACCATCGCGGCGGCATCGAAGTGGCCGTGCCCGACCCGGTGCAACGTATCCACCGCCGCTCCACAACCGAGCGCATGCCCGATGTCGGCAACCAGCGAACGGATATAGGTCCCCTTGGAACAGTGCACCTTCAAACGCAGGCCATCCGCCGCGATCTGCTCGATCTCCAGGGAATGGATCTGCACCGGACGCGGGGGGCGGTCCACCTCCACCCCCTGACGCGCGAGCTCGTACAGGCGCTTGCCCTGATGCTTTAGGGCCGAGACCATTGGCGGGACCTGCGCCTGGTCGCCACTGAACCGCCGCTCCAGCTCGCGCAGGGTGGCCGGCTCGATGGGCGGCACCGCCGCCTCGCGGATCACTGCGCCATCGAGGTCCGCGCTGTCCGTCTCCACACCCAGGCGCGCCTCGGCGACATAGCGCTTGTCCGCATCCAGCAGCCAGCCGGAGACCTTGGTGGCCTGCCCGAAGCACAACGGCAAAAGGCCCGTCGCCCGCGGGTCCAGTGCCCCGGTATGACCGGCCTTCTTCGCCTGCAACAGATACTTGACCCGGCCCAGCGCCTGGTTGGAACTGCGCCCCCGCGGCTTGTCCAGCAACAGGATGCCGTCGACGTCGCGACGCTTGCTCGCCATGGATGAACCGCCCGGCCGCAAACGCCCGGGCTCAGGCCCCGCGTTCCGGTCCCTCGTCCGGATCGCGTCGCTTGTCGGAGCCACCGTCATCTGCCGCGCCGTCCCCATCCAGGGTCTCGGGATCGTCGGCATGATGCGCCCGATCCTCGGCCAGCGCCTGGTTAATCAGTGACGACAGGTGCGCACCGCGCTCGGGCGTATCGTCATAGATGAAGCGCAGTTGCGGCACCGAGCGCAGACGCATGCGCTGCCCCAGGGCCCGACGCAGAAAACCGGCGGCGCTGTTCAAGCCCTTCTGCGCCTCCTGACCCTTCTCGGCCCCGCCGAGCTGGGTGAAATACACTCGGGCATACGCCAGATCGCGCGACACCTCGACCCCGGCCAGCGTGATCATGCCGACCCGCGGGTCCTTGACCTCCATGCGGATGAGCTCGGCCAGCTCGCGCTGGATCTGCTCCCCGACACGGTCGGAACGATGGAAGTCGCGGTTACCGGGCATCAGAGCGTCCGGGCCACCTCGACGCGCTGGAAGACCTCGATCTGGTCACCCGCCTTCACGTCGTTGTAGTTCTTCACCGCGATACCACATTCGGTACCGGCCTTGACCTCGTTCACATCGTCCTTGAAGCGACGCAGGCTCTCCAGCTCGCCCTCGTAGATTACGACGTTGTCGCGCAGCACGCGGATCGGGTTGCCCCGCTTGACCGCGCCCTCCATCACCAGACAGCCGGCCACCTGACCAAAGCCCGAGGCCTTGAACACGTCGCGCACCTGCGCCAGGCCGACGATCTCTTCGCGGATCTCGGCCGACAGCAGACCGGACAGCGCCTGCTTCACGTCGTCGATCGCCTCGTAGATCACCGAGTAGTAGCGCACGTCGATCTCGTTCTCCGCCGCGAGGCGCTTCGCGCCCGCATCGGCACGCACGTTGAACGCGATCACGATCGCCTCGGAGGCCATCGCCAGGTTCATGTCGGACTCGGAGATCCCGCCCACGCCGGCGGAGACCACCTTCACGCGGACCTCGTCGGTGGACAGCTTGATCAGCGACTCGCGCAGGGCCTCGGCCGAGCCCTGCACATCCGCCTTGATCAGGATGTTCACGGTCGCGATCTGGCCGTCCTGCATCTGGTTGAAGATGTTCTCCAGCTTCGACGCCTGTTGCGCGGCCAGCTTGCGTTCCCGTTGCTTGGTGTCGCGATGTTCTGCGACCTCGCGGGCCGTCTTGTCATCGGCCACCACCAGCACCTCGTCGCCAGCGTCCGGCACCCCGGACAGGCCCAGGACCTCGACCGGCATCGACGGGCCGACTTCCTTCACGGCCGTGCCGGTGTCGTCGAACATCGCCCGCACGCGGCCGTATTCCTTGCCCGAGAGCACGATGTCGCCGTGCTTGAGCTTGCCGGACTGGACCAGAATGGTCGCGACCGGGCCGCGGCCTTTCTCCAGGCGCGATTCGATGACCACACCCCGCGCCGGACCCTCGTCCGGGGCCTTCAGCTCCATCACCTCGGCCTGCAGCCCCAGGGACTCCAGCAGATCGTCGATCCCCTGGCCGGTATGGGCAGAGACCTGAATGAACTGGGTATCGCCGCCCCAGGACTCGGGGATCACCTCGTGCTGGGCCAGTTCGTTCATGACCCGATCCGGTTCGGCCTCGGGCTTGTCGACCTTGTTGACCGCCACGACCATCGGTACACCCGCAGCCTTCGCATGCTGGATCGCCTCAATGGTCTGCGGCATCACGCCGTCATCCGCCGCAACCACCAGGATCACAATGTCGGTGGATTGGGCGCCGCGGGCACGCATTGCGGTAAACGCGGCATGCCCCGGGGTATCCAGGAAGGTCACGCCATCGTGGTTGTTCTTAACGTGGTAGGCGCCGATGTGCTGGGTAATCCCACCCGCCTCGCCAGAGGCGACCTTCTCCTTGCGGATATAGTCCAGCAGCGAGGTCTTCCCGTGGTCGACGTGACCCATCACGGTCACCACCGGCGGCCGCGGCCGGGCCTCGGCATTCTGCTCGAGACCGGTATCGATCTCGTCCTCGACCGAGGTTTCCTTCGCGGCGATCGGGTTATGCCCCATCTCCTCGACCACCAGCATCGCGGTGTCCTGATCAATCGACTGATTGATGGTCGCCATCACGCCCATGCCCATCAGGGCCTTGATCAGCTGCGGCGCCTTGATCGCCATCGCCTGGGCCAAGTCGGCCACGGTAATGGTTTCCGGCACCTCGACATCCCGCACCACCGGCGCGGTCGGCTTGGCAAAGCCGTGCTTGCTGGTCACGGCCTGAGCCGCTGCGGACTGGGCCTTGCGGCTCTCGCCCTTCTTGCGGCGACCGCGGCGGTCCCCGGCGACATGCAGTTCCTTGCGCTCGTCTTTGCGACCACCCTTGCGGGCGCCCTTGCCGGCCTTGGCATCGGCTGCCGGGGCAGCCGCCGGAGCGGCCTGCCGCGCTGCGGCTTCGCGCTCCAACCGTGTCTGTTCTTCCTTCTCGCGCTTGGCCTCCTGGGCCTCGAGCTCTTTCGCCCGACGCTTCTGGCGTTCTTCGCGTTCAACGGCTTCCTGCTTGCGCGCGTCGGACGCCTTGCGCTGGGCTTCGCGCTCGGCCTCCACCTGCAGCGCCAGCTGCTCGGTACGGCTGAGCGGACGCTTCGGCTTCTCGGACACGGGTTCCGGTTCGGCAGCGGGCTCCTCGACCGGCGCCTCTTCGGCCACCTCGGGTTCCGGCTCGGCCGGAGTCTCGACGACCGGCTCTTCAGCCTTGGGCTCCTCGACCGGCACCTCTTCGGCGACCGGGGTCTCGTCCTCGACCGGGGCCTCGGGGGCCGTCTCTTCCGCCTGGCCGGCGGCACGGATTTCTTCCGGGGCCTCGGGCGCCGGGGCCTGTTGCTCCTCGGCCACCGGGGCCTCTTCCACCGGGGCCTCGGGCTGCGCCTCGGCCGGCTTGGGCTTGAGGGTCCGCTTCTTGCGCACCTCGACGTTGACCGTCTTGGAGCGCCCCTGGCCGGAACTGACCTTGAGGGTCTGCGCCTGGGTCCGGCGCTTCAGGGTCACGCGCCCTGCGTCGCCCTCGCCATGCGCCTGACGGAGGTGATCGAGCAGCTTGCGCTTTTCGGCATCGGTGATCGCCGCTTCCGGACCATCGACCTCGACGCCCGCCTCCTTGAGCTGAACCATGAGGCGGTCAACCGGTGTTCCCACCGATTCCGCGAATTGCTGCACTGTCATTTGCGCCATGGCGCCTACCTCCATTCCAGATTCTTTTCAGGCCAACCGACAGCCTGTGATACGCGTCCGCGAGACGAGCGACCGGGGCTTACTCCCCGGTTTCGAACCACGGGGCGCGCGCCGTCATAATCAGCGCCGACGCCTCTTCCGTATCCAGGCCGGTCATCTCGACCACGTCGTCGGATGCCTGCTCCGCCAGGTCCTCCATGGTGCACACGCCATGTGACGCCAGCTTGTTCGCCAGCGCCGGGCTCATGCCTTCCATGCCGAGGAGATCCTCCGCGGGCTGATAGCCATCGCCACCCTCGGCCGCGATGGCCTTGGTCAGGAGCGCGTCGCTCGCACGATTGCGCAGCTCCTCGACCATGGCCTCGTCGAACTCCTCGATCGCCAGCAGTTCTGCCTCTTCCACATAGGCCACTTCGTCCAGGGTCGTAAAGCCTTCCTGAACCAGGATGCTGGCAACTTCCTCGTCGACATCCAGGGCCTCCATGAAGAACGCGACCAACTGCTGGGCCTCGGCGTCGCTCTTTTCGGCCGCCTGTTCCTCGGTCATCACGTTCAGTTCCCAGCCGGTCAGCTGGGAGGCCAGGCGGATGTTCTGGCCTCCACGGCCGATGGCCAGCGACAGCTTGTCCTCCTCGACCGCGATATCCATCGACTGCTTGTCCTCGTCGACCACGATCGACAGGACCTCCGCCGGCGACATCGCATTGATCACGAACTGAGCCGGATTCTCGTCCCAGACGATGATGTCGATGCGCTCGCCGGCCAGCTCGTTGGACACCGACTGCACACGCGAGCCGCGCATGCCGACGCAGGCGCCGACCGGATCCAGACGCGGGTCGTTGGAGCGCACCGCAATCTTGGCACGCATACCCGGGTCACGGGCCGCGCCCATGATGTCGATAATGTTCTGGCCGACCTCGGGTACCTCGAGCTTGAACAGCTCCATCAGGAACTCCGGCGCGGTGCGGCTGAGGATCAACTGCGGGCCGCGGGCCTCGGGGCGGATCTCCTTGAGATAGCCGCGCAGCCGGTCATTGGTACGCACGGTCTCGCGCGGGATCATGTGTTCGCGCGGGATCAGGGCCTCGGCGTTGCTCCCGAGGTCCACATAGGTGCCATTGCGATCCGTACGCTTGACGATCCCCATGACCAGCGTGCCAACGCGATCCTGGTACTCCGCGACGACCTTGGCTCGCTCGGCCTCGCGTACTTTCTGCACGATGACCTGCTTCGCGGCCTGGGCCGCAATGCGACCGAAGTCCACGGCCTCGACCGGCTCCTCGATCACGTCGCCGACCTGGGCATCCGGATTCTTCTGCTGGGCATAGGACAGCAGCGTCTGGTATTCCGGGGATTCGAACTCGGGGTCCTCGTCGTCCACCACGGTCCAGCGCCGGAAGGCCTCGTAATCACCCTCCTCGCGGTCGATGCTCACGCGAACGTCCATCTTGCCGCCGTGGTACTTGCGGGTCGCCATCGCCAGGGCCGATTCCAGGGCTTCGAAGATGATGTCCTTCTCCACTCCTTTCTCGTTCGCCACAGCATCAGCGACCAGCAGGATCTCCTTGTTCATGTCTTGCCTCTCCGCACTCGGCAGTTGCCTGCCGATTCAACAAAAAGCGTAGCAGCGCCCTGGACTACAGCTATTTTTTATAGCTGCTCAAGGACACGCGCGTTGTGGATCGCGGCCAGCGGCAGCTCGTAGGCCATGCCGTCCACTTCCACCTCGATCATCGGGTCTTCCACCGACAGCAGTACGCCACGGAAATTGCGGCGGTCATGCTCCGGCCATGCCAGACGCACCTTCACCGGATGACCGATGTAGCTCCGGAACTGCTCGGGGGTAAACAGAGGGCGTTCGATACCGGGACTGGACACCTCCAGGGTGTAGTTCCCCTTCAGAGCCTCCTCGACCTCGATGACCGCACCGGCCTGATCGCTGACGCGCGCGCAATCGTCCACAGTGACGCCATTCTCGCCATCGATATAGATCCGCAGGACAGGCGGCGTGGAACCGGAGTGGTACTCCAGCCCCCACAGCTGCATGCCTTCCCCCTCGACAACCGGGGTCAGCAGTGTTTTCAGTTGTTCAGCCTTCTGCGACAAGGGCGTCTCGATCGACTCCGTCCCGCGGGCGGGACCCAGAAACAAAAAAAGGGCGCCGAACGCCCCTCGTACACCTCTCAAGATGACTGCAGCGAAACATCCGCTGCGAGGCGCGCGGGAGCGCGGCCTTAAGGACGGCGGGCCGACCGCGAGCAGTTGCGACCGGACCATCGGTCCTTAACAAAAAGGCCCCGTACGGGGCCTCTCTGACAATTGGTAGCGGGGGCAGGATTTGAACCTGCGACCTTCGGGTTATGAGCCCGACGAGCTGCCAGACTGCTCCACCCCGCATCCGAGACGCAGAACTATACCAAAGCGGCGACCCGCCCCGCAAGGGCTGTCGCCGATTATTTACTACCGTGCCCGGCGCTGGCCAGCCCGCAGGTGTGGACGCAGGTCGTAGCGCCAGATGTATCCGGGCAGGGCAAACATGGCGAACAGCGACAGGGTGATCACGTAGAACTCCCAGCCCTGCGGATGGATACCGCCGGTCGCCTGGAACTCCAGCCCCTTCCCGATGGCGCCGATCACGAGATACAGCACCAGCCATTCGCCAATGCGGGTCCATGGCCCCTTGATGCCGCTCTCCGGCACCACCATCAGGCCGATACGATCACTGAGCCAGGGCAGGTTGGCGCTGATAAACGCCACCACCACAAACCCCCAGACTAGAACATCAAACGGAATCCACTGTGTCACGAGTTACCCGATAATTGCGTAGTGGGTTAAAGACAGCAGCAGACCCGGGAAAATTCCCAACAGCAGCACCGCAAGCCCATTAATGCTAAGCGCAGCGGCCAGCGCACCGGACGGCTGGACCGGCTCCTCGGCACCTTCCTGGGGGTCGTCGAAGAACATCATCTTGACCACACGCAGGTAGTAGAAGGCGCCAATGATCGAGAAGATCACCGCGACGATCGCCAGCCAGACCAGTTCCGCGCCCACGGCGGCCTGGATCACCGCCAGCTTGGCGTAGAAGCCGACCGTCGGCGGTACACCGGCCATGGAGAACAACAGGAGCAGCATGATGAACGCAAACCAGGGGTTGCGCTTGGCGAGCCCCTTGAAGTCATCGATCTGGTCCGCTTCGTACCCCTTGCGCGACAGGAACACAATCATCCCGAAACCACCGGCGGCCGTGATCGCGTAGACGATCACGTAGAACATGGCCGAGGCGTACCCGCTGTCGGTGCCCGCCAGGATCCCCATGAACAGGAACCCGATATGGGCAATGGTCGAATAGGCCAGCATGCGCTTGATGCTGGTCTGGGCGATCGCGATCACGTTGCCCACGGCGAGCGACAGGACTGCGAGGATAATCAGCATGCCCTGCCAGTCGGCGTGCAGTGGGCCCATCCCTTCCACCAGCAGCCGCATCAGGAAGGCGAATGCCGCAATCTTCGGCGCCGTGGCGATGAACAGCGTGACCGCGGTGGGGGCGCCGTCGTAGACGTCCGGCACCCACATATGGAACGGCACCGCCCCCAGCTTGAACGCGATGGCGACCACCAGGAACACCAGACCGAAGACCAGCGGGACGTTCATGCTCTCGTCCGCAGCCACCAATTCGGCGGCAATCACCGCGATATCCAGCGAACCGGTCATGCCATAGATCATGGACATGCCGTAGAGCAGCAAACCGGATGCCAGAGCGCCCAGTACGAAGTACTTCATGGCCGCCTCGGTGGCGCGCGAGTTGTCGCGCCAGAACGCGACCAGCGCGTAGGACGACAGGGACAGCAACTCCAGGCCCAGGTACAGGGTCAGCAGGTTGTGCCCCGAGATCATGATCATCATGCCGAGCACCGCGAACAGGCCCAGCACGTAGAACTCGCCCTTGTGGATACCGCGCTCCATCAGGTACGGACGGGCATACAGGAAGACCAGGAAGCTGGTCACGTACACCGCCACCTTCAGGATGTCGGCCATCGGGTCCTTCACGAAGGTATCCGAGAAGGTCAGGACCGTCTCCGGCCCCATCATCCACAGTGTCAGACCCGCCGCCGCGACCAGGGTCGCCTGCACCAGGCCGTAGGTGACATCACGCCGCGAATCCGGCAGGAACGCGTCGATCACCAGGATCAGGCACGCCATCCCGAGCACGAACATCTCGGGCACGGCGGGGAGGAAATTGGGGATCTCGAAATTCATGTCAGGCGCCCCTTCAGAGCTTCGACTGCGCGATATGCGCCACGAGGTGGTCGATGGTCGCGTTCATCACATCCAGCAGCGGGGCCGGCCATACGCCCAGCAGCAGCGTGAAGAAGGCCAGCACGCCCATCAGGAAGAACTCGCGGCGATTCATGTCGGAAAGACCGGCCACGTTCTCATTGGCCACCGCGCCGAAGATCACGCGCTTGACCAGCCACAGGGTGTAGCCAGCGGCCAGGATCAGGGTGGTAGCAGCGAGGAAGGCGATCCAGAAATCCGCCTTGAACGCGGCCAGGATGACCATGAACTCGCCGACGAATCCGGACGTGCCCGGCAGGCCGGTGTTGGCCATGGCGAACAGCACGAAGAACGCGGCGAACCACGGCATGGTGTTCACCACACCGCCGTAGTCGGCGATCTGCCGGCTGTGCAGGCGGTCGTACAGCACCCCCACCGCGAGGAACATCGCCGCCGAGATGAAGCCGTGCGAGATCATCTGCACCATGCCGCCGGCGATACCCAGCGAGGCGCCTTCCCAGTCACCGGTGTTGGAGTAGATGTAGAACGCGAGGAAGAAGCCCAGGGTCACGAAGCCCATGTGCGCGATCGACGAATACGCGATCAGCTTCTTCATGTCGCTCTGGATCAGCGCCACCAGGCCGATGTAGACGATCGCGATCAGCGACAGCACGATCATCATGGTGTCGAGCACGGCGCTGGCATCCGGGGTGATCGGCAGCGAGAAGCGCAGGAAGCCATAGCCCCCGATCTTCAGCATGATCGCCGCCAGGATCACCGAGCCGCCAGTGGGCGCCTCCACGTGGGCATCCGGCAGCCAGGTATGCACCGGGAACATCGGGATCTTCACCGCGAACGCCATGAAGAACGCGAGGAAGATCAGGATCTGCGCGGTCAGGCCGATCTGCAGGGCATGGAAATCCTGGATCAGGAAGCTGCCGGACTGGATGTACATCCAGATCAGCGCGACCAGCATGAACACCGAACCGAGGAAGGTGTAGAGGAAGAACTTGAGGGTGGCGTAGACGCGCCGCGGACCGCCCCAGATCCCGATCACCAGGAACATCGGGATCAGCATCGCCTCGAAGAACACGTAGAACAGCACCGCATCCATCGATGCGAACATGCCGATCATCAGGCCTTCCATCACCAGCATCGCGGCCATGTAGTAGGCGATGCGGTCCTTCACCGATTCCCACGCGGCAACCACGACGACCACAGTGATCAGCGTGGTCAGCAGGATCAGCGGCATGGAGATGCCGTCCACACCCAGGTGGTAGTTCACGTTGAACGCCGGGATCCAGGAGGCCAGCTCCTGGAATTGCATCTCGGCGGTCCCCCGCTCGAACACGAACCAGAGCGGCAGGCTGACGACAAAGGTCGCTACGGCCACCGCGAGCCCGAGCCGACGCGCCACATGGGGCGCGTCGCGCCCGGCGGCGAGCACCAGGAAGCCGCCGAGAATCGGCAGCCAGATCAACAGACTCAAGATAGGCCAGTCAGCAAACATGGTCGTTCCTTGAAACAGCGATGGGCTTCGAGCGCATGGGTGTCGAAGCCGCTCAGATCACGAAGGCGAACATCAGGACCAGCAGGCCGATGATCATCACGAACGCGTAGTGGTAGAGGAAGCCGGACTGCATGTGACGGACACGCGACGAGATCCAGCCGATCGAGCGCGCCGTGCCATTGACCAGCAAGCCGTCGATGATCAGCGCGTCACCATAGCGCCACAGCGCCCGCCCGAGACGCACCGACCCGCCGGCAAAGAACCAGTCGTTGAAGCGGTCGAAGCCGTACTTGTCCTCGAGGATGCGCACCCCGAGCTTCAGGCGCTCGGCGATTAACGCCGGCAGTTCCGGGCGCTTCATGTACAGGTACCAGGCGGTCGCCAGGCCAGCCATTGCCAGCCAGAACGCCGGCAGCATCAGACCGTGCAGTACAAAGCCGATGACCCCGGTGTAGGTCTCGCCCTTGGTCGCCAGCACATCCTGCTCCGGCAGCACGAACAGGCTGTTGGCGAAGAAGTCGCCAAACAACATCGGACCGATGAAGTAGCCAGCCACGACTGACGGGATCGCCAGCAGGATCAGCGGCACGGTCACCACCCACGGCGACTCCTTCGGCTGCAACGGACCGTGGTGGTGGTCATCGCCATGCTCATCGTCGTGTTCATCGCCGTGGTCCGGCATGTACTTGTGTGCCTGGTCATAGCGCTCCTCGCCATGGAACACCATGAAGAACATGCGGAAGGTATATAGCGCGGTGACGAACACCCCGGCCAGCACCAGCCAGTAGGCGAACGTGGCCCCCGGGGTTTCGGAATAGCCCACCGCCTCGATGATCGCGTCCTTGGAGAAGAACCCGGAGAAGAACGGGAAGCCGATCAACGCCAGTGACCCGATGAGCGCCGTCACGTAGGTGATCGGCATGTACCGACGCAGGCCGCCCATCGCGCGCATGTCCTGCAGGTGGTGCATGGCGATGATCACCGACCCGGCCGCCAGAAACAGCAGCGCCTTGAAGAAGGCGTGGGTCATCAGGTGGAACAGCCCCGCGGCGTACGCCGACGCACCCAGAGCCACGGTCATGTAACCCAGCTGGGACAGCGTCGAATAGGCGACCACGCGCTTGATGTCGTTCTGCACCAGCCCGATCAGGCCCATGAAGAACGCAGTGATCGCGCCGATGATGAGAATGAACGACAGCGCCGCGACCGAGAACTCGTACAGCGGCGACATGCGCGCGACCATGAAGATGCCCGCGGTCACCATGGTGGCCGCGTGGATCAGCGCGGAGATCGGCGTCGGGCCTTCCATGGAATCCGGCAGCCAGACGTGCAGCGGCACCTGGGCGGATTTCCCCATCGCACCGATGAACAGGAAGATCAGGGCCAGGTCCAGCAGGCCGAAGGTCCAGCCCGGCCAGATGGTGATCGTGGCCTCGCTCATCGCCTGGCCTTCGGCGAACACCTCGGTGTAGTTGAGGCTGCCGGTATAGAACACCAGCGCGGCGATGCCGATCAGGAAACCGAAGTCCCCGACCCGGTTCACGATGAACGCCTTCATGTTCGCGTAGGTCGCGGTCGGGCGCTTGTACCAGAAGCCAATCAGCAGATAGGAGACCAGCCCCACGGCCTCCCAGCCGAAGAACAGCTGCATGAAGTTGTTCGCCATCACCAGCATCAGCATGGAGAAGGTGAACAACGAGATGTACGCAAAGAAGCGCTGATAGCCTGGATCGTCCTTCATGTACCCGATGGTGTAGATGTGCACCATCAGGGAGACGAAGGTGACCACGAGCATCATCATCGCGGTCAGGTTGTCGACCAGGAACCCGACTTCGAACTGGATGCCGTCCGACACCAGCCAGGTGTAGAGGGTCTCGTTGTAGACCCCGGCATCCCCGAAGACATGCGCCCAGAAGACCACCACAGACAGGATGAACGACACCGCCACCCCCAGGATGGTGACGGTGTGCGCCCCGGCACGGCCAATCTGGCGACCGAACAGGCCGGCGGCGATCGCGCCGAACAGCGGCGCCAGAACAATGAGTAGATAGATCGTATCCATGGCCGTTTATCCCTTCATTGCATCCATGTCCTGGACGTTGATGGTTCCGCGATTACGGAACAGCAACACCAGGATGGCGAGGCCGATGGCCGCCTCGGCCGCGGCGACGGTCAGGATGAAGAACACGAACACCTGGCCCGCGAGGTCCTGCAGGAAAAACGAAAAGGCAATGAAGTTGATGTTCACCGCGAGCATCATCAGCTCGATGCACATCAACAGCACGATCACGTTTTTCCGGTTCAGGAAGATCCCGGCCACGCTAATGGAAAACAAAAGCGCGGCCAGCACCAGGTAGTGCTCTAGCGTAATCATGTTCTAGCCCTGAGTTCTTTCGGGGACGTTGGCCGCCCCCGGTGTCCGGGTCCCGGCGCGCGGCCGGGATGCCTGTGTACTCGGTGTGCCTACTTCGAGCCGTCGTCCCTGCCCGGGGCGTTCGCCCCGGACCCCTGCGCACCCCGGCGCGGGGCTTCTTTCTTCTCCGACGGCATGGCGACCATGCGCACCCGCCCTTCGCGGGAGACCGCCATCTGCTTGCCCGGGTCGATCGACTTGTTGTCCGGCCGCTTGCGCATGGTCAGCGAGATCGCGGCGATGATCGCGACCAGCAGGATGACCGCGGCGATCTCGAACGGGTAGACGTACTCGGTGTACAGGATCGCGCCCAGGGCCTCGGTGTTGGCGTACTCGGGGCCGGCGCGCTCGGGGGCGTCCATGGTGATGTAGCGGGTAATCACCAGCACCAGCACGGTGGCCATGGCCAGCGCGACCACGATCCCCGCCGGCAGATACTCGGCGAAGCCCTCGCGCAGTTTGGCGAGGTTGATGTCCAGCATCATCACCACGAACAGGAACAGCACCATGACCGCGCCGACGTACACCAGCACCAGGACGATGCCCAGGAACTCGGCCTCCGCCATGACCCACAACGCCGCGGCGGCAACAAAGCAAAGCACCAGGAACAGCGCCGCATGCACCGGGTTGCGCACGCTGATCATCGCCAGCGCGCCTCCCAGCAGGATCGCACCGAACAGGTAGAAAAGGACAAGCTCGAAGGTCATGAGGCGTTCCCTGCGTTACCGGTAGGGGGCGTCGACCGCGCGGGCCTGCGCGATCTCTTTCTCGAAGCGGTCACCAATGGCCAGGAGCTTGTCCTTGGTCATGATCTGCTCGCCCCGGTTCTCGAAGTGGTACTCGAACAGGTGCGTCTCGACGATGGAATCCACCGGACAGGCCTCTTCGCAGAAGCCGCAGAAGATGCACTTGAACAGGTCAATGTCGTAGCGCGTGGTCCGCCGCGTGCCGTCGTCGCGCTCCTCGGAGTCGATGGTGATTGCCAGCGCCGGGCACACCGCCTCGCACAGCTTGCAGGCGATGCAGCGCTCTTCGCCGTTGGGATAACGGCGCAGGGCGTGCAGCCCGCGGAAGCGCGGCGACATCGGCGTCTTCTCGTCCGGGTATTGCACGGTGAACTTGCGGCTCAACAGGTAACGCCCGGTCAGGCGCAGCCCCAGCAGCAGCTCGAAGAACAGGAAACTCTTGAAGAAACGGCGCACGGCTTTCATCACGATCTCCTCAGGCGAACCACGGGCCGACGTTGAACGCGACCAGCACGCCCTCGACAAACAGCCAGACGATGGTCACCGGGATCAGGACCTTCCAGCCCAGGCGCATGATCTGGTCATAGCGATAGCGCGGGAAGGTGGCGCGGAACCACAGGAAGGCGAACAGGAACACCGCCGTCTTGAACAGGAACCAGTGAATCCCGTGATCCAGCAGCGCCCCGATCACCGGCCAGTCGAACACGGCGGCCGGCAGGATGCCCTGGAACGGCGACAGCCACCCCCCCAGGAACAGGATCGCGGTCAGGGCCGAGATCAGGATCATGTTGGCGTATTCGGCCAGGAAGAACACCGCGAACGCCATGCCGGAGTATTCCACGTGGAACCCGGCCACGATCTCGGACTCGCCCTCCGCGACGTCGAAGGGCGCACGGTTGGTCTCCGCGATCCCGGAGATGAAGTACACGAAGAACATCGGCAGCAGCGGCAGCAGGAACCAGTGGTACATGCTCCCGGACTGCGCCTCGATGATCCCGCCCACGTTCAGGGTGCCGGCAGCCATCAGCACGCCCACCAGGGCAAAGCCCATCGCGATCTCGTAGGAGACCAGTTGCGCGGCCGAGCGCAGCGAGCCCAGCAGCGCGTACTTCGAGTTCGAGGCCCAGCCCGCGATGATGATGCCGTACACACCGAGGGAGGTCAGGGCCAGCAGATACAGCAGGCCGGCGTTCACGTCCGCCAGGGCCCCGCCGTCGAAAAACGGAACCACCGCCCAGGCCGCCAAAGCCGGCGCAATGGTAAGCACCGGGGCGCTGAGGAACAGGAAGCGATTGGCGTTGGTCGGGAGGATGACCTCCTTGGTCAACAGCTTCAGGGCGTCCGCGATCGGCTGCAGCCAGCCGCGCGGGCCCACCCGGTTCGGGCCGATGCGCACGTGGGCGTAACCGATGACCTTGCGTTCGGCGAAGGTCGTGTAGGCCACGGCCAGCATCAGCGGAATCACGATCAGCTGAATGCCGATCAGGATCTGCATGACCGTCGGAAGGCTGTAGAAGAGGTTCATCATCCAGTCGAACATGTCTTAAGTCCCTCAGGCCCGCGCCAGCGTGACCGTGGTGTTCGGCAGGCCGAGGGCCCCCATGGCCGCGGAACCCGCAAAGGTCACGGCCAGACCCGGCGGCACCGAATCGTCCAGCAACAGGGTCAACTCCGTTTCGGCCTTGCCCTGACGCAGTCGCACGCGGCTGCCATGGGCGTGCTCGCCGGCGGACTCGGGATGCACCAGCACGCTCTCGGCCAGCAGCCCCTCGGGGCTGGTCTGCAGCGGCTCGGCACGGCGCACCAGCGGATCACCGCTGTAGAGCGCGGCCGCCTGCACACGGTACAGCCCGTCGCCCGCGCCGGCCTCGGGCACCTCTACCTGCACCTTGTTGAGGTTGACACCGGTATCGAAGCTGGCTTCCGCCAGCTGGCCCTTCAGCTCGTCCCGCACCGCGGGCGAATCCAGGTAATCGAAGCCGCTCTGGTCGAGCAGATTGCCGAGCACGCGCCAGACCTTCCAGCCCGGCCGGGCGTCATCGGGGGCGCGCGAGGCGGCGCGGAAACTCTGCCAACGGCCCTCGGCGTTCACGAAGGTCCCGGATTGCTCAAAGCTTGTGGCGATCGGCAGCAGCACATCTGCCACAGCCTCCAGTTCAGGTGTGGCGAAGCTGTTCAGGGCGACCACCAGACCGGCACGCTCCAGGGCTGCCTGGAAGGCCACCGGATCGACCCCATCGCGGCCCGGCTCCAGCCCGGCGATCACGAATGCATCGCGTCCCTGCTCGAGCATCTCGGCGGCATTCGTACCGGCGACATCCAGCTCCGCCCCACCCGGGCCACGATGCGGCAGGACGCCAGCCAGCCAGGCACCCGCGGCATTCGCGCCCTGCGGCAGGTAGCCCAGGCTGGCACCGGTATGTTTGGCGATCCAGCCTGCCAGGGCCCGCAACGTGGCAAAGGCTGGCCCGTTGATTGCGGCGACGCCCAGCAGCACATGGCCTCGCTTCGCGTCCAGCAGCGCCCGGGCTGCGCGTTCGAAGGCTTCCCGCGTCTCGCCGTCGTCTGTCGCGGCCGCCTTGACGATCTTCTCCAGCTTTTTGGGCAGCGACTTGCCGGCCGCGGCGAGCTGCCCGGCGATCCCGGCGAGCGCCAGGACCTGGTCATGCTCGTCGCCGACCAGCTGGGCCTGAACCGGATAGGTCAGGTCCAGCAGCATGTCGTTGATCAGGCTCACATGTGCACCACGCGAGGCCGCCTTGCGCAGGCGGTGTGCCAGCAACGGCTGCTCGCGACGCGGGTTGCTGCCCACCAGCAGAACGGCATCCGCATTTTCGAGCTCGCCAATTGCGACCCCCAGATACGGGAACAGCGGGGCCGCCGCCTCGTCGCGGAAATCGCGCTGATTCACGCGGTGATCGATGTCGGTGACACCCATGCCCCGCAACACCTTTTGCGCCAGGTAGTGTTCTTCCAGCGAAAGCGAGGGCGACAGCAGCGCACCGATGCGATCCGGGGCCACTTCCTTCAGGCCCTCGACGGCGTAGCTCAATGCGGTCTCCCAGGAGACCTCCTGCCACTGGCCGTCGACCTTGATCCGTGGGCGGGTCAGTCGATCCTCCGCATACAGACCGGTGTAGCTGAAGCGATCGCGGTCGGAGATCCAGGTCTCGTTGACCGCGTCGTTCTCGCGCGGGACGACCCGCATCGCACGGCCGTCGTCAGTATGCAGGAACAGGTTGGAGCCGACCGCGTCATGCGGGGCAATCGTCGCCGCCTGCGCGTATTCCCAGGCACGCGCGCTGTAGCGCGACGGCTTGGCGGTCAGCGCCCCCACCGGGCACAGGTCGATCACGTTGCCGGAGAGCTCGTGGGCCACGGTCTTCTCGACGTAGGTGCCGATGCGCATGTGCTCGCCGCGTCCGGTCGCGCCCAGCTCGCGCACCCCGGCGATCTCCTCGCCGAAGCGCACACAACGGGTGCAGTGGATGCAGCGGGTCATCTCGGTCTCGATCAGCGGACCGATGTCCTTGTCCTTCACCACGCGCTTGGCTTCGGTATAGGTGGACACGCTCTCGCCGTAGCCCATGGCCACGTCCTGCAGCTCGCACTCGCCGCCCTGGTCACAGATCGGGCAGTCCAGCGGATGGTTGATCAGCAGGAACTCCATGGTCCCCTTCTGCGCGCGTAGCGCCAGCGGGGACTGGGTGTACACCTTCATGCCGTCCATCACCGGCGTGGCGCAGGCCGGCAGCGGCTTGGGCGCCTTTTCCACCTCGACCAGACACATACGGCAGTTGGCCGCCACCGACAGCTTCTTGTGGTAGCAGAACCGCGGAATGCGGATATCGGCATCATCGGCGACATCGATGAGCATGGCGCCCTTGGGCGCCTCCACCGTACGGCCGTCAATCTCGATGCTGACCAGATCTTGTTTCTGATCCTGACTCATGCTCGATTCCTGATGCGATGGCGCGGTAGAGCGTCAGGCGGCGTCTGCCACCGGGCTCCGGCCGTGCTGGATGTAGTATTCGAATTCGTGGCGGAAATGCTTGACGAAGCTGCGCACCGGCATGGCGGCGGCGTCGCCCAGGGCGCAGATGGTATGGCCCTCGATCTTGCTGGCCACGTCGTCCAGCCGTTCCAGGTCCTCGGGTCGGCCCTGGCCCTCGACGATGCGAGTGAGCATGCGGTAGAGCCAGCCGGTCCCCTCGCGGCAGGGCGTGCACTGGCCACAGGACTCGGAGAAATAGAAGCGAGAGATCCGCTGCAGGGACTTCACCATGTCAGCGGTCTCGTCCATCACGATCACCGCCCCGGAGCCCAGCATGGAGCCGGCATGCGCGATGGAATCGAAGTCCATGTTGGCTTTCAGCATCACGTCGCCCGGTACCACCGGCACCGATGATCCGCCCGGGATCACCGCCTTCAGCTTGCGCCCGTTCAGCACACCGCCGGCCATTTCCAGCAGATCCTTGAACGGAGTGCCCAGTGGGATCTCGAAGTTGCCCGGCTTGTTCACGTGCCCGGACACCGAGAACAGCTTCTCGCCCCCGGACTTGGGCACACCCAGATCCGCGAACCACTGGCCGCCGTTGCGGATGATCGACGGGATCGAGGCGAGCGACTCGGTGTTATTGATCGTGGTCGGCTTGCCGTACAGGCCGTAGTTGGCCGGAAACGGGGGCTTGAAGCGCGGCTGGCCCTTCTTGCCTTCCAGCGATTCCAGCAGCGCCGTCTCTTCGCCGCAGATATAGGCGCCCGCCCCCAGCGACGGATGCAGATCGAAGTCCACCCCCGAGCCGAAGATGTCCTTGCCGAGGTAGCCGGCTTCGTAGGCCTCCTGCAGCGCGGCCGTAAAGCGCGTGTTCACTTCGTCCATGAACTCGCCGCGCATGTAGTTGTAGCCCACCGTCGCGCCGATCGCGTACCCAGCGATCGCCATGCCCTCGATCAGCGCATGCGGGTTGTACATCAGGATCTCGCGATCCTTGCAGGTACCCGGCTCGGATTCATCCGAGTTGCAGACGATGTACTTCTGCCCCGGGCTGTTGCGCGGCATGAACGACCACTTGAGACCGGTTGGGAAACCCGCACCTCCGCGGCCGCGGAGGTTGGAGGTCTTGACCTCCTCGATCACGTCCTCGGGGGCCATCTTGCCCTTGTAGACCTTCTCCAGCGCCTGATAGCCGCCGACGCTCTTGTAGGTCTCGAGCGCGGCGGCGTTGTCCAGGTAACGCGTCGCAAAGCAGATCTGGTTGGCCATGCTACTTCTCCAGACCGTCGAGGATCTCGTCGACCCGCTCGGGGGTGAGATTCTCGTAGTACTTGTGGTCCACCTGCATCATCGGGGCGCCGCAACAGGCTGCAAGGCACTCCTCTTCCAGCTTCAGGTAGAACTTGCCGTCCGGTGTACTCTCGCCGCGTTTGATGCCCAGACGCTTCTCGAGGTGCTCGATGATCGGCTCGGCGCCGCGCAGCATGCAGGAGATGTTGTCGCACACCATGATGGTGTGCTTGCCCACCGGCTCCAGTTCGTACATGGAGTAGAACGAACCCACCTCGTACACCGCGATCGCCGGCAGCCCGAGATAGTCGGCCACGGCGTCCATCTTCGCGGTGGAGAGATAGCCATCCTCGTGTTGCACCGCACGCAGTGCGCCCAGAACGGCCGAGCGCTTCTGATCCTCGGGATAGCGCGCCAGCCAGGCGTCGATCTCTTCGCGCTCGTGCGCGCTCAGCTCGACCTTCTTCGCGGCGTGCTTGTGGAAGGCGACAGTTTTCTGTTCGGCAGCCATCAGCGGTCGATCTCCCCGAATACGATGTCCTGGGTCCCGATGATGGCGACCACGTCGGCCAGCATGTGGCCGCGCGCCATCTCGTCCAGCGCGGACAGGTGCACAAAGCCCGGCGGACGGACCTTCAGACGATACGGTTTGTTGGAACCATCCGAGACCAGGTAGACCCCGAACTCGCCCTTCGGATGCTCGATCGCCGCGTAGGCCTCGCCTTCCGGCAGGCACATGCCCTCGGTGAACAGCTTGAAGTGGTGGATCAGGGCCTCCATATCGGCCTTCATCTCCTCGCGCTTCGGCGGGGTGATCTTGTGATCCTCGAGGAGCACCGGGCCCGGATTCTGGCGCAGCCAGTCCACACACTGACGAATGATGCGGTTCGACTGGCGCATCTCCTCAATGCGCACCAGGTAGCGGTCGTAACAATCGCCGTTGGTGCCCACCGGGATGTCGAAGTCGAGACGGTCGTAGACCTCGTAGGGCTGCTTCTTGCGCAGGTCCCACTCGATGCCCGAGCCGCGCAGCATCGGGCCGGTGAAGCCCAGCTGCTTCGCACGATCCGGGTCGACCACGCCGATCCCGACGGTGCGCTGCTTCCAGATCCGGTTATCGGTCAGCAGGGTCTCGTACTCGTCCACGCAGCCGGGGAAGCGCTCGGTAAACGCCTCGATGAAGTCCAGCAACGAGCCCTGACGGATCTTGTTCAGGTCATCCACCACCTCCTGCGACTTCCAGGAGGACGGTTGATACTTCGGCATCGTGCCGGGCAGGTCCCGCGCGACACCGCCAGGGCGGTAATAGGTCGCGTGCATGCGCGCACCCGAGACCGCCTCGTAGCAGTCCATCAGGTCCTCGCGCTCACGGAAGGCGTACAGGAACACCGCCATGGCGCCGATATCCAGCGCATGCGCCCCCAGCCACATCAGGTGGTTCAGGATGCGGGTGATCTCGTCGAACATCACCCGGATGTACTGCGCGCGCAGCGGGGCCTCGATGCCCAGCAGCTTTTCCATCGCGAGCACGTAGCCGTGCTCGTTGGCCATCATGGACACGTAGTCCAGACGGTCCATGTAGCCGATCGACTGGTTGTACGGCTTGCTCTCCGCGAGCTTCTCGGTGCCGCGATGCAGCAGGCCGATGTGCGGGTCGGCCCGCTGCACCACCTCGCCATCCATCTCCAGCACCAGGCGCAATACGCCGTGGGCGGAGGGATGCTGCGGCCCGAAGTTGAGGGTGAAGTTGCGAATCTCAGGCATTCTCGGCTCCTTCGCCCGGCTTCTCGCCCTCGCTGTAGCGATGGTCGGCGCGGATCACCTTGGGCACCAGCACGCGCGGCTCGATCGTCACCGGCTGGTACACCACACGGGCCTGCTCGGCGTCATAACGCATCTCGACATGCCCGATCAGCGGGAAGTCCTTGCGGAACGGATGCCCCACAAAGCCGTAGTCCGTGAGGATGCGGCGCAGGTCCGGATGCCCGGAGAACAGGATGCCGAACAGATCGAAGGCCTCGCGCTCGAACCAGTTGGCCGAGGCCCAGACGTCCACGAGGGATTCGACCTCGGGGAACTCCTCGTCACTGAGCCAGGCGCGCATCCGCACGCGGCGGTTATGTTCGAGCGACAGCAGGTGAGCCACCACGGTGAACCGCGGGCCGTCCCAGTTGGAATCTTCCGGCGCATCATCGAAGGTGAAACGCCCGGAGGTCGCCGCTTCGACACCGCGGGAAAAGCCCGTATTGGTGGCGGAGTCGGTGCCCCATTCGTCCTGCCCGTATTCGAGGTAGTCCACCCCGCACAGGTCGATCAGGATCTCGAAGCCCAGGGCGTCGCGCAGCTTCTCGCCCGCCTCGCGCCAGGAGCCCGGTGCGATATCGACGGTAATCTCGCCGTTCGCCTCGTGCAGGCTTTCCAGGGCATCGCCCAGTTCCGCCCGCAGGGCGTCGGTCCAGTTGTCTTGTTCAGCCATCTGCTACCCCGGGTGCGTCAGCGCGCGATCGTGTTCGTGCGCCGGATCTTGTTCTGCAGCTGGATAATGCCGTAGAGCAGCGCCTCCGCCGTCGGCGGGCACCCCGGCACGTAGACATCCACCGGCACGATGCGGTCGCAACCGCGCACCACCGCGTAGGAGTAGTGGTAGTACCCGCCCCCGTTGGCGCAGGACCCCATGGAGATCACCCAGCGCGGCTCGGGCATCTGGTCGTAGACCTTGCGCAGAGCCGGCGCCATCTTGTTGACCAGGGTGCCGGCCACAATCATCACGTCCGACTGGCGCGGGCTCGGCCGAAAGATGATCCCGAAGCGGTCGAGGTCGTAGCGCGCGGCACCGGCATGCATCATCTCCACCGCGCAGCACGCGAGACCGAAGGTCATCGGCCAGAGCGACCCGGTGCGGGCCCAGTTGATGAGCTTGTCCGCCGAGGTGGTGACGAAGCCCTTCTCAAGAACGCCTTCTATTCCCATTCCAGCGCCCCCTTCTTCCACTCGTAGATGAAACCGACGACCAGAATGACAAGAAACAGGGCCATCGCAAGAAGCCCGAACAGGCCAATGGTGTCTAGCGACACGGCCCACGGGAAGAGAAACGCGATCTCGAGATCAAAGATGATGAACAGGATCGCAACCAGGTAGAAGCGGACATCGAACTTCAGCCGCGAATCCTCGAAGGCCTCGAAGCCGCACTCGTAGGGCGAATTCTTCGCCGCGTCCGGCTTGTGCGGACCCACGGCCATACCGACCACCAGCGGCACGACGCCGATCACGATGCCTACTGCGATGAACAGCAGGATGGGTAAATAACCTTCCAGCATTTCTCTCTCCCGTACGCCGCCTCAGGCGGGCAGGTTCGCGAGGCGTCGCGTGGATCGAGCGCGCCGGCGAGCCGTTCAGCGTTGCTGGTTGAAAGCGCGGGTACGACTCGGTCCCGCACAGACGCGGCAGAGCCGTACACCGGGCACGGAGTCTAGGTGATGCCCAAAAACGGTGTCAAGTATTCGTAATTTTATAAGATGCTGTTTTTATTGTTAATTACCCCGGGCGCCGACAGATATTCAACCGCCCGGGGCAACGAGTATTTGGTGCAGATGGTGGGACTCGAACCCACACGGCTTGCGCCACTACCCCCTCAAGATAGCGTGTCTACCAATTCCACCACATCTGCCAATTCGTACAGGTACCGGATCTCAATCGGGCACATCGGCCGGCCGGCCGGATTGCGGGCCGCTGCCACCCGGGGGCTCTTGCCCCGGGAGCACTTCGGGCGGGAGATCCGGCGGACCATCGCCCTCTTCTTCCATCGCCTCCATCTGGTCCAGCAGGCTCTCGGCCTCCGGGCTGGATGCCGCCAGATACGCCAGCGTCAGGCTGTTGAGGAAAAAGACCACCGCCAGCACGGCCGTCGAGCGGCTCAGGAAGTTGGCCGACCCGGCCGCACCGAACACCGTCGCCGATGCGCCGCTGCCGAAGGCCGCGCCCGCGTCGGCGCCCTTGCCGTGCTGCATCAGGATCAGCGCGATCAGGCCAAGCGATACCGCGACCTGGACCACCAGGAGCAGGCCGTAAATCATGCCGCGACCTGCTCGCCCGCGGCGCGGGCAATGGCGGAAAATGCGTCGGCATCCAGCGAGGCACCACCGATCAAACCGCCGTCGATGTCCTCGAGCGCCAGGAGGCCGGCCGCATTATCGGCCTTCATGCTGCCACCGTAGAGGATCCGAAGATCGGCTGCGACCTGCGGGTCGCGACCCGCAACACGGTTGCGGATGAATGCATGCACTTCCTGGGCCTGTTCCGGCGTGGCGGTCAAACCGGTGCCAATCGCCCAAACCGGCTCGTAGGCGATCACGGCGCCGGCGAACGCCTCGACTCCGGCCGCATCCAGGACCGCATCGAGCTGCTCGGCCACCACAGTCTCGGTGCGCCCGCCTTCGCGGTCGGCCTTCTGCTCGCCCACACACAGGATCGGGGTCAGCCCGGCGGCCTGCGCCGCAACGAACTTGGCTGCCACCCAGGCATTGTCCTCGTTCTGCCGCTCGCGGCGCTCGGAATGCCCGACGATCACATAGCGACACCCCACCTCGGCCAGCATGGAGCCGGCCAGTTCGCCGGTGTAGGCACCCTTTTCCTGGTCGGAACAATCCTGCGCGCCGACGGCGATGGGGCCACCGGACAGGTCGTTCGCGATTTCGGCGAGGTAGACCGCGGGCGGGCAGACCGCCACGTCCACGCCCCGGATGTCGCCCAGGCTGCCCTTCAGGGCGGACAGGAGCGCGCGGTTCGCGTCCCGCGAACCGTTCATCTTCCAGTTTCCGGCGACCAGCGGCGTGCGCATGCGGATCTTCCTCCTGCGATCGGCCGAACCCCGCAGATACACGGGGTCCGATCATGATGATTAGAGCGGCGGGATGTTACCGGCGCACCGGTAGCAAATCAACCAAGCCGTCGCGGGGCGCGCAGGCGAGGCTTGGTTGCGGCAATCAGATCGCCGCCCGGATGCTGTCCGCGATGCGCTCGGCGGCCGAGCGGGTCTCGTCGACATCTTCGCCCTCAACCATCACCCGCACCAGGGGCTCGGTACCGGAGGGACGCAGCAGGACCCGGCCACGCTGGCCGAGCTGATCTTCCACCGCGGCGACCTCGGCGCGCACTGGCTCGGCCTCCAGGCAGCCGGCCGCGGCACCGCTGACGGGCACGTTGATCAGGCACTGCGGCAGCTTGGGAATGGCCGCTGCGAGCGCCGAGAGCGGCTGACCGGTACGGTGCATCAGGTGTGCAACCTGCAACGCCGCCACCGTACCGTCGCCGGTCGTGGTGTGCTCCAGACAGACAATATGCCCCGACCCCTCGCCGCCCAGGGTCCAGTCGCGACGGCGGAGCTCCTCCAGGACATAGCGATCCCCGACCTTCGCACGCACGAACGGGATGCCGGCGCCCCCCAGGGCCTGCTCCAGCCCCAGGTTGGTCATCAGGGTCCCGACCACACCGCCGTCGAAGCCCCCGGCCTGTTGCCGCGCCAGCGCCAGGATACCGAGGATCTGGTCCCCATCGACCACGGTGCCGTCGGCATCGGCCAGGATCACCCGGTCACCGTCGCCGTCCAGCGCGATCCCGAGATCCGCCCCGGTCGCCCGCACCTGTTCGGCGACGTTCTCCGGGTGCAGGGCGCCGACCCCGTCGTTGATGTTGTAGCCGTCCGGACTGGCGCCGAGGATCTCGACCTGCGCCCCCAGCTCTTCGAACACGTGCGGGGAGACGTTGTAGGTCGCACCGTGGGCACAATCGATGACGATCTTCATCCCGCGCAGCTCGGAACGCGCCGGGATCGCGCTCTTGCAGAACTCGACGTAGCGTCCAGCGGCATCCTGGATGCGCACGGCCTTGCCCAGACGCGCACTGTTGATGGGCTGTGCCGGCTGATCGAGACGCGCCTCGATGGCCGCCTCGGTCGCATCCGGCAGCTTGTCGCCCTCGGGGGTAAAGAACTTGAACCCGTTGTCGTGGAATGGGTTGTGCGAGGCACTGATGACGACGCCCGCAGTGGCACGGAAGGTATGCGTCAAGTAGGCGATGGCCGGGGTCGGCATCGGTCCCAGCAACGCGACGTCCAGCCCGGCGGCGGACAACCCGGCCTCCAGTGCCGACTCGAACATGTAGCCGGACACGCGCGTGTCCTTGCCCACCAGGACCGGCCCCTGGCGGTGGCCGTTCTCGCCCAGCACCTCGCCCACGGCATACCCGAGGCGCAGCGCAAACTCCGGCGTCATCGGCCAGTCGCCGGTGCGCCCACGGATGCCGTCGGTTCCGAAATACTTGCCCATCAGTTCCCTCGATTGTCCTGTCCGTCGCCACCATCCGGTCGCAACGCTGAGTATAGCGCCAGGGCATCACGGGTCGCCGAGACATCGTGCACACGCAGGACACGCGCACCGGCCTGTGCCGCCAACAGGGCCGCCACGGCACTTCCGGGATCCCGGTCAGCGACCGGACGGTCATCCAGCAGCTGACCGATCATCGACTTGCGCGAGACGCCCACCAGCAGCGGCAAGCCGGAGGCCGCCAGGCGCGGCAGGCCGCGAAACAGCGCGACGTTGTGCTCCAGCGTCTTGCCGAAGCCGAAGCCCGGATCCAGCAGGATCTGGCCGCGCGGCACGCCGCCCCGCAACAATTCCGCCACCCGCTGCTCGAGGAAGGCGCGCACCTCGTCCACCACATCGTCGTAATGCGGCGCCCGCTGCATCGACTGCGGATCGCCCTGCATGTGCATCGCGCAAAGCGCTACGCCACGCTCGCGCGCCGCCCCCATCGCGACCGCCAGCGCCCCTTCGGTGCGAAAGCCGTTCACGTCATTCAGCATCCCGGCACCGACGGCAACCGCCTCGCGCATCATCTCCGGCTTCATGGTGTCCACGGACAGCGGAACATCCAGTTCCGCGCGCAGGGCTTCGATGACCGGAAGCACGCGCTGACGCTCATCCTCCAGCGCCACTGGCGCCGCACCGGGGCGAGTGGATTCGCCGCCCACGTCAAGGATCTCCGCCCCCTCCGCGACCATGGCGCGGGCCCGCATCAGCGCATCTTCCACCCGCGCGTACTGGCCACCGTCGGAGAACGAGTCCGGGGTAACGTTCAGAATCCCCATGATGCGCGGCTGCCCGAGGTCCAGGGCGTGCCCCCCGCATTGCAGTACCGGTGCGTCAGTCGGCACGATCGGCGTTCTCCTGTGAGTACCCAACGAAAAAGGCCGCCAGGACGAGGGCCTGGCGGCCAGTGGCAGCGACCGGATCCAAGCCCGGTCACAAAGTGGACGGATCAGGACTGCGGCGCAGGACCGCCGACCACACCCTTGTCATCATCACCCCGGCCATCGGAGCCGTCCTTGGCGTCGCCATCGGCATCCGAGGCACCACCCTCGGCCTCGTCGCTGGCCTGCGCCGAGCCACCGGAACCGCCGCCGCTATCCCAATCCGCCGGCTCGCGGGGCTCGCGCCCGGCCATGATGTCCGCGATCTGCTTGTCGTCGATGGTCTCGTATTTCATCAGTGCCCGCGCCATCGCGTGCAGCGTATCGATATTGTCGACCAGGATCTGCTTCGCATGCTGGTAGTTCGCATCGATGATGTGACGGACCTCGGCATCGATCTGGCGCGCAGTGTCGTCGGACATCGGCTTCGACTTGCCCATTTGCCCACCCAGGAACGGATGCCCTTCTTCCTCACCGTAATCCAGCGGGCCGAGCTTTTCCGACAGGCCCCACTTGGTGACCATGTTGCGGGCGATCTGAGTGGCGCGCTCGATATCGTTCGAGGCTCCGGTGGTCACCTTGTCATTGCCGAAGATAATCTCTTCTGCCAGACGCCCGCCAAACAGGCTCGCCAGCTGACTCTCCAGACGCGTCTTCGAGTGGCTGTAGCGGTCCTCCTCGGGCAGGAACATGGTCACGCCCAGGGCCCGCCCACGCGGGATGATGCTGACCTTGTAGACCGGGTCGTGCTCCGGCACCGTCAGGCCAACAATCGCGTGGCCGGCCTCATGGTAGGCGGTCAGCTTCTTCTCGTCCTCGGACATCACCATGGACTTGCGCTCGGCGCCCATCATGATCTTGTCCTTGGCGCGCTCGAAGTCGGACATGTCCACCAGGCGCTTGTTGGAGCGCGCCGCAAACAACGCCGCCTCGTTGACCAGGTTGGCCAGATCCGCGCCGGAGAAACCCGGCGTGCCGCGCGCGATCAGATCCGGACGCACGTCGTCGGAGATCGGCGTTTTCTTCATATGCACCTTGAGGATCTGCTCGCGACCGCGTACGTCCGGCGGCGGCACCACCACCTGGCGGTCGAAGCGACCCGGGCGCAGCAGCGCCGGGTCAAGCACGTCCGGACGGTTGGTCGCGGCAATCACGATAACCCCCTCGGTGCCCTCGAAGCCGTCCATCTCGACCAGCAGCTGGTTCAGGGTCTGCTCACGCTCGTCGTGACCGCCGCCCATGCCGGCACCACGCTGGCGACCGACCGCGTCGATCTCGTCGATGAAGATGATGCAGGGGGCGTGCTTCTTGGCCTCGGCGAACATGTCGCGCACGCGCGAGGCGCCCACGCCAACGAACATCTCGACGAAATCGGAACCGGAGATGCTGAAGAACGGCACCTTGGCCTCGCCGGCAATCGCCTTGGCCAGCAGCGTCTTGCCGGTACCCGGAGAGCCGACCATCAGCACGCCGCGCGGAATCTGGCCACCCAGCTTCTGGAACTTGGACGGGTCGCGCAGGAAGTCGACCAGCTCGGTCACCTCCTCCTTGGCCTCGTCGCAGCCGGCCACGTCATTGAAGCTGACCTTGACCTGGTCCTCGGACATCAGCTTGGCCTTGGACTTGCCGAAGGACATCGCGCCCTTGCCACCGGCACCACCGCCCTGCATCTGGCGCATGAAGTAGATCCATACGGCGATCAGCAACAGGATCGGGAACCAGCTGATCAGGATGCTCATCAGCAGGGAGCGCTCGGCTTCCTCGTGGGCATTCAGCTCCACGTTGTTCTGCAGCAGGTCGCCGATCAGACCGGGGTCGTTCGGGTTCACCGTGGTAAACGCCTGGCCCTCGATCGTCGTACCCTCGATCTTCTCGCCCTTGATGGTCACGTTGTCCACGCGACCGCCCTGCACGTCGCGGATGAACTCGGAGTACGTAATGCTCCGAACATCCTGCGTCTGCTGCTGCGGGCCGAAGTTGTTGAAGACGGACATCAGGACGACGGCAATTACCGCCCAGATGATCAGATTCTTGGCCAGACCGTTCAAAACGACACCTCGAAGAACATTTAATCGTTAGCTTTTGGCAGCTTTACACATCCCGGGGCTCACGCGCCAATACGTACACTTCGCGTGACCGTGGCCGCGATGCCTTCGGCTTGCGCACCTTTACCGAGCCGAACCGCCGACGCACCTCGGCCAGATAGGCATCAGAACCTTCACCCTGAAACAGCTTGACCAGAAATGCGCCCCCGGGGTTCAGAATGCGTGTCGCCAAGTCCAGCGCCAGTTCACAAAGATGGATCGAACGCGGCAGATCCACCGCACCCGTCCCGGTCAGGTTGGGGGCCATGTCGGAAAGCACAAGATCGGCACGCTCATCGCCCACCAGGGCAAGTATCGCGTCCAGCACAGCGTCCTCGCGGAAGTCGCCGGTGACGATCTCCGCGCCCGGCACCGGGTCCATCGGCAAGATGTCCGTGGCAATCAGCACGCCCTTGCGGCCAATCTTCCGAGCGGCGTACTGCGTCCAGCCGCCCGGTGCCGCACCGAGGTCCACCACGCGCATGCCGGGTTTCAGCAACCGGTCGCGCTCATCGATCTCCTGCAGCTTGTACACCGCCCGCCCGCGGTAACCCTCCTGCTGGGCCCGCTGGACGTAGGGATCGTCGAAATGCTCCTTCAGCCAGCGCTGACTGGAGCGGCTACGCTTGGGCATTGAGCGGCCTCGCAGCTGCGGACGGCATGCTACAATTTTGATGTTTAAACACTGAAAATGGCCTCCTGTGAATCTGACCGACGCGCAACGCCGCCATCTGCGCAGCCTCGCCCATCCGCGCAAGCCCATCGTGACCATTGGCCGCAATGGGCTGACTGATGCCGTACTGGCGGAGCTGGAGCTGGCACTAACCCACCACGAGCTGGTCAAGATCAAGGTGAACATCGGCGACCGCGAGGTCCGCAACGGCACCGTGGAAGAGCTCTGTGAACGCACCGGCGCCGCGCGAGTGCAACGCGTCGGCTATGTCGCCACCCTGTTCCGCCGCAACCCGGATGACCCGAAGGTCTCCCTGGACCCGGCCTGACCCCACCGCCCGGTTGCGCCCCTGAGCGCGACCGGGACCCGCCGCGTCATCAGTTGACGTAGCGAACCTCCAGGATCTCGTATTCCGTCTCCCCGCCCGGGGCCTGCACGGTCACGACGTCGCCTTCTTCCTTGCCGATCAGCGCCCGCGCAATCGGCGACGACACCGAGATCATGTTGTTCTTGATATCGGCCTCGTCGTCACCAACGATCTTGTAGGTGACCTGGCGCCCGTCCGCAGTCGCCTCCAGCACCACGGTGGTCCCGAACACCACCTTGCCGGTCTGCGGCAGGGTGGCCACGTCGATGATCTGGGCGTTGGAGAGCTTCGACTCCAGCTCGCGGATGCGGCCCTCGATGAAGCTCTGCTGTTCGCGTGCCGCGTGGTACTCGGCATTCTCCTTGAGGTCACCGTGCTCGCGCGCATCGGAGATCGCGTTGACCACGCGCGGGCGATCCTCGCCCTTCAGCTTCTTCAGCTCTTCCTTCATCTTTTCCGCGCCAGTCACGGTCAAGGGCGTCTTGTTCATGCGCTTTTCCCTCCGAGATTTTCCTGGTGGAGGTCCTGCAGCCGGAAGACGTCATTCGCCCCCAGGTGATCCAGGGCCTGTACGGTGGCCTTGGCCCCGGCAATGGTGGTGGTATAGCCCACCTTGTGCATCAACGCCTCGCGGCGAATGGTGTAGGAGTCGGAGGTCGACTGCTTCCCCTCCACGGTATTGATGATGAAGCTGATCTCGTCGTTCTTGATCATGTCCACGATGTGCGGGCGACCCTCGGTGACCTTGTTCACGCGCGTCACCTGAATGCCGGCTTCCTCCAGCACGTTCGCCGTGCCACGCGTCGCCAGGACCTCGAAGCCCAACTCCACCAGGCGCCGGGCCACTTCCGCCACGTGCGGCTTGTCGATCTCGCGCACCGACACGAAGGCCTTGCCGGTGGACGGCAACAGTACGCCCGCTCCCAGCTGGCTCTTGGCGAACGCCTCGGCAAAACTGCGCCCGACCCCCATCACCTCGCCAGTGGATTTCATCTCCGGCCCCAGGATCGGGTCCACGCCCTGGAACTTGGCGAACGGAAACACCGATTCCTTCACCGAATAATAGTCCGGATAGACCGCATCGCCCACGCCCTGCTCGGGCAGGGTCTGCCCGACCATGCAACGCGCGGCGATCTTGGCCAGTGGCCGTCCGACGCTCTTGGAGACGTACGGCACGGTGCGCGAGGCCCGTGGATTCACCTCCAGCACGTAGATATCGTCGCCCTTGATCGCAAACTGGGTGTTCATCAGGCCGACGACCTTCAGGCCCAGTGCCATCTTGCGCACCTGCTCGACCATCTCGTCCTGGAGTCCCATGGACAACGAGAACGGCGGCAGGGAACAGGCGGAGTCGCCCGAGTGCACGCCGGCCTGCTCGATGTGCTCCATGATCCCGCCGATGATCACGTTCTCGCCATCCGAGATCGCGTCCACGTCGACCTCGATGGCGTCATCCAGGAAGCGGTCCAGCAGCACCGGGGCATCATTGGAGACGGACACCGCGTTCTTCATGTAGCTGCGCAGGTCCTCGCGGTCGCGCACGATCTCCATCGCGCGCCCACCGAGCACGTAGGACGGACGTACGACCAGTGGGTAGCCGATCTCCTCGGCCAGCTTCTCGGCCTCCTCCTCGCTGCGGGCGGTGCGGTTCGGCGGCTGCTTGAGCCCCAGCTTGTTCAGCAGGGCCTGGAAGCGCTCGCGGTCCTCGGCCAGGTCGATGGAGTCCGGGCTGGTGCCGATGATCGGCACGCCGGCGGCCTCCAGGTCCCGCGCGAGCTTCAGTGGCGTCTGGCCACCGTACTGCACGATCACGCCGGCCGGCTTCTCGGTCGCCACGACCTCCAGCACGTCCTCCAGCGTCAGCGGCTCGAAGTACAGCCGGTCCGAGGTGTCATAGTCGGTGGAGACGGTCTCCGGGTTGCAGTTGACCATGATGGTCTCGTACCCGTCCTCGCGCATCGCGAGTGCGGCGTGCACGCAGCAGTAGTCGAACTCGATGCCCTGACCGATGCGGTTGGGCCCGCCGCCCAGCACCATGATCTTCTGCTTGTCGGTGGGATCCGCCTCGTTCTCCTCTTCGTACGAGGAGTACATGTAGGCCGTGGTGGTCGCGAACTCGGCCGCACAGGTATCCACCCGCTTGTACACCGGGCGCACGCCCAGGCCATGGCGGTGCTTGCGCACCGCCTTCTCGGTATCGTTCACCAGTTTCGCCAGGCGCAGGTCGGAGAAGCCGCGCTGTTTCAGACGGTACATCTCCTCGGCGCTGATCTCGCCCAGGATGCGGTCCTTCACGCCCTTCTCGACGTCCACCAGCTCCTGGATCTGGGCCAGGAACCAGGGGTCGATCGCGGTCAGGTCGAAGATATCCTGGATCGAGAAGCCGGCACGGAAGGCATCGGCCACGTACAGCACCTGCTCGGGGCTGGGGTTGGCGAGCTTCGTGCGCAGCTGATCGGTCACGTCGTCGGCCGTCAGATCGATGCGCTCGTCGAGGCCGTCCATCCCGGTCTCCATCGAGCGCAGTGCCTTCTGGAACGACTCCTGGAAGGTGCGGCCGATGGCCATGGCCTCGCCCACCGCCTTCATCTGGGTGGTCAGGCGTGCATCCGCCTGCGGGAACTTCTCGAAGGTGAAGCGCGGGATCTTGGTGACCACGTAGTCGATGGACGGCTCGAACGACGCCGGGGTCAGCCCGCCGGTGATCTCGTTTTTCAGCTCGTCGAGGGTGTAGCCCACCGCCAGCTTGGCCGCGACCTTGGCGATCGGGAAGCCGGTTGCCTTGGAGGCCAGCGCGGAGGAACGCGACACCCGCGGGTTCATCTCGATCACGATCATGCGCCCGTTCTCCGGGTTGATCGCGAACTGCACGTTGGAGCCGCCGGTCTCCACGCCGATCTTGCGCAGTACCGCCAGCGAGGCGTCGCGCATGATCTGGTATTCCTTGTCGGTCAGGGTCTGCGCCGGGGCCACGGTGATCGAGTCGCCGGTGTGGATACCCATCGGATCGAGGTTCTCGATCGAGCAGATGATGATGCAGTTGTCCGCCTTGTCACGGACCACCTCCATCTCGAACTCCTTCCAGCCGAGCGCGGACTCCTCCAGCAGCACCTGGTTCACCGGCGAGAGATCGATCCCGTTCTTGACGATGTACTCGAACTCCTCGCGGTTGTAGGCGATGCCGCCGCCCGAACCACCGAGGGTGAACGACGGCCGGATGATCACCGGGAAGCCGATCTTCGGCTGGATCTCCTGCGCCTCCTCCCAGGAGTGCGCGAGCATCGCGGTCGGCGTATCCAGGCCGATATCAGCCATCGCCGCCTTGAAGTGGTCGCGGTCCTCGGCCATATCGATCGCCGCCTCGTTGGCACCGATCATCTCCACACCGAACTTCTCGAGCACGCCTTCCCGGGACAGGTCCAGCGCGCAGTTCAGCGCGGTCTGCCCGCCCATGGTCGGCAGCACCGCGTCCGGGCGCTCCTTCTCGATGATCTGGGCGACCGTCTGCCAGTCCACCGGCTCGATGTAGGTGGCATCCGCCATCTCGGGGTCGGTCATGATGGTCGCCGGGTTGGAGTTCACCAGGATCACCCGGTAGCCCTCCTCGCGCAGGGCCTTGCAGGCCTGGGCGCCGGAGTAATCGAACTCGCAGGCCTGACCGATCACGATCGGGCCGGCCCCGAGGATCAGGATGCTCTGGATGTCGGTACGCTTGGGCATGTGACGGCTCTCGCAGGCTGTCGAAATCGGAAATTCGGTCGGAAAATCGGGGGGAAGGCGTTAGCTGCGCGCCGTGCGCATCATCTCGACAAAGTCGTCGAACGCCGGGGACACGTCATGCGGCCCCGGGCTCGCCTCGGGGTGGCCCTGCAGGCTGAACGCCGGGCAGTCGGTGCGGGCGACGCCCTGCAGCGTGCCGTCGAACAGCGACCGGTACGTCGGTGTCAGCGTCTCCGGCAGGTTGTCTTCGTCGATCGCGAAGCCGTGGTTCTGCGACGAGATCATCACTCGCCCACTGGCCTCGTGCCGGATCGGGTGGTTCGCCCCGTGGTGGCCGAACTTCATCTTCACGCTCTTGCCGCCACTGGCGATACCCAGCAACTGATGCCCCAGGCAGATTCCGAACAGCGGCAGTTTGCGCTCGCAGAAATCCCGGATCGCCTCGATCGCATAGGTGCAGGGCTCGGGATCGCCCGGCCCGTTGGACAGGAACACCCCGTCGGGCTTGAGCTCCATCACCTCGTCCACTGGCGTCTCGGCCGGGACCACGGTCACGCGGCAGCCGCGATCCGCCAGCATGCGCAGGATGTTCTGCTTCATGCCGAAGTCGTAAGCGACCACGTGATAGTCGGCGGCCTTCGCATCGACCCGCGCCGGTTCTTCACCCAGCTGCCAGGTCCCTTCCAGCCACTCGTAGCGGCTGCGCGTGGTCACCTCGCGCGCCAGATCCATGCCCTTGATACCGGGGAACTCTCGCGCGGCCGCCAGGGCCGAGGCCTCGTCCACGTCGCCGGCCTGGATGCAGCCGTTCAGCGCGCCCTTCTCGCGCAGGATGCGGGTCAGCTTGCGGGTATCGATCCCGCTGATCGCCACGATCCCATGGCGCAGCAGGTAGTCCGGCAGCGACTCGCGCGAGCGCCAGTTGGACACCAGCGGCGGCAGATCCCGGATGATCAGGCCCGCGGCATGAGCCCGCGAGGACTCGTCGTCTTCCGGGTTCGTTCCGGTGTTGCCGATATGCGGGTAGGTCAGCGTGACCATCTGCCGGTGATAGGACGGGTCGGTGAGGATCTCCTGGTACCCGGTCATCGCGGTGTTGAACACCACCTCGCCAACCGTCTGGCCCAGGGCGCCAATCGCCTGACCATGAAACACAGTGCCATCTTCCAGGACGAGCAGAGCAGGCGCGGACACAGGGGGACCTCCGGGTGGTCTGGGTCGGGGCCGCCAGGCGATTCGCCGGCGGCGGTACTGCGATTCGTTCGGGATCTGCGACCCGCCCTCGTCCGCACCATTCTACCGGGGTGTGAACCCCTTTTTCGGCAACGATTCGGTGCTCGGAGGACGGATACGATTACGCCTTCAAGTGTACGCGAGCGCCGCGCGCGGCGTCCAACGAGATCCCCACTTCCGGCGTCTCCGCCCGCCACTCGCCGCCCGCTTTCCGGGGCCCGAACACTGCCTACCCAGCCCAGGTATGAAGCCGATGCTCCGTGGCCAGCCTGGCCATTCAGGCTGGCCCTGGTTCATCGCTCGGTGTTTACGGCGGCTTCGTCCGGCCGCCTGCCACGCGCTCTCTCGCGAGCGCACCGCGAGGTACTTCTTTGCTCGTGCAAAGAAGTACCCAAGAAACACGCCCGACTGCCGCGACCCCGGCCCGCT
>NZ_KB907145.1:0-443967 GCF_000381845.1 Thioalkalivibrio sp. AKL10
AGCGGGCCGGGGTCGCGGCAGTCGGGCGTGTTTCTTGGGTACTTCTTTGCACGAGCAAAGAAGTACCTCGCGGTGCGCTCGCGAGAGAGCGCGTGGCAGGCGGCCCGACGAAGCCCCCGTAAACACCAGAGGACGAACCCGGGCCAGCCAAGTTGGCAGGCGGCCCGACGAAGGCATGTAAACACTGGATGCTGAACCAGGCCCAGCCCCCCTGGCAGATGGCAGGAAGAGGGCACCGTACACATCCCGGGATGAGGAGGCGCGGCCGGCGCGAGCCGGAATGGGGATGGTGGGCGGGGCGTGGCGGCGTTAGCCGTGCTTCAGGATCCGTGCCCGCTCGCGTTCCCAGTCCTTGTCCTTCTTGTCGGCGCGCTTGTCGTATTCCTTCTTGCCCTTGGCGAGGCCGATCTCGAGCTTGGCTCGCCCGCGCTTCCAGTACAGAGCCATCGGCACCAGGGTGTAGCCCTTGCGCTCCACCGCGCCGACCAGGCGGTTGATCTCCGCGCGATGCAGCAGCAGCTTGCGCGTGCGGCTGGGATCCGGATTGATATGGGTGGAGGCGGTCGGCAACGGGGTGATGTGGGCCCCGAACAGGAAGGCCTCGCCGTTGCGCAGCAGCACGTAGGCCTCGCTCAGCTGCGCGCGGCCCGCGCGCATTGATTTGACCTCCCAGCCCTCGAGCTCCATCCCCGCCTCCAGGCGGTCCTCGATGAAGAATTCGTGGCGCGCCTTGCGGTTGAGGGCGATGGTGCTGGACGGTTCCTTGGCTTGTTTCTTGTTCTTTCCCATAACCCGGGCAGTGTACTGCAGGCGGGCGGCCGAAGCAGTCGGAATGTCCGGGCGCGCGGGGTGAAAGTTGAGCCGGGCGACCCGCTGCCCCACAATTCCGGCGGACCCGGCGATGCGCTTGCGCGACCGGCCCTGGCCGCTGCCGGGGGCGGCGGCCCGCGGGAGAGCCCCCCGTCTCCGTTCAACAAGGAGCCACCGATGCCAGCCACGACCTCGATCCACGGGCAATGGACGACCCGTCTGGCCTTTATTCTCGCGGCCACGGGTTCGGCCGTTGGCCTGGGCAATATCTGGCGTTTCCCCTATATCGCCGGTGAGAACGGGGGTGGCGCCTTTGTGCTGGTTTATCTCGGCTGCATCCTGTTGATCGGCCTGCCGGTGATGATGGCGGAGATCCTGCTGGGCCGGCGCGGGCGGCAGAGCCCGATCAATACCATGTCGGCCCTGGCGCGCGAGGAGGGCCTGACGCGCGCGTGGGGCATGATCGGCTGGATCGGGGTGCTGGCCGGATTTCTGATCCTGTCGTTCTACAGCGTGGTCGCGGGCTGGTCGCTGTCGTATGTCTTCAAATCGGGGACCGGCGGCTTTCTCGGGCTGGATGCAGATGGCTCGGAGTCGATGTTCGGCAACATGCTGGCGGACCCGGAGGCCCTGCTGGCCTGGCACACCATCTTCATGGTGATGACGGCGATGGTGGTCGCGCGTGGGGTGCAGTCCGGCCTGGAGAAGGCGGTGACCATTCTGATGCCGCTGCTGTTCGTGATGCTGGTGGTGATGGTCGGCTATGCGATGGTCGAGGGGCAGTTCCTCGCCGGACTGGAGTTCCTGCTGTATCCGGACTTCTCCGCGCTGTCCGCCAACGCGGTTCTGCTGGCGATGGGCCAGGCCTTCTTTACGCTCAGCCTGGGCATGGGCGCGATCATGATCTACGGCAGCTATCTGCAGAGCGATGCGTCCATCGCGCGCACCTCCGCGGCGGTGGTCGGGGCGGACACCCTGGTCGCGATCATGGCCGGGCTGGCGATCTTCCCCATCGTGCTCGGGGCCGGGCTGTCGGCCGAGCAGGGGCCGGGGCTGATCTTTGTGACCCTGCCGCTGGCCTTTGCCGACATGCCGGGCGGGCTGTATTTCGGCACCATGTTCTTCGTGTTGCTGGTGTTTGCGGCCTGGACCTCGGCGATCTCCATCATCGAGCCGGCGGTCGCCTTCCTGGTCGAGAACATGGGGCTGACCCGGGTGATGGCGACCGCGATGATCGCCATCGGGGCCTGGTTCCTCGGCATCGGCGCATTGCTGTCGCTGAACGTCTGGTCCGACTACACCCTGTTCGACATGGGCATCCTGGACCTGCTGGATTACGTGACGGCCAACATCCTGCTGCCGCTGGGTGGGTTCCTGATCGCGATCTTCGTGGGCTGGCGCATGACCGAGCGCTCGGTGCAGTCCGAGCTGCGCCTCAAGCACCCGGTCCTGTACCAGGTCTGGTACTTTCTGGTGCGTTTCGTCGCGCCGGTCGCGATCCTGTTTGTGTTCCTGCGCGCCGTGGAGTTGATCTGATGGCCTCGAAGATTCGCCGCTACGCGGACGTGCCCTACAGCCGTGAACAGATGTTCAATCTGGTGAATGACGTAGACGCCTATCCGCAGTTCCTGCCCGGCTGCCGCAGTGCCTCCGCGCGCCCGCGTGGCGAGCACGAGGTGGAGGGCACGATCGAGCTGGCCAAGGGGGCGCTGCACAAGTCGTTCACCACCCGGAACACGCTCAAGCGCCCGGAAAGCATCGACATGCGCCTGGTCTCCGGGCCGTTCCGACGCCTGCACGGGACCTGGAGCTTTACCGAGGTCGAGGGCGGCAAGACCCGCATCGCCCTGGAGCTGGAGTTCGAGTTTGCCAACCGGCTCATGGCCTTTGCGATTGGCCCGGTGTTCACTCAGATTGCCAATTCGCTGGTGGATGCCTTTGTCCAGCGCGCGCGCGAGGTCCACGGTGACGGATAGCCACGTGGCAACGGCCGCAGAGGGCGGCATGATCCGGGTGGAGATTGCCTACGCGCGGCCCGACCGGCAGGTGATCCTGCCGCTGGTGGTGCCCGAGGGCACGACGGTCGATACCGCGCTGCGCCAGTCGGAGATTGAACTGCAGTTTCCCGAGATCGATCTGGACAACGCCAAGGTCGGGATCTTCGGCAAGATCACCCGTAGGGACACCGTGCTGCGCCCACGCGACCGCATCGAGGTTTATCGCCCGCTGATCGCGGATCCGAAGGAGGTGCGGCGCCAGCGTGCCGACAAGGGGCGCAAGAAAAAGCCGGGCAAGGGTGACGCCGGCGCCGCCGACGACAAGCCGAAGGAGGCGCCGGCCGACAACGCGAAGGAGTAGCAGGGGCTTGCGGCGGCGAAATATGCCGCCGCGCGCGGGTGTCAGTCGTTGTCTCTGTCGACCGGATGCTCGTCCAGCGCCACCGGCTGCGGGATGTCGGCATCCACATGGCTGACTACGCCGTTGTCGAAATGCACGGTCACTCGCTGGCGTTCGGTGGAGCCGAAGCCTGGACGGCGATAGTAGACGTAGTCCCAGCGGTCATCGGCCCGGAAGGCGGGCTCCAGCTGGGGCGACCCCATCAGGAAGCGGACCTGCTGCGGGGTCATGCCGGGCTGGATCTGGGCCACCTGTACGGGGTCGATCACATTGCCCTGCTGGACATCCAGACGGAACTGGTTGAGGCCGCCGCAGGCGCTCAGCAGGCTTGCGGCCACGGCGATAGAAATGAGAATCTTGATCATCTGAGCGGGCGGTCCTCGGCGTCTGGTGGGCCGTGAACGCGCATGGTACACCAAAGCGTCCCGCCTCTCTCAAGCGGACGGGACCGGGAAAACGGGCAATGGAAACGAGTAATCTCAAGAAGGCCGGGCTCAAGGTCACGCTGCCGCGGATGAAGATCCTCGAGATCCTCGAGAACTCGGAGACCCGTCACCTGACGGCCGAGGCGATCTATCGCGAGCTGCTCGATTCCGGCGAGGAAATCGGTCTGGCCACGGTGTATCGCGTGCTGACGCAGTTCGAGGCGGCCGGGCTGGTTTGCCGCCTGCACCTGGAGGGCAACCAGGCGGTGTTCGAGCTGGAGCGGGGCGGGCACCATGACCATATCGTCTGCAACCAGTGCGGGCGGGTCGAGGAGTTCTTCGACGAGACCATCGAGCGGCGTCAGCGCGAGGTGGCGCAGCATCACGGCTTTGCCATCAAGGACCACGCGCTGGTCCTGTACGGCGACTGCACCGACAGCGCCTGCCCCCACCGCCCGGCCTGAGCTCGCGCCTCTCGCTAGTCTTTTCCCAGCCGCACCGACGCGACGCACGCGGCGTGTGATGCGGGCTCGCTCTCGGGCCTTTTCTCGCTCAGTTGTGGCTGGCTCTGGTTCGTCCTCTGGTGTTTACGGTGGCTTCGTCTGGCCGCCTGCCACGCGTTCTCTCGCGAGCGCACCGCGAGGTACTTCTTTGCTCGTGCAAAGAAGTACCCAAGAAACACGCCCGACTGCCGCGACCCCGGCCCGCTGCGCGGGCCGGGGTTTCCCTCGCTCCGAGGCTTTTCGCGGGCGGCGCTGAACTCGCTGCGCGGCGCTCCGCTCAGACATCCAGCACCTCTTCTCCCGCGAAAAGCCTCTCCACTCGGCGCGACGACAACGGGGAGGCAGGTCCAAACAAGGGCTATCCCAGCGTTCCTGCCAGTGGATGATGGCTAGGTCTTCATACACCTTCGGCACGCTCGGCCTTTGGCCGTTGCGTGCCGCGCCCGCGAAGCGGGCGCCGGGGGGCCTTCGGGCGGCGATACCTGTTGTCGTTCCATGGCGCCGGAATACCTGCTGTTTTGACCTTCCCCTCCCGTATGGAGCCCCTCGCGGAGGGCGTGATAGGCCGGAAGAAGGCGCTGGATGTCTGAGCGGAGCCGCAGGCGCAGCGAGTTCAGCGCCGCCGGCCCAGCGCGTCCGGAGCGAGGTTCCCGGGCGAAATCCGGGTGCCCTTCTTTGGGCACTTTCTTGGGCAAGCAAGAAAGTGCCTCGCGGTGCGCTCGCGAGAGAGCGCCTGGCAGGCGGCCAGACGAAGCCACCGTAAACATCAGATGATGAACCGGGGCCAGCCACAACCAGGCAGGCGGCGGACCGAAGCCAGCGTAAACACCAGATGTCGAACCATGACCAGACTCAACCCGGCGGTTGATGGGCCGAGTCCGACCACCGGGGTAGGCGGTCGGGTGAAGCCTCGGTCAGGCGGACGCGTCGAGCCGCGGCGCGAAATGCGCTGGCGCAAAGCCGTCCTGCTGGCGCAGGTAGTCGGCCAGTTGTGCCGCAAAGTCGGTCGGGACCGAGTCCCGCACGGCCGGCATCTCGCGCAGCTGGTCCCAGCGGGCCGCAAGGCGCGGAAAGGCCTCGGTCTCCCAGGGGCTGTCCGGATCCTCAAGCAGCGCATAGCGCATCAGGATCGGGGCCAGGGTGGCATCAATCAGCGAGAAGCCGGGCGCGGCCAGGCGGTCGTCCTGCGTCATCTGCTGTTCCAGGCGCTCCAGCCCGCGTGCGGCAGTGTGGCGCGCCAGCTCGAAGGCATCCTCGGTGGTCGCGGTCATCCAGTGGTACTGGGCAAAGGTCTGTTCCGAGAGGTACTCGATCCAGGCCCGGGTGCGTGCCTGTTCCAGCGGGTCGGTCGGCATCAGCGCGGGCGGGGTAATGGCATCGATATATTCGTTGATCACGGCCGACTCGAACAGCACCGTATCGTGGTCGACGATCAACAGCGGAACCTTGCCCAGGGGCGAGCGTTCGCGGAACCAGTCCGGCGGGTTGGCCAGATCGATCAGGCTCAGCTCGAACGGCGCCTCCTTGTATTTCAGTGTGATCACGCTACGCTGAACGAACGGACAGATGGCGAAACTGATCAGGTGCAGATGCGGCAGATTCATGGTGGTCTTCGGCGTCCGCAGGTGGGGCGGGGCCCCGATCCGGGTCGCCGGTTCCTCGCTATTAAGGGGGGCGCATTGTCTCCCCTCGTGATGTCGCGGGAAAGCCTTGGGCAAGGGTAGCGGCCACAACGGGGCGCCCGGCGCCGGGCTGCGGATCGACAAATGGCTTTGGGCCGCCCGGTTCTACAAGACGCGCGGCCTTGCCAGCGAGGCGGTCGGCGGCGGCAAGGTCCACGTGAACGGCGAGCGCTGCAAGCCGGCGCGTCGGGTGCACACCGGTGATCGCCTGACCATCCACCGCGGCCCGCAGGTCTGGGAGCTGGATGTGGTCCATTTGAGCGACCAGAGACGGCCAGCGCGCGAAGCCCAGGCGCTGTACACCGAGACCGAAGAAAGCCAGGCCCGGCGCGCGGCCGAAAGCGAACGCCGGCGCGCCGAGCGCGCGGTCGCGGACAGCGCCCCCAGCCGGCGCCCGGACAAGCGCGAGCGGCGCAAGATCCGCCGCTTTATTCGCCAGGACGGCAGCGACAGGAGTGAATCCGAGTGAACAACCCCGAAGCCTCGAGTGGCCCGCCCGTCACACCCCGGCTGGCGGTGGACATGGTCATCCGCCACTCGGCGCAGCCCGGTCGTGTGCTGGTGATCGAGCGCCACAACCCCCCGCACGGCTGGGCCCTGCCGGGCGGCTTCGTCGACGTCGGTGAGTCGACCGAGAATGCCGCGGTACGCGAGGCGCGCGAAGAGACCGGGCTGGAGGTCGAGCTGGAGGCGTTGCTGGGGGTGTATTCCGACCCGCAGCGCGACCCGCGCGGGCACACCGTCAGCGCGGTCTACATCGCGCGGGGCCGGGGCGAGGCCAGGGCCGGGGATGACGCTGCCGACTGCGCCTGGCTGGACCCGGAAGACCCGGGCCAGGTGCTGGTCTTCGACCACCGACGTATCCTCGACGACTATCGGCGCTGGCGCCTGACCGGCGAAACCGCCGCCCCGCGTCCGGTACAAAAAACGGGATGAATCCGGCCAAGCTGTTACCATACGGCGCTTTCGACCACCGATACGGTATCGCGTGACAAAGGCTGACCCCGCAACCCCGTCCCGGCCCGACAGCGAGCTGCCGGAACCGCGCGTCTACGAGCGTGCGGAGCACGGCATCTCGCGCGCGGCGATCGACGACAACGCCCTGAAGGTGCTTTATCGGCTGCGCGAGGCCGGTTATCGCGCCTGCCTGGTGGGCGGCGGCGTGCGCGACCTGCTGCTGGGCCGCGAGCCGAAGGACTTCGATGTCGCCACCGACGCCACCCCCGAGCAGGTGCGTGGCCTGTTCCGCAACTGCCGTCTGATCGGGCGTCGCTTTCGCCTGGCGCATGTGCTGTTCGGACGCGAGATGATCGAGGTGGCGACCTTCCGCGCGCCGCATGACGACGAGTCCGAGGACGAAGGGCAGGTCGCGCTGAGCGAGGAAGGTCGTATTCTGCGCGACAATCGCTACGGCACCATCGAGCAGGATGCGGTGCGCCGCGACTTCACCATCAACGCCCTGTATTACGACATCGAGGATTTCTCGGTGCTGGATTACACCGGTGGGTTCGAGGACCTGCGCGCGGGCGAGCTGCGCCTGATCGGCGACGACGTCGAGACGCGCCTGCGCGAAGACCCCGTGCGCATGCTGCGTGCGGTTCGCTTCGCCGCCAAGCTGGGTCTGACCATCGCGCCGGAGGTCGAGGCCGGCATCCTTGATCTCGCCTCGCTGATGCAGACGGTAGCCCCGGCGCGGCTGTTCGACGAGGTGATCAAGCTGTTCCACAGCGGTGCGGCGGTCACCTGTCTGGACGAGCTGGAACGCCTCGGCCTGTTCGAGCCGATGTTCCCCGAGGCTGCGGCCTGCTTTGCCGATACGGACGTTGGCCCCGAGCGCCGCCAGTTCCTGGTCGAGTCGCTGCTGAATACCGACAAGCGCATCAATGAAGGCCTGGGTGTGAACCCGGCGTTCCTCTACGCGGCCATCCTCTGGGCCCCGGTGCAGGTGGCCGCGGCCCAACGGATCGCGGCCGACGAACAGGAGATTCCGGCCTGGCAGCAGGCGATGGCCGAGGTGCTGGATCGTCAGGTGAAGACGGTGTCCATTCCCAAACGCTTCAGCCTGATCGTGCGCGAGATCTGGGAACTCCAGGCGCGGCTGGAGCGCCACCGTGGTGGCCGTGCGCTGCGCCTGCTGACGCATCCGCGCTTTCGCGCCGGTTATGACTTTCTCTGCCTGCGCGCCCGCGCCGGCGATGCCGACCCCGAGCTGTGTCGCTGGTGGACCGAGATCCAGGAGCTGGACGAGGACGCACAGAAGGCCATGGCGGGTGCCCAGGGCAAGGGTGCTCCCAAAGGGGATGGCAAGGCTGGGGCCAAGAGCAAGTCACGCCGTGGCGGCCGGCGCCGGCGTCGGGGACGCAAGGGCGGCGCCGGCGCGAGCGCCGATGCGGGCGCAAACCCGGAATCGGGGGGTGGCGGCGAATGAGCAGCGTGCCTGCCCGCGGCGTACACGCGTTCATCGGGATCGGCGCCAACCTGGGTGACCCCGAGACGCAGGTGCGGGACTCCTTTGCCCGGCTGGCGCATGAGTTGCCGCAAACGCGTCTGATCGGGCGCTCGCGGCTGTTCCGTAACCCGCCGATGGGCCCGCAGGACCAGCCCGACTACGTGAACGCCGTGGCCCGTCTGCACACCCGACTGGAGCCGCTGGACCTGCTGGCGGAGCTGCAGGCCATCGAGTGCGCCTGCGGGCGCGAGCGGGACGGTACCCGCTGGGGGCCGCGCCTGCTGGATCTGGATCTGTTGCTGTTCGGCGAGCAGTCGCTGGATCTGCCGGGGCTGAAGGTGCCGCACGCCGGGATTGCCGAGCGCGACTTTGTGATCCTGCCGCTGCTGGAGCTGGCGCCGTCGCTACAGATCCCGGGAGTGGGGTCGCTGGATCGGCTGGCGCAGCGCTTCGACGGTGCGAGCCTGATCCCGATCGCGGAACCGCAGGAGGCCGTGGCGACCGCGGAGGGGCGCGGATGAGCCTTGCCGATTTCGATTTCATCGCGGTAGAGGGGCCGATTGGGGTCGGCAAGTCCAGCCTGGCCAAGCGCCTGGCCGAGCACCTGCAGGCGGAGGGCATCTTCGAGGCCCCGGACGAGAACCCTTTCCTGGATCGCTTCTATCAGGAGCCGGACAAGCACGCCCTGGCGACCCAGCTGCACTTTCTGGTGCAGCGCGTGCGCCAGCTGACGCCGCTGGCGCAGAAGGGCCTGTTCGAGCAGCGCCATGTGTCCGACTACCTGATGGACAAGGACCCGCTGTTCGCCGAGTTGAACCTGCATCCGGATGAGCTGGAGATCTACCGCGAGATGTTCCGCCATCTGCGCGGGGGGCTGCCGCGCCCGGACCTGGTGGTCTACCTGCAGGCGCCGGTGGAGGTGCTGCAGGAGCGCATCCGCCGCCGGGCACGACCGTACGAACGTCACATCGAGGCCGGTTATCTGGAGCGATTGAACGCGGCCTATGCGGAATTCTTCTATCATTTCGAAGGACCGGCGCTCGTGATTGTGAACGCCACCGAGATCGACTGGGTGAACAACCCGGCCGACTTTGACCAGCTGGTGCAGTTCCTGGAGCCGATCCAGGGCGGGCGGCACTACTTCAACCCGTTGCCGATCTCGCTTTGAGGCTGGCAAGCCGGACTGCCCGGGAGGCATGAGCATGCGTCCGATTACCGTGAATACCCTGGCCCAGCGCAAGCAGGCGGGCGAACCCATCGCTTGCCTCACGGCCTATGATGCAGCCTTCGCCGGGTTGCTGGATCGCTGTGGGCTCGACGTGATCCTGGTCGGCGATTCCCTGGGCATGGTGGTCCAGGGGCATGCGACCACCCTGCCAGTGACGCTGGAGGACATGGTCTACCATGTAGCCAACGTGGCCCGCGGCAGTGAGAACGCGCTGATCATGGCCGACATCCCGTTCCTTGGCGATGTCGATCCCGCTACCGCGCTGATCCAGTCCGGGGCGCTCCTGCGCGCCGGGGCTCACATGGTCAAGGTGGAATGCGGCGCGATGGAGGTCCCCGTGGTCGAGCGCCTGGTCGCCGCCGGGATTCCCGTCTGTGCCCATCTGGGCCTGACCCCGCAGGCGGTGCACCGTCTCGGCGGGCACCGCGTGCAGGGGCGCGACCCGAAGGCGGCGGCGGAGCTGGAATCCCTGGCCGCCCAGCTGGAGAACGCCGGGGCCCAGGCCCTGCTGCTGGAGGGTATCCCCGAAAGCCTGGCCGATGTCATCGTGCGCAGTGCAGGGGTCCCGGTGATCGGGATTGGCGCCAGCCCGCGTTGCGATGGTCAAGTGCTTGTCTTGACCGACGTGATCGGCCTGACGCCCGAGCCGCCGCGCTTCGCGCGCGATTTCCTTGTCGAAGGCGGTTCCCTGGAGGGCGCCGTCCGCGGATACTGTGATGCGGTGCGGGCGCGAGCCTTCCCCGAATCCGGCGTGCATACCTTCAGTTAACTGCGTTTCCCAAAGGATGGATCCTGGCCCATGAGAATCCTGCGTGATCGGCCGCAACTGGTGGCCATGCATCGAGAGTGGTCCCGCAAGGGGCGCGGTACCGTGGCGCTGGTGCCCACGATGGGCAACCTCCACGAGGGCCATATGACCGTGATCCGGCATGCCCGGGCGCGGGCCCAGGGGGTGGTGGTGTCGATCTTCGTCAATCCGCTGCAATTCGACCGCGCCGAGGATCTGGAGCGCTATCCGCGCACCCTCGACGAGGACGCCCGGCTGGCGACGAATGCCGGTGTGGACGCCTTGTTCTGTCCCAGTGAAGAGGACATGTACCCTGCCGACGGCCTGCCCCCGGTGCAGGTCGTGGTGCCGGTGCTTTCCGAGATCCTGGAGGGTGCCTATCGCCAGGGGCACTTTGAGGGCGTGGCCACCGTGGTGACCAAGCTGTTCAACCTGGTGCGCCCGGATCTGGCCCTGTTCGGCGAGAAGGATTACCAGCAGTTCAAGTTGATCGAGCGCATGGTGCAGGGGCTCGACATCCCCACCCGGGTGGAGGCAGTCCCGACCGTGCGCGAGCCGGATGGCCTGGCCTTCAGTTCACGCAACAGCCAGCTGTCGGAAGAGGCGCGGGCCGTGGCACCCGAGCTCAAGCGGGTGCTGGACGAGGTGGCGACCGTCTGCCGCACGGCCACCAAAGTGGACGCCGACCGCATCGCCGAGGTGGAGGCCCGCGCCAGCGATCGTCTGCGCGAGGCCGGCTTCGAGCCCGAATACCTCTCCATCCGCCGTGCGGAAGACCTGATGGAGCCGGCAACCGATGTGCCCCTGGCCGAGCAGGACCTGGTGGTCCTGGCCGCCGTCTGGCTGGAAGGCGTCCGCCTGATCGACAACGTCCGCACCCGTACCGACTGACGCTGCTTGTTTCGGCTACCCCGAAGCACACGAAGAAATTCAAGAGTCATCCACAGAAGACGGGCAGGTTAAAGGGTGAGGGTGGTGCTGCAGGGCGCTGACAATCGGTAACGTTCTTGCGAGCCCCCGAACGCCGGGTCCATTCCTGTTATGCCACTCGTTCTGTCTTCCAGCCTGCCTGTAAGTCGCCCTCGAATTTCTCCGTGTCTTCGCGCGCTTCACGGTGAAAAACCATCGACTCGAGAAGGCGCGTTTGCCGTATCCGCCGGGATCGCGGATAATTTTCCGCCCTTCCGAGGTTCAAGCCGGGAATTCGCCGTATGTTTGTCACCATGCTGAAAGGCAAGCTGCATCAGGGCCGGGTCACGCATTGCGAGCTGGAATACGAGGGCTCCTGTGCCATCGACACGCGCCTGCTGGACGCCGCAGGCATCCTGCCGTTCGAGCAGATCCAGATCTACAACGTCGACAACGGCGAGCGCTTTACCACCTACGCGATCGAGGGCGAGGCCGGCTCCGGGATCATTTCGGTCAACGGCGCGGCCGCACACAAGGCCGCGGTGGGCCATCGCGTGATCATCTGTGCCTATGGCCAGATGGAGGCCGCCGAGGCCCGCGAATTCACGCCCGACCTGGTCTATCTCGACGCCGGCAACCGCATCGTGCGTACCGGTAACGGCATCCCGGTCCAGGCCGCTTAAGAACACTCTCCTGCGCGCGCGCCTCCCGCAGTTGTCGGGCCGGGGCTGCGCCGCTATCCTCGACGCCCATGAATCTCCACGAATTCCAGGCCAAGGCGCGCTTTCGCGACGCCGGTATCCCCGTCCCCGAAGGTCAGGTGATCGACGCCGCCGAGCAGGTCTCCGGGGCCTGGCAGGCGCTGGGTGCCGAGCGCGCGCTGGTCAAGGCCCAGGTGCACTCCGGCGGTCGCGGCAAGGCCGGTGGCGTGGTCATGGCGGATTCCGCCGATGCTGCGCGCGAGGCGGCGGAAAAGCTGCTGGGTTCGCGCCTGGTGACCGGCCAGAGCGGCCCCGAAGGACTGCCAGTGGACCAGCTTCTGCTGGAGCCGGCGGCGGACATCGCCAGCGAGTTCTATTTCGCGATGCTGGTGGATCGTTCGCGCGAGCGCCTGGCGCTGGTGGTCTCCGCCGAGGGCGGCATGGACATCGAGACCCTGGCGGCAGAGCGCCCCGAGGCCGTGGTGACCTTGCCGATCCATCCGGCCACCGGCGTGATGCCCTTCCACGGCCGCCGGGTCGCCGCCACCCTGGGCCTGTCCGGCGACGCGGCGAAGGCGATGGCGCAGCTGGTGACCAATGCCCATGCCCTGTTCCAGCAGCTCGACGCGCAGCTCCTCGAGATCAACCCACTGGTGCTGACCCATGAGGATCAGCTGCTGGCGATCGACGCCAAGCTGACCATCGACGACTCCGCGGCCTACCGCCAGAAGGCGCTGTTCGCGGAGCGCGACGTGCGCCAACGCGACCCCGCCGAGGAGCAGGCACACGAGCACGACCTCAACTACATCCGCCTGGACGGCTCGATCGGCTGCATGGTCAACGGCGCCGGGCTGGCAATGGCGACCATGGACCTGATCCAGCACCACGGCGGCTCGCCGGCCAACTTCCTCGATGTCGGCGGCGGTACGACTGTGGAGCGGGTCACCGCAGCGTTCAAGCTGATCCTGTCGGACCCATCGGTGAAGGCGGTGCTGGTGAATATCTTTGGCGGCATCGTGCGCTGCGACCTGATCGCCGAGGGCATTATCGCCGCGATCCGCGAGATCCAGGTGCAGGTGCCGGTGGTGGTGCGCCTGGAGGGCACCAACGCCGAGCAGGGCCGCGCCGCGCTGGCCAACTCCGGGCTGGACGTGATCCCGGCCGCCGATCTGGACGCGGCGGCGCGCGCCGTGGTGGAGGCCGTGGCATGAGCATCCTCGTCGACCGCGACACCCGGGTGATCTGCCAGGGCTTCACCGGTAAGCAAGGCAGTTTTCACTCGGAGCAGGCCATCGCCTACGGCACGCGCCTGGTCGGGGGCGTGACCCCGGGCAAGGGCGGCCAGGCCCACCTGGATCGGCCGGTGTTCGATACCGTCGCCGATGCGGTGGCGCAGACCGGCGCCACGGTCAGCATGATCTACGTCCCGGCGCCGTTCGCGGCCGACGCGATCTGCGAGGCGGCGGATGCCGGGATCGAACTGGCCGTTTGCATCACCGAGGGCATCCCGGTCCAGGACATGGTGCGGGTCAAGCAGGTCCTGGCCGGCAGCCCCACGCGCCTGATCGGCCCGAACTGCCCGGGCATCATCACCCCGGAGGCCTGCAAGGTCGGGATCATGCCCGGCTATATCCATAGCCGCGGGCGCATCGGCATCATCTCGCGCTCGGGCACCCTGACCTACGAGGCGGTCAAGCAGACATCGGACCTCGGGCTTGGTCAGAGCACCTGCGTGGGCATCGGCGGTGACCCGATCCAGGGCCTCGACTTTGTCGACTGCCTGCGCCTGTTCCGCGATGACCCGGAGACCGACGGCGTGCTGATGGTGGGCGAGATCGGCGGTGATGCCGAGGAACGCGCCGCACGCTATATCGCGGACGAATTCGACAAGCCGGTAGCCGCCTATATTGCCGGCGCCACGGCGCCCCCGGGGCGGCGCATGGGTCATGCCGGCGCGATCATCGCCGGTGGCCAGGGTACCGCGGAGCAGAAGATGACGGCCCTGCGCGAGGCCGGCGCGACCGTGGCGGAGAGCCCGGCCGAGCTGGGCGCCGCGATGCAGTCCGCGCTCGCCCGCGCCTGAGTCGCCGATGACCCCTGACCAGCCTCTGCGTCTGGCCCTGGCCCAGATCAATCCGGTCGTGGGCGGGCTGGACGACAATCGCCACCAAATCCTCGAGGCCATCGAGCAGGCCCGTGCCGGTGGCGCCCGCGCGGTGGTTTTCCCTGAACTCGCGGTCACCGGCTATCCCCCCGAGGATCTGCTGCTGCGCCCGGCCTTCCTGCTGGGCGTGGAGCGCGCGGTGGTGGCGATCACCAAGGCGGCGCGGGATATCGACGTGATCCTGGGTGCCCCGGTGCAGGGAGATGGCGGCCTGATCAATGCGGCCCTGTGGCTGCGCGACGGGGCCTGTATCGCGCGCTACGCCAAGCAGGTCCTGCCTAACTATTCGGTATTCGACGAGCAGCGCTATTTCGTTGCTGGCGATGCCCCCTGCGTGGTCGAGCTGGATGGCTGGCAGATCGGGCTGACCGTCTGCGAGGACATCTGGCAGCCGGGTCCGGCCGCCGGGGCGCAGGCTGCCGGGGCCGAGCTCCTGCTGAATCTCAACGCCTCGCCCTACCACCGCGGCAAGGCCGAGGAACGCCTGCAGGTGGTCGGGGCGCGGGTGGCCGAGACCGGCTGCCCGGTGGTCTACGTGAACCAGGTGGGCGGGCAGGACGAACTGGTGTTCGACGGCCGCTCGTTCGTGCACGACCCGGTCAACGGGGCCCGCGCCGTGCTGCCCGCCTGGGCCACCGGCCAGGGCCAGGTAGAGGCAAGTCGCAGTGCGCAGGGGCCGGTCCTGCGGTCCCGCGACGAGCACATGCATCTGTCCGCCTGCGGCATGCTTCCGACCCTGACCGACCCCGGCCCGGAACCGGACGAGGCGGACGCCCGTGACCTCTATCAGGCGCTGATGATCGGCATCCGTGACTACGTGAGCAAGAACGGCTTCCCGGGGGTATTGCTGGGCCTGTCTGGCGGCATCGACTCCGGTCTGACTGCGGCCTTGGCGGCGGATGCGCTGGGCCCGGCGGCGGTGACCGCGGTGATGATGCCCTATCGTTACACCGCCTCGATGAGCATCGAGGATGCGGAGGAGCAGGCGCGGCTTCTGGGTCTCGAATACCACGAGATCGCCATCGAGCCGATGGTGGAGAGCTTCATGGCCGGGCTCGGGGATGCCCTGGCGGCGTATCCGGCCGGGGCGGGAGACGTGACCGAACAGAACCTGCAGGCGCGCGCCCGCGGCGTGCTGCTGATGGCGCTGTCCAACCGCAGCGGCAAGCTGCTGCTGGCCACCGGCAACAAGTCCGAGATGGCGGTGGGCTATTCCACGCTGTACGGCGACATGAATGGCGGTTTCGCGCCACTGAAGGACGTCTCCAAGCAGTGGGTGTACCGCCTGGCACGCTGGCGCAACACGTGCGGCGCGGCGATCCCGCCGCGGGTGATCGAGCGCCCGCCCAGCGCCGAGCTGGCGCCGGACCAGCGGGATGCCGACTCGCTGCCGCCATACGACGTGCTGGACGCGATCCTCGAGGCCTTCGTCGAGCAGGAGCAGTCCGTCGCCGAGATCGTCGCCCAGGGCTTCGACGGCCCCACGGTGGAGCGCATCGCGCGCATGGTGTTCATCGCCGAGTACAAGCGCCGCCAGGCCGCGCCAGGGGTGCGGGTCAGTCCGCGCGCCTTCGGCCGCGACCGGCGCTACCCGATTACCTCCGGCTATCGTCCGGACTGAGTGATCCCCGACGCCGTACCCGGCCCCCGTCATTGCGAGGAGGCGAAGCCGACGCGGCAACCTCCGTCCGGAACCCTCGACGTTCGCTTTGGCCGGCGTCGCGGTCGTCCAGCGAGATCGCCACGGCGCTGCGCGCCTCGCGATGACGGTGCTTCCCGGTCGCGTCATTGCGAGGCCCCGCAGGGGCCGTCGCACAAAAGCAGCGAAGCTGCGTTGAACGGCCGCAGGCCGGCCCGAAGGGCGAGCGTAGCGAGTAACCTCCGTCCGGAACCACCGGATCCCGGCGCTCTGCCAGCTTCAGGAGGTTGCCGCGGCCCCTGCGGGGCCTCAATGGGATGGACGCCCCCGCCCTATTACGGCATCGCGATGTGCCAGAGTGGGGGTGATCACTCTCACTCGAAGAAGACGGAGGCGTCCGGATGCAGGTTACAACACTCGGTATTGATCTCGCGAAGAACGTGTTCCAGGTCCACGGCGTGGATGCGCAGGGCCGGCAGGTGTTTTCGAAGGCGCTGCGGCGCAGCCAGTTGCGCAACTTCGTCGCCCAGCTGCCGGCCTGCCGGATCGGGTTGGAGGCCTGCGGGAGTGCCCATTACTGGGCGCGTGAGTTGCAGGCGTTGGGGCACGAGGTGCGGCTGATGGCGCCGCAGTTCGTGAAGCCCTACGTGAAGACGAACAAGAACGACCGGGCGGACGCCGAGGCGATCTGCGAGGCGGTGACCCGCCCGAACATGCGTTTTGTGCCGATCAAGACGCCCGACCAGCAGGCGGTACTGGCGCTGCACCGGGTGCGCGAGGGCCAGATCAAGGCGCGCACGGCGCAGGCCAACCAAGTGCGCGGGCTGCTGGCCGAGTTCGGGATCGTGGTGCCCCAGGGGATGACGACCCTGTTCCGCGAGCTCCCGGGGATCCTGGAGGATGCGGAGAACGGCTTGCCGGATCTGTTCCGCACGCTGCTGGCCGACCGGCTGGAGGAGTTGCGGCGACTGGAGCAGGCCGTGAAGGAACAGGAGCGCCAGATCCAGGCCTGGCATCGAAGTCATGCGGTCAGCCGGCGCCTGGCCGAGATCCCGGGGATCGGACCGATCAGCGCGACCGCCCTGGTCGCCGCGATCGGCCATGCCCGGCACTTCAAGAACGGTCGCCAACTGGCCGCCTGGATGGGGCTGGTGCCCAAGCAGCACTCCAGTGGCGGCCAGTCGAACCTGCTGGGGATCAGCAAGCGCGGCGACCGCTACCTGCGCATGCTGCTGATCCACGGGGCGCGGTCCGCCCTGTTGGCGGATCAGCGCCGCGGCGAGGGCGGCGACCCCTGGCTCGAAGGGTTGCGCCAGCGGCGCTGTCCCAACGTGGCGACCGTGGCCCTGGCCAACAAGAATGCCCGCACGGTCTGGGCCCTGATGGCCCATGACCGGACGTTCGACCCCGGCCTGCGCGGCGCCGCCGCGTAAGCCCGCAAAAACGGAGAAGCGAACGCGTTAGTACGTACCCAACCCTCGATTGCGCAAGCGATTGAGCATGATGGCAACGGGAGCGATCCCGGTGGGGGCCAGTCCGATCATTGCGAAGCACCTCGAGTGCGCGACCTCGCTGGGACCCTCCACCCGCGGAATCCATCCGGGACCGTGGCGAATGAAAGCCGCACACGCAGTCCGAATGTACGGGAGCAATCGTCGCCCCGAAACCATCGACTCAAACGCTTGGCAAACCGGGGGCGTCCATGTACGCAATGACGGGGGCCTCGGACCGCGCCGGGGCGGATCTTCCAGCGCAGCGCCGGGGGTTTGATACACTTCCGGATGTGAGACAAGCGCCCGCGCAGCGGGCTCAACCAAAGGGATTCGCATGAAGAAGATCGAGGCGATCATCAAGCCGTTCAAGCTGGAAGATGTCCGCGAGGCCCTGACCGAGATGGGTATTGCCGGCATGACCGCGACCGAGGTTCAGGGTTTCGGGCGCCAGAAGGGCCATACGGAACTCTACCGGGGCGCGGAATATGTGGTCGACTTCCTGCCCAAGGTGAAGCTGGAACTGGTGGTGGACGACGACCGTGTCGATCCCTGCATTGACGCGATCGTGAAGGCCTCGCGCACCGGCAAGATCGGGGACGGCAAGATCTTCGTGTCCGACATGTCGCGCGTGGTCCGCATCCGCACCGGCGAAGAGGGCAGCGAAGCGTTGTAGCCTCGGCCCGCACGGCGGGGGATCGCAGCGTCATTGCGAGGAGGCGAAGCCGACGTGGCACAAAAGCAGCGAAGCGGCGTTGAACGGCCGCAGGCCGGCCCGAAGGGCGAGCGTAGCGAGTAACCTCCGTCCGGAACCACTGGATCCCGGCGCTCTGCCAGCTTCAGGAGGTTGCTTCGTCGCTGCGCTCCTCGCAATGACGGTGCCATCCCCAAGGTGGTGCGGGGGCGCCCGCCGGGGGATGGCTTTACGGTTGTGCCGCTTTCCCCGGTTAATTCGTCAGGAAGGGGATGCGGTCCATCACGCGCCACAGGCCGCGGCGTTCCTCGCCTTCCAGCTCCACCGGTTCGCCGGCGCGCACGGCGACGGCGGCATCCGGGTAGTTCAGTTCCAGCACCGTCATGGTGTTCTCGGCGTGGTCTTCCAGGCCGAGTTCGGTGTAGGCGCGGTGCAGCACGGCCAGGGCCTTCGGCATCACCTCGGCCCCGGGATAGGTGGCCACCACGTTGCGCGCGCGCTGGGCCGCGGCGACCCAGGCGGTACGTTCCATGTAAAACTCCGCCACGCGCAGCTCGTAGGCGGCCAGTGCATTGCGGATGTAGAGCATGCGCTGGTAGGAGTCCGGGGCGTAGCGGCTGTCCGGGAACTCGCGGATCAGGCGGTCGAAGTCCTGGAAGGCCTGGTCGAAGGGTTCCGGGTCCATCTCGGCCGGGTCGCGCGGGAACAGGTTGGCGAGAAAGCCCTGCTGGCGGTTGAAGTTGATCAGCCCGCGCAGGTAGTACGCATAATCGAGGTTCGGATGCCGCGGGTTCAGCTGCACGAAGCGGTCCACGGCCGCCAGGGCGGGTTCCGGCTCGCCGGCCTTGTAGTAGGCATAGGGAATCTCGATCTGCGCCTGCTGGGCGTAGCGCCCGAACGGGTAGCGCGCCTCGAGTTTTTCGTAGTATTCGACGGCCTGATCGTAGTTGCCCTCGTTCAGGGCGTTCTTGGCCTCGCCGTAGAGCTGACTGGCGGACCAGCCGAGCGTGGGGTCTTCGCGCCCGGCGCAGCCGGCGACCACGAGCGCCACGAACAGAACGACGAGCAGGCGCGACAGGTGCGGGACAGAAATCACGGCGAGGCCTCACAGATGAACCAAAGTCCAAGGATTCTACAACATCAAGCCCCGGTGGCGACGAGCGGGAGGCCGCGCAATGAGTGAACCGCGTGAGGCCCATCTGCCGGAGGAGGCGGCCGGGCAGCGCCTGGATGCCGCGCTGGCGCAGCTGTTCCCCGAGTATTCGCGCAGCCAGTTGACCCAGTGGCTGAAGGAGGGCGCGCTGCGGGTGGACGGCGCCTCGCCGCGCCCGCGCACGCCGGTTCGAGGCGGCGAGCGGGTGGAACTGATCGCGCCGGACGCCCCGGTGCTGGCGGCGCAGCCCGAGGCCATAGCGCTGGATGTCCTGTACGAGGATGCGGCGGTGCTGGTGATCAACAAGCCGGCCGGGCTGGTGGCCCACCCGGCAGCCGGGCATCGCGACGGCACACTGGTCAATGCCCTGCTGCACCACGCCCCGGAGCTGGCGCAGTTGCCGCGCGCGGGCGTGGTCCACCGCCTGGACAAGGACACCACCGGACTGATGGTGGTCGCGCGCACTCCGGAGGCGCAGACCGCCCTGGTGCGCCAGTTACAGGCGCGCAGCGTGCACCGTGAGTACCGCGCATTGGTCCAGGGTCGGGTGATCAGCGGTGCCAGCATCGAGGAGCCGATCGGGCGCCACCCGGTGGATCGCAAGCGCCAGGCGGTGACCGGCGGTGGCAAACCTGCAGTCACGCATTACCGCGTGGCCGAACGCTTCCCCGCCCACACCCTGCTGAACGTGCGTCTGGAGACCGGCCGTACCCACCAGATCCGCGTACACATGGCGCATATCCGCCACCCGATCGTGGGCGACCTGACCTACGGCGGACGCCCGCGGCCGGTCAAGGGCATGGGTGAGGCGGCCAGGGCCACGGTGGCGGCCTTCAAGCGTCAGGCCCTGCATGCGGCGCGCCTGGAGTTCGAGCACCCGACCCGCGGCGAACCCTGCGCGTTCGAGGCCCCGCTACCGGAGGACTTCGAGGGCCTGCTTGCAGCCCTGCGCGCCGATGCCCGGGAGACCGGTGATGCCTGAGACCCTGCCCCTGCTGGCGCCGTCCCCCGGCGAACTGCCGGCCGGCGTGCGCGCGGTCCAGACCACGCGGGTGGGCGGAGTCAGTACCGGGCCCTGGGCCGCGCTGAACCTGGCGCTGCACACCGGCGATGACCCGGAGCATGTGGCGGAGAATCGGCGTCGGCTGGAACAGTCTTTGGGGCTGGCCACGCCGATCGCCTGGCCGCGCCAGGTCCACGGCACCGGCGTGACCAACGCCGACGCCCTGCACGCGGCGCTGGAGGCCGGCGACGCGGCCGCGGCCGACACAGTGGTCAGCGACCGGCCCGGGGTCGTCTGTGCGGTGCAGACCGCCGACTGCCTGCCGGTGGTGTTGGCGACCGCCGATGGCGCGGCGGTGGGGGTGGCGCATGCCGGCTGGCGTGGGCTGGCGGACGGGGTGCTGGAGGCCAGCGTGGAGGCCCTGAAGACGCTGCGCCCGGGGATGCCCATCCAGGCCTGGATGGGGGCGGCCATTGGCCCTGCGGCCTTCGAGGTGGGCTCCGAGGTCCGCGAGGCCTTTGTCGCGCACGACCCGGAGGCCGTTGCCGCGTTCTGCCCCGGCGCCGAGGGCCGCCTGCTGGCGGATCTCTACCTGCTGGCCCGGCAGCGCCTGCAGCGGGCCGGGGTGGCGCAGGTCGCCGGTGGCGGACGCTGCACCTTCAGCGAGGCGGATACCTTTTTCTCCTACCGCCGCGATGGCGAGACCGGCCGCATGGGCACGCTCGTCTGGGTCGATCCCGGCCACCTGCGATAACCCCGACGCTCGGTCCGGCGCGTAGGTTGCCCATGGAGATTGCCGTGTCGCTGCTCTCCTCGCGATGACGGTGCTTTTTCCTGCCCCCGTCATCGCGAGGCCCCGCAGGGGCCGTGGCAACCTCCGGGCGCAGCCCCGACGTTCGTTCGTGACGGTGTTGGCGTTTGTCTGATGAGGGGGTTTCCGTCCGTCTATCCTTGAAGGTCGGGGGATTGCCCCCATCATTGGTGTCAGTTCACCCAGATTTGACCGAGGGGTTTCCCAATGCGAATGGATCGCCTGACGACCAAGTTTCAGTCCGCCATCGCGGATGCACAATCGCTCGCGGTAGGCCGCGACCACCAGTTCATCGAACCGGCCCACCTGCTGCTGGCCTTGCTGGACCAGGAGGGCGGCACCATCCGCCACGTGCTCGACCGCGCCGGCGCCAACGTGCGCCAGCTGCGCTCCGCGCTGGGCGAGGCGCTGGACCGCCTGCCCAGAGTGGAGGGTGCCGCGGGCGAGGTGCATGTCTCCAATGACCTGGGGCGCATGCTGAATGTCTGCGACAAGCTTGCCCAGGAGCGCAAGGACCAGTACATCCCCAGCGAGCTGTTCCTGCTCGCGGCGATCGCCGAGAAGGCCGGTGTGGGCGAGATGCTGCGCAACGCCGGCGCCAACAAGGACTCCCTGGAGAAGGCGGTGGACGACATGCGCGGCGGTGCCCAGGTGGACGACCCGAACGCCGAGGAGAACCGCCAGGCGCTGGACAAGTACACCATCGACCTGACCGAGCGCGCCGAGCAGGGCAAGCTGGACCCGGTGATCGGGCGCGACGAGGAGATTCGCCGCTCGATCCAGGTCCTGCAGCGCCGCACCAAGAACAACCCGGTGCTGATCGGCGAACCCGGGGTCGGCAAGACCGCGATTGTCGAGGGTCTGGCCCAGCGCATCATCAACGGCGAGGTGCCCGAGGGGCTGAAGGACAAGCGCGTGCTTGCACTGGATCTGGGCGCCTTGCTGGCCGGGGCCAAGTACCGTGGTGACTTTGAGGAGCGGCTGAAGTCCGTGCTCAAGGAGCTGTCGCAGGAAGAGGGTCGCGTGATCCTGTTCATCGACGAGATCCATACCCTGGTCGGCGCCGGCAAGGCCGAGGGCGCGATGGACGCCGGCAACATGCTCAAGCCGGCCCTGGCGCGCGGCGAGTTGCACTGCATCGGCGCGACCACGCTGGACGAATACCGCCAGAACATCGAGAAGGACGCCGCGCTGGAACGCCGCTTCCAGAAGGTGGTGGTGGACGAGCCCACGCTGGAAGACACCATCGCCATCCTGCGCGGGCTGAAGGAGCGCTACGAGGTCCACCACGGGATCGAGATCACCGACCCGGCGATCGTCGCCGCGGCGCAGCTGTCGCAGCGCTACATCACCGATCGCCAGCTGCCGGACAAGGCGATCGACCTGATCGACGAGGCCAGCTCGCGCATCCGCATGGAGATCGACTCCAAGCCCGAGTCCATGGACCGCCTGGAGCGCCGCCTGATCCAGCTCAAGATCGAGCGCGAGGCGTTGAAGAAGGAATCCGACGACGCCTCGAAGAAGCGGCTGGATACCCTGGAGGGCGAGATCGATCGCCTGGGGCGCGAGCTCTCCGATCTGGAAGAGGTGTGGAAGTCCGAGAAGGCCTCGGTCTCCGGCGCCGCGCAATTGAAGGAAGAGCTCGAGCGCGCACGTACCGAGCTGGAGACCGCCCGCCGTGCCGGCGACCTGTCGCGCATGTCCGAGTTGCAGTACGGGCGCATCCCGGATCTGGAGAAGTCCCTCGCCATGGCCCACGAGATGGAGAGCCAGGAGACCCAGTTGCTGCGCACCAAGGTGACCGACGAGGAGGTCGCCGAGGTGGTTGCGCGCTGGACCGGCATCCCGGTCTCCAAGATGCTGGAGGGCGAGAAGGACAAGCTGCTGCGCATGGAAGAGGCCGTGGGTGATCGCGTGGTCGGCCAGACGGAAGCCGTGCGCGCGGTGGCCAACGCCATCCGCCGTTCGCGGGCGGGCCTGTCCGATCCGAATCGGCCGAATGGCTCGTTCCTGTTCCTCGGCCCGACCGGGGTTGGCAAGACCGAACTGACCAAGGCACTGGCGTCGTTCCTGTTCGACACCGAAGAGTCCATGGTGCGCATCGACATGTCCGAGTTCATGGAGAAGCACTCGGTGGCGCGGTTGATCGGGGCGCCCCCGGGCTATGTCGGCTACGAGGAGGGCGGCTACCTGACCGAGGCCGTGCGCCGCAAGCCGTACTCCGTGATCCTGCTGGACGAGGTCGAGAAGGCGCACCCGGATGTGTTCAACGTGCTGCTGCAGGTGCTGGATGATGGTCGTCTGACGGACGGTCATGGGCGCACCGTGGACTTCCGCAACACGGTGATCGTGATGACTTCCAACCTGGGCTCGCAGCAGATCCAGGAGATGGCCGGCGAGGCGAACTACGACGCAATGAAGGCCGCGGTGATGGAGATCGTCGGGCAGCACTTCCGCCCCGAGTTCATCAACCGCGTGGATGACGTGGTGGTGTTCCACCCGCTGGAACGCGAGCAGATCCGGGCGATTGCCGGCATCCAGCTGCAGTTCCTGCGCAAGCGTCTGGAGGAGCGCGATCTGGGGCTCACCATCACCGACGCCGCGCTCGATCACCTGGGCGCCGCCGGTTTCGACCCGGTGTACGGCGCGCGTCCACTCAAGCGGGCCATCCAGACGCAGATGGAAAACCCGCTGGCCCAGTCGCTGCTGTCCGGCGAATTCGGCCCCGGCGATACTATCGAGGTGGACCTGGCTGGCGACCAGCTTGCCTTTACCCGGGCTGCAGCTGCCGCCTGACCGGGCTGTCGCTGTTCCGATCCAACAAGGCCCGCCCCGTGCGGGCCTTTTTTGGGTCCGGGAGCAGCAGAGCGGGCGAAGGGGCTGGCGGCCGCATCCGGCGGTGGTGATTGGACGGTGACGGGGTCAGTCGTCGTGGCTGGCGTGGGCGTCCACCGGTTCCTCGAACGCGATGAACAGGATGCAGTCCTCGTCCGATGTGCAATGGGTGGTATGTGCCAGCCGGGCCGGTCCGTAGGCATAGGTGCCGGGTCGGAGCGCGACCGGATCCTGGTCGTCGTAGTCGACCTGCATCTCGCCGCTGACGAGCACCATGCGTTCGGCGCTGGTGTGCCAGTGGTGGGGCGCGGTGCTGTTGCCGGGGAGGAGGAAGAAGACGTCGGCATTGGGCTGCGCCGGGTCACCTTGCAGCACGGCGAGCCGGCAGCCATCCGGCATGAAGTCCGGGCACGGGCCCCATTCGAGATCGGGGGAATCGGGTTCGTGGATGAAGGCCGGGCCCTGGTCCGCCGTCGCGACTGTCCAGGCGGCGACCAGCACGAGGGCGGCGGCCGAGGCAAGGCGGGGTATGGCCCCGGTGGGCGGGATATCGTGTTTGAACATGGTGCACCTCCTGTGGGTCATGGCTTCACCCGGCGCGCTCCGGGTGGGCGTGTCGTGGTGTGGCTGACCGGGCGGGTGTCCGTCCGGAGCGGCTTTTGCCTGTAAGTCTGGCTGGTTCACGTGGGGGTGGCTTCCAAGATCTTGCGGCAGGGGGGCGGATGTTGCGGTGGGTGGGCACCAGGCAGCGCCACGATTGCCGGCTCGCTACACTCGGGGTCTGGGCGCTGTCGGATAGGGATGTTCAGAATGGGTGTGTTGCGGGTGTGTGCGGTCCTGGCGGTGGTGTTGGGGCTGGTGGGGTGTTCGCTGCTGGATGCGCGCGAGCAGCTGGCGCGGATGGGCGGGGCCTGTGTGATCAGCGGTACGGTAGGATCGAACGAAGGGGCGGATGAGTCGGAACGGACCGGGCCCTATGTGGTGGCGGTGTTCCGCGAGCCGGTCGCCGGCGCCGTTGTGCCCGAACCGGTGGACCACGTGGTGAGCGCGCGCGGCGGGAGCTGGTTCTTTGCCCTGGAGCCTGGTCGTTACAGCGTGCTGGCCTTCCGCGACGAGGATGGTGATCGCGCGCATCCGGCCGGCGCACCGGTCCAGCACGTCGCGGGCGGCGATTCGCTGGATTGTGGTCCTGGCGGACGGCTGACCGGGATCGATATCCGCGTGAACGGGAGTGATCGCCTGGCGCACGCCATTCACCTGCCGGATACACGGGGTCCCGGGGACGGCGCGGCGCCGCTGAGCCTGGGTCGGGTGACGGTCTACGGCGAGATCACCCATCTGGAGGATCCGCGTTTCGCGAACGAGGTGGCGCGGGGCAGCCAGTGGCGCCCTCTGGATTTCGTGCTGGCGGGGTATGCCGGGGTGTACTTTCTTGAGCCATACGATCCCGCTCGGACGCCCGTGCTGTTCGTGCACGGGATGAACGGCTCGCCGCGGGATTTCGCTGGGCTGCTGGAGGGGCTTGACCGAGAACGTTACCAGCCGTGGTTCTACTATTACGCCTCCGGGCTGCCGCTGCAGTCGGCCGCGGCGCACCTGGCACAGGTGGTCGAGGAGCTGGAGGTACGCCACGGCGTCGAGTCACTGCCGGTGGTGGCACACAGCATGGGGGGGCTGATCGCGCGCGGCTTCCTGAACGAGCGCGCCCGGCGCGAGGCGGCGGCGACCGTGCCGGCGATGATCACCCTGTCCACTCCCTGGGCCGGACACGAACGCGCCCAGCGGGGTGTTGATCGTTCGCCGGTGGTCATTCCGGTATGGCGCGACATGGCCCCGGGCAGCGATTACCTGGAAGGCCTGTTCGCGGATGCCAACACGGAGGTGACCGAGCTGCACCTGCTGTTTGGCTACCAGCGCGGGGAGGGAGGTGCGCGCGCCACTGCGGACGGGGTGGTCACTCTCGCCAGCATGCTGCACCCGCCCGCGCAGCGCGAGGCGGCCTCGGTCTTCGGGGTGGCGACCACGCATGCCGGTATCCTGTCGCACCCACTGGTGCTGGAACGGGTGGAAGGGCTGCTGTCCGGCGTGCAGGGCGAGTGAGGCCCTGGCGACCCGGTTGCACCGCGACGGCGCAGCGGGATCGGCGTAGTCTGAAAGGATGACTGCCGCCCGGATCTTCTGGCGGCAGGCCAGCCAACGGGGAGCGCGATGCAGTTGTTCGAGTGCGAGGTCTGTGGGCAGGGGGTGTACTTCGACAACACCTTCTGTACCCGCTGCGGCCACCGGCTGGGATTCCTGCCGGACCGCCTGGAGGTCTCCGCCCTGGTGCCGGCGGGGGAGGCTGTGGGCGCCCGCGGGCGACCGATCCCCGGTGGCCTGTGGCGGGTAGCGGACGAGCCGGACGGGCTGTTTTATCGCCAGTGCCGGCACTATGCGGTAGACGCGGTGTGCAACTGGATGGTGCCACATGAAGAAGCCGAGCCGTTCTGTCGCGCCTGCCGCCTGAATCGCACCATCCCGGACCTCAGTGTGCCGGGCAATGCGCGGCTGTGGGAGCGTCTGGAGGCCGAGAAGCGACGCCTGGTATATGGCCTGTTGCGCCTGGGCCTGCCGGTGGTGCCGCGGAAAAGCGATCCTGGGGGGATTGCGTTTGATTTCCTGGCCGACCCGGCCCCGGAATTCCGCGAGGGCGGTGGCGTGGTCACCGGCCATTCGCACGGGCTCATTACGATCAATATCGCCGAGGCCGATCCCGCGGTGCGCGAGCGCATGCGCGAGGCGATGGCCGAACCCTATCGCACCATTCTCGGCCACTTTCGCCATGAGTCCGCGCACTACTACTGGGATCGACTGATTCGCGGTAGCCACTGGCATACCGATTTTCGCGAGCGCTTCGGCGACGAGCGCGCGGACTACGACGAGGCCCTGCGGCGCCATTACACCGGCGGTCCGCCGGCGGATTGGCAGGCCTCGTTCGTGTCCGCCTATGCCAGCTCGCACCCCTGGGAAGACTGGGCCGAGACCTGGGCTCACTATATGCACATCGTGGATACGCTGGACACGGCCTCTGCCTACAACATGGACATCGAACCCGTCGCCGGACCGTCGGCGCGGCTGGGGGCACAGGGGAATCTGCCGGCTTTTGATGCCTATGCCACGGCGGACTTCGATCTGCTTCTGGAGCATTGGCTGCCGCTGGTCAGCGCCCTGAACAGCCTCAACCGCAGTATGGGCCACTCGCATGTCTACCCCTTCGTGCTGACCGCTACCGCGATCGCCAAGCTGGCGTTCGTGCATCAGGTCATTCAGGATTTCCGCATGGGCAGCCGCGTACAACCGGCGGGCGCCACCGGCCCTTGATCTGCTGGCATGGATCGGCAAAGGTCCGGTCCTGAAATACATCCATCGCGCAAGCGAAAGGACGCGAGATGTACAACGTTGCCACCCGCGGCCCGTTCAAGGGGCTGAACCCGCGTGTTGCGCCGCTGGCGCTGATCCTCGTGGTGATCATCGCCCTGCTGGGGGTTTATCGAACCGAGCAGCTGGGCGCGGTGGTGGGGGATGCGCGTGCCTTCGTGACGCCGCTGCTGGAGTGGTATTACGTGGTGATCATGGCCTTCTTCCTGGTCATGGTGATCTGGCTCGGGGTCGGGCGCTACAAGAACGTTCGCCTGGGGCGCGACGACGAGGTCCCGGAGTTCACCACGCTGTCCTGGCTGTCGATGCTGTTCGCCGCCGGCATGGGCGTCGGCCTGCTGTTCTGGGCGGTGGCCGAGCCGCTGTCGCATTACGGCGGCAACCCGTTTCTGGCCGAGAACGGCAACCAGGCGGCCGCCGCCGACATGTCGATGGTGCTGACGTATTTCCACTGGGGGCTGAATGCCTGGGGTGTGTTCGCGCTGCTGGCACTGATCCTGGCCTATTTCAGCTTCCGCAAGGGCCAGCCTCTGGCGCTGCGCTCGGCCCTGCACCCGCTGATCGGCAAGTACAGCCATACCTGGCCGGGCGATCTGGTGGATCTGCTCGCCATCGTGGCCACGGTCTTCGGGATCGCAACGACTCTGGGGCTGGGTATCCAGCAGCTGGAGGCCGGGTTGGCGCATACCGTGGGCCTCTCGCTGGAAGGGGATCGCGGTCTCCTGCTGCTGACGGCGCTGCTGACGGTGACTGCGATCGTGTCGGTGGTGGCCGGGATGCAGGCCGGGGTGCAGCGGGTCAGCCAGGCCAACCTGTGGCTCAGTGTCGCTCTGCTTGGGCTACTGCTGGTATGGGGTCCAACCCAGTACTTGCTGGCCTTGGTGGTGCAGTCCAGTGGCAGTTACATGCAGAACCTGCTGGGGCTGTCGTTGTACACCCATGCGCACCACCTGGACGAGTGGCACTCCGACTGGACGGTCTTCTACTGGGGCTGGTGGCTGGCCTGGGCGCCGTTCGTCGGGCTGTTCATCGCGCGCATCTCGCGCGGGCGTACCCTGCGCGAATTCGTCACCGGGGTGCTGTTGGTGCCGACCCTGATCACCTTCTTCTGGCTCGCACTGCTGGGCGGTACGGCCCTGCACGCCGAGGTCGAGGGCATCGCGAACATTGCCGATCAGGTGGCGGAGGACCTGACCATGGCAACCTTCGCCACCATGGAGACCCTGGAGCCCTGGTTGATCGCGAAGAGCGGGGCCGTCCTGATTACGGTACTGATTGCGACCTACCTGCTGACCTCGGCCAATGCCGGCATCGTGGTCATCAACACCCTGCTGGCCCATGGGTCCACCGAACACCGGGCGATTCACCTGATCCTGTGGGGTGCGATGATCGGTCTGGTGACCGGCGTGCTACTGCTGGCTGGCGGGCTGGAGGTCTTGCAGAATGCAGTCATCCTGGCCGCGCTGCCGTTCTCGCTGGTGATGCTGATGATGGTGGTGGGCCTGATGCGCGCCCTGGAAGACGAGCGCTATGCCCCACGCCCGGGCGCGCATACGGTCGCCCCCAGCGAGCCATGGACCATTCCGCCGGATCGCGTCCACGAGGACTTTGATATGGACGACGATGCCCCCGAGGCCCGTGACGAAGACGACGACCCTCGTCGCTCCTGACCGCCCCTGTTTTCCACCACGAAGCACACGAAGGCACGAAGAAGGTCAAAAGCCTTTGCACCACAGAGGGCACAGAGAAAAGGAAGGAACGCGGTAACGCCTGGGTGGCGAAGGCGCAGTTCGATCCGCCTTGCCCTTCAACCCTGATGTTCTCCGTGTCTTCTGTGCCCTCTGTGGTTCAAATCGCTCTTGAACGTGACCTTCTTCGTGCCTTCGCGCGCTTCGTGTTGAACACACCAGGGAGGGAAAGGCCCGCGCATCTTGCGTTCACTTTCGGGGTGGCGGGGCTTGCCGTAGCCTGTGCGCAACGATTTCACGAACCGCGAGAGGAACCCCATGAGCGATACCCTGCAGTTGTCCGGCGAGTTGATTCAGAAGGTCCAGGATCTGCTGACCGAGGTGGACCCGAAGGCGCAGCAACCCATCGTGGCCGTGCAGTACCTGAGCGCAATCACCGGGTTCATGGTCGCGCAGATGCCGGAGTCGGTGAACGAGCGCAAGGAGTACCTCAAGCAGCTCTCCGAATTTACCGAGTCGGTGTTCGTGGACGTCGAGAGCCGCAAGCAGACCGCCCCGCCGCCGCAGGAGGCCAGTGGCGTGTGGCGCCCCGGCGAGAACTGAGCGCCACGGGCCATGCCGTCGGGCGTGGCCGCAACCGGGGGCGGCGCAACCTCGGCGATCTTGTGAAGGCGGCGGTCAGTTGTTCCCGTCGCCTTTGTTTTTGTCCTTGCGCATCTGGCGCAGCATGGCTTCCTGTTCGTTGAAGCTGGGCATGCGGCGCTTGCCGCCGGCGTCGCGGGCCGGGTCGTTGCGACCGGCCAGGCCTGATTGCCCGGGCTTTTCGGCTTCCTTGATCTGCTGGTATTCGTCCAGTTCGCGGCGGGCGTCTTCGTCGCTGGTGTAGCGGCCACGGTAGTCCTGCGGTGGCTTGTGGCCCTTGCGCAGGAAGAGCTGCTTGCGTAGCTCCTTGTTGTAGTCGGTCACCCGACGGTCGATCCACCACAGGTCCACCAGCGCCCATGACACGCCAATAATCAGCGGTAGCAACCACCAGGCGGCGGGGCCAAATCCGGCGAGGGCCAGGGTGGCCGCACTGAGTGCCAGGAAGCCGGCGCCGCCCAGCGGCTCGCGCAGGTAGAAGCGATGCAGCCCGAGCGGGAACAGGATCCACGCAGCGTAGGCCGCAGGGCGGGTGCGCATCTCGCGAGCGAGGCGGGCGTTGACCGCCTGCAGGCCGCCACCTTCCAGGTCCAGTTCCTTCCAGGCCTTGCTCATGCGGTTCTCCGTTGCGTTCGCGTGTGAGGGCCACGGTAGTCCGACCGGAGCGTACGGGCGATTGTGCGGGTGTCGCGCGGGGCTTTTGCGGACGCGGCTTCAGTCCTCTTCGCGGGTGGCGTCGCGTTCCAGCAGCCGGCGCACAGTGTCGTGCACCGGGCGGCCCTGATAGAGCACCGCGTGCACCTCGGCGCAGATCGGCATGTCCACTTCCAGTGCCTTCGCCCGCGCCACAGCGACCCGGGCGGTCTCTACACCCTCCACCGACTGTCCCACCCGCGCGCGGGCGCTGTCGAGATCCAGGCCTTCGCCCAGCATCCGGCCCAGGCGCCGGTTGCGCGACTGGTTGTCGGTGCAGGTGAGGATCATGTCCCCCAGTCCGGAGAGGCCGGTGAGGGTGGTCGGACGGGCGCCGACCGCCGCGCCGAAGCGCTGGATCTCGGCCAGCCCGCGGGTCATCAGTGCGGCGCGCGCATTGGCCCCGAACCCGGCGCCGTCGGCAATACCGGTGGCCACCGCGAGCACGTTCTTCAGCGCGCCGCCCAGTTCCACGCCGATCACGTCCGTATTGCGGTACAGGCGCAGCGAGCGCCCGTGCAGGGCCGTAACCAGGCAGTCCATGTGGCCCTCGTCGCTGGAGGCCACGGACAGCGCGGTCGGCTGCTCCTGCGCCACCTCGGCGGCGAAGGAGGGCCCGGAGATCAGAGCGGGCGGGCGCTCGGGCCCCAGTTCCTGTTCGGCAATCTCGTGCAGCCAGGCCCCGGTTGCTGTCTCCAGGCCCTTGGTGGCCCAGGCGACTACCTGTTCGCGTGCGAGCCGCGGGGCGATCCAGCGCAGGGTTTCGCGGAAGGCGCCGGAGGGGACTGCGATCAGGACCAGGTCGCGGCCCTCGATGATCGCCGGGTCGGCACTGACGCGCAGGTTGTCCGGGAGGTGCAGGCCGGGAAGGTAGCGGGCGTTCTCGCGCTCGCGTTCCAGTTGCCCGGCCGTGGCGTCGTTGCGCACCCACAGGGCGACGTCGGCATGCAGACGGGCCGCATGCACCGCCAGCGCCGTGCCCCAGCAGCCGCCTCCGAGGACCGCGATACGCATCCTAGGGAAACACTGATTCATGTACACGCTCGCGCTCGAGCCGCTTTTGCGTGCGAACAAGGCGCGGTGACTGCGGTGCAGTCATTCTACACAAGGGAGCCGCAACGCCGTTCCCACGCAAAAGCGGCCGAGCCCCTGCTTTCAATAATTTGTGGGGTTGGTACCCCAGGTTCCCCGATCCTGCGTTGCGCCGCTTGCGGGTAGAACCACTACCCGCTGCACGACGCGCCTTGTCTCGGAAAACCTGGGGTACCAACGCGAGTGTGTACATGAATCAGTGTTTCCCTCGGCGCCTCGCGTCAGGCCTGTTGCGTGGGCTCGGCCTGTTCCCCGCCGGCCTGTTGCTTCTGTTCCTGCAGGTGCTGGGCATACAGCGACTCGAAGTTGACCGGCTGTAGCAGGAGCTGCGGGAAGCCGCCCTTCAGTACCAGATCGGCCACCGTTTCGCGGGCGAACGGGAACAGCACGTTGGGGCAGTAGGCACCCAGCAGGTGGTTGCGCTGATCCTCGGCAAAATTGCGCAGGATGAACACGCCGGCCTGCTTGATTTCGACCAGATAGGCGGTCTTGCCGTCGGATTCGGTGGTCACGGTCAGGCCCAGTTCCACCTCGAAGGCGCCGGCGGCCTCGTCGATCGGACGTGCGTTGGTGTTCAGCTGGATGTTGGTCTCGCCCTTCCACTCGCGCATGAATACCTCGGGGGATTCCGGCGCCTCGAAGGACAGGTCCTTGATGAAGACCTTCTGGATGGAGAAGTCGGGCCGGTCACTCTGTTCGGCCTGGGCCGCGCCGTTGCCGCTCTTCGGGGAATTCTTCTCTTCAGCCATGATGTTGTCTCGCAGTCGTCTGGAATCGGGGCATTGTAAGGGGGATGAGCGGTGTTTTTCGGGGTCGCCGGGGCGATCCCGTTTGCCGCCCGTTGCCGGCGGCGGCGCGTGTTATCCGGAGGCGTTGTCGGTCGGGGCTTCGAGGCCGGCCTCACTGGCCAGGCGCGCCAGTTGGCCGTTACTGTCCATCGCCTGCAGTTCGTCGAAGCCGCCGATGTGTGTGTCGCCGAGAAAGATCTGCGGGACCGAGCTGCGGCCGGCGGCGCGCTGTTCCATCTCCGCGCGCAGACCGGGTTCGCGGTCGACGGCGTACTCCGCGAACGGGTAGCCACGCTGATTGAGCAGGCGCCGCGCGAGCAGGCAGAATGGACAGCGCCCGCTGGAGTAGACCTCGAACTGCATTACTTCTTCTTGATGGGCATGTTGGCCGATTGCCAGGCCTGGATGCCGCCCTGCAGGTTGACTACGTCCTCGAACCCGGCCGCGGTCAGTTGCTGCGCGGCGCTGGCGGAGCGGTTGCCGCTGCGGCAGTACACCACCACCGGCTTGTCCTTGTATTTCTCGATGTCGCCCATGCGCTTTTTCAGGCTGCCGAGCGGGATATGCTTGGCGCCGCCGATGCGCCCGGAGGCGACTTCGTTGTCCTCGCGCACGTCCAGTACCAGGGCGTCGTCCTGGTTGATCACGCGCACCGCCTCGACCGGGGAGAGCGAGCGATACTTGCGGTTCAGGCGTCGCAGTTCGACGAACAGGATCATCCCGATCACCGCCAGCAGGGCGCCGGTCAGGATGGGGTGGTTGGCGAGAAATTCGGGCAGGCGTTCAAGCATTCGGGAGACCGGATCGGAGGGGTGGGTGTCAGGAACTGCAGAAAACGTCCTGCATCATACCGATCAGGCGCAGGGTCCGGGAGTCCCCCACCCGGTAGTAAACCCGGTTGGCGTCCTTGCGCGTGGCGAGGATGCCCTTGTCGCGCAGGATGCCGAGATGCTGCGAGATGTTGCTCTGCGACGTCCCGACCTGATCGACGATTTCCTGTACGCTGATTTCGCGATCGCCGAGAATGCAGAGGATCTTCAGACGCAGCGGGTGGGACATGGCCTTGAGCGAGCGCGAGGCCCGCTCGATGTCTTCGTCCTGGGACATCAAACCGTCTTCGACGTACATTTCGTCTTCAACCGTTTCGTTGCTCACGGCATGCCTCTCTTGCTCGCGAGGGAAGGCCCTCGCAACTGGGTCAGAATATAAGAACCTAAACGTACCCCGATATGCGAATTTGCGCAATCTTGAGTCATCCAAGCGGTTCACGCGCCCTTTTGTGGTGCGGTGTGTTGCTCTGTTTTCTGTGGCCGGTCAGCGCCGTGGCGCTGGAACCGGAGGCGGAGCTGCGCGAGACGCGCGAGGCCATCCAGGACCTGGAGCGCAGCCAGGAAGAGCGTTACGCGGCCCTGCAGCAGCTGGAAGGGCTGCTTGCGGAGGCCGCTCGCGGGACCGAGGCCTCGCGCCAGGAGCTGCGCGAGCTGGCGCGGGCGCGTTCGCGTCAGGAGGCGGTGGTCGCCGACCAGGAGGACCGTGTGGACGAGGCCCGGGAGCGGCTGGAGGCAGAACGCCGCGCCGCGGCCCGCCTGGTGCGCGATCAGTGGCAGGGCGAACGCCATCCCGGACGGAGCGACGGTCAGTCTGCGGAGCACCGCCATCAGGCCGCGTTTGCCGCGCGCATCCGCGAAGCGCGCGAGCAGGCCCTGGTCGTGTTGCGCGACCGCATCGAGGCGCTGGAGACGGCGCGCGAGAACCTCGCGCGGGAGCGGGCGGTGCTGGCAGAACGGGAAGAGCAGGCCCGCGCGGCGGTCGCGGATCTGGAACGCGAGGAGGCGCACCAGCGCCAGGCGATGGCGGAGCTGGAGGCGGTGATCGAGGACGAGTCGCTGGAACTGGAGCGCCTGGCGCGCAATGCCGAGACCCTGGAGACGGTGATCGAGGAGGTCGAGGCGCGCAGCGCGGCGCGTGCCGCGGCACCCCGCGAGTCCACCCCCGAACGGCCGGACGTGGCCTTCGTGGAATTGGAGGGCGAGCTTCCGCGTCCGGCCGAAGGCCGCGTGATCCGCAGTTTCAACGAGTCCCGTGGCAGCCGCCTGCGCTCGCGCTGGCGTGGCGCGGTGCTGGCGGTCGATAACGGCACGGCGGTACGCGCGGTGCACTACGGCCAGGTGGTCTACGCCGACTGGATGCAGGGCTACGGCTTCCTGGTGATCGTCGATCATGGGGAGCGCTACCTGACGCTCTACTCCAACGTAGAGGAGATCCTGGTGGCGGAAGGCGAGACCGTGGGTGCTGGCGAGCAACTGGCCGTGGCGGGCGAGGGCAGCGAGGCGATTGCGCCCGGGCTTTACTTCGAGATCCGTCACAACGGCGGACCATTGAACCCCGAGAGCTGGTGGCCCTCTCAGTAGAGGGAAAAAGATGGAATGCGCCCATGCCCCGGCAAAAGGCCGATCGGTGGCGTGCATTCAGGCAGCCGTCACATTGCGGGTGCTACCATCTTCACACAAATCACCTCAAGTGAACGAGGAAAGGTAATGAGCAAGTCTTGTCGCACCGGATACTCCCTGATCGTCGGACTGGTTGTCGGGGTCATGTTGAGTGTCTCGGTGGCGGTCTACGCCGACCGCGACAATGGCGCGCAATCCGCTTTGCCAGTAGAAGATCTGCAGCGCTTCACTGACGTATACATGCGCATCAAGCGCAATTACGTCACCGAGGTCGAAGACAAGGATCTCCTGGACAATGCGATCCAGGGGATGCTGTCCGGCCTTGACCAGCATTCGGCCTATCTGGACGAACAGGACTTCGAGGACATGCAGGTCGGGACCTCCGGCGAGTTTGGCGGTCTGGGCATCGAGGTTGGCATGGAAGACGGCTTCGTCAAGGTCATCGCGCCGATCGATGACACCCCGGCCAGCCGTGCCGGGGTCGAGGCCGGTGACCTGATCATTCGCCTGGATGGCGAGTCGGTGAAGGGTATGTCCCTGTCCGACGCGGTTGCCAAGATGCGGGGCGAGAAAGGCTCGGACATCACCCTGACCATCCTGCGCGATGGCGAGGACCGCCCGAAAGAAATCACCATCACCCGCGACGTGATCCAGGTGCAGAGCGTGCGCTCCGAGATCCTGGAGGACGGCTTCGGCTACGTACGCATCAGCAATTTCCAGCAGCGCACGGCACGCGACCTGGTGCGGGCGATCGAAGACCTGCAGGAACAGGGCGAGCTGCAGGGGCTCGTGCTGGATCTGCGCAACAACCCCGGTGGCATTCTGACGGGCGCTGTGGGCGTCTCGGACGCCTTCCTCGAAGAAGGCCTGATCGTCTACACCGAAGGTCGGCTGGAGGATTCGCAGTTCCGCTACCAGGCCTCGCCGGGGGATGTTCTCAAGGGCGCGCCGATGGTCGTCCTCGTCAATCGCGGATCGGCCTCCGCCTCCGAGATCGTGGCGGGTGCGCTGCAGGACCACAGGCGGGCCGTGGTTATGGGTCAGAACACCTTCGGCAAGGGCTCCGTGCAGACCATCCTGCCGTTGACCCAGAACACCGGGATCAAGCTGACCACCGCGCGTTACTTCACGCCTGAGGGCCGTGCCATCAACGAGGACGGGATTGACCCGGACATCCGCCTGCAGCAGCTCGTGGTGCAGCGCTCCGACAGCGAAAACGGCGGCGCCCGCATGGGCCGTGACGGTCTGCCGGAATCTGTGGATGCGGACGAAGACAATGGCGAGACGTTGGCCGAGCGCGATTACGGTATGAACGAGGCGCTGAATCTCCTGAAGGGCCTGAACTTCTACAACCGCCGCTGAGCGCGGCGGACAGGGAGGATTGATGCCGAACGTACTGGTGCCCCTGGCCGCCGGGGCCGAGGAACTGGAGGCGGTCACGATCATCGACCTGCTGCGCCGGGCGCAATTCGAGGTCACCGTGGCCGGGCTGGAGCCCGGGCCGGTGACCTGCTCGCGGGGCACGGTCATCCAGCCGGATACCACGGTTGATCAGGTGCTGGATCAGTCCTTTGACTTGATCGTCCTGCCGGGTGGCCTGCCCGGCGCCAATCACCTGCGCGACGACGCCCGGGTGCAGGGGTTGCTGCGGGCGCAGGCTGAACGCGAGGGATACCTGGCCGCGATCTGTGCCGGGCCCAAGGCGCTGGCCGAGGCCGGGCTGCTGGAGGGCCGCACCGTGACGGCCTTCACCGGCGCGCTGGACGAGGCGGGAATCCCGTCCACCGGCGCCCCGGTGGAGATCGACGGGCGCCTGATCACTGGCCGTGGCCCGGGTGCCGCGATGGACTTCGCCCTGACCCTGATCGAACAGCTCGCCGGCCGCGAGGCCCGCGACGCCGTCGAGGGCCCGCTGCTAAGACCCTGATGGTCTTAACCACGAAGACACGAAGGAAGATACGAAGAGGGTAGGATGTGTTGAGCGCAGCGAAACGCATCGGGGCCCGGATCATTCCGCGAGGCCGATGCGATTCGCTGCGCTCATCCGCATCCTGCCCGCTGCAAAACGATCGTGGCCTTTCTGATACGCCTCAAAAGGCCCGATGGAGGTCGTCAACACGCGCTGTTTCGTGCGCGATAGCGCGTCGTCCCCGGACGGGGCGCCAACTCTGTGGTGGAAGCTTTTGACCTTCCTCGTGCGCTTCGTGGTGGATTCGCCCTTCGTTTTTGGGCTATCCCACGGTCGCGTAGCGGGTGGCGGTGCCCAGCCAGCGTTCGATCAGGGCGGCGGCGCGCGCCGGGTCCTTCTCGATGCGTGCCGCGAGAGTGGTGGCCTCGTCGAGCAGGTCCTGGTCGCGTGACCAGTCGGCGACGCGGAAGCTGCGATCGCCAGTCTGGCGCGTGCCCAGCAGTTCGCCCGGACCGCGCAGCTTGAGATCCACCTCCGCAATCTCGAAGCCGTCGTCGGTGCGGCGCATCGCCTCCAGGCGCTCGCGTGCGGTATCGCCCAGTGGCGGACGGTAAAGCAGCACGCAGGCCGAGGCGGCACTGCCGCGCCCGACCCGGCCGCGCAGCTGGTGCAGCTGCGACAGCCCCATGCGTTCGGCATTCTCGATGATCATCAGGCTGGCGTTGGGGACGTCGACGCCGACCTCGATCACGGTAGTCGCCACCAGCAGGTCGATCGCGCCCGCGCGGAAGCGCTCCATCACCGCATCGCGCTCGGGTCCCTTCATGCGTCCGTGGGCCAGTCCGATGGTCAGCTCCGGCAACGCCTCGCGCAGGCGTTCGGCGGTGGCCTCGGCCGATTCCGCCTCCAGTTGTTCCGATTCCTCCACCAGCGGGCAGACCCAGTAGGCCTGGGTGCCGGAGCCGCAGGCGGCGCGGATGCGTTCGATGACCTCGTCACGGCGCTCGTGGCTGATCAGCGCGGTGCGTACCGGGGTGCGCCCGGGCGGGCGTTCGTCGATGACCGAACTGGCCAGTTCCGCGTACAGGGCCATGGCCAGGGTGCGCGGGATCGGGGTGGCGGTCATGATCAGCTGATGCGGCATCCGGCCGTTGCCCTTGTCGCGCAGGGCCATGCGCTGGTGCACGCCGAAGCGGTGCTGTTCGTCGATGATTGCGAGCCCCAGATGATGAAACCGCACCTCCTCCTGGAACAGGGCGTGGGTCCCGATCGCGACCTGGCGCTGCCCGCTGGCCAGTTCCGCGAGCAGCTGGCCGCGTTCGCTGGCCGTCTGGCGCCCGCCCAGCCAGGCGATCGCGACGCCCAGTGGTTCCATCCACTGGGCAAGATTGCGCCCGTGCTGGCGGGCGAGTAGTTCGGTCGGGGCCATGAACGCCACCTGATAGCCGGCCTCTACCGCCGCCAGCGCGGCTGCGACCGCGACCAGGGTCTTGCCGGAGCCGACATCGCCCTGGACCAGACGGTTCATCGGCTGCGGGCGCGCGAGGTCGGCCAGGATCTCTTCGGTAACACGCTCCTGTGCGCCGGTGGGTTCGAAGGGGAGCTGCCCGCGCAGTTGTTGCCACAGCGCCCCCGGGGGCTGGATGACCGGGGCGCTGCGTGTGTCCGCGGGCATCCGGCTCTGCTGCATGCGCGCGAGTTGGTGGGCGCAGAGCTCTTCCAGGGCCAGCCGTGTGCGCGCCGGGCTGCGGTTCTCCGGGGTGTCCAGGGCGGCCAGTGCGTCGGCCTGCGCCGGTGGGTGATGGAGCTGCTCCAGGGCGTTATGCAGGCCAGGCAGGCCCTGCCGGGGTAGTTCCGGAAGCAGGTCGGGCAGGGCCTGCATCCCCGGCAGGGCGTGCGCGACCAGCTGGCGTAGCAGCTTTTGCGACACGCCCTCGGTGGTCGGGTAGATCGGGGTCAGGTGCGACTCCATGGCCGGCGGGCTATCGCCCACGGTCTGGATCTCCGGGTGCACGCACTCCAGTGCGCCGGGCATGCCGCGGGGTTCGCCGAAGGCGCGGATGCACGTGCCGGGGCTCAGGCGGCGCTGCTGGTTGGCCCCGAAGTGAAAGAACCGCAGCAGGACCTGGGCCTGGCCGTCGGCCAGGGTGACCACCAGCATGCGCCGGCGGCGGTGGATCACCTCGGAGTGGGTGACGCGCCCCTCGAACAGTGCAGCCAGCCCCGGACGCAGCGCGGCAATCGGCGTCAGGCGCGTGCGATCCTCGAAGCGCAGGGGCAGATGGAACAGCAGGTCCCCGGCCTGCTCCAGACCCAGACGCTCCAGTCGTTCCGCCACCGCCGGGCCGACACCCTTCAGCGCGGTCAGCGGGACCTGCAGCTCCACCGGTTGGGTTCGCGCAGCGCGAATCAGTCGCGCGGGCACCAGGCGATGGCGTCCATTTCCACCTGGGCGCCCTTGGGCAGGGCGGCCACGCCGATCGCGGCACGTGCCGGGTAGGGCTCGTTGCAGACTTCGCTCATGATCTTGTTCACAAGCGGGAAGTGAGCCAGGTCGATCAGGAAGATGTTCAGTTTGGCGATATCGGCGGTGCTGGCTCCCGCCGCCTCCAGGACAGCCTGGAGGTTGGCGAACACCTGGCGGATCTGGTCCTCGATGCCGCCGTCGACCAGTTCCATGGTGGCCGGGTCCAGCGGGATCTGGCCGGACAGGTACAGGGTGTCGCCGGTACGCACGGCCTGCGAGTAGGGGCCGATGGCGGCCGGGGCGTTTTCGGTCTGGATGATCTCGCGCGACATGTGGACTCCTTGTACTGCCGGGTTGAATCTTGATAGGGCCAGCGATTGCTGGATGCGGACCCGCCATTCTACTGATCAATCCGCACGCGTGTGCGGTCGGGGGGCTCGGCAGCCGTGCACGCGGACGGCTACACTGCGGGCCACATCCGTAATGACAAAAGGAAGCAGGCAATGACGGGATACGCATTGGCAAACGTGCTGCATGTACTGGCCGTGGTGATCTGGGTGGGCGGCATGTTCTTCGCCTACATGTTCCTGCGCCCGGTGGCCGGGCAGCAGCTCGAGGGGCCGGCGCGGCTGAAGCTCTGGGAGGGGGTGTTCGCGCGCTTCTTCCCCTGGGTCTGGGCCTCGGTGCTGGTAATCCTGGTGACCGGCTTCTACCTGATCTTCGGGGTGTTCGGCGGCATGGGTGATGTGCATCCCAGCGTGCACACCATGCTGCTGCTGGGTCTGATCATGATGGCGATCTTTGCCCATGTGTTCTTCGCCCCCTATCGGCGGATGCGCAAGGCCATTGCGGCAAACGATACCGAGGAGGGCCTGCGCCGGCTGGGGCAGATCCGCATCCTGGTCGGGATCAACACCGTCATCGGTCTGGTGACGATCGTGGTCGCTTCGGGCGGTCGCCTGCCGTTGTAGGAGGCACGCTACCTTCCTAGCCCCGGGTGCCATACCAGCCGGGGCAGAGCCGGCGGTTCCAGTAGCACGGCTGCGTTCTGGCCGAAGGCCTCCAGCCAGCGCGCCAGCAGGTCGTCGGGCAGGTCCGCGATGGCCAGGCCCGGTTCGTCCGGCCACTGGCCGCGCGGGTCGCGGTTGCGGGCAGGCCATGCGCGCAGGCCGTGCTCGGCCACGGTCTGCTCCAGCCGGCGCTGGCGTTGGATGTTTTCACCCTCGGTGCTTGGGCGGCTGCCCGGATTGCAGGCGGTGAACAGGACCAGGCGCTGCATGTCCCGCTCGGCCATCCAGGCCGTGACATCCTCCGCGGGCTGGTCGATGTGCAGAACTCGGCTGCTGCCCTCGATCTCCAGGCAGTAGGCGGCGCTTAGGTAGGCCTTCTCCAGTGTCGCCAGCTGCGCTACGGGAGCGGGCGACTCCGGGCGCGAGGCGGACATCCGGTCGCGGTATTTGCTTGTATTGGTGGACATCTCGCGGCAACCTCCCCGCCTGGATCGTGCGGATGTGGTCGATCAAACAGGGGGAGCGGGATGCGCGTCAAGGATGCGACAGCGGTTTGTGGTGCCTCGTCGGGTGCGGGTGCGTCCATGGACCGGCCCCTCCCCGGCTGGGATTGAGACGCGATGGCCCCGCGTCCCTTCGTTCCCGGGCTGACCGGTGCCTTTGTTGTGGTGCTGCTGCTGGTTGCGGTGGTCGCCGTCGCCAGCTGGCTTCGGGTGCAGCAGTTGCAGTACGACGTCCAGGCCCTTACCGAGGAATACGTGCAGAAGGTGGACCGCGTGCATCGCATGCGCAGCCTCGTGCGCGAGCGTATGCTGCGCGCCTCGCTGGTGATCAGTGCCGAGGACCCGGCCCTGCAGGATCGCTACCAGCGGGAGTTTCGCGAGCTGGCCGAGCGCTTCCTGGACGCCCGCGAGGGTGCGGAATTACTGGCTCGGACCCCACGCGACGCCGCGCTGCTGGCCGAACTGCGTGCGCTGACCGCGACCGGTGCCCCGATCCTGTCCGAGCTCCTCGACATTGCCCTGGCGGGTGGGCGCAACGAGGCGCTGGCGATCCTGTATGCGGACGCAATGCCGGTGCAGGAGGATGTGCTGGAACAGATGGAGGCCATCCTCGCGGCCTTCGAACGTGATAACGAGGAGGCGGTGGCGGCCATGGCGCAACGCCATGAACAGGCGCAACAGGTGATGCTGGTGGCCACCGTCCTGACCATGCTGATGATTGCGCTGATGTGGGTGCGGGTGCGCCGGAGGATCTGGCGTGATCACGCCGCCTTGCACAAGGAACTGGAGGGGCGCCAGCAGATCGAGGCGCGCCTGCGCGAGACGCAGGCCGGGCTGGAGGCGGCGGTGGCCCGGCGAACCGCGGCCCTGCAGGAGACCACCGAGCGCCTGGAAGAGGCCCAGCGGATTGCCGGGGCCGGTTACTGGGACTGGGATATTCGTGGTCTGCGGATGAACTGGTCCACGCATGTATTCGATCTGTTCGGGCTCGACCCGCAAACCGATACCGCGGGATTCGAGGCCTACATGCGAGCCATCCATCCGGACGACCGTACGCGGGTGCGCCGCGCCACCAACGAGGCGCTGGATCACGAGGCCTATTACCGGGTGGATCACCGGGTGGTGCGCGCGGACGGCGGGCTGCGCCATGTGCGGGTCGAGGGCGAAATCGATCGGGACGCCCAAGGCCGCGCCGTGCAGGTCCTCGGGATGGTCCGTGACATCACCCGCGACAAGGCCTCCGAGGAGCGCCTGTGGCACCAGGCCCATCATGACTCCCTGACCGGCCTGCCCAATCGCAGTCTGCTGCAGGAGCATATCCAGCAGGCCCTGCGCCGGGCCCAGCGCGCCGGTACCGGCCTGGCCCTGGTGGTCTGCGATCTCGACGGCTTCAAACCCATCAACGATCGTCTGGGACACGATGCCGGCGACGTGATGCTCGTGACCGTGGCGCGGCGTCTGCGCGAGGGCGTGCGCGAGAGCGACGTGGTGGCCCGCGTGGGCGGCGACGAATTCGTGCTGCTGCTGGAGAATGTGCGTGATCCGGATGCGGTGACGGGGGTCGGACTCAAGCTGATCGAACGCTTCGAGGAGCCGGTGGAGGTGAATCGCGAGTCGGTTCGCGTCGGGCTCAGCATGGGGGCAGTGCTCTACCCCGAGGACGGGGACGATGTGGAGGCGTTGCTGCAGCGCGCCGACCGCGCGATGTACGTGGCGAAGGAGGAAGGCGGCAGCCGGATCGTGCTGTACCGGGAATGCTCCGGAGAGGAGCGCCGGCAAACGGATCTGTCCCTGCGCCGGCGCGGCGCGCTGGGTTGCGGGCTGGAAGACCCGGCCGCTCGCGACTGAATCGGCCGGCCTCGTCTACGGTCGATGCAGTCGCGCGACGAATTGTTCGTGCGTCAGCGGCGCGCTGAACAGGAAGCCCTGGAACCGGGTGCAGCCCAGGGCCAGGAGCTGCTCCCGCTGCTCCGGGTGCTCCACGCCCTCGGCGATGACGTCGAGCTCCATGTTGCGGGCAATGTCCACGATGTTTTCGATCAGGGTCCGGTCACCGCCGGCCAGCAGCTCCTTGACGAAGGATTTGTCGATCTTCAGCTCGTCCACCGGCAGGTCGCGCAGGTAGGCGAGCGAGGAATAGCCGGTCCCGAAGTCGTCCAGGGCGATGCGCATGCCGAGCCGGCGCAGCGCGCCCAGCTTGGTGATGGCGTCCGGCAGGTCGCGCAGCAGGCCGGATTCGGTGACCTCCAGGGTCAGGGCGTGGCCGTCCACCCCGTATCGGCGCAGCCGCGCCTGGAACTGGTCGACGAAGTCCGGGCGCGCCAGTTGCCAGGGCGAGAGATTCAAGGCCAGGCGAGGTGGCTGCAGGTTCCCGGCCTGCCACTGCGACAGCCGCATCAGGGCGTGTTCCAGGACCCAGTTACCGACCCCGTGGATCAGGCCGGTCTCCTCGGCGACCGGGATGAAGAGATCCGGCGGGACCTGGCCCATCTCCGGGTGCTGCCAGCGCAGCAGGGCCTCGGCTCCGATCAGGCGCTCGGCGGCATCGAACTGCGGTTGGTAGTGCAGGTCCAGCTCGTCACGTTCGGCCGCTTGTCGTAGCCCGTCCTCGATCTGCAGGCGGGCATGCGCCTCGTCCTGCAGTGCATGGCGGTAGAACTGCACGCCGCCGCGGCCGGCACGCTTGGCCTGGTACAGGGCGATATCGGCGTGGCGCAGGGCTTCTGCCGAGCTCTCGCCGGCGTCGGGATAGCATACGCAGCCGAGACTGGCGCCGACCCCGAAGGTGCGTTCGCCGATGATAATCGGGCGCTGCAGGGCCTCCAGGATGCGCTCGGCGATTGCCTGCAGTTCCGGCTCGAGGGTCTCGCGTACCCGGGCGCAGGGGGGCAGGACAACGGCGAACTCGTCGCCACCCAGGCGCACGATCAGCGCATCCTCTGGGGCATGGCTGCGCAGGCGGTCCGCCACCGCGCCCAGCACGGTGTCGCCTACCGCATGCCCCAGGGCGACGTTGATGGTCTTGAAGTGGTCCAGGTCGATCAGGATCAGCCCGCCATGCAGGTGGCCGGCGGTGGCCTCCTCGATATGGCGGGTCAGGTCGTCGTGCAGGCGGGTGCGGTTGGCCAGCCCGGTCAGGGGGTCGTGGTAGGCCAGGGCATGGATGTGTTCCTCGGTGTGCAGGCGTTCCAGTTCGGCCCCTGCGCGGTCGGCCATGATCCCGAGGATCTCCATCGCCTTGTCGACATCCTCCACCGGATATCGGTTGACCATGGCGATGTGCCCCAGCAGCGTGCCCTGGCTGTCCAGCAACGGGGCCCCCAGATAACTCTCGGCGTCCATCTCCACCAGCATCTCGTCGGCCGGAAAGCGCTGTTGTACGTCGCAGGGGTAGATACAGGTACCGATCTCCAGCACACGTTCGCAGGGGGTCTCGGCGAGGTCGTAGCGCAAGTTCTCCACGATCTGCCCCGCGGTGCACAGGGCGACGGTCTCTACCACGCCGGGTTTTTCCGGATCCTCGATGCCGATCAGGGCATGGTCGGCAGCGAACAGGTTGCTCAGCTTGAGAACCAGCTGCTGGAAGAACTCCTCGCGCGAGCGCGCCTGCAGCCCCTCGGCGATCAGGCGCAGGGCGTCCTCGCTGCGGTGCGCGGCGGTGATGTCCTCCTGCATCACGATCACATCCTGTACCTCGCCGCGGGCATCCTGCAGTGGGTAGATGCAGCCCCGCAGCCAGCGCTCGGGGGTGATGAGCGGGGTGGTCTGGGTTGCCGGGCCGGGGTCGGCGGGTTCGGCCGACTGGTCGGGGCGGGCTGGTGGGGTGTAGGGCAGCGGGCCGATCTCGCGGTAGTGTCCGCGCAGGGCATCCTTGAGCGGTTCGTGGATGTGCCGGTCGATGGCATCCGGGCGGTCCAGAACGTTGCCGCCCGGCAGGGAGGCTTGTGCGCCGTGCATGGTTTCCCAGGCGGCGTTGCACTGGCGGATCTCGCCCTGCGGTGTGAGTACCTGGATGCCGACCGGGGATTGCTCCACCAGCGCCCGAAAACGGCTTTCCGAGTCACGCAGGCGTTCGCTGGTCTCGCGGTTCAGTACCAGGCTCATCATGACGACCATCACCACGTAGCCGAACGGCGCGAGCTGGGGCATCTCCAGTGCGCCGCCCCGGGCCAGGACGCCCTGCAAGGTGAACAGGACGAAGACCCCGATCCCGCCCAGCAGGAGCAGGGTGGTGGTCTGGCGATAGCGCCGGTAGTGCCGGATGAGTGTGGTGAGGGCGAAGCCCAGGACCAGAAAGACCGCGAGCACGCCAAAGCCGAACCAGGGGCTGATGGTGCCCACTGCGAGAGCCACGGTTTCGCCCCAGGGGAGTTCCAGGGGGCGGAGTTCGTCGATCACCTGGTACTGCATGCTGTAGGGCTGCAGGGTGTTGACCACCCAGGTGATGACCAGCAGTACCAGAAGACCGGAGATCAGCCAGCGGGCGGGGGTGCGCGTATGGGCCGCGACGAAGGCGGCGAACAGCACGTAGAACGGTCCCAGCAGATAGACGTTCAGGGTGAGTGCGCGGGTATAGGCCTCGACGGTGCCGGCCTGGTAGGTCTGGGCCGATCCGACGGCAAGCACCGCCATCAGGGCGCACATCGCGGCGAACAACCGGTGCTCGGTGCTCCGGGCGCTTTGCCGGCTGTGCAGCAGGTGGCTGAGCGTGGCGTAGATCGCCAGCCCCGCCGCAAGGTAGAGCGATGGCGCAAGAATCCCGTTCATCGGTTCCCTGCGCTTGCATCCCAGTGCCGTGCCATCCCTTGCCGCCCTGCGGTAAAGCGATGCGGGTCGGTGCCCGCGCTCGGTCCCTGCCGCTACAGTACAAAAGACCACGCGCGCGCGTCCCGGTTCGCGTGAGGGTCACCGCGGGGGTGGCTAACGGTCGGTCACAGATACGGCGTGAGCAGGCGCGCGGCCCCGTCGCGCAGTTGGGTCGCGAGCGGCCGGGCACGGACCTCCTCGAGCGTCAGGGGGTGCGACTGTGCGCGCAGCGCGTCGGTCCAGCTGGCCAGTTCCTGGCCCAGTCCGGCATCCAGGCATTCCAGGTTGAACTCGAAGTTCAGGCGCAGGCTGCGCGGGTCCCAGTTGGCGGAGCCAACCAGGGCCCACTCGCGGTCTACCAGCATCAGCTTGGCGTGGTTGAACGGTGGTGGTGTGAGCCACAGCCGGCAGCCGCGCTCCAGCAGTTCCGCCTGCTGCGGGCGGCTGGCCCATTCCACCAGGCGCAGGTTGCTCCGGGCGGGGATCAGGATGTCGACCTGGACCCCGCGCAGGGCCGCGGCCTTCAGCGCCCCGGTGAGCGCCACGTCGGGCAGGAAGTACGGGGTCACGATGGTGACCTGTTCGCGTGCTTCGGCCAGCGCTGATTGCAGGGTGAAGTTCAGGACCTCGAAGTCCTCGTCCGGGCCGTCCGGCAGGCCGCGGCAGGCGCGCGCGCCGGCGGGGTCTACGGACAGCGGAAGCCAGAGCGGACCCTCCAGGCGTTCGCCGGTGGCGAATTGCCAGTCTTCCGCGAAGACCCGCTGCAACTGGGTGCAGGCCGGACCCCGCAGCTCGAAGTGGAGGTCGTGTATGGGGTGCGGACCGGGGTTGGTGTGGCTGTGGCCGCGGCGGATGTTCATGCCGCCGGTGAAGGCGCGGGCGCCGTCGATCACCAGCATCTTGCGGTGATTGCGCAGGTTGAAGGCGGCCAGGCTGCTCGGCAGGTGTACCGGCATGAAGGCGGCGGCAGGCAGGCCCACCCGGCGCAGCTGGCGCAGGGTGTTGCGACGGCTGTAGCGGGCGCCGATGGCATCGATCAGGATGCGCACCTGCACGCCCCGGTCCTGTGCCTGCTGCAGGTGGGCGACGAAGCGCTCGCCTACCTGGTCATAGTCGAAGATGTACGTGGCCAGGCTGATGCTGTGACGGGACGCGTCGATCGCGGCCAGCATCTGCGCGTAGGCGCGATCGCCGTCGAACAGCGGTTCGATCGCGTTGCCACCGACCAGGCGGAACGGGCTCAGGCGGTCCCCGGAACGCAGCAGGCGCTGCCAGCGTTCCGGTGGCTCGGCCAGGCTGGTCCCGTCGGTGCTGGGGTCGGCGATCAGGTAGCCCTCGCGCAGGGCGTGGGCCCGCCGGCGAATACGATTGACGCCGAACAGCCAGTAGAGCAGCGAGCCGGCCAGGGGCAGCAGCACGATCAGCCCGACCCAGGCGATGACGGTCCCGGTATCGCGGCGTTGCAGCAGCGCGTGCACGACGCTCATCACCGCCAGGGCGAAGACGGCGATGGCGACGATACTGGCGGTCCAGCCTGTATCCGGCACGGACGGACTCCTTGTCGATGATGCGTTTTCCGACTGCACCCGTGGAACGCCGGGCGCGTGCCCGCTACAGTACGCGGGCCCGACCCGGCGTAAAACCCCGGCCCATCCACGTCCGCGAGACCGTCGATGACCGATATCGAGACCCCCAGCCTGTTCGCCAACAGCGGCGAGCAGCTGCCGCTGAAGGACTTCACCGAGAAGGCGTACCTGGACTACTCCATGTACGTGATCCTGGACCGTGCGCTGCCGCATATCGGCGACGGCCTGAAGCCCGTACAGCGGCGGATCATCTACGCGATGAGCGAGCTGGGGCTCTCCGCCACCGCCAAATACAAGAAGTCCGCGCGCACCGTGGGCGACGTGCTCGGCAAGTTCCATCCGCACGGGGACTCGGCGTGCTACGAGGCGATGGTGCTGATGGCGCAGCCGTTCTCCTATCGCTATCCGTTCGTGGACGGGCAGGGCAACTGGGGTTCGCCGGATGATCCCAAGTCCTTTGCGGCGATGCGCTACACCGAGTCGCGCCTGTCGCGTTATGCGCAGCTGCTGCTTTCCGAACTGGGTCAGGGCACGGTGGACTGGGTGCCCAACTTCGACGGTGCGCTGGACGAGCCGAAGATGCTCCCGGCGCGGCTGCCGAACGTGCTGCTCAATGGCGGTTCCGGGATCGCGGTGGGTATGGCGACGGACATCCCGCCGCACAACCTGCGCGAGGTGGCCGCCGCCTGCGTGCACCTGCTGGAGCACCCAAAGGCAACGGTCGAGGAGTTGTGCGCGATCCTCCCGGCGCCGGATTTCCCCACCGAGGCCGAGATCATCTCCCCGCCGGCCGAGCTGCGAAAGGTCTACGAGACCGGCCAGGGCTCGATCCGGGCCCGGGCGCGCTACGAGCGCGAGGGCGACGACATCGTGGTGACCGCGCTGCCGCATCAGGTCTCCGGTGCCAAGCTGCTGGAGCAGATCGCCGCCCAGATCCGCGCGAAGAAGCTGCCGATGGTCGAGGACCTGCGCGACGAGTCCGACCACGAGCATCCGACGCGCCTGGTGATTACCCCGCGCTCGAACCGGGTGGACGTCGAGGGCCTGATGGCGCATCTGTTCGCGACCACGGATCTCGAGAAGACCTACCGCGTGAACATGAACGTGATCGGCCTCGACGGTCGGCCGCGGGTACGCGACCTGGCAGGGCTGCTCGGCGAGTGGCTGCAGTTCCGGATCGAGACGGTGCGTCGGCGCCTGCAATGGCGTCTGGAGAAGGTGCAGGCGCGGCTGCACGTGCTGGAAGGCCTGCTGATCGCCTATCTCAATATCGACGAGGTGATCGCGATCATCCGCGAATACGACCAGCCGAAGCCGGAACTGATGAGCCGCTTCGGCCTCAGCGACATCCAGGCTGAGGCGATCCTGGAGCTGAAACTGCGCCACTTGGCGAAGCTCGAGGAGATGAAGATCCGCGGCGAGCAGGACGAGCTCAGTCAGGAGCGCGATGGGCTGGAGAAGACGCTGGGCTCCGAGCGCCGCCTGCGCACCCTGGTGCGTCGCGAGATCGAGAAGGACGCGAAGGAGTATGGCGACGAGCGGCGCTCGCCGCTGGTCGAGCGCGCGGCCGCGCAGGCGCTGGATGAGTCGGCGCTGGTGCCGACCGAGCCGCTGACCATTGTGCTCTCGGAGAAGGGCTGGGCGCGGGCGGCCAAGGGCCACGATGTCGATCCCCGCGGGCTCAATTACAAGGCCGGGGATGCCTTCCAGGCGGCAGTCATCGGGCGCAGCAACCAGCCGGTGGCGTTCATCGACTCCACCGGTCGCACCTACACCATTGCGGCCCACACGCTGCCGTCGGCGCGCGGCCAGGGCGAGCCGCTTTCCGGCCGGGTGAACCCGCCGGAGGGGGCGCGTTTTGTGGGCCTGGCCACCGGGGCGGAGGAAGACCGCTGGCTGCTGGGCTCGGATCACGGCTACGGCTTCATTGCCAAGCTGGGTGACCTGCTCGGCCGGCAGAAGGCAGGCAAGAACGTGCTGAGCGTACCGGCTGGCGCGGCCGTGCTGCAGCCGGCGCCGGTGCGCAACCCGCACGAGGATCACATCGCGGTGGTTACGACCCGCGGCTATCTGCTGGTGTTTCCGGCCGCGGGGTTGCCGGACCTGGCGCGCGGCAAGGGCAACAAGCTGATCGGCATCCCGTCCGCGGCGCTCAAGGATGGCTCCGAGCGGGTGCTCGGGGTGGCTGTGCTGGCGCCGCAGGACACCCTGGTCGTGCATGCGGGCAAGCGCTTCAAGGCACTGGCCCCGGCGGAATGGGCCGAGTACGTTGGCGAGCGCGCGCGTCGCGGGCGTCAGCTCCCGCGCGGTTATCAGAACGCGGACAGCCTGGAGGTGCGCCCGGCCTGAACCCGCGCGTACCTGTGTGGTCTGTGAACGCGGCGGTGCTTGAATTTGGCCGCTGCGCCCCGACTATCGATTCATCCCGTCGAGTTTATTAATTGGAGTACAGGAAAGCTTCATGAAACGTATTGTGCTGTTTCTGGCGACCAACTTCGCCATCCTGATCGTCCTTAGCATTACTCTGCGCATCCTTGGGGTCGAGAGCATCCTCGACGACCAGGGGGTCAATCTCGACCTGACCGCGTTGCTGATCTTCGCCGCCGTGTTTGGCTTCGGTGGTTCGTTCATCTCGCTGGCCATCTCCAAGTGGATGGCGAAGAAGACGATGAAGGTCCACGTGATCGACAAGCCACGCAACGCCACCGAGCAGTGGCTGCTGGAGACGGTCACCCGTCAGGCCCGCGAGGCGGGAATCGGGATGCCGGAGGTTGGTATCTACGAGTCGCCGGACCCGAACGCCTTCGCCACCGGCATGAGCAGGAATAATGCCCTGGTCGCGGTCAGCACCGGGTTGATGCAGAACATGGGGCAAGGCGAGGTCGAGGCCGTGCTGGGGCACGAGGTGGGCCACGTGGCCAATGGTGACATGGTGACCCTGGCGCTGATCCAGGGGGTGATCAATACCTTCGTGATCTTCCTGTCGCGCGTGATCGGTCACTTTGTCGATCGCGTGATCTTCAAGAACGAGTCCGGTCACGGGCCGGCGTTCTGGATCACCGCCATCGTGACCGAGATCATCCTCGCGATCCTGGCGTCCATTATCGTGTTCTGGTTCTCGCGCCAGCGCGAGTTCCGTGCCGACGAGGCCGGGGCGCAGCTCGCCGGCCGCGAGAAGATGATCGGGGCGCTGGAGTCGCTGGCGCGCGCCTCCGGTCGCCCGGTGGACATGCCGGACCAGATGGCCGCCTTTGGCATTCGCGGTGGCATGGCCCAGGGGCTGAAGAAGCTGTTCATGAGCCACCCGCCGATCGAACAGCGCATCGCGGCGCTGCGCGCCAACGGCTGACCGCAACCCTTTATGTGTACCAGGAGAGGGCCGCCCTTCGGGGCGGCCTTTTTCGTTTGCAGTGCCGGGGCTGCGGCCGGTCGGATCAGTAGTAGCGACCGCGTCCGGGTTCGTCGTCGGAGGTGGAGATGACGTCGTCGCTTACGAAGGGGTTGCTACGGCGCTCTTCGCCGAAGGTGGACTCGGGGCCATGGCCGGGGACAAAGCGGGTGTCGTCGCCCAGTGGCCAGAGCTTGCCGGTGATGGAGTCCAGCAGCTCACGCCCGTTGCCGCGCGGAAAATCGCTGCGGCCGATCGCGCCATGGAAAAGGACGTCACCGACCAGGGCGAGCCGGCCCTCCGGATCGTGGAAGACCACGTGGCCCGGGGTGTGGCCGGGACAGTGCAGGACGTGGAGGGTGGCTTGCCCGAGCTCGATGGTGTCGCCATCGTCCAGCCACTGATCGGGTACCAGTGGCTGCACCTCGGAGAAGCCGAAGATCTGCGCCTGCGCCGGGAGTTGCTCCAGCCAGAAGGCATCGTCGCGGTGCGGGCCGATGATCGGCGCGCCGGTACGTTTGGCCAGTTCGGCGGCCGCGCCCACGTGGTCCAGGTGGCCATGGGTCAGCAGGATCTTTTCCAGGTGGACGCCCTGATCCCGCGCGATCCGTTCCAGGGCCGCGGCATCCGCGCCGGGATCGACCCAGGCCGCGGCCCCGGTGACGTCGCACCAGATCAGGGTGGCGTTCTGGGCAAGCGGGGTGACGGGGTGGCTCAGATGGCGAAGCATGGCAGTGGATCCGTGAACAATTTCGAATTTTGAAGGCTGGAGGCGCTGGATTGCACGCAGCGGGGAATAGAACTGGCGAGCGGGCGTCTTACGGGGTGTGCAGGTCTTCAAGGGTACGTGATATGACGATGCGGTGAATTTGCGAACCCCCTGCGCATTCACCGGTTGACAAGAATATCGTCATATTAGAAGATTTGCATACGCTAATCGCTGTCCCCCCTGTCAGCGGTTGGTGGACTCCTCCATCCTCCTTTGGTGGTTTTCTTGGCGCGGGCTTCGACCCGCGCTTTTTTTTGCCTGCAATTCGCGTCATGCCGGCCGCCGTGTCTACCATGGTGGCCTTCGACGACGCTGCGAATCGCCCTTTATGACTCGACGCCTGAACAGTCTGCGCACCGCGGTGTTGTCGTTCGTGCTGCTGCCCCTGCTGCTGTTGATGGCTGCGGTGGTGGCGCTGGGTCTGCACGAATTCCAGACCCAGATGGAAAACCGGATGCAGGAAGACATCGAGCTGGTGGCGCGCTCCATCCGCCTGCCTGTGGCCGGTGCGATGCTGCAGGACGACGCGGCCGGTGTGCAGCAGTCGCTGGACTCCCTGTTCCAGATCGAGGAGGTGTTCGGGGTCTATGTCTACGATGCCGACGGCCGGATGGTGGCGGCCAGTGGCCCGCCCAGTCCGACCCTGCAGCGCCGTGGCGAGGCGCAGGTCATCAGCGAAACCGGGAGTCTCGGGGCTTTCGGCGAACATCAGGGGCGCGAGACCTTTTCGTTCTTTCTTCCGTTGTCCGATCCGGCCGGTCGCATCGTGGGGCTGTTGCAGGTGACGCGCGACGTCACACCGTTCCGGGCCTTCGTCGCGCAGCTCCAGTGGCAGGGTGGGTTGCTGATGCTGGGGATTAGCGGGCTGTTTCTGCTGGTGGTGCTGTTCGGGTACCACCGGGCGGTGGGGCGGCATGTGTCTCGGTTGATGGCCGCGATGCGCGCGATTGGCGAGGGTCAGCGTGGATTGCGGGCGCCGGAACAGGGGCCGGCGGAGCTGCGCGGCCTGGCAGTCTCGATGAACCGCATGATGGAGCGTCGCGAGGCCTCGGAGGCCGAACTGGAGGCGCAACGCCTTGAGCAGGGACGGCTGGAGGAGAAGCTGCGGCACTCGGAGAAGCTGGCGGCGATCGGCCAGCTGGCGGCCGGCGTGGCACACGAACTGGGGACGCCGCTCGGGATTATCGCCGGTCGCGTGCAGCGCGCCATCCGGCACCTGCCGGAGGCGGATCCGGCGCGCACCGAGATGGAGGCGCTGAAGGCCGAGCTGGAGCGGGTGGAGACCATCGTGCGCCAGCTGCTGGACTTTGCCCGGCGCAATCCGTTGCAGGAACGCTCGCTGGATCTCGCGCAGCTGGTTGGAGATCTGGTCGAGCGTGTGCGCGAGCGGCATGCCTCCGGCGGGGTGGAATTCCGGCTCGAAGGCCCCGAGTTGACCATCGCCGCGGACCGCCTGCGTTTGGGCCAGGCCCTGGAGAATCTGCTGGAGAATGCCGCGCAGGTCGCCGCCCGCGAGGTCCGGGTCCGCTGGTATGCCTCGTCCGACCGGGTCGAGCTGGTGGTGGCGGACGACGGCCCCACGGCCGGGCGAGGGATAGACGATGAGCAGGCCGAACGCCTGTTCGAGCCCTTCTTTACCACCAAGCCCACCGGCGAGGGGACCGGGCTCGGGCTGGCGGTGGCGCAGGTGGCGCTGGAGGACCACGGGGGTACGGTGATGCTGGATCGCAGTGTCGCGGGGGAGACCCGATTTGTCGTGCATCTGCCGGTGGTCGCTGGCGCCCAGGAGGATTCGCTTCGATGAGCAGCAAGGCACAAGTCCCCGCAACGCCCCCGGAGTCGGTCCTGGTCGTGGAGGACGATCGCGGGCATCGCGAGCTGCTGACCGAGGAACTGACCGAGGCCGGCTACGCGGTTACGGCGGTTGCCAGTGCCGAGGATGCCGCGCGGGTGCTTACGCAGCAGGCCTTCAGTCTGGTGGTGAGCGACCTGCGCCTGCCCGGCGCGGATGGCTTCCAGGTGCTCCAGGAGGCCCGCGCCCGGGTGCCGGCACCCGGGTTCATCATGCTCACGGGCTTCGGGACCATCGACCAGGCAGTGGCCGCGCTGAAGGCGGGGGCGGATGACTTCCTGACCAAGCCGGTGGATCTGGATCACCTGCGCCTGGCCGCCGACCGGGTGACCGAGGCGCGGCGTTTGAAGGACGAGGTGCGTCGCTATCGTGAGGTCCTTGCGCAGGCCGATGGCTTTCACGGCATGCAGGGCCGCAGTCCGGCCATGCTGCAGTTGTTCGACCTGATTCGGCGGATCGCGGCCGCCGACGGCAGTGTCCTGATCACCGGCGAGTCCGGGACCGGCAAGGAACTGGTGGCGCGCGCGCTCCATGCGGAAAGCGAGCGGGCCGGTGGTCCGTTCGTGGCGATTAACTGCGCGGGCATCCCCGAGGCCCTGCTGGAGTCGGAGTTGCTGGGGCACGTGGCCGGTGCGTTCAGCGGGGCCAAGGGGGCTCGGCGCGGCCTGTTTACCGAGGCCGACGGCGGCACCCTGTTCCTGGACGAGATTGCCGAGATGCCGGTGGCCATGCAGAGCAAGCTGTTGCGTCTTCTGCAGGATGGTCGCGTGCGTCCGGTGGGCGCCAACGAGGAGATCGCGACCGATGTGCGTATCGTGGCGGCCACGCATCAGGATCTGCAGGCACATATTGCCGACGGTCGTTTCCGTGAGGATCTCTACTATCGCCTGGAGACCTTTCGTATCGAGATCCCGCCGCTGCGCGAGCGTGGCGATGACATCGAACGCCTGGCCCTGCAGTTCCTGCGTCAGCAGGCCCTGGCCCGCGACCTGCCCGAGCGTCGCCTGAGCCCGGAGGCCCTGCGCGCGCTGGTGCGGTATCCGTTCCCGGGGAACGTCCGCGAACTCGCGAGTCTGATGGAGCGTGCCGCCACCCTGGCGGCCGGCGAGGTCATCGAGACCCGTGATCTGCCGGAGCGCGTATTCGAGGCGCCCGCCGAGGATCCCGGCGGAACGACGGGCGACCGGGCGGAGGGGGCGACGCCGGTACCGGGGATGGGCGACGACGGCCAGTGGCCGACCCTGGAGGAGCGCGAGCGCGACTACATTCGTCGGGTGCTGGAGCATGTGGACGGCAACAAGCAACGCGCTGCGCGGATCCTCGGCATCGGCCGCAAGACGCTGTACCGCAAACTCGGGGAATCCGACCCATCGTGACATCCTGACCCGGGTCGACCTGACCCATGTGTCATTCTGACCCGGTTTACCGTTGGGGCGTTCCCCGGCCCTTTCGGGATGATGAGAGCATAAGTCGCTGTTTCAAAGTGTTTTGTTTGTCTTTTTCCAATCTTGGCACGATGCCTGCTCCTCCTGGGACAGCAATCGAGGAATCGGAACCGCAGTGATGGACCATTCCTCCTCACACGGTTGCAACGAAATCGGGCGGGCGGACGATCGACCTTGAGTCGTCGCCGGCTTCGCCCCGAGATCCGAACGATCCAAAGGAAAAGGAGCAACATGATGAATATGCGCAAGACGATGCTCGCGATGGCCCTGACCTCCCTGTTTGCCGTGGGTGGAGCCGCCTCTGCCCAGTACGGCGGTGCCGAAGGTGGTGCCGGTGGGGGCGACATGGGCGGTGCCCAGGGCGGCCAGCCGCCGGCCCAGGAAGGCGGTGCCGGTGGCGGTGCTCAGGGCGGCCAGCCGCCTCAGGGTGGTGCCCAGGGTGGCGCGGCCCAGGGCGGTGCCCCGATGCAGGAAGCCCCCGAGGTGGATCTGAGCGAAGAAGACATCGACACTTTCGTAACCGCCTTCGTTGCGGTGCAGGAAGTGCGCGAAGACTTCGCCGACCGCCTGCAGAGTGCCGAGGACGAAACCGAGGCCCAGTCCATGCAGCAGGAAGCACAGGACGAAATGGTCAACGCGGTTGAAGACTCGGGCATGAGCGTCGAGGAATACAACGAAGTGGCCATGGCCCTGCAGAACGACCCCGAGTTGATGCAGGAAGTCCAGGAGCGCGCTGAAGCCCAGCTGTAACGGGCAGCGCAAAACCGCCCCGGGCATTGCGCCCGGGGGGTTGCAGGGGCCGGCCTTCGGGGCGGCCCCTTGTTTGTGTCCGGGGCATGCACGCGAATGTTCGGCACATTGATCCGTGATTCCCCCGAGGGCGGACGCCTTCGCGTCTCGGGAATTGTCCCTGTAGCTTGAATTGGGCAGAGGGAAGCGTTATTCTTGCGCGCTTTCTGAATCGCCCCGACCTCGGAGCATCGAACATCATGAGTACCATTAGCGCCAAGCCGGCCGAAGTCGAACGCGACTGGTTTCTCGTCGACGCCGACGGCAAGACCCTCGGTCGCCTCGCCACGGAAATCGCACATCGCCTGCGCGGGAAGCACAAGCCCGTGTACACGCCGCATGTCGATACCGGCGACTACATCGTCGTGATCAACGCGGAGAAGATCCGCGTCTCCGGCAACAAGGCCATGGACAAGAAGTACTTCCACCATTCCGGTTACCCGGGTGGCATCAAGGAAGCCAACTTCACCCAGATGATCGAGCGTCATCCGGAGAAGGTGCTGGAGCTTGCCGTCAAGGGCATGCTGCCGCGCAACCCGCTTGGCCGGGCCATGTTCAAGAAGCTCAAGGTCTACGCCGGTACCGAACACCGGCACACGGCCCAGCAGCCGCAGCCGCTCGAAGTCTGAGCCGCCAGAATCAGCAAGGGAATCGATCCGAATGGCTATCAATCAGTATTACGGCACCGGCCGCCGCAAGACCGCCTCGGCGCGCGTCTTCCTGCGTCCCGGCACGGGCAACATCACGGTTAACGAGAAGCCGCTGGACGACTTCTTCGGCCGCAAGACCTCGCGCATGGTGGTACGCCAGCCGCTGGAGGCGACCGAGTCGACCGGCAACTTCGACGTGATCGCGACCGTTGAAGGCGGTGGCGGCAACGGCCAGGCCGGCGCGATCCGTCTGGGCATTGCCCGCGCCCTGGTGCAGTACAACGAAGACATGCGCCCGTCGCTGCGTCGTGGTGGTCACCTGACCCGCGATGCCCGCGAGGTGGAGCGCAAGAAGATCGGCCTGCGCAAGGCCCGTCGTGCAACCCAGTACTCGAAGCGCTAAAATTCGCGTCGAGTTTCGGGCTGCACCCGACCCGGTTTACTGGGGGATCGTCTAGCGGTAGGACTGCGGACTCTGACTCCGCCAACCCAGGTTCGAATCCTGGTCCCCCAGCCATTCATGGAAGAAGGCCCCCTTGTGGGGCCTTTTTTCATGAATGGCTGGAAGATTTCAGGATGAGAACCTGCAAGGTTCGACGGTGAGGCGTAGCCGAGCCGAACAGCGCCGTATGCGGCGCTGGCCCGAAGGGCGAGGCGCATAGCGCCGAGTAATCCTGGTTCCCCAGCCAAACATAGAGAAGGGCCCCCTCGTGGGGCCCTTCTCTATGGATACTTGAGCGGACCAGGGTTCGAACCTGGAAGCTTCGGCGAAGCGCAGCGAAGCACTGCGCGCGCGCAGCCGCCGAATCATCCTGGTCCTCCAGCCATGGCAACGATTCGGGCCAGAACGTTTCGGCACCGCCCCGCTGATTTGTGGACGCCGACCCTGCTTCCGGTCTCCCTGCCTTTAAATGGCCAGCCACCGCCGACCTTGGCGACCGGTCCCCGGTAGCCACAAGCGCCCGGACCCCGGCATCCCGTCAACCCCGCTCCCGACTCCGCTACAATCCCTCGGCAGTGATCGGGAAATGCAGGGAATTCTCCCGCCCTTTTTCCGTCCAATTCCGCAGAACCCGGCCGCACTGGGTCGGATCGATCAAAATGCCAGAGAAGAGAGGATTGACCATGTCGGTACCCGAGAATCCCTACGAGCCGGTCAGCGTGGATGTGACAGCCCACGAGGTCGAAGGTCTGGACACCTGGTACATGATCGGGATCTCCGGTATTCCGGATCCCGACAACGAGGGGCATACCTCGAATGCGGGGTTCGTCGTGACCGACGAGGGCGTGGTGGTATATGACGCCCTGGGGACGCCGCCACTTGGCTTCGAGATGATTCGCCGGATCCGCGAGGTGACCGACCAGCCGATCAAGTACGTGATTGCTGGTCATTATCACGCGGATCACATCTATGGCCTGCAGGCGTTCGCGGACCACACCGATGCCAAGATCATCGGGCAGGCGCGCGCGAGAGACTATCTGGGAGGCGCCGGTGCGGTGGCGCGGCTCGAGCAGCGCCGGGGCGTGCTGGCCCCATGGGTGGACGAGGACACCCAGATCATTCCGCCGGACGAATTCTTCGAGGACGAGTACACCATCCGTCTCGGCGGGAAGACCTTCCGGTGCGTGCACGCGGGGCCCGCACACTCGCCGGACGACATCATCATGGTGGTGGAGGAGACCGGCGTGGTGTTCGCCGGCGACATCGTGTTCGATGGCCGGATCCCGTTTCTGGGCGACGATGCGCTGGATTCGGAGAACTGGGTCAAGCGCCTGGAAGAGTTGATGGAGATGGACCTGAAGTTCCTGATTCCGGGGCATGGCGAGGCGACCGATCAGGCGGCCCGGGCGGTCAGGTTCACCCGCGACTACCTGGTGAAGCTGCGCGAGCACATGGCCGTGGCGGTCGAGAACATGGATTCCTTCGACGAGGCCTACTCCGCGATGGACTGGAGTGACTACGAAGACCTGCCGGCCTTCGAACAGACCAACCGCAGCAACGCCAACGCGGTCTATCTGGAGATGGAAGAGAAGCTCTTTTGAGCTCGGCCCCAGGGGAAGCCCGGTCGGTGCGTGCGTTGCGGGTCCTTGATGTATCCCTGAATCCCACAAGCGAAAGGAATGATCGCCAATGACGCTGAATATTGAACCGGGCCTGCTCATGGCCATCCTGTCCCTGGTGGCGGGCATCCTGATCCTGATCCGGCCCCGCCTGCTGAACTACATCGTCGCGATCTATCTGATTGTTATCGGGGTGCTGGGCCTGCTGGCGTATTTCTAGGGAGATGCTCAAGGGGCCACAGCGCGGATGCGTGAATCGATCAGCGCCGCCCTGGCGACGTAAAGGTCCCCGTCACCGATAGTTTGGTGCCCAAAAGCATGGACCAACAGTGCGACTTCGTGCGCAGGGCGTGCGGACCCGTTACTCTTTGGCCACATTCTGATCGGGGGGCTACGCCTCAATGACCGCCGAACGCGTCCGAGAAATACCCTATAACTACACCTCATTCTCCGACCGCGAAATCGTTATCCGTTTCCTGGGTTCCGATACCTGGGACCTCCTCAATGAGTTGCGTGGGGAGCGTCGGACGGGTGTGTCTGCGCGCATGCTGTTCGAGGTTCTGGGCGACATGTGGGTGGTCACCCGAAACCCGTACATCCAGGATGATCTGCTGGAGGACAAGAAGCGCCGCAAGGCGCTGATTGATGCCATGCAGCATCGTCTGGGCCAGATCACGGCCCGGGCTGACGGCAACGAGAAGGCGCTCAAGCTGGGCCAGCGCGCGCAGGCGGCAGTGTCTGCCTTTGCGCAGGAGTTCACCGATACCGCCGCGCTGCGCGATCAGGTGCGCAAGCGCATGAAGGCCCTGACGCACAAGGACAACATCCAGTTCGGCGGCCTGGCGCGGGTCTCCCACGTGACCGATGCGACCGACTGGCGTGTGGAGCTCCCGTTCGTGGTGCTCACCCCGGATTCCGAGGAAGAGATGGGCCCGCTGGTCGCGGCCTGCATCGAGCTCGGCCTGACGGTGATCCCGCGTGGCGGTGGCACCGGCTACACCGGTAGTGCCGTCCCGCTGTCCAAGCGCTCGGCGGTCATCAACACCGAGAAGCTGGAAGGCCTGGGCGAGGTCGAGCGCCGACCCCTGCCGGGCGTGGAGCGTGATGTCCCGGTGGTGCGCGTGGAGGCCGGTGTGGTCACCAAGCGCGTCTCCGAGCTGGCCGATCGCAACGGTCTGGTGTTCGCGGTGGATCCGACCTCGCAGGACGCCTCCACCATCGGCGGCAACGTCGCGATGAACGCTGGCGGCAAGAAGGCCGTGCTGTGGGGTACCGCGCTGGACAACCTGGCCGCCTGGACCATGGTGACCCCCGAGGCGGAGTGGATGTATGTCGAGCGCCTCGACCACAACCTCGGCAAGATCCACGACGCCGAGATCGTGCGCTTCCGTGTGAGCCGCTATCACCCGGACGGCAAGACCCCGAAGGGCGAGCCCGAGATCCTGGAGATGCCGGGACAGAGCTTCCGCAAGCTGGGGCTGGGCAAGGACGTGACCGACAAGACCCTGATGGGCGTGCCGGGTATCCAGAAGGAAGGCTGCGACGGTCTGATTACGTCGGCCGAGTTCATCCTGCATCGGATGCCGGACAACATCCGCACCGTGTGTCTGGAGTTCTACGGGACCGATCTGCACCAGGCCGTGCCGGCGATCGTCGAGATCAAGGATGCGGTGGACGCCGAGGACGAAGTCCTGCTGGCGGGCCTGGAGCACCTCGACGAGCGCTACGTGCGCGCGGTGAAGTACACCCCGAAGGGCGCCCGTGGTGACCTGCCGAAGATGGTCCTGGTCGCCGACATTGTCTCCGACAACGAGGATGCCCTGGGCAAGCTGGCGGCCAGGATGGTGCGCGCGGCGAACGCCCGCAATGGCGAGGGTTTCGTTGCGGTCAGCCCCGAGGCGCGCAAGCGCTTCTGGGCGGATCGCGCCCGCACCGCGGCGATTGCTCACCACACCAACGCGTTCAAGATCAACGAGGACGTGGTGATCCCGCTGGAGCGCCTGGCGGAGTACACCGAGGGGATCGAGACCCTGAACGTGCGCGAGTCGCTGACGAACAAGCTCCGAATGGTCGACGAGATGCAGGAGTGCATGCGCGGTGACCATCCGGAGCTGCGCGAGTTGCTGGACGACACCGGTGGCGAGGGCCAGCAGTGGTTCGAGGCCAAGCGCGAGCGTGCGGTGGAGGTCCTGGAGACGGTGAAGAAGCGCTGGGAGGCAATCTCGGACAACTTCTTCACCCAGGCCTCGGAATGTGACGAGCTGCTGGACGAGCCCGCTCGTGCGGACTTGCGCGACCATGACAAGCTGATCAATGTGCTGCTGCGGCGCAGCCTGCGCATCTCCTACCGCGCCGAGGTCGAGCGCCCGCTGTTCGAGATCTTTGGCGGGCACCAGCTGGAGCCGGTGCGCAAGCGGCTGACCGCGATCCACGACCGGGTACTGACCAGCCGCCTGTTCATCGCCCTGCACATGCACGCGGGCGATGGCAACGTGCACACCAACATCCCGGTCAATTCCAATGATTACCAGATGATGCACCAGGCCGAGCGCCTGGTGGATGAAGTGATGCGCCTGGCACGCGAGCTCAATGGGGTGATCTCCGGCGAGCACGGGATCGGGCTGACCAAGATGCAGTATCTCGAGCCCGAACGCATCGAGTCGTTCGCGAAGTACAAGAAGGACGTCGACCCGAATGGCGTGTTCAACGCCGGCAAGCTGCTGGTGGGCTCCGGGTTGTCCAATGCCTATACGCCGTCGCTGCGCCTGGTCAAGCAGGAGGCGTTGATCCTTGAACAAAGCGAGCTGGGCGATCTCAACGACGAGATCAAGGACTGCCTGCGTTGCGGCAAGTGCAAGCCGGTGTGCAACACGCACGTCCCGCGCGCCAATCTGCTGTACTCGCCGCGCAACAAGATCCTGGCGACCGGGTTGATCGTCGAGGCGTTCCTCTACGAGGAGCAGACCCGGCGCGGGCTGTCGCTGAATCACTTCGAGGAGATGAACGACGTCGCGGATCACTGCACGATCTGCCACAAGTGCCTGAATCCGTGCCCGGTCGACATCGACTTTGGCGACGTGACCATGCACATGCGTTCGATCCTGAACAAGAAGGGCAAGCGCAAGGCGACGCCGGCGACGATGATGTCCATGGCCTTCCTCAACGCGAAGGACCCGGCCACCATCAAGGGCATCCGCAAGGGCGCGATCCAGATGGGCTACGCCGCCCAGCGCCTGGGGCATTTCGCATTCAAGAAGCTGAACCTGACCGGGGAGGGCAAGACCCCGCGCTCGACCACCGGCAAGGCACCGATGCACGAGCAGGTTGTGCACTTCGTGAAAAAGCCGATGCCCGCCGGGCTGCCGAGCCAGACCACCCGCCAGATGCTGGGACTGGAGGATTCGCGCTACGTGCCGATCCTGCGCGACCCGGTGAAGACCGATCTGGATTCGGATGCGGTGTTCTACTTTCCCGGGTGCGGTTCCGAGCGCCTGTTCAGTCAGGTGGGTCTGGCTACGCTCGCCATGCTCTACGACGTCGGCGCGCAGACCGTGCTGCCGCCGGGCTACCTGTGCTGCGGGTATCCGCAGAATGCCGGTGGCGATTTCGAGAAGGGCCAGCAGATCAGTACCGAGAACCGGGTACTGTTCCATCGCCTCGCGACCACGCTCAACTACCTCGACATCAAGACCGTCGTGGTGTCCTGTGGCACCTGCATGGATCAGCTCCTGAAATACGAGTTCGAGCGGATCTTCCCGGGTTGCCGGTTGCTGGACATCCACGAGTACCTGATGGAGAAGGGCGTCCATCTCGAGGGGCTCGAGGGCGTGCAGTACATGTACCACGATCCCTGCCATTCGCCGATGAAGTCGCACAAGCCGACCGACGTCGCGGCCAAGCTGCTGGGTCAGGAGGTCCTGCAGTCCGACCGTTGCTGTGGCGAGGCCGGGACCTTTGCGATCAGCCGTCCGGATATCGCCACCCAGGTGCGCTTCCGCAAGCAGGAAGAGCTGCACAAGGGCATCAAGGAGCTGACCGGAGAGGAGAAGGCGAAGGACGGCAACGTGAAGATGCTGACCTCCTGCCCGGCTTGCCAGCAGGGCCTGGAGCGCTATCGCGAGGATACCGGGATGGATACCGACTACATCGTGGTGGAGATGGCCAACCGTCTGATGGGCGATGGCTGGCAGAAGGCCTTCATCGAACGGGCCCGCGAGGGTGGGATCGAGAAGGTCCTGCTGTAGGGCTTGGAGCCGGCACAAGCGGGTGCTGCACATGGCCCGCCCGGGTTGGCTACAATCGGGGGCACCGGGCGGTCGCGACGGAATAAAGGATCGTCACGTCGCGTCGCCCCATCGGGCGTACGCAATGCCCGTCAAGGCCGCGGCAGTGTATGCGGCATGTCCACCCGTCCATGCAAGGGAGTTCGCATGACCTTTCGCTCTTTGAGTCCCCGTCTCGCCGTCATGGCCCTTTGTTTCGGGCTGGCGGCGGCCCCCGTCGTGGCCAGTGCCCAGGCCTTTGTCGAATTCCCCGGCCGCAGTCTTTACGAGCGATTCGGCGTGGATGCCGTGGACCTGTTCGATCTGCGGGGCCAGTTGTCGCGCTCCACGGTGATCGATGTCCGCCCGCGTCTGGAATACGACATCCTGCACATCGAGGGGGCCCATCATGTACCGCTGGGCGCCCCGGATTTTGAGGATCAGGTACGGGCCCTGGAAGAGCAGCATGGCGGGCCCCTGGTGTTCTACTGCAACGGGCGCGAGAGCTACATGTCCTATCGCGCTGCCGCGCGGGCCAACGCGGCCGGGCTCGGCCCGACCCAGGCCTATGACGCCGGTGTCGCGGACTGGGCAGACCGCTACCCGGGGCTGGCCATGCTCCGCGGCGAGCCGATCGAGGACCCCGAGACCCAACTCATCACGGACGAGGCCTTCGAGGCGCGGTTGCTGGATGCCGACACCTTCGCCCGTCGTGTTCGCAACGACGACAATGCGGTGGTGCTGGACGTGCGCGGCAACGAGGAGCGTGACGAGATCTCGCTGTTTGCCGGGCGCGAGATGTCGGCCCCGTTGGAGAACATCGATACGCTTAACCGCATCCTCGGCCAGGCCAACAGGGATGGTGATGCGCTGTTGATCTTCGACCAGAACGGTCAGCAGGTGCGCTGGTTGCAGTATCACCTGGAGGAACGCGGCATCGAGAACTACCACTTCCTGGAAGGCGGCCTGCAGCAGTTCTACGACGAGGTGATGACGCGCTGATTGTCCGTCTCACCGCTTGCCCACGTTAAAAAGGCCGGGATCGTATGATCCCGGCCTTTTTTTGGAGCGGTATCAGCGACGAAACAGCGCCAGGAGGATCGTGATCCCCACGCTGACGATGATCATCGTGGTGAGCGGGAAGTAGAAGCGGGCGTTCTCGCGTTCGATCACGATGTCACCCGGGAGCCGGCCCCAGGGGATTTTTCCGAGCCACGGCCACAGCAGACCGATCAGGACGATCAGCCCGCCGATGATGATCAGCCATTTGCCCGTCGCGTTCACCGTGGCGGACTCGATCCGCTTAACCGGCGGTCATCTCCTCGACGCCCGAGGCGGAGCCCACCAGCATGACATCCGCCGAACGGCGGGCGAACAGTCCGTTGGTCACGACGCCGGCGATATGGTCCAGCTCGGATTCGAGCTCAACCGGGTTCATGATGCGCAGGTTGTGCACGTCGAGAATCACGTTGCCGTTGTCGGTCTTGAAGCCCTCGCGCAGTTCCGGGTTGCCGCCCAGCTTCGACAGGGCGCGGGCCACGTGGCTGCGCGCCATCGGGATGACCTCGATCGGTAGCGGGAAGGCGCCGAGATAATCGACGACCTTGGTCTCGTCGACCACGCAGACGAAGGTCTTCGACGCCGCCGCGACGATCTTTTCGCGGGTCAGCGCGCCGCCGCCGCCCTTGGTCAGGTGCAGATGCCGGGTCGCCTCGTCGGCCCCGTCGACGTAGATCGGCAGCGGACCGGCGGAGTTCAGGTCCAGTACCTCGATACCGTGGCCGCGCAGGCGCTCGGCGCTGGCCTCGCTGGAGGCCACGGCGCCATCGATCTTGCCCTTGATGCCGGCCAGGGCGTCAATAAAGTAGTTCGCGGTGGAACCGGTGCCCACACCCACGATCCAGCCGCTCTCGATCCGTTCCAGCGCCGCCTCGGCGACCGCCTTTTTCATTTCGTCCTGATTCATCACCGTCTCCCGAATATTCTGTCCGTAACCCATTGAGGATACCGACTGCTCCGTCCCCGGGACAAGCGGAAGCGTTAAGGCCTCGCATGCTATCGTTTGGGCCATGAAATTCCCCTATCTCGAGAAGATCCTGACGGCACGCGTCTACGATGTCGCGCGCGAGACGCCACTGGACCCGATGCCGAATCTGTCGGAGCGCCTTGGCTCCACGTTGTGGCTGAAGCGCGAAGATCTGCAGCCGGTCTTCTCGTTCAAGCTGCGCGGCGCCTACAACAAGATCGCCCAGCTAACCCCGGAACAGCGCGCAAAGGGCGTGGTGGCCGCCTCCGCCGGCAACCATGCGCAGGGCGTTGCGCTGGGGGCCAGTCACCTCGGCATCAAGGCCGTGATCGTAATGCCGGTGACCACGCCGTCGATCAAGATCGACGCGGTGCGCCGGTTCGGTGGCAAGGCTGTGCTGCACGGCGACTCCTTCGACGAGGCGGCCGCCCACGCCCGCGAACTGGAACAGAAACACGGCTACACCTTCATCCATCCGTTCGACGATCCCGACGTGATCGCCGGGCAGGGCACGGTGGCGATGGAGCTATTGCGCCAGCACCCGGGTCATCTGGACGCGGTGTTTGTCTGCATCGGTGGCGGTGGCCTGGCGGCCGGCATGGCGGCCTACATCAAGCGCCTGCGTCCGGAGATCAAGGTCATCGGCGTGGAGCCGGACGATGCGCCCTCGATGTACAAGGCGCTGCAACAGAACCGCCGGGTCACCCTCAAACAGGTCGGGATCTTTGCCGACGGCGCGGCCGTGCGTCAGGTCGGCAAGGAGACCTTCCGCCTGTGCCGCGACCTGATCGACGAGGTCCTCCTCGTGGACACCGACTCCATTTGCGCGGCCATCAAGGACATCTTCGATGACACCCGCGTGGTGGCCGAGCCGGCCGGGGCCCTCGCGGTGGCCGGGATGAAGCAGTACATCCAGCGCGAGGGCCTGCAGGGCGCGAACCTGGCGGCGGTACTCAGCGGGGCCAATATCAACTTCGATCGCTTGCGCCACGTGGCCGAGCGCGCCGAGATCGGCGAGCATCGCGAGGCCCTGTTTGCGGTCACCATCCCCGAGCGTCCAGGTAGCTTTCGTCAGTTCTGTCAGGCCATCGGTAAGCGCGGGGTCACCGAATTCAACTACCGCTACGCGGATGACGAGAAGGCCCAGGTCTTTGCCGGTATCAAACTGGAGGGGGGCGACCCCGAGCGCCAGGAAATCCTGGCGGCCCTGGAGGAGGCGGGTTACGACGTTCTGGACATGACCGAGAACGAGGTGGCCAAGCTCCACCTCCGGCACATGGTCGGCGGCCACGGTGGCGAGGTCCGCAACGAACGGATCTACCGCTTCGAGTTCCCGGAGCGCCCCGGCGCGCTGCTGAATTTCCTGACGCACATGGGCCAGACCTGGAACATCAGCCTGTTCCACTATCGCAACCATGGTGCCGCCTATGGCCGCGTGCTGGTCGGCATGCAGATCCCCGCCGAGGATCGGGCGCGGTTCCGCGAGTTTCTGAAGGAGGTCGGGTATCCATGGCACGAGGAGACCGGGAATCCGGCCTACTCCCTCTTCCTGCGCTGACCGCGCGTTTCCTTAGGGGGTGGCATGTTCTAGGCGGGCCCTGGGCCGTCCTCCGGTGTTTACGTGCCTTCGTCCGGCCGCCTGCCAGGCGCTCTTTCGCGAGCGCACCGCGAGGTACTTTCTTGCTTGCCCAAGAAAGTACCCAAAGAAGGGCCCCAGGATTCCGCCCGGGAACCTCGCTCCGGACGCGCTGGGCCGGCGGCGCTGAACTCGCTACGCTGCGCTTCGCTCAGACATCCAGCGCCTTCTCCCGGCCCATCACGCCCTCCGCGAGGGGCTCCATACGGGAGGGGAAGGTCAAAACAGCAGGTATTCCGGCGCCATGGAACGACAACAGGCATCGCCGCTCGAAGGGCCCGGCACCCGCTCCGCGGGTGCGGCACGCAACGGCCAAAGGCCGAGCGTGCCGAAGATGCTCGAAGACCTAGCCATCATCTACTGGCAGGAACGCTGGGGTAGCCGTTGTCTTGGCCTATCTCCCCGTTGTCGTCGCGCCGAGTGGAGAGGCTTTTCGCGGGATTCAAGGCGCTGGATGTCTGAGCGGAGCCGAAGGCGCAGCGAGTTCAGCGCCGCCCGCGAAAAGCCTCGGAGCGAGGGAAACCCCGGCCCGCGCAGCGGGCCGGGGTCGCGGCAGTCGGGCGTGTTTCTTGGGTACTTCTTTGCACGAGCAAAGAAGTACCTCGCGGCGCGCTGGCGAGACAGCGCACGGCAGTATGCGGACCGAAGCCACCGTAAACACCGAGCGATGAACCATGGCCAGCCACAACATGGCATATGCGGCCGGATGGTAGGCGGGTGCCTGGAAGGTGCTGCGCGGTAGCGGCCGGGTCAGGTGGGGCAGGGTGTCTGCCAGGTGGTCACTCGGGCGGGATCGACGTCGGTGTTGTCGAGGCGGGCGAGGGTCATGCGGTTGCCCCAGACGCAGCCGCTGTCCAGGGCCAGCCAGTCCGGCCCGACGCGATGTCCGAGGGCGGCCCAGTGGCCGAACACGATCGGGTGGCCGGCGGCCGCGCGGCCGGGTACCTGGAACCAGGGGGTGAGGCCGGATGGGGCCTCTTCCGGCGGGCCGTTGCCGGCGAATTCCAGCGCACCGTCGGCGGTGATGTAGCGCATGCGGGTGAAGGCGTTGATGGTGTAGCGGGAGCGGTCGTAGCCGTCGAGATCGGGGCTCCACAGCGTCGGTTCATCGCCGTACATGACCTCGAACAGCGCCTGACGGCGGGCGGGGTCGCGTAGATCGGCCTCCACGCGCCGTGCCTCGGTCTGCGCTGTGTCCGGGTCCCAGGCCGGCGGGAGGCCCGCATGCACCAGGGTCCAGCCGCTGGACGCGTCGGAATGCAGGAGCGGGCGCCGCGCCAGCCAGTCCAGCAGGTCGGCGGCGTCCGGGGCGTCCAGCACCGGGCGCAGGGTGTCCTTGCCGCCGGGGGAGCGCACGCCTTCCGCAGTGGCCAGCAGGTGCAGGTCGTGGTTGCCCAGTACCGCGGTCGCGGCATCCCCCAGCGCCCGGACCCGGCGCAGGCAGCCGAGCGAGTCCGGGCCACGGTTGACCAGGTCGCCGACCAGCCATAGATGGTCGGCCGCCGGGTCGAAGCGCACCTGCTCCAGCAGGCGTTCCAGCGGGGCCAGGCAGCCCTGGAGGTCGCCGACTGCGTAGAGGGCCATCGGGCCGGCCTAGTGCAGCGTGCGCGGGACGGATAGCGTGAACGGCGGGATCGGCGCGTCGAAGGTGTTGCCGCGTTCGTCGCGCATGCCGTAGCTGCCTTCCATGGTGCCCACCGGGGTCTCGATCACCGTGCCACTGGTGTACTCGAAACTGTCACCGGGCTCGATGCTGGGCTGTTCCCCGATCACGCCCTCGCCGCGTACCTCCTGCGTCTGGTCGCGGCCATCGCGGATGATCCAGTGGCGGTTGAGCAGTTGCACGGTCAGCGCCCCCGCGTTGCGGATCACCACGTGATAGGCGAAGACATAGCGGTCGTCATCGGGTTCCGACTGGTCTTCCACATAGGCAGTGGAGACCTCGATCTCGATGGTGTGGGCTTCGGTGTCGTGCTCTTGGGGCTGGTTCATGCGGTTGCGGCTCCAGATTCGTGAGCGGGAAACGCCCGTGCGCGGGGCAGGCCCGGCGTCAGGGTTTCACGGACCGGCTGGCGTAAACGGCAGCGCCGAGCAGGCCCGGTTCGGGGTGCATGATAAGGGCCACGGGCAATTGCTCAAGCAAGTGGGTCATCGGTGGGCGATTACGGAAGGTGCTACGAAAGCGTGGTCCGCGGAATGCCTCGAGCCAGCGCGGGGCGATGCCACCGGCCAGGAAGACCCCCCCGCTGGGGAGCGCGGTCAGGGCCATGTCCGCCAGTTGCCCGGCGTAGACGCCGACGAAGCGATCGATGACGGCTTGAGCCGCGGGGTGCCCGGCGAGCGCCAGTTCGCCAATCGCCGCGGCGGGTTCGGCGGTCTCCAGGGCCTGTGCCAATTCGGGGTCAGGCTGGCGGTCAAGCTCGAAATGCCCGATGCGGGCGATTCCGCGACCGCTGAGCAGATGCTCGCGTGTGCAGTATCCCAGTTCGCGGGCTACGAAATCGCCCAGTGCGGCCTCCTCCGCCCCGCTGGGCGAGAAGCGCGCGTGGCCGCCCTCGCCGGGAAAGATGGTGGCGGCGCCGGGCGGGCCCACCAGACAGGTGCCGAGCCCGGTACCGGCGCCCGCGACCAGACGCAGGCCGGCGGGATCGTGCGCTCCTTCCTGCAGGGTTTCATAGTCCTGTGGCTGCAGGGCGTCGAGGCTCGCGCCGATGGCGGCAAAGTCATTCAACAGAGTGACGGGCAGCCCCAGGTGATCCGCGAGCGTGGTGGTGTCCAGCGCTGGCCAGGGCAGGTTCGTGACGCGCGCCCGGCCGTGATGCACGGGGCCGGCCACCGCCAGACCCGCCGCAGCAAAGGTATCCACTGTCGCAACCTCGGTGCGCCAGCGTTCGAGGATGCTGGCCAGGTCGGGGTGTTCGCGGCTGCGGTAGCGCTCGCCCTCGTGCAAAGACCACCCGTCCGCATCGCGGTGGGCGCGGGCAACGCGGGTATTGGTCCCGCCAACATCAGCAACGATCAGGTCCATGGACCCATGGTAGCGGATCGCGGCCGCCGGCTGTTCAGGGGGTGGCGGGGTGGAGGCGTCGAGCCAGGGCTTCGAAGCCGGTGATGTCGATGTTCTCCGGGCGCTCGCCCGGATCCAGGCCGGCGGCCTCGAGGTCGGCGATCTCGGCCAGGCCGGAGAGACCGCGGCGCAGGGTCTTGCGGCGGCTGGAGAATGCCTGGTTGACCACCCGCGCGAAGGTTGGGTACAGCGTCGGCGCGACGCGCGGTTCGGCCAGGGGCGTGATGCGCACGACGCTGGAGTAGACCTTGGGTGGGGGGTGGAAGGCCTCGGGGGGCACGGTGAACAGGGCGGTCGCCTCGGCGCGGGCGGCCAGCATCACCGTCAGGCGCCCGTAGCGCTTGCTGCCGGGGGCGGCAGTCATGCGCTCCACGACCTCGCGTTGCAGCAGGAAGTGCATGTCGCGGATGGCGCCGACCTGATCCAGCAGGTGGAACATCAACGGGGTGGAGATGTTATAGGGCAGATTGCCGACCACACGCCAGCCCCGCTCGGGCAACGCGCCGAGGTCGGATAGCTGCATATGCAGGGCGTCGCCCACGTGCAGGTCCAGGCGTTCTGGGGGGAAGCCGGCGCGCAGGCCGGCCGCCAGGTCGCGGTCGATCTCCACCGCGACCAGATGCTCCAGGCGCTCCAGCAGGGCGGCCGTCAGGGCGCCACGGCCAGGACCGATCTCCAGCACGGCATCGCCGGGTTGCGGGGCGATCGCCGCGACGATGCGCGCGAGGATGCCGGCATCGTGGAGGAAGTTCTGGCCGAAACGCTTGCGGATCGGCGACGAGGTCTTGATTCGGGTCATGCCCTGGGGGTGCTCCGGCGTGCGGCGGCTCGCGCCGCGAGGGTTTCGGCCAGGCGTTCGGCGGCCTGGAAGCTGCCGACCTCGGCGCGCCCGGTGCCGGCCAGATCCAGTGCCGTGCCGTGGTCCACCGAGGTGCGGATGAAGGGCAGGCCCAGGGTGACATTGATGGCGCTGCCGAAGCCGGAGTGCTTGAGGACCGGAAGCCCCTGGTCGTGGTACATGGCGAGCACGGCGTCGACGCCGTGCAGGGCGCGCGGGGTGAATGCGGTGTCGGCCGGGAGTGGCCCGCGCAGACGCATGCCGGCTTCCCGCAGGCGGTCCAGGGTGGGGGTGATGATCTCGATCTCCTCGCGTCCGAGGACGCCATCCTCGCCGGCATGCGGGTTCAGCCCGCAGACGGCGATCACCGGGTCGGCGATACCGAAGTCGCGCTGCAGGTCGTGATGCAGGACGCGGGTCACGGCCTCCAGGCGGTCTGCGCTGATGGCGTCGGGGACCGCGCGCAGTGGCAGGTGGGTGGTGACCAGCGCGACCCGCAGGCCCTCGGTGGCCAGCATCATCACCGGCATCGGGGCGCCGGCGCGCTCGGCAAGCCACTCTGTGTGACCACTAAAGGCGATCCCGGCGCGGTTGATTACGCCCTTGTGCACCGGACCGGTGACCATTGCCTCGAAGGTGCCGTCGAGGCAGCCGGTGGCGGCCGTGGCCAGCAAGGCCAGCACGTGCTCGGCGTTGGCCGGGTCCAGGGTGCCGGCGACCACCGGGGTTGCCACCGGTACGGGCAGGATCTCCAGGGTGTGGGCCGGGGTGACCGCGCGCGGGCGTTCCGGGTCGAAGTGGATCAGGCGCAGGGACTCGCCGAGCTGGCGGGCACGGGCCTCGAGGACGTCCGGGTCGGCGATGGCGACGCGCTGCGCGTGGCCGCGCTGCCGGGCCATTGCGATCAGGAGATCGGGCCCGATGCCGGCGGGGTCGCCGGCGGTCAGGGCCAGGCGCGGGACCGCGTGGGCCCCGCGCGGATCAGGAGCCGAAGCCGTCGACCCGGTATTCGACATAGGCCTCGTCCCGCAGGCGGCGCAGCCACAACTCGAGTTCTTCCTCGCGCTTGCGGTTTTGCAGGATCTCGCGGGCACGGGCCCGGATCTGTTCGCGCGAGGTGTCGACCTCGCGGCGTTCCAGGACCTCGATGATGTGCCAGCCGAACTGGCTCTCCACCGGTTCGCTGGCCACGCCCGGTTCCAGGGCGTCCATGGCCTCCTCGAAGCCGGGCACCAGTTCGCCCGGGCTGACCCAGCCGAGGGCGCCGCCCTGGGCGGCCGAGCCGGGGTCGTCCGAGTTGGCGCGTGCCAGGTCCTCGAAGCTCGCGCCCTCGCGGATGCGGTTGTATAGCGACTGCGCCTGGCGGCGGGCGTCCTCGTCGCTGCGCACCTGGTCCGGGCTGATCAGGATATGGCGCACGCGGGTCTGCTGCACGCGCGTCTGGTCGCCGCCCTCGCGGTCCAGCAGTTTCATGATGTGGAAGCCGCCGGGCGAACGCAGGACCTCGCTGATCTCGCCTGTGCGCATCAGCACCGCTTCGCGGGCGAACATGCCGGGGATTTCGCCGGCCGAGCGCCAGCCGAGGTCGCCGCCTTCCAGGGCCTGAGGGCCTTGGGACTCGCTGATCGCGACGGTGGCGAAGTCCTCGCCCTCGCGCACGCGCTGGCGCAGCGCTTCGGCCTTCTCGCGTGCCTCGGCGATCTGGCTGGCATCCGCGCCCTGGGGCAGGGGGACCATGATCTGTGCGATGCGGTAGCGCACGCCGCGGTCGATCGCGCCGCTCTCGGAGGCGATCAGGTCGGCGATCTCCGGGTCGGAGACGCGGATGCGCTGATCGACCTGGCGGCGCTGCAGCTGGTTCACGGTCAGTTCGTGGCGGATCTGTTCGCGAAAGGCGTTGAAGTCCACCCCGTCCTGCATCAGGGCCTGGCGCAGTTGCGGCAGGGTCATGCGGTTCTCGCGGGCGATGTTTTCCATCGCGCGGTTCAGGGTCATCTCGTCGATATTGATGCCGACGCGCTCGGCTTCCTGCAGCTGCACGCGCTCGACGATCAGGCGCTCCATGACCTGCCGCGCCAGGGTGTCCTGATCCGGCGGGCGGGTGCCGCGCTCGACCATCTGCTGGGCGATCAGGTTCATGCGTTCCACCAGCTCGCGCTGGGTGATCACGTCGTCGCCCACCACGGCCAGGATGCGGTCGGTGAAGCGGTCGCCCTCCGGGGTGATGGGGGCGGCCGGGGCCCCGCTGTCGCGGGCGGCCCCGGGGGTGACCGGGGCCTGGACCGCGCCCTGCGAGAGGTCGCCGGCCGCGGGCGCGGTCGTCTGGGCCATCGCCGGCAGGCCGAGGCCGTAGACCAGGGCGGCCAGCAGCGGCAGCAGGGCGCGGGCCTTGCCGCGGCGGCGTTGTTCAGGGACGTGCGTCATATCCGGCAATACCCTCGCGCAATAGCGAATCCACGCCGGAATCGAACCGTGCCAGGCCGTCCAGCGTGAGTTGGAAGTAGATCGAGTTGTCGTAGGTCTCGTCGAAGGAGTACGCGCGGCGTGCGACCACGCGGATACCATAGCAGCAACTACGATACTGAAGCCCGGCCAGAAGTTCGAGATCGCGTTCCTCCTGCAGGCTGTAGTTCCAGCGCCCGATGGCGTCGATGCGCTCGGTGACCGGCCACATCACGGAGACATCGGTCTGGTCGATGGAGCGGGCGCCGGCCTCGCGCTGGCGGTAGCCCACGTTGATCCGGGCGCGTTCGCGCGGGCTGTAGCCGACCGAGACCGCCGCCAGGGTGGTCTCGCCGGCATCCTGGTTGTAGAGGATGGATCCGCGGCCGTCCCATGCATCGCCGATGCGGACCCGGCCTTCCAGCGCGAGATCGGAGCGTGACTCGGATAGTGGGTCATCTCCCGAGCGCCGGCGGACCTCGCGGTCTTCCAGATAGTGGATCTGCCCGGCAGACAGGCTCAGGCGTTCGCGCCCGGTCTGCTGGTCGAAGATGCGCGTGGTCAGGGCCGTGGTGACCTGATGGGTGTCGCCCACCCGGTCGGCGCCGACGAAGCGGTCCAGGCTGAACAGGTTGTCGAAGCTGAAGTCGGCCTCGCCGGTATCGAAGATCGGGATGTCATTCTGGTCGCGGTAGGGCACGTAGCCGTAGAAGATGCGCGGTTCCAGGGTCTGCAGGCGCTGGCCGTCCGCGATCGGACGTTCGAAGATCAGTCCGGTGTCGATGGAGGCGCGCGGCACGGTGCGGCTGATCGATTCCGGACCGGTCCGGCCGCGGCGGTCCAGCTCGTAGCGGGTGTGACGGACCCCGAAGGCGGGTTCGAAGAAGAAGCCGCCGGTGTCATGGCGCCAGCGCACCTCGGGGTTCAGGTCGAGCCGGGTGCCCAGCGGGCGCCCGGACTGATCTTCACTGCGCTCGAAACGCACCAGTTCGGTGTCGAGGTCCCAGGACAGGCCGTGGCCCAGGTATTCCCCCGCCTCCAGGGTGATCTGCGGCAGGCGCTGGTAGGGCTCGCCGGCGGCACTCAGCTCGGGGTCGACGATCTGGTAGTCCTCGATACGCGTGCGCAGGCGATAGGCCGGCTGGTTCCAGGTCAGGTCGGCGGAGCGCCGCAGATAGGGCGTGGAACCGGCGTAGCGGTCGGAGTTGCCGAAATCGAAGAAGTATTCCCGATCGGAGACATCCGCGACGTCGAGGCGCAGGTTCAGGTTGGAGGTGATCCGGGTCTGATGGCGCCACTGGGCGAAGTGGCGGTCTTCGCCGGTCTCGCGGTCATCCGGCAGGTAGCGGACGTCAAGCACACCATTGTGCCGGGGCTGCAGATAGCGGAACTCGGTGCCCAGCATTACCCCGCGGTCGGCCATGATGCGCGGGGTGAAGGTCGCGTCGTAGTTGGGCGCGATGTTCCAGTACCAGGGCGTCGCGAGATCGAACCCGGTGCGCCCGCCGGTACCCGCACTGGGCAGCAGGAAGCCACTCTTGCGGCGATCATCCAGTGGGAAGTTGATGTACGGGGTGTAGGCGATGGGCACACCCTTGAAACGGATCGTCGCGTTGCGGGCCACGCCGACGCCGCTTTCGCGGTCGAGCTCCAGGTCGCCGGTGCGCAGCCACCAGGAGTCGTTGCCCACCGGGCAGGTGGTGTATTCGGCGTCCTCGAAGTCGTGGAGGTGCGGGGCATGCTGAACGCCGCGTTCGGCGCTACCGCGTGCCGGGATGGACTGCACCAGGAAATCGATTCGGCGGAACTCGCCGGTCTCCGCGTCCAGACGATATTCGCCGCCCTCGGTGTGCAGCAGCAGGTCGCCGTCGAACAGCCGGGTGTCGCCCTCGGTGCGCGCAGTGCCGGAGGCGCGGTCGTATTCGAGGAAGTCGGTATCCAGGCGTCGCCCGGCCTCGAACAGGCGCACGTTGCCCGTGGCCGAGATGCGTTCGCCATCACGGCGGACGTGATCGGCGTCAATCTCGGTCAGGCCGCCCTCGAGGGTACGCAGCTCGGGCCATTCGATCCCCGGGGCAAACGCGCATCCCGACGGGCGGTCGTCGGCGGGAACGGTTACGGGGATCAGGCCGGCGGCCGCCAAGCCCAGGCTCACCGCGACCTGCCGCGCGATCGGGTGACGGCGAGGCGCGGAGCTGGCGGGCCGTCGGCTCATCCCGAATTCAGGACAGCAGCTGGCGGATCTCGTCGAAGATCAGCTCGATGTCGCGGGTGCCGTTGATGTGCTTGAGCAGGCCATGACCGTCGTAGTACTCGATCAGCGGCTGGGTCTGCTCCTCGTAGACCTTGAGGCGGTTGACCACGGTCTCTTCGTTGTCGTCCGCGCGGTGGACCAGGTCACCGCCGCACAGGTCGCACACGCCTTCCTTTTGTGGCGGGAAGGTATGGGTGTTGAACACTGCGCCACAGTCGCCGCAGGAGACACGCCCGGTCAGGCGCTGCTTGAGTTCCTCGAACGGGACGTCGATCTGGATCGCGCGGTCGAGCGGCGACTCGATGTCGGCCAGCATGGTATCCAGGGCCTCGGCCTGGGCGACGTTGCGCGGGAAGCCGTCGAGGATGAACCCCTTCTGCGCATCGGGTTCCTGCAGGCGATCGCGGATCAGCCCCAGCACCAGGTCGTCGGGGACCAGTTGGCCGGCATCCATCGCGCTCTTGGCCTGCTTGCCGAGTTCTGTCTCGGCGGCGACGGCGGCACGCAGCAGGTCGCCGGTGGAGATCTGGGGGATGCCGAAGGTGGCGACCATCTTCTTGGCCTGGGTGCCCTTGCCGGAACCGGGGGCGCCCATCAGGACGATACGCATAGCTGACTCCTGCCGGGTGCCGCGCCGAACCGCAGGACTAGCCGGGAACGGGGGCGGCACGGTGAATGGCGGTGGCGAAACGGGGCTGGTCACTGAAGACGCAAACCGTTTCCCGAGCGCGGTCTTATACCGCCTGAAGGTGCTTGCCCGCAACCGTTGGGGCCGCTGGCCGGGTGCCCTTGAGGTGCGTGTCCCCTGTATAATGCCCGGCTAGCCAAACCAACTTTTGGGAAGCAAGCATGGACATGAACCAGATCGAAGCCGGCAAGGATCTCCCCAATGACGTCAACGTCGTGATCGAGATCCCCGCCCACGGGCAGCCCGTCAAATACGAGATCGACAAGGACAGCGGGGCCCTGATGGTTGATCGCTTCATGACGGTCGCGATGTTCTATCCGTGCAACTACGGGTTTGTTCCGCACACCCTGTCGGAAGACGGCGATCCGGTGGATGTGCTGGTGGTCACCCCGGTGCCGCTGATGCCGGGTTCGGTGGTGCGTTCGCGTCCGATCGGCGTGTTGCAGATGACCGACGAGGCGGGTGTGGACGCCAAGATCCTGGCCGTGCCGGTGACCAAACTGCATCCGCAGTACGAAAAGTATCAGGGGCCGGAGGACGTGGGTCAGGAACTGCTGGACTCGATCAAGCATTTCTTCGAGCACTACAAGGAGCTGGAGAAGGGCAAGTGGGTCAAGGTCGAGGGCTGGGCGGACGCCGAGGCGGCCAAGGCGGAGATTGTTGCCAGCTACAAGCGTTTCCAGAAGAGCAAGATCTGACGTCGCCACCCGCTGCATGCAGCGCGAGGCCAGCGCCGGGCCACCCCCTTGGGGCGGTCCGGTCTTTGCGTGGGCGGTGGTCAGTGGGGGTCACGGCCCCGTGACCCCCTGAAATGGCCGAACGCGACGCCTACGGCGAGGAACAGCAGGACCGCGAACGCTTTGCCGTGCGCATCCTGCTGGCGCTGGTGATCCTGGCGGTCATTCTGCTGGCACTGGGCTGGCGGCTTTCGGGCCTGCAGGTCGGTGCGCACACGCACTTCACCACGCTCTCGGAGAACAACCGCCTACGGGTGGAACCGATTGCCCCCACTCGAGGGGTGATCCGCGACCGTAATGGCGTGCTTCTGGCGGGCAATCGCGCCTCCTATCAACTGGAGGTCACGGTCGAGCAGGCCGGCGATCTCGATTCCCTGCTCGCTCGCCTGCGCGGTTACGTGGAGCTAAGCGAGGCGGACGTCGAGCGGTTCCAGCGCGGGGTGCGTCAGCGGCGGCCGTTCCAGCCGGTGTTGCTGAAGGCCGGCCTGGACGACGAGACGGTGGCGCGGATTGCGGTTTCGCGCCACGAGCTGCCCGGGGTGGAGATCGAGGCGCGGCCGCTGCGGTTCTATCCGCTGGGGTCCAAGTTCTCGCATGCGGTCGGCTATGTCGGGCGCATCAATCAGCATGACCTGCAGCGGGTCGACGGGCGTGCCTATGCCGGCACTTCGCATATCGGCAAGAGCGGCGTCGAGCGCTACTACGAGGATCTGCTGCACGGGCGGCCGGGCTATCGCCAGGTGGAGGTGAACGCCCAGGGGCGCGTGATCCGCGAACTCTCGGTGACCCCGCCGCAACCGGGCACGGACCTGACCTTGACCCTCGACGTCAACCTGCAGCAGGCGGCCTATCGGGCGTTGGCCGGGCGGGACGGGGCCATCGTGGCCGTGGATCCGAATAATGGCGAGGTGCTTGCGCTGGTCAGCGCCCCCGGTTTTGATCCCGAGTCGTTCGTCCACGGGATCTCGCAGGCCGACTTTGCCGCGGTGCGTGACGACTATCGCCGGCCCCTGTTCAACCGCGCCCTGAGTGGCCAGTACCCGCCGGGTTCGACGATCAAGCCGCTGGTGGGTCTGGCGGCCCTGGACGAAGAGGTGACCACCGCCGAGCGCGAGATGTTCGCCCGCGGGTATTTCCAGCTCCCGGGGCATGAGCGGCGCTATCGCGACTGGCGTCGCGAGGGGCATGGTCGCGTGGACATGTCGCGCGCCATCGCGGTGTCGTCGGACGTCTATTTCTACGACCTGGCCCACACCATGGGGATCGACCGCATGGTCCCGATTCTGGGGGCCTTCGGGATCGGGCAGCGGACCGGGATCGATTCCACCGGGGAGCGCCCAGGCATCCTGCCCAGCCGCAACTGGAAACGGGCCACGCATGACCAGGTGTGGTTTCCCGGCGAGACCCTGATCACCGCAATCGGCCAGGGCTACATGCTGTCGACCCCCCTGCAGATGGCCGACTTCACTGCGGCCCTTGCGGCCCGTGGCGAGCGTTATCAGCCGCACCTGCTGCGCGCCATGGACAACGGAGTGGGCGAACCCGAATATCGCTTGCCCATGCTGCGGGATCCGGTAACGGTCGACGAGAAACACTGGGACGCCATCCATGGCTCGCTGGTGGAGGCCGTGAACGCGCGTCATGGCACCGCCTGGGGTAGCATCGGAAGTACCCGGCCGGAGTACACCATCGCCGGCAAGACCGGTACCTCGCAGGTGTTCAGTCTGGGCGAGGACGAGGAATACGACGAGGAGGAACTGGCGCGCCGCCTGTGGGACCATGCCCTGTTCGTCGGATATGCCCCGGCCGAGGACCCGCGCATCGCGGTGGCGGTGCTGGTGGAACACGGCGGTTCCGGTGGCCGGGTGGCGGCGCCGGTGGCCCGCGAGGTCCTGGACGCCTACCTGCTGGAGGGGGCGGGCATGACGATCGATGTCCCGGAGGACGAATGATCAGCGTGACCGGCCGCGAGATGTCCGTTAGTCAGTGGGCGCTGCGCAGCCTGCGCCTGGACAGCGTGCTGCTGGTGCTGCTGTCCATCCTGCTGTTGCTGGGGCTGGCGGTACTGTTCAGCGCCACCGGCGAGAGCGTGGTCGCCCTGGAGCGACAGGTCATGCGGATCGGCCTGGGGGTGGCCGCCATGCTGCTGGTCGCCCAGGTGTCCATGCATGCCCTGCGCGCGATCTCGCCATGGCTCTTTGTAGCCGGGGTCCTGCTGTTGCTGGCGGTGATGTGGGTCGGGGATGTTGGCAAGGGCGCGCAGCGCTGGCTGGATCTCGGCTTCATGCGCTTCCAGCCTTCGGAGATCATGAAGCTCGCGGTGCCGATGATGGTGGCCTGGTACCTGTCCCAGCGGGATGGTCGTCCGCGCTTCCGAGACCTGGTGGTGACTGCGGCGCTGATCCTGGCGCCGGTCTATCTGATCATGCAGCAACCGGATCTGGGCACCTCGATGCTGGTCGGGGCCGCCGGGTTCCTGGTGATCTTTCTTGCGGGGCTGGGCTGGCGCTGGTTCGTTGGGCTAGGGTTCACGGCGGCCGCCGCCATCCCGATCCTGTGGTCGCAGATGCTGGATTATCAGCGCCAGCGGGTGCTGACGCTGTTCAACCCGGAGTCCGATCCGCTGGGCGCCGGCTATCACATCATCCAGTCGAAGATCGCCATCGGGTCCGGCGGGCTGTATGGCAAGGGCTGGCTGAACGGGACCCAGTCGCAACTGGAGTTTCTGCCCGAGCGTTCCACCGACTTTATTTTTGCGGTCTACGCCGAGGAATTCGGCTTTATAGGTGTCGCGCTGTTGCTGCTGCTGTATTTTGCGATTGTTGCGCGCGGGCTCTGGATCGCCGCGCTGGCACAGGATCGCTACGCCCGGTTGCTGGGCGGGAGTATCAGCCTGACCTTTGCGGTCTACATGGTGGTCAATATCGGCATGGTGACCGGCCTGTTGCCGGTGGTCGGCGTGCCGCTGCCCCTCGTCAGTTACGGGGGTACTTCGCTGGTGACCCTTATGGTCGCCTTCGGTATTCTCATGAGCATAGCCTCCCAGAAACGCCTGGTGAATCGATGAGCCTGAACTTGCGCCCCGTGTGGGCCCGCATTGTCCGCCCGACCCTGTTACGGACGGGGCTGGTCCTGTCCCTGGCTGCCGTGTCCCTCCCGGTCGCGGCCGAAAGCGAATTCCGTGCCGGCGATCCGCCGTATCTCGAGCGCGACGAGGTGCAGGCGTTCATCGACGAACAGGTGGAGGCCGGCCGCGACCGCGAGGCGCTGGAGGCGATGTTTGCCGCCGCCGACCCCCAGCAGCGCATCCTCGACCTGATCTCCAGCCCGGCCGAGGCGCGGCCGTGGAAGGACTATCGTCCGATCTTCATCACCGACCAGCGCATCGAGCGCGGTCACGACTTCATGGAAGAACACGGCCGCTGGCTCAAGCGCGCCGAGGATCGCTTTGGTGTGGAGCCGAAGATCATCGCCTCCATTATCGGGGTCGAGACCTACTATGGCCGCAACACTGGCGGCTTCCGCGTGTTCGATGCCCTGGTGACCCTGGGCTTCGACTACCCGCCGCGATCGGATTTCTTCCGCCGCGAGCTGGGTGAATTCCTGACCCTGGTGGACGAGGAAGGCCTGGATCCGCGCGAGACGCGCGGATCCTACGCCGGGGCCATGGGGCGCGGTCAGTTCATCTCGTCCAGCTACCGCCACTACGCAGTGGACTTCGACGGCTCCGGTCAGCGTGACCTGTTGAACTCCTGGCCGGACGCGATCGGCTCGGTGGCCAATTACTTCCGCGAGCACCACTGGAACCATGGCGAGCCGGTGGTGGCGAAGGCGCGGGTCGAGGGGGATGGCCACGAGGCCCTGATCAGCAGTAACTATCAGGCCCGCTTCGGTCTCGACGAACTGGCCGAGCACGGCATTTACCCCGACGAGGCCGTGGACGAGGATGGCGAGTATTCCTTCATTCGTCTCGAGGGCGATGACGGTTACGAGTACTACCTGGGATACCCGAACTTCTACGTGATTACCCGCTACAACCGGAGCCCGCTGTATGCGATGGCCGTGCACCAACTTGCCGAGGCACTGGCCGACTAGTCCGGCCTCCGGGCCTGCGCCCGGGGCGCTCCTGCTGGGGTTTGTGTTGCTGGCGCTGGCTGGCTGTTCCGGTACCCCGGAGCGTGACCCGCGCCCGCTGGGTGACGCCGCCTATGACAGTTACCCCGATGCGGCCGACGTGCCGCAGGATCTCGCCCTGATCCCGGAACCGGAGCCGCGCAACGAGCCGCCCAGTCGCTATGGCAACCCGTCGGAATACGAGGTGTTCGGGCAGCGTTATCGCACCCTGCGGACCAGTGACGGCTTCGAGGAAGAGGGCATTGCCTCCTGGTACGGCACGAAATTCCACGGCCGGCGTACGTCCAGCGGCGAGCCCTATGACATGTATGCGATGACGGCGGCACACAAGTCTCTGCCGCTGCCAAGCTATGTCGAGGTCACCAACCTGGAGAACAACAAGCAGGTGGTGGTGCGGGTGAATGATCGCGGGCCATTTGTGGATGGGCGCATCATCGACCTTTCCTACGCTGCGGCCCATCGCATCGACATGACCGATGCCGGGGTGGCTCGGGTGCGTGTGCGCTCGGTGGGGCCGGGTGATACCGAGTCCGACGACCGAGTTGCGGTCGCGGGGCCCGTCGTCGATGTGTCCGCCGTGGCCGCCGTGACCTCGCCGGAACGGGTGGCCGAGCGAGCCCCCGAACCGCTACCGGAAACAGCAGACTCCGGGATGCCCGCCGCCGGGTCCAACGGCGAGGGCGCCGGGGGCGGGCGTTTTGTCCAGGTCGGGGCGTTTTCCGAGCGCCAGTCCGCGGAACAGGTGCGCGAAGATCTGCGCGCCCTGGGTTTCGACCCGGTTCGTATCTCCACCCTGGGGCGGGACGACGGTGCGGACCTCCATCGCGTGCGGATTGGCCCGTTGGCGGATGGCGATGCGGTCCGCGCGATCACGGATCGCCTGCAGGGTGCGGCGCACGTTGATTACCGCGTGGTCGAGAACGCCCAGTAAAGGCTCTGCCGCTGTTGTTTTTCCGGCCCGTCCCGGGCCCCACTCTGCTATCGTAGACCGGTCCTTAAGGAGGTCCTTCCCTGCCATGACTCTGTCCGTCCGCATTCCCTTTTTGCCGTTTCTGGTGGCCTGCCTGCTCGCGATGCTGGTGCTTGCTCCGGTGCACGCGCAGGAACAACAACTGCCCGTGGCCGGGGATGGGGCGATCACCCCCAGCGGGATCCCGCGCCCGCCATCGGATGTGACGGCGGCGAGTTATGCGCTGATGGACTTCGACTCCGGTCTGATGCTGGCCAGTCGCGAGCCGCAAGTGGAGCGCGAGCCGGCCAGCCTGACCAAGGTGATGACGGCCTACGTGGTGTTCGGCGAGATCACCGAGGGCCGCATGGCGCTGGACGATACGGTCACGGTGAGCGAGCGTGCCTGGCGCACCGGGATGACCGGGGCATCGCGGATGTTCATCGAGGTCGGCGAGGAGGTCGCGGTCGAGGACTTGTTGCGGGGCATGATCGTCCAGTCCGGGAACGATGCCTCTACCGCTCTGGCCGAGCATGTGGCCGGCTCCGAAGGGGCCTTTGTCGACATGATGAACTCCCAGGCTCGTGAACTGGGGATGCGCCAGTCCTATTTTGCCAATCCGCATGGCCTGCCTTCCGAGGAGTCGCAGTACACCACTGCGCAGGACATGGTGCTGCTGGCGCGGGCGCTCATTCGCGATTTCCCGGATCTCTATGGCTACTACAGCGAGCGGTCCTTCGAGTACAACGACATCTCCCAGAGCAACCGCAATATGCTCCTGTGGCGCGATTCCGGCTTTGATGGGCTGAAGACCGGCTGGACCTCGAGCGCCGGGTACAACCTGGTGTCGTCGGCCAAGCGCAATGATCGTCGCCTGGTGGCCGCGGTGATGGGCATCGAAGCGGCCGACCATCAGCAGGGCGGGACCCGCCGCGCGAACGAATCCCAGGCGCTGGTGAACTGGGGTATGCGTTTCACCGCGACCCGCAAACTGTTCGAAGGGGCGCACGAACTGGGAACGCCACGGGTCTACCGCGGGGCGGATACCGAGGTCGCCGTGGGGCTGGCCGAGGATTTCTGGGTGATGGTTCCGCCGGGGCGTGAGGACGACCTGGACGCCTCGATGGAGGTGCACCAGCCGTTGGAGGCACCGCTGGCGGCGGGTGACCCGGTCGGTGAGGTGGTCGTGCGCCTGGATGGCGAAGTGATCCGTACCCAGCCACTGGTTGCGTTGCACACGGTGGAGCAAGGTGGCCTCGTGCGCCGCCTTTGGGATGGGGCAGCGCTGGGTATCCAGGCGGCCTGGCCGTTCTGACACGCAGGTTGCGCGTGAGTATTGCCTACTTCAACGGGGACTACCTGCCGCTGGACCAGGTGCGGATCTCGCCGCTGGACCGCGGTTTCCTGTTCGGGGATTCGGTCTACGAAGTGATTCCCAGCTACGCGGGCGAATTCTTCATGCTCCCCGCGCATCTCGAGCGCCTGGATCGGTCCCTCGCGGCCATCCGCATTCTCAGCCCCTTTGATGCGGGGCAGTGGACTGCGCTTCTGGAAGATCTGCTGGCGCGCAATGCCGATCCCGCTACCCCGGATCTGGGGGTGTACCTGCAGGTGACCCGCGGCGTGGCCCCGCGCGATCATGCCTTCCCGCCGGATGCCCGGCCGACGGTCCTCGCGATGGTGAGCCCGATCCGGCCTCTGCCGGAGGCGGTGCGCACGGAGGGTGTGGCGGCCGTGACCGCCGAGGATCGCCGCTGGGGCCACTGCGACATCAAGGCGACCACGCTGCTGGCCAATGTCCTGAACCGTCAGGCCGCGGTCGAGCAGGGTGCGGTCGAGGCGATCCTGCTGCGTGATGGACAGCTCACCGAGGGTGCGGCCAGCAACGTCCTCGTGGTCCTCGACGGCCGTCTGGTGACGCCGCCACTTGCGCCTTCGGTGCTGCCCGGGGTGACGCGGTCGCGGGTTCTCGATCTGGCGCGCGAGTTGGGCTACCCGGTGGAGGAGTGCGCGGTAAGCGAGTCGGAGCTGGCACGGGCGGAGGAGATCTGGCTGACCAGTTCGACCCGCGAGATCCTCCCGGTCACGCGCCTTAATGACCGGGTCGTGGGCACGGGACATCCTGGTCCGGTCTGGAAGGCCCTCCATGCGGCCTATCAGGCTGCCAAGCCGGGTGCGCTCGTGAGTGAGCCAATGCAGTCCGGAGGTGCCGCATGAGTGACCGCGAGACCCTGATCGAATTTCCCTGCCGGTTCCCGGTGAAGGTGATGGGGGATGCCCATCCAGAGTTGATGGAGGCCGTAGAGGGTTGCGTGGCCGAACACCTGGATGCCGATGACGCGGTGATCGAGCAACGGGCCTCGCGCGCCGGCCGTTACGTCGGCATCACCATCACCTTTACCGCGACGAGCCAGGCACAACTGGACGCCTTCTACCGCTCCCTTGGCCGCTGCGACCGGGTGCGCATGATCCTGTGACACCGGCCCCGGTCGAGGTGCGCGAGCTGGGGCTGCACCCTTACGTCCCGGTCTGGCAGGCGATGCAGCTGCATGGGCGCGAACGCGCGGCCGAAGCCCCCGATGCCCTGTGGTGCGTGCAGCATCCCCCGGTCTTCACCCAGGGACGCAATGGCCGTCCGGAGCACCTGCTCGATCCTGGGGCCGTGCCGGTGGTGGCGATCGACCGCGGTGGGCAGATCACCTATCACGGGCCCGGCCAACTCGTCGTTTACACCCTGCTGGATCTCAGGCGCCTCGGGATCGGCGTGCGCCGTCTGGTCGAGTGCCTGGAACAGGCCATCATCGATACGCTTGCCCAATGGGGTATCGAGGCCGAACGTCGGGCCAACGCGCCCGGGGTTTATGTCGGGCAGGCGAAGATTGCGGCCCTCGGCTTGCGCGTGCGCCACGCCCGCAGCATCCATGGCCTCGCCCTGAACGTGGCGCCGGTGCTGGCGCCGTTTGCGCGCATCAACCCCTGTGGCTATGCGGGCCTGCCGACGACCTCCATGCAGGTCCAGCTTGGTGGTCCGGTCGCAATCGACCGCGTTCGCGACGCGCTCCTGGCGAATCTCGCCATCCAGCTGTACGAGGGGGCGGATGTCGCGCTTCGGCATGAGGCGGCGTTGCCCGCCGAACTGGTGCGCGTGCAGGCGCTGGGGCGTTGCCCGGCGCCGTAACACGTCGCCTGGCCTTCCCAAGGCTGGGTTGTGGCTGGTCCTGGTTCGTCCTTCGGTGTTTACGGTGCCTTCGTCCGGCCGCCTGCCAGGCGCTCTCTCGCGAGCGCGCCGCGAGGTACTTCTTTGCTCGTGCAAAGAAGTACCCAAGAAAGACGCCCGACTGCCGCGACCCCGGCCCGCTACGCGGGCCGGGGTTTCCCTCGCTCCGAGGCTTTTCGCGGGCGGCGCTGAACTCGCTGCGCCTGCGGCTCCGCTCAGACATCCAGCGCCTCTTCTCCCGCGAAAAGCCTCTCCACTCGGCGCGACGACAACGGGGAGGCAGGTCAAAACAACGGCTATCCCAACGTTCTTGCCAGTGGATGATGGCTAGGCTTTCGGACATCTTCGGCACGCTCGGCCTTTGGCCGTTGCGTGCCGCGCCCGCGCGGCGGGCGCCGGGGCCTTCGGACGGCATTGCCTATTGTTATGTCCGGGGGACGGAACACCTTCTGTCTTGACCTTCGCCTCCCGTATGGAGCCCCTTGCGGAAGGGTGCTCGGGCCGGGAGAAGGCGCTGGATGTCTGAGCGAAGCCGCAGGCGCAGCGAGTTCAGCGCCGCCGGCCCGAGGGCCCTGGAGCAAGGTTCCCGGGCGGAATCCGGGTGCCCTTCTTTGGGCACTTTCTTGGGCAAGCAAGAAAGTGCCTCGGGGCGCGCTGGCGAGTCAGCGCCGGGCAGTATGCGGACCGGAGCCACCGTAAACACCAGAGGATGAACCGGGGCCAGCCACGACCAGGCAGGCGGTGGCGCGAGGCCCTGTAAACAATCGGTTTTCAAGCCGCTCTAGCTACGGGCTGCGCTGGTACGACACGTGAACGTTCGGAGCAGCCAGGCCGCACCGTACGCGTTGCCGCGGCAAGGCACCCGGGACGGGTCAGGCGGTTTCGAGGCCCTGGGCCTGGAGGTCGGCGTGGTAGGACGAGCGGACCATTGGGCCGCTGGCCACCTGCTTGAAGCCCATCTCGCGGGCGCGGTCGCCGAGCTCGTCGAACTCCTCGGGGGAGAGGAAGCGCGTCACCGGCAGGTGATGGCGCGACGGCTGCAGGTACTGGCCCAGGGTCAGCATGTCGCAGCCGTGGTCGCGCAGGTCCTGCAGGACCTCCAGCAGTTCTTCACGGGTCTCGCCGAGCCCCAGCATCAGGCCCGACTTTGTCGGCACGCCGGGGTGCTGTTCCCGGAACTGCCGGAGCAGCTCCAGCGACCAGGCGTAGTCGGCGCCCGGACGGGCCTCGCGGTACAGGCGCGGGACCGTCTCCAGGTTGTGGTTGAAGACGTCTGGCGGGGCCTGGTGCATGATTTCGAGCGCGCGATCCATGCGACCGCGAAAATCCGGTACCAAGATCTCGATCTTCATGCCCGGATTCAGGGAGCGCACCTCGCGGATGCAGTCGACAAAGTGCCCGGCACCCCCGTCGCGCAGGTCGTCGCGGTCCACCGAGGTGATCACGACGTACTTGAGGCCAAGCGCCTGGATGGTCTCGGCCAGGTGACGGGGCTCGTCCGCGTCCAGGGCCTCGGGGCGGCCGTGGGCGACGTCGCAGAACGGGCAGCGGCGGGTGCAGATGTCGCCCATGATCATGAAGGTGGCGGTGCCGTGGGCGAAGCATTCGCCGAGGTTCGGGCAGCTCGCCTCTTCGCAGACCGTGTGCAGTTTCTGTTCGCGCAGGATGCCCTTGATGCGCTGCACCTCGGGCCGTGCCTGGCTTTGCGCGCGGATCCACTTGGGCTTGCGCTGGGGCTTCTCGGTGGGATGGATCTTGACCGGGATGCGCGCGACCTTGTCGGCGGCGCGCTGTTTTTCACCGGGCTGGGGGCGGATTCGAGTGTCCATGGACCTTCCCTGAATTTCGTGGCGGCCGGGTTGTGCGGCCGGTGTGGGGCGATCGGGCGTGCTCAGGCAACCTCGCGGATCAGCGCCTCGACTTCCTGCCTAGCCGTCTCGATGGCGGGCAGGTTGCCGTCCTCGTCCAGGATAAAGCCGAGGCGTTCCACTGCCCGCAGGTCGGTGAGCGGGATGCGGTCGGAGAGCAGGTCGTCTTCGGCATCCCGCGGGCATGCGGCGCGGGCGATTCGCACGATGTCGGTCAGGGCGTGAGCCTCCGGATTCTCCGGGCCGCCGGAATCGCGAATGGCCTCTATGATATCGGATGCCAGGTCCCATTGCTGGGCAACCAGTTCGCCGATCAGGCCTTCCAGTCGGAACAGTACGCGTTCCACTTCCCCGGGTGTTCGGTCCGGATGGGTGCGGGCGACCTCGGCGATGACCGGCAAGGCCCCGACTCGGTGCAGGAGGCCGGCGAGCAACGCACTCTGCGGATCGGCGGCCTCGCACTGGTCGGCCAGCACGCAACTGACCGCGGCAATGCGTGCGGAGCGCCGCCACAGGCGTTCCAGCAGTTCATGGTAGGGGTTGTCGCGATGGATGAAGACCTGGTGCATCGCCAGGGCCATCACCAACTGGCGGGTGCGTTCCAGTCCAAGCCGGGCGACGGCATCCTGAAGGCGCGAGACGACACGGCGGCTGCCCATGGCCGGGCTGTTCGCCACACTCAGCAGGCGGCCGGCCACGCTCGGATCTTCCTCGATGATGCGGGTGGCCTCGGCGATGGAGACATCCGGGTCCCTGAGGGCCCGCTGCAGGTGCAGGGCAACTTCGGGGAGCTGGGGCAGGGCCAGTTCCCCGGAGTAGGCATGGGTGTAGATGCTGCTGAACAGTTCGCCCTCGAGATCGGATAGCTCGATCTCGCTGACCTCGACGCTGTCCTGGCCGCCGCCGTCGATCAGGGTTTCATAGACCTTGCGATCAAGCATGGCGAGGGTCGAGCGAGTCGCGGCGATGGCATGGCTGTGGTAGTCGTGCGCATCGAACAGGGGGTTCAGCGCTTCGCTGCTGTCGCCTTTCAACATGACCGAATTGCGCCCGCTGGCCAGGATCATGCGGCCTTCCAGCAGGAAGATCATGCTGCGGAATTCGTCGCGTGCATGCAGCTTGAAGCCCGGATCCACCGTCATGGTCCGGGCGTGCTGCAGTAGCTTGTCGCGGGCCCGGTCGCTCAGCTCGGCAAACGGGTGCAGCTGGGGGAGGCGTTGCTCGATCACCGCGGTTCAGACGTTGAACATGGCGCGGAGTTCTGCCAGATCCTCGGCGCGCTCTTCCAGGAACGCGATCGGCTCGCCGGGTGGGGGCGGGGTGATCCCGAGGACCTCGAAGGCCGCGACATCGGTGGCCTCGGGGACGGCCTCGCCTTCGGCGCGGCGGGTGGCCCATTCCGCGACCAGGGCGATGCTGGCGTAGTCCGGTTCGCTGGCGCGATAGCCCCAGTCTCCGGTGTGTTCAGCGACCGTTACCAGGTCGCCGCCCAGATCCCAGTAGTTGATTACCAGGACGCCGGCGAGATTGCTCAGGCGCCGCACCAGCGATTGCACGCGCTCGCGGTCGGGATGGTCCTCGCGCAGTTCCACAAACTGGATGATCGGGACCGCGCCGATCCCGGCGACCAGCCCGGCCAGCAGTGCCCGCTCGCGGTCCAGCTGCTTCAGCGAGTCCGCGATCAGGTAGCTGTAGGCCGATTGCAGGGCGCCGTGTTTCCAGCTGGACTCCATCGCGTCGCGGGTCGAGGCGTGCTTGGCCTTGAAGGCCTGACGCAGGGCCATGTTCATCGCCAGCATGCGGGTGTTGCGAAAGCCCAGGCGGTTGACCGCGTCGCGCACGGACTGGATCTGCTTGGCGGCGCGAAACAGCGGGCTGTTGGTGGCGTGCAGCAGCGCACCGGCGATGGTCCCGTCGCGCTGGATGACCTCGGTGAGCTTGTCCAGGTCGGCATCCGGATCGTTGGTCAGTTCCTGAATGCGCAGCGCGATCTCCGGCATGGTCGGCAATTCCAGCCGATTGCTGGTGATCAGGTCGTAGAGCTCGCCGAAGAAGGCGCCCTCGGTGTCGTCCAGGTCGGTGTCGTGCACTACGAGCGAGGCACTGTGGGCCTTCTTCAGTGCCGCTGTGGGGATCTCCAGCAACTGACAGGTCTTCTCGGTAATGAGGAAGTCCTGCTGCCCGATGTTCTGGTCGAACATCTGCAGGGGGCTGTCGGGATCGGTCGACTCCAGGGTGATGCGGGCCGGATTGCCGCCGCTGACGCGGACCAGCTGGCCGCGTACCAGGAACAGGTAGCGATCCTCGACCTCCTGCGGGCGCAGGCGCCGCCCGGCGTCCAGTTCCCGGGCCAGGCAGGCCGAGGCCAGTTCGCTGCGGGCTTGCTCCGACAGGCTTGAGGTCAGGTCCAGGTCCTGAAGCAGGGCATCAATGCTGGTGCTATCCATGGGGCGGTTCCCGATCCGTGCTGTGCCAATCCGTTCCCGCGCTGCAGCGCCGCGTGGCGGGCCGCGGGGCGTACCCGCTACGCGGGTTACTCGACTGGTGCCAGTGTAGCATCCGATCCGGAGGCGGGAAGCGCTGACGCCGCCCCACGGCAGGCGAAGCGCGGTCGGTCGGCGGCGTCGATCAGGTCATGGGCTTGCAGAAAGCCCCGCGCATCGGCGGCGTCCTCGCGGAACCAGGCGGCGGTATTTCCCAGGCGGAAGCTGTAGCCCCAGGCGTCCATGTCCCGCATCAGCCGCTCGCGGCCGACGCCGGGGATCTCGTCGGCCAGCAGGATCTGCAGATAACATACGCCGCACTCCTCCAGGTCATCGCCGCCCGCATTGGTATGCAGGGTGGCGCGCCGTCCCGCGTCCATGCAGATGACGTGTCCGGCCTCATGCAGGGCCGAGTGGATGGGGGTGTCGGGGCGGACATGCACGTCATGGCCGACGATCCCGGCCTCGGGTTCGCCCCACCAGCTGCCGGGCAGCGGCGCCTGGGGCGGGTGCACGACCAGGCGCAGGCCGTAGCGGGCGAACAGGGTCACGAGCGCGTCCTGCAGGGCCGGGTCGCCACAGGTCTGGATCGCGGGGTTGTTCATGTGTTGGAGTCGTCGGGCAGGGCCGTGGTGCGCTTGCGGCTGCGCCGCGGGCATTCCTCGGGGTGCTCGCGGCACCAGGCGTCGACCCGCTCGGTGAGGTCGTCCTGAAAGCACAGCAGGTAGAACCGCGCCTGCTCGCGGTTGGCGATGGCGGGCCGCCCCAGGGTGTCCACCACGCCGGTGCGCAGCGCCGCGATGATCGCGTTGGCGGCCTTCTTCTGCGGCCAGGCGGTGATCTGCTCCCAGGCCTCGGGCGTGAAATACAGGCGCAGGAGGTCGGGGCGGGTGGTCAGCAGCATGCGCGTGACGTTGCGCAGGGTGGTCTCGGCCTCGCCCCAGTCGTGTACCAGGCCACCCTCCAGCAGGCGTTCGATCTCCTCGCGACCCTTGGGCGACAGCATCGGCACGCGCGCTGAACGCCTCAGGCGTTCGGGGCATCCTCGGGGGTGAAGGCGCGGATGGACAGGGCGTGGAGTTCGCCGGAGTCGATCTGCTCGCGTACGGTGGCGTAGACGGTCTGATGTTTCTTGACCGCGTTCATGCCAGCAAACTGCGGGCTGACGACCAGGGCCTCGAACTTGCCCTCGCCTCCGGTAACCTCGACCTTCTCGGCCGACGGCAGGCCGGCGCGAATGAGTTCGGCCACTTGATTGGCATCCATGATAAGTCCCCTGATTGGTGCGTATTGGTCAGCCGCGGATGATAGCCGGGCGATGGGCCTGACAGAAGTTCCCCCACGCGGGGAACTCGTTCCCGCGGCACGGGTTCGTAGGAAAACACCTGCATGGATTGTCGGGCTGGTTTGGGTTGTTCCGGGTTGGCTGCGCTAGTATCAGGTCACTAACGTTCGGCCCGCCGGGCCATGGAGGCAATCGCAATGATCTTCAAGCAACTGTTCGAGGACGAGTCGTCCACCTATACCTATCTTCTGAGCTGCCCGGATACCGGTAAGACCGCATTGATCGACCCGGTCATCGAAACCGTCGACCGCGACATGCGCGTGTTGCAGGAGATGGGCCTGAGCCTCGATTACGTCATCGAGACCCATATCCACGCCGACCACATCACCGGCGCCCGGATGCTGCGCGAAAAGACCGGCTGCAAGCTGGGCGGGCCGGCGATGGACGAACTGCCGTGTCGCGATTTCGGCCTGCGCGAGGGCGAGCCCTTCCAGGTGGGCAACCTGGTGGTCAACCCGCTCTATACCCCGGGACACACGGATGCGCACCACGCCTACCTGATGGATCACGTGGGCCTGAAAATGCTGTTCTCCGGCGACGCCCTGCTTATCGAGGCCTGTGGCCGCACCGATTTCCAGTCGGGGGATGCCAAGACGCTCTATCACTCGATCCACGACAAGTTCTTCACCCTGCCGGACGAGACCCTGGTGTATCCCGCGCATGATTACGAAGAGCGCCAGATCACCACCATCGGCCAGGAGAAGATGCGCAACCCGCGCCTGGGCAAGGGCAAGCCGGAGGCGGAGTTCGTGAAGATCATGGACGAGATGGACCTGCCGTACCCGAAGAAGATCGACTGGGCCCTGCCGGGCAACGAGGGTTGCGGGATCTGCCCCGACAACCTGCCGGACGAGAAGAGGCGCCTCTGCGAGACCGATCAGCAGGGTTAGTCCGACCCCTTCCGGTGGCCCCGCCAGGAGCCACCGGTTCCGAATGTTCATCCGGTGGGCGGTTTTTACCGCCTGCCGGACCCCGTACACTCCCGCGATGACCGAACACACACCCGTTGACGTGCTGGGTCCGCTGGATCGCCTGCGCGCGATCATGGCGCGGCTGCGTGATCCCGAATCCGGCTGTGCCTGGGATCGGGCGCAGACGGCCGGGACTATCGTCCCGTTCACCCTGGAGGAGGCCTATGAACTGGCCGACGTGATCGCGCGCGACCAGGGCGCGGTGGCGGACACCCGCGAGCTGCGCGACGAGCTGGGGGACCTGCTGTTCCAGGTGGTATTCCAGGCGCGCATCGCCGAGGAGGCCGGGCGTTTCGATCTGGATGATGTAGCGCGCGCGATCGGCGACAAGCTGGTGCGCCGGCATCCGCACGTGTTTGCCGATGTCGAGCATGCCTCGGATGCGGAGCGCGAGGCGGCCTGGGAGGCGGACAAGGCCCGGGAGCGTGCCGATCGTGCCCAGACCAGCGCCATGGACGACATCCCGCTGGCTCTGCCGGCCCTGTCGCGGGCGGTGAAGAGCCAGCGCCGCGCCGCCCGGCTCGGTTTTGACTGGGACGATCCGGCGCCGGTGGTCGCCAAGATCCACGAGGAGCTGGCCGAGGTACAGGAGGCCGTGGATCAGGGCGAGGCCGAGGCGCGTATCGCCGAGGAGGTCGGCGACGTGCTGTTTGCCGTCAGTAACTGGGCGCGCCACCTGGGTGTGGATCCGGAGGGGGCGCTGCGCGGAAGTACGCGCAAGTTCGAGGCCCGCTTCCGGCATATGGAGGCCCTGGCCGCCGCGCGCGGCGAGACCCTGGGGGCGCTGGACTTCGCGGCCCAGGAGACCCTTTATCAGGAGGCGCGGCGCCGCGAGCGCCAGCCTTACGACGAATCCGAGACCAAGGACCCGAGATGAGCGACGCCGTCGAACTGCCCGACCACTTTCTGCCGGCCCGGATCGAGACGATCGAGCAGGTCACCCCGTTGATCAAGGTGTTCACCCTGGCCGCGGACCCGCAGCGCTTTACCAGCAAGGCCGGCCAGTGGCTGGATCTGGTGATCCCGCAACCCGAGGGCAAGCCCTTCGTCGGTGGTTATTCGGTCGTGTCCGCGCCGCGCGCGGATGGCCGTTTGCAACTGGCCATCAAGTACGCTGACCACCACCACGCGACGCATCACCTGCACGCGGTCGCGCAGGAAGGCGACACCGTGTACATCACGCCGGGACAGGGCAGTTTCTTCTTCGAGCCCGGCATGGCAAGGAATGTCGTGCTGCTGGGGGCCGGCATCGGCGTGACGCCGCTGTTCGGCATCCTGCGCGCGATCCACGCCGACATGCCCGAGGTCTATGCGCATCTGGTGTACAGCGTGGCGCACCAGGACGAGGTGCTGTTCCCGCAGGAGCTGGAGGCGATGGCCAAGGCGCCGAATATCGACGTCAGTCTGACCGTAACCCGCGAGGCCGAGGACTGGCTGGGCCATACCGGACGTATCAGTCATCGGCTGCTGGAGTCGCTCGATCTGCCGCGCGATGCGCTGTTCTACTTCTGTGGTTCGCGCGAGTTCATCGAGGACATGGCCACCCTGCTGGCGGAATGGGGCATCCCCGAGGCGCAGCTGAAATACGAGAAGTGGTGGTAACGCGCCGCGTGTCTAGCTGAACCCGTCATTGCGAGTCGCCGCAGGCGACGTGGCAATCGATGTGTTCGGCCACCTGATCCCAGCGCTTTGCCAGCGTGGGGGGATTACTCGCTCCGCTCGCCCTTCGGGCCGGCCTGCGGCCATTCAACGCAGCTTCGCTGCTTTTGTGCTTCGTCGCTGCGCTCCTCGCAATGACGGGAGGGAAGGCAGGCGCGGTGCTCGAACTCGGAAGGATTACGGCCGGCGGGTGTCGCCCGGGCGCAGGGCGTTTTCGGGGGCGAGGATGGTCGGCTGGCCGTCCAGGGCCGGGTCGGTGTCCGGGTAGTCGCGGATGAAGTGCAGCCCGCGGCTTTCCTTGCGCGACAGGGCACTCTTCACGATGATCTCGGCGACCATGGCGAGGTTGCGCAGCTCCAGCAGGTCCGGGGAGATGCGGAAGTGGCTGTAATACTCGTGGATCTCTTCCTGCAGGATGCGGATGCGCCGCTCGGCGCGGTGCAGGCGTTCGCGTGCGCGCACGATCCCGACGTAATCCCACATCAGCCGGCGCAGCTCGTCCCAGTCGTGGGCGACCACCACCTCTTCCTGCGACTCGGTCACTCGGGACTCGTCCCAGGCCGGCGGCACGGGGAGCTTCTCGGGGGCGGGCAGATCGGTCTGCGACAGGATGTGGTCGGCCGCGGCACGGGCATACACCAGGCACTCCAGGAGCGAGTTGCTGGCCATGCGGTTCGCGCCGTGAAGGCCTGTGTAGGAGGCCTCGCCGGCGGCGTACAGCCCCGGCAGGTCGGTCTGGCCGAAGTGATTCACCATCACGCCGCCGCAGGTGTAGTGCGCGGCCGGCACCACCGGCAGCGGCTCGCGGGTCATGTCGAAACCGTATTCCAGACAGCGCTCGTGAATGGTGGGGAAGTGTTCGCGGATGAACTCGGCCGGCTTGTGGCTGATGTCGAGGTTCACGTGGTCGATGCCGAGGCGCTTCATCTCGTGGTCGACGGCACGGGCGACGATGTCGCGCGGGGCCAGTTCGGCGCGCTCGTCGAAGCGCGGCATGAAGCGTTCGCCGTTCGGCAGGAGCAGGACACCACCCTCGCCGCGGACCGCCTCGGAGATCAGGAACGACTTGGCCCGCGGATGGAACAGGCAGGTCGGGTGGAATTGCATGAATTCCATGTTGGCGATGCGGCAGCCGGCGCGCCAGGCCATCGCGATGCCGTCGCCGGTGGAGCCGTCCGGATTGGAGCTATAGAGGTAGACCTTGCTGGCGCCGCCGGTGGCGAGGATCACGGTCGGGGCGAGGATGGTCTCCACCTCGCGGGTCTTGGCGTCCTGCACGTAGGCGCCAACCACGCGGCGGGTGCCGTCCACCGGCTGGGTGATCAGGTCCACGGCCACGTGGCGTTCGAACACCTCGATGCTGCCCTGGCCCGAGGCGCTGCGCACCAGGGCTTCTTCGATGGCTCGCCCGGTGGCATCGGCGGCGTGCGCGACGCGCCGGGCGCTGTGCCCGCCCTCGCGGGTCAGGTGCAGCCGGCTGCGGCCCTCGAGCGGCTCGCGGGTGAACGGCACGCCGAGGTTGAGTAGCCAGTGGATCGCCTCGGGGCCCGCCGCCACGGTGCGGCGCACGGCGTCCGGGTCACACAGGCCCGCGCCCGCGTCCAGGGTGTCCTGAATGTGGGCATCGAAGGAGTCGGTGCGGTCGAGGACTGCCGAGATCCCGCCCTGGGCATAGCGGGTAGAACCTTCGTCCACCGGGCCCTTGCTGATCACGGTGACGCGACGGTGCGGGGCCAGATGCAGGGCTGCGGAGAGCCCCGCCGCGCCGCTTCCGATCACGAGGACGTCCGCCAGGCGCGGTTGTTGTACTGTCCCCATGGGTCAGGTAACGTGCTGCGCTTGTTGCCAGAGCGAATTGTGGCCCTTGCGCAACAGTGTTGTGCGCAAAGCGAACTTAATGCGAGTCAGGCGGTCCATGCAACATAGAATACCGGAGACTGGCGTGTTGGCGGGAGTCCCCGCATGAGCGAGAAGGCTTCCGACGAGGCCCTGGTCAAGCGAGTTCAGAAGGGCGACAAGGCGGCCTTCGACGTCTTGGTGCTGAAGTACCAGCACAAGATCGTCAACCTGGTTGGGCGTTATGTCCATGACCATGCAGCGGCCTTGGACGTGTCTCAGGAGGCCTTTATTAAGGCCTACAAGGGGCTGGCGAACTTTCGCGGCGAGAGCGCGTTCTATACGTGGCTCTACCGCATCGCCATCAACACGGCCAAGAATCACCTTGTCTCCCAGGGACGGCGGCGGCCCGAGGCCGAAATCGATGCGCAGGACGCGGAACAGATGGGCGGTGACTCCGCCCTGAAGGACAGTGCAACCCCGGAGGGGGAGCTGTTGTCCGAAGAGATTGAAGGGGCGGTGCGTCGCACCATCGAGGAACTGCCCGACGACCTTCGGATGGCCATCACACTGCGCGAGATCGAGGGACTGAGTTACGAGGAAATCGCGCAGACGATGGGATGCCCGATCGGCACGGTCCGGTCGCGTATCTTCCGGGCCCGCGAGGCCATCGACCGGACCTTGCGTCCTTTGTTAGACAACAACTGAACGAGTAGCGCCATGACAGAGCAAGTCTCAAAGAATGAACGTCTTTCGGCCCTGGTGGACGGAGAAACGGATGACTTCGAGACGCGTCGCCTGATGGATGAACTGGTCAAGTCCGAAGAGGACCGCGGCCAGTGGGAACGCTATCACCTGATCGGCGATAGTCTGCGCGGCGGGATGCGCCGCACGGCCCCCGCGAACTTCATGGACGGTGTCCATGCGGCCCTGGCTGACGAGGCGCCGCTGTCGGCTGCCCACAAGCCGGCGCAGCCGCGCTGGCTGAAGCCGGTTGCGGGCACCGGCGTGGCCGCCGCGGTCGCGATGGTGACCCTGGTCGGGATGCAGATGCTGGGGCCCGACACGGGCACGCAGGAGGCCGCTCCGGTCGCCAGCGAGACCCGTACCCCGGCACAGGTCGCCGATGGCGTGCAGCGGGCCAGTACCTCCGACGCCGAGGCCCCGGCCGCCGGACGCGAGTCGCTGGACCCACGTTTTGCCCGCTACCTCGAAAATCACGCGGAACTGACCGGGCCGGGTTCTACCGCCCTGGGCCGGGTTCGTTACTCGGTGAGTGACGAGTAACGCGTGATGCGCCGCGGCCTGCCGTTCGTCCTGGTTGCCGCCACTGCACTTTGCTGTGTTCCGTTGCCGGTTCTGGCCGGGGATCAATCCCCGGCAGACTGGCTGCAGCGGATGACCAGTAGCCTGCATTCGGAGAGTTACCAGGGAACCTTCGTGCTCCAGCGGGATGACCGACTGGACGCCATTCGTGTGGTGCACGCCGCCGAGAACGGTGGCTACCGCGAGCGCCTGGAAACCCTGACCGGAAGCCACCGCGAGATCCTGCGGTCGGTCGACCGTCTGAGCGCGTTGAAGGGAGCCCGGGCCGCAGCCGGCGAAGGTGGTGGAGGGGCCCCGCACTGGCCGGCCGGAGCGCCGGTCTTCCTGCTCGAGCATCACGATCACTACGCCCTGGAAGACATGGGCGTGGACCGAGTCGCCGGACTCGAGTGCCGCATGATCCTAGCGCGTGCCCGCGATATGCTGCGTTACAGCCATCGCTACTGCCTGCACACCGCGACCGCGCTCCCCTTGCTCAGCGAACTGTACGACGGTCACGGGGCGCTGCTTGAGCGCCTGGCCTTTACCGATCTTGAGCATCTTGACGAGGTCGCGGAAACCGCCCTCGAGGCGACCCGCGAGGACGCCGAGCATGTCGAGGTGCGAGCCGACCATGGGCACAAGAAGCCCGACTGGGACGAGCAGACCGGCATGGACGGCTGGAGCTTTGCCAACCTGCCGGATGGCTTTTCCGCGATTGCCGCGTCCGAACGCCGTGTCGGAGACGACCAGGCCAGCCTGCGTCATTTCGTGTTGAGCGACGGTCTGGCCTCGGTTTCGGTCTATATCGAGAAGGCCAGCGGCGAGCAGATGTTCGAGGGCACGACACGTGCCGGGGCCACGCACGGGGCCGCGCGTTCGATCGCGGGGCACCAGGTCACTGCGGTGGGCGATGTCCCGCAGGCGACGGTGCGGGGCGTGCTGGACGCCGTGGTGCATCACCCCGGCAATTGAATCGCCACATGGGCCCGCAAGCATGAGTGAATGGATCCGCGAACAGGGAACCGTGCTCTCGGTGGAGGGCTACGCGGCGCGTGTGCGTATCGAGCGTCGTTCGACCTGCGGCAGTTGTTCGGCCCGGACGGGCTGCGGCAGCGGCGTCCTGTCCGAGGTGCTGGGCCGCAAGGCAGTGGAGGTGTCCATCGGCCATCCCGGCTCGCTGCAGCCGGGAGATACCGTGACCCTGGGTATTCGCGATCAGGCGCTGGTTTCGGGGGCCCTGGCGATGTACCTGTTGCCGCTCGCCGGCCTGGTGGCGGCGCCGGCACTGCTGATGCTGGTCGTGCCCGGCCTCGGGGAGGGCTTTCATTTGCTGGCCGGGGCCCTGGGGTTCGCGGGCGGGCTGCTCGGCGTGCGCGCCTGGCTGCGCCGGCGCGCCCCGGATCTGGCGCCGGTGCTGCTGGAGCGCCATCCGGCCATGGGAACCCACCGCGCTGCGGCACCCATGGCTGCGCCCCGGCCCTGAATCTTCGCGCCGGTCGTCGGGAACTTGTGGCCGGGCCGGCTTTCTAGAGCCATGAACCTACGACTTCCCAATGCGGGCTGGATGATGATGAAACCGATGCAATGGGCACTGGTGGCCCTGACCTTTGTCGCCCTGTCGCTGCCGGCCTCGGCGCGCATGCTGCCGGACTTCGTGCCGCTGGCGGAGGAGCACAGCCCGGCGGTGGTGAATATCGCGACCACCCGCGAGCGCGAGAACCCGCATCGCAGTCAGATGCCGGACTTCGAGGGCTCGCCCTTCGAGGACCTGTTCGAACGTTTCTTTGGGGGCCCCGGGGGCGAAGGCCCGCGCGGGCCGGAGCGCTTCGAGCGCAACTCGCTGGGTTCCGGGTTCATCTATACCGAAGATGGCTACATCATCACCGCCAACCATGTGGTGGAGGGCGCCTCGGAGGTTGTCGTGCACCTGTCCGACCGGCGCGTGTTCGACGCCGAGATCGTTGGCAAGGACCCGCAGAGTGATGTGGCCCTGCTCAAGATTGACGCCGAGAACCTGCCCACTCTGAAACTGGGCTCCTCGTCCGATCTGAAGGTTGGCGAATGGGTGCTGGCGATCGGTTCACCGTTCGGCTTCGACCACTCGGTGACCGCCGGCATCGTCAGTGCCAAGGGGCGCAGCCTCCCGAGCGAGAATTACGTGCCGTTCATTCAGACCGATGTGGCTATCAACCCGGGCAACTCCGGCGGGCCGCTGCTGAACCTGGATGGCGAGGTGATTGGCGTCAACGCGCAGATCTACAGCCGGACCGGCGGTTTCATGGGGCTGTCCTTTGCCGTGCCCATCGAGATGGTGGGCGACGTGGTACAGCAGTTGCGCGAGCACGGCGAGGTGACGCGTGGCTGGCTGGGTGTGCTGATCCAGGAAGTGACCCGCGAGCTGGCCGACTCCTTCGGCATGGACAAGCCGGCCGGGGCGCTGGTCTCGCGCGTGCAGCCGGACAGTCCGGCGCAGAAGGCCGGCTTTGAAACCGGGGACGTAATCCTGTCGTTCAACGGCATCGAGGTGCCGAACTCGTCCGCACTGCCGCCGATTGTCGGGCGCACGCCGGTGGGCGCCGAGGCCGAGGTCGAGGTGCGCCGTGGTGACGAGACTCGTACCATCATCGTCGAGATCGAGCGTCTGCCGGAGGATATCTCCGCCCAGCGCGGCGGGCCGCAGCGTGAGGCCCCGGAGCGAACCGAGCCGCAAAGCCTGTTGGGGATGGTCCTGGAGCCGCTGGATGCCGAGCGTGCCGCAGAGCTGGACGTCGATGGCGGCCTGGTGGTCCGGGACGTCACCGACAATCCGGCGCGCTCGGCCGGGGTGCGCTCCGGCGACGTGATCGTCCAGTTTGGCGGCCATGCGGTCGACTCGGTGGAGACCCTGGAGAAGCAGATCGAAGAGGTGGGTGAGCGGCGCACGGTGCCGGTGCTGGTGTACCGTGGCGGCAATCCGACCTATATCGCCCTGCGCGTTCCGCGGGACTGAAACCGCCTCGTGCTGCGCTCGCGCGGGTCCAACGGCGCGGGTGCTGCGGGGCAGCAATGGAGAACGGGAGGGCTGCCGGCGGGTTCGGCAGCCCTCCCAATCGTTTCTGGATGACCGAACTGACCCTTTATCATCGCGAGAGCTGCGGTCTCTGCCATGACATGCTGGCCGAGATCATGGCCCTCAAAAGCCGTTATACTTTCGCGCTTACGGTCGTCGACATCGACGAGGACCCGGACCTGCAGGCGCGTTTCAACGTCAAGGTCCCGGTGCTCGCGGTCGACGACGACATTCTCTGCTGCCATTTCCTCGACCGAAAGGCACTGCTGGACCTACTGGCCCCTGCATGACCGAAACCCGCCTTACCCGCAATTTCTCCATCATCGCGCACATCGACCATGGCAAGTCCACGCTGGCGGACCGCCTGATCCAGGGTTGCAACGGCCTGACCGAGCGCGAGATGTCGGAGCAGGTGCTGGACTCGATGGATCTGGAGCGCGAGCGCGGAATCACCATCAAGGCGCAGAGCGTGTCGCTGTTCTATGACGCCCAGGATGGTCAGCGCTACCAGCTGAACCTCATCGACACCCCGGGGCACGTGGATTTCTCCTACGAGGTGTCGCGCTCGCTGTTCGCCTGCGAAGGCGCCCTGCTGGTGGTCGATGCGTCGCAGGGGGTGGAGGCGCAAAGCGTCGCGAACTGCTACACCGCGCTCGACCAGGGCCTGGAGGTCGTGCCGGTCCTGAACAAGATCGACCTGCCGGCCGCCGAGCCGGATCGGGTGGCGGCCGAGATCGAGGATGTGATCGGTATCGAGGCCACCGACGCCCTGCGAGTCTCCGCGAAGACCGGCGAGGGGATGGCCGAACTGCTGGAAGAGATCGTGCGTCGTATCCCGCCGCCGGAGGGCGATTCCGAGGCTGCACCCAAGGCGCTGGTGATCGATTCCTGGTACGACAACTACCTGGGCGTGGTCGCGCTGGTGCGGGTGAAGGCCGGACGCTTCCGCGCCGGGCAGAAGATCAAGGCGATGTCGGTCGGGCGTGCCCACGAGGTCAGCCGGGTGGGGGTGTTCACGCCCAAGCCGGTGGATCGCGCGACCCTGGAGGTCGGCGATGTCGGCTATCTGATCGCGACCATCAAGGACATCTCCGGGGCCAAGGTCGGGGATACCTTCACGGACTTCAACAACCCGGCCTCCGAACCCGTTCCGGGCTTCCAGGAGGTTCAGCCGCGGGTCTTTGCCGGGCTGTTCCCGGTCAGTGCAGAGGACTTCAACGACCTGCGCGATGCCCTGGACAAGTTGCGCCTGAACGATGCCGCGCTGTCCTTCGAGCCGGAAACCTCGCAGGCGCTGGGCTTCGGCTTTCGCTGCGGCTTCCTCGGCATGCTACACATGGAGATCGTGCAGGAGCGCCTGGAACGTGAATACGACCTCGACCTGATCACCACCGCGCCCACCGTGGTCTACGAGGTGGAAAGAAGCGACGGCGAGGTGGTCATGGTGCACAACCCCTCGGAGCTGCCCCCGAACAACGAGATCGGCGAGATCCGCGAGCCGATCATCGAGGCCAATATCCTGGTCCCGCAGGAGTATGTCGGCGCGGTGATCACGCTGTGCGTGGAAAAGCGTGGGTCGCAGACCAAGATGCAGTACCTGGGGCGCCAGGTGCAGTTGGCCTACGAGTTGCCGATGTCCGAGGTGATGCTGGACTTCTTCGATCGGTTGAAGTCCGCGACCCGTGGCTATGCGTCGTTCGACTATCAGCCGCTGCGGTTCGAGGCGGCGCCGCTGGTACGTGTGGATATCCTGATCAACGGCGACCGGGTGGATGCGCTGTCGGCAATCGTGCATCGCGACCACGCCGAGTCGCGCGGGCGCCAGATCATCGAACGTATGGCGAAGATCATCCCGCGTCAGATGTACGAGGTGGCGATCCAGGCGGCGATCGGGTCGAAGATCATCGCGCGCTCCACGGTCAAGGCGATGCGCAAGAACGTGCTGGCCAAGTGCTACGGCGGGGATGTCTCGCGCAAGCGCAAGCTGCTGGAAAAGCAGAAGGCCGGCAAGAAACGCATGAAGTCGATCGGCCGGGTGGATGTCCCGCAGGAAGCCTTCCTCGCGGTGCTGTCGGTAGACGACGACAAGAAGTAACAACCAGGCCTGCGGCCCGGACGGGTCGCAGGGCGATCCCCGGCGGACCGGGAACAGAGGACACGGCATGGCAAATCTCGAACTGATCCTGGTGCTGGCAACCGCCGTGACCGGCCTGATCTGGCTGGGCTGGGTGATCCTGCGGCGGCGTCGGAGCCCCGAGCGCCAGCGCGAAATGCCCTGGTTCGTCGATTACTCGCGCTCGTTCTTCCCGGTCCTGCTGATCGTGCTGATCCTGCGCTCGTTCGTGGCCGAACCCTTTCGCATCCCCTCGGGTTCGATGATGCCCACCCTGCTGGTGGGCGACTTCATCATGGTCAGCAAGTTTTCCTACGGCATTCGTCTGCCGGTGACGCGTACCAAGATTCTCGACACCGGGGAACCGGAGCGGGGCGAGGTGGTGGTGTTCAAGTACCCGCGCAACCCGGCCGAGGACTACATCAAGCGTGTGATCGGCCTGCCGGGCGACACCATCGCGTTCCGCGACCGCGTCCTGTACGTGAATGGGGAGCCGCAGTCGGCCGAGCGCGTCGGGACCTTCGAAGGCGAGGGCTCGGGGCAGGTGATGTCGGGTGCCTCGATCTTCGAGGAGACCCTGGACGGGCGCACGTACAACACCCTGATGCGCGAGCAGCAGGCCAGCCTGGATGGATCGGTCACCGTGCCCGACGGGCACTACTTCATGGTCGGTGACAACCGCGATAATTCCAACGACAGCCGGTCCTGGGGTTTTGTCGCCGAGGAGCATCTGGTTGGGCGTGCGCTCTTCATCTGGCTGCATTGGGATTACAATGAAGGCCATCGGGACTTTTCCCGGATCGGCCAGGCGATTCGCTAGTAGCCCCGCGGGGGCGGGCAAACAGGGACGGGGTTTTCATGCAACATTCCAGACACTCGATGCAGGGCGCGGGCGCGATCACCATTCTCGCGCTGATCTTCCTGGCGCTGCTGGTCGGTACCTTCGTGATCAAGATGGGCACGCAGTACACCCAGTTCCTCACCGTGCGCTCGATCATGCAGGACGTCGCCACTCAGGCTGGCGCGGCAGAGAAGAGCGAACGCGAACTGTGGCGCGAGATCAACCGCCGCTTCCAGATCAATTCCGTATACGACGGGATCGGCGAGGAGGACTTCAGCGTGACCGAGAATGGCGCCAGCCGCCAGCTGCATCTGCAGTACGAGGTGCGCCGGGAATTCCTCGGCAATGTGGACGTGGTGGCGCGCTTCTCGAACAGCGAGACGCTGGCCCCCTGATGGGGTCAGCGTCGGTTCCTTGCATGCTTTGTCGGGTGGGTTCGTGAGCCGGGATTTTCGCAGTCTGCTGCCCGCGGCCGTGCGCGACGGCGACGGGATTGACCAGGCGTTGACCCACCGCAGCGCCGGCGGGCGCAATAATGAGCGCCTGGAGTTCCTGGGTGACGCCGTCCTTGGGCTGGTGATCGCCGACGCCCTGTACGAGAAGCTCCCGGACGCCCCGGAAGGGGATCTCACCCGCCTGCGTGCGGCCCTGGTCAATCGCGAGTCGCTGGCGGATCTGGCTCGGGAGACCGGCCTCGAGGGCACGCTGAACCTGGGGCAGGGCGAGCGCAAGAGTGGCGGCCAGCGCCGCGACTCCATCCTGGCCGATGCGGTGGAGGCCCTGATCGGGGTGACCTACCGCGAGGCCGGGATGGAGGCCGCGCGCGACTTTACCCTGGCGTTGTATGTCGAGCGCCTGAACGATCTCCCGTCGGCCGAATCGCTGAAGGACCCCAAGACCCGGCTGCAGGAACAACTGCAGGGCCGCAATGCGGATCTGCCGGTCTACGAGGTGCTGGAGGTGGTCGGCCCCGATCACAAGCGCCAGTTCACCGTGGCGGTCCACCTGCCCACCCAGGGCTGGGGCCAACGTGGCCAGGGCTCCTCGCGCCGTCGCGCCGAACAGGCCGCGGCCGAGGCGGCCCTGAAACGCCTGCAACAGGTACAGGAACAATGAGTGAAACCGTAGCCCCCGAACCCGCCACCACGCACTGCGGACTGGTCGCGCTGATTGGCCGACCGAACGTGGGCAAGACCACGCTGATGAACCGCCTGGTTGGGGAGAAGCTGGCGGCGACGACCCGCCGGCCGCATACCACGCGCAATCGCATCCTCGGCATCGTGACCGAGGGGCAGGACCAGGTCGTACTGATGGATACCCCGGGGATCGATACCGAGCGTACCCAGCTGGTGAACCGGGTCCTCAATCGCACGGCCAGCCAGGCGCTGGCGGATGCCGATCTGGTCTGCTTCATCGTCGAGGCTGGAGAGTTCGGCCCCGGCGACGAGCGCATCGAGGAGACCATCCGTCATTCCGGGCGTCCGGCACTCCTGGTGATCAACAAGGTGGACCAGTGTCGGGAGAAGGAAGAACTGCTGCCGTTCATCGAGGCCCGCGCCGCGGCCTTCGGCTATGTCGGCGTGGTACCGCTTTCGGCGAAGACCGGATCCAACCTGGACGGTCTGATCGCGGAGATTCGGGCGCATATCCCGGAGGGGCCGTTCCTGTACGACCCGGATCAGCTCTCGGATCGCCCGCAGCGCTTCCGTGCCGAAGAGATGATCCGCGAGTCCATGCTGGAGCATCTCGGGCAGGAAGTCCCGTACTCGGTGGCGGTACGCGTGGAGGAATGGGCGGACGAGCCGCGCACCACTCATATTGATGCCGTGATCCTGGTCGAGCGCGACAGCCAGAAGGGCATCGTGATTGGCAAGGGTGGGCAGCGACTCAAGCGCATCGGCCAGGCCGCGCGCGTCCAGTTGGAGGCACTGCTGGAGCGCAAGGTGATGCTGCGCCTGACCGTGCGTGTCGAGGCCGACTGGACCCGCAACCCGCGCGCCCTGCGTGACCTCGGGATCGAAGAATCGCGGTGAGCGCGACCGCCGGGCTCACCCAGGGGGTGGTCCTGCACGCCCGCCCGCTACGCGAGAACAGCCGGGTGCTCGACCTGCTCACCGCCGAGGCCGGACGCCTGTCGGCAGTGGTGCGCGGCAAGGCCGGATCGGTGCAGCCCTTCGTGTTGCTGGATCTCGCTTGGCGTGGGCGCGGCGAGCTGCCGACGCTGAATGTGGCCGAGCAGCAGCGGGTCTTCCCGCTGACCGGGCGGGCCCTGGTCTGCGGGCTGTACCTGAACGAGCTGATCCTGCGCCTGTACCCACGCGACGCACCGATCCCGGAGGCCCTCCCGGCGCTGTTATCCGCTTATGCCCGGCTGGCCGCCCGCGAGCGCGCCGATACGGTCCTGCGCCGCGCGGAATGGGCCCTGCTCGCACCGCTCGATTCCGGGCTCGAACACGTGGACCCGGCCGAGCTGGACCCCGATGCCTGGTACCGCTACGACCCGGAGGCGGGGGTGGAGCGTGTGGCCGCCGGTCGCAGCGAGGCGATCCCCGGTGTCGCGCTGCAGGCGCTGGCCAGCGCCTGCGACGTGCCGGATAATCAGGCCCGCGTCAGCCGCGATTTCATGCGTCGGCTGATCGACACCCATCTGGCCGGGCGGCCGCTGCGGACCCGGGGTCTGCTGTAGTGGCCCGGACCGCAGCCATACAAGGGCACCGCATCATGTCGCATCCTGCTCCGCTGAAGCTCGGGGTCAATCTCGACCATATCGCCACCATCCGCCAGGCGCGGCATACGCCGTATCCGGACCTGATGCAGGCCGTGCGCCTGGCCGAGGCCAGCGGGGCGGATTCGATCACCCTGCATCTGCGCGAGGACCGGCGCCACATTCAGGATGACGACGTGTTCGGGATCAAGCCGCGGCTGAAGGTCCCGATGAACCTGGAGATGGCCGCCACCGAGGGGATGCAGGCGATCGCCCTGAAGCTGCTCCCGGAGGCGTGCTGCATCGTGCCGGAAAAACGCGAGGAGCTGACCACCGAGGGCGGCCTGGATGCCTTGGGCCAGCTGGAGCGTTTGCGCGAGTTTGTTGCGCCGCTGACCGCCGCCGGGATCGAGGTCTCGCTGTTCGTGGAGCCGGATGCGCGGCAGCTGGAGGCCGCCGTGGCCATCGGCGCCCCGGTGGTAGAGCTGCACACCGGCGCCTATGCGAATGCCCGCGATGTCGCCGAGCGCGAGCGGCTCCTGGGCGGGATCAACGAGGCCGCTGCGGCCGGCCGGGCCATGGGGCTGGTCATCAACGCGGGGCACGGGCTGGACTATGACAACGTGCGGCCGATTGCTGCCAACCCGGTGTTTCACGAGCTGAACATTGGGCATTCGATCGTGGCCCGGGCCCTGTTCACCGGCCTGCCCGAGGCGGTCAGCCATATGCGCGGCCTGATGGATGCCGCGCGCCAGGGTCTGCCGCCCGGTCAGTACCCGGTTTGAGCGCCGGATGATCCTGGGCATCGGAACCGATCTGGTGCAGGTCGCGCGCATGCAGGGCATGTGGGCGCGCCACGGTGCGCGCCTGGCGGAACGTATCCTGCACCCGCTGGAGCGCGTGGACCTGCCGCCTGAAAACCCGGCCGGTTTTCTCGCCCGGCGCTTCGCCGCCAAGGAGGCCCTGTCCAAGGCGCTCGGCTGCGGTATCGGGGCGGATATGGCACTGGCCGAGGCCGGCGTGACCCATGATGCCCGTGGTCGGCCGGAGTTTGTGCTGGAGGGGCGTGCCCGCGCCACGGCCGAGCGTCTGGGCGCCGGGACCATCCATCTCAGCATCAGCGACGAGCGCGATTACGCCCAGGCGTTTGTCGTGATTGAGGCCGAGCCGGCCGGTATGCGCACCGAGTAACCCCCATTTCCCTCCGGACGTGGTTGCCCGCCCGGAGGCGCCTCCCTAGAATGTGACCCCTTATGCCCGCCGGTCTCCATGGATTCCGCGTCGGGCGCAGCCCTGAGCGAGCGACGGAGTCCACTCCATGCCCTGGAACGAACCGGGAAACAACAACCGCGACCCCTGGAGTGGGGGTGGTGGCGGCCAGCGCGGTAGCGGTGGCGGCGGAGGCGGTAACCAGCCGCCCGATCTCGAAGAAATGATGCGCAAGCTGTCGCGTCAGCTGAACGGCATCTTCGGCGGGGGCGGCAGTGGCGGCTCCGGTGGTTCCGGAAGCGGCGGCATGGGCCGCGGCACACAGGCCCTGGTCAGCCTCGGCCTGATCATTGCCGTGGTTGTCTGGCTGGCCTCCGGATTTCATATCATCTCGGAAGGCGAGCGCGGGGTCGTGCTGCGTTTCGGCGAATTCCAGCAAGTGAAGAATCCTGGGCCGGGCTGGCACCTGCCGTACCCGATCGAGCGCGTCGAGATCGAGAATGTCGACAACGTGCGTACGCTCTCCCACCGTGCCCTGATCGTGACCGGTGACGAGAACATCATTGATGTCGACATCGCGGTGCAGTACCGCGTCCTCGATCTGGTCGACTACCTGTTCAACGTGCGCGACCCCGACACCACCGTGAACCAGGTGATGGAGTCGGCGATCCGCGAGCGTATCGGCAAGAACAACCTGGACTTCATTCTCGGCGAGGGGCGTGGCGAGATCGCATCCTCCTCGCGAGTGGTGATGCAGGAAAACCTCGATTCCTATGGCGCGGGCATTATCGTGACGGCCGTGTCCATGCAGCAGGCGCAGCCGCCGGAGCCGGTGCAGGAGGCCTTTGCCGACGCGATTCGTGCCCGCGAGGACGAGGTGCGTTTCCGCAACGAGGCCGAGGCCTACGCCAACGGTGTGATTCCGCGGGCACGCGGTCAGGCCGCCCGTATCATCGAGGAGGCCGAGGGTTACCGGGACCAGGTGATCGCGCGCGCCGAGGGTGACGCCTCGCGCTTCGATCAGTTGCTGGCCGAATACCAGCAGGCGCCGGATGTGACTCGCGACCGTCTGTATCTCGAGGCCGTCGAGGCCGTGCTGCAGGATTCCCGCAAGGTCATGCTGGATGTTGGCAGCAGTAACAACCTGATGATGCTGCCGCTGGATCAACTGTTCCAGGGGCAGCGCTCCACCACTAATTCCGGTGACACGCCAACACCGCGGCCGCTGGATACCAGCCGCAGCACGTTCGGCAACAGTGGCACGGGCACGAACCGACTGGGCGATCGCAGCCCGGCCGCCCAGCGTTCGCGGGAGGTTCGCTAATGTTACGCATCGTCGGTATTGCCGTAGTCGTGCTCGGGATCGTGGTCGCGCTGTCGACCTACACCGTCGACGAGCGTGACCGCGTGATCAAGTTCGCCCTCGGGGAGATTCGGGAGGTCGACCCGGCCCCTGGGCTGCACTTCAAGTTCCCGCTGATCCAGAACGTCGAGAAGTTCGACGCCCGGATCATGACGCTGAATATCCCGCCGGACCGGTTCCTGACCTCCGAGGCGAAGAACATCATTGTCGACTTCTACGCCAAGTGGCGGATCGACGATGTCGGTCAGTTCTACCGTGCCACCCGTGGTGACGAGCGTCTGGCCGAGGAGCGCCTGGCCCAGATCCTGCGCGACGGGATGCGTAACGAGTTTGCGCGCTTCGAGTTGCAGGACGTGGTCGCTGGCGAACGCCTGACGATCATGGGTGCGGTGCGCCAGACTGCGTTGGAGACCGCGCAGGAGCTGGGGATCGACCTGGTTGATGTCCGCATCCGCCGCATGGACCTGCCGGAAGAGGTGTCCGAGTCGGTGTACGAGCGCATGCGCGCCGAACGTCAGCGGGTCGCCCAGGACTTCCGCGCCCGTGGTCAGGAAGAGGCCGAGCGCATCCGCTCGCGCGCCGACCGTGAACGCACGGTCATCCTGGCGAACGCCTATCGGGACTCGGAAGAGATCCGCGGTGCCGGTGATGCGATCGCCACCGAGACCCTCGGCCGGTCGTTTGGCGAGGATCAGGAGTTCTTCCGCTTCTATCGAAGCCTGATCGCCTACCGCAATAGCATGAGTGGCGAGAACAGCACCTTCATCCTGGAACCGAACTCCGAGTTCTTCCAGTTCTTCAACGCCCCCGGTGGCGAACGCCCGGCGCCGTTGCCGACCCGGTAAAGGAGGGGCGGAGGCGGTCCGCCGTGGCCGCCTCGAAGGTGGCCGTTTGCAACGGGCCCGGAAGATTCCGGGCCCGATTTTTGCCGGGCCGCCACTCGGGCGTGGCGGATCACAGCACAAGAGCAGGGACGAGATGACCGATATCAACCGCTGGTTGCTGCCGGACGGGCTGGAGGAGGCCCTTCCGGATGCTGCGCGCCGTCTGGAGGACCTCCGCCGGCGCGTGCTGGACCAGTTCGACACTTGGGGCTATGACCTGGTGATGCCGCCGCTGGCGGAGTATCTGGAGTCCCTGTTGACTGGTGCCGGGCACGCACTGGATTTGCAGACCTTCAAGCTGACGGATCAGCTCACTGGCCGCATGATGGGCGTGCGCGCCGACCTGACCCCGCAAGTGGCGCGGATCGATGCTCACCGTCTTCGTGTCCAGGGCCCGAATCGGCTTTGTTACGTGGGCAGTGCGCTGCGTACTCGGGCAGATGAATGGTCGGGTTCACGCAGTCCGCTCCAGGCCGGGGCCGAGCTGTTTGGCCATGACGGGATCGATAGTGATCTCGAGATTATCCGCTTGATGCTGGCGACCCTGGCCGCCTGCGGAGTGGAGCGTCCTAGCATGGATCTCGGCCACGTCGGGATCTATCGTGCCCTGGCGCAGGATGCGGGTCTGGATGCGAGCCAGGAGCAGGAATTTTTCGATCAACTCCAGCGCAAGAGCGTGCCCGAGATCGAACAGACCCTCGCGGCCTGGGAGGCCGGCGGCATGGATCCGGCGGCCTGTGCGCGGCTGCGCGCGCTGGTGGATCTGAATGGCGATGCCACGGTACTCGACGCTGCCCGTCGCGCCCTGGCCGGTGCACCCGCCGAGGTGGCGGTGGCGCTGGATCACCTGCAGGCTGTGGTCGCACGGCTTGAGGCGAGCGAGCCGGGCCTGGACCTGCACCTGGACCTGGCCGAGCTGCGTGGCTATGCCTATCACACCGGTCTGGTGTTCGCGGCCTTCGTGCCCGGCTCCGGCCAGGCGATCGCGCGCGGTGGCCGTTATAACGAGATCGGTCGCGTCTTCGGCCGCGCACGGGCGGCCACCGGTTTCAGCACCGATTTGCGCGCCTTCGTGCGCCGCGAGGCCGGGGCGCCGATGACGCCTCGTCAGACGGTGCTGGCCCCGGCCACCGGCGATGTGGCGCTGGAAGCGGCCATTGCGGATCTCCGTGCCCGCGGCGTGCGCGTAGTGCGCGAGCTGGAAGGCCAGGACAACGAAGTACCCGGGGGCGCGCGGCTCGAGCAGCGCGCCGGGGAATGGACAGTAGTGGAGCATTGATGGCGATGGGACGTTTTGTAGTCGTACTGGGCAGCCAGTGGGGTGACGAGGGCAAGGGCAAGATTGTCGATCGTCTGACCGAGGATGCCGCGGCCGTCGTGCGCTTCCAGGGCGGGCACAATGCCGGGCATACCCTGGTGATCGATGGCGAGAAGACCGTGCTCCACCTGATCCCGTCGGGCATCCTGCGGGAGGGCGTGGAATGCATGATCGGCAATGGCGTGGTGCTCTCGCCCGAGGCTCTGATCACCGAGATGGAAGAACTGGAGGCCAAGGGTGTGCCGGTGGCGGACCGTCTGCGCCTGTCGGATGCCTGCCAGCTGATCCTCCCCTACCATGTGGCCCTCGACCTGGCGCGCGAAAAGGCCCGTGGCAAGGCCGCGATCGGGACCACCGGGCGCGGCATTGGTCCCGCCTACGAGGACAAGGTTGCGCGCCGGGGCCTGCGCCTGGACGACCTGTTCCACCGCGAACGCCTGGCGGCCAAGCTGGGCGAGGTGATGGACTATCACAACTTCGCGCTGAAGCATTACTTCAAGGCCCCGACCATCGACCAACAAGATGTCTTGGAGCAGTGCCTGGCGCACGCCGAGCGCCTGCAGCCGATGGTCACCGACGTGGCGGGCCGCCTGCACAAGCTGCGCGAGCAGGGCAAGGACGTCATGTTCGAGGGGGCCCAGGGCACGCTGCTGGACATCGACCACGGCACCTATCCGTTCGTGACCTCGTCGAATACCACCGCCGGTGGTGCGTCCACCGGGTCGGGTGTGGGGCCGCGCGACCTCGACTACGTGCTGGGGATCACCAAGGCCTACACGACCCGGGTGGGCGCCGGACCATTCCCGACCGAGCTGTTCGACAACATGGGTGAACACCTGGCGCGGCAGGGCAATGAGTTCGGTTCCACCACGGGGCGCGCACGGCGCTGCGGCTGGTTCGATGCCGTCGCGCTGAAGCGAGCAGTCAAGGTGAACAGCATCAGCGGATTGTGCATGACCAAGCTGGATGTGCTGGACGGCCTGGAGAACGTGCAGATCTGCGTGGGCTACAACTGCGATGGCGAGACCCGCGAGGCGCCGCCGTCCGGCGCCGAGGCCTATGCGGCCTGCACGCCGATCTACGAGGAGATGCCGGGGTGGACGGAATCCACGGTCGGGATCCGCGAGTATGACCAGTTGCCGGCTAATGCCCGCGCCTATCTGGAGCGCCTGAGCGAGGTGGTCGGGGTGCCGGTCGACATGGTCTCCACGGGGCCCGATCGTGACGAGACCCTGGTGTTGCGCGACCCGTTCGACAGCTGATTGACTGTCTCCCTGGGCACGTCGGGGCGCGCACCACCGTGCGGGCTCCGGCGAGCCGAGTGGCGGAGCAGGTGGGATTCGCCACGCAAAAAAGCCGCCACCCTCACGGGTGTCGCTTCACGTATAACAGGGGTTCGAATACAGCTGAAAAATGGTGCCGAGGAGAGGACTTGAACCTCCACGGGGTTACCCCCACTAGCACCTGAAGCTAGCGCGTCTACCAATTCCGCCACCTCGGCACGAGGGACGACACACAATGAGGAAACCGTGTGTCCTGCGCTTCAGGAGCGCGCAATATAGTGCGCGGCTGGGGGGCTGTCAACGCCCCGGAGCGGGAATGTTTCCCTCCGGTGTGGTCGGCAGGGGGCGCGCAAACGCGTCCCCTGCGCAACAAAATTCCGCATGCCTCATAATGGGCGCTTTGCGCGCCCAGCCGGATTCCCGGCGAGGGGCTGCCCATTGCAACATCCACAGAGTTCACTGAATGCCAAGACAACGTCGCAAGACCCCCGCCGATCCCAATTTCGAGCGCGAGGCGCAGAAATACGACAACCCCATCCCCAGTCGCGAGTTCATCCTCGGGCTTCTGCAGGAAGCCGACAATCCGTTGTCCTACGACGAGATCGCGGAACGTCTGAAGATCGACGACGACGATCGCCTCGAGGCCCTGCGCCGCCGCCTGAAGGCGATGGAGCGCGATGGGCAGGCCCTTTGCAACCGTCGCGGTGCCTATCTGCCGGTCAACCAGGAAGACCTGATCCGTGGGCGCGTGATCGGTCACCCGGATGGTTTTGGTTTTCTGGTGCCGGACGAGCAGGATGACGACCTGTTCCTGTCGCCGAAGCAGATGCGCGGGGTATTTCATGGCGACCGGGTTCTGGCCCGGGTCATGGGCGTTGATCGTCGCGGCCGCCGCGAGGGCGGGATTGTCGAGGTCCTGGAGCACAACACCACCCAGGTGGTCGGGCGCCTGAAGATCGAGGACGGTGTCGGCATCCTGACCCCGGACAACAAGCGCATCACCCACGACATCCTGGTGCCGCCGGACGGCCTGGGCGAGGCGGAGGACGACCAGATCGTGGTCGTGCGCATCCGTGAATCCGCTTCGCGCACGGCGCGCCTGCGTGGGGACGTGCAGGAAGTGCTGGGCGAGCACATGGCACCGGGCATGGAGATCGACATCGCGATCCGTGCCCACGCCCTGCCGCACGAGTGGCCGGACGAGGTCACCGCGGCGGCCGACGAGCTGGGCGCCGAGGTGGCCGAGGCGGACAAGAAGGATCGCCTGGACCTGCGCGAGAAGCCGTTTGTCACCATCGATGGCGACGACGCCCGCGACTTCGACGACGCCCTGTACTGCGAGCCGGAAGGCAAGGGCTGGCGGCTGTGGGTTGCGATCGCCGACGTGTCGCACTACGTCCAGCGTGACGCCGCGCTGGATCGCGAGGCGCGCACGCGCGGCACCTCGGTGTACTTCCCGAACAACGTGATCCCGATGTTGCCGGAGGCCCTGTCCAACGGTCTGTGCTCGCTGAATCCGAACGTGGATCGTTTGAGCATGATCTGCGAGATGGAGATCGGTGCGCGCGGGGCGCTGAAGAGCTATCGCTTCCACGAGGGACTGATCCGTTCGCACGCCCGCCTGATCTACGAGGACGTGGCCGCGATGCTCGACGGCGACGCGGCGCAACGTGAGCAGAACGCGCATGTGATGCCGAACCTGGAGACCCTGCACCAGGCCTTCAAGGCCCTGCACGCGGCGCGCAATCGCCGGGGCGCGATCGATTTCGACACCACCGAGACCAAGATCGTCTTTGGCGAGGACCGCAAGATCGAGAAGATCGTGCCGACGGTGCGCAATGATGCGCATCGCCTGGTCGAGGAGTGCATGATCATGGCCAACGTGGCCGCCGCGCGCTTCCTCAAGAAGCACAAGGTGCCGGCGCTGTACCGCATCCATGATCAGCCGCCGTCGGACAAGATCGATGACCTGCGCGACTTCCTCAATGGCGCGGGTCTGAGCCTGGGCGGTGGTGACGAGCCGAGCCCCGCCGACTACACCGAAGTCCTGAAGGCAGCGCGCCAGCGCACCGACCAGCAGCTGATCCAGACCGTGCTGCTGCGTTCGCTGAGCCAGGCCGTGTATGCCCCGGAGCTCGATGGCCACTTTGGTCTGGCGCTGGACGACTACGCGCACTTCACCTCGCCGATCCGCCGCTATCCGGACCTGCTGGTGCATCGCGGTATTCGCCATGTGCTGCGCAAGGGCAGTGGCAAGGCCTTTCCGTACTCGCATGGCGACATGGAGCAGTTGGGTGAGCATTGCTCGATGGCCGAGCGACGCGCCGACGACGCGACCCGCGACGCGGTGGCCTGGCTGAAGGCCGAGTACATGCAGGACAAGGTCGGCGAGACCTTCCCCGGCGTGGTCTCCGGAGTCACCGGGTTCGGTCTGTTCGTGGAGATCAAGGACGTCTACATCGAGGGCCTGGTGCACGTGACCAGCCTCGACAACGACTTCTACCACTTTGACCCGGCACGCCACAGCCTGACCGGCGAACGCGGTGGCCGGGTGTTCCGTATCGGCGACGAGCTCCAGGTGCAGGTGGCCCGGGTGAGCCTGGATGATCGCAAGATCGATCTGGCCCTGGCCCAGGAAGCGGGCCAGCCGAGTCCCGCCGCTCCTCCGCCGAAAAAGCGCAGCCGTCGTAGCAAGCGCCGCAAGGATGCCGATGCGGCGCCGGTCGAGGCCGCCGCCGAACCAACCGCAGCAGCGCCCGAGCCTGAGGCAAAACCCACAGCAGCCGGGCCGGAGGCGCCCGCGGCCGACGATGATGCCCCGGCGCCGAAGAAGAAGCGCCGCCGTCGTGGTGGCCGCCGCCGTGGGGCCGCCGGTGGCGACACGAGCCCTGCTGCCGAGCCGAGCCCGGCGAAAGAACCGAGCTCGGAGAAAGAGCCGAGCCCAGGGAATGAGGCGAGCCCGGGGAATGAGGCGAGCCCGGGGAATGAGGCGAGCCCAGGGAATGAGGCGAGCCCAGGGAATGAGGCGAGCCCAGGGAATGAGGCGAGCCCAGGGAATGAGGCGAGCCCAGGGAATGAAGCAAGCCCGGGGAATGAAGCAAGCCCGGGGAATGAACGGACCCGGGGCAGCGGACGTGGCCGGGGCAACGCACGCCGCCCGCGGAACGCGCCGGATGAAGGCAACAGCGATGCCCCGGAACCGGGCAACGAGGCGGTTCCGCCGCCGCGCCCCGAGGCCGACAAGGACGGAAATACCATTGTCGAGCCGAGTGCGGATCGCCCGGCCAAGGCCAAGGAATCCTCTGGGTCCGGACGTGGCCGCAGCCGTCGTCGACGTCCGTCCTCGTCCTGAGGCGCCGGGTGAACCCGCGTCTGTTCCCTCGCTTGCTCGGGGGCTGCTCAGACGGTGTCCGCCGGGGCGTTGACCCGTGGCGGGATCGCCGTGGCGGAGGTCCGCGATGAGCAAGGGGGGCAAGGGTAGCCGCGCCGAGACCTTTGGTGGCATCCACGCAGTGGCCGCCGTGTTGCAGCGGGCCCCGGAGCGGGTCAAGCGACTGCAGCTGGCGCCCGACCCCATCGAACCCGCCCTGGAGCGCCTGCGAGCGCTGGCGCAGTCGCGGGGTATCTCGATCGAGCGGGTAGGCCGCGAGCGGCTCGATCAACAGCTTCCGGGGTTCCAGAACCAGGGTGTGGTCGTGCACTGCACGCCGCGCCCGCTGCTGGACGAAAAGGCCCTGATCACCCGGGTGCGCGATGGCCTGGATCTGCTGCTGGTGCTCGATGGGGTGACCGACCCGCACAATCTCGGGGCCTGCCTGCGGACCGCGGATGCGGCCGGGGCCGGGGCGGTGGTCATGCCGCGCCATCACAGCGCCGCATTGACCCCCGCCGCCATCAAGGTGGCGTCCGGGGCCGCCGAGACCGTGCCGGTGGTGACGGTCGGCAATCTCGCGCGGACGCTGGCAGCCCTGAAGGATGCCGGGATGTGGACCGTAGGCCTCGCTGGGGAGGGGGGTGAGAGCCTCTATGACCTGGACCTGCGCCCGCCGACCGCGATCGTCATGGGGGCCGAGGGCGAGGGCCTGCGGCGTCTGACCCGGGAGGCCTGTGACCACCTCGCGGCCCTGCCGATGCAGGGCGCGGTAGAAAGCCTCAACGTCTCCGTCGCCACCGGCGTCACCCTGTTCGAGGCGGTCCGTCAGCGCCGCGAAGGTCCGCCGGCTGGTTCTGCGTAGCCGGTAGCCTTCCGGGGGCGGTGCAAACCCCTGTTGCGCCGGCTCCCTGCTTGTTGTTGGCGCCCGCTTCGGTTATCGTGTCGCGCCTTTCTGCCCTGCGGCTGCGTCCGCTGGGTCGAACCCTTGCCTCACCGCATTTGACGGGAGGCTGATACCCGCAAGGAGTTCCCGATGCGTCATTACGAAGTTGTATTCCTGGTCCACCCGGACCAGAGCGAGCAGGTCCCGGCGATGATCGAGCGCTACAAGGGCCTGGTCGAAGGTCATGAAGGCAAGATCCACCGCCTGGAAGACTGGGGCCGCCGTCAGCTGGCCTACCCGATCCAGAAGCTGGTGAAGGCCCACTACGTGCTCATGAACATCGAGGCCTCGGAAGAGGCGATGGAAGAGCTCGCCAGTGCCTTCCGGTTCAACGATGCCGTGCTGCGCCACCTGGCAATGCGCATGGAAGAGGCCGTGACCGAGATCTCCCCGCTGGCCAAGGGCCAGGAAGAGGAGAGTGGCAAGGGCCGTCGCCGCGAGCGTGACGACGAGGGTGGCGAAGGCGCCTCCGACGACTCGGCTTCCGCCGAGTAAATCCCGCCCGTTCGTTGACCGAATCATTGAAGGAGATCTGACATGGCCCGTTTTCCGCGTCGCCGCAAGTATTGCAAGTTCACCGCCGAAGGCATCGAGTACATCGATTACAAGGACCTGAATCTGTTGAAGGGTTTTGTGACCGAGACCGGCAAGATCGTGCCCAGCCGTGTCACCGGCACCAGCGCGAAGTATCAGCGCCAGCTGGCCACGGCGGTGAAGCGTGCGCGCTTCCTGGCCCTGCTGCCGTACAGCGATAACCACTAAGTCCCGCACCGGTTCGCCGGGGCCGTCGCCATATGCGCGTGCTGGCCGAATTTGCGATGAAAAGCCGGAGCCGCGCCGTAGGCGCGGTTTCCGGCTTTGGCGTGGCGGGCCTGTTCCTGCCTCCGGTGGCGCTGCTCAGCAGTGCGCTGATCGCCCTCGTGGGGCTGCGCATCGGCCTGCGCCAGGCACTCCTGGTGATGGTGCTGTCCGCAGTGGTGCTCGGGGTGGCGATGTTTGTCCTGATCCCGGAAGCCCCGCTGTTCGCGGGGGTGGTTGCCGGGGTGGTGCAGTGGGCGCCAGTGGCGCTGCTCGCCGAGCTGCTGCGGCGCACGATCTCGTGGCGCATGACGCTGCAGGTCGCCGCCGCGGTCGCCGGGGTCGGCGTGCTGGCTGTGCACCTGCTGGTGCCGGATCTCGAGTCCACCTGGGCCGAGGTGGGCATGGCCCTGCTGGGGCCTCTGGTCGAGGGCAGCGACACCGGGCCACAGGAGTTGGAGGCGGGGCTGCGCCGCGCGGCGCCGTACCTGACCGGGCTCTTGGCCGGGATCCTGCTGCTGAGCTTGACGCTGGCCGTGCTGCTGGGTCGCTACTGGCAGGCACTGCTGTACAACCCGGGGGCGTTCGGCGAGGAGTTCCGGGGCCTGCAGTTCGGGCGGATGCTGAGTGCCGTCACGCTGCTGCTGGCCGGTATCGGGCATCTGGGCCCGGTCCCGGTGGCCACCGAGTTGGCGTTCATCCTGGCGGTGCTGTTCTTCCTGCAGGGGATCGCGCTGATGCACGCGCTGACCTTCCGGCAGGGGATGAGCAGTTTCTGGCTGGTGGGGATGTACGTGCTCCTGGCCCTGGCCATGCCGCAGATGTTTCTGCTGCTGGCCACCATCGGGGTGATCGACGCCTGGGCGGATATCCGCTCGCGACTGGGCCCCGGTTCCGCGCAGGGCGGGCAGGACAGTGACAACAATCCGTGAGACCGGTCCGAGACCGGTGTAGAATGCGCCCCTTCGGGGGCTGATCAAACGTTACAGGAATACCAAAGATGGAAGTCATTCTGCTGGAAAAGATCGATAACCTGGGCACCCTGGGCGACCGCGTCAACGTGCGTCCGGGCTTTGCGCGCAACTTCCTGCTGCCGCAGGGCAAGGCCAAGTTTGCCACCGCCGAGAACATCGCCGAATTCGAGGCGCGCCGCGCCGAACTGGAAAAGGCGGCGGCCGAGGCCCTGGCTGCGGCCGAGGCCCGCAAGGAAAAGCTGGACGCAACCGTGCTCGAGATCACCGCGAAGTCCGGTGGCGAAGGCAAGCTGTTCGGCTCCATCGGCCCGGCGGACATCGCCGACGCGCTGACCGCCAAGGGTACCGAAGTCGAAAAGCGCGAAGTGCGCATGCCGGAAGGTCCGCTGCGCACCACCGGTGAATTCGAGATCGGCCTGCACCTGCACTCGGACGTGGACGTCGACATCCGCGTCGTCGTGATCGGCGAAGAGTGATCCGCCGGATGTCGGGAGGGTGGCCCCACCGGGTCGCTGATACCCGGCACATGGGCGGGTTCGTCGCATGAACTCGCCCATGATCCCGAACCCGCGGGTCCCCCCGCATTCCGAGGAGGCCGAGCAGGCGGTCCTCGGAGGGCTGATGCTGGATAACGCTGCCTGGGACCGGGTGGCGGACCGCATCACTGCAGACGACTTCTACCGTCATGATCACCGCCTGATCTTCCGGGCGGTGTCCGCGTTGGCGGATCGTAATGCCCCGTTCGACATGGTCACCGTGTCGGAGCAGCTGGATCGCACGACCGAGCTGGAATCGGCCGGGGGCATGGCCTATCTCGGACGGCTGGCCGCCGAGACGCCGAGTGCGGCCAACATCGTGGCCTATGCGGATATCGTCCGCGAGCGCTCTATCCTGCGTTCGCTGATCTCGGTAGGTACCGAGATTGCCGATTCCGCCTATACCCCGGACGGCCGCGGTTCCAAGGAGCTGCTGGACGTGGCGGAGCAGAAGGTCTTCCGCATCGCCGAGCAGGGTGCGCGCGGGGCTCAGGGCTTTCGCGGGATGAAGCCACTGCTGACGGCGGCGGTGGACCAGATCGAGTATCTCTACGAAAGCCAGAATCCGATCACCGGGATTGCCACCGGTTACCAGGATCTGGATGCCCTGACCTCGGGGCTGAATCCGGGCGATCTGGTGATCGTGGCCGGGCGGCCTTCGATGGGGAAGACCTCGTTCGCGATGAACATTGCCGAGTATGTGGCGATGAAGAACTCCGAGCCGGTCGCGATTTTCTCCATGGAGATGCCGGGTGAGCAGCTGGCCATTCGCCTGCTGTCCTCGATGGGGCGGATCAACCAGCAGAAACTGCGCTCCGGACGCTTGGAGGATGGCGACTGGCCGCGCCTGACCAGCGCGGTGCAGATGCTGTCCGAGGCCCCGCTGTACATCGACGATACGCCGGCGCTCTCGCCCACCGAGCTGCGAGCACGGACCCGGCGGTTGATGCGCGAACACAAGGGCCTGGGCCTGATCGTGGTCGACTACCTGCAGCTGATGCAATCCCCCGGCAGCAGCGAGAATCGCGCCAACGAGATCTCGGATATCTCGCGTGGCTTGAAGGCCCTGGCGAAGGAGCTGAGTGTGCCGATGATCGCGTTGTCGCAGCTCAACCGTTCGCTGGAACAGCGTCCGAACAAGCGCCCGGTGATGTCCGACCTGCGCGAGTCCGGGGCCATTGAACAGGATGCGGACATCATCGCCTTCGTTTATCGCGACGAGGTCTACAACGACGAGTCGCCCGACAAGGGCACGGCGGAGATCATTATCGCCAAGCAGCGTAATGGTCCCATCGGGACCGTGCGCCTGACCTTCCACGGGCAGTTCACCCGTTTCGAGAACTACGCCCCCGACGTCTACGGCGAGATCGGCCACTAGGCACGACGTGAGACGCGCGGCCTGCATCCACCTTCATCCCGAGGCGCTCCGACACAACCTGGGTGTGGCGCGCCGCTTGGCGCCGGGCGTTCCGATGTGGTCGGTCATCAAGGCCGAGGGCTACGGCCATGGTCTGCTGTGGGCGGCCGAGGCCCTTGCGCAGACGAGCGATGGTTTGGCGGTCTCTCAGATCGGCGAGGCCCGCGCCTTGCGCGCTGCCGGCTTCGGCGGCCCACTCCTCGTGTTGCAGGGCCCGCGCGAAGTCTCCGAAGCGCGTGCCTGTACCGAGTTCGACCTGCAGCCCGTGCTGCACGACGCGACGCAGCTTGACCATCTCGACGCCGCTGGCGTGGTGCTTCCCGTGGTCTGGGTCAAACTCAACACCGGCATGAATCGCCTGGGTTTCGCGCCGCAGGTGGCAAAGCGCGTCGCCACGCGTTTGCAGGCCGCCGGACACGGGTGCGGTGGCCTGCACTGGATGACGCACCTGGCGTGCGCCGACGAGCCCGGGCATCCGCAGAATGCTTGCCAGCTGGAACAATTCGGCGCGACGGTTTCCGCTTTTCCGGGGCTCCGTAGCGTGGCCAATTCGGCGGCCCTGTTCGCCGGCTGGGGCAAGGGCGGGGCGTCGGCGGCGCCCGGCGACTACTGGGCACGCCCCGGCATCATGCTCTACGGCGCGCATCCGGCCTCGGTCCCCGTCGAGCACCTCCCGGAGGGTCCGGACGGTGATCTGCGCCCGGCGATGACCGTGCGCGCCCCGATCATCGCCACCCAGCCTCTCGAGCCTGGCAGTACGGTGGGCTATGGCGCGACCTGGACCGCCGCCGCTCCGGGCCGTGCCGGGATCGTGGCAATGGGATATGCCGATGGCTACCCGCGGCATGCCCCGTCGGGCACGCCGATCCTTGTGCAGGACCGGCTCTGCCCGTTGATCGGGCGTGTCTCCATGGACATGCTGGCGGTGGACCTGTCCGGGTTGCCGGAGGTGCAGGTCGGTGCCATGGCGACGTTGTGGGGCGAGGGCCTGCCGGTGGAGCGGGTCGCCCGCGCGGCGGGCACCATCAGCTACGACGTGCTCACGCGCGTGGCGGACCGGCTGCAGCCCGGAAACTGACGAAAACGCCGGGTACACTGTCCGGTCAGCAATCCGTGGCCCGAGAGACCCCAATGACCGATTTCGATCCCAGCGAATACGACCCGCAGACCGTCGCCATCCGCTATGGCTACCAGCGCACGCCCGAGGGCGAGCACTCCGAGGCGATCTTCCCGACCTCGAGCTTCGTGTTCGGCTCGGCCGCGGAGGCCGCCGCGCGCTTCGGTGGCGAGGTCCCGGGCAATATCTATTCGCGCTTCACCAACCCCACCGTGCGCACCTTCCAGGACCGCCTGGCCGCGCTGGAAGGCGGCGAGGCTTGCGTGGCGACCGCCTCCGGGATGTCCGCGATCCTGGCGACCATGATGGGCCTGCTGAAGGCGGGCGATCACGTGGTCTGTTCGCGCTCGGTGTTCGGGACCACCACCGTGCTGTTCAACAACTACCTGGCGCGTTTCGGCGTCGAGGTGACCTACGTCGAGCTGTCGAACCTCGAGGCCTGGGAACAGGCGACGCAGTCGAACACGCGGCTGTACTTCTGCGAGACGCCATCCAACCCGCTGGGCGAGGTGGTGGACATCCGTGCGCTGGCCGACATCGCCCATCGCCACGACGTGCTGCTCGCGGTGGACAACTGCTTCTGCACGCCGATCCTGCAGCGCCCGCTGGATCTGGGCGCCGATATCATTATCCACTCGGCGACCAAGTTCCTTGATGGCCAGGGCCGCTGCCTCGGCGGTGCCGTGGTGGGCGACGCCGAGCGGGTGGGCAAGGAGGTCTACGGCTTCCTGCGCACCGCGGGTCCGACGTTGTCGCCGTTCAACGCCTGGGTGTTCCTGAAGGGGTTGGAGACGCTGCCCCTGCGCATGCGCGCGCACAGCGATAACGCGCTCAATCTGGCGCAGTGGCTCCAATCCCACCCCGCAGTCACGGCCGTGCATTACCCCGGCCTCGAAGATCACCCGCAGCACGCGATCGCGAAGCAGCAACAAAGCGGCTTCGGCGGGGTGCTGAGCTTCGAGGTCGCCGGCGGGCGCGACGCCGCCTGGTCGGTGATCGACGCCACGCAGTTCCTGTCGATCACCGCGAACCTGGGGGATGCCAAGACCACCATTACCCATCCGGCCACCACCACCCACGGTCGCGTGGACCCGGAGAAGCGCGAGGCCCAGGGTATTACCGAGGCCCTGGTGCGGGTCGCGGTCGGGCTCGAGGCCGTCGCCGATATCCAGCGCGATCTGGCGCGCGGCCTCGACGCCCTGGGCTGAGACGGGTATGTCGGCTTCCAGCGGGGAGGCCCGTTCGCAGCCGCGCCGGCGGCGCCCGCGCTGGCGCGTCCTGCTGACTGTGGTCATTGCGTTCCACCTGCTGGGCTTCCTGTCCTCGCTGGATGCGCTGATGTCCACCCGCACATCGCAGGGCGCGGTGGCCTGGATCGTTTCACTCAACACCGTGCCGTATGCGGCTGTCCCGGCCTACTGGGTGTTCGGCGCCAGCGAGTTTCGCGGCTATGTCGTGGCGCGCCGCGACGAGGACTCCAGCCTGGCCCGCGCGCTGCAGCCGAAGACCGAGGAGCTGTGGTCGCACCAGTACCTCGCAGAGGAACCCAGCAAGCACCTGGACGGCGTCCAGCAGCTCGCCCGCTGGCCGTTTCTCCACGGCAACGAGGTCGAGCTGCTGGTGGACGGCGAGGCGACCTTCGACAGCATCTTCCGGGGGATCGAGCAGGCCGAACGCTACCTGCTGGTGCAGTTCTATATCGTGCGTGACGACGCGATCGGGCGCGAACTCCAGCGCCGGCTGGTGGAGCGTGCCGAGGCCGGTATCGAGGTCTATTTCCTGTATGACGAGATCGGGAGCTACCGCCTGTCCGGGAGCTACCTGGACACCCTGCGGGAGGCGGGCGTCCATGTGCAGCACTTTCATTCCACCCGCGGACGCGGCAATCGTTTCCAGCTGAACTTCCGCAACCATCGCAAGATCGTGGTCGCCGATGGCGAACAGGCCTGGCTCGGCGGGCTTAATGTAGGGGACGAGTACCTGGGCTGCGATCCGGCAATCGGTGCCTGGCGCGACACCCACCTGCGTATTGCGGGGCCGTCCGCCCTCGCGTTGCAGTCGGTGTTCCTGGAGGACTGGCACTGGGCCACCGAGGCGATCCCGGAGCTGGAATGGAAGCCGGCGACCATGGCGGAGGACGGGGTCCCGGTACTGATCCTTCCCTCCGGTCCGGCCGATGAATTCGAGACCGCCAGCCTGATGATGCAGCAGGCGATCCACGCGGCGGACCGGCGCATCTGGATCGCCAGCCCGTACTTCGTGCCCGACGAGGGCGTGCAGGGCATGCTCAAGCTGGCCGCCTTGAGCGGCGTCGACGTGCGCGTGCTAATCCCCGAGGTCACCGACAACCCGCTGACCACGCATGCGGCCTACGCCTTCCTCGGGCCGCTGCTGGACGCCGGCGTGCGCATCTATCGTTACGAGGAAGGCTTCCTGCACGGCAAGGCGTTCGTGGTGGACGACATGGGCGCGGCCGTGGGTACCGTGAACCTGGACAACCGTTCCTTCCGGCTGAACTTCGAGGTCACGGCACTGGTGCTGGACCCGGCCTTCGCGCGCGAGACGGCGCGCATGTTCGAGGCCGACTTTGCCCGTTCCCGCGAGATGACTCCGCAGGACGTGAACGATCTTCCGCTCTGGCGCCGCGTGGCCGCGCGTGCCGCCTACCTGCTGGCGCCGGTGCTGTAATGTTCTTGTGCTTCCCTGCTTGATCTATCTCATGTGAACGGTCCGCGACGCTGCTAGACTTGTAAAAAGAATGCTCTTTCGAGGCCTGCCCGTGTCGCGAGCCCTGTCCCATCTGCTGACTCTGCTGATTGCCGCCGCGCTGTTGCTGGCGCCGATCGCCGGTGCGGGCATGATGCATGGGGATCACGGGGCGGCAATCGCCACGCCGGGCCACTGTCCGGATCAAGGCGCCACCTCGCCCTCGGAACCCCTGCCTTTGGACCCCGCGGTTCAGGCGGACTTCTCGGGCTGCGAGATGCCGTGCGCGGTTTGTGGCATCTGCGCGGTTTCGGCCCTGCCCTCCAGCGGGGCCCTGCCGGTCACCGCCGAACCCTCCAGTCCCGTTCCGGGTGTCGTGGCCATGGCCCCCGATGCCCGCGCGGGTCCGGACCTGCGCCCCCCTCTCTGAATCCTCCCCGGCCGGGCAGCCGTCCGGCTCCGGGCGACGCGCCAGTTGCCCCTTCGGTGCGCCGATGTGCGCATCGCCGTTGTATCTACGTCCCCGGGAGGACTACAACATGATGAATGAACAAGGTTTTGGCTGGATGGGCGGCATGGGTCTGGGCGGAGGCCTGATCGGGCTTCTGGTCCTGGTGCTGCTGATCCTCGGGATCGCCGCGCTGATCAAGTATCTGTTCGGTGGCCGGTAAGGAGTCACGCGATGACGACGTCAGAAACGAAGCCGGCGACCGCCCGCGAGGCGGTGGTCATCGTCCCCGGCATGGGGTCGGACCACTGCGGGGGCATCGTGCGCTCGGCGCTGGAAAAGACCCCGGGGGTGACCTCGGTGGGGACCAATATCGCCCGGCACCGGGTGACGGTGGGGTATGACCCCGACCAGGTCGACCCGCAGGGCCTGCGCGCCGCGGTGGAGGGCGCCGGCTACGACGTCGCGCAGGTCGAGGGCGAGGCCGGGGGTTCCGGTTCGGTGCGGCTGGTGGTGCCGGGCATGGGCTCGGATCACTGCGCCGGCATCGTGCGCGCGGCGATCGAGAAGCTCGACGGGATCGAATCCATACGCACCAACATCTCCGACCATCGGGTCACAGTGGAGGTGGCGGCGGACGGGCCCGATGGCGAGGTCCTGCGAGCGGCAGTGGAGGGGGCCGGCTATGACGTGGCGGCGGTGGAGACCGACGATGCCGCCAGCGAGGCGGATGACTCGGCGATCGACGCCGCCTACGTGAAGCAGGCCTGGAACCGTCTGTGGTTCGCGATGGTGCCGACCATCGCGACCATGGTCCTGATGATGCCGCACATGTTCTGGCAGCCGATCCCCGGCTATCTGCTGATCATTGCGTTGCTGGCCTTCCCGGTGGTGTTCCTCGCGGGAGGCGCGGCCACGCATCGTTCCGCCTGGCGTTCGCTGAAGAGCGGCAACCTGAACATGGACGTGCTGATCTCCATGGGCTCGCTGCCGCCCTACCTGATCGGGCTGGTTGGTTTCGTCTATCCGATGACCTCGTTCATCGAGATGGCGGCGACCATCATGGCCTTCCATATGCTCGGGCGCTATCTGGAGTATCGCGCGAAGGGTGAGGCCTCCTCGGCGATCCGCAAGCTGCTGGATCTGGGTGCGAAGACCGCCCGGGTCGAGCGTGATGGCGAGGAGGTCGAGGTGTCGGTCAAGTCGCTCCAGGTGGGCGACGTGATGATCGTGCGCCCGGGCGAGAAGGTGCCGACCGATGGCGAGGTGGTGGCGGGCGAGAGCACCGTGGACGAGTCCATTGCCACCGGCGAGTCGGTCCCGGTGGACAAAGGCGAGGGCGACACCGTGCTTGGCGCCACCCTGAACCAACAGGGGCGATTGAAGGTGCGCGCCACCCGCGTCGGCGCCGATACCTTCCTTTCGCAGGTAATCCGCCTGGTCAACGAGGCGCAGGGCTCGCGCGTGCCGGTGCAGGAGCTGGCGGACCGGATTACCGCGCGCTTCGTGCCGGCGGTGCTGGTCATCGCCCTGGCCGCTTTCGCGGCCTGGCTGGCGTTCTCCGGGGCGTTGCAGCCGATCCTGGTCTGGGGCGAGGGCTTCCTGCCCTGGGTCGATTCCGAGCGCCCGCCGCTGGTGCTGGCGATCCTGGCGGCGATCGCCGTGCTGGTCATCGCCTGTCCCTGTGCGCTGGGATTGGCCACGCCCACCGCGCTGATGGTCGGGTCCGGCATGGGGGCCGAGCGTGGCGTGCTGATCCGCTCCGGCTCCGCGATCCAGACCCTGAAGGACATTGCGGTGATCGTGCTCGACAAGACCGGCACCATTACCCGGGGGAAGCCGGCATTGACCGACGTCCTCCCGGCCGAAGGCTTTGACGAGTCCCGGGTGCTGCGGGCGGCGGCGGCCGTCGAGGCCGGTTCCGCACACCCGCTGGCCGATGCCATCGTGCAAGGGGCGCGCGACAGGGGCCTGGAGGTCGCCGAGGTCGAGCAGTTCCAGTCGCATACCGCACGTGGAGTGGAGGCCCGCCTGGACGGGGAACGGGTGCTGGTGGGAAGCCAGCGCCTGCTGGAGGAGCAGGGCCTGGATCCATCGGCCCTGCTGGATTCCCTGCGGGAACTGGAGGATGCCGGCAAGACCGCGATGCTGGTGGCCATCGGCGACCGGCCGGCCGGCATTGTCGCGGTCGCCGACACGCTCAAGGAAGAGTCGCAGGCCGCGATCGAACAACTGCATGATCTCGGCATCCGCTGCGTGATGGTCACCGGCGACAACGAGCGCACCGCGAATGCCGTGGCCGCTCAGGTAGGGATCGACGAGGTGCGCGCCGGCGTGCTGCCGGAGGGCAAGGTCGAGGCCATCCGCGAGTTGCAAAAGGCGTACGGCGAGCACGTGGCGATGGTCGGCGACGGCATCAACGACGCCCCGGCCCTGCAGCAGGCGAACGTCGGGATCGCGATCGGGGCCGGCGCCGACGTCGCGATCGAGGCGGCGGATGTGACCCTGGTGCGCGGCGAGCTGACCAAGGTCGTCGAGGCCGTCCAGCTGTCGCGGCTGACCTTCCGCAAGATCGTGCAGAACCTGTTCTGGGCCTGGGGCTACAACAGCGCCGCGATCCCGATCGCTGCGGCCGGGCTGCTGCACCCGATGATCGGTGTGGTCGCGATGACCGCCAGTTCGCTCTCGGTGATCGGCAATTCCATTCTGCTGCGCCGGAGCATGCCGGCAGCCGGTACTGGAGAAAAGCAATGATGAAACGACGTCAGTTTCTGGGGCTGGCCGCGGCGCTTCCCGTGATCACCACATTCGGCGGTTGGAGCCTGTTCAACCATGCAGTGTCCGCCCCCCGTTTCGACAACGCCCTGTTTCTGCCCGGCGCGGACGGCCCGTTTGCCGTGTTCGCACCCAACAAGCCGTTCACCCTGGTCGCGGAGCAGGGGTGGCTGCCGGTGCCGGGGCGCGAGGAAACCCCGTTCCTCTGGTACCGGACGCAGATGAACGGCCATGACTACCAGAATCCGATCCTCTTGCTGCGCACTGGCGATGAACTGGACGTGACCCTGGACAACCAGCTCGACGAAGGCACGATCATCCACTGGCATGGCCTGCATGTTCCGGGCCGGGTGGACGGGCATCCGATGCAGACGGTCGACCCCGGTGAGCAGTACGAATACCGCTTCAAAGTGACCAACCGTGGCGGTACCTACTGGTATCACACCCATGCCCATCACCGGACCGCGCGCCAGGCCCACCAGGGGCTGGCGAGCTTCCTGCTGGTGAGCGACGACGACAACGAGGCGCTGAACGAGGCGTTGGGGCTGGAGCTGGGCAAGACCGACCTGCCGCTGGTACTGCAGGACAAGCGCTTCGACCGGCTCGGCCATCTGGTGTACCGGCCGAACCCGATGCAGCGGATGATGGGCTATCTCGGCGACGAGGTGCTGGTGAATATGACGCCGGCCGCGACGCACGAGGTGGAGCGGCGTATCCATCGCCTGCGCCTGCTGAACGGCTCTACTGCCCGGATCTACCGCCTGGCCCTGCGAGTGGACGGCGAGGCGGTCCCGTTCCGGGTGATTGGCACGGACGCGGGCCTGCTGGACTCGCCCCGGGAGGCCCACGAGGCCTTCCTGTCGCCGGGAGAACGCCTGGAGGTCCTGGTCGACTTCGCCGCGTTTGCCGGAGGCGACCGGGTCGAGCTGCACAGCCTGGAATTCGACCCAATGGCCGGTGGCGGCATGGGCGGCGGGATGATGGGGCGTGGCATGGGCGGCGGCATGGGTCGCATGATGGGTGGCGGCATGCACGACGGCGATCCGCTCGCATTGCTCGAGTTCGTGGTCCAGGAGGGCGAGGCGGTCACCGCCGAGGTGCCCGAGCGCTTGTCGCGGATCGAGCCCATCGACGTGACGGATGCCGGCCAGCGGGATATCCGTCTGGACATGGCACCGATGCAGTGGCGCATCAACGGAGAGACGTACGCTCCTGACCGGGTGCCGATCGAGGTGGATGCCAACACGCGGGAGGTCTGGACGATCCGCAATGCGGACCGCAGCATGCCGCACCCGATGCATATCCATGGCTTCTCGTTCCAGGTGCTGTCACGTTCGGGCGGTCCGGACTTTGTGCGCCAGCAGGCCGTGAACGATGAAGGCCTGACCGTCACGGACCTGGGCTGGAAGGACACGGTCCTGCTGTGGCCGGGCGAGACCGTGCGCATCGCGATCGACTTCACCCATCACTACGCTGGTGATCAGCTCTACGTGTTCCACTGTCATAATCTGGAGCACGAGGACAACAACATGATGGTGAACGTGCGCGTCCGGGCCTGACCGTGCGTAGCGACAGAGGGATGCCATGAGCGAAAGACCGCGGCCGCACCCGGCCGTCTACCGTGAGGCCGAGGTCGCGCTGCGAGAGCGCGACCCGGAGCGCAAGTGCGAGCGTGTGCTGGAACTGGCGCGCGCCTGGTGGGCGGATGAGCTGGAGGGTGCGGATGCCCCCGCGCCGCAACGCATGGAGGTGCCGGGACGGCCCGGGCAGCCCATCCTTGTGCATCCGAAGGAACTGCCGCGGCGAGGGCTGCATACCACTGCCGGTCGGGTCGCGCTGGTGCATGCGGTGGCGCACATCGAGTTCAATGCGATCAACCTGGCGCTGGATGCCGTGTACCGCTTCCGCGACATGCCGGCGCCGTTCGTCAGCGACTGGCTGCAGGTCGCGGCGGAGGAGGCGCGGCACTTCCGGCTGCTGCGGGCGCGTCTCCTCGAGCTGGGCGCGGACTACGGGGATCTGGCGGCCCACAATGGCTTGTGGGAGGCGGCGCTGGCGACCGACCACGACGTGATGGTGCGCATGGCGCTGGTGCCGCGGGTGCTGGAGGCACGCGGCTTGGACGTGACTCCGGGCATGATCCAGCGGCTGGAAGCGGCGGGCGATACCGACACCGTGGCCCTCCTGGAGATCATCCAGCGCGAGGAGGTCGCGCACGTGGCGATCGGTACGCACTGGTTCCGCGAACTGGCTCGGGCACGCGGTCTCGATCCCGAACCGCTGTTCCTCGACCTGCTGGCCGAATACATGCCCGGCCGCGTGCGCCCACCATTCGCGCACGCGGCACGCCGCGCCGCCGGCTTCACCGACTCGGAGATGGAGCAACTGAAGGCCCAGGCCACCACAGAACCGTCGCAATAGACTCGACCGGACCGGCTCTGCGCTGTTGTGTGGTCAGGGCTTTCACCTGCTTTCGTGTTCTCGGTGCCTTCGCCCGGCCGCCTGCTTTTCTGTGGCTGGTCCTGGTTCGTCCTCTGGTGTTTACGGTGCCTTCGGTCCGGCCGCCTGCCAGGCGCTGACTCGCCAGCGCGCCCCGAGGTACTTTCTTGCTTGCCCAAGAAAGTACCCAAAGAAGGGCTCCCGGATTCCGCCCGGGAACCTCGCTCCGGACGCGCTGGGCCGGCGGCGCTGAACTCGCTACGCCTTCGGCTTCGCTCAGACATCCAGCGCCTTCTCCCGGCCCATCACGCCCTCCGCGAGGGGCTCCATACGGGGGAGAAGGTCAAAACAGACGGTATCCCGTAGGGTGCGGTTGAGCGCAGCGAAACGCACCATTCCCCGCGCCGTGCGAAACACGGATGCGATTCGCTGCGCTCATCACATCCTACGCCCCCGGCACCCGCTTCGCGGGTGCGGCACGCCATGGCCAAAGGCCGAGCGTGCCCGAGATGTTCGAAGACCTAGCCTCCATCCATGAGCAATATGGTCGGGACCGCTGTTGTCTTGACCTTCCTCCCCGTTGTCGTCGCGCCGAGTGGAGAGGCTTTTCGCGGGATTCAAGGCGCTGGATGTCTGAGCGGAGCCGAAGGCGCAGCGAGTTCAGCGCCGTCCGCGAAAAGCCTCGGAGCGAGGGAAACCCCGGCCCGCGCAGCGGGCCGGGGTCGCGGCAGTCGGGCGTGTTTCTTGGGTACTTCTTTGCACGAGCAAAGAAGTACCTCGCGGCGCGCTGGCGAGACAGCGCCTGGCAGGCGGCGGACCGGAGGCACGTAAACACCGGATGCCGAACCAGGCCTAGCCTCGACGTAAAAGGCTATCTTCGTACGGATACGATTCGGGACCCTGTGGACTGTCTATTAGGGCTTGGTGGGGGCGTTCGCGGGCAAGCCCGCTCCCACAACACTCGCTGTGGCGGATTCGCTTAGGTGCAGAGGAGGTGCTCGGGGTAGGGCGAGCCGTCGAGTTGGCGCAGGACGGGGCCGGCCGCGCTGATCTCCAGGTAGCCGGGGTGTTCGTCCCAGGCGGGCAGGACGCAGCGCTGGCGTGGCTGGCCGTCGACGGTCAGCTTGTGGATCGCCGGGCGATGGGTGTGGCCGTGGATCATCAGCGGGACGTCGGCGTCGCGGAAGGTGTCGGCGACCGCCTCGGCATTGACGTCCATGATCGCGGCGGCCTTCATCTGGCCGCTGTCGCGGCTGGCGGAGCGCATGGCCTCGGCCTGGCGGATGCGTTCTTCCAGCGGATGGGCGAGAAACGCCCGTTGCCATTCGCCACTGCGTACTTGCTGACGAAACGCCATGTGCTCGGTGTCGTCGGTGCACAGGGAGTCACCGTGCAGGAGCACGGCGGGGCCGCAGGGCAGTGCCGCATGCAGGGGGTCGGGAGCCAGCTGCATCCCCGCGCGCGCGGCGTATGCCTCGCCCACGAGAAAATCCCGATTGCCATGGATAAAGGCCACCGGGATGTCCAGTGTCTTCAGGCCTGCGGCGAGCCGTTCGGCAGCGGGAAAGCCGGCGTCGTCGCCGACCCAGTATTCGAACAGGTCGCCCAGGATGTACAGAGAGGAGGCCGCGCGCGCCGGCCCTTCGAGGAAGGCGAGCGTGGCCTCGAGCAGGGGGCCGGGTTTGCGATCCAGATGCAGGTCGGAGATGACCAGGGCCGGCGCGCGGGCGCTCACGAAGAGGTTAGTCCTCGACGCGCTTGACGCTTTCCATCACGACCGGCTCCTGCGGTACGTCCTGGTGCATGCCGGCGCGGCCGGTGGGAAGGGCCTCGATCTTGCGCACCACGTCCATGCCCTCGGAGACCTTGCCGAACACGGCATAGCCCCAGCCCTGCGCGTTCGGGGCCGTGTGGTTCAGGAAGTCGTTGTCGTTCACGTTGATGAAGAACTGGGCGGTGGCGGAATGCGGGTCCTGGGTACGCGCCATGGAGATCGCACCGACCTCGTTCTTCAGGCCGTTGTCCGCTTCGTTGCGGATCGGCTCGCCCGCGGACTTCTGGTTCATGTCCTTGTCGAAGCCGCCGCCCTGGACCATGAAGCCCGGGATCACGCGGTGAAAGATCGTGCCGTCGAAGAAGCCGTCATCCACGTAGGAGAGGAAGTTGGCGACCGTCTCCGGGGCGGCTTCGGCGTTGAGTTCCAGCACGATGCGGCCGTGGTTGGTTTCGATTGCGACCTGCGGATGGGTGTCGGCCATGAGGGCTCCTGATGTGAAGAGGGTGATCAGCAGGGTGGCCAGCACGACGCCGAGCCGGGTGCGGATGCGTTGCATTGGACTGACCTCCGGAAGATAAGACCGGCAATGGTACCCGCCACTGGCAAGGCCTGCCAGCATGCCGGAAGTGTGTGTGGGCGTGAGGGCGAGGCGCTGGTGAGCCGGTGGACGCTCCGCTACCATGCGCGCGATGACGAACTCGATAATCCGCACCCGCTTCGCCCCCAGTCCCACCGGCCTGTTGCACCTGGGCAATGTACGCACGGCGCTGTTCAGCGCGCTGCGGGCCCGTTCGCGCGGAGGGCATTTCCTGCTGCGCATCGAGGACACCGACGCCGAGCGCTCGCGCACGGAGTTCGTCGACGCGCTGCAGCGCGATCTGCGCTGGCTCGGGCTGGACTGGGACGAAGGCTTTGGTGCCGGGGGCGATGCCGGCCCCTACGCGCAGTCCGAGCGCGGCGAACTCTACGCGGGCTATTACCGCCAGCTGATCGATCAGGGGCTCGCCTATCCCTGTTTCTGCTCGCCGGCAGAACTGGAACGCGGACGCAAGCGCATGCGTGCCCAGGGCAAGCCGCCGCGCTATCCCGGGACCTGCGCCCATCTGAGTGCGGAGGAGGTCGGCCGGCGCGAGGCCGAGGGGCAAAAGCCCACGCTGCGTTTTCGTGTGCCACTGGGCCGGACCATCCGCTTCAAGGACGGGGTGCGTGGGCCGGTCAGCTTCCGTACCGACGAGATCGGCGATTTCGTGATCCGTCGCTCCGATGGCACGCCGGCCTTCTTCTTCTCCAACGCGATCGACGATGCCCTGATGGGTGTGACCGACGTGGTGCGCGGCGAGGACCATATCGCCAACACCCCGCGGCAGATGATGTTGCTGGAGGCCCTGGGGCTGGGCGCGCCGGCCTATCACCACCTGCCGCTGGTGATGGGGCAGGACGGGGCGCCGCTGTCCAAGCGCAATGGTTCCGCGAGCGTCGAGGAGTTGCGGACGAAGGGCTATCTGCCGGTTGCGATCCTGAACCACCTGGCGCGCCTGGGGCATCGCTACGAGAGCGATGCCCTGCTGTCGCCCACGGAGCTGGCGGCCGGATTCAGCCCCGAGCGTATTGGTCACAGCGCGGCGCGGCATGATCCGCAGCAGCTGGATCACTGGCAGTCAGAGGCCCTGCGCAGCCTTTCGGATGCCGAGATGCAGGCCTACCTGGAGGCGGCGGGGGTGCTGGAGGCGGTGGCCGCCGAGCAGCGCCCGGCGTTGGCGCGGCTGCTGCGCGACAACATCACCCGCGCCGAGGAGGCGCCACTGTGGGTCGCGGCGTTCGCCGCCGATCCGGCGCCGTACAGCGCGGCCGCGCGCGAGGAACTGACGGCCGCCGGCGCGGAGTTCTTTAGCGCGGGGCTGGAGGCGCTGGATGCGGCCGAGGATTTTCCCGCCCTGGCCAAGGCGGTGGGGCAGGCCACCGAGCGCAAGGGGCGCAAGCTGTTCATGCCGTTGCGGGCGGCGTTGTCCGGGCAGACCTTTGGGCCGGAGCTGCCGCGTATCTGGGAGTATCTGGGGCGCGAGCGCGTGCGTTTGCGCCTGGAAGCCGCGCGTCGTCACGCAGCGGGCTGAACCCGCGAGAAGCAAGCGCCCGCCCGCAGGCGGGCGCTGGACGCCATCGTTCAGGCCGCTTCGTGGGTCCCGAAGGCGCGGGCGCGCAGGGTGTTGTCCAGCAGCATCGCCACGGTCATCGGGCCGACCCCGCCCGGCACGGGCGTGATCCAGGCGGCCTTCTCGGCGGCGGCGTCGAACTCCACGTCGCCGGTCAGGGTACCGTCGTCGCGGCGGTTGATGCCGATGTCGATCACCGTGGCGCCGGGCTTGATCCAGTCACCCTTGACCAGGCCGGGCTTGCCGACCGCGGCGACCACGATGTCGGAGTGCCGTGCAATGGCGGCGGTATCCGGGGTGAAGCGATGGCAGATGGTCGGGGTCGCACCGGCCAGCAGCAGTTCCAGGGCCATGGGTCGGCCGACGATATTGGAGGCGCCGATCACGCAGGCCGTGCGGCCCTTGAACGGTTCCTCGATATGCCGCAGCAGCTGGATGACGCCCCAGGGGGTGCAGGGGCGCAGGCGCGGCACGCGCGCCACCAGGCGGCCGACGTTGTACGGATGGAAGCCGTCCACGTCCTTGGCCGGGGAGATGCGCTCGATCACCGTCTCGGGGTCAATGTGATCCGGCAGCGGCAGCTGGACCAGGATGCCGTCGATGGTGCGGTCGGCATTGAGCTGGTCGATCAGCGCCAGCAGATCGGTCTGCGGCGTGCCCGCGGGCAGGTCATAGGAGTGCGAGACCACACCGACCTGTTCGCAGGCCTTGCGCTTGTTGCGCACATAGACCTCGGAGGCCGGGTTGGTCCCGACCAGCACCACGGCGAGGCCCGGCGGACGCAGGTCGCGGGCGGTCATGGATTCGATCTCGGTCGCGATTCTTGCGCGGTGGGTCTGGCCAATCGCGCGTCCATCGATGATCTGGGCCGTCATGGGGTCTCGCCTCCGGGGGAACGCCCGCGATCTTCCCATGGCGGGCGCGGGGGCTCAAGCGATTTGCCGGGCGGAATCTGCATGGGGGCGAGGCGGATGCCTCGGCCAGCAGAGGTGCCTGGCTACAGGGCCGCCGAGAGGCCGCTTGCGGGCGCGCTGGCCTCGCAGCGGTTGCGCCCGTCCTGTTTGGCGCGATAGAGCGCGTCGTCGGCACGGGCAATCAGGGTCTCGGCGGTGTCCCTGGATTTCGGGTTCGCGTCGAGGCTGGCGATGCCGACGCTGACCGTGACCGTCAGGGTATCCGGTGCGCAGGGCGGGGCGGCCTGGTGCCCGGTCAGGGTGATCGGGTGGCCGGATATGGCTTCGCGCAGCTTCTCGCCCAGCGCCATGGCTGCCTTGAGGTCGGTATGCGGGGCGACGACGACGAACTCCTCCCCGCCGAAGCGCGCGGCAAGGTCGGAGCGCCGCAGGACTTGCTGCATGCGTTCGGCCAGGGTCGTCAGGATGTAGTCCCCGATCAGGTGGCCCAGGCGGTCATTGATCGGCTTGAACTGGTCGATATCCAGCATCACGACGGACAATGGCTGGCCGTAGCGCCGGGCGCGGGATACTTCCTCGTCCAGCCGGCGATCCATGTGCCGGCGGTTGAACAGGCCGGTCAGCGGGTCGGTGATGGATTCGTGTTCCAGCCGCGTAATGTGGCGGATCTTCTCCACCGAGCTATGGGTCAGACCGACCACGGTGCAGACGAAACAGCCCCCGAGGAGGAAGATGGCTGGCACCAGGAGGTCGGGCAGGCCCTCGTAGAGCCCCCAGTTCAGCGGGATGTAGCCGAAATAGCCGAGGATAAAGACCGGGACCAGAAAGAACATCATCTTCCAGCCGGTGCGGACCCGGCTCTCGGGGAGCTCGCGCAGCAGCCGGGCGAGTGTCCATTGGGCATACAGGAGGCCGCTTGCCCCCAATACAATGGCTGTGTTGGCTACCCAGTCGAGCATCCGTCCCCTCCGCGCTCGCGACCCTGCGAACGTCCCGAGCCGACGTTAGCACGGGGCCGCGCCCGAGGGGAGGGCATTGCAGGCGGAATCTGTTGATGAATGTTGACCGCGAACCCCTCGCGGGGCTACCATCCTGCGCTCGCTGTGTAGGCCCTTTAGCGGGGACGGCTCGACGGGGTATAGCGCAGTCTGGTAGCGCGCCTGCTTTGGGAGCAGGATGTCGGGGGTTCGAATCCCTCTACCCCGACCATGGCTCCCGGCCACGGTTTTCCGGCAGGCTCGGATCAGGCGCCATGGCCTCAATGCTCGGCGGTAACGCGCTCGTAGCTCAACCGGATAGAGCATCGGCCTTCTAAGCCGACGGTTGCAGGTTCGAGTCCTGCCGGGCGCGCCAGCGCCGCCCTTCGCGCAAGTAGCTGTACAGTGACACGGTGGTGACCGTAGCTCAGTTGGTAGAGTCCCGGATTGTGACTCCGGTTGTCGTGGGTTCGAGTCCCATCGGTCACCCCACCCCCTTTTTTGTTCAGGGGGCCGTTAGCTCAATTGGTAGAGCAGTGGACTCTTAATCCATTGGTTGTAGGTTCGATTCCTACACGGCCCACCATTTTCTTTCCCGCTTTTCCCGATTGACCACTACACCCTTTGCCGTTTTCGGTGTGGCGAAGGATGGGGCGGCATATCTCCAGTTCTTTCACCTTCCGTTCAGATGCGCGGGCGTAGTCTGTTTGCGTGTTCGTGTATCAGTGCGGTTTGTGCCGTCGGGAGGCTGGAAAGATGACAGGCAGAATTTTAATGATCCTGATGCTGGCGGGTTTGGTGGCCCTCCTGGCGGGGTGCCAGACGGTGAGCAAGCAGCAGACCGGGGCCCTGATCGGGGGTGCGGCCGGCGGTGTCATCGGCAGTCAGATCGGCGGCGGGCGCGGGCGTACTGCGGCGATTATTGCCGGGACCCTGGCGGGTGCGGCCGTTGGCGGTTCGGTGGGGCGGAGCATGGATGACGTGGACCGGATGCGCGTGTCGCGTACGCTGGAGACGGTCCCGGATCGCCAGAGCTCGACCTGGCGCAACCCGAATACCGGGCATCAGTACCACGCTACACCGACCCGGACCTACCGCTCCTCGGGGCAGGACTGCCGCGAGTACCAGGTGCAGGCCACCATGGACGGCTACCCCGAAACGATTAACGGCACGGCCTGCCGTGATGCCAGCGGGCGCTGGGTGGATGTTTAGAGAGAACCCCGGTGCCCAGGGCGACCTTGTCCGGAGACGGGTCACCAGGAAGACGGCCACAAAAAAGCCCCGCATGAGCGGGGCTTTCTCGTTCCGGGGTTGCCCCCGGAAGGGGGCGCGAACCGATCAGGACCTGCGGTACATGTCCTCGGTGGTCGGGACGTAGCCGAGGTTGTCCTCGCCGATGCCCTTGACCTTCGGTTCGTTGAGGTCGCTGATGCGCACATTGCCGTCCTGGCTGCGCAGGTAGTCGGCGACGCCGTCCCAGATGTCGACCCCGACACCGCCGGGCACGCTCTGCTGCACGCTGGCCCAGCCGGCGACGACGTATTCCTTGTCGGCGTCCAGCTTCCTGCCGTCCAGTTCCATTTCGGAGATCCGGTTGCCGGCACTGGCGCTCGGGTCGATGGCGTACTTCAGGCCGCCGACACGGACCATGTCGCCGCCCTGCTGGTAGAACGGATCGGCGTTGTACAGGTTGTCGGCCACGTCTTCCAGGATCTCCTTGATCTGGGCCCCGGTAAAGGCGTTGCGGGTCATCTCCGGGTAGGTGAGACCGGTCTGGTCCATCACGTGCTCGAAGGTGATCGGCATGCCTGGCAGCACGGTGGTGCCCCAGCGGAAGCCCGGGGAGAACGAGATCTGCGCATCGTTGTATTCAATCAGGCCATCGCAGATCAGCTGGTCGAAGGTACCGTTGAAGTTGCCGCGGCGGAACAGCAGGTCCTCGGTGACTGCCAGTTCCTCGGACAGCTTCTCCTCCATGTTGAAGGTCTCGCCCTTCCAGGTGACCTCGCTGTTGCGCATGTTGTGGATGTAGGTCGCCATTGCCGGGTCTTCCGGCAGCATCTCGGCGAACACCGGCACCAGGCGGTATTCCCAGTCCTTGATTGCGCCGTCGCGGAAGTCGAAGTCCAGCACGCCGACGAACTTGGCGTTGGAGCCGGCATTGGTGACCAGGCAGGTTCCGCCGTCGGGGCGCTCGATTGGCATCGGCTGCGGCACGGCGTCATGGGTATGGCCGCCCATGATGGCGTCCAGGCCCTCGACCATGCCGGCCATCTTGATGTCCACGTCCATGCCGTTGTGCGACAGGGCAACGACGATCTCGGCGCCTTCGGCACGCGCGTCGTTGACGGTCTCCTGCATGTCGTCCGGACGGATGCCGAAGGACCACTGCTCGACCATCCAGCGCGGGTTGGCGATCGGGGTGTAGGGGAAGGCCTGGCCCACCACCGCCACGTTCACGCCGTTCATCTCGCGGATCACGTAGGGCTTGAAGATGCGGTCACCCCAGTCCACGTCGCGCACGTTCTGGGCGACGAAGTCGATGCCGGCATCGGCGAAGTCGCCGTTCACGACCTCTTCCACGCGGTCGGCGCCGTAGGTGAATTCCCAGTGACCGGTCATGACGTCGATGCCCAGCAGTTTCTGTGCATCGACCATGTCCTGCGCGTTGGTCCACAGCGCGGAGCCGGAGCCGCCGCCCCAGGTGTCGCCGCCGTCCAGCAGGAGGGCGTTGGGTCGCGAGTCACGCAGCTTGTTGATCAGCGTCTTCAGATGCGCAAAGCCGCCTACTCGACCGTACTGTTCGGCCGCTTCCATGAAGTTCAGGTTGGTATAGGCGTGGGCGTAGATGCTGTCGCGTTCGATGTCGTAATGCTTGAGGAAGTGCTCGCTCACGATGTGCGGCGGACGGTTACGCATGTCCGCCACGCCGAGGTTGACGTTTGGCTCGCGGAAGTACACCGGCTTCAGCTGGGCGTGGCAGTCGGTGTAGTGCAGCAGGTGCACATTGCCGAAGCGATCCAGGGTGTCGTAGGGATCACCCGCAGTGCCGCCCTTGTTGTTGCTGCAGGCGGCGGTGCCCAGGGGGAAACCGGCGGCGCTGGCGGCGGCCAGTAACTGCATGAATTCTCGGCGTGAGATGTGCATGAGGAGTTCTACCTCTCTTGTCCGGGTGTATTGGTGGTGGGTTTTCGGGCAGTTCTATGACTGTCGGTAGACGAATGGTCCTGCGGGAACATTCCCCGCGTACGCGGTTTCTATCGCCGGTCCTCGCGCGCCTCGCGTGCGGTCTCTCGGGCCGTGTCGCGCTTGTCTTCGATGCGTTGACGGTCGCGCTCGCTGGCATCCGAGGCGTCCATTCCCGCCTCGAACTGGCGCACGGCCTCCTCATACTGGGCGCGATGAAAGAAGTATTCGGCCATGGCCTCGCGGCTGATTGCAATATACCCGGCCGCGTCCGCGATGTCCGCCTGCAGGCGCAGGAGCTCCGGATTGGGGGCCGCCTCGCGGCGGATCATGTCGGACAGGATGCGAATGGCGCGGTCGGGCTGCCCGAGGTCGCGGTGGACCCGGGCCAGGCGTTCGCGGATCACCGGGTGGCCGGGATACACCGCGTCCAGATCTTCCAGCCGTTCCAGCGCCGCGCTGTGTTCGCCTTCCTCGCGCAGCAGTGCTGCGAACGCGAGTTCGAGGGTGAGTCCGGGGGCGTCCGCCGCATCGAGGCGTTCGAGCTGTTCGCGGGCGCGGCCGGGTTCTCCGCGTTCGAGATAGGCGACCGCCGCCCCGTAGCGCTGCTGGGGCGAAGGGGTGTCCGTTGCGCGGAAGCGTTCCAGGGTTCGCCGGGGATCCTGCAGCGCCTGCATGCGCGCCTGCATCCACTGGAATTCGGGGCCGCGGTTGCGGGTGTCGCTGGCAGCCATCTGGTTTGCGCGGTTGCGGGCGTCGGTGATCCGGTCGAGGGTGACCGGGTGCGTGCGCAGGTACTCCGGCACCTGGTCGCCGACCCCGCGCGAGAGCTCTTGCAGGCGCTCGAAGAAATCGGCCATCGCATTGGGGTCGAAGCCGGTGCCTTGCAGGATCTGCATCCCGGCCCGATCCGCCTCGGCCTCGTTTGCGCGGGTGAAATTGATCTGTTGCTGGATGCCGCCGGCCACACCCCCGGTAATGATGGCCGAGCCCAGGGTGGGGTCCACCGCCGAGGCAAGGATGCCCGCCAGGATGGCGAGGCCGGTGGTGAAATTGACGTCGCGTCCGCGCGCGAACATGCGCGCGAGGTGCCGTTGGGTAACGTGGGCGATTTCGTGTGCGACCACGGCGGCCAGTTCGGCCTCGTCGCGGACCTCCAGCATCAGACCCGCATGGATGCCGATAATGCCCCCGGGCATCGCGAAGGCGTTCACCTGGCTGTTGTCGATGGTCAGGAAGTAGAACGGCCCATCGGCGCTGGGTGCGTTGGCCAACAACTGGCGTCCCAGGGAGTCGACATAAAAGACGATCTCGGGATCGGTCACCAGGGGGGCGCTGCGGCGGACCTCGCGCAGCAGGGAGCGGCCGAGCTCGCGTTCTTCCGCCGGGGTCAGTACGCCGCCGGAGGCCTCGCCCAAGTCGGGCAGGGAAACGCCACTGGAGTGGGCGGGTGGTACCGCCAGGCTCGCCACCACCAGAAGGGCGGCGAGCAGGAAATGGACAATAGAAGGCATGCCGCGAGGGCCGGCGGGCGCCGGCCCTCTGGTGTGGGCATGCCGGGGGCGGTCGTTACTTGCCAAGCCCCGGGGCCGACGAATAGGTGCGCATGCTGTCGCGGGTTTCCCACAGCTTCGGCTTGAGCATCGCCGCAGGCACCATGAACTTCTTGCGGTCCAGCACCTTGTGGGTGCGGACGAGCTTGATGACGTCGTCATAGTCCATCTTGAACAGCAGGCCCACGTCGCCGCCGGAGGTACGCCGCGCGATCATGTAGTTGTCCTGCATGTCGTGCACGTAGATGTTGGCAGGGCGCAGCTTGCCGTTTTCGTCTTTCAGCGTGACGGCATAGTGGCCGTCGACCTGGAATTCGCTCTTGTCCACCGGGATATCCTCCGCGAAGCAATGAAGCTGATGTGTCTGCATCAGCGTTTTCTTAAGCGTGGGCGACGATAGCAGAACTTTTCGTCCCGGGCGACCATCCACCTCTCCTCGCTTGGTCTTGTTTGCATTTCCGGTCGGTTTCGCTATGCTCCGCGCCCACTCCTTGCGTAGAGCGGCCGCCGGCCAGAGCTCACGCGACGAGTAGGACATCCCCCGCAAGTGAACGACCCGGAGCGCAGCGTGTACGGATTTACCGAGATCACCCCGGACGAACTGGAGCAGTGGCGCAACGAGGGCAAGAGCTTTCGTTTGCTGGATGTGCGCTCGCCGGGCGAGACCGGTCGCGGCATTATCCCGGGGGCCGAGCTTGTCCCGCTGGCCACCTTGCCGCTGCGCAAGGACGAGTTCACCGGTAGTGATGCGCCGGTTGTCATTTACTGTCAGAGTGGGGCGCGTTCCGCCCAGGCCTGCGCCTTTCTCGCCCAACAGGGGGTGGACTGTGCAAGCAGCCTGCGCGGCGGCATTGTCGGGTGGGCTCAGACCGGAAAACCGGTGGTAAGCCCGGATTAGAATTCGGTTGTATTCCGATGCCGATTCGCCTATAAGGGGGAATTCGGTTGATTACCGTTCGGTAATGGCTGCAGCGCACAGGGCCCAACCGGACCGCAGTACACGACTGATAAAACGCACTCAAAGGAGAGAAACGATGGCCAACTTTGACCAAGAACTCGATGCTTCCGGCCTGAACTGCCCGCTGCCGATCCTGCGCGCCAAGAAGGCGCTGGCCGCGATGGACGCCGGCCAGGTTCTGCACATCATCGCGACCGACCCGGGCGCCGTGAAGGACTTCCAGGCGTTTTCCAAGCAGACCGGTAACGAGCTGATGGAGCACAAGGAAGAAGGCGGCAAGTTCTACTTCCTGATCAAGAAGGGCTAAGGCGCTTCAAGTGCTTGATTCGGGGTGGCAATTCGCAAGGGTTGCCGCCCCGAATCCTGAATAACGATGGTTGCCATGCGGTAACTGGATTGGTGCCTGGACGAGGTCTAGGCTGGCTGCGCAAGGTTCACAAGAAACCTGCATCGCCTAAAGCGAAGAGGTGTGAGATATGGCGACATACGCTGAGATGCAGCAAATCTTCGACGATATTCGTGGAGATTTTCGCTACGACCACGATCTTAACGGCTGCCTGAACTGCGGCATCTGCACGGCCACGTGTCCGTCCGCCCAGTTCTACGATTACTCGCCGCGCGAGATCGTGCAGCTGCTCTGGACCGAGAACGTCGAGCAGATCTACGACGCGATGCAGGAAAAGATCTGGGCCTGCGCCCAGTGCATGACCTGTGCGGCGCGCTGCCCGTTCAAGAACTCCCCCGGTGGCCTGGTCGCGATCATGCGCGAAGTGGCCATCAAGCACGAGATGCAGTCCGCCAAGGACGTGCTTCGTCCGTTCGGCCGCGTCATGCTCAAGCTGATCACCACGGGGAACCAGCTGTCTCCCGATATGATCCAGCCCGATCACTTCCCTGACTGGGGCCCCAACATCCAGAAGGTGGAAGGTGATCTGCGCATCCTGCGCAAGGCGATTCCGGTGAAGACGCTGCAGACGGTCGAGACCGCCTGGGAAGTGTCCCTGAAGACCTCGGTGGAGATGTACACCATCTGGGAAATGACCGGAGTCCTGAAGTCCCTCGAGCTGATGGACGAGAACCTCTTCGACGTGATCGAAGACTTCATCGACGAGAAGCGCGAGGACTACGAAGACTGGCTCGAGGAGCAGGAAGAGGAAGACGACGAGTAAGTCGTCCACCGATTCCCGCATCCAAGACATCAGGAGAAGCGTTATGAGTGAACAGACCCCAGGCAATCACAACCAGAATGGTGAAGGCGCTGGCGCCGGCACCATGAAGCCCGGTTCCCACAACACCGACGGGCAGGGCATCGCCGGTCACGGTTCGTTCTTCCAGTCGACCGACCTGTCGAAGGAAGACGCAGTCAAGGCCACCGACTGGGTGCGCAAGCACGTTGACCGCCGCACCGTCGACCTTGGCGACCGTATGGACGACGTCCGCGAGCACATGTACGAGCTCGAGAAGGACGGCCAGATCATCATTCATCGCATCAACGATGAACACGAGCCGATGTCGGTGAAGACCCTGTTCGGCTGGGACAAGAAGGTCCCGACCAAGCAGCTGTGGCACCACAAGTCCTGTGGCCAGTGCGGGAACATCCCTGGCTACCCGACCTCGCTGCTGTGGTTCATGAACAAGTTCGGCTTCGAGCCGGGCAAGGACTACCTCGACGAAACCGACCAGACCTCCTGCACCGCGTGGAACTACCACGGCTCCGGTATCGGGAACGTTGAGTCGCTCGCTGCGGTGTTCCTGCGCAACTTCCACCAGGCCTACGTCTCCGGCAAGCAGCACGGCCACGAGCTGGGTCATTTCTACCCGCTGGTCCATTGCGGCACCTCCTTCGGTAACTACAAGGAGATCCGCAAGTATCTGGTCGAGTCCGCCGAACTGCGCGAGAAGGTCACCAAGATCCTCGGCAAGCTGGGTCGCCTGGTCGACGGCAAGCTGGTCATCCCGGAAGAGATCATCCACTACTCCGAGTGGGTGCACGTGATGCGTAACCGTATCGCTTCCGAGCTGCAGACCATCGACGTCTCCAACATCCGCACCACCGCCCACGTGGCGTGCCATTACTACAAGATGGTCCACGAGGACGCGGTGTACGATCCCACCGTGCTGGGCGGCAACCGTACCGCGATCATTACCTCCACCGCCCAGGCTCTGGGTGCGCAGGTGATTGACTATTCGACCTGGTACGACTGCTGCGGCTTTGGCTTCCGCCACATCATCTCCGAGCGCGAATTCACTCGCTCGTTCACGATGGATCGCAAGATCCGCGTGGCCCGCGAGGAAGCCAACGCCGACGTGATGCTGGCCAACGATACCGGCTGTGTCACGACCATGGACAAGAACCAGTGGATCGGCAAGGCACATAACCAGAACTTCCAGATCCCGATCATGGCGGAAGTCCAGTTCGCGGCCCTGGCCTGCGGTGCGGACCCGTTCAAGATCGTCCAGCTGCAGTGGCACGCGTCGCCCTGCGAGGACCTGGTCGAGAAGATGGGCATGTCCTGGTCCGAGGCCAAGAAGACCTTCCAGGAGTACCTGAAGGAAGTCGAAGCCGGCAATATCGAATACCTCTACAATCCTGAACTCGCTTACGGGGGCAAGGTCTGATGCAGCAAGATACCGTTCTAGTAGTGGGTGGTGGGCCGGCCGGTCTGGCCGCTGCCGCCAATGTCAACTCGGCCGGCTACAAGGCCGTGGTGGTCGAGAAGGAAGACGTCCTCGGCGGCGCCCCGATCCTGTCGGGTTACGCCAAGCTGGTGCCTTCCGGCGAGTGGGCCAAGGACGCCATTGGTCGCATGGTCAAGCGCGTGGAAGACGACGCCAACTCGACCGTGCACAAGAGCGCCAAGGTCGAGAAGCTGGAAGGCGAGGCGGGTAACTTCACCGCCACGCTGACCAACGGCGAATCCGTCCAGGCGGGCGCCGTGGTCCTGGCAACCGGCTTCACCCATTTTGACTCCATCAACAAGCCGGAGTGGGGTTTTGGCACGTATGAAGACGTGCTGACCACCACCCAGATGGAGCAGATGGTGGGCAGTGGCAAGATTGCCTGCCCGTCCGACGGCCGTGTGCCGGAGCGTGTCTGCATCCTGCTGTGCGTGGGCTCCCGCGACCGTCAGATCGGTCGCGAATGGTGCTCCAAGATCTGCTGCACCGTCTCCGCCAACCTGGCGATGGAGATCAAGGAGATCTCGCCGGAAACCGACGTGTTCATCTACTACATGGACATCCGGACCTTCGGCCTGTACGAAGACAAGTTCTACTGGAAGTCCCAGGAAGAGTTCAAAACCAAGTTCGTCAAGGCCCGTATCGCGGAAGTGACGGCCTCGGGCGACGGTCGCCTGCTGGTCAAGGGTGAAGATACCCTGGTCAAGCGCCCGATCATCATCCCGTTCGATATTGTCGTGCATGCCATTGGCATGGATCCGAACGCCGATAACCCCGAGCTTTCCCAGGTGTTCGGTATCGGCCTCGAGAAGCACGGCTTCATCGAGAAGGCCGAGCAGTACACCAACACCTGTGGCACCACCCGCAAGGGAATCTACTCCTGCGGTGCGGCCTACGGTCCCGAGACGATCGACGACTCGATCGCCCAGGGTGCCGCCGCCGGTGGCCGCGCGGTTGCGGATCTGCATGCGCTGGTTCAGAAAGCCGGCTGAGGTCGTCAGCGACGAGGCGGCTTCGGGGCTCGCCCCGGAGCCGCTTGAGGTTACCTTTGACAAGGAGATCCTCGCGTCCAAGCTCTCCACCCTGAAAGGGGCTATCGCCGAAGCGGGCGGTGTCGATGGGTTGGAGACGTTCATCGAGGCCTTGCGTTCGAAGCACGAAGTCTTTGCGGCGATCGTGGCCAAGGGCGACGAGATCGATGCAGAGGATGTTCGGGCCCTTGGGGGGCTGGTCTTTTCGGTTCGCCGGAAGCTGGTCACCCTGATGGCGGAACGGCAAGGGGCCCTGGTGGACGGGGTGCGTGCCCTGGTCCACCCGGATGTTGATGTCAACGACCGCCTCGCCGCATTCGCGGACCTGGCGGCAGATGACAAGAAGCTGCGCCGGGCGATCTGGGACTTCGGTGCCGAGATCCTGCATTTTGCAGATCCCGAGGCTGTGCCACTGGCTTGCCGCTGGGTCTGGGATACGTCGACCACGACTGGGTCGTTGCGCGAGTTCATTCGCGCCAACGACACGCTTCGGTCAATCCCGATCGGGGAGTCAGTCGGTGCGATCGAGGGGGCACGGCGCTGGTTTTACGAGGCGCTGGCGGAAGAGGGCTTTTACCGTGACCTGCCGTTTGTAACGGATTTGGTCTGGGTCCAGGCCTATTCGGACTACGCCCGATCGCTGTCGATGAGTTTAGGGATGATCGACAACCAGTTTGGTGGTAAGCAGGATCCGCTCGAGCTGGCGGTGAAGATGCTGGGGATCGATTCCCCGGAAGGTCGCCTGAAAGGAACCGATGCGTCGCTGCATTGAATAACGGAACGAACTTGAGCCTGGCAAGACAGGTTTTCGGAGAGACGTCATGGCAATACATGAAAAAGCACTGATCGAGGACGAACGACTCCAGCAGCACGACGAGCTGGTGGTCGACGGGGTGGATGTTTCCGGTCACTGGAACACCATGATTGCCCCGCGCACGGTTCGCGATTACGACGACGATTTCGAGGCGAAGATCCAGACCTACACGGGTGCGGAGAACGTGCACCGCTGCTGGCAGTGCGGGTCCTGCACCAACTCCTGCACGATGTACGCGCAGAATGTGCAGTTCAATCCGCGCTACTGGATCTACCTGACCCGGCTTGGCATGAAGGAAGAGCTGGTCAAGGACAAGGACATCATCTGGCAGTGCGTTTCTTGCAACAAATGCACGAACATCTGCCCGAAGGACGTGAAGCCGGAAGGCGTGATGAAGGCGCTGGCGCACTGGATGGAAGAGGAAGGGATCACCGAAAAGACCCCGTCCAGCATCTTCGATGAAGAGTTCGCCGATCAGATCTACAAGACCGGCCGCATCGAAGACGGCAAGGTCATGCAGAACTTCTTCAAGAAGACCGGCCAGCCGCTTCTGCAGGAATGGCTGAAGGTGTTCGTCTTCCGCATGATGAAGCACCTCCCGGTGAAGCACCTGATGGCGATGGGCTTCAACACGATTCATACGCCGCGCACCAAGTCCTGGGGCAAGACCGGGGACGTGCTGAAGAGTTACGTGCGCGAACAGAAGGAGGCCGCTCATGGCTAAGGTTGCTTACTATCCGGGTTGCGCACTTGAGGGCTCCGGTGGGCCGTACGATCGCTCCACCCGCGTGCTGGTGAAGGCGCTGGGGCTCGAGATGGAGAACCTGCGCGACTGGAACTGCTGTGGCGCGATGGAGGTGAAGAACGTTCACCCCATGCTGCAGACCTACCTGTCCGCACGGAACATGGCGATCGCCTCCGAGCAGATGGGCATGGACACCGTGATGGCCCCCTGTAACGGCTGCTATCACAACCTGAAGAAAGCCGAGTTCGAAACTGCCACGTCGGAAGACGCGATGAACACCGTGCAGGATCTTGCGCGTCAGTCGGATGACCCGGTCTACAGCGGCGACGTTCGCACCCTGCATCTGCTCGAGTGGCTGATGGAAGAACTCGGTCCGGAAGGCATCAAGCAGAAGATGACCAAGAGCCTGAACGGCATCAAGGTCGCGAACTACTACGGCTGCATGTACACCCGTCCGCGCCAGATCTTCCCGGAGAAGGACAATGGCCCGGGCTCCGACTCCAGCTATCAGCCGCACTTCATGGATGACCTTCTGGGCGCCGCGGGTGCCGTGAACGTCGAATATCCGTTGAAGACGTCCTGCTGCGGTGGTGCGCACACGTTGTCCGATTCCGATACCTCGACCCAGCTGGTGCTGAACCTGCTGCAGTCGGCGGAAGACTCCGGTGCGGAAGTGATCGCCACCGAGTGCCCGACCTGTCACTCCGGTCTGGAGATGCACCAGGTTCGTGCCGAGACCGAGTTCGGCATCAAGACCGATGTGAAGGTGCTGTACTTCACCCAGTTGCTGGGTCTGGCCATGGGCCTGTCCGCGCGGAAACTGGGCATTCACGAGAACGTGAGTGACTCGATTGGCCTGCTGAAGGAGAAGGGGGTCATTTGATCCCTGGACCCATGCCCGGCATGGCCCATCGATGACTTTGGAAGACGGGCGCCTGGCGCCCGTTTTTTTGTGTAGGCACGGGTCCCCGCGGTCCCGGGAATGAGGCGAAACATGGATTGCAACGGCTGCGAGTTTCACCCTGAACTGTTCTACGACGACGAATTCCAGATCTGGCTTCGGCGCGAGGACGACGACACCCTGACCGTGGGCATGACCGACCTGTCGCAGACGATTGCGGGCAAGATCATCCACGTGCGGGTGCGGCGGCCGGGTACGCGGCGACCGCCGGGCAAGCCGGTTGCCACGATCGAAAGTGGAAAGTGGGCGGGTCCGATCCCCAACTTCATCGACTGCAAGATCGTGGAGGGGAACGAGGAGGTGCTGGAGAACCCGGTGCTGCTGAATTCGGATCCCTACAATGCCTGGATTGCCCGAGTCGAGCCCACCAACGGGATCGAGGCCGCGCTGGAGGTGTTCCTGACCGGGGACAAGGCCGAGGAAGGCTACTGCAAGCGGGCCAAGGACGATGACATCCAGTGCCAGCGAAAGCTGCGGTGAGCGGGACCATGGCTGATATCGACGACGATTATTACCTGGACAACGACGAGCAGACGGTCGTGATCATCATGACCTCGGGCCCGTCGACGCCCGGCCGTTGCGCCACGCCGTTCTATCTCGGCGCGGTCATGGCCTCGATGGATGTGGACGTGCACATCTTCTTCACCATGGAGGGCGTGCGCCTGATGGAGCAGGGTGTAGCGGATGATCTGCGGGCCATGGAAGACGGCAAGTTGATCAAGGACTTTATCCAGGACGCAAAACGCGCAGGCGTGCGCTTGCACGTTTGCCAGCCCGCTCTGCCGGGGTATAGAATCGACGCGTCTTCGGATCTCATCGACGATGTCGATGAAGTGAATCGGGCGAGCGAGTTAGCCGACCTGATACTACGCAGTGATAAAACGATAACGTTTTAATTTTCCCGCTTTATTTGAATATTCCTGGAGGAAGACATGGGTGCAGTTCGGGGTTGTGATATTCCGGAAGATCTGATGTACAACGTTGAAAACAACGTTTGGGTGCGCAAGGAAAGCGACGGTACCGCCACCGTCGGTCTGACGTCCTACGCCTGTTCGCTGGCGGGCACGATTGTGTCCTACACCCCGAAGAAGGTCGGCAAGACGGTCAAGAAGGACAAGTCCTGCACCACCGTCGAATCCGGCAAGTGGGTGGGTCCGGCGAAGACCCCGGTCACCGGTGAAGTCACCGAGACCAACGACAAGGTTGCGGGTAACCCGGGCCTGATCAACGAAGATCCCTACGGCGAAGGCTGGCTGATCAAGCTGAAGCCGGAAGACTGGGATGGCGAAATCGGCGACCTGAAGACCGGTTCCGACGCCCATGCGGCCTTCGAAGCCAAGATGGAAGCGGACGGTTTCGGCGGCTGCTAAGCCCCGATCCGGTCCGGGCCGCTGACCCGTTGTGGTTGGCGGCCTCTTTTTTTCGGTAATACCCGAGTAAAACCTTCAAGAAATGCGCCGACCCGGAGACCGCCGATGACAAGCTGGAACGATGTAATCCAGCGGGTAGAGCCCCTCGAGGACGTCCCCGTCGATCCGTTGCTGGTTGATGACCTCCAGCATAGCCTGCAACACGCCGGGGATCCGGGTTCGGTGCACTTTTATACCCCGACCTTCAAGTCCTACCAGTCCAGCGAGCTGGCCGATTGTGGCAAGAGTGCATGGCCTGCGATGTCCATCACCGGTGGTGATTGCAAGCTGGCCTGTGACCACTGCAAGGCGAAGATCCTGGACCCGATGATCCCCGTCCGCACCCCGGAGGATCTCTGGCGCCAGGTGAATGGTGTGATCGAGTCCGGCGCCCAGGGCATGCTCCTGACCGGTGGCTCGAATCATCGCAACGAGGTGGAATACGACCCGTATTACTCCACCATCCGGCGCATCAAGGACGAGTTCCCCGAATTCCGCATTGCCATGCATACCGCACTGGTGGACGACGACATTGCGCTGTCCATGGAGCAGGCGGGAATCGATGCGGCGATGATGGACGTCATCGGTGCCCAGGACACCATCACGCAGGTCTATCACCTGCGGCGCAGCGTGGACGACTTCGAGCGCACGCTCGAGAGCCTGGTGAACACCAACATGAAGGTGGTCCCGCATATCGTGATCGGCTTGCACTACGGCAAGCTGCTGGGCGAATGGAATGCGCTCGAGATGCTGGCGCGCCACCTGCCGGATGCCGTGGTGCTGGTGGTGGTCATGCCGTTCTACGCGCCGGCCAGTCGCCCGTTCGAGACCCCGGATGTGCATGCGGTGGGACGCTTCTTCCACGACGCCCGCGCGCGCCTGGGTGATACCTCGCTGCTGCTGGGCTGCGCCCGTCCACCGGGCGAGGCCAAGAGCCAGATCGACAGCTACGCCGTGATGGCGGGCCTGTCCGGGATCGCCCACCCGGCGGAAGGGGTGGTGGAACTCGCCGCGCGCCTGGGCAAGAAGGTGCGCGTGACTCCGGCCTGTTGCTCGATCGCTGTCGGGGACGAGGTGATGGCCGAAGACGCCGGAGCCGCCAGTGGCGTCGAACTGGACCTGGACACCATCGTGGCCGAGGAAGCCCGCCGTCGCGAGCAGGAGCGCAAGGCGCGCCAGGGGCTGGGCGGCATTCGCATCGTCACCGAGGGGGGCGAGGTTGCAGCCGGAGGTGGTTGTCATGCCTGAGCGCGACCAGACGACCCTGCGCATCCTCGATACCGGGCTGCGCCCGGCCGCCGAGAACATGGCGTTCAACCGCGCCCTGCTGGAATGTCATCAGGAAGGTGCATCGCCGCATACCCTGCGCTTTTTGCAGTTCCAGCCCTGTGCCCTGGTGGGGTTCCACCAGAACGTGGACCAGGAGATCAACACCGAGTACTGCCAGGAGAACGGCATCGCCATCCAGCGCCGCATCACCGGCGGTGGTGCGATCTATTTCGATGCCACCCAGCTCGGTTGGGAACTGTATCTGGACAAACGCTTTCTCGGTTCGGCCGACATGGGTCAGATTGCCGCGCGCATCTGTAACGCAGCGGCGGCCGGGATGCGTTCGTTGGGCGTGGACGCGCAGTTCCGCCCGCGCAACGATATCGAAGTGGATGGTCGCAAGATCTCCGGTACCGGCGGCGCCTTTGACGGCGATTCGATCATGTACCAGGGCACGTTGCTGATCGAGTTCGATGTCGAGGACATGCTGCGCATCCTGCGCATCCCGGCGGAGAAGCTTTCCAACAAGGCAATCGAGTCCGCGCGCGACCGGGTAGTGAACCTCGCCACGCTGCTCGACGAGATGCCCGCACTGGACGTGGTCAAGGAGGCCATTGCGCGCGCCTTCGCCGAGGAGTTCGGGGTGCGCACCGAAGCCGCCGACCTGCTCCCGGAAGAGCGCCGCGCCTTCGACGAGGCGCTGGCCGACATCGATTCCGAAGAGTGGGTGTATCAGCGCAACCGTCCGGCGACCGATGCCCCGATGTTCGAGAGCATCTCCAAGTCCGATGGCGGGCTGATGCGGGTGGGCGTGGCGCTGGATCCCGAGCGCAAGCGTCTGAAGCAGCTGTGGATTACCGGAGACATCTTCGTGAAACCGGCCCGCACGATCGCCGATCTCGAGGCGGCCCTGCGGGATACGCCGCAGGCGGAGATGGAAGAGCGCGTGCGCGCCTTCTTCGCCGAGCGCGACGTCGAGATGCTCCAGCTGAGCGCGGATGACTTCATCGCCGCGATCCAGTCGGCGCTGGCGCAGGCCGAGGTCGAAGCGGTCGCGGAATGATGAACGGAACACGAGGTTTTCGCTAATGCTGCCCGCCGCGGTGGATGTGCTGGTCGTTGGTCTGGGCCCGGGCGGGGCCTCGGCCGCGCGTGTGTGTGCCGAGGCCGGGTTGTCGGTGCTCGCGGTCGAGCGTAACAAGGCCTTCGGCGAGCCGGTGCAGTGCGCCGAGTTCATCCCCAACCCGATGGGCGCGTACGCGCAGCCCGACGGCGTGTTGCTGCAGCGGATCGACGCGATGCAGAGCTTCCTGCCCTCCGGCGCGGTGGAACATTCCGACTTCCCGGGCCTGATGGTGGATCGCGGCGAGTTTGATCGCGCCATCATCCGTGCCGCCGAGGCGAACGGGGCGCAGCTGGTGACCTCGACTCCGCTGGTGGCGGTGGACGCGGAACGTCATACCGCCCGGGTGAAACACTCCGGTGCCGAACACGAGATCGGCTACCGCGTGCTGATCGCGGCCGATGGGCCGCATTCGCCGGTCGCCGAATCGCTGGGCCTGCCGGCCCTGCCGACGGTGCAGACCCGCCAGTACACCGTGCCGCTGAACAAGCCCTACACCGCCACCGATGTCTGGTTGTCCGATGACTACCCGGGCGGCTACGCCTGGCTGTTCCCCAAGGGCCAATGGGCCAATCTTGGCCTGGGCGCGGACAAGCGCATTGCCGGTGACCTCAAGGCGCCGCTGGAGTCCCTGCATGCCCAGCTGGTCGATCAGGGCCTGCTGGGCGAGGAGATCCGCTACCGCACCGGTGGGGCGATCCCGGTCGGCGGCCTGCGGGAGTCGCTGGTGGCCGGCGACGTGCTGTTCGTCGGCGACGCGGGTGGCCTGACGCACCCGATTACCGGGGCCGGTATTGCCGCCGCGGTGGTTTCGGGCGAGGCCGCCGGCGAGGCCGCGATCGGCCACCTGGAAGGCGACGCCGAGGCCCTGGCCGACTACGACGAGGACATGCGCGACCAGTACGGGCCGGCGCTGGATCGCGCCTGCGAGCGGCGCGCCTTCCTCAACGAACACTGGCGAACCCCGCGGGCGCAGGAAGATGCCACTCAGCGCCGCGGATGGATTGCATTTTCCGAGTATTTCAACGATGGTGACCGGGCCGCGTAATCGGCCCCGGTCGACGGATGCCTGGCATCCCCGAGACAACGCTGGAGGAATTCCATGAGTGCAAGTGCAGAGGAGATGGTCGCGCCGATCAACTTTTATCGGCCCGACTATCACATCAAGACCCCGGACATGCGTTCGCCGGAGTACGTGCAGATGTCCACCGCGGCCGCGATCACGCTGGGCCTGGTGCCGGGCACCATGCATCGCACGTCCTGCACGCACTGCCTGAACCTCCTGGTCACGTACCCGGAAGGCTGCCGTGCCAACTGCTCCTACTGCGGCCTGGCCCGCCACCGCGAGGAATCGCGGGATTACGCCGACCGCAACTTCATCCGCGTCGACTGGCCGACCGCCAAGTACGACGAGGTGATCGAACGCGTGAAGAACCACGCCGACGCCGGCCAGTTCGAGCGCATGTGCATCTCCATGATCACGCACCCGAATTCCGATGCCGACACCGTCGAGCTGCTGGAGCGCTGGGTCGCCGAGGTCAACCATATCCCGGTGTCGATCCTGTCCAACCCGACCACGATGAGCTATGAAGACCTCCAGCTCCTGCGCGACAAGGGTGCGGACATCTTCACCGTCGCACTGGACGCGGTGACCCCGGAGATCTTCGAGCGCACCCGTGGCAAGGCGGTCGAGAGCCCGCATAGCTGGGACAAGTACTGGCAGTCCATCGAGTGGGCCGCCGAGATCTTCGGGCCGGAGAAATTTGGCGCGCACCTGATCTGCGGCATGGGCGAGACCGAGGAAGAGATCCTGCAGGTCTGCCAGCGCATTCGTGACCTGGGTGGCCACAACCACATGTTTGCCTTCTTCCCGGAAGAGGGCTCGCTGATGGAAGACTGGAACCCGGTCCCGCGTGACCAGTGGCGCCGCGTGCAGCTGGGTCGCTTCGTCATCGACTACGCCGGTGGCCGTATCGACGACATGAAGTTCAATGCTGAAGGCCAGGTCGTGGACTTCGGTCTGCCGCAGGCCGAGGTGGAAGAACTGATTGCCTCCGGCAAGCCGTTCCAGACCTCCGGCTGCCCCGGCAAGTCGGACGAGGAGGTCTCGGCCTGCAACCGTCCGTATGGCGATTCCAGCCCGACGGACATCCTGTCCTTCCCGTTTGCGCTCAACTCGACCGATGTCGGCTTCGTCCAGCGGCAGATGGCCGGGGAGGATGTCGGCACCTTCGATTTCGACGCCGACGAGGCGGAAGACGAGAAGACAGCCTGAAATCGATAGTGGTAGTATCCAGCGAAAGCCCCGGAACCCCCGGGGCTTTCGCACGTCAGGGGATCAATAAGACTTTTTGAATATTCAGGTTTCGAGCAGGGTTATCAAGGCCATTCGTCAGAGTGCCCTTGAACACACCTGCCGAAAAACCCGCGCCACGGTCGGTCACCGTGGCGCGGGCCGTGGGAACACCACCAAGACCGGACCGGCGGCGATACAAGGGGGCCGCACGGAACCGGGGTGTTCGCACAACACAACAAGAAGACCACCAAAGGAGATACAAAATGGAAGCACGCATCATTCGCCGCAGCGTGGTGACGATCGCGGTCGGCCTGGCCATGGGGTCCGCCGGCGTCGCGCACGCCACCAACGGCTACTTCGCCCACGGCTACGGCACCAAGGCCAAGGGCATGGGGGGCGTCGGCATGGCGATCTCGCAGGACGCCTACGCCCCGGGCATCAATCCGGCTGGCATCGCCGGCATGGAAACCCGTTTTGATGGATCCATCACCTACTTCCGTCCCGAGCGCTCATTCGAGGCAGGTATGCCTAGTAATCCCGCTGCCGTTCAGGGCGGTGCGCCGGCAGTTAATCCGGGTAGTGTCGATAGCAACAGCGAGAACTTCTTCATTCCCTCGATCGCGTTTGTCCAGCAAATCGACGAGAGCCGTTCGTGGGGTATCGCCATGCTCGGTAATGGTGGAATGAATACAGATTATCCGGCTTATGGCCGCGAGCAATGCGAAATGATGGGGCAGGGTGATCAAGGTGGGGCCTTCTGTAGCGGAACGGCCGGAGTGAATCTGGAACAAATCGCGATTATTCCAACTTACGCACAAAAGTTTGCGGATGGGCGCGTGAGCGTTGGGTTTAGCCCCATCATCAGCTACCAGCGCTTTAGTGCTGAGGGGCTGGACACTTTTCGGGAGGCCTCTGTCGACGGAGACAACCTTACGTCTGGTCGTACCGACTCGACCTGGGGTTACGGTGCCCAAATCGGATTCCAGGCAGAACTCGCCGAAGGGGCGCGCGTAGGCGGCAGCTATCGCTCCAAGATCCGTAACGGGGACTTCGACGACTACAGCGGCCTTTTTGCCGATGGCGGTAGCTTCGATATCCCATCGACCTATGGGCTGGGTTTCTCGGTTGATGTGACGCCAAGTGTCACGCTGTCTGCGGATTACCAGAAGATCCGCTACTCGGAGATCGACGCGATTTCGAATCCCAGTGCCAATATTATGAATGCCCCTAGCCCCATGAATCCAAATGGGGATCCGGAAGCCCGTTTCGGGGGGGCGAACGGTCCGGGCTTCGGTTGGGATGACGTGAACGTCTTCAAATTCGGCGCTCAGATCGATCGTGGCAATGGCTGGATTTGGCGTGTGGGTTACAACCGCGGGGAGAATCCGATTAGCTCCGAGGATGTGATGCTCAACATGCTCGCGCCGGCGGTGATGACGGATCACTATACCTTCGGCTTTACGCGCGAGTTCGGGCAGCACGAGATCAACTTCGCGGGTATGTATGCACCGACCCAGCGTGTTCGCGGCCAGGATGTTACTGGGATGGCCGGCCAGGATATCGAGATCGAGATGCGCCAGTACGAGCTCGAGATCGGGTACGCGTACCGGTTCTGATCGGGAGGCCCGGGGCGGTCGCCTGACCGCCGCGGACTTCGGTGTCGTGTGCCCGGGAGGGCGCACCGGTCTTGACGGGAAGGCCGGGTCCGCCATGGCAGGCGGGTGACGCCGAGGTCCGTGACGCACCGGGGGGTGCGGCCCGGGCCCTTCTTTCTGCCGAGCATTCCGCTCGAACCTATTAGTGAATTCAAAGGAGGATGCCATGCGAGCAATCCACGCCTTGCGCGGGAGCGTCCGTGCGGTCGGTATGGTCGCGGCGGTTGCGCTGTTCGCGGCGAGCCAGACCGTGGCGGCCGATACCTATCGCCCGTTTGTACTGGCCTACACCGAATCGGGGACCGATGTCTCCGGCGAGGCTGCCAGTGTGCGGGAACGCCTGGAGGGGGCCGATTTCCGGTTTCTGGGCGAATACCCCGTCAGCAATGACCGACACGTGGTTGTGGTCACCCACGATGACCTGCTGTCCGTCGCCGGCTCGGAGGAGCGGGGTGGCTATATCGCCCCGATCCGCGTGGCCGTAACCGCGGTCGATGGCGAGCTGCAGGTGAGCTACAACAACCTGGAGTACTTCCGTCACGCCTATCGCCTGGATCGTCCGGTCACGGGTGTCGCCAACCGCCTGTCCAGCACTCTGGGTGCCGAACGCGAGTACGGTTCCGAGGACGGGCTGAGCGAACGTGATCTCAGCCGCTATCGCTATACCTTTGGCATGGAGCGCTTTGATGCCCCGTACGAGCTGGCGAGTCATGGCTCCCGGCGGGCGGCGCTGAGCGAGCTGGATGGCAATCTCGCGTCCCGGGTCGCCGGGGTCAGCGAGGTCTACCGGGTGGATATCCCGGGGCAGGACGTCACCGTGATCGGCGTGGCCGTGCGCGAGGCCGACGGGGCCGACCAGGACTCGGCCGACCTGCACCAGCTCGGCATCGTGGATGTGGGCGAGTTCCGCCATACCGCGACCGTGCCGCTGGAGATCATGGTCCGCGGGGGCGAGGTGGAGGCGCTGCACATGCGCTTCCGCAAGGCGCTGCATTTCCCGGATCTGCGGATGCTGGGGGACAACAGCTTCATGCGTCTGCGCAGCTCGCCCGGCGCGCTGGAGGAGACCCTGAAGGCGGTCGCCGGCCACCAGGAGCAGGAAGATAGCGGATTCGAGTGGTAACCCCGCTATAATCCGTTCGCGCCATGGAATGGCGCAAGGGGTGGCGGAATTCCCGCGTACCCCACTCAAGAACCCCGGTCTGCCGGGGTTTTTTTACGGCCCGGGCACGCAGTTGTTTTATGCTCCCGCAACACTCGCGGCAGGATGCACATCCATGAAATCGATGAAGATCGCCAATATTGGCGAGATCCGCAACGAACTCAACAAGTACAAGAAGGGCAAGAAACTCGATATCCATCAGTTCAACCAGGTCGCGCGCCTGGCCTGGCTCGGCAAGATCGTGATGCAGCCGCTGGATCTGGAGGATGCCGAGTGCAAGTCCTTCCTGGTCTACATCCAGGAGCCGGAAGAGCTGGCCGCGCACTTTCTCGACACCGATCAGGAGCTGTCCGGCGGCATCCATATCATCGATGGCGAGCAGGCCATGGCCATGGTCGAGATCATGCGCAGTGGGGTCGAGGAGCGTGCCAAGCTGTACGAGGATCTCTCGCGCAGTGACTTCTATTTCCGTTACTTCTACCAGCCCGGCCAGGAGGACAAGGCGGACGATCCCGCTGCCGGCCAGGACAAGACCGAGGGCTGACACTTGGTCGCATCGACGGTGACCCCGGAGTGGATCGATGCCGGGGCTCGCTCCGCCGAGGAACTCCACGCGCTGTATGCGGGGCTGGCGAGCATGACCTCGCCGGACGCCCCCCCGCGCGTACTCTGGACGCACGCCCGCGAGCCACATATTTCGGTCGGCGCCAGCCAGGATGCTGCGTCCGATCTGGACCTTGCGGCCTGTGCGGAGCAGGGCGTCCCGGTGGTGCGGCGCCCGCTGGGCGGTGGCTCGGTCTGGGTGGATGCCGATCAGGCCTGTTTCTTCCTGATCCAGCCGCGTCATGTCCTCGCTCGGGGGCATCGCCACTTGTTCGCCATGGGCCTGGGCATTGCGATGGATGTCCTGCGCGAGCTTGGGCTGGAGGGCGTGGAGGCGCGGGGTCAGGATGTCTGGGTCCAGGGGCGCAAGATCATGGGCACCGGCGCGGCCACGCTCGACGAGGGCTGCGTTTTCGGGGCCAGCTTCCTGCGGCACTTCCCGGTCGAGCGTTTTCTCGCCTGTGTCCATGCCCCTAGCGAGGGCTACCGCGACTGGCTGCGCCCGGCGCTGGAGACCGGCATGACGGATTGCGCCCGTCAGTGCCCGGAGCCGCCCGAGCCCGCGCAGGTCGAGGCCGCCCTGCGCGCGGTCCTGGAGCGCCGTTTCGGCGTGCCGGTGCGGGTGATCGAGCCGGACCAAGACACCATCGAACAGTGGCTGGCGGCCGGGCGCGAGGAGCTCGAGGATCTGGCCGACGGGCAGGGATCGCCTGCAGTGCGCGACGGGATTCGGGTGAACCGCGACAACCACGTGTTCGAGACCCGCGGGGCCTGTGGGCGCCTGCGCCTGCACGTCGAGGGCTCGCACATCGCACGGGTCTGGTGCGAGGACCCGGCGACCACCGCCATCCTCGAGGAGCACCTGATTGGCGAGTCCCCGGAGCGCTTGCGCGTGCGCTCGCGCCTGAACGGCCAGCTCGACGCCCGCATGGTCGACGAGATCAGTGCCCGCATCGACGGGCTCTATCGCGGAATCGCGGCGGCCTGACCCGCCCATTCCGTTACCCACGAACGCCGGAGATGCCGTATGTCCGAACCGACGATCGAACGCCGCCTGGAGAAACGCGTCATCCTGATGACGCAGGATGCCGGCTTGACCGAGCGCATGCAGGCCCAACTGCCGCAGGGCTGGCAGTTGCACCGGGTGACCGACCTGGATGAGCTCGGTCCGTGGAACGAGATCCTGCTGTATCGCTTCCTGCTGCTGGATCTGGACGAGATCGAGGCCTTCGACCCGCTGGACGTGATCCGGATGCTGCGCATGGAATACCAGATCAATCTTCCGGTATTCTGCTTCGGCGGGGATCAGGACATCCAGGACGAGATGCGCCTGGCCCGCGCCGATCGTTTCTTCGGGCGCGAAGAAATGATCGACAAGCTTCCCGAGTTCATTCGCCAGTACGACTGGTAACGGGCCCCGGTCCGGCCCGAGGGTCGGACGCAGCGTTACAGGGAGATCGTGGCATGGAACCCATCATCCGGGTGCGCGAGCTGTACAAGGTCTTCGGGCCGAACCCGCAGGAAGGCCTGCGCCTGATCGAGGACGGGCTGGACAAGGACACCATCTTCGAGCGCACCGGCAACACGGTGGGCGTGAAGGACTGCAACCTCGATATCGCCGAGGGCGAGATCTTCGTGGTGATGGGGCTGTCCGGATCGGGCAAGTCCACCCTGGTGCGCCTGCTTAACCGCCTGATCGAGCCCACTGCGGGCACCGTGGAGGTCCGTGGGCGTGACGTCACGCGTATGAGCCAGCGCGATCTGATCCGGTTGCGCAGCGAGGATCTGGCGATGGTGTTCCAGTCTTTCGCCCTGATGCCGCACAAGACCGTGATCGACAACGCCGCGCTGGGTCTGGAGATCGCCGGGGTCGGCCGCACCCGGCGCCGTGAACGCGCCCAGGAGGCCCTGGACCAGGTGGGTCTCAAGGCCCATGCCCGCAGTTATCCGGATGAACTTTCCGGCGGCATGCAGCAGCGCGTGGGCCTGGCCCGTGCGCTGGCCACCGACCCCTCGATCATGCTGATGGACGAGGCCTTCTCGGCGCTGGATCCGTTGATCCGCACCGAAATGCAGGACCGCCTGCTGGACCTGCAGCGCGAACACCGACGTACGGTCGTGTTCATCTCCCACGATCTCGACGAGGCGATCCGGATCGGGGATCGCATCGCCATCATGCAGGGGGGCGAGGTGGTGCAGGTCGGTACGCCGAAGGAAATCATCACGCACCCAGCCAACGAATACGTGCGCTCGTTCTTCCACGGCGTGGACATCACCCAGGTATTCCAGGCCTGCGACATCATGGACAGCGAGAACATCCCGGTACTGGATGCCGATACCACGGCCGGTGAGGCGCGCAACCGCATTGCCCACGTGCCGGGTAACGAGGCCGTGATCGTCGATGCCGGCGGGCGCTTCCAGTCCGTCGTCCAGGCCAAGCGTCTGGGCGAGCTTACCCTGGATCGCGCCGCCAGCGAGGTCGCGGTGGAGGTGGAGGCGGTCCCCGAGGATACGGCGTTGGCCGACCTGCCGCGGCGTGCTGCGCAGAGCCCGGTATCCATCCCGGTGGTGGATGGCGAGGGCCGGTTCCGCGGCCTGGTAACCCTGCAGCGCCTGGTCGAGGCCCTGGACCGCAGCCGCAACGCGGCCGCCGCGAACGGAGATTACTGACATGGAGGGGCGCATCAATATCCCGGTGGGCGACTGGATCGAGAGCGGAGTCGACTGGATCCTCGATAACCTGGAGCCGGCGCTGGACGGTATTGCCTGGTTCCTGGGGCTGCTGACCAATTCCTTCGAGGGGGCCTTGCTCGCGATCCCCGCCTGGCTGCTGGTGCTGGTGCTGGTGGGGCTTAGCTGGTGGCGGGTCAGCTGGCGCTTCGGCATCTTCGCCATCGTGGCGCTGGGCCTGATCCTCGGGATGGACCTGTGGGAGCCCACCATCAAGACGTTGTCGCTGGTGCTGGCGGCCACCGCCGTGGCGCTGGCGATCGGTATGCCGGTCGGGGTCGCGATGGCGCGCAGCGACTGGCTCGAGGCCTCCATCCGCCCGGTGCTGGATCTGATGCAGACCATGCCGCCCTTCGTCTACCTGATCCCCGCCGCAATCTTTTTCGGGCTGGGCACGGTGCCCGGCGCGATCGCCACGGTGGTGTTCTGCATGCCGCCGGTGGTGCGTCTGACCAATCTCGGCATCCGCCAGGTAAACCGCGAGCAGATCGAGGCCGGGCTGGCCTTCGGTTGCAATCGGCGCCAACTCCTGACCAAGATTCAGTTGCCTCTGGCGATGCCGTCGATCATGGCCGGCATCAACCAGACCATCATGCTGGCGCTCTCCATGGTGGTGATCGCGTCGATGATCGGTGCCGGCGGGCTTGGCAACACCGTGCTCACCGGTATCCAGCGGCTCGATGTCGGGCTGGGGTTCGAGGGCGGCCTGGGGGTCGTGATCCTCGCCATCCTGCTCGACCGGATCACTCAGAGCGTAGGACTGCGGCGCAAGGCGAGCAGTTGACCGGCCCTCGCGTCGCGCTATCCGTTTCACTCGAAGGAAGGAGTAGCACGATGAACAAGACACTGACTTCAACCCTGCTGGGCGGCGTGCTGGCCGCCTCCATGGGGCTCTCCACGGTCCAGGCTGACGATCTCCAGATTGGCTGGACCGCGTGGTCCGACGCCGAGTTCGTGACCCGGCTGGCGGAACGCGTCATCGAGGACGAGATGGGCTACTCGGTCGATCTGATTCAGACCGATATCGCCCCGCAATACCAGGGCCTGGCCTCCGGCGACATCGACATGATGCTGATGGCCTGGCTGCCAGGGACCCACGCCGACTACATGGAACGCGTGGGGCAGGACGTGGTGAATCTTGGGCCGCTGTACGGAAACGCCCGCCTTGGCTGGGTGGTGCCGGACTATATCCCCGAGGACGAGCTCGGTTCCATCGAGGACCTGAAGAAGGACTCCGTGCGGGACAAGCTGAATGGCCGCATCACCGGGATCGACCCGGGCGCGGGCCTGACGCGGCTGTCGGAAGAGGCCATGGAGACCTACGGCCTGGATGGCTACAACCTGCAGATCTCCTCCGGGGCGGGCATGACCTCCGCGCTGGAACGCGCCATCCGTCGTGACGAGTGGATCGTGGTGACCGGCTGGAGCCCGCACTGGAAATTCGGCGCCCATGATCTGCGTTACCTCGAAGACCCGGAAGGGGCCCTGGGCAGCTTCGAACGGATCCATGCCCTGGCGCGTGAAGGCTTCGCCGAGGAGTACCACGACGTGGCGATGATGATCTCGCGTATGCACCTGGATCTCGAGGTCCTGGAAGACGCGATGTTCTACGCCCAGGAAAACTCCTACGCGGAGGCCGTGGATCGCTTTATCGAGGACAACCCGAAGTACGTGCAGTACTGGGTGACCGGCGTGATCGACTGATCACCGCAGGCCATGGCCATGCCCGAAAGCCCCGCTCCGGCGGGGCTTTCTTCGTCTGGGGCCCCGACTCCATTGTTAACCACGAAGCGCACGAAAATAACAAGAAGGGCCAAGGCGGTTGCACCACGGAGGACATGAACCGCACGCAGAAGCCCGATTCGGGGGCGGGCGACGGGTCATTCGGAACACCTTGTCGGCATTCTCCGATCACCATGAAGACGCCCCTCCCTCGGCATCCCGGAAACCGCGCAGCGGTTATCCGGGATCGCCACTGCTGGAGATCACCCGGACGTCCGGGGGCTCGCCCGGGAGATCCCGGCTCTCCGCTTCGCTGCGGCCGGGATGACGAGAGGGTATGCGGCCGGGGATGATGAGGGGCGTGCGGCCGGGATGACGAGGGAGTATGAGGCCGGGGATAACGAGGGGGTATTTGGCCGGGGATGGCGGGGGCGTGTGGCAGGAGATGGCAAGGGACGGTTGTGGCTGGACCCGAAACGCGAAAGGCCCCGGGCAGGTTGCCGCGGGGCCTTTCGCTGTTGCCGTCCCCGATGGAGCGGGGCCGCGCTAGCCGGACTGGATCAGCCGATCCAGGCGTGTTCCAGCACGTCGATGCGGACCTTCTCGTGGAAGGTCTCGCCATTGCCCTCGATCACCAGGTCGCCAATGCGGGTGCCGGCGGTGTCGTAGCTGAACTTGCAGTCGAAGGTGCCCGGCAGGGACACGCTGCCCTCGCACAGGGTCTCGCCTTCCACGGAGAACGAGCACTGGGCGCTGCCGGAGCCGTTCAGCACGGCCTGCAGCCGGAATTCCTCGTTGACCGGACGACGGTAGAAGTTCGGGTCGCGGTTCGGGTTGTACTGCAGGTTGTTCAGCTTGACGAGCTTGACAAGTTTCATACCGGGTCCTCTATTGAAGCGCTGAATCCGAGTGACGGGCGCATCCGCAAGACCAACCCCGCAGCCGTGGGGCGTTTGGTTCATGCAAGTGCGCAGGTTCGATAGAATAGAAACAGAGAATGATACAACAAAGCCTGCGGGAACACGATTGGCGGCCCGCCCAACGCGCAGCAGGGTAACGCCGCCCCCGCGCATACACCAGTCCCGGCCCCGCGGTCAGTCCCGACCGCGCGGTCGACATCGGAGATCCCATGAAGAACCTGATCAACCGCATCCGCGGTGTGGAACGCGACGTCATCGAGAAACCGGGGGACGCGGGCGACGCCCCGTTCTACAAGCCCCAGCGCGACGAGATCGAGATCTTCAAGGCGGCTTACTCGAAGCGCCTGCCGGTGATGCTCAAGGGGCCGACCGGTTGCGGCAAGACCCGCTTCCTGGAGCACATCGCCCACGTCCTGGGCCAGCCGCTGGTGACGGTGTCCTGCCACGAGGACCTGACCAGCTCCGACCTGGTCGGTCGCTTCCTGCTGGAGGGCGAGGAAACCGTCTGGCAGGACGGCCCGCTGACGCGCTCGGTCAAGGAGGGTGCGATCTGCTACCTCGACGAAATCGTCGAGGCGCGTACCGACACCACCGTGGTGATCCACCCGCTGACTGACCACCGCCGCCAGCTTCCGCTGGACAAGAAGTCGCAGATCATCGATGCGCATGAAGACTTCATGCTGGTGATCTCCTACAACCCGGGCTATCAGACCGTATTGAAGGACCTGAAGCCCTCCACCAAGCAGCGCTTCGTCGGTATCCACTTCGACTACCCGGAGGAGGATGTCGAGCGCGAGATCGTGGCCAAGGAATCCGGTGGCCTGGACGCCGATCGCGTGGAGAAGCTGGTCGCCGCCGGGCGCAAGGCGCGCGCGCTGAAGGACCACGGTCTGGAAGAGGCCACCTCCACCCGTGCGCTGGCCTATGCCGGCGAACTGATGCAGGCGGGTTTGAGCCCGCGTGTCGCCTGCCGCGCCGCGATGATCGCCCCGATCACCGATGACCCCGAGCTGATCCAGGCACTGGAGGAGATCTTCGACGCCCACTTCCCCGAGTCCGAAGCCGCGTGAGTGACCCCGCGACTCAAGGCGGCGCGAAACCGGAGGCGGAAGAACTCGTCGAGATCGAGGAGATCCTCCAGCACCTGGAGGACATCAGCTTCGTCGCGCACCGCGATACGAAGGAGGCCCTGCCGGCAATCCGTCCGTTCGGGGCGACCATCGCGCGGCGCTGGATCGAGACCGCGCGCGACCTGTTCTTCCATGACCGCGAGGCCGGCAAGAGCTTCATGCGCCATTCGGCCCGACTTGCCGAGCACATGCAGACGGTGGAGCTGTGGCTGGAGCAGGCTGCGCGCTTTCAGGAGTGGGTGAACTCCAATTACGCCCTGGAAGGCTTCATGGCGCAGGCCGACCGGGTGTACGCGGAGTGGGGCGAGGCCGGTGAGCGCGAGTGGGCCGAGATCGGCCTGCGCTGGTGCGCGCGCAGCCTGCCGGATGCCCGGGCCTATTTTGAGGCCCCATTCGACAAGCTCTCGGGCGGGCGCGGCATCGAGGGCCTGCGCGCCCTGATCGAGCCGGCCGAAAAGCTGTTCGACGAGCGTGGTCTGACCCTGGACGCCTACCTCGAGGGTGCCCCGATCGCGCGCAACCTGGTCGGTGACGCGGGGCTGCTTTCCTGGGCGCGGCGCGGGGCGGACTTGCTGAAGGCCGGGCGCTCGCGCGGCGAGGCCTATTTCCGCCTGGAGAGCGACGAGAGTCTGAAGCTCCTGCTGGAGGCGCTGCCGGGCTTCCGCCCGCGGATGAACGGGCGCTTCCTGCGCCTGGTGCTGATGGCCTGGCTGGATGCCGACATCCCGCTGGCCGACTCCAGCTGGAAGCCGGGCGAGGGCCGCCCGATGCTCGAGACCGACGGGCGCCGCCTGTTCATGCCGGCCGTGATGGACTCCCGCGAGGAGGCGATCGTCGCCACCCAGCACGCGGCCGCGCATCTCGCCTTTGATACCTACGCGCAACCCGACGTCGAGCGCCTGTTCGAGCGCGCCGGCGCCGAGCATCCGCCGCTGGACGACAAGTCGCGCATCACCTGGCGCCCGTTGTTCGCTCAGTTCGAGGCGCGCATGTTCAGCTTCCAGGTCCTGTTTGACCTGGCCGAGGATCTGCGCGTGAACACGCGCCTGGCCCCGCGCATCCCGAACTTCCTGTCGCGCCTGGTGGAGCTTGCCCGGGCCCACGAGCGTCCGGAGGGTGCGGCCGGCATCTATTACGACTTCGCCCTGCGCGCCCACGAGGCCCTGCTGCGCGGCGAACCCCAGGACCCGCGCCTGGCGCGCATGCTGGAGCCGGACGCCGATATCGTCACTGCGTGGGCCGTGGGCGAGGAACTGTTCGCCGACGATACCTTCCCGGACATCACGATTGAGGAGCGTGCCGAGGCCTACCTGCCGGGGTTGTCGCTGAACCAGTCGCTGCCGGTCTACCCGCAGCGCAAGCGCGATGGCAGCCTGGCCGACTTCCGCGATCACGAGGCCCACGACGAGCACAAGCTCGAGCACCAGAAACAGGAAGAACAGCCGCAGCAGGCCCCGGAACAGGCGCAGAAGGACCCGGACGCGGATATCCAGACCCCGCAGCAGGAGACTTCCGGTACTGGCGGGCGCATCGGCACCGGCATACCGCAGCCGGCCCAGGTGGCCAAGCGCGGCGTACCCTATACGCCACGGAAGGACGGCATCCCGTATCCCGAGTGGGACTACCGCGAACAACGCTACATCTCCGACTGGGTGAACCTCTACGAGCGCGTGCTGGACGACGAGAACCCGGAGCTGGCGGCGACCATCCTGTCGGAGAACGCCGACACCCTGAAGCGTCTGACCCGCGGCCTGGAGATGCAGCGCCCGATGCGCCTGGCGCCACAGCGCAAGCAGCTGGACGGCGACGAGCTGGATACCGAGGCGGTGATCGACTACATCGCCGACAAGAAGGCCGGGCTCTCGCCCAAGGCCTTCATCTACCGCCGCCGCGCGGTGCAGCACCGCGACACCTCGGTGCTGATGCTGGCGGACATGTCCACCTCCATCATGGCGCGCCACCCGAGTGGGCAGGGCAAGATCGTCGACCGCATCCGCGAGGGGATGATGCTGTTCGCCGAGGCGATCGAGAAGGTCGGCGATCCCTACGCGCTCGCCGGCTTTGCCTCCAAGCAGCGTGACCAGGTCAACTACTACTGGTTGAAGGATTTCAACGAGGACTTGAACGACACCGTGCGCGCCCGCATCGCCGGGGTGTCCGGGCGCCTGGCCTCGCGCATGGGGGCGGGCATCCGTCACTCGCTGGAGGCGTTCAAGCGCAACTCCAGCCAGCGCCGCCTGTTGCTGATCCTCACCGACGGGCGCCCGGCTGACTATGACGACGGCGGTGACCAGCGCTATCTGCACGAAGACACCCGCATGGCGATGAAGGAGGCGGTGGATGCCGGTATTCACCCCTTCTGCATCACCCTGGACCCGTCCGGGTCCGAGTACCTGCCGGCCATCTTCGGCCCCGGGCACTACACCATCATCGACCACGTGGACGAGCTGCCGCGCCGTCTGCCCGAGATCTACCTGAGGCTGCGCCAGTGAATGCCACCCCCGAAGCCATCGATCAGGACGCCACAGCCCCGGGGTCGGAGCGCGCTCCGGCCCGGCGCCACGCGACCCTGCTGCATGCGCCGCGCTATCGCGGGCACAGCTACGGCGACAACCACCCGCTGGGTATCCCGCGCGTCTCGCTGACCCTCGACCTGATCGAGGCCTATGATGCGATCACTCCCGGGGAGATGGCCGTTACGCGCAAGGCGCAGCCGGCCGAGCTCGAGTGGTTCCACACCCGCGAGTACGTCTCCGCGATGCAGCGGGCCGAGGCCCTGGGCAAGGTCTTCCAGCGCTACCGCGACCGCCACAACATCGGCAACTTCGAAAACCCGTTCTTCGTCGGCTTCTTCGCCACCCCGGCCACTGCCACCTTCGGTTCCATCCAGGGCGCCGAGGTCGTGCTGGGCGGGCAGATGGCCTTCAACCCGGCCGGCGGCATGCACCACGCCGCCCCCGACCAGGCGCGCGGTTTCTGCTACTTCAACGACCCCGCGCTCGCGATCCTGCGCCTGCGCCAGGCCGGTCAGCGTGTGCTCTATCTAGACATCGATGCCCACCACGGCGACGGCGTCGAGGCCGCGTTCATCGATGACCCGGATGTCCTCACCGTCTCCCTGCACATGGACACCGAATACGGCTATCCCTTCGAGGGCGGCCGCATCGAGGACACCGGTCCGCTCGGCAACGCCGTGAACGTGCCGCTGCCGAAGGAGACCAACGACAGCGAATTCCGCGCCGCCTTCACCCGGGTCTGGGGCGCGGTGCTTGATCGCTGGCGGTCGGACGTGATTGTCGTCCAGGCCGGCACCGATGCCCTGCTGCCGGATCCGCTCGGCAAGTTCGGCATCTCCACGCAGTGTTTCCTCGCCTGCATCGACGACGTGATCGAGACCAGCCCGCGCCATGCGGATGGCACGCCGAAGCTGCTGGTCCTCGGTGGTGGCGGTTATCACCCCCTCGCGCTCGCCCGCTGCTGGACCGGCGTCTGGGCCCTGCTGACCGGTCGCGAACTCCCCGCCGCGATCCCCGCGGCCGGCCAGGCCTTGCTGCGCGAGGTCGACTGGGACATGGACGAGGAAGAGGCGTGGTACGCGAACCTGTTCGTCTCCCGCCTGGACGCCGACCGTTCCGGCCCCGTGCGTCCCGAACTCGAGGACCGCCTGGAGCGGCTTTTCCATACACACCCGCTGTTGCGCGGGTAGTGAAGAGACGCTGACCCATCACCGGCCCGTGACTGCGGGCACACACGATACCGAGCCTGGATTGCGGCTCCGCGTCTCCTGGGGCGCCCATCGGGTGTAAAGCTTTCCGACGGGGTTTCGGGCCGTTTTCCCGAAAAATGTCGGAATGGTTTACACGAGGCCCTTCACGGTGAATCGGGTTTGAGAAGAAATCCCGATCAAACAGGGTCTTATCGGCTTTGGCGTGTGTCTTGCTTCGTAGTTGCTCGAGAGGGCGAAAGGCGCCCTGAGCGGCCAAAAGGCCGGGAGCCGGAGGTGAGTGTGATGCGCAAGTGGTGGAGTAAGCAGGTGGTGGTGCTAGCGGGCGTAATGCTCGCAGGCTCGGTGGCGAACGCGGCCATTATCGAGCTTCCGGACGTCGACGAGACCTATGACGGGATCCCGGTCGCCATTCAGTACAACGATTTCTATTCTTACTCCGGCTCGTTGCTGAACCAGTGGGGCTTCCTGTCGCAGGCCAACTACACCGGGCAGGGCACCGGCACGCTGGACCTGATTGTGGGCACGGGTGCGGGTGGTCAGAACAATCAGGGTATCGGGCCCGACGGCAGCTACAATTTCGAGGACCCCATGCCCTTGCCGGGTGGCGGTACGACCGACTTCACTGGTGACTGGGGGCTGGGCACCCAGGCCAACGGGCCTGTGCTGGTGGACAACCTCCTGGCGTACCTGGATGCGATTAACCCGGGGGCCACAATCCCCACGTTCATCTTCGATCACAACCAGACAGGCTCAGCCCCCGATCTGTGGGTCCAGGCCGAGGTCTTTATCTACGACCCCGTCACCGGGGAACGCGTGGCTCGCTGGATCTTTGACGACGGCAATGGCGGCCCGGTTCTCTCGCCCGGCGACGTCCAGGTGGTTGGCGATTCGGGCGAGGTGTACGAGGCCGATGCCAACAAGGGAAGCGGCAAGCTGGACTACATCGTGTTTGCCCCGACCATGGATCTCGGCCTGTTCTCCGGCGAAGGCTATCTGTTCGGGATCGATTTCTTTATGGACGACCTGAACAATGGCTTCGAGGAGCTCTATCTCAGCGGTCGGTTCGCCACCACGACCGAGGTTCCGCTCCCTGGGCCGGTCTGGTTGATCGGGCTTGGGCTCGTGATGCTGGGGGCCTTCCGCCGCTATCGGCATTCGGCCCCGGGCCTGTAGCCTCCGCTGCTTTCCTCTGCCGCCCCCTGGCTTCCGGCTCGGGTCGGCCTCTGCCCCGCGCCCTGGCACATGCCAGGGCGCGGCTGTTTGTGCGGCCGTACAATGCCGCCGGTAGTGGCCCGCTCGCGTTGCGGGTTTTCGCAAATCCCGTCCGCTGACGTACGATTCTCCCCCACATCGGGTGGGTGAGGGTTCGGGGCATCCCGGAATCCGTCACCTGGGGCCCGCGACCAATCGAGGAGACGCATGCAGCCCGTGCAGAAACTGATACCCGGATACGCCAATGCCAAGGCGACGCGTCGTTACGCAGAGCAGTTCGTGTCCGAGGGCAAGGCCGCCGAGGGGCATTACAGCGAGTTCTCGCGCGCGAAGATGCGCCTGTCGAGCCTCGGGATCGGCACCTTCGGCGGGGCAGCCACCGCCGAGGTCGACGCGCAGATCTCCGCGATCGTTGCGCGTGGCCTGGCCGAGGGCGTCAACGTGGTCGATACCGGCGCGCACTACCGCTACGGCCGGTCGCTAGCCGCGGTGGGGGCCGGCGTGCATACCGCGCTGGAGGCCGGGGTTGCGCGCGAGGCGATGTTCCTGATCTCCAAGGGCGGCTTCCTGACCCTGCGCGGTGGGCCTCCGGACGATATGGAGGCCTGGTTCCAGCGCGAGATCGAGGCCCAGGGCATGGGCACGAAGGATGATCTGGCCAAGGGCGCGCATCTGCTGACGCCGGAATACCTCCACTACCAGATGGAGCTGTCACGCTCGCTGATGGGGGTGGAGACGCTGGACGCGTTCCTGATCGACCAGCCCGAGGTGCACATCCACGAGATCGGCAAGGAGCCGACCAACCGCAAGCTGGAGCCCGTGTTCGAGATGCTGGAGCGGGCGGTACTCGAAAAGAAGATCCGCACCTACGGCATCTCCACCTTCGAGGGCTTCCGCGAGGAGACCGACGCGGTGGTGTTCCAGTCGCTCACCTCCATGCAGGGCCTGGCCGAACGCGCCGCGCAGACGGTGACCGGCGACGACCATGCGCGGCACCACTTCAAGATCGCCATGCTGCCGTTCAACCAGGTGATGCTGGAAGGCTTTACCCGCTTCAACACCGCGACCGGGCAGGGCAATGTGGCCAGCCCGCTGCAGGCCGCTCACCAGCTGGAGGTGTACATGATCGCCTCGCACTCCATGCTGAAGGGGCATCTGGCGAAGCAGTCGGTGGAGGTGGTCGAGCAGCAACTGGCGGGCCTGCCCAACCCGGCGCAGCGCGCGTTGCAGTTCAACCGCTCCACGCCGGGTCTGGGCACCTCGCTGGTCGGCATGAGCACGCCGGAGCATCTGGACGACATGCTGGCGGTGATGCGCGAGCCGATGATGGACAAGAAGGCCTATCTCGGCATGTTCAAGAAGGCCGAGGAGGAATAACCCCGGCGCCATCTTTTACCTCCTGTCATTGCGAGGAGCGCAGCGACGAAGCAACCTCCGTCCGGAACCACCGGATTCTGGATTGCGGGCGCGCTGCAAGCTTCAGGAGATTGCTTCGTCGCTGCGCTCCTCGCAATGACGGGCGACTTCGAATTTGTTCCGTATTGAATCGAAATCCACAAGGTCCGAGCCCATGCAGGTTGATCTGAAGGCCCTCGAATTCCCCGCGATCCAGCGTCTGCTGGAGCGACTGACTGCCACGCCCTATGGCGCCGACGCCGCGCGCGGGCTGGAACCGGCGCCGAATCTGGATGCGGCGCGGGCGCTGCAAAAGGCGGTGACCGTCGCACGCCAGCGTCTGGATGCCGGCACGCTGCCCCGGCTGGGCCAGCTGCCGGATGTGCGTGCCGCGCTGCGCCAGGCGGCCAACCCCGGTTCGGCCTTGCCGGTACAGGCCCTGCACAATCTCCAGGTCATCATGCGCCAGGCCCGTGAACTGGCGGATCAGTTGGCCGACACCCCGGAGATCTATCCGGCGGATCTGAACAAGCTGTACCCACCCGAGGCACTGGAACAACGCCTGGCTGCCTGCCTCAACCCTGGCGGCTCGCTGCGCGAAGATGCCAGCGCCGAGCTGGTCGAGGCCTTCGGGCAGCGCGGGCGGCTGCGTGACGAGGTCGAGGCGGTGGTGAAAAAGCGCCTGGCGGACTCCGATCTTGCGCAGAAGGGCGAGGATGCGCTGAAGGTGCAGTGGCACCAGGAGCGCGCGGTGATGGTGCTGCGCGGCGACGCGGCCGGGGCGGTCAAGGGTGTGCGTCGGGGCACCGCGATGGGGGGGCGTGACCAGATCGTGGAGCCGATCGAGGCGGTCCCGTTGAACAACCAGCTCGATACGGTCAACAGTCAGATCAACACCGAACAGCAGCGTCTGTTGCGCGAGCTGACCGATGGGGTGCGCCAGCATGGCGAGCCGTTGGACCTGATGCTGACCGCGCTGACCTGGATTGATCTGGCCTCGGCCGCCGCACAGCTTTCGGCGCAGATGAATGCCCATGCCCCGAGGCTGGAGCCCGAGGCCGGCGTGGAGCTGATCGAGGCCTACCACCCGCTGCTGCTGTTGCAGTTCGCCGAGGGGAACGGCCCGCAGCCGGTTCCCCTGTCGATTCGCCTGGATGGCGAGCAGCCGCTGTTGCTGATTACCGGCCCGAACACCGGCGGCAAGACGGTCGCGCTGAAGACCCTGGGCCTGCTGGTCACCATGGCCTGGTGCGGGCTGCATATCCCGGCCGAGCAGGACTGTCGCATCGGCCGTTTTGATCGGGTCATGGTCGATGTCGGTGATCACCAGAGCCTGTTCCACCATCTGTCGACCTTCGCCGGACATGTGGAGGTGCTCAAGCGGATCCTCGACCATGCGGGTTCCGAAAGCCTGATCCTGCTGGACGAGCTGGGTACCGGTACCGACCCCGATGAAGGTGCAGCCCTCGCCATGGCGATGCTGGACGAGCTGCGCGCCCGCGGTACGCGCGGGATCGTGAATACCCACCTGGCACCGCTGAAGGACTACGCGGCGCAGCATGCGGGCATCGTGAATGCCTCGATGCAGTTCGATGCGGACACCCTGTCGCCCACCTACCGGCTGCTGATCGGCGAGCCGGGGGTCTCCTTCGGGTTGACCATCGCCGAGAAGAACGGCCTGCCACCGCAGCTGGTGGCGCGGGCCCGCGAGCATTTCGCCGAGCTGCCCACCGCGCAGGCCGGGGGCGAGCACAGCTGACCTTGCCGCGCCCGCTCGGTTTGACGTCGGGGCCGCCCAAAAAGATCGCCACGTCGCTGCGCTCCTCGCGATGACGGTGCTCGCAACCCCGTCATTGAGAGGCCCCGCCAGGGGCCGTGGCAATCTCGCGGGACCGGCAGGCCGGCGAGGTCAGCCAGCCCCGTTTGCAGGTGGCTACATCGCTGGCTCCTCGCGACGTCTGCCGCGTGCCCATCCGCTTTATGGCGTGAAATGGGGGCGATTTCATATTAGAATGGTGGGCTATTTTGATTTGTGGTGCGTGATCGCCCGACGATCGTGCACAAGCCCCCGGTAAGGAAGTCGACCACCATGTCCGAGTCCGCAAGCTCCGCCACCGCCATCACCGGCGCCGAAATCTTCTGTCGCAGCCTCCAGGCCGAGGGCGTCGAAGTCGTATTCGGGTATCCCGGTGGTGCGGTACTGCACATCTATGATGCGCTGTACCGGCAGGACAAGGTCTCCCATGTGCTGGTGCGCCACGAGCAGGGTGCGGTGCACGCGGCCGAGGGCTATGCCAAGTCCTCCGACAAGCCGGGCGTAGCCCTGGTCACCTCGGGCCCCGGCGCGACCAACGCGATTACCGGGATTGCCGATGCCTACATGGATTCGGTGCCGCTGGTGGTGTTCACCGGCCAGGTGCCGACCAGCATGATCGGCAACGACGCCTTCCAGGAAGTGGATACCGTGGGGATCACGCGTCCCTGCGTGAAGCACAACTTCCTGGTCAAGGACGTGAAGGACCTGGCGTCCACGATCAAGAAGGCCTTCTACGTGGCGACCACCGGGCGTCCCGGCCCGGTGGTGGTCGATATCCCGAAGGACGTGACCGCCGATACCTGCGTGTTCGAGTACCCGGAGAGCATCCACATGCGCTCCTACAACCCGACCACGAAGGGGCATACCGGCCAGATCCGCAAGGCGGTGGACCTGATCCTGTCGGCCAAGCAGCCGATGATCTACACCGGCGGCGGCGTGATCCTGGGGCGTGGCTCCGAGGCCCTGACCGAGTTCACCCGCCAGCTGGGCTATCCGATCACCAACACCCTGATGGGGCTGGGTGGCTATCCGGCGTCGGACAAGCAGTTCCTGGGCATGCTGGGCATGCACGGCACCTACGAGGCCAACATGGCCATGCACCACGCGGATGTGCTGATCGCCATTGGCGCGCGCTTCGATGACCGCGTGACCGGCAACATCGAGAAGTTCTGTCCGCATGCGAAGATCGTGCACGTGGATGTCGATCCGTCCTCCATCTCCAAGAACGTGAAGGTGGACGTGCCGATCGTCGGCGAGGTAGAGCCGGTGCTGCGCGAACTGATCAAGGGCCTGAACGAGGCCGGCGGCAAGCCGGACGCCGAGGCCCTGGCCACCTGGTGGAAACAGATCGCGGAATGGCAGGCGCAGGACTGCCTGAAGTACGACCAGACCTCCGGGCTGATCAAGCCGCAGTACGTGGTGCAAAAGTTCTGGGAACTGACCGAGGGCGATGCCTACGTGACCTCCGATGTCGGTCAGCACCAGATGTGGGCGGCGCAGTTCTATGGTTTCGACAAGCCCAATCGCTGGATCAACTCCGGTGGCCTGGGCACGATGGGCGTGGGTCTGCCGTTTGCGATGGGCGTGCAGTTCGCGCATCCGGAGGCGACGGTGGGCTGCATTACCGGCGAGGCCAGCATCCAGATGTGTATCCAGGAGCTGTCGACCTGCTTCCAGTACCAGCTGCCGCTGAAGATCCTGAACCTGAACAACCGCTACCTGGGCATGGTCCGGCAGTGGCAGGAGTTCTTCTATCAGGGCCGCTACGCCATGTCCTACATGGATGCGCTGCCGGACTTCGTGAAGCTGGCCGAGGCCTATGGCCACGTCGGTATCCAGATCACCCAGCCGGGCGACGTCGAGGGCGCGATCAAGGAGGCCCTGGCGCAGAAGGACCGCCTGGTGTTCATGGACTTCATTACCGACCAGTCCGAGAACGTGTATCCGATGATCCCGGCCGGTGCCGGCCAGAACGAAATGATCCTGGTCTGAGCCGGGTACAGGGAAGAGCCGTATGCGTCATATCATTAGTGTCCTGCTGGAAAACGAATCCGGTGCCCTCTCGCGGGTGGCCGGGCTGTTCTCCGCACGGGGTTACAACATCGAGTCACTGACTGTCGCGCCGACCGACGACCCGTCGCTGTCGCGCATGACCATCGTCACCAGCGGTTCCGACGAGATCGTCGAGCAGATCACCAAGCAGCTGAACAAGCTGATCGACGTGATCAAGCTGCTGGACATGACCGCCTATCCGCACATCGAGCGCGAGATGGCGCTGGTCAAGGTGCGTGTGCCGGAGGCCGCCGAGCGCGAGGAGGTCAAGCGCCTGGCGGATATCTTCCGCGGCCGGATCATCGACGTGGCCCATGACAGCTACGTGATCGAGATCACCGGCGAGGGCTCCAAGCTGGACGCCTTCCTCGTGGCCCTCGACGCGTTTACTGTCCTGGAGGTCGTGCGCTCCGGCGTGATGGGCATCGCCCGGGGCGACGTCGCCCTGCAAATCTGAATCCCCGGGCCCGGCCCCCGTTGCGGGGGCGGGGCTCGTTTGTTTGCCATGGGCCCCGCTGGGGGCTGATATCAAGGAAATTGCGATGAATCTTTACTACGACAAAGACGCCGATCTCTCCATCATCAAGGGCATGAAGGTGGCCATCATCGGCTACGGTTCGCAGGGCCACGCCCATGCGAACAACCTGAAGGACTCCGGCGTGGACGTGACCGTCGGCCTGCGCGAAGGCTCCAGCTCGCGCGCCAAGGCCGAAGAGGCCGGCCTGACGGTGGCCGATGTCGATGCCGCGACCGCCGGCGCCGACCTGATCATGGTGCTGGCCCCGGACGAGTACCAGGCCGCGCTGTACCGCGATGTGCTGGAGCCGAACCTGAAGCAGGGCGCGACCCTGGCCTTCGCCCACGGCTTCGCGATCCACTACAACCAGATCGAGCCGCGCAAGGACCTGGACGTGATCATGATCGCGCCCAAGGCCCCGGGCCACACCGTGCGTTCCGAGTTCGTGCGTGGCGGTGGCATCCCCGATCTGATCGCCATCCAGCAGGACGCCTCCGGCAAGGCGCGCGATATCGCGATGTCCTACGCCTCGGCGATCGGCGGCGGGCGTACTGGCATCATCGAGACCAGCTTCAAGGACGAGACCGAAACCGACCTGTTCGGCGAGCAGGCCGTGCTGTGTGGGGGTGCCGTGGAACTGGTCAAGGCGGGCTTCGAGACCCTGACCGAGGCGGGGTATGCACCGGAGATGGCCTACTTCGAGTGCCTGCACGAGCTCAAGCTGATCGTCGACCTGATGTACGAGGGCGGCATCGCCAACATGAACTACTCGATCTCCAACAATGCCGAGTACGGCGAGTACGTGACCGGCCCGAAGGTGATCAACGAAGAGTCGCGCTGGGCCATGCGCGAGGCCCTGCGCAACATCCAGAACGGCGAGTACGCCAAGCAGTTCATCCTGGAAGGCGCGATGAACTACCCGTCGATGACCGCCAACCGACGCCTGAACGCCGCCCACGAGATCGAGCAGGTCGGCGAGCGTCTGCGGTCCATGATGCCGTGGATCACGGCCAACCAGCTGGTCGACAAGTCCCGCAACTGATGCGAGGCCCTGCGATGGACATTCCGGTCTGTCGCAGGGCGTCCTCTCTCTCGAGCACCCGATGCTGTTTCCGCTAGCTCCCGAAGGCCGTCTGTTCGTCATCATCGCCGCGTGGATGACGGTGATTACGCTGCTGGTCGGGGAGGCGGAGCTGGGCCTGTTCATGGTGATCCTCACCGTGGCCCTGATGGGGCTGTTCCGGAACGTGCGGCGCAAGGCCCCGGCACCGGCCCTGGGCGTGATCGCTCCGGCCGATGGCACGATCGAGTCGATTACCGAGACCCGGGATCCGTTTACGAAAAAGCCGGCGGTCTGCATCCGCCTGCGTCAGCGCCGCCTGGGCGAATACAACGTGCACGCCCCGCAGGAGGCCGAGATTCGCGAACGGGTCTGGCCCGGCAAGGAGACCGACGAGGTGCCGGATGCCCAGCTGGAGGGGCGTCTGGCCTATGCGCTGGAGACCGACGAGGGCACCCGGCTGACCCTGGCACTCAGCGTCGATCACTGGCCCCGCATGGTGCGCATGCAGAACAACGTCCCCGGCAACCGCCTGGGACGCGGCAAGCGCATGGGCTTCGCCGGCTTTGGTGGTACCTTCGAGGTCTGGCTGCCGGTCGGCGCGCAGGTGATGGTCGAGCCGGGGCAGCGGGTCCTGGCGGGTTCGGCCTTGCTCGGCGGGTTACCCGAATCCGAGGCGACCGGGGACGACGAGAGCGCGGCGGAGGTGCTGCAATGAGTGCAGGGGACGAAGGCGACCGACGGACGGATCCCGAGCCGGACTACATCGAGGGCGAGGATACCGTCGCCGACGACCAGCCGCCCCATCGCCGGCGCCGGCGCGGGGTGTATCTGCTGCCCAACCTGTTCACCACCGGGGTGCTGTTCTCCGGATTCTTCGCCATCGTGTCCGCAATCAATGGCGAATACATCACCGCCGCCATCGCGATCTTCGTGGCCATGGTGCTGGACACCCTGGACGGCCGCGTCGCGCGCATGACCGATACCCAGAGCGAGTTCGGCGCGCAGTACGACTCGCTGTCGGATCTGGTGTCCTTCGGTGTGGCCCCGGCGCTGGTGGTCTACCTCTGGCAACTGCACGACCTCGGCAACTTCGGCTGGGTGGCGGCGTTCTTCTTTGCCACCGCCGCGGCCCTGCGCCTGGCGCGCTTCAACAGCCGGCTCGCGGTCAGCGACAAGCGCTTTTTCCAGGGGCTGCCAAGCCCCGCCAGCGCCGCGATCCTGGTGGGCATGGTCTGGGTGCTGGAGGACTGGGGCATCCCGGCGGAGCTGGCCGACCCCTATCTGGTGGGCATCTTGGTGGTCACCGTGCTCGCCGGGGCGGCGATGGTCAGCAACCTGACCTACTTCAGCTTCAAGGACATGGACTTCAAGCATCGGGTGCCTTTCCTGGCGATCGTCGGGGTGGTGCTGGCGCTGATGCTGCTGGCCCTGGATCCGCCCAAGGTCCTGCTGGCGGCCTTCGTCATCTATGCCCTGTCCGGGCCGCTACTGACCCTGGAGCGCTGGCGCCGGCATCGTCGCCGGGCGCCGTCGGGGGAGTAACCGCGTGTCGCTGTCGGTGCGCCAGCGCCGCATCCTCGCGGACATGGGCATTCCGGTGTGGCGCTCGCGCATCGCGCTGGAGGACAAGACCGAGGCTGCGGCGCCTCCGGCGGAATCCACCTTTGTGGCGGGCGAGCACGCCGAGGTCGTGGATGCCAAGGCGCCGGACGCCGCGGTCGATACCCTGGACTGGGAGGCCCTGGAGGCGCGGGTGCGCGGCTGCCATGCCTGCGCCGAGCTGGCCCGCGAACGCACGCAGACCGTGTTCGGGGTGGGCGACCCGCGCGCGCGCTGGCTGTTCGTTGGCGAGGCCCCGGGTGCGGAAGAGGACCGCCGTGGCGAGCCCTTTGTGGGTCGTGCGGGGCAGCTGCTGGACAACATGCTGCGGGCGCTGGGCCTGGACCGGAGCCGCGACGTGTTTATCGCCAACGTGTTGAAGTGCCGCCCGCCCGGGAACCGTGACCCGAACCCCCAGGAGTCCGCGGCCTGCCGCGGGTTTCTCGATCGCCAGATCGAACTGATCCAGCCAGAGGTCATTGTGGCGCTGGGGCGTGTAGCGGCCCACGCCTTGCTGGCGACGGACGAGCCTCTCGGTCGGCTGCGTGGCACGGAGCAGCGCTACCAGGGCGTTCCTCTGGTCGTGACCTACCACCCGGCCTACCTGCTGCGAAAGCCGGGCGACAAGGCCCGTGCCTGGCAGGACCTGCAGCGCGCCCGGACCTGTCTGTCAAAACCGCTCACTGATTGAGGGATTGGGAACCTTGACCGAGTCGCAGGGTTCCGAACCAACGATACCTCGCCCCGTCCTTTCCTTCACTGCTGCTGGAGAAGCCTGCGTCATGAGTGCCGAACCCCGCGTCCAGCCCGAGTTGCGCCGCATGCAGGTGGCGGATGTGGAAGGCGTGATGCGCGTGGAGCGCGAGGCCTATGCGTACCCCTGGACCGCCCGCATCTTCGAGGACTGTCTTCGGGTGGGTTACGACTGCTGGGTGCTGGCGGTGGATGGTCGCCAGGTGGGGCATAGTGTACTGACGGTGGCCGCCGGCGAGGCCCACCTGCTCAACCTTACGGTGGACCCGCGCTGGCAGGGCAACGGGCTTGGCCGTTTCATGGTCCGTCGCCTGTTTGACTATGTCTGCAGTCAGGATGCAGAGGCGTTGTTCCTCGAGGTGCGCCCATCCAATGTGGCGGCGGTGCAGCTCTACCGCTCCGAGGGCTTTGAGCATATCGGTACCCGTCCGCGCTATTACCCGCTCCCCAGCGGCCGCGAGGATGCCTGGGTGCTGACGCGTCGCTGCGCCGCACCCGCCGGGGCATGATGTGTCGGTTCGGCGCCGGAGTGTGAAGTCAGTCACAGCGTCGGGTGCAAAATCCGTAACCCGGTCGGGTTTTGCCGCCTTGGGTTCTCGTCCCGGGACCTCCGCGTTGTGACGGTCACCCCCCGGGTCTATGATCGAACTCGGTATTGGCCCCGACTCCGGATGAGGTAACCCATGTCCCGATCCCTACGTGCATTGTTTGTTTCGCTCCCCCTGGCGCTGCCGCTCCTGGCTACCGGAGGGCTTGCCCATGCCCAGCAGGCCTTCGGCTACGACGAGGCCGAGCGCCAGCAGGAGCTGCTGGAAGTCTGGTACGAGATCCGTGAAAGCAACGCACAGAAGGGCAATACGGCGGCGATGTTCGACGTGGGCATGGCGAACTACGCCGGGCGCGGCACGGCGGTGGATTACGATCAGGCCCTGCGCTGGTTTGCTCGCGCTGCGGATGCCGACCACGCCAGTGCGCATTACTATCTGGGTTACCTCTTCGCGACTGGCAAGGGCACCGCGGCCGACGCCGAACGCAGTCACGAACACTACTCCCGCGCGGCAGAACTGGGTCATGCCGATGCCCAGTACTGGCTGGGCAGCCATCTGGCCAATGGCGAGCAGGATCCGACCGCCGCACTCGAGTGGTTGGGCAAGGCGGCAGATCAGGGACTGCCTGCCGCGCAGTATTATGTGGGGCTGATGCACGAGAATGGTCAGGGCACCTCGCGTGATCCGGCCGCCGCCGCGCGCTGGTATACCGCTGCAGCGGAGCAGGGCTACCGGCATGCCCAGATCGGGCTGGGTCGCCTGCACCAGAACGGTCGCGGGGTCGAACGTGATCTGGTGCAGGCGCATGTCTGGTACAGCATGGCGGACGACCGGGAACGCCTGGCCTCGCTGGAGACTCGCATGAACAACCGTGACCTGGTGACTGCCCAGGGGCGCCTCAAGGAACAGAACGCCGCGCTTCAGGCGGCCTCGGCGCGCTGATCGGGCAGCGCCGGAACCCATGCAAACGGCCCCGTTTTTCGGGGCCGTTTGCATGTTGGGCCCCCGGAAAGATGAACCGGGCCCGCGCTTTCGCGTTAAACTGACGGGCTTGATTCAAGCGGCCCGTATTCATGTCCTTTATCGAGGAAACCCGCCGACGCCGGACCTTCGCGATCATTTCGCACCCGGACGCCGGCAAGACCACCATGACCGAAAAGCTCCTGCTGTACGGCGGCGCGATCCAGCTCGCCGGTACGGTCAAGGGGCGCAAGTCAGCGCGCCATGCCACCTCCGACTGGATGGAGATGGAGAAATCGCGTGGCATCTCGGTCACCTCTTCCGTCATGCAGTACCCGTACAAGGGCCGCATGGTGAACCTGCTGGACACCCCGGGACACGCGGACTTCTCCGAGGACACCTATCGCACGCTGACCGCAGTGGACTCCGCGCTGATGGTGATCGACGCCGCCAAGGGTGTCGAGGAACGGACCATCAAGCTGATGGAGGTCTGCCGGCTGCGCGATACGCCGATCATGACCTTTGTGAACAAGATGGACCGCGAGGGCCGCGATCCGATCGAGTTGCTGGACGAGGTCGAGGAAGTGCTGAAGATCCAGTGCGCCCCGATCACCTGGCCGATCGGCTCGGGAAAGCGCTTCCGTGGCGTCTATCACCTCCGCCGCGACGCGGTGCATCTGTACGACCCCGAAGAGGGCGGCAAGAAGTCCACCGGCGAGATCATCGAGGGCCTGGACAACCCGCGCCTGGACGAGGTGCTGGGGCCGCAGGCCGGGGAGCTGCGCGAGGAACTGGAACTGGTGCAGGGCGCCTCGCACGCATTTGACCCGGAGGCCTACCTGAGCGGCGCGCAGACCCCGGTGTTCTTCGGCTCGGCGATCAACAACTTCGGGATCGAGGAGCTGCTGGACGACTTCGTCGAGTATGCTCCGGGCCCGTTGCCGCGCCCGACCCACTCGCGCAAGGTAGAGCCGACCGAGGAGAAGTTCACCGGCTTCGTGTTCAAGATCCAGGCGAACATGGACCCGAACCACCGCGACCGCATCGCGTTCATGCGCATCTGCTCGGGCACCTTCGACAAGGGCGCCAAGTTGCGCCACGTGCGCATCGGGCGCGACGTGAAGATCCCGGACGCGCTGACCTTCCTGGCCTCCGACCGCGAGCACGTGGAGACCGCCTATCCCGGCGACATCATCGGCATCCACAACCACGGCACCATCCGCATCGGGGATACCTTCACCCAGGGCGAGGACCTGACCTTCACCGGTGTGCCGAACTTCGCCCCGGAGCTGTTCCGCCGCGCGCAGTTGAAGGACCCGCTGAAGATGAAGCAGCTCGCCAAGGGGCTGCAGGAGCTGTGCGAGGAGGGTGCGACCCAGCTCTATCGCCCGTTGACCAACAACGACCTGATCCTGGGGGCGGTCGGCGTGCTGCAGTTCGAGGTGGTCGCCGAACGCCTGCGCACCGAGTACAAGGTGGAGGCACAGTTCGAGAACGTGAACGTCCAGACGGCGCGCTGGGTCGAAAGCGATGATCCGAAGAAATTCGACGAGTTCAAGGAGAAGGCGGCGACCAACCTGGCCATCGACCACGGCGGCGATCTGGTCTATATCGCCCCGACCCGGGTCAACCTGCAGATGGCGCAGGAGAAGTGGCCGGAGATCCGCTTCCAGTCGACCCGCGAGCACGGCCAGCCGACGGAGTAACCTCCGCGCTCCTAACTACTCCCTCGGCGCGCGGGACATTGGCCCGTCATTGCGAGGAGCGAAGCGACGAAGCAATCTCCCGTGGGCTATCGGATCTAGCTGGGGTGCGAGCTTCTGGAGGGTGCCGCGGCGCCTTCGGCGCCTCGCAATGACGTTGCATCTGGCCTGCGCAGGAGGTTTGCATGGCGTTGAATTTCCGATGGACCCCGGCCCTGGTGGTTGTAGTGCTGGCGCTGGGCGTTGGTGCCTGTTCGGTGCACAAGACCGAGACCCGGGGTGACGGGCCCGAGCCGCGTCCGGGCACGGTCGAGCAGATGAACCCGTTCCTGCATTTTCTCGAGAGCCGCCCGACACCCGCGGAATTCGGGCGCGTCTACCCCGACGTGATGCTGGTGCTGCCCGGCGACATCGTGACCCAGGAATACCGCACCGATCACAGTCGGTTCTTCGCCGATCTGGACGACGACGGCCGGATCCGTGGCGGCGAGTTTCGCTGATCCCGCGATGCTGCAAATCTCCAACAGCGTGAGCGTCCCCGAGCACGAGATCGAGCTGATTCCGATCCGTGCCCAGGGGGCTGGCGGCCAGAACGTCAACAAGGTCGCTTCGGCCATTCACCTGCGCTTCGATATCCGCGCCTCCGGCCTGCCCGATGTCTACAAGGAACGCCTGCTGCGCCGCCGCGATCAGCGCATCAGCAAGGAGGGCGTGATCGTCATCAAGGCGCAGCAGTACCGTACCCAGGAGGCCAATCGCGAGGACGCGCTCGAACGCCTGGCGGAGCTGCTGCGCGAGGCGGGCCGCCCGATCAAGGCGCGCAAGGCCACGCGGCCGACCCGCGCATCCAAGCTGCGCCGCCTGGAGGGCAAGACCCAGCGCGGCCGCAAGAAGGCCCTGCGCGGCCGCGTCGACCCGGACTGATTCACTTCTCGGTTCACCACGAAGCGCACGAAGCAATGGAGGAATTCAAGGGCGTATTCAGCACGGAGGACAAGGAGAAATTCGAAAGGCTCTGATGTGCGTGATCCGTCAAGGGTGCGGGGTGCCGCCAAGCGCACGCAGCAGCGGCGGTTAACCGGCAGTAACCCAGGCTGCAATCAATACCCGTATCTCACTTCCACTTCCACTTCGCTGTTTTCTCTGTCCCCTCCGTGGTGAACAAGGGTTTAGTCCCCGGCGTTCGGGCTTGCGTTGGCGGTGGTGGGTTCGTGTTCCTGCTGGTGTTGCCACAGGCGGGCGTAGGCGCCGTTCCTGGCGAGGAGTTCGCGATGGGTGCCGCGTTCGACCACGCGGCCCTGGTCCAGCACCACGATCTGCTCGGCGTCCTTCACGGTGGACAGGCGGTGGGCAATGACCAGCGTGGTGCGCCGCGCCGAGACCTCGTTCAGGGCCTGCAGGATGGCCTTCTCCGAGCCCGAGTCCAGTGACGAGGTGGCCTCGTCGAATACCAGGATCGGCGGGTCCTTCAGCAGCATGCGGGCGATGGCGATGCGCTGTTTCTCGCCGCCGGAGACCTTGAGCCCGCGTTCGCCGACCACCGTGTCCAGACCGTCGGGCAGGCGTTCGATGAAATCGTCCAGGTGCGCCAGGTGTACCGCGCGCAAGATCGCCTCTTCGGACGCTTCCGGGTCGCCGTAGGCGATGTTGTAGCGAATGCTGGAGTTGAACAGCACGGTGTCCTGCGGGACCACGCCGATCGCGCGGCGCAGGCTCTGCTGGGTCACCTCGCGGATGTCCTGTCCGTCGATGGTGATGCGCCCGTCGGTCACGTCAAAGAAGCGGAACAGCAAACGCGCGAGCGTGGACTTGCCGGCCCCGCTGGGCCCGACCACCGCGAGCTTGTGCCCGGCGGGGATCTCGAGCGAGACGTCCGCGAGGATCGGGCGCTCCGGCTGGTAGTGGAAGGCGACCTGTTCGAAGCGCACCTGCCCGCTGGTGACCTCGAGATCCGGTGCGTCCGGCCGGTCCTCGACCTGCACGGGCTTTTCCAGCAGCCCGAACAGGCGCTCGATGTTCGCCAGCGACTGGCGGATCTCGCGATAGACGAAGCCGAGGAAGTTCAACGGCATGAACAGCTGGATCATGTAGGCGTTGACCATCACCAGGTCGCCCAGCGACATCTGCCCCGAGGCCACGCGGCTGGCGGCCAGCAGCATCATCACGGTGATCGCGCCGGCGATGATCAGGGCCTGACCGGAGTTCAACAGCACCAGCGACAGCACGTTCTTGGTACGCGCCTGTTCCCAGGTGGCCAGGCCCTCGTCGTAGCGCCGGGCCTCGAAGCCCTCGTTGCCGAAATACTTCACCGTCTCGTAGTTCAGCAGGCTGTCAATCGCGCGGGTGTTGGATTCGTTGTCGCGCTGATTCGCCTCGCGCACGAAGCGGGTGCGCCACTCGGTAATCCACACCGACCAGGCGATGTAGGCCGCCACCGCGATGATCACCGTCAGGGTGAATACCGGGCCCACCGCGACCAGCAGGATGACCGCGACCATGGCGATCTCGATGATCGTCGGCAGGATGTTGAAGACCATGAAGCGCAGCAGGAAGCTGATGCCGCTGGTGCCGCGTTCGATGTCACGGGCCAGCCCGCCGGTCTCGCGCGCCAGATGAAAGCTCAGCTCCAGCCGATGCAGATGTTCGAACACGCGCAGGGCCGCCCGCCGCATTGCGCGCTCGGCCACCCGCACGAAGACCGCGTCGCGCAGTTCCCCGAACAGGGTGCCGCCAAAGCGCAACAGGCCGTAGGCCACCACCAGTGCCACCGGTACTGTCACCAGCGCGTCGGTGCCGGAATCCTCGAAGTGATCGACGATGTATTTCAGTGCCAGCGGGACCAGCACGGTCGCGAGCTTGGCCAGGCCCATCAGCCCGAGGGCGAGGAACAGCCGCCCGCGGAACTCCGCGAGATAGGGGAACAGGGAGCGAACGATGCGCCAGTTGATCGCCTCGTCGGGCGCATCGTGCACGCTGGAATGACCGCGCATGGGGGAGTCCGGGGCTGGGTAGGTCGCTTACTTTAGAGAGGCGCGGCGGAATTCGCACATGGGCGCGCGTTCAGTAGCGGCTCATCCCTGCGTCCGCGGAAGGTCAGCGGTGGATGCGGTAGCCCTCGCCCCGGTCCTGTTCCAGGTCGACCCGCAGACGCCGGATCGAGTTCACGTGCCCTGTACCTGGTTGCGCCCGGCATTCTTGGCGGCGTACAGGGCGCGGTCGGCGCGATCGACCAGGGCCTCCGCGCTCTCGCCTGGGGTCAGCTGGGCCACGCCGAAGCTGGCGGTCAGCGTGTGTCCGGTGTCGAAGTCGGTGGCCTCAAGGGTGCGGCGCAGATCCTCGGCCAGTTGGCTCGTGGCCACGACATCGCCCTGCGGGCACAGGATGAGGAATTCCTCGCCACCCCAGCGGGCGGCCCGGTCGGTTTCGCGGATGCGGGCGGCGATCAGGCGACCGACCTCGGTGAGTACGGCATCGCCGCGACCGTGCCCCAGGGTGTCGTTGATCGGCTTGAAGTGGTCCAGATCCATCATGATCGCGCCAAGCAGGCCCCCGTGACGTTCGGCCCGCCGGATTTCGTCGGCCAGCATCTCGCTCGCCTTCATGCGGTTGTGCAGGCCCGTCAGCGGGTCGGTGGTGGCGAGACGTTCCAGGCGTCTCTGGGCCGCCTCCAGGGAGTGTGTTCGCTCCTGGACCAGGCGTTCGAGCACATGCGCGCGCTCCTCCAGCTCCTTGACCGGGTACGGCTCGTCGGCATCGTGGACGCTGGCGGGGAAGGAACCGTGCAGGTGTTCCAGGTGCCAGCCGTCGCCGGTCCGGTGCAGCAAGAGGCTGGCCCGCAGCCCGTTCAGTCGCACCCGTTGTCCGCGGGTGTCGAGCAGCATGTCGAATACCAGCATCACCAGGGCGACCTCATCCGTGACGAGGCGGACGTCTTCGCGGTGTATCTCGTAGTCGAAGGGTTCCGGGACCTGTTCGATGTCGCGTCCGACGACGCGCTCCACGTCCTCGGGTGTGAAGGCCGCTTCGTCGCCTCCGGTTCCGAAGCCACTGACCTGTGGTGCGTGCCACCCGAGTACGCGTGCGAGGTCGCGCTCACGCAGCCAGGCGTCGAGGTAACCGTGAACGACCTGGCGGATGGCGGCCTTGCCGTTGGAGGGCATCGAGATCAGTCGATGCCGACGGCGCGCTGCTCCTGGCGGATCCACGCGATGATGTGGGCGGTGTCCTCGCCGGACACGCCGGCCACCGGAGGCATCTCGCCAAATTCCCAGTGGTGCTGGTGCCCGCCCAGGGCCACGGCACGATGGAAGGTGATATCCGGGTGGTGCGAGGGTTCGTAGATCCGGTGGATCAGCGGCGGCCCCTGGTCGGTGCCGCGCGCCTCCTCCCCGTGGCACTGCATGCAGTTGGACCGGAACAGCGAGCGGCCGGCCTCGGGGTCGGCGGCGAAATCCTCCGGCGGCAGGCTGTAGTCGAGCTGCGCCGTGGAGCCCGAGGCCGCGTTCGACTCGCTGGCGGGTGCCTGCGCGGCCGCGTCGCCGGTGTCCGAATCCGGGGCCTCGGAGCAGGCGGCGAGCGTCAATAGCGCGAGACAGACAACGGGCAGGAGGCGGACGGGGGTCGGCATTGGAACTCCGGAGAAGAGGGGCTGGGTTGGCAGTCTAGCGTGGCGGGTGTTATCGCGGAAAGGCGCAAAAAACCGAATCAGCGCCTTCTTGAAAGTGTCGGTTGCGGGCGGCGCAGGGTGATTCCGACGCCTGTCGCTTGCAGCGGTGCCGGGCATTCGGCAGTCTTGCCCGCCTGTCATCTTGTTTGGAGTGTATCCATTGGAACCCTCGGGTCTTGCAGCTGGAGAAGCGCAGGGAAGCGCTCCGGCGGCGGCGCTACTGGAGATCCTGCGCGAGACCTTCGGCTATACGGAATTTCGCGGCCAGCAGCAGGCGATCGTTGAGCACGTGACCGGTGGTGGCGACGCGGTGGTGCTGATGCCCACCGGCGGCGGCAAGTCGCTCTGCTACCAGATCCCGGCGCTGGCTCGATCCGGCTGCGGCATCGTGATCTCGCCGCTGATCGCGCTGATGCAGGACCAGGTCGCCGCCCTGCGCCAGAACGGCGTGGCCGCGGCCAGCCTGGACTCCGGCCAGAAGGCGGACGAGGCGCGTTCCGTGCTGGCGGCCCTGCACGCCGGCGAACTGGATCTCCTGTACATGTCGCCAGAGCGGCTGTTTGCCTCGGGCATGCTGGAACGCCTGGAAGGCATCGACCTCGCCCTGTTCGCGATCGACGAGGCGCACTGCGTCTCGCAGTGGGGGCATGACTTCCGCCCCGAATACAGTCAACTGGCGGTGCTGGCCGAGCGTTTTCCGCAGGTGCCGCGCCTGGCCCTGACTGCGACCGCCGACGGCCCGACCCGCCAGGAGATCCGCGAACGGCTGTGCCTCGAACAGGCGCGCGCCTTCGTCAGTTCCTTCGACCGCCCCAATATCCGCTACCGCATCGCCCAGGCGGACGGCGGCCGCGGCGGCTCGGCACGCGATCGGCTGCTGCGCTTCATCCGCGAGGAACACGCCGGAGAGGCGGGGATCGTCTACTGCCTGTCGCGCAAGAAGGTGGACGCCGTGGCCGAATGGCTGGCGGAGCAGGGTGTCACCGCCCTGCCGTATCACGCCGGCCTGCCGGCCGCGACCCGCGCGGCGAACCAGACCCGCTTCCTGCGCGAGGAGGGGGTGGTGATGGTCGCCACCATCGCCTTCGGCATGGGCATCGACAAGCCGAATGTGCGCTTTGTCGCCCACCTGAACCTGCCGAAGAGTCTGGAGGGCTACTATCAGGAGACTGGCCGCGCCGGCCGCGATGGCCTGCCGGCCAATGCCTGGATGGTCTTTGGGTTGCAGGATGTCGTGACCCTGCGCCAGATGCTGGAGGGGTCGCAGGCCGGGGCCGAGCGTCAGCGCGTCGAACAGCAAAAGCTGGAGGCCATGCTGGGCTTCTGCGAGATCACCAGCTGCCGCCGCCAGGCCCTGCTGGGATATTTCGACGAGCACATGCCGGAACCCTGCGGGGCCTGCGACAACTGTCTGGAGCCGCCGGCGACCTGGGATGCCAGCGTGCCGGTGCAAAAGCTCCTGTCCTGCATCTATCGAACCGGCGAGCGCTTCGGCGCCGGGCATGTGATCGACGTGCTGCGCGGCTCGGCCAGTGAGCGCCTGACCCGTCTGGGGCACGATCGTCTGAGCACCTTCGGCATTGGCAAGGAACTCGACAAGGCGCAGTGGCGCGGCGTGGTCCGGCAGTTGCTGGCGCGTGGGCTGCTGCGCCTGGATGACGAGGGCTACGGCGGACTGAAGCTGGATCCGGCCTGTCGCCCGGTTCTGCGCGGAGAGGAGGGGATTCACCTGCGCGAGGAGGCGGCCCGTCCGGAGAAGGGGGCACGTACCGCCAGCCCGGCACGGCGTGATACGGCCCGTACAGTCGCGGCGATGGACACCGAGGATCGCTCCCTCTGGGAGGCGCTGAGGGGCCTGCGTACCGAGCTGGCGCGGGATCAGGGGGTGCCGCCCTACGTGATCTTCAGCGATGCCACATTGCTGGAGATGGTGGCGGCCGCGCCGCGCACCCATGACGAGATGGCCGGGATCTCCGGGGTCGGGCAGCACAAGCTGGAACGCTACGGCGATGCCTTTATCAAGGCCATCGAGGGGCATTTCGGGCTATAGTGGTGCGAAAAACCACACCAAATGATGCGTTCGGGGAGACCGCGTGACCGATACCCGCTTCCTTGAGGATTTCTACCGCCTTCGCGACGGTCAGCTGGTCGTAACCCCGGAGCAGGGCAGCGACTTCGCCAAGACCCTCGCGGGCGACTTCAATCCGATCCACGATGCCGACAACCGGCGCTTCTGCGTCCCGGGGGATCTACTGTTTGCCCTGGTGCTGGACACCTACGGCGCGAGCGCGGACATGCTTTTCCGTTTCACCGGCATGGTGGGAGGCAATGTGCCCCTGGTCTTTCCGGAAAACCCGGGCGCGGCCTTTGCCATTACCGACGAGAGTGGCAAGAGCGTAATCGAGGTCGAGCGTTCGGGGGCGGTGATCGACGAGCCTAGTGCGATCGGATCCCTGATCCGCAGCTATGTCGGCTTTTCCGGGCAGAACTTCCCGCACGTGCTGGTGCCGCTGATGGAGGAGCACGGCGTGATGGTGAACCCCAAGCGGCCGCTGGTGATGTACGAGCGCATGGGTTTTCATCTGCCCGAGCCGCTGGCAGCCAGCGCAGGGGTGCCGGAGCCCCGTCTGAAGGATGCAGTGATGACGGTCAATGGCAAGCGCGGAGAGATTCGTCTGGACTACGAACTGGTCATCGACCAGTCGGTGGTTGCCGACGGCAGCAAGCACCTGGTGCTGAGCGGGCTGCGCGCGTTCGATGCCGCCGATGTCGAGCGGCTCGTCGCCGACTACGAAAGCTGGAAGGCCGCCTATTTCAATCAGCCGGCCGGGACCCGCGCCCACGCTTGAACTTCAGGAGTCACCACGAAGCACACGAAGGCCCGAAGAAAGGCCAGGTCAATCCGCCCTTGACCTGGCCTTTCTTCGGTCGCTTGCTTGGTGGTGAAAACTCAGTAGGTCGTAGGATGGGATGAGCGCAGCGAATCCCATCAAGGAACTAGCAGCTCTTTGTGGGCTTCGTGGTGAAGGCTCAGTAGAACTGGCCAAGCGTCGAGCGGACCCGGACTTCGGTCTCGGGCGTGAGGTGTTCCGCGAGTTTTAGCGGGTGATCGGGCAGTAGCAGCACGACCGACGAGCCCAGGTTGAAGCGACCCATCTCCGCGCCGCGCTCCAGGGTGACGGCACGGTCCGGATACTCGCTGACGCTGATCTCGCGGCCATGGGGCGGGGTGACCTCGCCGGCCCACACGGTCTCGATGGAACCGACGTTCTGCGCACCGATCAAGGCCATGGCCATCGGTCCTACCGGGGTGTCGAAGCAGGTCACCACACGTTCGTTGCGGGCGTACAGCCGCGGCACATGACGCACGATGCGCGGGGCGACCGAGAACAGCCGTCCGGGCACATGGATCATGTGGGTCAGGGTGCCGGTCAGCGGCATGTGCAGTCGGTGGTAGTGACGCGGCGACAGGTACAGGGTCACGAAGTGCCCGTGGCGGAAGGCCTCCGCGAGCTCGTCCTCCCCGCCCAGCAGTTCCCGGACCGTGTAGTGATGCCCCTTGGCCTGGAAGATCTGTCCGCCCTCGATGCGCCCGGCGGCGCTGACCCGGGAATCGGCCGGGCTGACCAGGGTATTCGCGTCCCCCTCCAGTGGCCGTGCGTCCTCGCGCAGGGCGCGGGTGAACAGCGCGTTGAAGCTGGGGTAGGTGGTCAGGTCCGGTTCCGCGGCCTCGTCCATGTTCAGGCCGAAGCGGCGCACGAAGGCGCGCAGCAGCGGTTGCAGCTGCGGCGACTCGATGCGCGCCAGACGATGCACCACGCGCGACAGGGCGTGCTGTGGCAGCAGGTGCGATAGGCGCGCCAGCCAGGGGTCGATCTTGCTCATGCGGGATCTCGTTCGGGCGTACACAGTGACATCGAGGCGGTATGATGACCGCCCCCGCACGCAACGGAAAGACCGGGCATGGATTCAACCACCGGATTGCGCACCTTGCGCGACTTCATTCGCTTCGGCGCCAGCCAGTTTCGCGGCGCCGGGCTGACCTTCGGCCATGGCACCGACAACGCCTTTGACGAGGCGGCCTGGCTGGTGCTGCACACCCTGCACCTGCCGCTGGATCTACCCGAGTCGTGGTGGGATTCGCGCCTGAGCGAGGCCGAGCGCACGCGAGTCGTGGCGGTGTTGCGCGAGCGCATCGCCACCCGCAAGCCGGCGGCGTACCTGACCCGCGAGGCCTGGTTTGCCGGGTTGCCGTTCTATGTCGACGAGCGCGTGCTGGTGCCGCGCTCGCCCCTGGCGGAGTTGATCGCCGCGGGCTTCGAGCCGTGGCTGGATCCCGATGGGGTGACTCGGGCCCTGGATCTTTGCACCGGGGGTGGCTGCATCGGTATCGCGATGGCGCTGGCCCTGCCGCAGGCGCAGGTGGACCTGGCGGATGTCTCGCCGGATGCGCTGGCGGTGGCTCGGATCAACATCGAGCGCCACCAGATGGGCGAACAAGTCCGCGCATTGCAGTCCGACGTGTTCGATGGGCTGCAAGCCGGTGACCGCTATGACCTGATCGTGTCCAATCCGCCGTACGTGGATGCCGAGGATATGGCGGCCTTGCCGGAGGAGTACCGCCACGAGCCGGCATTGGGACTGGCTGCCGGGGGCGACGGGCTGGATATCGTGCGCCGCATCCTGGACGGGGCCCGCGAGCACCTGACCGGGGACGGCGCGCTGATCGTGGAGGTCGGCAACAGCCAGGCCGCGGTGGAGGCGGCCTTCCCGGACCTGCCAATGATCTGGCTGGAGTTCGAGGCCGGCGGGCATGGCGTGTTCCTGGTCTACGCCCGCGACTTGCCCGCCGGAGCCTGACCCACGCGGACCCGCGCCCGGACCCCGGTCCGAAAACCCGGCAGAAGGCCCTGTAAACGGCGCCGGTGGCGATGCATACTGCGAGGCTATGGAATCACGTCTGGTGGATATGCAGAGTCGGTCCGAGGAAGAGCGGGCGGAGGTCAGCCTGCGCCCGAAACGGCTCGCGGACTACACCGGTCAGCCGCGCGTGGTCGAGCAGCTGGGGCTGTTCATCGAGGCCGCCCGCGGGCGTGACGAGGCCCTGGACCATACGCTGGTCGCCGGCCCGCCCGGGCTGGGCAAGACGACCCTCGCGCATATCATTGCCAACGAACTGGGGGTGGGCCTGCGTCAGACCTCCGGCCCGGTGCTGGAGCGCGCCGGCGACCTGGCGGCGATCCTCACCGCGCTGGAGCCGCGCGATGTCCTGTTCGTTGACGAAATCCACCGCCTGCCGACGGTGGTGGAAGAGATCCTGTATCCCGCTCTGGAGGATGGCCAGCTGGATATCGTGATCGGCGAGGGTCCGGCCGCGCGTTCGATCAAGGTGGACCTGCCGCCGTTCACGCTGGTGGGGGCCACCACCCGCGCCGGGCTGCTCTCGGCCCCGTTACGTGACCGGTTCGGTATCGTCCAGCGCCTCGATCATTACACTGTCCCCGATCTCGCGCATATCGTGAATCGCGCCGCCGGCTTGCTGGGCGTGGGGGTCGAGGCCGAGGGCGCGACCGAGATCGCGCGTCGCGGGCGCGGCACGCCGCGTCTGGCCAATCGTCTGTTGCGGCGGGTGCGCGATTTCGCCCAGGTGCGAGCCGACGGCGTGGTGACGCTCGATGTGGCTGCGCAGGCGCTGGACCTGCTGGCGATCGATGCCTCGGGGCTGGATGCCCAGGACCGCCGTCTGCTGGAGGTGCTGGTGGAGAAGTTTGATGGTGGCCCGGTCGGGGTCGAGAGTCTGGCCACCGCGATGAACGAGGACCGCGGCACGCTGGAGGATGTGGTCGAGCCGTTCCTGATCCAGCAGGGCTATCTGCAGCGCACCCCGCGCGGGCGCCAGGCGACCCGCCGCACGCTGGCCATGTTTGGTCTGGCGCGCACGGAGGAGGGTGACCTGCTGACGCCGATGGCCGAGGGCGCGCGCCAGCCATGACGACGGATTTCGAATGGCCGGTGCGGGTGTATTACGAGGACACCGATGCCGGTGGCGTGGTCTACCACGCGAATTATCTGAAATTCATGGAGCGCGCGCGGACCGAATGGCTGCGTGCGCTGGGCTTCGAGCAGGACCGGCTGCGCGCCGAGTACGGAATTGTGTTCGCCGTGCGGCGTCTGTCTGTGGAGATGCAGCGTCCCGCCCATTTCAACGAGGCCCTGACGGTGACCTGCCGGGTGCAGCGTCTGCGCCGCGCCAGCATCGAATTCGCGCAGGCGGTGCAGCGTGACGCGACGGTGCTGGTGACCGGCGAGGTCGGCATTGCCTGTGTGGACGTGGCCCGGCAGGCGCCGGTGGCAATCCCCGATGAAGTGACGCACGCGCTGCGTGCGGCGGATGGAACAAAGGCATAACGGGAGATGGACAAGTGACAGTCGACTTTTCAATGTACCAGCTGATCATGGACGCGAGTCTGATCGTACAGCTGGTCATGGTGATCCTGGTGGTCGCCTCGGTGCTCTCCTGGCTGGTGATTATCATCAAGGCGCGTTCCCTCAACGCGGCCCACCGCGCCAGCGATGAATTCGAGGAGCGCTTCTGGTCCGGCGCCGATCTGTCGCATCTGTACGAGGGGGTGCGGCGCAAGTCGGAGATGTCCGGCATGGAGCATGTCTTCTCCTCGGGCTTCAAGGAATTCCTGCGGGCCCGCCAGCACGGCATGGCGCCCGGCGAGCCCGCGCACCGCGCGATGCGCGTGGCCATCGCGCGCGAGACCGACGAGATGGAGCGCTACCTGCAGTTCCTCGCCACGGTCGGTTCGACCAGCCCGTACATCGGCCTGTTCGGGACGGTGTGGGGCATCATGCATGCCTTCCTGGGGCTGTCCGGGGTGCAGCAGGCCACGCTGGCGATGGTGGCCCCCGGGATTGCCGAGGCCCTGATCGCGACCGCGCTTGGTCTGTTCGCCGCCATCCCGGCGGTGATCGCCTACAATCGCTTCGCCGGGGATGTTGACCGCGTGGCCTCGCGCCTGGAGAACTTCGGCGACGAGTTCGTGGCCCTGCTGAATCGCCAGGGGGCGGGCAAGCCTGCCGAGGGTGCCGCCGGGGCGCCGGCCTAAGCCATGGCCGAGTCGCGTCGCAACAGTCGCCGCCTGCGGCGGCCCATGTCGCAGATCAACGTCGTGCCGTTCATCGACGTGATGCTCGTTCTGCTGATCATCTTCATGATCACCGCGCCCATGCTGCAGCAGGGCGTGGAGGTCGACCTCCCGGAGGCCGATGCCGAGGCCATGGAAGAGGACCCGCAGGCGGCCGAGCCGCTGGTGGTCACGGTGGATGCTGGCGGCGCCATGAGCCTGAATCAGGGGCCCTATGTGAACGAGCCGCTGGCGCCGCAGGAGATGACCGAGATCGTGCGCGAGTTCCTCGCCGAGAATCCGGGTACCCAGACCTTCGTGCGCGGTGACCGCAATGTCGATTACGGCCGCGTGATCGATGCCATGGTTGCCCTGCAGCGTGCCGGAGGCGGCCGCGTCGGGCTGATCACCGAGCCGCCGCGCGACAACCAGGACTGAGCCGCCCCGCCGTGTTCGAGCTCCTGCGTCGTCATCCCTTGAGCCTGGTCCTCGTCCTGCTTCTGCATGGCGTGTTGTTTGCGGCGTTGTTGCTGAATGTCAGCCTCGTCTCGCCGACCTCCACCCGTGCCGCTGTCGAGATCGCGGTGCAGGAGGATATCGAGGTGATCGACGCGGTCGCGGTGGATGCCGAGACCTTCGATCGCATCGAACACCAGCGCGAAGTCGCCGAGCAGGAGCAGGTCGCCGAACAGCTGCGCGCCGAAGAGGAACGCCGCCGCGCCGAGGAACAGGCCCGGCGCGAGGAAGAGCGCCGCCAGGCCGAGGAGCAACGCCGCCGCGAGGAACAGGAGCGCGCGCGCCAGCAGGCCCTGGAGGATGCCGAACAGGCCCGCCGCGAGGCCGAGGAGGAGCGTCGCCAGGCGCGCGAGGAGGCCGAGGCCGAACGCGAGCGTATCCGCCAGGAGCGCGAGGCTGCGGAACAGGCCCGGCGTGAGGCCGAGGAGGCGCGCGAGCGTGAGGCGGCGGAACGGCGGGAGCGCGAGGAAGCGGAGCGTCAGGCGCAGGAAGAGGCGGAGCGCCGCGAGCGCGAGGCGGCCGAACGCCGCGAACGGGAAGAGGCCGAGCGCCGCGCCGAGCAGGAGCGCGAACTGGAAGAGCAGCGCCGCCGCGAGGCGATGGAGCGCGACCAGGAGCGCATGGCCGAGGCGCAGGCCCGGCGCGAGGCCGCGGAACGCCAGGCACAGGCGGATCGCGAGCTGAACGAATGGCGCGCGCAGGTGCAGTCGGTGGTGCAGCGACGCTGGCGCCAGCCATCGGGGCTGGATGCCTCGGATCGTGCCATCGTTCTCGTGCGCGTCAACGAGACCGGGCGTATCATCAATTTCGACATCGAGAGCTGCTCCGGCGGGCCCGCCTTCTGCGACTCGGTCCGTCAGACCATGGATCGCCTGTCGTCGCTGCCGCGCCCGCCGGATGCGGATGCCGTGCGCGGTGGGGTGCTCATCCGCTTCGAGCCCGACTGACCGGGCCGGCGCAAGCCGGTCCACGAGGAAACACATGCAACGAATGATTCATACGATGCTGCTGGGGTTGGCGCTGCTTTGGTCGGCGCAGGCCCAGGCGGTACTGGAAGTGACGGTAACCGAGGGGGTGACGGGTGCGATCCCGGTGGCCGTGGCTCCGTTCACCTGGGACGGCGACGGGCGTCCGGGCGAGGATGTGGACCAGATCCTGGCCGCGAACCTGACCCGGAGCGGGCTGTTTGACGTCGAACGCGACGGTTTGCCCCAAGCACCCTCGGGCCCAGCCGACTTCCTTGCCCAGCCCTGGGCCGAGGCGGGTCTGGAGTACCTGGTGGTCGGCTCCATGCGCCCCGACGGCGACAACGTGATGGTCGAGTTCCACGTGTTCGACGTGCTGGCCGAGGAACGCCTGGGTGGCTGGCGTATCCCGGTGCCGGCGGACATGCTGCGCCGCGGCGCGCATCGCGTGTCGGATATCGTCTACGAGCAGATCACCGGAGACCCGGGTGCCTTCAGTGCGCGTATCGCGTTTGTCAGCGTCGAGCGCCGCAACGACTCGCGCGAGTTTCGCCTGGAGGTCGCGGACTCCGACGGCGCTAATCCGCGTACCCTGTTCCGGTCGCGGGATCCGATCATGTCGCCGGACTGGTCGCCGGACGGTCGTGAGCTGGTCTACGTCTCCTTCGAGAATCGCCGCTCCGAGGTGTTCCGTCAGAATGTGGAGACCGGCGAGCGCAACCGGATCGCGAGTTTTACCGGCATTAACAGCGCCCCGGCCTGGTCCCCGGACGGCCGCCAGCTGGCGCTGAGCCTTTCGCGCGACGGCTCGCCGAATATCTACGTGATGGATCTGGCCTCAGGCGATCTGCGTCAACTGACGCGCTCCAGCGCGATCGAGACCGAGCCGGTCTGGTCGCCCGACGGCGACACCATCTACTTCACCTCGGATCGTGCGGGCGCGCCGCAAATCTATGCCCAGCCGGCCAGCGGTGGCAATGCGCGCCGTCTTACCTTCGAGAGCGGCTACGCGGCGGCGGCCACGATTTCCCCGGATGGTCGCTCATTGGTGTACGTCCATGGGGGCGATGGCGGATTTCAGCTGGCGCGTCTCGATCTGGATGATCGCCGTGTGACGCGCCTCACGGACGGGCGCGATGCAGAGTCGCCAAGCTTTGCACCCAATGGCAGCATGATCCTGTATGCCATGACGGATGGGGGGCGAGGCGTGCTCGGCTCGGTCAGTCGCGACGGCCAGGTGCACCAGCGGTTGGCCGCCCGCGAAGGCGAGGTGCGCGAACCTGCCTGGTCGCCCCTGAACTGATGTCCCCAGACCTATTTACTATCCCTTTTTCGAGGAAACGAAAGCCATGAATAACCTGTTTCGCCTGGCCCTTGCGGCTGTCGTCATTGCGGCCCTGTCGGCCTGTGCCACACCCACGCGCGATGCCGAGGATGCCGAACGTGCCGCCGAGCGCGAGGCGGCCGCCGAACAGGCGCGTGCCGAACGCGAGGCCGCCGAGGCCCGCGGCCTGGGTCGAGATCGCGATTTCGACGCGGCGGCCCTGGACGACCCGGAAAGCCCGCTGGCCGAACGCCTGGTGTATTTCGAGTTCGACCGCGACGAGGTCAAGTCCGAATACATGCCGATGCTGGAGGCGCATGCCGCCTATCTCTCGCAGAATTCGGGTGCGCGCCTGCGTCTGGAAGGGCATACCGACGAGCGCGGCACGCGCGAGTACAACCTGGCTCTGGGCGAACGCCGGGCGCAGTCGGTGCGCCGGGTGCTGAATCTGAACGGCGCCTCGGATGACCAGCTCGAGGTCATCAGTTATGGTGAAGAGATGCCGGTGGCCTTCCAGCAGAACGAGGAGGCCTGGGCCAAGAATCGCCGGGTCGAGCTGGTCTACGAATCCCGGCGCTAAGCGACGGGAAGCCAGATGCAATCAAAGCTCGACAAGTCTTGCGGAAATGCCCCCTCGGGGGCATTTCTGTTTCGGTGCCCGGGACGTCCGGGCCTTCTTTCTGGTGTCATTCTGGCCGTAACCTTTGCCCTGGCCCCGCTGGCCCTGGTGCCGGGCACGGCCGGGGCCCAGGACGATACGGTGTTCGCCACCCAGTCGCAGATCCGCCAGCTCGAACGCCGCCTCGAGCGGGTCGAGCGGGTGCTGGATTCCAGTGCGATGAACGAACTGCTGCAGGTCTCGGAATCGCTGAGTCGGGACCTGCGCGAACTGCGTGGCGAGGTGGAAACCCTGCGCCACGAGATGAACCGTCTCAGCACCCGCCAGCGCGATCAGTTCCGTCATCTGGATGAGCGGGTGGGCGCGTTCGAGAGCGGGGCGTTAGCCACGGATGCCGCTCCGCGGGAGGAAGTGGTCGAACTGGACCTGCCGGAAGCGGACGAGCAGGCCGCCTATCAGGCGGCGTTTGACGACCTGATGGCCGGGGATTACACCACGGCCATGCGCAAGCTCGAGCAGTTCATCGAGGACTACCCCGAGGGCAACTTCACCGCCAATGCCTGGTACTGGCTGGCCGAGGCGAAATACGCCAGCGGCGAGTTCGAAGCAGCGCTGGAGGATTTCGAACGTCTGCGAGAGGATTTCCCCGAAAGCGACAAGGGTGGGGATGCCCTGCTGAAGATCGGCTACGCCCACTACGAACTGCAGAACTTCGACGCGGCGCGCGAGGCCCTGGAGGCGGTTCGGGCCGACTACGGCGGGACCACCCTGGATCGCCTGGCCCGTGAGCGCCTGCGGCGGATCGAAGACAGCCAATGACCACGGACACGCTGCGCGATGCCCGGGGCGCCGGGGTGATCGACCCGGCCGCGGTGCGGCTGAGGATCACCGAGATGTTCGTCTCCCTGCAGGGGGAGGCGGCGCAGGTGGGCTGGCCCACCGCCTTCGTGCGCCTGACCGGTTGCCCGCTGCGCTGTCGCTGGTGTGACAGCGAATACGCCTTCGAGGGGGGCGAGGCCCTGATGCTGGCGACGATCCTTGACTGGGTCGGGCGCGCCGGGGTCCAGCATGTCTGCGTGACGGGTGGCGAGCCGCTCGCGCAGCCGGGCTGCCTGCCGCTGCTGGAGGGCCTGTGCGATGCCGGTTTCAGCGTGTCGCTGGAGACCAGCGGGGCGATGGAGATCGTGGGTGTCGATCCGCGGGTGGCCATCGTGATGGACTGGAAGGCGCCGGCCTCGCAGGAGTCCGCTCGTAATCGCCCTGAAAATACCCCCCGGCTGAAGGCCGGCGACCAGCTGAAGTTCGTGCTGGCCGGGCGCGAGGACTTTGACTGGGCGCGAGCCGAGCTGGAGCGTCTGGGGCTGGCCCCGGAGGTCGAGGTCCTGTTCTCGCCGGTGTATGGCGAACTGGAACCGAGGGCCCTGGCCGACTGGATCATCGCGGAACGCCTCCCGGTTCGCTTTCAGATGCAACTGCACAAGCTCCTCTGGGGCGATCAGCCGGGCCGTTGAGATGAGTGAGCGCGCGGAGAAGGCCGTGGTGCTGCTCTCGGGCGGGCTCGACTCGGCGACTTGCCTGGCCATGGCCCGCGCCGAGGGGCTGGACTGTCACGCCCTGTCGATCGACTACGGTCAGCGCCATCACACGGAGCTGGACGCTGCGCGGCGCGTAGCCGCCGCCCAGGGCGTGACCGATCACCGCGTAGTGGCGGTGGATCTGAGCGCGATTGGTGGGTCCGCACTGACGGACGCCGCGATCGCCGTTCCCACGGCACCGACCGAGGGTATCCCCGTGACCTACGTGCCGGCACGCAACACGGTGTTTCTGGCGCTCGCCCTGGGGTTTGCCGAGACCCTGGACGCGCGCCTGCTGTATGTGGGGGCCAATGCGGTGGACTACTCCGGCTACCCGGATTGTCGTCCGACCTTCATCGAGGCCTTCCGCGACCTCGCCCGGGTGGCGACCCGCAGCGGGGTGGAGGGCACGCCCTGGGAGGTGCGGGCGCCGCTGATGCACTGGTCCAAGGCCGAGATCATCCAGGCCGGGGTCCGCCTCGGGGTCGACTACAGCCAGACGGTCAGCTGCTACCAGGCCGATGCCGCCGGCCGCGCATGCGGGCGCTGCGACAGCTGCCGCATCCGCCGCGAGGGCTTCGCGGCCGCCGGTGTGCCCGACCCGACCCGCTATGTCCCCGACTGATCCGTGGCCCCGGAATGCCGCGGGGAGGAATGAAAGCGGGCTCGATCTCGTCTAGCGTCCGATGTATGCTGCGCACCCCATGGGTGCAGGCGTGCCCTGAAATCTTTCATTGAGAGGATACGCGATGGAATTCTCCAGCTTTTCAACCGCCGCATTGGCGTTCCTCGGCGGGACGTTCATTCTCGCCTTCATCATGGGTGCGGTCGCGAACAAGACCAACTTCTGCACCATGGGTGCGGTCTCCGACTGGGTAAACATGGGGGATACTGGGCGCATGCGCTCCTGGTTGCTGGCCATTGCCGTGGCCATGCTGGGTGTGGCGGTGCTCGAATTCTTCGGTGTGTTGAGTGCCGAGGGCTCGTTCCCTCCCTACCGTGGGTCCAACTTCAACTGGCTGGGCCATGTGCTGGGCGGTTTCCTGTTCGGGATCGGCATGACCTATGCGTCGGGCTGCGGTAACAAGACGCTGGTGCGTGTCGGTGGCGGTAACCTCAAGTCCGTGATGGTCATGATCATCATCGGCGTGATTGCCTTCTGGCTGACCAGCCGCGAGACGGTTTTTGGCACGGGCCAGACCCTGTTCCAGCTGCTGTTCGGCTGGATGGACAGCGTCGCCGTCCAGATGGAAAACGGCCAGGATCTGGGTTCCATCATCGCCGGCGAGAACGCGCTGACTGCGCGCCTGGTGCTGGGTCTGGTGATCGGCGTGCTGCTGCTGGCCCTGATCTTCAAGGCCGCGGACTTCCGTCGCAGCTTTGACAATATCCTGGGCGGTCTGGTGATCGGCCTGGTCGTGATCGGTGCCTGGTGGTTGACTAGCAACATCCAGGTCGACGACGGCATGGGTGGCGTGTACAGCACCCAGGAATACATCCAGGAATGGGATTTCGTGTCCGATGCGGATGATGGCGAGCGTCCGGCGCTGTCCGCGCCCTGGGCCAATCAATCGTTTACCTTCATTAACCCGATGGGGCAGAGCGTGGGCTATGTGTCCAGCGGCTTCGACCGCACCCTGCTGTACTTCGGCGTGTTGGCTCTGGCGGGCGTTATCTTGGGTTCGTTCTTCTGGGCCCTGGTGTCGCGCAGCTTCCGTTTCGAGTGGTTCTCGTCCTTCCGCGACTTCGCCAATCACTTCGTTGGTGGCATCCTGATGGGCGTTGGCGGCATCCTGGCGCTTGGCTGCACCATTGGTCAGGCGGTGACGGGGGTCTCCGCGCTGGCACTGGGTGGCTTCTTCACCTTCGCCTTCATCGTGTTCGGCTCTGCGCTGACCATGAAGATCCAGTACTACAAGATGGTCTACGAAGACGAGGCCAGCTTCGGCAAGGCGCTGATCACCTCGCTGGTGGACATGAAGCTGCTGCCGGGCGGCATGCGCAAGCTGGAAGCCATCTGATGGCATAGCGACGGGGGCACGTCTTGCGTTTTCCCCGTCGCGCCGTAAACTACGCGGCACTGGAGGCCCGGCGATCCCGGGCCTTCGACTTTGCAACGGCCAGGGCGATTCAGATGTTCGCTCCGGGCCAAACCGAAAAGGGTCGTTAGCTCAGTTGGTAGAGCAGTTGGCTTTTAACCAATTGGTCGTAGGTTCGAATCCTACACGACCCACCATTTTCTCCGGTCCCCGCACCGGCACAAGGGCCCGTCTATACGGGCTCTTTGTGTTTGTGGGTGGGGAACACGCTAGAATGCGCGGCTAGGGAAACACTGAGCAATGTACACGTTCGCGTTGGCACCGCAGATTTTCCGAGACAAGGCGCGCTGTGCAGCAGGTAGTCGTTCTACCCGCAAGCGGCGCAACGCAGGATCGGGGAACCTGCGGTGCCAACCCCGAAGGGGCTCGGCCGCTTTTGCGCGCGCACGGCGTTGCGGTTCCTTTGTGCAGAATGACTGCACGGCAGGCACCGCGCCTTGTTCGCACGCAAAAGCGACTCGAGCGCGAACGTGTACATCGCTCAGTGTTTCCCTGACGCGCGAACGCAACAAGAGTTTTCTGCAAGATTGCGAAAGTGGCGGAACTGGTAGACGCGCTGGGTTTAGGTCCCAGTGGGGTAAAACCCGTGAGAGTTCGAGTCTCTCCTTTCGCACCACTGTCTGCATTCCGACCAGCCATGAAGGTTACCACTGCGATCGGCAGGGATGACCGATTACCGAACTATGACGAGGCCCTCCATGCAAGTTTCTGTTGAAGCCACCGGCAACCTGGAACGCAAGATGACCATCCAGGTCCCCTCCGAGCGGATCGATACCGAGGTCGACAATCGCCTGAAGTCCCTCGCCAAGCGGGTCAAGCTGGACGGCTTCCGCCCGGGCAAGGTCCCGCTGAAGGTCGTGCGCCAGCGCTACGGCACCGGTGTGTATCAGGAGGTTCTGAGCGAGGTCCTGCAGGAAAGCTACCGCGAGGCGGTTCAGCAGGAGGGCCTGGAGCCGGCCGGTAACCCGAGCATCGAGCCGACCAATCTGGAAGGCACCGACGCGATCGAATTCACCGCCAGCTTCCAGGTGTTCCCGGAAGTGCAGGTGGCCGACTTCTCCGGCGTCGAGATCGAGCGCCCGGTGGCCGAGGTCGGGGACGAGGACATCGATCGCGTGATCGACTCCCTGCGCGAGCAGAACAAGGAGTGGGCCGAGGTCAAACGCAAGGCGAAGAAAGGCGACCGGGTGACGCTGGACTTCGTCGGCTCGCTGAACGGCGAGGAGTTCGAGGGCGGCAAGGCCGACGACTTCCAGATCGAGCTTGGTGCCGGGCGCCTGATCGAGGACTTCGAGAAACAGCTCAAGGGCGTGAAGACCGGCGAGGAGCCGACCATCGATGTCACCTTCCCCGACGACTACCCGGCGGAGAACCTGAAGGGCCAGACCGCGCAGTTCGCGCTGACCATCAAGCAGGTCGAAGGCCCCAAGCTGCCGGAGGTCGATGAGGAATTTGCGAAGAAATTCGGCATCGAGGACGGCTCGGTCGAGAAACTTCGCGCCGATGTGCGGTCCAATATGGAGCGGGAACTGCGTCAGGCCCTGAAGGGTCGGGTCAAGCAACAGGTGCTGGAGGCCGTGGTCGACAAGCACGACTTCGATCTTCCGGAGGCCCTGGTGAAGTCGGAGGTCAACCGCCTGCGCGAAGAGGCCGAGAAGCGTTTCGGCGGCGCGCAGCAGACCCAGCCACTGCCGGACAGCCTGTTCGAGGAAGAAGCCAAGCGTCGCGTGCGCCTGGGCCTGGCGCTGCGCGCCATCATCGAACAGAAGGGGTTCGAGGTGGACGCCGAGCGGGTCGAGCGCGATCTCGAGGAGATGGCCGCAACCTACGAGGATCCGGAAGAGGTGAAGCAGTACTACCGCTCCAATCCCCAGGCGAAGAGCAACCTGGAGTCACTGGTGCTGGAAGATCAGGTGGTTGACTGGGTGCTCGAGCAGGGCAAGGTCACCGAGAAGGAAACCAGCTTCCAGGACGTGATGAATCCGAACAAGGAGTCGACTGAATGAGCCACGATATGGCCGACCAGGGCGCACAACACGCCCAAGGGCTGAACCTGGTACCGATGGTGGTCGAGCAGACCGCCCGCGGCGAGCGCGCCTACGACATCTACTCCCGCCTGCTGAAGGATCGAGTGATCTTCTGCGTGGGTCCGGTCGAGGACTACATGGCCAATGTGATCGTGGCCCAGCTGCTGTTCCTCGAGTCGGAAAATCCGGACAAGGAAATCAGCCTGTACATCAATTCCCCGGGCGGTGCGGTCACCGCTGGCATGGCGATCTACGACACCATGCAGTTCATCAAGCCCGAGGTCAGCACGCTGTGCGTCGGCCAGGCGGCGAGCATGGGCGCCGTGCTGCTGGCGGGCGGTGCCGCTGGCAAGCGGCACACCCTGCCGCATTCACGGGTGATGATCCATCAGCCGCTGGGCGGATTCTCGGGCCAGGCCTCGGATATCGACATCCACGCCCGCGAGATCCTGAAGATCCGTGATGAACTGAACAATGTGCTGGCCCACCACACCGGCCAGCCGGTGGAGAAGATCGCGGAGGACACCGATCGCGACCGTTTCCTGACCGCGACCGAGGCGAAGGAATACGGCCTGGTCGACCACGTGCTGACCCACCGCGACTCCGCGAGCTGAGTCCGCGTCCTTCGCAACTGCGCCCCGGAGCACCGCTGCGGGGCGCAGCTTCAATACCGGACTTCCGCTTGGCTCGTTTGCAACTGCCAGGCAAACGGGGCATGTTCTGAAGAACACTGAAATCGCAACCGAGGCAAACGGATGAGCGACGAAACCACCCCCCCCGCCGACGGCAAGCTCCTGTACTGTTCTTTCTGCGGAAAGAGCCAGCACGAGGTGCGCAAGCTGATCGCCGGGCCATCCGTATTCATCTGCGACGAGTGCGTCGAACTGTGCAACGACATCATCCGCGAGGAGATGCAGGAAGCGGGGCACGCCGAGCGTGATTCCCTGCCGACGCCGCACGAGATCCGCGCGATCCTCGACGACTACGTGATCGGCCAGAACTCCGCGAAGAAGATCCTTTCGGTCGCGGTGTACAACCACTACAAGCGCTTGCAGGCCCGGGCCGGCAAGGACGATGTCGAGCTGTCCAAGTCGAACATTATGCTGATCGGCCCCACCGGCTCCGGCAAGACGCTGCTGGCCGAGACCCTGGCGCGGGTACTGAATGTCCCGTTCACCATCGCCGATGCCACCACGCTGACCGAGGCTGGCTACGTGGGCGAGGATGTCGAGAACATCATCCAGAAGCTGCTGCAGAAGTGTGACTACGACGTCGAGAAGGCCGAGAACGGCATTGTCTACATCGACGAGATCGACAAGGTCTCGCGCAAGTCGGACAACCCGTCCATCACCCGTGACGTCTCGGGCGAGGGCGTGCAGCAGGCCCTGCTGAAGCTGATCGAGGGCACCACCGCCTCGGTGCCGCCGCAGGGCGGGCGCAAGCACCCGCAGCAGGAATTCCTGCAGGTCGATACCAGCAATATCCTGTTCATCTGTGGCGGTGCCTTCTCCGGGCTGGAGAAGGTGATCCAGCAGCGCGCCGAGAAGGGCGGGATCGGCTTTGGCGCCGAGTTGCGCACCACCGAGGCGGCCAAGTCCGGTGGCCAGTGGTTGAAGCAGCTGGAGGCCGATGACCTGGTGCGCTATGGCCTGATCCCCGAGTTCGTTGGTCGTCTGCCGGTGCAGGCGACGCTGGACGAGCTCGACGAGGACGCACTGATCACGATCCTGACTCAGCCGAAGAACGCCCTGATCAAGCAGTACGCGCGCCTGTTCGAGATGGAGGGCGTGGAGCTCGAGTTCCGCGACGATGCCCTGTCCGCGATCGCCCACAAGGCGATGGCCCGCAAGACCGGTGCGCGCGGTCTGCGCACCATCATGGAGAACATCCTGCTCGACACCATGTACGAGCTGCCTTCCATGGAGGGGGTCAGCAAGGTGGTGATCGACGAGGCGGTGATCCGTGGCGATGCCGAGCCGTACCTGGTCTACGAGAACGACTCGTTCGCGAAGAAGCAGGCTGCCGCGGATTCCTGAGCGGAAGTGTTGCGGCGCCCTTGAAACGGGCGCCGCCGCCCCCACTTCCTCCTGTACATTCGTCCAGTCCTTAGGGGGCAACATGACCGATACCCACTCCTCCCAGAACGAGGTGGACTCCCCCGTCAAGCGCGTCGCGGTCCTGCCGCTGCGCGATGTCGTGGTTTATCCTCACATGGTCATCCCGCTGTTCGTGGGTCGCGAGAAGTCGATCCGGGCGCTGGATTCGGCCATGGCCGAGAACAAGCAGGTGCTGCTGGTCGCGCAGAAGAGCGCGGAGGTCGACGAGCCGGAGGCCGGCGATCTGCACCAGATTGGCACCCTGGGCAATATCCTGCAGCTGCTGCGCCTGCCCGACGGCACCATCAAGGTGCTGGTGGAGGGTGCCCAGCGCGCGCATGTGATGGATATCTCCACTACCGGCAATGTCGAGAAGGAAGAGGACTACTTCGTCTCCGGCATCCGGCTGATCGACGAGGAATACGACACCGAGGACAAGGAGCTGGAGATCCTCGGCCGCTCCGCGCTGAATCAGTTCGAGCAGTACATTAAGCTGAACAAGAAGGTCCCGCCGGAGATCCTGACCTCGCTGGCCGGGATCGACGACACCTCGCGCCTGGCCGACACCATTGCCGCGCACATGTCGCTGAAGCTGGAGGAAAAGCAGGAAGTCCTCGAGATCGCCAATGTGCGCGCGCGCCTGGAGCACCTGGTCGCCAAGATCGAGGGCGAGATGGATGTGCTGCAGATCGAGAAGAAGATCCGTGGCCGCGTTAAGCAGCAGATGGAGAAGTCCCAGCGCGAGTACTACCTGAATGAGCAGATGAAGGCCATTCAGAAGGAACTGGGGGATCTCGAGGACGCGCCGAACGAGCAGGAAGACCTGGCCGACAAGATCGAGAAGGCGGGGATGCCGGAGGAGGCCAAGAAGAAGGCCACCGCCGAGCTGAGCAAGCTGAAGATGATGTCCCCGATGTCGGCCGAGGCTACGGTCGTGCGCAGCTACATCGACTGGCTGGTCAACGTCCCGTGGAAGAAAAAGACCCGGGTCAGCAAGGACCTGACGCGCGCCGAGAAGATCCTCAACGAGGACCACTACGGCCTGGAAGAGGTCAAGGAACGCATCCTCGAGTATCTCGCGGTGCAGTCCCGCGTGCGCAAGCTGAAGGGCCCGATCCTGTGCCTGGTCGGCCCGCCCGGGGTTGGCAAGACCTCGCTGGGGCAGTCCATCGCGCGTGCGACCAATCGCAAGTTCATGCGCATGGCGCTGGGCGGGGTGCGCGACGAGGCCGAGATCCGCGGCCATCGCCGGACCTACATCGGCTCGCTGCCGGGCAAGATCATCCAGAACCTGGCCAAGGTCGGTGTGCGCAACCCGCTGTTCCTGCTGGACGAAATCGACAAGATGGCGATGGACTTCCGGGGTGACCCGGCCTCGGCGATGCTCGAGGTGCTGGATCCGGAACAGAACCACACGTTTAGCGACCACTACCTGGAGGTCGATTTCGACCTGTCGGACGTGATGTTCGTGGCCACGGCCAACAGCATGCACATCCCCGGGCCGTTGCTGGACCGCATGGAGGTCATCCGCCTGTCCGGCTACACCGAGGACGAAAAGGTCCACATCGCGCACAACTATCTGCTGACCAAGCAGATCAAGGCCAACGGCCTGAAGCCGGCCGAGATCCAGATCTCCGATTCGGCGGTGCGCGACATGGTGCGGTACTACACCCGCGAGGCCGGCGTGCGCTCGCTGGAGCGCGAGATCGCCAAGGTCTGCCGCAAGGTGGCCAAGCAGCGTCTGCTGGCCAGCGAGAAGGAGCGGGCACGCACCACCTCGGTCACGCCCAAGACGCTGGAGAAATATCTCGGCGTGCGTCGCTTCCGCTTCGGCCTGGCCGAGGAAAACGACCAGGTCGGTCAGGTCACGGGCCTCGCCTGGACCGAGGTCGGCGGCGAGTTGCTGACCATCGAGGCCAGCGTGGTCCCGGGCAAGGGCAAGACCCAGCAGACCGGCAAGCTCGGCGACGTGATGCAGGAGTCCATCCACGCCGCCCTGACCGTGGTTCGCTCGCGCGCCGAGGCCCTGGGCCTGGAGGAGAACTTCCACGAGAAGAAGGACCTGCACATCCACGTGCCGGAGGGCGCGACGCCGAAGGATGGCCCGTCCGCGGGCATCGGCATGTGCACCGCGATCGTCTCGGCACTGACCGGTATCCCGGTGCGGGCGGATGTCGCGATGACCGGCGAGATTACGCTGCGTGGTCAGGTTCTGCCGATCGGGGGCCTGAAGGAGAAGTTGCTGGCCGCCCACCGCGGAGGGATTCGCACCGTCCTGATCCCGGAAGAGAACGAGAAGGATCTGGTCGACATCCCGAAGAACATCAAGCAGAAGCTGGATATTCGTCCGGTCCGCTGGATCGACGAGGTCCTCGAGCTCGCGCTGACCCACATGCCGGAAGGCAAGGCCGGGGAAACGCCAGAGAAGGTCGAGGAAGTCGTCAAACCGGCCAAGGAAACCGGTCGCCGTCGGGTCCGGCATCACTAAGCATCTGTAATTGGAGCGAAACCGCGGGCGCTGGATTCTTCGGCGCCCGCGGTTTTTTGTGTGCTGGTTCAAGCCAGCCCGAGGGCCCCGCCGGGCGGGCGTTTGACACTTTTTCGGGGGGCTTGCTATAACCCCATGCGCATCATCTGATTTCGTGCCGAGGGCAGTCGCGGGGCCATGGAGAAAAGGTCCCCGGCTGGTGTAAGCTAGGCCCCGTCCGGCAGAAAGCCTGAGTCACCACTGAGATAAGGAAGCGCTTCATGAATAAATCCGAATTGATCGACGCGATCGCGGCGGAAGCCGATGTTCCCAAGGCCCAGGCCGGCAACATCGTGGATGCCTTGGTGAGTGTGGTCGGCGATACCCTCGCCAAGGGTGACCAGGTCTCCCTCGTGGGCTTTGGTACCTTCCTGGTGCGCGAGCGCGAAGCCCGCACCGGCCGTAACCCGCGTACCGGTGAGAGCATTCAGATTGCCGCGTCGAAAACGCCTTCGTTCAAGGCTGGTAAAGCGCTCAAGGATCGAGTAAACTAGCGCGCTTTATCGGGTGCTTAGCTCAGTTGGTAGAGCGTCGCCTTTACACGGCGAATGTCGGCGGTTCGAACCCGTCAGCACCCACCAAGTGCAACCCTGACCCTGGTTGCGCTGCACGAATACGGAGCGGTAGTTCAGCTGGTTAGAATACCGGCCTGTCACGCCGGGGGTCGCGGGTTCGAGTCCCGTCCGCTCCGCCATCTTTGAGAAAGGCGCCCTTGTGGCGCCTTTTTCTTTGTTGACCACCACGAAGCGCTCGAAGCCACACCTTTGGGCCAGACCTGGGTCCATAGCAGTCGACCGCAATGTGGGAAGGGCAGAACCAAGCCCGAGATGCATTTTCGGGAGTCCGGGGCCGGGCACTGTCATCGCGCGAGCGCATCGAATGCGAGGCCCGATCCTCCAGGCCGACGGTTCCGAGGTATGTCCCCAGTGTTCGGCGCCGGCACGAGAGTGGGCCAGGCTTCATGCGAGGAGACCGGTCCAGGAGCTCAGGTTTTCGCCGCGCCTCCCTTCCAGTCGTCTCGTCTGCCTGTAGACGCTCTTGGTCGGGCCCTTCTTCTTGTCAGCGCGCGCTGCGTGGCAGACACCGCCGCCCAGGCGCAGACGCGCGCGGGCGTGCCTGCTACCATCGGCCGCTGATTCCCGTTTTCCTCCCAATTGCCGGAGTGAGCAGAGACCATCATGTTGCAAGCGATTCGTGACCGGGCGAGCGGCTGGCTCGCCTATGTGATCATTGGCCTGATCACCATCCCCTTTGCCCTGTGGGGCCTGGGCGAGTATTTCGGCGGGGCGGGCCCGCTGGTCGCCGCCGAGGTGAACGGCACGGATATCGCGGTGCGCGACGTGCACCAGGAGGCCCGCGCCCAGCGCGACGAGATGGCGCGCATGTTTGGCGGCGAGATCCCGGATGACGTGCTGGACGAGCAGGGCATCCGCCTGCAGGCGATGGAGACCCTGATCCGTCAGGAACTGCTGCGCCAGGCGGCCGATTCCGCCGGCTTCAAGGCGGCGGGCGACAGCGTATTGCGCGAAATCCGCGGCATGCCGGTGTTTCAGGAGGAGGGCCGCTTCAGCCGCGAACGCTACAGCCAGTTGTTGAATGCCCAGCGCATCAGCCCGGCCGACTTCGAGCAGGACATCGCCCGCAGTATTGTGATGTCGCAAATTCAGCGTGGCATCCAGGCCACGGGCGTGGTGCCGGAAGCCCTGGTGGCGGATTACAGCCGTCTGCGCAACCAGACGCGGGTTGCGAGCTGGAAGGTCTTCGCCGCGGACGAGTTTGATCGTCCGGATGTGGTGGATGACGACGCGATCCGCGACTACTACGACGCCAATCCGGAAGACTTCACGACCACGGAACGGGTGCGGGTGAGCTATCTGCGCCTGGACCCGGAAGGCCTGGAGGCCGGGGTCGATGTCACCGAGGATCAGGTGCGCGAACACTACCGGGTCAATCGCAGCCGCTACGAAGAGCCGGAACTGCGCGAGGTGCGCCAGATCCGCATCCAGGATACCGACGAGGACGGCGAGGCGCGTATCCGTGAACTGCGTAGTCGCCTGGATGATGGCGAGAACTTCGGCGACCTGGCGGAGGAATACTCCGAAGACAGCCTGACGGCCGACCGTGGTGGCAGCCTGGGCGAGGTCGCCCGGGGCGATCTGGATTCCACCCTGGAGACCGTCATTTTCACCCTGCCGAAGGACCTCATCAGCCAGCCGGTACGAACGGATCGTGGCTGGTTCATCCTTGAGGTGACCTCGATCCAGGAATCCCGGGCGCAGCCGTTCGAAGACGTGCGCGAGGAGGTCGAGCAGGATCTGCGCGACCGGACGGCCGAGCAGATGCAGATCGACGCCCTGGACGACCTGATGGCACTGGCAATCGAGTTTCCGGACACTCTGGAGCCGGCCGCCGACGCCACGGGCCTGGAGGTCCAGACCAGCGACTGGTTCTCCCGCGGCTCGGGCGATGGCATCGCCCGCCATCGGTCCATCCGCGATGCGGCGTTTGACCCGCGGGTACTGGAAGACGGCAACAACAGCGACGCGATCGACCTGCAGGACCGTTCCACCGTGATCCTGCGTGTCGATGAGCACGAGCCGGCCGAGGTGCGCCCGCTGGCGGAGGTGGAGGACGAGATCCGCGAGCGCCTGCAGCGTCAGGCCGCCGCGGATGCCGCGCGTGAGGCGGGAGAGGCCCTGATCGAGCGACTGCGCGAAGCCGATGACTGGACCGCCGAGGCCGGGGAGAACGGAGAATGGAGTCGGTCGGTCGAGATCACCCGTGAACGGGCGGCCGATCTGCCAACCGGGTTGCAGGACCACCTGTTCCGGCTGGCGGCGCCAGGCGAGGGCGCGGTGGAGATTGCCGGCGCCCGGGTCGGGGATGGTGACTTCGCGGTGACCGTGCTGGAAGCCGTACGCATGGGCGAGGATGCGGTGGATGCCGCGGCGCGCCAGCAGGCGCGCGACCAGATTGGCAACGCCTACGGGAGTGCCGAATTCCGGTCCTATCTCGCATGGCTGGAAGAGCAGGCGGAGATCAAGCGCTTCCCCGACGCGCTCGACTAGTCGCCGCAGAACCGCGAGGGGGCGCTTGGTGCGCTCCCGACCACGAAAAAGCCCGGCCCGCTTGCGCGGTGCCGGGCTTTTTTCTGGTACCCGGAATCGCCCGGATGCCGCAGGGTCGCCTTATTTTTCGAGGCCGATCTCGGCGGCGCCCAGGCCGACCGTGTTGTAGCCGGAGTCGACGTACATCACTTCGCCGGTGATCCCGGAGGCAAGATCGGAGCAGAGGAAGGCGCCGGCGTTGCCGACCTGATCCGTGGTGACGTTGCGGCGCAGCGGTGCGTTGGCCTGGACGTGATCCAGGATGCGCTTGAAGTCGCCGATGCCGGAGGCCGCCAGGGTGCGGATCGGGCCCGCGGAGATCGCGTTCACCCGGGTGCTTTCCGGCCCCAGGGTGTATGCCAGGTAACGCACATTGGCCTCCAGGCTCGCCTTGGCCAGGCCCATCACGTTGTAGTTGGGCATCGAGCGCTCGGCACCCAGATAGCTGAGGGTGAGGATGGAAGCGTCGCGGTCCTTCATCATGCCGCGCCCGGCCTTGGCCAGCGCGGCCAGGCTGTACGAGCTGACATCGTGCGCGATGCGGAAGCCGTCGCGGGTCATGTTGTCGAGGAAGTCCCCCTCCAGCTGCTCCTTGGGCGCGAAAGCGACCGAGTGCACCAGGATGTCGACCCCGTCCCAGTAATTGTCCAGGTGCTCGAAGACCTGTTCGATCTCGCGATCGTCCTCGACGTTACAGGGCACGAGGATGTCGGAGTCGAAATCCGCAACCAGCTTCTCGACGCGATCGCGCAGGCGTTCGTTCTGGTAGGTGAAGGCGAGTTCGGCGCCCTCGCGATGCATGGCCGCGGCAATGCCGTAGGCGATGGAGCGGTTGCTGGCCACGCCGACGATCAGTGCGCGTTTGCCCTTGAGAAAACCCATGTAAAACTCCTTGATTCTGATCCGTGCCGACGCACCCGGGCGGGTCGTCTCGACGGCGCCCGACCGCGAGCGGAACCGGGGACGGACGCGACTGTCTTCGGGATCATACCGATGTGCCGCAAGTGCGGCCAGCATCCGATGAGCCGGAGGGAATGGCTTGCTATAGTGCGAACACTTGCGGTCTTCAGGGCCGCCCACCCGGCGTCCCGGAATCGGGCCTGCCGGACTGCCACCGCAGCAACCCGGAGGCCTTGTGAGTCGTCATTTTGGTTGGATCGTGACCCTGATCGTGCTGGGTATCCTGCTGTTGCTGGTGATGGTCCAGATCGACCGCCAGTGGCAACGCATGGCCTCCATGCAGAACACCATGACCGAGCAGGCCCGGGACCTCCGTGCATTGCGGCGCAGCCTGCAGGGCCTGGAATCCGACCTGGCCTCCGGGCGTTTCGCCGGGATGGATGGCGAGCGTGCCGCGCGGGCGGACGACGTCCCCTCGGCGTTCCGGCGAGCGGCGCGCGCGGCCGAGCAGGAGGACTACGCCGAGGGTGACTGGCTGGTGCAGGCCTTTGGCACGGGGCTGGCGACCATCACGCCGTATGTCTCCTCCGATGCCTATGCCTCCGAGGTGCAGAACTACGTGCTGGAGTCGCTGGTGGTGCGCGACCCGGAGACGCTGGAGTGGCAGGGGTTGCTGGCCGAATCCTGGAAGTTCGACGATACCGGTACCGAGCTGACTTTCCGCCTGCGCCCGGGGCTGCAGTTCTCCGATGGGGAGCCGCTGACGGCCGAGGATATCCGCTTCACCTTCGATTTCCTGATGACCGACGCCATCGCGGTGCCGCGGGCGAGGGCCTTCCTGGAGAAGATCGAGGCGGTCGAGGCCGTCGACGCGCGCACGGTGCGGTTCGTGTTCGAGGAGCCATACTTCGACGCCATGCGGGTGGCGGGCGGCCTGGATGTCCTGCCGGAACACTTCTATGGGCGCTACCTGGAGGATCCGGAGACCTTCAACGAGTCGCGCGGCATCCTGCTGGGGTCCGGACCCTACCGCATGGAGGATCCGACCGGCTGGACCCCGGATGCCGGCCGTATCGAACTGGAGCGCAACCCGCGCTACTGGGGGCCGGTGGAGCCGTCGCTGGATCGTCTGGTGTGGCGGGTGATCCAGAATGACAGTGCGCGCCTGACCACCTTCCGCAATCGCGATATTGACGTGTACGGGGCGCGTCCACGCGAATATGCCCGGCTGCGCGACGACGAGGCCCTGCGCGAGCGCGCGGATACCCACGAGTACATGAGCCCCACGGCCGGCTATTCCTACATTGCCTGGAACCAGCAGCGCGATGGCGAGCCGACGCGTTTCGCCGACCCGCGGGTGCGCAAGGCGATGAGCTACCTGACCGACGTTGACCGGCTGATCGAGGAGGTCATGCTGGGGTATGCCGAGCGCGCGATCTCTCCGTTTTCGCCGCGCAGCGATCAGCACAATCCGGATCTCGATCCGATCCCCTATGATGTCGAGCTTGCCCTGGAACTGCTGGCCGAGGCCGGCTTCCGCGAACGCAATCGCGATGGCGTGCTGGTCAACGAGGACGGCGAGCCGTTCTCCTTCGAGCTGTCGTATTTCCAGGACAACGAGGACACCCGCCGCATCGCGCTGTTCCTGCGCGACCTCTTTGCGCGGGCCGGGATCGAGATGCGCCCGTCGCCGACCGAGTGGTCGGTGATGCTGGAACAAATCACCCGCCAGGATTTCGATGCCATCACCCTGGGCTGGACCAGCGGTGTGGAGGTGGATATCTACCAGATGTTCCACTCCAGTCAGGTGGTTTCCGGTGGCGACAACTTCATCCACTACCAGAACCCCGAGCTGGATGCGGTGATCGAGGCGGCGCGTGGCGAGGTGGACGAGCCCGCGCGCATGGAGCTTTGGCGCGAGGCCGAGCGCATTCTGCACGAGGACCAGCCGTATACCTTCCTGATGCGGCGCCAGACCCTGGCCTTCATCGACCGGCGCATCCAGAACCTGGAGCAGACCGCGCTGGGGCTCAACCTGGGGGCGGTGCCGCTGGAGATCTACGTCCCGTTCGAATCGCAGCGGTACGGGCAGTAGCCGGCGATGCCCATGGAAGCTGAAGCGGCAGGGGAGCGCCGCACGCGATGCTGACCTACATCCTGCGCCGCATGCTCCTGATGGTGCCGACCCTGTTCGGGATCACCGTGGTCGTGTTTGCGGTGATGGCGGCCGCGCCCGGTGGGATCAGCGCCCTGACGCTGGTCGAAGGGCAGGGCCTGGAGCCCCAGGCACAGAAGGCGATGGAGGACTACTACAACCAGCTCTACGGGCTGGATCAGCCGGCCCCGGTGCAGTTCGGGCGCTGGCTGAACAACATCTCGCCGATCGGATTTGCCCAGGACGCGGACGGCTCGCTGACCGGCTGGCCACACTTCAAGGTCCCCAATCTGGGCACCAGTTTCCGCTATGGCCGGCCGGTGATCGATCTGGTGGCCGAACGCTTGCCGATCACGTTGCTGCTGAACGTACTCTCTATCCCGCTGATCTACATCGTCGCGGTCGCGGTAGGGGTGCGCGCGGCCACCCAGCATGGCCAGGCCTTCGATTCGCAGTCTGGCGTCGTGCTGCTGGCCCTGTGGTCGGTGCCGACCATGCTGGCCGGCGTGTTGCTGATCGGCTTCTTTGCCTCCGACCAGTTCTGGCAGTGGTTCCCCACCGGGGGGCTCAGCCAGCGCGCGGCGCTGGACATGACCTTCCTGCCCACGGTGGAGGTGGTCTGGGCGTTGCCGTTGTTGCTGATCCTGCCGTTTCTGGGGGTGGCGCTGGGGATCTACCTTGCGCGCTACCTGCCCGCCCGTATCCGCGGTGGGGTCGGGGCGGCACTCGGGGCCGTCTGCGGCTGGCTGATGTTCCGCGATCTGGCACCGGCCGGGATGGTCAGTACCGCAGTGGCCGTGCTTCTCGGGGGCGGGGTGGGCTGGATGATGGCGCACAGCGACTGGGGCGTCCTGCGCGGGTTTTATCTGGGCACCCTGGGGCTGGGTGCCGGGCTGGCGCTGGCGCTGGGTCTGGCGCCGGGCCATATGGTGCCGGGCTTCCTGCTGGACCGGGCCTGGCACCTGGTATTGCCAGTGCTGTGCCTGTCCTACGGCGGGTTGGCATTCCTGGCCAAGCTTTCGCGTTCGGCGGTGCTGGAGAACCTGACCTCGGATTATGCGCGTACGGCGCGCGCCAAGGGGGTGGCCGAGCACGACGTGCTGTGGCGTCACGTGTTCCGCAATTCCCTGCTGCCCCTGATCACCGTGTCGGCCACGCTGCTGCCCTCGCTGCTGGCCGGCTCGGTGATCGTGGAGGCGATCTTCTCCATTGATGGCATGGGCAAGCTGGCGGTGGAGGCCGTGCAGACGCGCGACCGCGAGCTGGTGTTGTCGATCACGCTGATCTCCGGCGTGCTGACCCTGGTGGGCTATCTGCTAGCGGATCTGGCCTACGCCATCGTCGACCCGCGGGTGAGCTATGACTGAGACCGCGCACAACACGCAGCAGGCGGATCGCCGCAGCCGTTCCTGGGCCCGGCGCGTGGTGGGCGAGATCCTGCTGCGCTGGGGTGCCCGCCTCGGGATTGGCTGGATCGCGCTGCTGACCCTGGTCGCGGTCCTCGCGCCGGTGCTGGCGAATTCCCACCCGCTGCTGGTGCAGACCGCCGACGGCGCGTGGGCGCTGCCGTTTCTGCGCTACCTGACGGCGGCGGACGTCACCCTGTTTGGTTTGCTGGTGCTGGCACTGATCTTCTGGCGTCTGCCCGGGCGGCCATGGCGGCGCTTCGGTCTCTGGGCGGTGCTGGGCGCGGTGCTGGGCGTGGTGGCCTGGCAGACGGTGTCGCCGCCGTCGCTGGTGATTCACGAGCAGTACCGCGAGGCCGAGGTGATGGGCGAGTATCAGCGGGTAATCCGCGCGCCGATCCCGTACTCGCCGCGCGACTACCTGCGCGATTACGCCGATACCGGGCTGGAGGCCCCGCGCGAGTCCCCGGATCGGGTGCACTGGTTCGGTACGGACGATACCGGCGCCGACGTGCTCTCGCGCATGATCCACGCCACGCGCATCGCGCTCTCCATTGGCTTCATCGCGACCGGGATTGCGCTGGGGATCGGGGTGATCCTGGGTGGGCTGATGGGCTATTTCTCGGGGATCGTGGACATGATCGGGATGCGCCTGGTGGAGATCTTCGAGGCCATCCCGACGCTGTTCCTGCTGTTGACCTTCGTCGCCTTCTTCGGCCGTTCGCTGTACCTGATGATGCTGATCATCGGCCTGACCTCATGGTCCGGCTACGCCCGTTATGTGCGTGCCGAGTTCCTGCGCCTGCGCCAGCAGGACTTCGTGCAGGGGGCCATCGCCTCGGGGTTGTCGCTGCCGTCCATCCTGTTCCGGCATATGCTGCCGAACGGCATCGCGCCGATCCTGGTTGCGGCCAGTTTTGGCGTCGCCTCCGCGATCCTCGCCGAGGCGACCCTCTCGTTCCTCGGCCTCGGCCTGGTGGATGACCCCTCCTGGGGCCAGATGCTGAACCAGGCGGTACAGAGCTCCACCTTCAACTGGTGGATGGCCGCCTTCCCCGGGGGCGCGATCTTCCTGACCGTGTTTGCCTACAACCTCATCGGCGAGGCCCTGCGTGACGCAGTGGACCCGCATGCCCGCTCCGCGGCGCGCACCGCCAATCGCGATGATGGTGCACGTCCGGCGGCCGGTGCCACCAGCGCCACCAGTGGCGGGGTGCGTTGACCATGCTGGAGGTGCGCAATCTGCAGATCCGCCACCGCGACGGCGAGGCGGCGCTGGTGGAGGATGTGAGCTTCGCCATCCGCGAGGGCGAGCTGTTTGCCCTGGTCGGGGAGTCGGGCTCCGGCAAGTCGATCACGGCGCTGGCCATCATGCGTCTGCTGGATGCGGGCTTCGAAAGGCCCTCGGGCGAGGCCTGGCTGGCCGGACGCGAAGGCCGCCAGGAGTTGCTGGGGCTTCCCAGCGCGGTGATGCAGCATGTGCGCGGCGACCGCGTCGGCATGATCTTCCAGGAGCCGATGACCTCCCTGAACCCGGTGCTGAAGGTGGGCGATCAGATCGAGGAGGTGCTGCGCCTGCATCGCCCGCAGATGAGTCCGGAGCAGCGAGCGGCGCGCACCCTCGAGGTCTTGAGCGAGGTGCAGTTGCCGAACCCCGAACAGCGCCGCGACGAGTACCCGCACAAGCTCTCCGGCGGCCAGCGCCAGCGGGTGATGATTGCCATGGCCCTGGTCGCCGAGCCGGATCTGCTGATCGCGGACGAGCCGACCACCGCGCTGGACGTCACCATTCAGGCCGAGATCCTGAAGCTGATCGACCACCTGCGCGAGAAGAATGGCATGGCGGTCCTGCTGATCACCCACGACTTCGGCGTGGTGGCCTCGGTGGCTGATCGCGTGGCGGTGATGCGCCAGGGGCGCCTGGTGGAGCAGGGGGAGTGCCTGCCGCTGTTGCGCGCTCCGCAGGACGCCTACACCCGCAAGCTGATCCAGGCGCTGCCGGAGAACCTGCCACCGCTGCCGCCGGTGCCGGGCGCGGGGCGCGAAGCACTGTTGCAGGTCTCCGGCCTGCAGGTGCACTTCCCGGTGCTGAAGGGCCTGATGCGTCGCCAGGTGGATGTGGTGCGGGCGGTGGATGACGTCAGTTTCGAGCTGGAGAACGGCGAGGTGCTGGCGGTAGTGGGGGAGTCCGGCTGTGGCAAGACCACCCTGGGCCGCGCGATCCTGCGCCTGATCGAGCCGACCGGTGGCGAGATCCGCTACCGGGGCGAGTCGTTGACCCACATGGCACGCAAGCCGTTGCGCCGGCTGCGGCGGCACCTGCAGGTGGTGTTCCAGGACCCGGCCTCGTCGCTGAACCCGCGCCTGAACGTACTGACGCTGCTGACCGAGCCGATGGCGGTGCACGGCATCGGCGCCAATCAGGACGAGCGGATTGCCCTGGCCGGCCGGGTGCTGGATCAGGTGGCGTTGCCGGAGGACACCCTGTGGCGCTATCCGCACGAGTTCTCCGGTGGCCAGCGCCAGCGTATCGCCATCGCGCGCGCCCTGGTGCTGGACCCGGACGTGATTATCTGCGACGAGGTGACCAGCGCGCTGGACGTATCCGTCCAGGCAGAGGTGCTGCAGATCCTGGGCCGGCTACGCGCGGAGCGACGTCTGGCGATGATCTTCATCACCCACGACATGGGTGTGGTCGAGTACTTCTCCGACCGCATGCTGGTGATGCACGACGGGCGCATGGAGGAGATCGGCGCCACCGCCGAGGTGCTGGCCAATCCGCAGGCCGACTACACCCGCCACCTGCTGGATGCCGTGCCGCGCGTCTCGCGTTATCTGTAAGCCCGCCCGCCCGCCCGCGCTGCGCGGTGCACGGCCGCCGTCTGGCGGTTGCGGGTCGCTTACCGTGGCGGATCCTTTCCTGGTGTTCTCTGCGTGTGTTCCGTGGCCGGTGCGGTGAACAACGGCCTTTCGGTTCTGCTGACCCGTGTGGGGTCGATCTACTTCTGGCAGGTGGGGCAGTAGCTGCTGGCGCGCTGGCCGATGCGGCGCGTGCGCAATACCTCGGCGCAGACCGGGCAAGGCTCGCCGGCGCGGCCGTAGACGCGCAGCGACTGGCGGAAGTAGCCGTGGGTGCCGTCCTCGTGCAGGAAGTCGCGCAGGGTGGTCCCGCCCTGTTCAATGGCCGCCGCCAACACCGCCTTGATGTGGCTTGCCAGGCGCTCGTATTCGGCGCGCGTGACGCGTCCGGCCGCGCGCCCGGGCCGAACGCCGGCGAGGAACAGGGCCTCGGTGGCGTAGATGTTGCCCACTCCCACCACGATCGCCTGGTCCATGATGAAGGCCTTGACCGGGCCCCGGCGGCCGCGGCTGCGGCGGAACAGGGAGTCGCCATCGAATTCCGGGTCCAGGGGTTCCGGGCCGAGGCCGGCCAGCAAGGCGTGGGGTCCGGCGCCCTCGGGGAGCGGCAGGCAACAGCCGAAGCGGCGCGGGTCGTGCAGGCGAACCTGGTAGCCGTTGTCCAGGTGCAGGGTCAGGTGATCGTGCCGGCGCAAAGGCGTCTCGGGCGTGCAGTGGCGCAGGCTCCCGGACATCCCGAGATGCAGCAGGAGGCCGGTACGATCGGTCTCCAGCAACAGGTACTTGGCGCGCCGGGTCAGGCTGCGGACCCGGGCGCCGGCCAGTTGCTGCACCAGCTCCGGCGGCACCGGCCAGCGCAGGCGCGGCTCGCGGACCTCGAAGGCCGTGATGCGGCGCCCGGCCAGCAGGGGGGCGAGCCCGCGCCGGGTGGTCTCGACCTCGGGCAGTTCAGGCATGCACGCCCTCGATTTCCAGCAGCAACTCGCGCCGGCAGACGTCGCCGCGGACCCACTGGACGATCGGCCCCGGATGGACGTCGTGGTAGTGCTCGGCGAGGACCGCGGCGACCTTGGGCCGGTCTTCCGGATGTCGCAGGTAGACGCGCAGCCAGGCCGGGCGTGGCAGTTCGTGGCCGGCGGTGTCATGCAGGGACCGCAAGTTGGCCAGGGTCTCGCGTGTCTGGGCGACGACGTCGTCGGGGTGACGGCTCTCGTGGCCGACGATGCTGGCGGTGCCAGAGAGCAGGATGAGTGGGCCGTCCGCGGTTTCCAGCCGGGTCGCGCGGGCGAAGGTCGGGCTCTTCGGGCTGTAGCGCGCCGGGTAATGATAGGCGCTGACCTGACGCGGGTTCTCCAGGGACTCGGCCGGGGTGCGAGTGGCGATCAGGTAGATGACCAGCTGGCGCTGGTCGCTCCCGATGGCCGTGGCGGCCGGCATGCTGGCCAGCGGGATCTCCAGGGTCTCAAGCGCGGTGGCGCGGCCCATGCAGAAGGCCTGATAGCGTTCCAGCCCGTCCTCCTCGGCATGGATGTCGCCAAAGTAGTTCCATACGCGTGCCAAATGCTCGAAGCCGCGCGCTCGGCAGGCGGCCAGCAGGGCGCGGTAGGCGTGTTCGGTCTGTTCCCGGAGGCCGTTATCCGGTCCGCTCCAGGTCGCGAAGAGTACGTCCTCGTGTTCCAGCAGGCGGACGGGCCCCTCGTGGATCGGCGTTGGCGTGCCGCTGGCGGTCCAGTACTCGACATAGTGATCCGGCGCCAGGGGGTGCAGGCCCGGGCGGATCTCCAGGTGGCCGGGCCCGCTGTCGATTCCGGCGGGTTCGCGCAGCCGGATGTGCATTCCCGTTTCGGGGCCGGCGGCGGCTTCCGGCATGAGCTGGCTGCGCAGGGTAAGGGGGGGCATCTAGTTCTCCGCCAGCGAGGCGAGCAAATCTTCGGTCCAGCGTACGGCCTCCAGGTAAAGGCGGCTGGAGACCGGCGCCGGGACCGGGGCATTCGTGTTGTCCAGCGGGGGTGTCGGGCCTTCGAAGGCGGCGATGGTCGCCAGCAGCGGTGCCAGCGGTCCTGTGCCTTCCGTCAGGGCCTGTTCCATTTCGGTGGACAGGCGGAGTTCGCCCAGGATGTGTCGCAGCGGTACCCCCAGCACGCGATCCATCCCGGAGAGCATGCCGAGAGTGAAGTAGCGCTCGCACTCCTCGGGGTGGAGGCCCAGGGCGCGCGCCATCAGCATGCCCATACGGGCACGGATCATGACCTGCTCGAGCCCGTGGGTGGGATTGCCGGTACCACGCAGTACCATCAGCATCGCCAGGCGTTTGATGCGCCCCTGGCCCAGGCGCAGGATCGCGTTGTAGAGCGAATCGGTCGGGCGAGAGCCGCGATAGGCCGGGCTGTTGGCGATGCGCAGCAGCTGGATCGCGAGCCCGGGCTCGGCGGCGATCAGTTCCTCCAGCTCGGCCGGCGTCGGATCCGGCGCCTGTAGCGCGCGCAGGAGGCGCAGCAGGGCCACTTCCAGGCTCTCCAGGCGCTGTCCCTCGATCACGTGGGGGAAGGACAGGTGAAAGCCCTGGAACAGGCTGAAGCCAAGGGCCTGGCAGCGAGCATAGTCCTCGGCCGTTTCGACCTTCTCGGCCAGCAGTTCCACGTCGAAGGCGCCCAGGCTGGTGACTTCCTGCTCCAGGCGCTGGCCGCCCAGGGCGAGCACATCGAGCTTGACCAGGTCGGCCAGTTCGACCAGTTCGGAATGGCTCTCCTGAAACTGGTAGTCATCCAGCGCGATGCGAAAGCCCTGGGCCTTCAGTCGGCGTACCGCGGCGATGACCTCGGCGTCGATCTCGATATCTTCGAGGATCTCCAGCACGACCTGTTCCGGAGGCAGGCTGGTGATGACCTCGTGTTCGAGAAAGCCGCGGGTGAGATTGACGAAGGCCAGGTGTTCGCCGACCAGGTGTTGGAGACCGATGTCGATGAAGGCGCTGCGCAGGAGATCGGAGGTGGCGAGGTCGCCGTCGGTGACCGAAGCGGCATCCAGATGCCCGGCGCGAAACAGGAGCTCGAAGCCGACCAGATTCTCCTGATCGTCAAAGATGGGTTGCCGGCCGACAAAAATTGGTTGCATGCTTGCGCTAGGGAAACACTGATTAATGTACACGCTCGCGCTCGAGTCGCTTTGGCGTGCGAACAAGGCGCGGTGATGGCCGTGCAGTCACTCTGCACAAGAGGGCCGCAAGGCTGTGCGTCCGCCCGTTTTCGTCAACAACGGGCGGGCCAGCTTCGGTGTTCAATCGCTTGCGGGGTTGGTGCCCCAGGTTCCCCGATCCTGCGTTGCGCCGCTTGCGGGTGGAATCACTCCCCGCTGCTCGACGCGCCGGGTCGCGGAAAACCTGGGGTACCAACGCGAGCGTGTACATTAATCAGTGTTTCCCTTGGTCAATAACGGATGGGCGGCCACGACTGCGTGCGGCAGGCCGGCTCGGGAGGGACATAAGCACCATGGATTCGATTGATGCGCCATTTGGAGAAGTCGTGGAGTTGCGCCAGATCCTGCACGACTCGGGGGTCCCGCTGCTGCGGGTCATTATCCGCGATGGCGGGCGTTATACCAAGATCGAACTGGACCCGGCGACGGCTCACCGCTGGGGCCGCGTGATGACGCGCTGGGCGGAAACCGCCGCCGAGGGTGCCGCGACGCCAGGGGATGGTGGACAGCCGGATCCGGTCTGAGCCCGCATCAACGGGGGATATGGCCGGATGCATACGCGCTCGAGGTGGTCTCGAGCGCCGACCGGGCGCGCTGAGCGAGGCGTGCCCGAGCCCCGCGAGCCGATTGGCAAGTGGTAAACGGTGCGCTAACGCGAATGCGTTTGCCGGTTCGTTTCTCGCTCGCGCCAACGCAAAAAGGCCCGGAACCGCGTAGGCGGGCCGGGCCTTTTTTCGCCTGTTGTCAGGCAATCGAGCCGATAGGCGCGATTACTTGATCTTGGCTTCCTTGTACATCACGTGCTTGCGGACGACGGGATCAAACTTCTTGATCTCCATCTTCTCGGGCATATTCCGCTTGTTCTTGGACGTGGTGTAGAAGTGCCCGGTGCCGGCGGAGGACACCAGGCGGATCTTGTCGCGTGCGGACTTGGCAGCCATCGTGAAGCCTCCTTAGACCTTTTCACCGCGGGCACGGCAGTCCGCCAGGACCGCGTCGATGCCGCGCTTGTCGATAATCCGCATGCCCTTGCAGCTAAGGCGCAGGCGTACGAAGCGGTTCTCGCTCTCCACCCAGAAACGGTGGAAATGCAGATTGGGCAGGAAGCGCCGCCGCGTCTTGCGGTGAGCGTGAGAAACGTTGTTACCGGTCGCCGGGCGTTTGCCGGTCACCTGACATACTCGGGCCATCGGGGGACTCCGGGATTTGGGTCTACCAGAAAGACGGCGGACTATAGCGTAGCCCCGGGGCGGGTGCAAGGGAGGCGCTGATCAATTCGGGAACATTCGCGGCGGTTTTGGGGCAGGACGCCGTGCCCCGAAAGGCCAATAGGTTCGAGTGTGAACGTGAACGAGCCGGTTAGCGGTTGTTCGCTCGCTTGAGGGCCGCTCCCTCATCGGTCTCCGGGCACAGGCCGGGTACGAGGCCCCGGTCGTGGGCCCAGGCGATGATCGCCTCCAGTGGCATCGGGCGGGCGATGCCGAAGCCCTGAGCCGCGTTGCATCCGTAGTCGCGCAGCCGCGCCAGGGTGGCCGCGTCCTCGGCCCCCTCGGCGACCACCTTGAGGCCCAGGTCCCGGGCCAGGCTGATGCTGGCGCGGGTAATCTGCTCGTCGACCGGGTGCTCCAGCATTTGCCGTACAAAGGCCTGATCGATCTTGAGAGTCGTCACCGGCATACGTTTGAGGTAGGCCAGCGACGAATAACCGGTGCCGAAGTCGTCGATGGCGAGTTCCAGTCCGGCCTCGGTCAGGCGACGCAGGGCCCGGATCACCTCGTCCGGGTCCGCCATCAGGGCGGTCTCGGTGAACTCGAGTTCCAGGGCGCAGGGTGGAAGCCCCGAGACGCGAACCTTCTCCAGCAGACGATCGGCAAATCCGGGGTCGAGGAAGTTGCGCGCCGAGATGTTCACGCTGACGGGCATGTCCAGGCCTTCGGCGCGCAGGCGGGCGATGTCGGCCAGTGCGAGATCAAGGACCCGGTCGGTGAGGCTGTGGATCAGTCCGGTGCGCTCGGCCGATGGGATGAACCGGTCGGGAGCGATGCGGCCGCGAACCGGGTGTTCCCAGCGTAGCAGGGCCTCCAGGCCCATCACCTGAGCGCTCGCGAGATTGATCTTCGGCTGGTAGTGCAGGCTTAGCTGGCCGTCGTCCAGTGCGCTTTGCAACTCGCCCAGGAGTTCCACGGTGTACAGGCTGTGCTCGTTGCTGCGGCGGTTGTAGCTGCGATAGCGGCGCCCCGAGTGACTGGCCTCGTGCATCGCCATCCAGGCCTTGGTCAGCAGTCGGGAGGGTTCATCCTGTTCGTGAAAGGGGAAGGAGGAGACGCCCGCGTGGGCCCCGAGGTAGACCGGGATCTCGAAGACCTCGAAAGGTGTTTGCAGGCATTCGATCGCGGCGCGTGTGACGGCGAGGGTCTCTTTGCGGCTGCGGTGCGGCAGGATCAGGGCAAAGTGATCGTCGTGAATGTGGAACACGGTCGCCCCGGCGGGCTCGGCCACTGCCTGCAGGCGCTCGGCAATGGATCGCAGCAGCGGACGCTCGGCGGCGAAGCCCAGGGCGCCAATGCTGTCCGGGTAGTTGTCCATCTGCAGGCTGATGACGAACACGCGGGTGGCGGCGGTTTGCGGGGCGTCGGCCTGGTGCATCAGTTGCCGGGCGTATTGTTCCAGTGACTCGCGATTCGGCAGGCCGGTAACCGGATTGTTGTAGGCCTGTTCCAGAAGCCGTTCCGAGTGGCGGCGCAAGGTGTCGAACAGCCAGCCGGAGAATCCCCCGAGGACGATGTAGATGCCGGTGCGCGTGAGCCAGTTCAATGCGGGTTGAGCCGCCCCGGTGGCGGTATCCAGGGGCATGAGCGGCCCCAGGAGCAGCCCCGCCAGCAGCCCGAAGGCCAGCCCGCCCCACAGCCCGAACAGGGCGGCCCCCAGCAGCACCGGGATGAGGATGAAGTTGAGGTAGGCAGTGGAGGTGCCGCCGGTCTCGTATACGATCAGCGCGACCAGCGCCATCAGGAGCGGGACGGCAGCGGCCCCGGCGAGTCGCCAGCCTCCGGGGATCCCCTGTGAGCGGGCATGTGACCAGGTGGAAAACGGGGTCGGCGCCATTCCGGTTCCTTCGGTTTGTGCCATTCGGGTGCCGCCACGGTTATCGACGTAGTGGGCCGGTTTGCGTGCAGGGGCGGGAATCGCCGCGTCGCGAGAAGTGGTCGCTGTTGCCGGTCGCGGGGGCTTGGTAGCATTCCTCGACCAGGGTTTCCCTGATTGTCTGGAACCTTCTACTTGGCGGAGCGGCATGGCCGATCGGCGTTTGCAGGTCTTTCTTACGGTGGCACGGTTGCTGTCCTTCACCCGCGCCGCCGAGGTGCTGCACATGACGCAGCCCGCGGTCACCTTTCAGGTGCGCCAGTTGGAGGAACAGCTGGATACCCGACTGTTCGACCGCAACCACAATCGAGTCACCCTGACCGATGCCGGACGGCTGGTACAACGATATGCCGAACGCATCTTTGATACCTATGGCGAGATGGAGGCCGCGCTGCGCGAACTGAAGGGCGCGGACGGCGGGGCGCTGGTGATCGGCGCCAGTACCACGGTGGCGGAATACATGCTGCCGGCGCTGCTGGGTGCATTCCGCCGCGAGCATCCGGATATCGGCATACGCCTGCGGGTGGGCAATACCGAGAGTGTCGTGGTGATGGTCGAGGAGGGCAGTGTCGATCTCGGCATCGTCGAGGCCCCGGTGACCCACCGCAGCCTGCAGGTCCAGCCCTGTCTGGTGGACCAGCTGCGGCTGATCGTGCCGCCGGAACACGAGCTGGCCAGGCGCGACACGGTGACCGTCGCCGACTTCATCGAACGCCCATTCATATGCCGCGAGGAGGGTTCCGGGACCCGCGAGGTCATCATGGAGTACCTTGGGCGCGCCGGATACGACCGCAGCAGTCTGCGCGGCTGCATGGAACTGGGCAGCCCGGAGGCAATCAAGGGCGCGGTGGTGGCCGGCATGGGGGTCTCGGTGCTGTCCGAGGCGGTGGTGGCCAAGGAACTGGCCCTTGGCGAACTGGTGGCGTTGCCGCTGTCGCCGCCGCTGGAACGGCCGATCTCGCTGGTGCATGCGCGGCAGAAGTTCCGCGTACCCACGCTGGAGGTGCTGATGCAGTTCCTGCGCGGGTACTGCACCGGTCAGCGTCCGCTCGCCCCCGCATCAGAACTCAAACAGGATTGACGTGACATGAAGAACTACTGCGTGGTGCAGCATACCTATTCCGAGTTTCTCGGCCTGATCGAGTCGCAGCTGGAGAAGCGCGACATCGGCTTCTCCTACTACCGACCGTTCGTGGGTCAGGACCTGCCGGGCTCCGCGGCCCAGTTCGACGGGCTGTGGCTGCTGGGCGGCGCCTGGCCGACGGCGGATCACGAGGAGAATCCGCAGGTCCCGGACGAGCTGTCGCTGATCGATATCTTCCGCCGCTCGAAGCGTCCGGTGGTGGGCGTCGGCATGGGCGGGCTGCTGGTGGCCGAGCAGGCCGGTGGCACGGCGCACGAGGACCCGATGTACCGCGCCCGCTTCGTGACCGCGCACAAGACCGCGGCCGGGGAAGGCGACGCACTGGCCGAGGCCCTGGATGGCCGGCGGGTGCTGCAGCTGGTCAACGGCCGCGTCGACCTGCCGGAGGACGTGCAGCCGATCCTGGTGGACGACGACGGCGACTGGCTGGCGATCCGGCCGGACGAGCTGACCTATGGCATGCTGTTCCGACCCGAGGTGAAGCCCGGGATGCTCGAGGACATCATCATGGAGGCGCGGCACAATCCGCCGCCGAACATGGGCGAGCTCCTGGGCGAGGCGCGCATGGAATGGGGCGAGATGCAGAAGGTGACCGAGGACGTGCTGGTGGCCCTGGTGAAGACGCTGGGCCTTATGCAGGAACGCCGCAAGATGCCGGTGTTCAGCCTGAAGATCGAGGACGAGGGATGATCCCACCCCTGGGCATGGGCAACGAGGGGGGCCTGTCCGGGGGCGATCTCGGGTCGGTGCTCGGCGGTGCGCGCAAGAAGGGCCGGGAGGACCCGGCCAAGGCGATCGCCGAGATCGCCGCGCGGCTGTCGACCGAGGATCAGGCCAGCCTGCTGAAATTCGCCCGTTTTCTGGAGCAGGAGTCGCCGGCCCCCGCGCCGGAACCGGTCCCCGAGCCGGAGCCGATCCCGCGTCCGGAGAGCGAGTCCGTCATCAAGGCGATGCGCCGGCTTTCGGCGACCTATCCCATGCTGGATCGCTCCAAGCTGCTGAACGAGACCTCGGCCCTGATGGGCCAGCACGTGATGCAGGGGCGCCCGGCGGTGGAGGTGATCGACGAGCTGGAGGTGGTCTTTCGGACTCATTACGAGAAGGCCGTCGTCCAGGATCCGACCCGACAGACGGATGCCGACCATGACGAGGCGCCGGGAGGGGCCTCGCAATGATCGATATCCTGCGCCAGTGGTACCAGCGTCATTTCACCGACCCGCAGGTGGTGATCCTGGCGTTTCTGCTGCTCGCGGGATTCCTGATCATCGTCTTTGCCGGGCGCATCCTGGCGCCGCTGCTGGCTTCGCTAATCATTGCCTACCTGCTGGAGGGGGCGGTGCGCAAGCTGGTCTTTTTGCACATCCCGCGCATCCTCGCGGTCACCCTTGTGCTGTTGGCCTTCCTGGCGCTGACGGTGGCGGCGCTGTTCAGCGTGGTCCCGCTGATGTCGGCCCAGGTGACCCAGCTGGTGCGCGAGCTGCCGGGGATGATCTCCGAGGGCCAGAACCTGCTGTTGCAGTTGCCCGAGCGTTACCCGCAACTGATCAGTGACGATCAGGTGTTCGAGCTGATGGGGGCCATTCGCGCCGAGGCGACCCTGCTGGGGCAACGCGTGGTGTCGTTCTCGCTGTCCTCGGCACGGCACCTGGTGGACGTGGTGATCTACCTGATCGTGGTCCCGCTGATGGTGTTCTTCATGTTGAAGGACCGCGATCTGATCCTGAACTGGATCCGCGGCTTCATGCCCCAGGACACCCACCTGGCCAGCGAGGTCTGGACCGAGGTGAACCTGAAGATCGCCAGCTACGTGCGCGGCAAATTCATCGAGATCGTGATCGTCTGGGCGGTCACCTTCCTTACCTTCAACTGGTTCGGGCTGGAATACGCCGTGCTGTTGTCGTTCATGGTGGGCATCTCGGTGATCATTCCGTACATCGGCGCGGCCGTGGTGACCATCCCGGTGGCGGCGGTCGCATACTTCCAGTTCGGTCTGAGCTCCGAGTTCGCCTGGGTACTGATTGCCTACGGGGTGATCCAGTTCATCGACGGCAACGTGCTGGTGCCGCTGCTGTTTTCGGAGGTCGTCAACCTGCACCCGGTGGCGATCATCGCCGCGGTGTTCGTGTTCGGCGGCATCTGGGGGCTTTGGGGGGTATTCTTTGCCATCCCGCTGGCGACGCTGGTACATGCGGTGATCAAGTCCTGGCCGCGCGCCCAGCGGCCGCCGCCGGAGTCCTCTGGAGAGCCGGCGGCCGCCGCGGCCGAAGCCGCCACCAAGTAGCCCGACATCCCTGATCGCCGGCCCGCCCGTGTGCGGGTTCGGCGGTCTGCCCGTGACATCAAGAACAAGAAGAACGCATGACCGGAACCGAGATCCTGATGAACGTGACGCCCCAGGAGAGCCGAGTGGCCCTGGTGGAGAATGGCGTCCTGACCGAGCTGCACCTGGAGCGCGCCCGCCGCCGCGGGATCGTGGGGAACATCTACAAGGGCCGCGTGGTGCGGGTACTGCCGGGCATGGATGCGGCCTTCGTCGATATCGGGCTGGAACGCACGGCCTTTCTGCATGCCTCCGACGTGGCCCCGGTGGAGCGCGAGGAGCTCAATGGCAACGGCCCGTCTGCCAGCGACGCCCCTGCGGCGCCCGTGGCCGGCGGCAATGGCACCGGCACGCCGGCCCCGGTGGTGCGCGAGGGTATCCGCGAGCTGCTGCGCGAGGGGCAGGAGGTCCTGGTGCAGGCAGTCAAGGACCCGCTGGGCTCCAAGGGCGCGCGGCTTACCACCTATATCACCCTGCCGTCGCGCAATCTGGTGCTGATGCCGAACCAGTCCAATGTCGGTGTGAGTACGCGCATCGAGGACGAGGGCGTGCGCGCACGGCTGCGTGCATCCATCGAGCAGTTGCGTGACGAGCTGGCGCCGCAGCACGGCTTTATCGTGCGCACGGCCGCAGAGCTGGCCGACCACGAGGCCATGTATAACGACACGGCGTTCCTGAAGAAGGTCTGGGATACCCTGCAGGAGCAGGCTGTCGGAGCCCCGCCGGGGACCGAGGTCTACGCCGATCTGCCGCTGGTGGAGCGCATCCTGCGCGACATGGTGGGGGGCGATATCGAGCGTATCCGCATCGATTCGCGCGAGACCTATCAGAAGGTCTGCGGCTTCGTCGAGCGCTACCTGCCGGAGCTGATCGGCCGGATCGAACACTATCCGGGCGAGCGCCCGATCTTCGACCTGTTCAACGTCGAGGAGGAGATCCACCGTGCCCTGGAGCGCAAGGTGGAACTGAAATCCGGTGGCTACCTGATCTTCGACCAGACCGAGGCGATGACCACGGTGGACATCAACACCGGCGGTTTCGTCGGCCATCGCAAGCTCGAAGAGACCATCTTCAAGACCAATCTGGAGGCCGCGCAGGCGATCGGTCGCCAGCTGCGCCTGCGCAATCTCGGCGGGATCATCATTATCGATTTCATCGACATGCAGGACGACGAGCACAAGCGCCAGGTGATCCGCGCGCTGGAAAAGGCCCTGGAACGCGATCATGTGAAGACCCAGACCTGCGACGTGTCGCCGCTGGGCCTGGTGGAGATGACCCGCAAGCGCACCCGCGAGAGCCTGGAGCACCAGATGTGCGAGCCCTGCCAGGTGTGCAGCGGGCGTGGCTATCTGAAGTCGGCCGAGACGGTGTGCTACGAGCTGTTCCGCGAGATCCTGCGCGAGGTGCGTCAGTACGATGCGCGCGAGCTGCGCGTGCTGGCCTCGCAGAACGTGATCGACCTGTTGCTGGACGAGGAATCCGCCAGCCTGGCCGAGCTGCAGAGCTTTGTCGGCATCCCGATCCGCTTCCAGGTGGAAACGCTGTACACCCAGGAACAGTTCGACGTGGTCTTCGTCTGATCTACAAGTAGATTAAGTAGACAGGCACCCGGTCCCCGTCTCCGTCAGGGAGGAAGAGGCGCGAAGATGAATCGCCAGTGCGGACCCAGCACGGATACGGGTCCCGGTCGGCCGGGCGGGTCGGATTGCGCCTTCCCGGTGGAGAAATGAGACGCCTGTCACAACTCCTGAGGGTGGCGCTGGGCGCCCTCCTGGCGCTGATCATCGTGATCGTGCTGCTGCGCCTGGCGCTTCCGCACTGGGATGGCCTGCACGCCTGGGTGGAGGATACCGCCAGCGAGCAGCTCGAGCGCGAGGTCACGGCCGCAGGGATCGAGCTCGGTTGGACCGGCTGGTCGCCGGCGCTGGTGGCGCGCGATGTCCGCGTGGCGATGCCGGATGGTGAACCGGTCGCCATCGACCACCTCGGGGTCGCGCTGAGCGTCGGGGCCAGTCTGCGTAGTCGCCATCCATCCTTCACAGTGCATGTTCGGGGCGTCGAGCTGCGCTTGGTACGCCACGCCGACGGACGCTTTTCCCTGCACGGTCGCGAGCTTGGCATGGGCGAGGGCCGCTTGTTCACGCTCCCCGTGGAGCAGTGGCCGGATGTCGAGGCCGAGGCCATCCGGTTGGTCTGGGACGATCGCAGCGCCGGCCTGGAGTCCGATGCGCGACTGGACCGGGCCGCCCTGCGCACGGCGCATGACGGGTCGCTGCGAATGCACCTCGAAGGGGTGCTGGAAGGCGAGGCCGCGGGCGGGCACTTCGAATTGGGGCTGAAGGCCCCCGCTGCGGATTTGCGTGATGCGCGCTTCTTCCTGCGGGCCGATGCGGTCGACCTGACCGCCTGGCAGCCGTGGCTGGCCTACCTCGGCTGGCCCGCGCCCGAGGGCACGGCCGCACTGCGTCTGTGGGGCGGACTCGACGACGGGCGCATGGCCTGGCTGCGCGGGGAGCACGAAACCACCCTCAACCTGGCCGGGGAACCGGTCGGCCCGGCCATCGGACATCGTTTCGACTGGCGGGTGCAGGAGGATCGCCACCGCTCGTCCTGGAGCGGGACCCAGCCCGGTTCCGGCGATCTGCGACTCGCCTATCGCCTGGAGGGCAAGCCGGAGGGGCTGGTGGTGGACGCGGTGGAAATGGCCGCGCGCGATCTCGAAGTGGAACCCTACGCGCCGCTGCTCACGCTGCTTGAGGATGCGGCGCCCGAGTTGGCGGAGCGGATCGCGGACCTGCATCCGCGCGGCACCCTGGACTTCGCCCGGCTGGAGGCCCGCCGCGAGGATGGCCGTCTGCAGCCTGTCTGGGCGGAGGCCGATGTGCACAACCTTGGCTGGCGCGCGGGGGATCACGGGCTGGGTGTGCAGGGCGCCTCGGGCTATATGCAATGGCGCCGTGGCGGTGTGGAATTGCTGCTGGACAGCCGCGACCTGCAGATCGACCTGCCGCGTGTGCTGGCCGATCCAGTGCCGCTGGATACGGTGCGTGGACGGCTGCGTGCCGAGCGCGATGACGCCGGACACTGGCGCCTGGCGGGCGAGGGCCTGAATGCCGCCAATGCCCATGCCGCGGTTCGCGGCCGCCTGCGGGTGCTGCTGGATGGTCACGCGGCCGGACCCCGGGTCGATATTGCGATGGACATTCTGCGAGCCGACGGTGATCACACCGCGCGCTACCTGCCGCTTTACCACCTGCCGGACAACACCTACCAGTGGCTGGTGGACAGCATCGTTACGGGCACGTCCTCCGGCGGCGGCATGGCCTATCGCGGGCGCGGGAAAGACTTCCCGTTCGCCGGCGACGAGGGTGTGTTTGATCTCTGGGCGGATGTCGAGGCGGGCATCCTCGACTATCAGGAGGGCTGGCCACGAGCGGAGGATCTCAGTGGCCGGCTCCTGTTCCACAACGCGAGCTTCCGCGCCGAGGGTGCGCGCGGGCGCATTCTGGACACCGAGGTGCGCGACACCCGGATCGGGATCGAGGACATGGAGCATGCGGTCCTCGAACTGGAAGGCACGGCAGAGGGGGATGCGGCGGATCTTCTGGCCTACCTGCGCCAGGCCGAGCTGCTGGAGGAGGCGGCCGAACTCCGTGACCAGGCGCGGCTGGACGGGCCGACCCGGCTGGGTCTGTCGCTGAACCTCCCGCTGCAGGCGGGCCGAATGGCCGAGACCCGTGTCGCCGGTGATCTGGACCTGCGGGGGATCCGCGCCGAGGTCTCGGGCTGGCCGACCATTCTCGAGGCCGTGGAGGGACGGGTCCAGTTCGATACCGGGGATCGCGTGACGGCCGATGGGGTCACCGCGCGGGTTCACGGCGAGACGGTGACGCTGGGGGCGGACTGGCCGCTGGATGGCGAGACGGCGCGGTTGACGGCGCGCGGTCCGCAACCCCTGGCCCCGTGGCTGGAGGACTTACCGGAGCTTGCGCCCTATCTCGACGGGGCGGCGCACTGGGATGCCCAGCTGCGCTTGGGGCCGGCGGTGGACGGGGTTCGTCTGGAGTTGCGCTCGGACCTGGTCGGGGTCGCGATCGACTGGCCGGAGCCGATCGGCAAGTCCGCGGCGGCGGCCCGCGAGCTGGAGCTGGCACTGCCGCTCGGGCATGACGGCGCCGGTATCGGCCACCTGACGCTGGGGCAGGTCCTGCGCGCACACCTGCGCCTGTCACCGGCGGCCGCGCCCGAGGACCCGGCCGTACGGGGTGCCGAGCCGCGTACGGCGGCGCGCGGGATCGGGTTGCAGGCGATGGCGCTGGAGATCGGCGCGCCGTGGGCGGGTGCCCTGGCCTTGCCGGGGGAGGGGGTCTCGGTGCGGGCGCGCCTGCCGGAGTTGGCGGTCGACCCTTGGCTCAAGGCCCTGAGCGAGGCCCCCTGGGGCGGCGATGTGGATCTGGGCGCGGCCAGCCAGAATGCCGGGGAAACCGCGGGAGCGGTCGCGTTGACCCGCCTGGAACTGGATATCCGCGACCGGATCCGCTGGGGCGAGCAGGACCTTCCCGGTGTGCGCTTTCTCGGGCGACGCGGGGATGCGGGCTGGGATCTGGAGGCCACTTCCGACTGGCTGGCGGGCGAGGCACGCTGGCGCCCGATGGGTGCGGGTGGGCACGACCGCTGGGAGGCGCATGTGCGCCACCTGGTCCTGGAGGATCTTGAGTGGGACGGCGAGCCGGACCCCGATCCCGGGGTGAAGCCCGTCGCAGTCGGGGGCTTCGAGGACCCGCGCGTGTGGCCGGCCGTGGACTTGACCCTCGACAGCCTGGCGCTGGGGGATTACCGTTTCGCGGACATCGAGCTGGGGCTGGAGCCGCAGCCGAACGGTCTGGTCGTCCGGGACCTGGAGCTGCGGACCCCGGAAGGTGACCTGCACGCAGACGCCGTCGGGGTCTGGCGGGTGACCACCGGCGGTCTGCCGGAGACGCGCCTGGACGTGAGCCTCTCCGGCGGTGACTGGGGCCGGGCGCTCGAGTCGGCGGGGTTGTCGCGTGCGATGGTCGGGGGGAGCGGTGACGGTTCGCTGTCGCTGACCTGGCCGGGCCCTTTGTATGCCCCGCGCCTCGCGCAGCTGGCGGGCTCCATGGAACTCTCCCTGGAGGACGGACGTCTGGCGGATGTCGAGCCGGGCGCCGGCCGCCTGCTCGGCCTGGTGAGCCTGGACGTGTTGCCGCGGCGGTTGCGGCTGGATTTCCGCGACGTGTTCACCGAAGGCCTGACCTTCAGCGAACTGATCGCGGAGGCGACACTGCGCGATGGTGATCTCTACGTGCCGGCGCTGCGCATGGAAGGGCCCTCGGCGCGTGTACGCCTGAGTGGTCGCACCGGGCTGGTGGCGCGCGACTACGATCACGAGATCGTGGTGGTGCCCAGCCTGCGTACCGCGCTGCCGATTGTCGGGGCGCTGGTGGGCGGGCCGGTGACCGGGGTCGTGGTGCTGCTTGCGGAACGCGTGCTGGGGATTGGGGATCAGATAGAAGAGGCGGCTCGTGTCGAATACTCGGTGACGGGCCCCTGGGACGACCCACAGGTACGCGTGCTGGTACAACCGGCCGCGGGAGCCGATGGGGCTGACAACGACTAACGCCGGCAAGATCGGCGTTGCGGGTGCCATAGCCGGCCCCGGTAACCAGATGATCGGAGCGACATGACTCAGGTAGCGGCCATCCAGATGGCCTCCGGACCCCAGCCCCAGGCGAACCTTCTGGAGGCAAAGCGACTGCTGCAGGAGGCCGCCGACAAGGGCGCCCGCCTGGCGGTTTTGCCGGAGAACTTTGCCTTCATGGGCATGCAGGACACCGACATCCTCGGGATCGCGGAGGTGGCCGATGGTGCCGGCCCGCTGCAGGCGTTCCTTGCGGAGCAGGCCCGGCGCCTGGGGTTGTGGATTGTTGGCGGGACCATCCCGCTGCAGACCCCGGGCTCCGAGCGGGTGCGTTCGGCCTGTCTGGTGTTTGACGACCGCGGGCAGCAGGTGGCGCGTTACGACAAGATCCACCTGTTCGATGTGTGCCTGCCGGACAGTACCGAGGCCTACACCGAGTCGAAGGTCTTCGAGCGGGGTGAGCAGGTGGTGGTCGTCGATACGCCGGTGGGGCGCATGGGCCTGGCGATCTGCTATGACCTGCGCTTCCCCGAGCTGTTCCGGGCCCTGCTGGACCAGAATGCGGAATGGGTCGCCCTGCCGGCGGCCTTCACCGCCCAGACCGGACAGGCGCACTGGGACGTGTTGCTGCGGGCGCGCGCAATCGAGAACCAGTACTACATGTTGTCGGCGGCCCAGGGCGGCTTCCACGTGAACGGCCGCGAAACCTACGGCCATAGTGCGCTGGTGGACCCCTGGGGTCGGGTGGCCGGTCAGTTGCAGCGCAACCCCGGGGTACTGCTGGCGAATCTGGACCCGACCCAGGCCGCGCGCATCCGGAGCAGCTTCCCGGCAGTGGACCACCGCCGACTGCCGTGCCCCGGGGCCATCTGACCAGGAAGCGTACCCCCTGGATACCGCGTTTTCCGGGCCGGGGTGGCGATATACCCGCAACGGCCGCGCGCTTGAAAGCGAACGGCGTGCCCCAAGCTCCATACTGAAGGCCGACAGCTGCTCCCCCATGATGGACACGGAACAGCGGATTTACGGAACCCGAGAGGACTTCATGATCGACCGCCTTGCGCAACAGACCCTGCTCGACCCCGCCGGTCTCGGCGAAAGCGAGCTGAGCACCCTTCTGGGGACCACCTTCGGTCACGGTATCGATGGCGGTGACTGCTACTTCCAGTTTTCCAGCCAGGAGGGCTGGTCGCTGGAGGATGGCCTCGTGAAATCCGCCAGCTTCAACATCGAACGCGGCGTTGGCATCCGTGTGGTGCGCGGCGAGCAGACCGGGTTCGCCTACTCCGACGACATCGCGATGCCGGCCATGCTGGAGGCCGCGAAGACCGCGCGCAGCATTGCCAGTGCCGGGCAGAGCGGGCGCATTGCGGTTGCCTCGCGCGCGTCCTCGCGGCCGGCGCTGTACGCCCCCGACAATCCGCTCGATTCGCTGGGCGAGCAGGCCAAGATCGACCTCCTGAAGGAGGTCGATGCCGTCGCCCGCGCCGAGGATTCCCGCGTAACCCAGGTGATGTGTTCGCTGGCCGGGGTGCACGAGGTGGTGCTGGTACTGAATGCCCGCGGCGAGATGACCACCGACGTGCGCCCGCTGGTGCGCCTGAACGTCCAGGTGATCGTCGAGCAGGGCGGGCGCCGCGAATCCGGCACCTCCGGAGGCGGTGGTCGTCACGGCTACCAGTACTTCCGCGAGGATGGCCGCGCCGCCGGTTATGCCCGCGAGGCGGTGCGCCAGGCCCTGGTGAATCTCGATGCGCGCGACGCGCCGGCCGGCAGCATGAAGGTGGTGCTCGGGCCCGGTTGGCCGGGCATCCTGTTGCACGAGGCGATCGGCCATGGGTTGGAGGGCGACTTCAACCGCAAGGGGACCTCGGCCTTCTCCGGGCGCATCGGCGAGCAGGTGGCGGCCAAGGGCATCACCATCGTCGACGACGGCACCCTGGAGGGCCGCCGCGGCTCGTTGAACGTGGACGACGAAGGCAATCCGACTCAGCAGACCGTGCTGATCGAGGATGGCGTGCTGCGCGGCTACATGCAGGACGAGATGAATGCCCGCCTGATGGGTACGCAGTCCACCGGCAATGGCCGCCGCGAGTCCTACGCCCGGCTGCCGATGCCGCGCATGACCAATACCTACATGCTGGGCGGCGACGCCGATCCGGAAGAGATCCTGGCCTCGGTGGACGACGGCCTGTATGCGGTCAACTTCGGTGGTGGGCAGGTGGATATCACCTCCGGCAAGTTCGTGTTCTCCGCCTCGGAGGCCTACCGGGTGGAGAAGGGCAAGGTGACGTACCCGGTCAAGGGTGCGACCCTGATCGGCAATGGCCCGGATGTCCTGACCCGGGTGTCGATGATCGGGAACGACATGAAGCTCGATTCCGGCGTCGGCACCTGCGGCAAGGAGGGCCAGGGCGTGCCGGTCGGCGTGGGACAGCCCACGCTGCGTATTGACGGCATGACCGTGGGCGGTACCCAGGCAGCCTGAGGGCTGCGGGGCCCGATGCAACCAAGGAGGCACAGATGAATCTCGATTTTCTCGAACAGGAACGTTCCCTGCCGGAAGGGCATGGCCACGACAAGATCGTCCAGTGGCATGTCTTTCGCGCGCGCGACAAGGCCGAGCAGTTCGCCCACCACGTGGAGCTGAGCGAAGGCCAGGACTTGGTGGGTGGCTGGACGCGTGACAGCGTCGGCATGCTCTACTGGGTCGGTGTGCACGTCGACGACCTGGAGCGCTGGGGTAACGCCGGCGCGGTCCACAAGCACGGCGCCCGGGTCGACTAGTCATCCCTTCCCCGGGCCATCCGGCCCGGGGTGTCCTTGTATCGCCCCCAGATCAGTCATCGAGTAGCGGAACCCTGCATGAGTACATCTCCCGAACGCGCCATCCCGGAACCCGTGTCCCAGGAAGACGGGGTCCAGGCCCTGTCCCATTCGCCGGACTCCCTGCAGACGAGGGTTCAGCGCACGCTGGAGGCCGCGCGCGAGCGCGGTGCCTTGGACGTCCAGGCCGTGGTCAGTCACAGCGTCGGGCTGGAGTTGGGGGTGCGCAAGGGCGAGATCGAAACCCTGGAGCACGAGCGTGACCAGAGTCTTTCGCTGATCGTTTATTTCGGCCAGTCCAAGGGGGCCGCCTCTACCACCGATTTCAGTGACCAGGCCCTGATCGACACCGTCGAGGCGGCCTGCCGCATCGCCCGCTACACCGAGCCGGACCCGTACGCCGGGATGCCCGATCCCGCGTTCAAGGCGAGCGAGTGGGACGACCTTGACCTGGATCACCCCTGGGGCTGCAGCGCCGCCGAGGCGACCGAGCTGGCCCGTACCATCGAGGCCGCCGGCTTCGCGGCGGATGAACGGATCGAGAACTCCGAGGGTGCCAGCGTCAGCACGCGGCGGGCCATTGCGTTTCTCGGCGACAGCCAGGGGTTCATGGGCGGGTATCGTAGCACCCGGCACTCCCTGTCCTGCGCGCTGGTGGCGCGCGACGCAGCAGGCATGCAGCGCGACTACGCCTATACCGTCGCACGCCACGCGGAGGATCTGACCGCCGCCGAGCAGGTCGGGCGCGAGGCCGCCGAGCGCACCGTGCGCCGGCTGGGCGGGCGCAAGCTGTCGACCCGCAACTGCCCGGTGCTGTTTGCCCCGGAGATGGCGCGCACCCTGATTGGCAGTTTCACCCGTGCGATCGCCGGTCCGTCCCAGTACCGCGAGAGCTCGTTCCTGCTGAACGCCATCGGCGAGAACGTGTTCCCCGCGTGGATGCAGATCGAGGAACGCCCGCAGACGCCGCGCGCGCTGGGTAGCGCCCCGTTCGACGGGGAGGGCGTGCGCACCCGCAACCGCCCGCTGATCGCCGACGGCGTGCTGCAGAGCTATACCCTCGACAGCTACGCCGCGCGGCGTCTGGGCCTCGAGGCCACTGGCAACGCCGGGGGTGCGCGCAACGTGACCGTGGCCCCGGGCGACAAGGACTTCGCCGCCCTGCTGGCCGAGATGGGGACCGGTTTCCTGGTCACCGAGCTGATCGGCCAGGGCGTGAATCCGGTGACCGGCGACTATTCCCGCGGGGCCGCCGGCTTCTGGGTGGAAAACGGCGAGCTGCAGTATCCGGTGGAGGAGATCACCATCGCCGGCAACCTGAAGGACATGTTCCAGCGGATGGCGGCCGTGGGCACCGATGTCGACCGCCGCGGCAACATCCACACCGGCTCCATCCTGATCGAATCCATGACGGTGGCCGGCGACTGATCCTGGGTGGTGAGGCCAGCCTCGGGACCATTTCCGGCTGGCCGTGCCGGGCAGGGTGGGGGTCCTGGGTGGGTTTCGCAAACGGGACTTGCCCTGCGGACCCAGGCAACCGCCGGGGGTGCGGCGGGGATCCCCTGGCCTGGCACCGGGCCCTGTATATCGGCGCTTTTTTTGTGATTAACTAGGCATCCTTACGCGTCTGGGCGCCTTGTTGAAGCTTCTTTCGCTATTTCATCCACGTGCCCATGCAAGCGGCCGGTATTCGTTCGCCGCCTTGGTGCTCATGCTGGGCGTGCTGCTGTCGCTGCTGGCGGCGGTGCAGGTCAAGAAGTTGCTGGATGGCGAGGCGGCCGATCGGTTTGCCTTCGCCGCCGATCAGGTCACGATCCGCATCGAGGAACGCCTGGATGCCTATGCCCTGGTTCTGCGCGGGGCGGCCGGGCTGTTCGATGCCTCCGACGCGGTCACGCGGACGGAATGGCGCGATTACGTGCGCAAGTTGCGCGTCTCCGACACCCTTGAAAGGGTGCTGGGGATCGGCTTTACACGCCTCCTGCGGCCCGACGAGCTCGAGTCCCATATCGCAGAGATTCGCGCCGAAGGGTATCCGGATTACACCGTGCATCCCCCGGGTCCGCGCGATATCTACACCTCCATCGTGTTTCTCGAACCGTTTGATGCCCGTAATCAGCGGGCCTTCGGCTATGACATGTTCTACGAGTCGGTGCGCCGCGAGGCGATGATTCAGGCCCGCGACACCGGTCGCGCCGCGTTGTCCGGTCGGGTGCAGTTGTTGCAGGAGACCGGGGACGATGTGCAGGCCGGAACCCTGATGTATGTACCGGTCTATCGCGTGGAGATGCCGACCAGCACGCGGGCGCAGCGTGCGGAGGCCCTGAAAGGCTGGACCTACAGTCCCTACCGCATGACGGATCTGATGACCGGCATCCTCGACGACTGGGAGTTGATGGAAGGCGAGGCCGTGGGGTTGCGCATCTATGACGGCCCCGAGGTGGATTCGGAGGGGTTGCTATTCAGCAACAGCGAGATCGACTCCGGGGCGCCCAGCCGGTTTGCCCAGTCCCGGGAGGTCAATTTCAACGGGCGCATCTGGTCCCTGCAGTTCGATCATCAGAGTCCGCAGGAAGCGGTGGCCTATACCACCGCCTGGGCGACGCTGGGCGCGGGGCTGTTGCTGAGCGGCCTGCTGTTCGGATTGATCCTGTCCATCTCCGGCACCCGGGTGCGGGCGGAGCAGATTGCTGCCCGCCTGACGGAAGAACTCAGGGAGCAGGGAGAGCAGCTGCGCCAGAGCGAATACCGCTGGCGCTTTGCCATCGCGGGCTCCGGCGGTGGCCTCTGGGACTGGGACATCGCACAGGACACGATGTACTTCTCCCCCCGCTGGGCGGAGATCATGGGGGTGGAAGAGTCCGCCCTCGGGACTTCCCTGGACGAGTGGGAAAGACGCGTCCATCCGGATGATCGTGTGGCTGCGACGTCTGCATTGCGGGACTATCTCGAGGGTCGCCGGGCGCGTTACGTGAACGAGTACCGGATGCAGCACGAGGATGGCCGCTGGATCTGGATTCAGGACCGTGGAATCGTCGTCAGCCGTGCCGAGGATGGGCGTCCGTTGCGCATGATCGGTACCGATACCGACATCACCGAGCGCAAGAATGACGAACTGGCGCTGCGAGCCGCGCACGCCGAATCCCAGCGTTTCCGCGCCGCACTGGATTACGTGTCCTCCTACATTTACATGAAGGACACAGAGGGCCGCTACACCTTTGCCAATCACGCCGGCCTGGAGCTGTTCGGTGTGACCCCGGAGGATCTTCCCGGCAGTGACGACAACCGGTTCTTTCCCCCGGAAACCGTACGCCGGTTGCACAAGATCGACCGCCGGGTGCTCTCCGGTGAGCAGACGACCGAGGAGGTCGAAGTCGTCGATCCTGCCGGTCAACGCCGGGTTTACCTGGAGATCAAGGCCCCGATTCGGGACGAGATCGATCCGGAACGGATCGTCGGGCTGCTGGGCATCTCGACCGATATCACCACCCTCAAGGATCACGAGCGACAGCTGGAACGGATCGCGCATTACGATCCGTTGACCGGCCTGCCCAATCGCGTACTCCTGGCGGATCGTCTGCATCAGGCCATGGCACATTCGCAACGCCATGGCGAGCGCCTGGCGGTGGTCTACCTGGACCTGGACGGATTCAAGGCCATCAACGACACCCATGGTCACGCCGCCGGGGACCGGATGCTGGTGGAGCTTGCGGCGCGCATGAAGGGCGTGATGCGCGCCGAGGACACGCTTTCACGCCTGGGGGGTGACGAGTTCGTCGCGGTCCTGGTGGGTGTGGACAGTGTCTACGCCTGCGGGCCCTTGCTGAAACGTCTGCTCGGGGCTGCCTCGGAGCCGGTACGCATCGACGACGACCGGCTTCAGGTGTCCGCCAGTCTGGGGGTGACCTTCTACCCCGAGGCCGGCCAGGACCTGGAGGCCGACCAGTTGTTGCGCCAGGCCGATCAGGCAATGTATCAGGCCAAGCTGGCCGGCAAGGGGCGTTTTCACGTGTTCGATGCCGAGCGCGACCGGACGGCCCGCAGCCATCACGAGACCATCGAGGACATCCGTCGCGCCCTGGGGGACGAGGAGTTCGTGCTGCACTATCAGCCCAAGGTGAACATGCGCACGGGCGAGGTGATCGGGGTCGAGGCCCTGATCCGCTGGCAGCACCCCGAGCATGGCCTGTTGCCGCCTGCCCGCTTCCTGCCCGAAATCGAGAATCATCCTCTGTCCGTCGAGCTGGGGGAGTGGGTCATCGAGCGGGCCCTGAAACAGATGGAAGAGTGGGGGGCCGAGGACGGCCCGGCCCTGGAGGTCAGTGTCAACGTGGCGGCCTTCCAGCTGCGCCAGATTGACTTTGTCGAACGCCTGCAGCTGCTCCTGGAGGCGCATCCGGAAATCGCGCCCCGGCGCCTGGAGCTGGAGGTCCTGGAGACCAGTGCACTGGGCGACATGGTCGAGGTGACCCGGCGTCTCGAGGGCTGCCGTGCATTGGGTGTCGCCGTGTCGCTGGACGATTTTGGTACCGGCTACGCCTCGCTGACCTACCTCAAGCGTCTGCCTGCGGGGACCGTCAAGGTCGATCAGAGCTTCGTGCGCGATATCCTGGAGGACCCGGAGGATCTGGCCATCCTGAACGGGGTGATGAGTCTGGCCGAGGCCTTCGGACGCCGGGTTATCGCCGAGGGTGTCGAGACCCTTGAGCATGGCGACATGCTGCTGTACCTCGGCTGTGACCTGGCCCAGGGCTACGGTATTGCTCGTCCCATGCCGGCGGATCGGATCCCGGGCTGGGTGAGCGACTGGCGGCCAGCGACGCACTGGGCAGGGCTCTCCCGCATTGGTCGCGAGGACATGCCGCTGATGTATGCCTCTGTTGCCCATCGCGCCTGGGTCATGCGGGTGGAGGCCTACCTTCGCGGCCAGAGCCCGCAACCACCGCCGCTCGCCGAGGACCGGGAGGGATTGGTACACAGCCTGGAGCATTCAGGGCTGCTTTCCCCGGCCGAGCTCGCGACCCTGCTCCAGCGGCATCAGGAGATCCACGAACTGGTCGGGGAGCTGGTGCGACTCCGCGAACGGGGTCAAGGGGAACGCGCGCTTGTTCGGTTGGACGAGCTGCATGCGCAGCGTGATGGTTTGCTGGATACGCTCTCGGGGCACCTGGGTTCGGCGCGTACATCGTAGCCCTGGGTGCTGGGTGCTGGGTGCTGGGTGCTGGGTGCTGGCGGCGGGCTGGCCGGCAGAAAAGGTCGACCACGGAGCGGCTCGCCCGGCGGCCAATGGCGGGCTTACAGTGAGGGAGCAAGAGCGTGGCAGGCAGGAGGGGGATGGATCATTCAGGCGCATCCAGGGGGGCGGAGCGAGGGTCGCGCGGCGCTTGCTGGAATGTTGAGCCGCAAGCGTCGGGCTGCGCGGAGCGTAGCCCTGTGGGAGTACAGCGGTGAACTTCTTCGCGCAGCAGGAGCAGACGCAGCGCAGGACCCGCTGGTTGCTGGCGCTGTTTGCCCTGGCCGTGCTGGTGATCGTCGGGGCTCTGGGCTTGATCGTCTGGGCCATGGGGGGCGGCACCGCGGCCATGGCCTGGGTCATGGGGATAACCGCGGGGCTAATCGTTCTTGCGAGCCTCTACCGCGCCTGGCGGCTGCGTGATGGCGGTGGCCGCCTGATCGCGCTGGAAATGGGGGGCGTCCGGGTTGAAGGCCATCCCGCGGACCCGCAACAGCGGCAGCTGCGCAACGTGGTCGAGGAGATGGCCATTGCTTCCGGGGTGCCGGTACCCGAGATCTACGTGCTGGAGCAGGATCTGGGCATCAACGCCTTCGCCGCCGGCTTTGCGTCGAACGATGCGGTGATCGCCGTGACCCGCGGTGCGCTGGACAGCCTGGAGCGCCCCGAGCTGAAGGGTGTGGTCGCGCACGAGTTCGGGCATATCCTCAATGGGGACATGCGCCTCAACATGCGCCTGATCGGAATCCTATACGGGATCGAGATCCTGGCGCTGCTGGGGCAGGGCGGGCTGGCGCGGCGCCGGCGTCGACACAAGGGCGACATTGCCGATACCGGGGTGGGTGTGCTCAGCGTCACCCTGATCGTGGTGGGCTATGCCGGGCTGGCCCTGGCGCGCTGGATCCGGGCCGGCATCTCGCGCCAGCGCGAATACCTCGCGGATGCCCATGCCGTGCAGTTCACCCGCGAGCCGGACGGCCTGGCCGGTGCGCTGAAGAAGGTCGCGGCCCGCTATGCCGGGCTGAATGGCAATACCGAGGAGATCACTCACATGCTGTTTGCCAGCGACGCGATCGGCCAGATCTTCGAGACCCATCCACCCCTGCTGGATCGCATCCGCACCTTGCAGCCGCATTTCGAGCCCCGGGATCTGCAGCGCCTGCGCGACCAGCTCAATGCCCGGGTGCGGCAGCGGGCGCACGAGCGCGCCGTGGACGGCATGCAGCGCGAACGCGAGGGGCGCCTGCCGGGCGCCGAGGCCGTGGGGGATGCCCTCGGCGGCCACCCGGCACTGACCCATATTCTCGGTGCCGGCATGTTGCTTGCTGCGATTCCGGGGCCGCTGGCCTGGGCCGCGCGCTCGGATGCGCGGGCGATCGAGGTGGTCTTGTATCTCCTGTTGCATGCGGACCTGGATGTGCGCGAGCGGCAGCTGATGATGATTGCCGAGGCGTTGGGGGAGGCGCGCGGAGAGGCCGTTCGTCGTTTGCAGACAGCGGAACCTGCGCTGCGCGAGGACCTGCGCCTGCCGCTTCTGGAGCTGGGCTTCCCGATGCTGCGGCGGCTTTCAGCCGAGGAGCGCGCGCGCCTGCAGGGGCTGGTCGAGCGGCTGATTCATGCCGATGGCCGGGTGGCGGTATTCGAGTATGCCCTTGGGCGCATGCTTAGCCGCCAGCTGCGGGATGTGCAGGATCCTGCCGCGGCGGCCCGCCCCAGGACTGCCACGCTGGATGCCCACAAGGAGAGCGCGCATTACCTGCTGGCGGTGCTGGCCCACCATGGCCATCCGGACGCCCCGGCGGCGGCGCGGGCCGCGCTGACCGCCGGGATTGGCAGCCTGGACGGGGCGCTGCCGCTGGCGGTGGAGATCCCCGAGGCCCTGACCGGGGCGGCCGGTGCGCGCGCATGGGCGAATGTGCTGGACCGCGTGCTGGAACAGCTGGATACCCTGCGCATGCGCGACAAGGACTCGCTGATACGGGCGATGGTGACCACCGTCAGCCATGGCGGTCAGGTGGTGCCGGCCGAGCTCGAGCTGCTGCGAGTGATGGCGGCGTCGCTGCACGTCCCGCTGCCGCTGGCAACGGAGGGGGTGTTTGATGGTTTGGCGTAGCGGGCGGCCTGGGCATGAGGGTGCGGCCGGTGTCCCTCGAGGCGCGTTGGTTCTGGCCGAAAATGCCTTGAAACCGCTTCCACGTGGGAAATAAGCACCTGAATCCAAATTAAAATCCGACTCAAGCGGCGGATAACAAACGATTTTCCGGGCGCACATCAAGAAAATCCGAAAAAACACTTTCAATCGAGAGCGGTTTGGGAGGACAATGGCTGCGAGGTAACGGTAACAGGCTCCATGCAGCACCAGGCGACACCCCGAAAGGGGCGTTAAGATTCGCAGTTCCGGTCCCGGTTGGTTTGGGGCCGCGTAGAATCACGATCAAGTTCCATCGTCGTTCGGTTGCCCTCCAGTCTCTCCTCCCCTCGAAAACCCAATCTATTATGAACAAGCAGAGGTAACCGAAATGGCTACAGGTACAGTGAAGTGGTTTAGCGACGAAAAAGGCTTTGGCTTTATTACCCCGTCTGATGGCTCCAAGGACGTTTTCGTCCATCACAGCGCCATCCAGGGTAGCGGCTTCAAGTCGCTGGCAGAAGGCCAGAGCGTCTCGTTTGACGTCGAGCAGGGCCAGAAGGGCCCGGCCGCCGCGAACGTCGAAGCTCAGTAAGACAACCCCGGCGCGCAAGCGCCAGGTTGAGAGAGCCCCGCCTAGTGCGGGGCTTTTTTTGTGCGCGATTCTGGCTGCAAGTCGGGACGGGCGTCGTCGCATGGACTTGGCGAGGCAGAACCACGATAGAACGTGTACAGGGAAGACCTTTTTTGTGTGGCGCAGACCGGGCAACGTGCTACGGTTCCCGCATGATCGCTGGATATCGTCAAACCCGCGTCCGGATGCGCCGCGCCGGCCGCGCATGGCCTCGCTGGATCGCGGTGTTCGGGGTGCTGCTGGCGCTGGTCGTGGGGAATGTGGCTGCGGCCCAGGGCCCCTATCGCGCGCCTGCAGCGATCCCGGGTACCCAGACCATCGAGGCCTCCGAGGCCTGGGCGCTGTTCCGCGCGGGCGTGCCCTTCGTGGACACGCGGCTGCGCGCGGATTTCGAGGCGGGGCGAGTGCCAGAGGCCCGCAACCTGACCATCATGCGCGACCCCGATGACGAGCGGAATCGTTTTACCCGGGAGAACCTGCTGGAGTTCATTGGCGAGCTGGACGCCCCGGTGGTGATGTACTGCAACGAACGGGACTGCTGGCGGACCGAGGCGGCCACGCGCCGCGCCCTCGGATGGGGCTTCACCAATCTCTACTACTTTCCCGGCGGCTTTCCCGAGTGGATCCGCTCCGGCTATCCCTTCGAATAGCCGCGTGGGCGCCGCAGACGCACATTCCGGCAAGGGTATACGGCTCCAGACGGTCCTGACCGCAGTCATGTTCGCCGGGCTCCTCGTGCTTGCCGGGACCCTTGCGATGGGCACGCACCTTGCGGTCAATCAGGCGGAGCAGCGCCTCGACCGGCTGGGCGTGGAGGGCCAGTCGGCCGCCTGGCGCCAGACCCTGGCGAACGAGTGGCAGCGCATGCGCGCCGAGGCGACCGCGGTGACACGCAACGAGGCGCTGATTGGCGCCATGCGTGCCGACGCGGGCATCAGCACCTACGCGGACCCGCTGTACAACCGCCTGCGCTCCGGCGGGATCGCGGACCGGATCGTGGTCCTCGATGCGCAGGGCACGGTGCGTTATGACTCCGACGGCAACCGTGGCGAGCGCGTGCCGCTGGCGGAGGCGGCGCTGGCGGACGGGCGCTTCCACGAGGGGCTGCATCATGTGCCCGGCGAGCGAATCTATGCCGGTCTGGCCATCCCGGTCTATCGTGGCGGGAATCCCATCGGCAGTGTCGTGCAACTGCGCGATCTGTCGACCTCGGCGCTCGAGTCCATGGCGGAGGCGATCGGTGGTCGTGCCGCGCTGCTGGATGGTCGCGGGCCACTGGCCCTCACCGCGCCATTCTCGATGTCCCTTTCGCTGAGTGGGCGACTGCAGGAGCAGGCAGCCGCCGGGCGCGTGGAACTGGATGGTCGGCATTCGCAGGTGGTCTATTTGCCCCTAACGCCATACGCGGCCGAGCGTCCGACCGCCAACGTGGTCCTGTCGCGTGACCTGACCGAATCGGTCGCCACCCAGAACCTCATCAATGCGCTGACCTATGCGGCTGCCTTCCTGGTGCTCGTGCTGATCGCGGGCGGGTTGTACCTGTGGCTGGGTCGCACCCTGCGGCCGATGCAGCAGGCCATGAAGACCCTCGACCGGATCGGCCATGGAGAATTCCACACGGATCTGCGCGTTGACTCCCGGGTGACCGAGATCGCCCGCTTGCAGCAGGTGACGCAGACCATGGCGCAGCGCCTCGGCCGCATCCTGGAGGTCGAAGAGGAGAACGCCCGCCTGGCGTTTCGCGATGCGCTGACCGACCTGCCCAACCGGCGACTGTTGCTGGAACACCTGGAACACGCCATCCATACGGTCAACCGGACCCGTCGGCATGCCGCATTGCTGCTGATCGACCTGGACAACTTCAAGACCCTGAACGACACCTGCGGCCATTCCGCCGGAGATCGCCTGCTGCAGGCCCTGGCCCAGCGCTTCACCGCGCGACTGCGCGACCAGGACATCGTGGCACGCCTGGGCGGCGACGAGTTCGTGGCCCTGCTGGAGGAGCTGAGCCCCGATCGTTCACAGGCGGGGGTCGACGCCCAGCGCATCGCCGGCGAGCTGCTGAAGGCGATGCGCGAACCGGTCCGGATTGATGACATCGAGCATGTGATGTCCGGCAGCATCGGGATCACCCTGTTGCCGCGTGGCTACGATACGCCGGAGGAGTTGCTCAAGCAGGCCGATTTCGCCATGTACCAGGCCAAGCACCAGGGCCGTAACGCGGTGCGGTTTTACGACCCGGCGATGCAGCGGACCCTGCTGCGCGAGGCGGAGCTGGAGCGCAACCTGCGCCAGGCGCTGGGGCGCGAGGAACTGGTGATCCACCTGCAACCCCAGGTGGACCCGGAGGGACGGATCCTGGGTGCCGAGGCATTGATGCGCTGGCCGCAGCCGGACGGAACGTGGATCTCCCCGGGCGAGTTCATCCCGGTGGCGGAGCACACCGGGCAGATCCTCGAGATCGGCCGCCTGGCGCTGCTCCAGGCCTGCCAGACATTGCGTGCCTGGCAGGGCCGGCCAGGGCTGGAGGATCTGCCGATCTCGGTCAACCTGTCGCCGCATCACTTGCGCCAGGCGCGCCTGATGGACGAGGTAACGGGCATCCTGGAGGAGACCGGGGCCGCTGCCCAGCGGCTGCACATCGAGGTGACCGAGAGTGTGATGGCGGATGCCTCGCCGCAGCTGATTGCCAATCTGGAGGCCCTGCGGGCGCGCGGGGTGGCACTGGCGCTGGACGACTTCGGGACCGGGTATTCCTCGCTTGGCTATCTCAAGCGTCTCCCGCTGGATGTGCTCAAGATCGACCGTTCCTTCGTCCAGGACATCGAGCACGACGCGGACGACGCCAACATCGTGGCGACGATCGCGGCCATCGCCCACAACATGGGCCTGAGCCTGATTGCCGAAGGTGTGGAGAACGAGGCCCAGCGTGATTTCCTCGTGCGCCATGGCTGCCAGCGCTTTCAGGGCTACCTGTATCACCACGCCATGCCGGTCGCCGATTTCGAGGCCCTGGTGGCCGATGGGCCCGGGCGAGCGAACCAGGCGGACCGCGAACCGAGAGGACCGACGGAATGACAGAAAGCACCCAGCGCGGGTGGCGGGCACTCCTGCTCGCCGGATGGATGATGGGGGCCGCGACCGGGCCCGTCGTCATGGCTCAGGCAGGGGAGACTCCAGCCCCCTGGGGCGCGCGGCTGCGCCGGTGGAACAGGATTACCAGGGTCTGCAGGCCGTGTACGACGTGACCGCCGGGACACCGGAGGCCCTGCAGAACGTGCTCGACCACGCGGCCTACCTGAGCCGGATGGTCGAGGACGACCCCTTCGACAGCCACATCGTCCTGGTGGTCCATGGCGGAGCGCTGGACCTGTTCGCACGCGAGCATTTCGCCGCGCACGAGCAGCTGATGACGCGTGCCCGCGGGCTGACCCTGAATGGCGTGATCGAATATCGCATCTGCCAGGCCGGCGCCGCTCGTCGCGGCTACGTCCCGGAGGACTTCCACGGCTTCGCGAGCGTCGTCCCGATGGCCGATGCCGAAATCATCCGCCTGCAACAGCAGGAAGGCTACGGGTACATGCGCTAGTGGGCCATGCCCGCGTCGGCGCTCCATGTTGTGCGCAGGGTGGACGCGGTCCTACCGGCCCGTTGCCACCCGTGGTACGTCACTCCGGGTCGAGGAACCCAGGACATCAAACCCGCACCTGATTAGCAACGAGCGTCAGCCAGGCTCAAGGGTCGTGCGGGCCCGGGTGTCCAGCCGCCCCCTGCATCGTCATCCCGGAAACCGCGCAGCGGTTATCCGGGATCTCCACGGTATGGGGTGTCCGCGCGTTGGGGCTGGATTGGCGTGTGGAGATCCCGGCTCTCCGCTTCGCTACGGCCGGGATGACGGGGAGGGGGCGCCACGGCCGGGATCACAATCAGGGTGCGCTCCGCCCGGGATGACCGGCCAGGGGTAACGGAGCCCGGGAGGGTGATATTCCCGGGAAGGCCTGGATCAAAGTGGCCGAGGCGGGCCATGCACGTCCCCGAATGAGCCCCGCCACTGGCTGACCCTCGTTGCTAATCAGGAACCCGCAAGTCATTGAATGCCAGGCTTCGGCCAATGTTCCCACTGACGGCGTTGCGGTTCGCGACGAAAGCTCGGCTACACTGAGCTCACCACGCCTTGTCAGCACGACAGATCGATTCGAGGGCGACCGCGGATGTGGGGCCGCGTGTCCCCGGCGTACCAGAAGGGTATTCGATGACGGACGATAGAACGGCGAGGGAAGGATTTCTGCACGAGTTGGCGCAGACCAGCGTGCTCGCGGAGATCTGGCAGCATTTTCCGGAGAACATGTTCCTGATTCGGGTCGAAGGCCCGGATTTCGTGGTCGAGGCATCCAACGCGAAGATGCAACAGCTGTTCGCGCAGGATTGTACCGGCCGGCGCCTGCACGACATCCTGCCGTGGCCGGTCGCAGAGCAGGTGGTCGCACATTACCGCGACTGCCTGCGCCAGGATGCGCCCCTGCGCTACGAGGAACATGCGGCCTTTCGCGATGGCGATGGCGTCGAAAAGGAAGGGCGCTGGCTCACCCTGCTGTTGCCCGTGCATGACACGCAGGGTGCGATCACGCACTTGTTCGGAATCTCCCAGGATGTCACCGAGTTGCGCCTGGCGCGTGAGGATCTGGAGCGCTACAGCCACAACCTGGAGGCCGTGGTCGAGGAGCGCACGCAGGCCCTGAACCAGGCCAACCGCGAGTTCGAGGAGGCCAATCGGCGGCTGGAAAAACTCGCGTCCTGCGACCCCCTCACCGGGGTTGGCAATCGCCGGCACTTTCAGGCACGGGCCGAGAGCGAGATGGAGCGCGCCCGCCGCCACGGCAGTCCCCTATCGCTGTTGATGTTCGATCTCGACGGCTTCAAGCGGATCAACGATGAAGTGGGACACGCGGCCGGCGACGCCATGCTGAAGCGGGTCACCGCCACCGCGCAGGCAACCCTGCGCGACGCGGACCTGCTCGGACGCTATGGCGGGGACGAATTCGTCGTCCTGCTCCCGGACACCCGCCTGGCAGACGCCCGGCGGATGGCCGAGCGCCTGCAGGCGCGGGTGCAGGAACAGGCAGACATCTCCATCAGTGTCGGCGCGGCTGGCTTTCTCGCCGACGACACCCATCTCGAGCACCTCGTCCAGCGTGCGGATACCGAGCTCCTGGCCGCCAAGCGTACCCGGGCTGAACGCTAGCCCAGGACTACAGGGTGGCTTCAGGCCAGGTCAGAGACCGAAGATCTCGGACTTGAGGTTCCATTTGGAGGCGAGAGTCTCGGTGGCGTTGAGGAATTCCTCGGCGCGGGTCGGGTGGTTCCACTGGCCCTTGGCGATCCAGGCCAGGGCGGTGTCGCGGTCGGGCGCCAGCGACAGGATGTGGATCAGTTCGCCAGCGTCGGCGCCGATCACCTCGCCGCCCAGCAGGGCCCCGGTGTCCATGTCGCCGATCAGGCGCACGAAGCCCTCCGGCTCGTCCTGGCCCAGGGCGCGTGGGGAGGTCTCGAAGGCGGCAAAGCCGACCGCCGGTTCCAGTTCCTCGTCCTCGGCGTCGTCCTCGTCCATGCCCAGACGCGCCATCTCGACGGCGGAGTAGATCGCGATCGGGACGAAGCGTTCGTCCTGTTCGCGGGTGTTGCCGTTCTGGATGTTCTCGACCGCGATGGTCGCGTCGGCCAGGGCGTGGTTGGCGGTCTGCCACTCGCTGGCGACATCGCCGATGACGTAGATGTTGTCGACGTCGGTCTGCAGGGTGGGGCGGCGCTTCACGAAGCCGCGGCGGTCGGTCTTCACCCCGATCGCATCCAGGTTCAGGCCCTCGGTGTGCGGGGTGCGGCCAGTGCCGAGCAGGACCCAGTCGACCTCGAAGGTGTTGCCTTCAGTGTCGGTGATGGTGACGCCGTCGTCGGACATCTCGACCTTCTCGTAGCCCTTCACCCGGACCGGCTCGACGCCGTCCTCGGCCAGGCGTTCCTTCAGCGTGCCAAGCGCCTGCGGGCTGAATTTCTGGCCGGACAGCGGCTTCGAGCGGCTCAGCCAGGTCACGTCCTTGCCGAGGTGGTGAAAGATCCAGGCGAACTCGGTGGCGACCACGCCGGAGCCGATGATGGCGACGCGCTGGCCGGCCGGTGGCTTGTCGTCGAACAGCATGTCGGTGGTGAGGACGCGACCGGGCGCTGCCTCGAAGGGCGCGGGCACGCTGGCGGTGGCACCGGTGGCGATGATGGTGTGCCGGGCCTGCACGGTCTCGGTGCCATCGTCGGTCACGACCTCCAGGGTCTCGGCGTCGCGGAAGCTCGCGGCTCCGTGGCGGTACTGGATCTTCAGGTGTTTCATGTAGCCCAGGTAGGAGTTGCGCACCTCGGTGACCACGTCCTTCTGGTGGTCCCAGGCCTTGCCCATGTCGGCGCTGAGACTGCCGCTGATGCCGCGGCCGGCGAAGTGGCGCTGGGCGGCAACGGTGCGTGCGGTGTGGTACCAGTCCTTCTTGGGCACGCAGCCGCGGTTGAGGCAGCAGCCGCCCCAGTCGGCCTTCTCGATGATGACGACGTTCAGTCCGCGCAGGGCGCCCAGGACGGCGGCACGATAGCCCCCGGGGCCACTGCCGATGATGGCCAGGTCAAAGGTTTCGCTCATGGTGGTTACTCGTCGGTCAGATCAATGATCGGGTCGTGCCATTCCAGCTGCGTGAGGTTCAGCTCGAACACGCGGCCGTCGGCCTCGTAGTCGAAGCGCACCGGCACATGGCGCAGCTCGCGGGCGAACCAGGCGGACAGGGCGACATCGCTGTCGTCCGTGCGGCGATCGATGCGGATGGTCTCGACCCGGCCGATCGGGGAGTCCATGGTCTCGCGCCCGGCGTACTCGAAGCGGTATTCGCGCAGGCGGTCGCGTTCCAGGGCCTGGATGGTTTCGCGGTCGCCTTCGCTGGACAGGGCCCCACTCTCCAGGCGTTGCATCATCAGATACAGCGAGCCGAGGAAGTCCAGGGTCTGCGGCGGCACCTCGAGATCGAAGCGTTCGCCGTTGATGGTGCCGATCGCGCGGTTGGTCTCCCAGTCGAAGCGGGTCTCGACCTTGCGTTCGCGGCGCGGGGTGATCTGCTGGCTGCGCGATTGCACCAGCTGCAAATCGCCGCTTCGGCTGTTCATCAGGGCCTCGCGGCTCAGCTCGAAACGCCCGAGGATGCGCAGGAAACCGGAGACATGGGCGTCCATCGCCATGCGGGTCTGCACGTCTTCGTGATTGAGCGTGATGCGCGCCTTGAGCGTGTTGCCCATGGCGTTGGCCTCGTAACTGGCGGTGTACGGCGGGATCGGGCTCAGGTCACGCTCCGCGGCCGCGGGGGCGGCCAGCAGGGCCAGCAGCAGGGTGATTGCGAGTCGGAACATGGGGGTTCTAGCCGACCGGGTGCGGTGGGCGGCTCCGGGCGTCAGGGCCTGAAACATCGTGGGTGTCCTCGTCGAGTTGCAGCGGCGCCTCAAGCGGCGAGCCGTCGGCCTGCAGGATCCGCCCGGACCACTGAATTTCACCTGAACACACCCGGCGCACGGCCTCGGGGTACAGCCGGTGCTCGGCCCGTTGCACGCGGGCGGCCAGGGTGTCGGGCGTGTCGTTGGGGTCGACCGGCACGCGGGCCTGCATGATGACCGGGCCGCCGTCCAGCTCCGGGGTGACAAAGTGCACGCTGGCGCCGTGTTCGGGCTCGCCATCGGCCAGGGCGCGGGCATGGGTATCCAGACCGCGATACTTCGGCAGCAGCGACGGGTGAATGTTCAGCATCCGGCCGGTGAAGCGGTCCACAAAACCGGGGGTCAGGATGCGCATGAAGCCGGCCAGGATGACCAGGTCGGGGGCATAGTCCTCGATGGCGGTGGCCAGGTCGGCGTCAAAGGCCTCGCGCGAGGGGTAGTCGCGGTGGTTCAGTACCCGGTGCGGGATGTGATGCTGTTCGGCAAAGCCCAGCCCGGCGGCATCCGGGCGGTTGCTGATGACGCCGACGACCTGCGCCGGGATGCGGTCCTGCTCGCAGGCCTCGATCAGTGCGCCGAGGTTGCTGCCACGCCCGGAGATCAGCACCACCAGGCGCTTCGGGGTCGCGGCCGATTGCCCGGCGGGGACGCTCATGCGGCGGCGTAGGAGACGCTTGGCTGGTAGTCGTCGCGTTCCTGGATCACGCCGATCGGCCAGCTGCGGATGCCGGCTCGGGCCAGCTGCGAGCTGGCGGCCTCGACCCGGTCCTCGGGGAGGATCACGGTCATGCCGATGCCGCAGTTGAAGGTGCGCAGCATCTCCTCGTCGGCAATGTCGCCGGCCTGCTGCAGCCACTGGAACACCGGCGGGCGCGCCCAGCTGTCCGGGTCGATGCGCGCCCCCAGGGTATCCGGCAGCACGCGCGGAATATTCTCGGTCAGACCACCGCCGGTGATATGCGCCATCGCGTGCACCGGGAACTGCTGCAGCAGCTCCAGCAGCGGGCGTACGTAGATCCGGGTGGGGGCCATCAGTGCCTCGCCGAGGGTGACCCCGTCGGCGCCCGGCAATGGGGCATCCAGGCTGGCGCCGGAGTGTTCCAGCACGCGGCGGATCAGGGAATAGCCGTTGGAGTGGGGCCCGCTGGCCTCCAGGCCCAGGACCACATCGCCCGCGGTGACCCGGCTGCCGTCGATCAGGGCGGCCTTCTCGGCGATCCCGACCGCGAAGCCGGCCACGTCGTAGTCCTCGCCCTGGTACATCCCGGGCATCTCGGCCGTTTCGCCGCCGATCAGCGCACAACCGGCCTGTTCGCAGCCCTCGGCGATGCCAGTGACCACGTCGGCGGCGATGTCCACGTCCAGGTGGCCGGTGGCGTAGTAGTCGAGGAAGAACAGCGGCTCGGCGCCCTGGACCACGATGTCGTTCACGCACATCGCGACCAGATCGATGCCGATGCTGTCGTGACGACCGGTCTCCTGGGCCAGGCGCAGCTTGGTGCCGACGCCGTCGGTGCCGGAGACCAGAACCGGCTGCTTGTAGCGATCCATCGGCAGCTCGAACAGGGCGCCGAAGCCCCCCAGTCCGGCCATGACGCCGGGACGCCGGGTGCGCGCCGCATGCGGCTTGATGCGTTCCACCAGCTCGGCGCCGGCCTCGATGTCGACACCGGCCTCGCGGTAGGTCAGGCCTGAACGGGATTCGGACATGGGTTCCCCGATGTTTGACGACCGCGCGCCGTGGCGGTCTCGCAGAACCCGGCATGGTAGCGAGCCGGGTGCGGGCGTGCAAAGAAGACGGTCCGGCCCGGGCCGCATTGGGCCGCTTTCCTCAGGGACTTCGGCGCGGTGGCCTGTGGTATTTTGTGGCGCTTGTCGAACAATTGAACGCAACCATGTCACTGCACCCCCGAACGCATTCGCGCCTGGCTATGCTGCTGGGTCTTTTCCTCCTCGTGCTGGCCCCGGCGGCCGCGGTCGATGGCCCGGTGGTGGTGACGGTCACGGCCGAGGACGAGTCCGCGGCCCTGGAGCAGGGCCTGGAACAGGCGCTGGTGCGTCTGGCCGGGCTGCGCTCGGAGCCGGTACTGGAACTGGTCGAGGCGTTGCTGGACGCGCGTGACGACGCGGGCTGGATCGCGGCCCTGGAGCGCCGGCAGCAGGTCGAGGACGATTCCTACCGCCTGGAGTTCGACCGCTTCCGTCTGCGCACCGCGCTGCGCGATGCCGGGGTGCCATCCGTGCTCGGGGAGCGTCCGGGGCTGCTGGTCTGGGCCGTCCATGAGCGGGGCGGGCAGCGCGACCTGCTCGGGGATGCCGTGGACGGTCCGGGCATTCTCTCCGCGCTGGGGGATCTGGCCGCGGCGCGTGACATGCCGCTGTTGTTCCCTTTGGGCGACCTTCAGGACCGCCGCGCGGCCCAGCCATCCGACATCGTCGGCGGCGTGACCGAACCTCTGGTGGAGGCGGCGCGTCGCTACGACGCCGATGGCGTCGTGCTGCTGCATGTGCGCGAGACCACGAGCGGGGCGGAGGCGCGGGCGATTGCCGTGCACGATGGCCGCGAATATCGCAGCGCGGCGAGCGGGGAGAATCCCGGTACTGCGGCGCACGACGCGGTGGCGCGAGGGCTGGATCAGGTGGCCGAACGCCTGGCGCGGGTGGCGGCCGAGCCGGAATGGCTGCGTCTGGGCTTTGCCGGGGTTCAGGGCTATGGGGCCTTCGAGCGCCTGCGCGCCGAGCTGACGCGGTTGCAGGCGGTGGAGGCCGCGCGTCTGGATTCCCTGGCCGGCGATAGCGTGGTGCTGCAGGTCCGTACTGGACTCGAGCAGGACGATCTGATCGATCTGCTGCGTGGCTCCGGCTTCGCGCGGGCCGAGACGCCCGAGGACGCCGCCGGTGCCGATGCCTGGCTGGACCGGCGCTAATCCGCGCCGGCCTCGGTTCGCGCCCACTTTCATCGAATGTTCCCTCGCCACCAGATCCCCAACGCCGTCACCATTGGCCGGATTGCGCTGATTCCGCCGATCGTGTGGATGCTGGCGCTGGAGTACTACGTGGTGGCGGTGGTGCTGCTGACGATCGCCGGGCTGAGTGATGCCCTGGATGGCTGGCTGGTGCGGCGCTACGGCTGGCACACGCGGCTCGGGGCCTGGCTGGACCCGGCAGCGGACAAGCTGCTGATGCTGGGGGTCTACGTCGCGGTGACGCTGTCCGGGCTACTGCCGTTGTGGCTGCTGGTGCTGGTAGTCGGGCGGGATGTCTGGCTGACCGTGGGCTCCGCGCTGTACCGGGTGTTCGTGGGCCCGCTGGCCATCCGGCCGCTGCTGATCAGCAAGGTGAACACCTTTTTGCAGATCACGCTGGTGCTGGTCGCCATCGTGAAGGTCGGTCTGCTGGCGCTGGATCCGATCTGGGTGCAACTGCTGGTGATCGTCGTGGCCTTCACCACCGTGGCCAGCGGGCTGGCCTACACCGTGCAATGGGGGTTTTATGCCTGGCGTCACCTGCACGGACACACGAATCCGGCAGGGACCTCGGGGAGGGCGCCATGAATCCGGATACCCGCGACCATGTCTGGCCGCTTTCGGCCGCCCCGCTGGCTGCCCTGGTTGGGCTGCTGGTCCTTGGCGGAGCGCTGTACCTGCTGGCGCCCATCCTCACGCCCTTCGTCGCAGCCCTGCTCATCGGCTACCTGTTCAACCCGCTGGTGACCCGGCTGGTTGCGCGCACGGGGCGCTCGCGCACCCTGGCGACCGTGGTGATCTTCTTGCTGGTGATGCTGGGGTTGGCGGCGCTGATCCTGATCCTGATCCCGCTGGCGATCGCCCAGTTCGAGCGGCTTACGCTGGCGATGCCGCAAATCCTCGGCTGGTTCGACGATCAGGTGCGCCCGCGGCTGGAGGATCTGGCCGGGGATTCCCTGCCGCCGCTGGATGCCAGCGCGCTGCAGGGGCTGGTGGCCGACCACTGGCGCGAGGCCGGCGGGCTGGCCGGGGGCGTGCTGCAATGGATCGGCAGCTCGACCGGCGCGCTGGTGCTGGGGGTGCTCAACGTGGTGTTGATCCCGGTGGTGAGCTTCTACCTGCTGCGCGACTGGCCGCGGCTGCTGGACGGCCTGCGGGATCTACTGCCGCAGGCCTGGCGCCCGGCGGTGCTGACCTTCGCCGCGGAGTCGGACGAGACCCTGGGGGCCTTCCTGCGCGGGCAGTTGCTGGTGATGCTGGCGCTTGGCCTGTTCTACGCCGTGACCTTGACCGTGGTGGGCGTGGAGATGGGGCTGGCGATCGGCCTGATCGCGGGGCTGGTGAGCTTCATTCCCTACGTCGGCGTGATCGTTGGCGTGTTGCTGGCCACCGCCGCGGCGCTGGTGCAGGGCGACGGCTGGAGCCTGCTGCTGATCGTGCTGGTGATCTTCGCCATTGCCCAGGTGCTGGAGTCCATGGTCCTGACGCCCTGGCTGGTGGGGGACCGTACCGGGCTGCACCCGGTCGCGGTGATCTTTGCCGTGCTGGCGGGCGGCCAGCTGTTCGGGTTCTTCGGCGTGCTGCTGGCGTTGCCGGTGGCGGCGGTCCTGGCCGTGGGGGTGCGCCATACCCTGGCGCACTACCGGCGGCTGAATGCCGGGGATGCGCCCGCGGATGCGGATACAGGGGGCGGAGGCTCATGACGACGGGGCAGGGGGGCAATGCTGCGCCGCAGCGCCAGCTCCCGCTGGATTTGCGCCTGCGCGACGCCTCGCGCTTTGCCAGCTTCTATCCGGGCGGCAACCGCCTCGCGCGGGACGCGGTGGAGGCCCTCTCGATCGGGACCGGGATGACCGAGCCACAGATTCTGTTGCACGGCCCGGCGGGCCTGGGCAAGACCCATCTGCTGCAGGCCGCCTGCCACCAGGGCCACGAACGCGGCGAGCCCGTGGCCTATCTGCCGCTGGCCGAACTGGTGACCGCGCCGCCGCTGGCGGTGCTGGATGGGCTGGAGCGCGCCCGCCTGGTTGCGCTGGACGATCTCGGCGCGGTGGTCGGGCAGGGCGACTGGGACGAGGCCCTGTTCGGGCTGCTGAATCGACTTCGCGATGGCGGCTGCCGGGTGCTGCTGGCGGCCGCGCACGCGCCGGACGGGCTGGGCAGTCGCCTGCCGGATCTGACCTCGCGCCTCGCCTGGGGGCCGGTGTTCCGCATGCAGGCGCCGGAGGAGGAGGATCTCAAACGCATCCTCGCCCAGCGCGCGGTGCTGCGCGGGCTGGAGCTGCCGGAGGCGGTGGCCGAATACCTGCTGCGCCACTACCGCCGCGACCTGGTGGCGCTACTGGAGCTGCTGGACCGCCTGGATCTCGCCGCCCTGGCCGAGCAGCGGCGCCTGACCATCCCCTTCGTCCGCGACCAGCTCGCGCGTTTCTGATCGTCACCCCGAAGCGCACGAAGGCACGAAGAAGGACAAGGGCGGTTCACAGGAAATAAGGCGGTTCCGGATGGGGCGCCGCGGGCGCAAGGACCTTCAGGGCTGTGCCGCCTCCGTTGTCCGTCATCCCGGCCGGAGCGCAGCGCAGAGCCGGGATCTCCAGCGCACGAGAACCACCGTGGGGAGATCCCGGATCACCGCTGAGCGGTGTCCGGGATGACGGGCATGGGCGCGGGGCACTGCACACCGCGACGCCGTTCCGGGCGATCGGCTCCAACCAATAGTTTCGTTTTTCTACCCTTCCCTTCCGCCTGTGAATCGCCCTTGCCCTTCTTCGTGCGCTTCGTGGTGGATGGAAAAGTCAGGAAGCCATCTGGCGGGCGCGGCGGGCGTCCAGCTTGACGTAGAGCAGGCAGCCGGCGAACCAGGCGAGGCTGGCGGTGGTCATCAGCACACCGTAGAGCCGGGCGTCCGCCGCGGCGGCCAGCGTGATACCGAGGGTGATGTAGGCCAGCGCCAGCAGGCTGGACCAGGCGTGGGTGTAGCGGCGTCCGTGCAGCATGCCGCGCAGCGGGAACATCAGTGGCAGGACCAGCACGACCAGCGCCACGGCGATCGGAACGATCTCCGGCGGGTCGATCCAGGTCGTCCAGATCAGGATCACGCCCAGCAGGCCGAAGTAGGCGATCAGCGCCAGCGCGCGGGCCGCGAGGATCATGCGTCGTCTCCGGCCTGGAGCCGCAGGGCAATGCGGCCGACGCGTTCGCCCAGCGCGCCGGCAATGCGCTGCTCGTCGCGCGTGACCGGGTGTTCGCCCTGTCCCCCCGCGACGTGGCTGGCGCCATAGGGCGAGCCGCCGCTCGTGGTGGTGCTCAGTTCCGGTACGGTGTAGGGCACGCCCACCCACAGCATCCCCTGGTGGATCAGCGGCATGGCCATGGTCAGCAGGGTGGTCTCCTGCCCGCCGTGCTGGGTAGCCGTGCTGGTGAACAGCCCGAACGGCCGATCCACCAGCCCGCCGCTGGCCCAGAGACCGCTGGTGCCATCAAGGAAGTGTTTCAGCGGCGCGGCCATGTTGCCGAAGCGGGTGGGCGACCCCATCACCAGCCCGGCGCATTCTTCGAGGTCGCGGGTCTCCGCGTAGGGCGGGCCGTCGGCGGGGACCGCCGGGGCGTCGCCGGTGATGTTAGTGCTCACCGGCGGTACGGTGCGCACGCGGACGACCGCACCGGCGCGCTCCACGCCACTGGCCACGTGGCGGGCCAGTTCTGCCGTCGCCCCATAACGGCTGTAGTACAGCACGAGGATCTCGGGGGCGGCGCTCACGACAGGATCTCCAGGACCTGTTCCGGCGGGCGCCCGATACGGGCGTCGTCGCCGTGGACGAGGATGGGGCGCTCGATCAGTTTCGGATGCTGGACCATGGTCTGGATCAGCGCTTCGTCGTCCATCTCGGCATCCTTCAGGCCCAGCTCGCGGTACTCCGCCTCGCCGGTGCGCAGAAGGTCGCGTGGCGCAATGCCGAGCTTGTCCACGATCGCGCGCAGGGTGGCCGCGTCCGGCGGGGTCTTCAGGTATTCGACGATCTGCGGTTCCACGCCCTGTTCGCGCAGCAGCGCCAGGGTCGCACGCGACTTGCTGCAGCGCGGGTTGTGGTACAGCGTAGGGGCATCGGACATGAATCCACTCCGGAGGACAACGATGACGGAGACCAATGATAACCATGCCCGCCGCTGGCGTGTGAGCGGCCAGGTACAGGGCGTGTTCTTCCGCGCGTCCACCCGCGACGAGGCGAAACGCCTGCGCCTGACCGGTTATGCCCGCAACCAACCGGACGGCAGCGTGGAGGTGCTGGCCGTGGGTCCGCGCAAGGCACTGGACGCGCTGGAGGAGTGGCTGGCGGACGGCCCGCGTATGGCGCGGGTCGATGCGGTTGAGGCCGAGGAGTTGCCGCCGCCCGACCCGGCGCCGGGAGACTTCTCCACCGGTTGACCCGATGGCGCGTCAGTAGCGCCGCAGCGGGCGGCCCGGTGGCGGAATGACCTGGACGAAGGCACGCACGTCGCGCAGCCGGTGTGGCCCGTCCGAACGAATGCGGGACTCGGCCCCCTGCATCCAGTCGCCGTCCCAGGCGACGCGTGCGGCCCCGGTGCGGGAATGGCGCGGCAGGTCGATCAGCAAGAGGCCGTCTTCATAGGCGACGTCGAGCTCGCTGCGATAGCGCTCGGCGTGGACCTCGACGCTGCGGGTCTCGCCACTGGCAAGGGTAAAGCTTGTCGGCTCCAGCGCCCGTTCGCGACCGCCGATGCGCAGGGTCCCGCCGCGCAGGCTGACGCGGATCAGGTCCCCCGGCAGTCCCGCATCGCCGCTGCGGATCGCGGCGACCTGCGCCGCCCGTTCGGCCGCCAGGGCCGCCTCCTGCTCGGCCTCCGCCTGCAGGCGCGCCTCGCGCGCCTTCTGCACCGATTCCCAGGCGCGGATGGCCTCGACACGCTCGGCCTCGCCCATCGTGTCCCACTGTTCCTCGCTTACCCCGTAGATCCGCGGGCTGCAGGCGGCCAGAAGCAGCACCATGGATGCGGCTGCCAAGGGGAGTATTCGATGAAAGGTTTCGGCCATATCGGGTTCCGGTGCAGGGGCGCTGCCGCCAGTCTCTCCGTTCAGGCTGTATCGGGGCTGAACCGGGCTCAGAAGATCAGGTTGATCACGAGCAGTGAGACGACCATGAAGAGCACGGTCATCAGGGAGCCGGCGCGCAGGTAGTCGGCCACGCGGTAGCCGCCGGGGTCCATGATCAGGGCGTTGACCTGGTGGGTGGGCAGGATGAACGAGTTGGAGGCGGCGATCGCGACGATCAGTGCAAAGACCCGCGGATCGGCGTCGATGCCCATGCCCTGGGCGACGCTCGCGAAGCTGACCGCCAGCGGCACCAGCAGCACGGTGGCGCCCACATTCGACATCACCAGCGTGAAGAAGGTGGTCAACAAAAAGACCGCGACCTGCAATACCCAGACCGGCATCCCCTCCAGCTGCTGCATGCCGTTGGTCGCGATCCACTCCCCGGCGCCGGAGTTCTCCACCGCAAGCCCCAGCGGGATCAGCGAGGCCAGCAGAAACACCGTCTTCCAGCTGATGCCGCGATAGGCCTCGTCCATGCTGATGACGCCGCTGAAAATCATCCCCAGTGCGCCGCCCAGCAGGGCCAGCGCCAGCGGCAGGTCGGTGAACAGCACGAGCCCCAGCCCCAGCGCGAGCGACCCGAGCGCAGCCAGCGGCCGGTGGGTCTTCGAGGCCTCCTGCTTGCGCCGCGGATAGCGGCTGGTCACCACCACGAAGTCGCGGTTGTCCTCCAGCGCCTGCAGGTGCTCCCATGGGGTATGCACCACCAGCGTGTCACCGGCCTTCAGCGGGGTGTCCGGGACCTCTTCGATGATCAGGTCGTCGCCGCGCTGGATGCGCAGGACCGAGATGCCGTAGGTGCGGCGCATGCCCTTGTCGCGCACGGTCTGTCCGATCAGCTCCGAGCCGGGCGGCACGATGACCTCGGCGATCCCGCCATGGCGGGCCGACAGCACGCGCGCAAACACATCCAGCTCGTCCTTGAGGACGGTCCCGGTACTGTCGCAGGTCTTCTCGATGGTGGTGACCGGTCCGAGGATGGCCAGGTGCGCCCCGTGCTTCAGTTCCACGTCGCGGTTGGGCTCGATGCGGGTCTCGTCATCGCTGGTCACGCCGACGACGTGTACGCCAAAGGCCGCTTCGAAGTCGCCCACCGTGCGTCCGGCCAGCGAGCTGTCCTCGCCCAGGCGCGCCTCGCGCACGCCGAAGTCCATGCCATAGACCTCGCGGAACCAGGCGGAAGTGGTCTGCACCCGGCTCTCGTCCGGGTCTTCCGTCTGCGGATCGCGAGCGGGCAGAACCCATTTCCCGAGCACCGCGAAGTACAGGATCAGGGTGGCCAGCAGGGCCAGCCCGATGGGCGTCACGTCGAAGAGGCCAAATCCCTCGACATCCCCGGGTAGCAGGTCGTTGAGCAGGATCAACGGGCTGGAGGCGACCAGTGTGAGTGTGCCCCCGACGATCGCGGCAAAACCCATCGGCATCAGCAGGCGCGAGCGCGGGATGCGGGCGGCAGCACCAATGCGATTGATCACCGGCATGAACAGCGCGGCCGCGCCGATGTTCTGCATGAAGCTGGTCACGATGCCCACGGCGCCCGAGGTGGTCGCCATCACCCGGCGTTCCGTCTTCCCACCAAACCGCAGGATCAGGTCCGCCAGGCGGTTCATCACTCCGGAGCGGTCCAGCCCCGTGCCGATGATCATCACCGCGATGATCGCGATGACCGCGTTCGAGGCAAAGCCGGAGAAGAGCGCCTCGCCCTCGACGATCGGCGCGACCCCCGGCACCAGCGCGACCATCCCCAGCAGGAACAGCACACTCAGCGCCGCGAGGTCGATCCGGATCACCTCGGTCACGAACAGCAGGATCGTCAGCCCCAGCAGGCCGAACACGATCCCCATCTCCAGCGTGAACGCTATGTGTTCCATTGCACCCGGCGCTTGCCGCGCGTGGCGGCGTTTCGGATCAGCACATCATGAACCGCAGACAAAGCGCGTGCCTCATCCCCGCAGGCGTTCGCGCAGGGTGTCGATCAGGTTGTCGAGCGGCAGGTGTTCGGCCTCGGGGGCGCGGCGGTCCTGGTACTCGAGTTCGCCGGCGTCCAGGCCGCGTTCGCCAATGACGATGCGGTGCGGGATGCCGATCAGCTCCATGTCGGCGAACATCACGCCGGGGCGCTGTCCGCGGTCGTCCAGCAGGACCTCGAAGCCGGCTGCCTGCAGGTCGTCGTGGAGCTTCTCCGCTGCCTCGCGCACGCGCTGGGATTTCTTCGCGCCGATCGGGCACAGCGCGATATCGAAGGGCGCGATGGCGGTGGGCCAGCAGATGCCGCGCTCGTCGGAGTTCTGCTCGATGGCCGCCGCCACGACGCGCGAGACGCCGATGCCATAGCAGCCCATGGTCACGACCTGTTCGCGGCCGTCCTCGTCCAGCACGCGGGCGCCCAGGGCCTGGCTGTACTTGTCGCCCAGCTGGAAGATGTGGCCGACCTCGATGCCGCGACGGATTTCGATGGGACCGGAGCCGTCGGGGGCCGGTTCGCCCTCGGTGATGTTGCGCAGGTCCGCGCTCTCCGGTTGCGGCAGGTCGCGGCCCCAGTTCACGCCGGTCAGGTGATGGCCGTCTTCGTTGGCGCCGACCACGAAGTCGGCCATGCCCAGCATCGCCTGGTCGGCCAGCACCGGGATCGGGCTGCCCACCGGGCCCAGCGAGCCGGGGTCGGCGCCGAATGCGGTGCGGATCTCGGCCGCCTCGGCCATGCGCAGCGGTTCGGCGATCCAGGGGTGCTTCTCGGCCTTGACCGCGTTCAGTTCGTGGTCGCCGCGCAGCACGATGGCGACCAGGTCGGCGTCGATCTCTTCGGAGGCGGCGACCACCAGGGTCTTTACCGTCTGCTCGGTCGGGATGTTCAGGAACCCCGCCAGCTCGTCGATGGTGTGCACGTCGGGTGTGGCGATCTTCGCCATCTCCGTGCCGGGTGCCGGGGCCGGGTCCGGCTGAGGGCAGGGGGCCAGTTCGACGTTGGCGGCGAAGCCGGCCGGGGAGAAGGCGATGGCGTCCTCGCCGGAGCTGGCGAGGACGTGAAATTCGTGCGACGCATTGCCGCCGATGGCGCCGGTGTCGGCCTCCACCGCGCGGAAGTCCAGCCCGCAGCGTTCGAAGATGCGGGTGTAGGCGGCGTGCATCTGGCGGTAGGTCTCGGCCAGCGAGTCGCCGTCGATGTGGAACGAGTAGGCGTCCTTCATCAGGAACTCGCGCGCGCGCATGATCCCGAAGCGCGGGCGGCGCTCGTCGCGGAACTTGGTCTGGATCTGGTAGTAGTTGATCGGCAGCTGGCGGTAGCTGCGGACCTCGCGGCGTACCAGGTCCGTGATGACCTCCTCGTGGGTCGGGCCGAAGCAGAAGTCGCGGTCGTGGCGGTCCTTCAGGCGCAGCAGCTCGGCGCCGTAGAAGTCCCAGCGCCCGGATTCCTGCCACAGCTCGGCGGGCTGCACCGCCGGCATCAGCACCTCCAGCGCCCCGGCGCGGTTCATTTCCTCGCGCACGATGCCCTCGACCCGGCGCAGCACGCGCAGCCCCAGTGGCAGCCAGGTGTACAGCCCGGAGGCCAGCCGGCGGATGTAGCCGGCGCGCAGCATCAGCTGGTGGGAGATGATCTCGGCGTCGGCCGGGGTTTCCTTCAGGGTGTTCAGCGGGAATTGCGAGACGCGCATCGGGGGCAGTCCGTGGTTGATGGCTGGAAAGGGTTCAGAACGTGGTGCCGTTGGTGCCCCAGAAGTGGCGCGGGGCATCGGCGAATTCGATATAGACGCGGGCGGGTTCGATACCCAGCTCAGCCTGCAGGGCGTCGCACAGCTTGCGCGACAGCTCGCGGGTCAGGCCCTCGGGCAGGCCGATGCTCTTGAGCTCGCAGTAGGCGAGCGCATCGGTACTGCCGCCAAAGCACATGGCCGGGTTATGCGTGCAGGCCACCATCACGTAGCCCTCGGGCTTGCCCAGCCAGTCGGCGACCTGCGCGGACAGGCGCTGGCTGAGGCCGGTGGCATCGTCCGGCAGGGCGGTATTGGTCTCGACTCGCAGCAGCGGCATGGCGTCTTCCAGATCTTGTGTGGTTCCCGGATCGGTCGCCATGATACGGGGAGCGCGGGTGCGCTGCAGCGTCCCGGCGAGTCGCCGGGGTGGGTGAAACCCTTGTCAGGGTGGCTATACTCGCTGCGAGGGAGCGGACCGGTCGCGGGAGGATGCGCCCGGATTGCGTTCAGCATCAGGAAATAATAAATTAGAAAAAGCTAATATATGGAGCCGGGACGAGTGCGAGACGGCCCATCCCCGGCGACCTCACCAAGCAAGGAAAGACCCCATGACACGAATCCGGATGCGCCACACCCTGTGGGCCCTGCTGCTGTTGCCGTTTGCGGCCCAGGCAGAGCTGCCGTTCGACACGGCCACCGCGGAACGCCAGACGATTGCCCAGGAACGCATCCTGGATGGCCGCGTCGAGGCGGTGCAGCGGTCCACGATCTCCGCCCAGACGTCCGGGCGCATCCGCGAGATCTACGCGGACGTGGATGACTTCGTCGAGGTCGACGAGCTCCTGGTTCGGGTCAGCGATACCGAGCAGCAGGCTCGTGTGAGCCAGGCAGAGGGCGATCTGGCCGACGCCCGCGCCCGCTTCAACGAGGCGCGTTCGGAGTTCGACCGGATTGAGGATGTGTTCGAGCGGGGGGTGGTCTCGCGCTCCGAGTTCGACCGCGCCGAGGCCGCGCTGGGTTCGGCGCGTGCCCGCCTGCGCTCGGCCGAAGGTCGGGTCGAGGAGGCCCGCGAGCAGCTCGGCTACACCGAGGTGTATGCGCCGTATTCCGGGATCGTCACCGAGCGTCATGTCGAGGTCGGCGAATCGGTCAGCCCGGGTTCACCGCTGCTGTCCGGGATCAGCCTGGATCAGTTGCGCGTTGCCGTGGATGTGCCGCAGCGCCTGATCCACAACGTGCGCGAGCGGCGCAGTGCCGAGGTCCTGCTGAACGGGGACCGGGTGGCGGCCGAGAGCCTGACTATCTTCCCCTATGCCGACCCGGCCAGCTCCACCTTCCGGATTCGCGTGAACCTGCCGGAGCAGCAGGACCTGGGCCTGTTCCCCGGCATGTTCGTGAAGACCGCCTTCGTGGTGGAGGACGTTGAACGCCTGCTGGTGCCGGTGGAGGCCGTGGTCTATCGCAGCGAGGTTATTGCCGTGTACGTCGTCGATGAGGACGATCGGGTCGCGTTCCGCCAGGTGCGGGTCGGGCGCCAGCATGACGGCATGATCGAGATCCTCGGCGGTCTGGACGACGATGAACGCGTGGCGCTGGATCCGGTGCATGCGCAGATCTATCTGAAGGAACATCAGCAGGTGAACCGATGAGCGATGCCGGCACGGAGGGGGCGTCCGAGCGCATGGGGATCTCCGGGCGCATTGCCAAGGCCTTCCTGACTACCCAGATCACCCCGCTGCTGGCCCTGATCGGTCTGCTGCTGGGGTTGTTCGCGATCCTGGTCACGCCGCGCGAGGAAGAGCCGCAGATCAACGTGACCATGGCCGATGTGTTCATCCCGTTCCCGGGGGCGAGCGCGCAGGAGGTGGCCCAGCTGGTGGCCACGCCGGCCGAACAGGTGCTCTCGGAGATCGAGGGCATCGACGACATCTATTCGACCTCGCGCCCGAACATGGCGCAGATCACCATCCAGTTCGAGGTCGGCGAGGATCGCACCGCGGCCCTGGTGCGCCTGTACAACCAGGTGTTCTCCAACCAGGACTGGTTGCCCCAGGGGCTGGGGGTCGGCGAGCCGATCATCAAGCCGATGGGGATCGACGACGTGCCGATCGTCAACGTGACCCTGTGGACCGAGGACCCCGAGCGCGGCGGGCATGACCTGCTGCGCGTGGCGCACGGCATCGAGGCCGAGCTCAAGCGGGTGCCGGGCACCCGCGACATCTACACCGTCGGTGGGCCGGATCACGTGGTGCATGTGCGCTTCAAGCCGGAGACCCTGGCGGCCCACAACCTGTCGGTGGACGACCTGCGCGACAGCCTTCAGGCCTCGAACTTCTCGCGCGATGCTGGCCGGCTGTACCAGGACGACGAGGAAATCCTGATCCAGGCCGGCGACTTCATCACCGAGCCCGAGGCGTTCGCCAGCCTGGTGGTCGGGATGCACGAGGATCGCCCGGTCTACCTGTCGGATGTTGCCGAGGTGGTACAGGGTCCGGCCTATGCCACCGAGCATGTGCGCTTTGCCCATGGCGCCGCCGCGGGGGATCGCGCGCGCCTGGGTGATAGCCATCCGGCGGTCACGGTGGCGATCGCGAAGCAGCCGGGGACCAATGCCCCGGATATCGCCGATGCCCTGGTCGAGCGGCTGGAGCAGTTGCGCGGGACCTACATCCCGGACGGCATCGAGACGACCATTACCCGCAATTACGGCCAGACCGCGGACGACAAGGCCAACACGCTGATCCAGAAGCTGATCCTGGCAACCGCCTCGGTGGTCATCCTGGTGTGGATCGCGCTGGGCTGGCGCGAGGCGTTTATCGTTGGCGTGGCGGTGGTGATCACCCTGGCGATCACGCTGTTTGCCTCCTGGGCCTACGGCTTCACACTTAACCGGGTGTCGCTGTTCGCGCTGATCTTCTCCATCGGGATACTGGTGGATGACGCCATCGTCGTGGTCGAGAACATCCACCGGCACATGGCCAAGGGCGGCAAGAAGTTCATCGAGGCGATTCCGCTCGCGGTGGACGAGGTGGGCGGACCGACGATCCTCGCGACCTTTGCGGTGATTGCGGCACTGTTGCCGATGGCCTTCGTGACCGGCCTGATGGGCCCGTACATGAGCCCGATCCCGATCAACGCCTCGATGGGGATGATCATCTCGCTGGCGGTGGCCTACGTAGTCACGCCCTGGCTGACCTACAAGGTCCTGCGTCGCCAGGCCGAGAAGCATGAGCATGCCGCGCCGGCCAGTGGTGGTCATGGCGCGGAGGGCGAGAGCGCCTCGGCCGGGCTGATGAAGCTCTTCAACACCCTGCTGCTGCCCTTCCTTGGTACTGGCGGACGCAAGAAGGTCAACCGCCTGGCGCTGTGGGTGGGCACCCTGGTGCTGATTCTGGCCTCGGTGTCGCTGGCGTACTTCCAGCTGGTGGTCATGAAGATGCTGCCGTTCGACGACAAGTCGGAGTTCCAGGTGGTGCTGGACATGCCGGAAGGGACCAGCCTGGAACGCACCTCCCGCGTGCTGGCGGAGATGGGGGACTACCTGAAGACGGTCCCCGAGGTGCACAACGTGCAGACCTACGCGGGCACCGCGGCGCCGATCAACTTCAACGGCCTGGTGCGTCAGTACTACCTGCGCGAGGGCTCGCACGTCGGCGACATTCAGGTGAACCTGGTCGATTCCTACGAGCGCGATCGCAAGAGCCACGCGGTGGCCCTGGGCGTGCGCGAGGCGATCAACGCGATCGCCGATCGCCATGGCGCGGCGGTCAAGGTGGTCGAGGTCCCGCCGGGACCGCCGGTGATGTCGCCGATCGTCGCCGAGATCTACGGACCGGACTACGACGGCCAGATCGAGATCGCCCGGCAGGTGCGCGAGCGTTTCGAAAACACCGAAGGCCTTACCGATATCGATGATTCGGTCGAGTATCCGGGGCAGAAGAAGATCCTGCAGGTCGACCGCGAACGCGCCGCGCGCTTGGGCGTGTCGCAGCAGGCGGTGGTGCAGGCGATCGAGACCGCCCTGTCGGGTGAGGACGTGACCTACCTCTATGGCTCCAACGTAAAGTACGCGGTGCCCGTGCGCCTGGAGTTCGAGCAGGCCGAGAAGGGCAGCCTGGACCCGGTGCTCGGGCTCAAGGTGCGCTCGCGCGACGGCACGCTGGTGCCGCTGTCCGAGGTCGTCAACGTCGTCGACTCGAGTCTCGAGCACTCGATCCACCACAAGAACCTGCTGCCGGTGGTCTACGTGATGGGCGACCTGGCCGGTGGGCTGGATAGCCCGCTGTACGGCATGTTCGACATGTTCTTCGGCCTGCGCGACCAGCCCATGGCCTACGACGAGCCGCTGGAGCAGCTGTTTATCAGTCAGCCGGACAATCCCTACAACTTCTCGCTGAAGTGGGATGGCGAGTGGCAGGTGACCTACGAGACCTTCCGCGACATGGGGATCGCCTACTCGGTGGGGCTGCTCCTGATCTACCTGCTGGTGGTGGCGCAGTTCCGCTCGTACATGGTGCCGCTGATCATCATGGCGCCGATCCCGCTGACCGTAATCGGGGTGATGCCGGGGCATGCCTTCATGGATGCCTTCTTCATGGACGCCAAGTTCACCGCAACCTCGATGATCGGGATGATCGCGCTGGCCGGGATCATCGTGCGCAACTCCATCCTGCTGGTGGACTTCATCAACGAGGAGATTCGCCGCGGCGTGGATGTGATCGAGGCGGTGGTGCACGCCGGCGCGGTGCGCGCCAAGCCAATCGTGCTGACCGGCCTGGCGGCGATGGTCGGGGCCGGGTTCATCCTGGACGACCCGATCTTCTCCGGCCTGGCAATCTCGCTGATCTTCGGCGTGTTCGTCTCCACGCTGCTGACGCTGGTGATCATCCCGGTGCTGTACTACCTGTACGTGCGCACCCGGGTCGACCTGATCCGCGCCCAGACGGCCTAAGCCAAACCGGTCATCGCGAGGAGCGCAGCGACGTGGCGATCTCCGTGGGCGGCCCCGACGTCAGCCCGGTCGGACGTCGGGGGTTTCGTTGGGAGATTACTCGCTGCGCTCGCCCTTCGGGCCGGCCTGCGGCCGTTCAACGCGCTTCGCACTTTTGTGCCACGGCCCCTTCGGGGCCTCGCAATGACGTGGCTGGAGTCCGGCGTTTTCGCCATCGGTGCGCGACCGGCTACAATCGGCGCCATCTAACCGAATGGGAGTCGCTCGATGGATGTCGAGATGGGAGAGAACGGCCTGAATGTCCTCGGGATCAGCCGTGAGCAGTGCGCCACCCTGGTCGAGGTGCTGAAAGCCAGCGAGGACCAGCGCTTCATGGAGGACCCCGAACTGCGCAAGCTGTTCAAGCTGCTGGCCGTACTGCAGAGCGATCTGTGGGACGACATGACCGCCGGGGAATTCGACTTTACCCCCTACAAGAAACAGTAGCGTTCACTGGCGTCGCTCCAGGCGCCTGCACCGGAGCCGTCCATGCCCGACAATGAATCCCGCCGGCCGTCCAATTTCGTGATCGGCAATATCTTCCTTGGTGCTGCCGCCATCATGCTGTTTTTCTTCGTAACGCTCTGGGAGGTCCTCGGGGTGTTCGCGCTGCTCATGTGGATGGGGCTGGCCGCCATCGGGGTCTACTTCATCGTGAAAGACAAGGACATCAACCCGGGCGGCCCGCCGAACTGACCCGTTGCATTCGTTACAGCCAACGGCCGTGAACCCGGCCCCGGCATCGCCGGGGCTGGCGCGTTTGCGGGGCGAGTTTCTCGAGTCCCTGGCCCAGCGGGTTGCGGAACTGGAGCGGCTGTCCCGGGCCCTCGACGGTTCGGCCCAGGATGGCGACCGGCTGACCACGCTGTACCGCGAGGCCCAGACCCTGGCGCAGGCCGCCCAGATTTTCGATATCGGGTTGATTCGCGCGGTGGCTGAATCGCTGTGTGCCGCCCTGGCCGGCGTTCGTCGTGCCCCGGCCGGGCCGGATCGCGACCTGATCCATGCCGGGGTTCGGCGCCTCGCGATGAGTGTTGAGGCCTACCGGCAGCGTGCGCGTCCGGTCGCGCAGGCCCGCATGCAGCCCTTGGGCGGGCGCCCGGCCGAAACGCGGGTGTGCCTGATCGACGACGGTGGCGAGGCCGGCGACGAGATCGCTCGCATGCTCGACGAGCAGGGCTTTCGCGTGACGCGGGGTGAAATGGGTGGCACTGGGACCGATAGTGCCCCTGAGGACGCCCCTTTATCCGCCGTGGTGCTGTGCGCCGATACCGTGGCCACGGACGGTGGCGGGTTGCCCGGCTTGGGGGCCGCGTTGGGTAGCGGTCTGCCGGTGCTGGCTGTTGCGCGCAGCTGGAGTTCCGGGGCGCGACTCGAATGCGTGCGCCAAGGCGTGGCGCGTTGTCTCGATCATCCGCTGGCCACGGACACCCTGATCGAGCAGTTGATACAGATCGGCGGCCTGATCGTCGATTCGGACTACCGCGTGCTGCTGGTCAAGAATGATGCGGCCGACGGCGGCCTCGAGTCGTACCTGACTGGCGCCGGTCTGGGTGTAGCCACCGCCTCCGATCCGGAGGTCGTCCGACGTCATCTGCGCGAGGCCGGCGCGGATGTGGTCGTCCTGGATCTGCAGGGGCTAGCCGAACCGGTGGAGTCGTTTGTCGCGTTGCTGCGCACCCGGGACAATGGTGGCGCGATCCCGCTGCTTCTGTTGACCGAGGATCCCAGTCGGATCAATCACCTGATGACGTTGCATCCAGGGGTTGCCGGGGTGTTCCTGAAGCCGGTGGAGCCGGCGCGAGTCGCGGCAACCATCACCGCGCGGGCGCGCCAGATGCGCCAGATTGACGGGGTCAGCCAGGCCTATCGGGATGCGCTGTACGAGCGCGAGCGCGAGCACGTGGCGGTCAACGAGCACTCCCTGGTCAGCATCGCCGATATCGCCGGCAATATCATCTACGCCAACGAGCGGTTCGCGCGGGTGAGCGGCTACGCCGTGTCCGAGCTTATGGGGTGCAACCACCGGATCCTGAAGTCCGGGCAACATCCGCCGGAGTTCTACGCCGACTTGTGGGAGACCATTGCCGCCGGCCAGATCTGGCGGGGCGAGGTGTGCAACCGGGCGCGCAGTGGATCGCTGTACTGGGTGGAGACCACCATCGTCCCGTATCTCGGAAGCAACGGTCGTCCCTACCAGTACGTGTCGATTCGCACCGAGATCACCCACGTGAAGCATCAGGAACACCGCCTGCGCTCGAGCCAGATCTTCGCCAACATGGGGACCTGGGAGTGGGCGCCGAACCGCGAGGCGCTGGGCTGGTCGGAGCGCATCCCGCCGCTTCTGGGCTATCCCGAGGGCGGGCTGGAGCCGACGGTCTCCAATTTCTTGGATGCCGTGCATCCCGATGATCGCGCCCGGGTACGCACCGCCATCGCCAGCAGTCTACGCCGCGGTTCCTACCTCGAGCTGGAACACCGGGTGATGTGGCCGGACGGGTCGGAACACTGGCTGCTGGAACGTGGCGACGTGGTGCGCGGCCAGGACGGCGAGATCCTGTACATGCTGGGCGTGATGCAGGACATCACCAAGCGCAAGAATTCCGAGCTGGCGCTGTCCGACCTGTCCACCCGCCTGCTGGAGTCGCAACGGCTCGCGCGTATCGGCAACTGGGAGATGGATGCGCTTGATGGGCGGATCACCTGGTCCCGGGTGCTCCGCGAGATCTTCGAGCTGGATGCCGAAGACGCGCCGCTCGAACGTGACGACTACCTGAACCTGGTTCACCCGGAGGACCGCCATCAGGTCGAGAGCTTCCTGGCTGGCGTCGGCGAGAGTCGGCACCACGAGATCAACCACCGGGTGGAGCTGCCCGGCGGACGCATCCGCTTTGTCCACATGATCGCGAGCGGACGCTTCGATAGCGACGGCCGATTGACGCACGTCGGCGGAAGCTTGCAGGACATCACCGAGCTGCACCAGGCGCAGGAACACCTGGCGTTGTTCCAGCGCATCTTCGAAGCCTCCGAACAGGGGATCGAAGTGGTGGATCGCGAAGGCCGCTTCGTCTACGTCAATCTGGCTGCTCTGGAGATGCTGGGCTACCGTTCGGAGGAGTTGCTGGGCCGGGATTTCCACGAGCTGGGGATCATCCCGGCGGAGAACAAAAAGGAGGAGCAAGAGATCGACCAGGTGCTGGCCGAGGGCGGGGCCTGGACGGGCAAGCTGCCCCAGCGCTGTGCCAACGGGGCCGTGTTTATTACGGCCAGCACGATCGGCGTGGTGCGCGATGCCCGCGGGGAGCCGCAATACGGCTTCAACATCTTCAGTGATTTTACCGACGAATTGCGCCGTCGCTCGGAGCTCCATCGGGCCCGCGAGACGGCCGAGGCGGCCAACCGCGCCAAATCCGACTTCCTTTCCAACATGAGCCACGAACTGCGCACGCCGATGAATGCCGTTCTCGGCTTTGCCCAGTTGCTGGAGAGCGATCCGGCGCTGGATGGACACCAGCGTGGCCACCTGGAGGAGATCACGCGCGCGGGCCGGCACCTGCTGGACCTGATCAACGAGATCCTGGACCTGGCCCGGATCGAGGCCGGTCGCATGCAGGTCGATCCGGAGCCGGTGGCGCCGGGTCCGGTGCTGGAGGACTGCCTTTCGTTGCTTGCGCCTGTGGCGCGCGAGTATCGGGTGGATCTGGAGCCGGATCAGTTGCCCGAAGTCATGCTGGAGGCCGATCCGCGGCGTCTGAAGCAGGTGCTCCTGAACTTGCTCTCCAACGCGATCAAGTACAACCGGCCAGGCGGAAGCGTACGCGTGAGCTGCGAGCCGTCAGAGGCCGATGTGCGGATCGCCATCCACGACAGCGGGCCGGGGCTGAACGCGGAGCAGTGCCGGCGGTTGTTCCAGCCGTTCGAACGGCTGGCGGCGGAGGAGCAAGGGATCGAGGGCAGCGGTGTCGGGCTTGCGGTTACCCGCAATCTGGTCGACCTGATGGGAGGCGAGATCGGGGTCGACAGCGTGCCGGGGGAGGGCAGTACCTTCTGGTTCCGTCTGCCCCGGGCCCGTGACCGGATGCCGTCCGGCACCGGGGACGATGCGGCACTGCCCGGCGGCTCCGGCGCGCCGGGCGACTGCCGCGTGCTCTGCATTGAGGACCACGATGCCAACCAGCGTCTGATGCGCGAGATGCTCAAACAGCAGGGCGCGGCCGACTGCCGCATGGCGGAATCCGCCGCCGAGGGACTCGACATGGCCCTGCGGGATCCGCCCGAGCTGATCCTGCTGGACCTGAACCTGCCGGTGATGGATGGGTTTCAGGTGCTGCGCGCGTTGCGGGCCGAGCCGGAGCTGGCCGCGATCCCGGTGATTGCGGTGACCGCCGATGCCACGGATGCCACGCGCCAGCGGGCCGAACAGGCCGGTTTCAACGACCTGTTGACCAAGCCGATCGGTGCGAGTGACCTCCTGCGGGCGCTGGATCACTGCCGCGCGAGTCGCCCGGACGGCTGACCCCGCGAGGGGGTGCGTCGCGCACGCCGTCGTCGCGCACGTCGTCCTACAGGAAGAGGAAGCCGACGATTGTCACCGCCGCGATCACCGCGACGGCATCCGCCGTCAGCGCGGCGGCCAGGGTGTGGCGCACGCGCTTGATGCCGATCGCGCCGAAGTACACGGCGAGCACGTAGAATGTGGTCTCGGTCGAGCCCTGCAGGGTCGAGACCAGGATGCCGACATGCGTGTCCGGCCCGGTGGCCGGATCCTGCATGATGCCGGCCATGATGCCGTAGGCGCCGGAGCCGGACAGCGGGCGCAGCAGCGCCATCGGCAGCGCCTCGGCCGGCAGGCCAAACGGCGTGGTCAACGGCCCGACCAGCCCGACAAACATCCCCAGTGCCCCGCTCTCGCGCAGCATGCCCACCGCGACCAGGATCGCGACCAAGTAGGGGATGATGCGCAGCGCGACATTGAAACCCTCCTTCGCCCCCTCCACGAACACCTCGTAGACCGGTACGCCGCGCATGACGCCGTAGGACAGGAAGCCGACCACCAGCCCGGGGATGATCCACGGCGCGATCGCCTGGCCGTAGAGGATGGTCAGCGGGATGATTGCGAGCACTCCGGCCAGCACGGTCAGCGAGACCCACGCGGGATAGCCCTCGGTGGGGACCTCGATGTTCATCGGTTGCTGGTTGGCCGTGTCCGCTGTCGGGTCGGCGTCCTGGGTCGGCTCGGCGGTCGCCTCCCGGCCGGCCTCGCGCATGGTGTCGTCCAGCTCGCTCGCGCCATCCGCGGACGTCTGGTCCGGATCAATGCTGCGAGTCGCCGGGGGTGGCAGGAAGTAGCGCTGCAGGATCAGCGCGCTGGCGATGCCGGCGATGGTCGCGAACAGGGTCGCGAACAGCGTGGTCGGCAGGATCGCGGCCGGGGCCTCGGAACCCAGCGAGGCGCGCAGGGCGATCACGCCGGTGGGCAGCAGCGTGATGCTGGAGGTGTTGATCGCCAGGAACAGCGCCATCGCGTTGGTCGCGGTGCCCGGGTGCGGGTTGAGCTTCTCCAGCTCCTGCATCGCGCGGATGCCGAACGGCGTGGCGGCGTTGCCAAGACCCAGGATGTTCGCGGAGAAATTCAGGATCATCGCGCCCATCGCCGGGTGTTCGGGCGGCACCGACGGGAACAGGCGCACCATCAGTGGCCGCAGTAGCCGCGCCAGTACGGTGAGCAGGCCACCGGCCTCGGCGATCTTCATCAGGCCCAGGAACAGGGCCATCACCCCGACCAACCCCAGCGCCAGCTCCACCGCGGAACCGGCGGCCTCGATCGCGCCCTCGGACAGGGCCTGCATCGGTTGTTCGTCGGGATCGGTGGAGCGGATCTCGCGGATCGCGGCCGTCGCCACGGCGATCACGATCAGCGCGAGAAAGATCAGGTTCATGCGGTGCAGTGTGCCACGGTCAGCGGTTCTCCCCGCGTGATACACCGCGCAGCACGGCATCCATCGCGCGGGCCGGTAGCAGCCACTTGAGGAAGGCGAACAGCCGCGTGGGGAAGGTCACGTGATAGCGCACCCGCGGGCGGCGGGCCTCCAGGGCGTGCACGACACAGCGCGCGACGGCCTCGGGCCCCAGCGTGAACGGTGCATCGGCCTCGGCGTCCGCCATGCGGGCCTCGGCGGCGCGGTAGGTCTCCTGCCAGGGGCCGTGTTCGCGCTGGACGTGGTAGCGAAAGGCCTTCAGCGCGTTGGCGCGGAACGCGCTGCGGATCGGCCCCGGCTCGATCAAGGCGACATGGATGCCGGTCCCGTGGAGTTCCTGGCGCAGGGTGTCGCTCATGCCCTCGATCGCGAATTTGGAGGTCACGTAGGCCCCGCGCAGGCGCAGGGCGACCAGGCCCAGGACCGAGCTGTTCTGGATGATGCGGCCTTCGCCGGCGCGGCGCATGGCGGGCAGGACGGCGTTGGTCAGTTCCAGCCAGCCGAGGACGTTGGTCTCCAGCTGCGCGCGCAGCGTGGCGCGGTTCAGATCCTCCACGGCGCCGGGCTGGCCGTAGGCGCCGTTGTTGAACAGGGCATACAGATGGCCGTCGGTCCGGTGCAGGATCTCGGTGACCGCGCTGTGGATGCTGGCGGAGTCGTCCAGATCCAGCTGCAAGGCCTCGAAGCCGTCCTTCTTCAGCCGGGCGACATCCTCACCGCGCCGGGCGGTGGCGAACACGCGGTAGCCGCGATCACGCAGCACGCGCGCGGTACAGGCCCCGATGCCGCTGGAGCAGCCGGTAATCAGGACCGCACGGGAAGCAGTGTCACTCACGGCGGCGCGCTCAGTAGGTCAGGGTGGCGACGCCGTCCTCGACGACCTCGCCGATGAAGGCACCGCCGCCGCGCATCCCGTCCAGTTCCGGCACTGCGTTGTCCAGCGTCAGGCCGTTCTCGCTCATCGCTCCGGCGCAGGCGTAGAAGGCGCAGCCGGCCTCGTGGGCGTCCTGCATGAAGCTGTAGACGGACTTCTCCCTGGCCTCGCCGGGGTAGATGGTCTCCGCCACGCCCTGACGCAGCAGGCGTGTGGTGCCGGCGGCGAAGTAGATCTCCACCTCGAGATCCATCGCGGCGGCGACGGTGGCCTGGAAGAAGGGCGCCCCCAGCGTGCCAGGGCGATCCAGGTCCAGGTTCAGCAGCATGATCACGATCTTTTCGGCCATGACAGGTCCTTGCGCGGTCGTATCGTCGAGTTGGGGGTGAATGATCCGCGCTCCGACCGCCCGGCGCAAACCCCAGCGCGGATTGGCCGGGCAGCATCAAGAGACGCCCCCGGTGGCGGCGGATATCGGCTGCATGGCCCTGAACGGCTCCCGCCTTGTCGTCATCCCGGACGCGTTCGAGCCGTACCCACCGCCGTCATTCCGGACACATTCGCGTCGTCCCCACTGCCGTCATCCCGGACACCGCGTAGCGGTGATCCGGGATCTCCCCGGTCGGGAAGGGGCTGACGCTGGAGATCCCGGCTCTACGCTGCGCGTCCGCCGGGATGACGTTGAGGGGGGCAGGAGAGCGGGCTGCCCATGCTTGCCGGAGAAATACCGTTCTGGATTATGAAAACGGATTGTCGGAAGCGAAGGCCTTTCATTCCCCGAAAACGGCCGCATAATACGCCTCAACCCGTGTTTTCGCGGATGCATTCCGAGGATTCCAGTCATGCCCATTTACGAATACCAGTGCAAGGATTGCGGCGAGGTCTCCGAGATCCTGCAGAAGATCTCCGATCCGCCGGCCACCATTTGCCCGGAGTGTGGTGCCGAGGCCCTGACCAAGCAGGTGTCAGCGGCCGGCTTCCGTCTGGCCGGCGGCGGCTGGTACGAGACCGACTTCAAGAAGGACGGCAAGCGCAACCTGAAAGAGGGCAGCAGCTCGGCCACCAGTTCCAGCGGCAGTAGCTCAACGAAGTCGGACGCCTCCGGAAAGTCCGCATCTTCCGGTAGCGCCAAGACCGGTACCGCCGCGACCGGCACCTGATCAATGCTGGTCTCCCTGCGCCGCTATCTGATTGCAGGGCTGCTGGTCTGGCTGCCGCTGATCGTCACCGGCTTTGTCATCAAGTTGCTGGTCGACCTGCTGGACTTCACCATCCTCCTTCTGCCGCCGCCCTGGCGGCCGGAGGCGATTCTCGGCTTCTCCATCCCGGGTGCCGGCATCGTGCTGGCGGTGGTGGTGGTGTTCGTGACCGGGGTGGTGGTGGCCAATATCGTTGGGCGCAAGCTGGTGTCGGTGGGCGAATCGATCGTCCGCCGCATCCCGCTGGTCAGTTCGATCTACGGCGCCGTCAAACAGGTCACCGAGACCGTGCTGTCCGACGGCGGGCAGGCGTTTCGCAAGGTGATGTTGATCGAGTATCCGCGCCGCGGCCTGTGGTCCGTGGGGTTCATGACCGGTGTCGCCGTCGGCGAGGTGCAGGACCGCACCGAGCGTGACGTCATCACCGTTTTCGTCCCGACCACGCCCAATCCCACCTCCGGCTTCGTGATCATGGTCCCGCGCGAGGAAGCCATCGAACTGGACATGACGGTGGAGGATGGTCTCAAGTTCGTGATGTCCATGGGGGTCGTGACACCGATGAGAAGCCCTGAAGAAGCGCCGGCGCCGGTTGCGCAGGGGCAGGGCAAATCGTAAGATTTCCGGCCTTTTCGCGGGTGCGAACGCCATGTTCGTCCCGTTTTCCCGACTCACCGTGCAGGCCCCTGGCGGGCGTGCCCTTCGGCTGGAACAGCGCAATGCGAACTCATCTGTGTGGACGTGTCACCGAGAACGAACTCGACTCGGAGGTGACCCTTTGCGGCTGGGTGAACCGCCGACGGGACCACGGGGGGGTGATCTTCGTGGACCTGCGCGACCATGCGGGCCTGGTCCAGGTGGTGTTTGACCCTGACCGCGAGGAGGTCTTCGCGCGCGCCGAGCAGCTGCGCACCGAGTACGTGATCCGCATGACCGGCCGCGTGCGCCGGCGCCCCGAGGGCACCGAGAATCCCGACCTGCCCACCGGCGCCGTGGAGATCCTCGGGCTCGAGCTGGAGGTCCTGAACGCCGCCAAGACCCCGCCATTCCCGCTGGACGACGAAGACGTCGGCGAGGACACCCGCCTGCGCTATCGCTACATGGATCTGCGCCGCCCGTTGATGCAGCAGCGCCTGCGCCTGCGCGCGCAGGTCTCCGCGGCCATGCGCCGCTTCCTCGAGGAGCGCGAGTTCCTCGACCTCGAGACCCCGATGCTGACCAAGGCCACGCCGGAAGGCGCGCGTGACTACCTGGTGCCCAGCCGCACGCATCCGGGCAGCTTCTTCGCCCTGCCGCAGTCGCCGCAGCTGTTCAAGCAGTTGCTGATGATGTCCGGCATGGATCGTTACTACCAGATCACCCGCTGCTTCCGTGACGAGGACCTGCGCGCCGACCGCCAGCCGGAGTTCACCCAGCTGGATATGGAGATGGCGTTCGTCGACGAGGCGGACGTGATGGAGGTGACCGAGGGCCTGATTCGCCACCTGTTCCGCGAGGTCCAGGGCGTCGAGTTGCCGGATCCGTTCCCGCGCATGGCCTATGCCGAGGCGATGGCCCGCTTTGGCTCCGACAAGCCGGATCTGCGCATCCCGCTGGAGTTCACCGAGCTGACCGAGGTGATGCAGGCGGTGGAGTTCAAGGTCTTCAACGGCCCGGCGAACGACCCCGAGGGTCGCGTGGCCGCGCTGCGCGTGCCGGGTGGTGCCAAGCTCACGCGCAAGGAGATCGACGTCTACACCGAGTACGTCGGTCGCTACGGCGCGAAGGGCCTGGCCTACATCAAGGTCAACGACCCGACCGATCTCGCGGGCGGGTTGCAGTCGCCCATCCTCAAGTTCCTGCCGGAGGACGTGACCCGGCAGATCCTGGAGAAGACCGCAGCCGCCGCCGGCGACCTGATCTTCTTCGGCGCGGACAAGGCCTCGGTGGTCAACGAGGCGATCGGCGCCCTGCGCGTGAAGATCGGCCACGACCTGGAGCTGGTCGAGGCAGGCTGGCAGCCGCTGTGGGTGGTCGACTTCCCGATGTTCGAGTACGACGACCAGGACAAGCGCCTGTACGCCCTGCATCACCCGTTCACCGCCCCGGCAGTGGACAGTCCGGAGGCGCTGCGCGCCAACCCGCGCGAGGCGCTGTCCCGCGCCTACGACATGGTGCTCAACGGCACCGAGGTCGGCGGCGGCTCGATCCGTATCCACAACCCCGAGATGCAGCAGGCCGCGTTCGAGGCCCTGGGCATCGGTGAGGAAGAGGCGCGCGAGAAGTTCGGCTTCCTGCTGGATGCCCTGAACTTCGGCGCCCCGCCGCACGGCGGCCTGGCCTTTGGCCTCGACCGCCTGGTGATGCTGATGAGCGGTGCCCACTCGATCCGCGACGTGATGGCCTTCCCCAAGACCCAGACCGCCGCCTGCCTGCTGACCGACGCCCCGGCCCCGGTCGGCGAGAAGCAGCTGCGCGAGCTGGGTATCCGTCTGCGTCCCAGCGCCACGCAACAGGCCGAGTAACCGCTTGTCCGGCCGAACGCCATGACCGGCATGCGCAGCAGTGTGGTCATGGTCCATGGCTGGCACATGCCGGGCCTGGAGATGGCCCTGCTGGGCCGCCGTTTGCGCGCGGCCGGCCACGAGGTTCACGGGTTCCGCTATGCCTCGCGCCGGCAAACGCCGGAGCAGGCCGCGCGCGCCCTGGCTGCGTTTCTCGAGGATGTCCCCGGCGACCTCGTGCACCTGGTTGCCCATAGCCTGGGCGGTGTGATCGTGCGCCACCTGTTCGAGGTCGCGCCGGTGCAGCGCCCTGGGCGTATCGTGATGCTGGGTTCGCCGCTGCAGGGCAGTCGTGTGGCCGCGCGCCTCGCGCAGAACCGAATTGGCCGCTGGTGGCTGGGCGCCGCCCTGGACCGTGGCCTGCTCGGCGGCAGTCCCGTCCTGCGCGGTCGCGACGTCGGCATGATCGCCGGCAGCAAGCCGTTCGGGCCGGGGCCCTGGGTCGCGCCGCTCCCGGATCCGCACGATGGCACGGTCGCGGTGGACGAGACGCGCGGCCCGGAGGTCTCGCGCCACCTCACCATGCCGGTCTCCCACTTCGGCATGCTGGTCAACCGTCTGCTGGTCCAGGAGACCCTCCATTTCCTGGAAACGGGCGAGTTCCTGCCATAACCCCAGCGGGCCCGACCCCACCGCCGCCCCCGTCATTGCGAGGAGCGCAGCGACGAAGCAATCTCCGTCCGGAACCAACGGATCGTGACTCCAGCGCTCTGCCAGCGTGAGGAGATTGCCACGGCCCCTTCGGGGCCTCGCAATGACGGGGCTTGTGCGGTTGGTGACGCGCTGCGCGTCCTTCTTCGGGCCGGCCTGCGGCCGTTCAACGCAGCTTCGCTGCTTTTGTGCTTCGTCGCTGCGCTCCTCGCGATGACGGGGGAGGGAAGAGGCGGTGTGGGTGAGTGCTGCGCCGGCATCCGTGATTACCGCCGCGCCAGCGATTAGACTGTGCGGGTCCTGCGGCTCGGTGGAATCCCGGGGCCGCTGCAACCGAACTCAATTCAAGGAGTCGTGACCGAATGGCAGGCCACAGCAAGTGGGCGAACATCCAGCATCGCAAGAATGCCCAGGACGCCAAGCGCGGCAAACTCTTCACCAAGCTGATCCGCGAGATCACCGTGGCTGCGCGCCAGGGCGGCTCGGACCCGGAGACCAACCCGCGCCTGCGCCTGGCGATCGACAAGGCGCTGGGCGCCAACATGACCCGCGACACCATCGAGCGCGCGGCCAAGCGCGGGGCGGGCGAGAGCGACGGCGACAACGTCGAGGAGATCCGCTACGAGGGCTACGGTCCGGGCGGCGCGGCCATCCTGGTCGACTGCATGACCGACAATCGCAACCGCACGGTCGCCGAGGTGCGCCACGCCTTCTCCAAGATGGGCGGCAACCTGGGTACCGACGGTTCGGTGGCCTATCTCTTCCAGAACAAGGGCGTGATCCGCTTCGCCCCCGGGCTGGACGAAGAGGTGGTGATGGAGGCCGCGCTGGAGGGCGGGGCCGAAGACGTCCAGGTCGAGGATGACGGTTCCATTGAGGTCATCACCGAACCCGATACCTATCAGGACGTCCGCGCCGCGCTGGCGGAACGCGAACTCCAGCCGGAGGATGCCGAGGTCACTTGGCGCCCGGAGACGCTCGCGCCCCTGGATGCGGAGACCGCCGAGTCGATCCTCAAGCTGCTGGACATGCTCGACGACCTGGATGACGTGCAGAACGTCTTCACCAATGCCGACTTTCCCGACGAGGTCAGCGGTGACTGATCCGGCCGCCGCGTGACCGGCGTGCGCATCCTCGGGATCGACCCCGGTTCCCGGATCACCGGCTTCGCGGTCGTCGAGTATGATCGCAGCCGCGGCCGCTCCTGCGGGCACGGTGTGATCCGGCCCAAGGCCAAGGGTTTCCCCGAGCGCCTGGGCGAGATCTTCGCCGGCGTGGTCGAGGTGATCGATGAACTGAAGCCCGACGTGCTGGCCATCGAATCGGTGTTCGTCGCGCGCAATGCCCAGTCTGCGATCAAGCTGGGACATGCCCGGGGCGCGGCCATCTGCGCCGCCACCCAGGCCGGCCTTGCGGTACACGAATACGCCCCGCGTGCGATCAAGCTGGCCGTGGTCGGCATCGGCGGGGCGGACAAGGAACAGGTCCAGCACATGATGCAGCAACTTCTACGCCTGGCCGAACCGGCCAGCAGCGATGCCGCCGACGCCCTGGCCGTCGCGCTTTGCCACGCTCACACCCAGCAGCACGAGGCGCGCCTGGCGGCCGCCACCTCCGGCTCGATCGGGGGCCGTCCATGATCGCGCGGCTGGAAGGCCGGCTGATTAGCCGGGAGGTCAATGGCGTCGTGATCGACGCCGGCGGGGTTGGCTACGAGGTTGACGTCCCTTTGTCCACGCTGGCGGCCCTGCCGGAGCCGGGCGAGACCGTCGTGCTGGCCACCCATCTGGTCGTGCGCGAGGATGCCCACCAGCTCTTCGGCTTCCTGAACAAGCGCGATCGCGACCTGTTCCGGCGTCTGATCCGTGTGAACGGAATCGGCGCGAAGCTGGCGCTCGCCATGCTTTCTACCTACGCCGGCGACGAGTTGGCGGGCCTGATCAGCGGCGGCGATGTCACCGGCCTGGCCAAGGTGCCGGGTATCGGCAAGCGTACCGCCGAGCGCATCGTGCTGGAACTGGGCGAACGCCTTGCCGAGATGGGCTTTGCCGCCGCACCCGCCGGGGGAGCGGGCGGCAGCGAACCGACGCCCGCCGCCGCGATGGAAGCCGAGGCCCTGGCCGCGCTGGAGTCGTTGGGCTATCAACGCGCCAGCGCCGAGAAGATGGTCGCCGCCGTCCGCGACCAGGCGGACTCGGTGGAGACCCTGGTACGCCTGGCCCTCCGCGCCACCGTCAAGCGCTAACGCGCACCAAGCCGCGCGGCGGCTCGCTTGCTGCCGTTTGAGGCGTCTTCTGCCCTCTCGCCCAGTAGGGGCTGGTCCCGGTTCGTCGTTGGGTGTTTACGGTGGCTTCGGTCCGCATACTGCCCGGCGCTGACTCGCCAGCGCGCCGCGAGGTACTTCTTTGCTCGTGCAAAGAAGTACCCAAGAAACACGCGCGACTGCCGCGACCCCGGCCCGCTGCGCGGGCCGGGGTTTCCCTCGCTCCGAGGCTTTTCGCGGGCGGCGCTGAACTCGCTGCGCCTGCGGCTCCGCTCAGACATCCAGCGCCTTGAATCCCGCGAAAAGCCTCTCCACTCGGCGCGACGACAACGGGGAGGCAGGTCCAAACAACGGCTATCCCAGCGTTCTTGCCAGTGGATGATGGCTAGGTCTTCGAACATCTTCGGCACGTTCGGCCTTTGGCCATGGCGTGCCGCGCCCGCAGAGCGGGCGCCGAGGGTGTTCGAACGGCTGTGCCTGTTGTTGTGCTACGGGGCAGGAATACCAGCTGTTTTGACGTTCCCCTCCCGTATGGAGCCCCTTGCGGAAGGGTTCTCGGGCCGGGAGAAGGCGCTGGATGTCTGAGCGAAGCGCAGCGTAGCGAGTTCAGCGCCGCCGGGCCGAGGGCCCTGGAGCAAGGTTCCCGGGCGGAATCCGGGTGCCCTTCTTTGGGTACTTTCTTGGGCAAGCAAGAAAGTACCTCGGGGCGCGCTGGCGAGTCAGCGCGTGGCAGGCGGCGTACCGAGGGCACGTAAACACCGGAGGACGAACCAGGGCCAGCCATCAGGCTGTACCGGGGGGGTCTTGGCAATGCAGGGAAGAAAGACGGCGGGACGCCGCCAAACGCGCTAGCGCGACGAGCCGAGGCTTTTCTCGATGCGGTCGGCGAGGGCGACCAGGCGTTCCGAGCTTCCGGAGGTGTCCGCGCCGGCCTTCTGCTGCCGGCACTCCAGCATCTCGTGCGCCAGATTGAGCGCCACCATCACCGCGATGCGCTCGGCGCCCACGATGCGCCCGCCATCGCGCAACTCGCGCATGCGCTCGTCGATCAGCGAAGCCGAGGCAAACAGGTCGGCGCGTTCCTCCGGTGGGCAGGCGATCTGGTACTCCTTGCCCATGATGGAGACGCGGACGGGTTCGGACTGGCTCATTCGCTGTGCTCCATCGAGCGCAGGCGCGCGATCATGTTCTCGACCCGGTGGCGCGCCTGTTCGTTGCGTTCCTTGAAGGCCGCGCGTTCGCCCTTGAGCTGGCGGATCTGCTCCTGCAACAGGTGGTTCTCCTCGCGCAGGGCCGCATGCTCTTCCAGAAGGCGCGTGATCGCGGCCTCCAGGCGTTCGGTCGGGTCGATCGCTGAATCGTCGTTCGGCTGCATGGCCTCGGGCCCCGCGTGGTAGGTGCGGCTTTCGCCGCGAGTCGATTAATCTCTGGAGTCTAGGAGGCGTTCGAGCGAAGCGTCAACTTGCGTGACTCACAGGGAGACGCCGGTCAATGTACGCGTTCGTGCACCAGGCATTCCGGGGTTTGTTGCGGCCTGGCACCCGCGCTGGCCACAATACGTGGAATCCCCTAGCCATCAAGTGTTGTCGCCCATGACCCAGCCACCCGAACCCGGCCCCGACGCTACCGTGATCGAGGGTACGGCTCATAACGGAAAGCCGTGCCGGATTGTCGACAATACGGGCACTGTGCCGCGTCCGGAGCTGGAGCAGCTGTTGAACGCCTTGATCGAGGACAAGCGCTTCGGTCTCAACATGCTGTCCTCCACCGGCTCCAGCGCGATCAAGCTAGGCGAGCCGCAGTTCACCCATCTGCAGGTGGGGGACGATCTCTACCGCTTCCTGCTGTTCCCCTACGAAGCGCGGCTGGAGTCCTTCTGATGACGCATTCACCGGGCACCGGAAACGCCAAGTCCCTGGACGGTCTGGAGCGCGACCCCGAGGCCCTGCGCGAGCAGCTCGAACACGGGCTGCGCAGCATGGGCTATGCGCAGACGCCGGCCTCGGCCCACGGGCTGTTCACCGGATGCCTGGTAGCCGATCCGGGTTCCGACGTGGATGCCCTGGAAGCCAGCCTGGGCGAGGCCCTGCCACTGACCGAAGGCGCAGGAGAGCGCTTCGACAAGACCGTGGAGGCGATCCGCCGCGCGCTGCTGGCGCAGCTCTACGACGTGGAGCTGGGCTTTGGTCCGCTGTTGCCGGAGGACGACGCCATCGAGGCGCAGGCCCAGGCCCTGTCGGAGTGGGTGGACGGCTTCATTGCCGGGCTGGGGCAGACGCCGCGGCTGGCCAAGCTCAAGCCCTCGGCCGAGGCTAGCGAGATCCTGCGCGACTTCGCCGAGATTGCTCGCATCGAACTGGAACCGGACGATGACGAGGACAACGCGGCGGCCTTCGAGGAACTCAACGAATACGTGCGCGTGGGCGTGCTGCTGATCGCCGACGAGCTGGCCCCGGACGACCCGAAACGGATCCCGATGCAATGACGCGAACGCGACAAGCCCCCCGGCCGGGCCGGATGCCGGAGATCCCGCAGGGCGAGTTTGCCCGGCGCCGCCAGCGGTTGATGCGGGCGATCGGGCCGGACTCGATTATCGTCGTCCCGGCCGCCCACGAGCGCACCCGCAACCGGGACGTCGAATATCCCTTCCGTCAGGACAGCGACTTCCTCTACCTGACCGGCTTCCCCGAGGCGGATGCAGTGGCGGTGCTGGTGCCGGGCCGCCCGGCCGGCGAATACATCCTGTTCTGCCGCGACCGCGACCCCACCCAGGAGACCTGGCAAGGGCGGCGCGCGGGGCCGGACGGCGCGATGGAGACGTACGGGGCCGAGTGCGCCTTCCCGATCGAGGATATCGACGAGATCCTGCCGGGGCTGATGGAGAACCGCGCAGTGCTGGCCGCGCCGTTCGGACGCGACGAGCCCCTGGACCAGCGCCTGTTCGGCTGGGTCAACCAGGTCCGGGCCAAGGCCCGCAACGGCGTGCGCGCGCCGCACGAGTTCGTTGCGGTGGAGCACCACCTGCACGAGCAGCGGCTGTTCAAGAAGGCACCGGAGCTGAAGCTAATGCGCCACGCCGCGGCCATCTCTACCCAGGCGCATGTGCGCGCGATGCAGGCCTGCCGGCCGGGCCTGACCGAGTTCGCGGTGGAGGCGGAACTGCTGCACGAATTCCACCGCTACGGGACCGAGACCGCGTACCCCTCCATCGTTGGCGGTGGCGAGAACGGCTGCATCCTGCATTACATCGAGAACCGCGCCGCGCTGAACGACGGCGACCTGCTGCTGATCGACGCCGGCTGCGAGGTGCAGGGCTACGCCTCGGATATCACCCGTACCTTCCCGGTCTCCGGGCGCTTCGGCGAGCGCCAGCGCGAGGTCTACGAGTGCGTGCTGGCCGCCCAGCTCGCCGCGATCGAGCAGGTCCGGCCCGGCAACGACTGGGACACCCCGCATGTAACCGCCGTACGCGAGTTGACCCGCGGGCTCAAGGAGCTGGGCGTGCTCAAGGGCCGCCTGGACAAGCTGATCCGCGACCAGGCCTACCGCCCGTTCTACATGCACCGCACCGGCCACTGGCTGGGGCTGGACGTGCACGACGTCGGCGACTATCGCGTCGGCGACGCCTGGCGCCAGCTGGAACCGGGCATGGTGATGACCGTGGAGCCCGGGCTCTACTTCGGGCCCTACAGCGAGGCACCGAAGGAGCTGCGCGGTATCGGCGTACGTATCGAGGATGACGTGGCCGTCACCCGCGACGGCCACGAGGTCCTGACCGCCGACTGCCCCAAGACCGTCGCCGACATCGAGGCCTGCATGGCCGGCGACCTCCCGGGCTGGAACTGACCATGCCCGCCCGCCACATCGCCCGTTGCAATGAAAGGCCGGGGATTCGGTCCGGCGCTCTTCGCCTGCAAGCAGGCTCCTACAGGGGGAAGGATGCACGAGCCTCCGTAGGGGCCTGCTTGCAGGCGAAGGGGGGAGCGACAATCCCGCTCCGCCAGTCAGGAACCGTAGGGTGCGTTGAGCTCTGCGAAACGCACCGCTCACCACGGAGCCACGCGCCCCGTGATGCGATTCGCTGCGCTCATCCGCATCCTGCGCAGCGGTATTTTGCCAACGGTCCATCAGGACCCTGCGTGTTTTTCGGCCGGCATGGCCATCGCTACAAATGGACGCCAACCCACCACTCCCGTCATCGCGAGGCGCGCAGCGCCGTGGCGATCGCCTTCCGTTGCCACTCGATCCCGCCAATGTGCAGGCATCCAGAGGTTGCCACGGCCCCTGCGGGGCCTCGCAACGACGGGGTAATTGGCTGACATGACCGAACAACGATCCGATATCGCCATCGTCGGTGGCGGGCCGGTAGGTGGCCTCGCCGCCTGCACCCTGGCGCGGGCGGGCTACGCGGTCACGCTGTTCGAGCGCGGCGCACCGCCGGCGCCGGACGCCCACCCGAATGACACCCGCGGCTATGCCCTAGCGGCCGGCTCCGTGCAGTTCCTGGACGATCTGGGCTATTGGGCGCCGCTGGCCGAACGGGCGACCGCGATCCGTTCCATTGTCGTCAGCCGCCGCGGTGGCCTGGGGCGCGTCCACCTGAACGCGGTCGATCACGGCCGCCACGCCCTCGGCCAGGTGGTGCCGGCCGTCGCGCTGGAGCCGATGCTGGATGCGGCCTGCCGCGACGCCGGCGTGGACGTGCGCCACCACTCGACGCTGGCGGGCGTGGGCGAGGTGACGGACGGCCAGCGCGCACTGCGCGTCCACGGCGCCGAAGGCGAGAGCACTTGGGCGGCGCGTCTGATCCTGGCCGCCGACGGCATCCAGTCGCCCGCCCGCAAGGCCCTGGGCCTGCCGGTGAACCGCCTGCGCTATGCGGCGGATGCCCTGGTCTTCGATGTCCTGCCCGCGCGGCCGCACAACGGCCAGGCCTTCGAGCGCTTCACCGACGAAGGCCCGCTGGCGCTGCTGCCGCAGGCGGATGGGCGGATGAACGTGGTCTGGGTGGCCCCGCCGGAGACCTGCGAGCGCCGCCTGGAACAGGACGAGGCCGAACGCCTGCGCGAGCTGCAGGCCCGCTTCGGCTGGACCCTGGGGCGGCTGCGCCCGGTGGGCCGCGTGGTGCGCTTCCCGCTGGAGCGGCTGCATGCCCCGGAGCCGGTCGCGGACCGCGCGCTGCTGCTGGGCAATGCCGCGCACGCGGTGCACCCGGTGGCGGGGCAGGGGTTGAATCTTGCCCTGCGCGACGTGGCGACCCTGCTGGGGGCGCTGCGCGAGGGGCGCGGGCAGGGTGGGGCGCCAGGCTTTGTCGCCGACCCCGGCGCACCCGCAACACTTGCCGCCTATGCCCGGGCCCGGCGTGCCGACGTGAACGGCGTGGTGGCGGCGACCGACTTCCTTGCCCGCGGCATGCTGCATGCGGCAGGCCTGCGCGGGCATGCGCTGGGCAGCGGGATGATGGCCGTCGACCGCCTGCGCCCGGCGCGCGATCGCCTGGCACAGGCGGCGATGGGCCTTGGCCCGCTGCCGCGCCATACTGCGCGCCATCTCGCCCGGCCGGACACAGGGGGCGGGGCATGAGCGCGTCCGGTTCCCGCGACGTGCTGGATCTGCTGGTGGTGGGCGCCGGCGCGGTTGGTGGTGCCATCGCGCTGGGCGCGGCCCGCCAGGGCCTGCGCGTCGGGCTGCTGGAGCGCGCTGCCGCGCCCACCTTCAGCGACGCGACCCCGGTGACGCGCGTCGCCACGCTCAACATCGCCTCCATGGAGTTCCTGGCCCGTCTGGGGGTACAGGACGCCCTTGAGGCGCGCCGCGCCCATGCCTTCTCCGGCATGGCCGTATGGGATGGCCACGGCCCCGGGCATATCCGCTTTGATGCCGACGAGCTGGGCGTGCCGGCGCTGGGCTGGACCGTGGAGCACGCCGCCCTGGAGGCCGTGCTGTGGACCGAGCTGGAGGCCGCTGGTGTGGCCCTGTGGCCCGAAACCGAATGGAAAAGCCTCGATACCCGCCCGGATCGGGTGGATCTCTACGGCCCGCAACATGCGCCGCTGGCCTCCGCCCGTCTGGTGGTCGCGGCCGATGGCGCGCAATCGCCCCTGCGCACCCGCATGGGTATCCCGGTGCGCGAGCAGGACTATCACGCCCGTGGTGTGGTCGCGACCGTGACCACCGAGCGCCCGCACGAGGACACCGCCTGGCAGCGCTTCGTCGACGACCAGATCATCGCCTTCCTGCCGCTGGCGGACGGGCGTAGCTCCATCGTCTGGTCCCAGCCCGAACACCAGGCCGACGACACGCTGGCGCTGGACGATGCCGGCTTCTGCCGGGCGCTGGAGGCCGTGATCGACCACCGCCTCGGGGCGATCACCGCCACATCGAAGCGCGCCAGCTTCCCGTTGGTAGCCCGCCACGCCCGCGACTACCACGCCGGCCGCGTGGCCCTGGCCGGGGATGCCGCCCACACCATCCACCCGCTGGCCGGGCAGGGCCTGAACCTCGGGCTCGCCGACGCCCGCGCCCTGGTCGAGCGCCTGCACGGCCCCGCCCGCCGCGACCCGGGCGCCGAGACCGTCCTGCGCGCCTACACCCGCGACCGCCGCAGCGAGAACGCCTTCATGCAACGCGCCATGGACGGCTTCCGCCTCGTCTTCGGCACCCACGCCGCCGGCCTCCCGGAACTGCGCGGCCTCGGCATTCGCCTGGTCGACCAGGCCACCCCCCTCAAGCGCCGCCTCGCCCTGCGCGCCTTAGGCCTCGATTAAGGCGACCCAGGTTGTTCGGCCCGGGGTGATGCGATTCGCTGCGCTCATCACATCCTGCGAGTGCTTTAAACCGCAGTCCGAGCCGGGATCGGGTGCGGCAGCGCTCGCTGGACCCTGTGCATGGCGGGGCTGTGGTATCCCGTAGGATGCGCTGAGCGCAGCGAACCGGATCATGGCCTCGGGAACCCCTCCTCATCGATCCCTGGCACGCTGCCATGTCCCCGCGATGCCGCCCATCCGCCACGCCCGGTCACCCCGGCCGTTCGTCGAACCCCCGGCATACCGCCCACACGTCCATCCCACCCGTCATCGGCCGGAGCGAAGCGCAGGGCCGGGACCTCAAGGGATTGGGGCTCCCCGAACGTGCGAGATCCAGGATAACCGCTGCGCGGTTTCCGGGATGACGGCGGCGGGTGGCCGAGGTCTTGTTCGAAGAGAGCCCGAGACGAGTCCTGCACACCGTCATCCCGGCCGCAGCGAAGCGAAGGGCCGGTATCTCCGGATGAACCCCCGCGCTTCAACCGCCCACCATGCCCCCTGTAGGAGCGGCCTCGGCCGCGAAGCCCCTGCCAAAGCCTGATCAGCGCAAACGTGTCGCCTCCCGGCCACGCCTCAACAGCCCGAGGACATGTCGCGTTTCCACAACACACCCTCCTCGTCGGCACCCGAAAACGACCTCGTTGCAAAAAAACAACGGGCGTTGCATCGCATTGACCCACCTTGCGAGCGTTGCAAAACCCCCGCGCGCAGCAAATCCCGAAAAAAATAAGAAAAACCTGATCAAGCCACCCGTTCCCTCGCCTCCAGGCAGGTAAGTCGATCCTAATGATCCCCTCGATTCAGCAAGTTGCTGGATATCTCGCACCTTTCTGTAGCCTGTTCCCGCAAGTGTTTGATCTTCCGAAATCCACCCTGCGTCACGTTCAGCGCCCAACTGTGGCAACTTTTTCCCGCCCAGGGGTTGAAAAGAGACACCGTGGTGTATATAAAACACCTGTCATTCGCGGCATCGACCGTGGATGCGGCGTAAGAAACGAACAACACACCTCTCCTGGGAGATACGCACCATGAAAAAACAGATTCTTGCAGTCGCCGTTGCCGGCGCCTTCGCAGTCCCGGCCTTTGCCGCCGCCGACACCAGCGTCACCCTGTTCGGTCAGCTGCAGACGCAGATCGTGCACCACAGCGGTGATTCCTTCGAGAATAACGGCTTCCGTATGCATGATGCCGGCGGTGCTGGTAACGCGGGCGACGGTGCCAACCCGAACCGCATTGGCGTGATGGTCAATCACGATCTGGGCAACGGTCTGACCGCGCTGGCCAAGATCGAACAGAACGTGACCACTACGGACGGCTTTAATTCTGGTGCCCGTGACCAGTACGTGGGCCTCGACGGCAACTTCGGCCGCGTGATGGCCGGGCGTATGACCTCCCCCTACGCGACCGCCGGCAAGGATCCGCTGAACGCGACCTTCATGCAGGCCCGCACCGCGGGTGGCCGACTGGGCCCGATGGGCGGTTTCGGTAACGGTTCCTATCTGGATCGCGTCCTGGCCTACTCCAACGATTTCGGCCCGGTCAGCTTCACGGGTGCCGCAATCCTGGACAACAGCGATCATAGCGACACGGGCTACGCCATGCGCTTGGGCTTCGATGCAGGCCCCGTGGAAGTCTACGGTGCTTACCAGCGTGCTGATGATCACGAGCAGGCCAATGCTCAGTTCGGCAATTCCATTCAGGTTCCGGGTTTTGTGAATGATCTGGCTGACCTGGCCGGAGTCGACATCCCGAGCCTCGAATTTAGCACCGCGAGCAAGGTGCAAACTGCCAAGATCGGTGCCGACTGGAGCACCGGTCCGTTCCGTCTGGTCGCCGAAGTGGAAGACTACCGGATCGAAACCGACCCGACCGCGATGGGTGAAAGCTTGGGTATGGAGTCCACCGAGTCGAAGGGGAATACCTATTTCCTTTCCGGAACCTACACCATGGGCCGTAATGACTTTGTGCTGAACTTGGGTCACACCAACCGCGATAATGCTGGTAACGTGGACTATGCGGCGCTGGGCATCAAGCACAACTTCAGCAACCGCGTGATGGCCTATGCTGGCGTTAGCTACAGCAAAGACAAGGCGCCGGCTGACGACGTATCCAACACCGCTGTGGGTGGCGGCATGCGGGTGTCCTTCTAAGGGCAACCACTGCCACCAAGCGGTATAAAAACTAGTTTGTAGCTTGTTTTGCGGGGCCCCCAGGGGCCCCGTTTTTTATGCGTGTCCGGGCCCCGTTGGGGCCATTTTTCGTTTGGGGGCGCGCGTTCGACCCCGGGAGCAGTCAGAGCGCCGAGCCGCCGAAATCGGGCGGTTCAGCGGACGGAATCGACGCGGATTTCGAGGGTGAGGGTGTCGCGGTCGCGGGTGGTTCGGCGGGAGGCGAGGCCGCGCTGCTCGGTGGCGCTCTCGCTGTGGACGCCGCCGAGGGTGTGCCAGGTGCCCGGCTCCAGGGTGAGCTGGGTGTCGACGGCGTCGCGGTCCACGGCGCTACGCGGCAGGGGGCATTCGTGGCGGGGGTAATGGCGACGCGCCCGCGGCCGGCCAGCTGAATCCGAAGATGGATCCCGCCCGTTTATGACGAATGTCCCCTAAGCGGAATCGGGGCAGAGTTCGAGGATCTGGTTGAGGACCGCGCAGGCTTCGCGGTACGTCCCCTGCGGCACTTGGCCGGCCGGGTGGGGTGTCGCGTTGCGTTGGCGCCAGTCGAAGGACTTTACCTGGTGGCAGAGGATGTAGCTGGTTTTTGCATCCGGCGTCGTGCCCGCCACCACGGCGAAGGGGTTGGTCGCATTGTAGTTGGCGGTGGTCATGGGGAGCCCCAGAACCAGCGAGGTTCGGGCGTTGAATTGGGTCGGTGACAGGACCAGGAAGGGGTGAATATCTCGCATTTCCCGCCCCGCCTGAGGGTTGCAGTCGATCCAGATGACATCACGGCGCCGGGGTACCCAGTCCTTGGGTGCTGCGCGCTTTACCATCGTTCATTTCCAATCACGTCCGTGCGCATGACCTCACCGCCGTGGATATCCGGGTCAAACCCTTCCAGACGCTCATCGAGGGTCATGGATTGACTGGTTTCCGGACGGATTACGATCTGGTTGCCCTCCACGGACACGATGACGGATTGGTCCGCCTCCAGATGCGCTGCGCGCGCGATGGCCGCTGGAAGGCGAACCCCCAGATTGTTGCCCCAGCGCTTGATGTTCAGTCGTGTCTCGGCCATGGCTCCACCCGCAAGATGTATAGACATTGTTTAAACAACTGTATCACCCCGGTGTGGAAGTGCGCCAGACCGTTGGTCTGCCAGTTGGGTGGTCGATGCCTCGCGGTTGGAGGTGCGTTTCGCGGGGCTCAACGCACCCTACGGGGCGGTGCTATCCCGTAGGATGCCGATGAGCGAAGCGAATCGCATCATGGGGGCTGGCTAGCGAACGGGATCGACGCGGATTTCGAGGGAGAGGGTGTCGCGGTCGCGGGTAGTGCGGCGGGAGGCGAGGCCGCGCTGCTCGGTGGCGCTCTCGCTGTGGACGCCGCCGAGGGTGTGCCAGGTGCCCGGCTCCAGGGTGAGCTGGGTGTCGACGGCTTCGCGGTCCACGGCGCCGCGCGCGAGGGGGCGTTCGTGGAGGTGGGCAATGGCGACGCGCACACGGCCGTCGGGTTGGACCTGGGGGCGCACGCGGAAGCCGCGGGCGGTGTCCTGTAGCAGGGGTTCGACGCCGACGCCGGCGCGGCCGTGGATGATGCGGAAGCCGGCGGTGCGGGTCTCGCCGACCAGGATGATCGCATCGGTGCCTTCGCGCAGGCGCAGGTGTTGGGTCTGGTCGTCGCGGCGCGTGGTGCGCAGGCGCTGGGTGGTGATGCGCCCTTCGGTGCCGTCCGGGCCGCTCTCGAAACCGCTGCCGCGTTCGGTTCGCGGGGCGTCGCTGTGGCGGCGCACGGAGAGGATGAGGTCCTGGGTCGGGGCGTCGAGTTCGGTGACGACCTCGCGGATCTGCTGGAGGGTGCGGGCGTCGGCGCGCACCAGCAGGCGGAAGCCGTCGCCGCGCAGGGTGGCGGTGTCGCCGAACAGGGCCTGGAGCTCGGGCAGCAGGCTGTGGGCCGGGCGGTTTTGCAGCGGCAGGACGGCGACTTCGGCGTGGGGTTCACGCGCGAGCGCGGCTACAGGCAGGAGCGTGCCGGCGGCTAATGCGAGGGCGCCCCGTAGCCAGCGGCGCCGATCCACCATGCGGGGCATGTCAGACGAGGAGGCGGCGGAGCTCGACGGCTTCATCGCTGAGACTCCAGTTGGCCTCGAAATTCTGGGCTGCGCGCTGGGTGCCGGGCCGGTCCTCGACGTCGCCGCGCAGGATGCGGCGTCCGCCGGCTTGGGTGAGCTGCATCCAGCCGCTGTGATCGGCGATGGCGGTGACGGTGAGCGGGCTTTCCTCCGCGGCCTCCAGCCGGCGCACCGACACGGCGCTGGGTAGACGCTTGATGCTCTCGACCAGGCTTGGGAGTTGTTCCTTCAGGGCGAGATCGTCGTCCACCAGCAGGCGGATATCGGTATGGCGATGGCGGCGCGCGATGCCGGCCAGCTCGGCGCCGAGGTCGGCACCCGCGATCTCGGCCAGGAGCGCGACGCGGGCATGCAGCCAGAGGCGCCGGCGGGTGGCGGCCAGGAGTTCGGCCAGCAGGGCCTCGGCGTCGATCAGGGTCGGGTCGCGTTCGGGGGTGGTCATCGGCGTGTCGCTCGCGGGCTGGGTGCTTCTCTCAGCATAGGCGAGTGCGGGTGTGTTCGCATCTCTGGGTTCGGTGGTGGTTTCGTGCGGCGTCGGGGGCCGGCTGGATTCGTTGGTTTCGGGGCGGGGATTCGCGTGCAGGCACGCTCCCACAGAATGCCTCGTAGGATGCCGAAGAGCGTAGCGAATCGCATCACGAGGAGCCCGGCCCCGGGGGGGGGGTAGGCTATAGCGGATGCGCGGCCAGGCCGTGGTTGGGACGGCTCCAGGGTTGGCTGGGTCGTGCGATCGGGGAGTGGATGCGGTGGAGCATGCGGCGGTGGGGGATGCCGGCGTCTTCGAAGGTGTCGCTGATGACGAAGAAGTCGTGGCGGGCGTAGAAGCCGATGCGGCCGTTCTGGGCGTTCAGCCAGACCTCGCGCCAGCCGTGGCGGGCAGCGGCCAGGAGGGCACAGTCCAGCAGGCGCGAGCCGATGCCGTGTCCGCGCCAGGGTTCACGCACGGCCATGCGGCCGATCTGGCCGGAGGGCAGCATGCGCAGGGTGCCGACCGGTTCGTCCCCTGGCCCGGTGGCCAGCCAGTGCAGGGCGGCGGCGTCCAGGCCGTCGAACTCCAGTGGTTCGGGCACGCCCTGTTCCTCGACGAAGACCTCGCAGCGAACTTGGGACAGGGCCTCGGCGTCGGCAGGCCAGGTGGCCTCCCGGAAGGCGATGCGGTGTTGCATGGCAATCCTCCGTCGGGACGCCGTGAGGGAGAGCCCCGATCCGTACGCGAGCGGACGGATGGATCAGTGGCTCCCCGGCCTTCCTGGCCCTGGGTCCCGAACGGAAAAGTTTAGTCTACGTTGGGGCATTCTTCCTGTGAGTTAGTTAGCGGATCGTGAGCCTCGCGAACCAATCACTGTGCATGAACCGGAGGTGCCTTTTGTCGTTGTGCGCGCCGCGCGGCCATCCATGGGCGTGTGCGGGTGGCAGGGCGGGGCGATCGCCACGGCGCTTCGCGCCTCGCGATGACCGGTGAACGTTTGGCGCCTGGTTTGAGCCTGCGATGCACTTGCGCGAATGCAACTGCGGGCAACCGGGATGCGACGGATTCAGCGTTGGCCGATCAGGGTGTCGCGGAAGCGGCGGGACAGGGGCTCTTCCGGGTGCAGCCAGATACCGAAGTAGGCCGTGGCGAAGTCGTGGCCGGGGACCTCGACCAGCGGTGTGCCGTTTTGCAGCAGGCGGGTGCCATGGCCCGGGCGGTATTCCAGGGCGTAGCGGTCGCCCGCCTCCATGTCGCGGTAGGCGGCGTTGAAGGTCTCCAGCCGGTCGGACAGGGCCGCAATGGTGTCCGGGGTCTGCTGGTCTTCGAGCAGGCGGTTGCCGCTCTTGCGGAAGTCGTCGGCGCTAATGGCGCGCAGGTATTCCAGTTCCAGGCGCTTGGGCACGTCGGCCGTCAGCACATCGTCCGGAGCGACGTTTTCCGGGACGTAGAGCGCGCCGACGTAGACCCGAAAGATGGTGTAGCGATAGAGCCGCCCGGCGCGCAGCGGGACGGTCGTGTCGTCGATCGTGACCGTGTCGGCAAAGCGGACGCCGTCGATCTCGGTCGTGGCGCTGGCGGGTGCGCCGGTCAGGAACAGTGCAAGCAGCAGCATGGATGCGAGCAGGGTCCCGCGGCGGGTGGCGTGGCTATTCATGGGGTGGTTCCTCCGGGCTGGGCTGAAGGCGCGGCGCGTTCGCGCGCGTGGATGCGTTCGCGCAGGGCATGCTGGGCGTCGGCGTCGATGGGGAAGCGCCAGATCAGGGCCATCGCCGCGAGCTTGAACAACACAGGCAGGCCGGCGTAGGCCAGCGCCAGCACGAGCAGGGCGGTGGGGCCGTTGTCGCCGTCGGCCGAGAAGCCGGCCAGGCCCAGCAGCGGGAAGCTGATGCCAACGGCCAGGGCCAGGGCCAGCTTGGTAGCCATGCCCCACAGCCCGAAGAACAGTCCGGCGCGCTCGCCGCCGCCGTCGGCGGTGTCCTGGTCGATCACGTCGGCCTGCATCGCAGCCGGCAGCGCCAGGTCCACACCGAGGCTGAGCCCGGTCAATACGGTGATGGCGTAGAACGCGAGCACGTCGCCGGAACCGAGGAACGGAACCCAGATAAAGAAGGTCGAGGCGAGCAGCATCGACAGCGTCCACACCCGGTGCTTGGGCAGCCGGCGGGCGAGGCGCAGCCACAGGGGCAGCGCGAGGATGCCGGTGGCGAAGTAGACCAGCAGCAGTGGCCCGGCGTGTCCGGGGGCCTCCAGCACGTGGGTGATGAACAGCAGGAACAGGGTGGCCGGGATGGCGTTGGCGGTGCCGTTCAGGACCCAGGCGAGGACTAGGCGGCGGAACGGTTGGTTGGACCGCAGCAGGGTCCAGCCGGCGCGCCAGGGCACCGGCGCCAGGCGCCCCGGGCGCTCCGGCACCCGCCAGAGCAGGACGACGAAGGCGATCGGCAGCAGCACCCACAGCAGGACTGCAAGGGTGGCCAGCGCCGCGCCGGCATCGTCCTGCAGGCCCAGGACCGCGGGGAGCGCGGCGGCCGTTACCGTGCCCAGGACGACGAAGCCCTCGCGCGTGGCGGTGATGCGCGAGCGCTCGTGGTAGTCGCCGGAGAGCTCGGCGCCCCAGGCGGCGTAGGGCAGGGCGACCAGCGTCCAGCCGAGGTAGACCAGGGTGCTGAAGATCAGCAGATACCAGGCGCCGGCATCCGCCGGTGGGCGGAACAGGAAGGGCGCGGCGATCAGCAGCAACGGGACGCCCGCAAGCATGACCGCGCGCCGCCGCCAGGCGCCGGGGATGCGGTCGGACAGATGGCCGATCAGCGGGTCGGTGACGACATCCAGCAGCCGCGCCAGCAGCAGGAAGACGCCGACCAGGGTGACGCCCAGGCCGGTGTGCTCGGCGTAGTGCGCGGGCAGGAAGACATACAGCGGCAGGCCGAGGACGGCCAGGGGCATGCCCAGGCCGCCGTAGGCGAACAGTCGCGGCCAGCGTAGTGTGCTCACCTCATCGGTTCGCGGGGTCATGGCCCGGCGCGGCGGGCTGGACGGGACTTTGCAGAACCGCCTGCATCAGGTTCACGCGGGCGGTGTCGAAGCCGACCTCGCAATAGGCGAGGTAGTAGCGCCACATGCGCAGGAACGACTGCGAGTAGCCCAGCGCCTCGATGACCGGCTCCGCCTGGCGGACCTCCCGGTGCCAGTGGCGCAGCGTGCGCGCGTAGTCCTCGCCGAACAGGGCCTGGTCCTTGACTGCGAGCCCGGCGCGCTCGGCCTCCGCGTTGAAGCGCGGGACCGAGGGCAGCATGCCACCGGGGAAGATGTAGAGCTGGATGAAGTCCGCGTTGCGGCGGTAGTACTCGAAGGCCTCCTCCGCGATGGTGATGACCTGCAGCGCCGCGCGGCCGCCCGGGCGCAGGCAGCTGCGAACCTTGGCGAAGAAGGTCGGCCACCAGTGTTCGCCCACGGCCTCGAACATCTCGATCGAGACCACGTGATCAAAGGTGCCCTGCAGGTCGCGATAGTCCTGCAGACGCAGCTCGACGCGGTCGCTCAGGCCGGCGCGTTCGATGCGGGCGCGGGCATAGTCGAGTTGCTCCTGCGAGAGTGTCACGCCGGTGACGCGGTAGCCACGCTGCGCGGCCATCTCGGCAAAGCCGCCCCAGCCGCAGCCGATCTCGAGGATATGCGCGCCGGGTTCGGCGTTCAGCTGGTCCAGCAGGCGGGCGTACTTCTGCGCCTGGGCCTGTTCCAGGGCCTCGTCGCCGCGGGTGAACAGCGCCGACGAGTAGCTCATGGTGCGGTCCAGCCACAGGTTGTAGAAGTCGTTGCCGAGATCGTAGTGGAAGCGGATGTTGGCGCGGCTCCCGCGGCGACTGTTGCGGTGCATCCAGTGGCGCATGCGGTCGATGGCGCGCTGCCATGTCGGGCGCTCGGCCATCGGCGCCAGGGCCTGTTCGTTGTCGGTGGCGAAGCGCAGCAGCGTCTGCAGGTCGGGGGTGATCCAGTCGCCACTGATGAAGCCTTCGGCGAAGCCGATATCGCCGTGGCGCAGCAGGCGCAGGATGGCCCGCCACGGGCGGCGGAAGTGCCATACCGCCTCGACGCCGGCCTTGCGCCCGCGCAAGGTGATGCGGTCGCCGGACGGACCGATCAGGGTGATCTGCCCGGTGTCGATGTCTTTCAGGGCGCGGGCGACCAGGCGCAGGGCCCAGTCGCGCCGGGCCGTGCCTTCCTGCGGGGTGTCGATGTGGTCGAGGGCCATTAGTCGATCTCCTGTGCGGGGGGTGCGGGCCGTGGGTGATAGCGCCCGCCGCGCCACCAGATTCTGAGAGCCTGCCAGTGGATCAGCGGCAGGATCTTGAGGGTCATCCAGGGTTTCTTCAGGAAGGCGGCCAGCAGTGCGCGGTCGCTGAACGGGCGCAGGCGGCCGTGTTGCGAGGCCACCAGCATCAGGTCCTGGTCCTGGTATTCGTTGATCGCGATGCGCAGCGATGCGCCGGACTGCAGGCGCGGCGGCGTCAGGGTGAAGGCGTAGCGCGCGTGCATGTCGATGAACGGTGAGACGTGGAAGGCCTTGTTCTTTTCCTGGCGCACGGGGAGGGCCATGGGGGCGCCGTTCTCGTGCAGCAGGTAGTGGTGGTGCTCGCCGAAGGTATTGCGCACCTCCAGCAGGATGGCGCGCAGTTCGCCGTCGGCATGCCGGGCGTACCAGACACTGAGCGGGTTGAAGGCGTGCCCGAGGACGCGCGGCATGGTCAGCAGGTGAATCGGGCCACCGGCCAGGTCGATGGCGTGTTCGGCCAGGTGGGCCTCGATCCACGGGCGCCAGGGGCGGCCGTCGCGCGGGCCGTGGTCCCGGGTGCGCAGGCTGAACAGGTTGAAGCGATTCAGCGAGAACAGACGGCAGCGCCGGGTGGTCTCCGCCAGGCGATCGATATCGAACAGCGCGCTGGTTACCGGGTAGCGAAAGCGATATTGCTGCGGAAAGAACCGCTGGTGCAGCACCGTGCCATGGACCAGGGCGGCGTCCATTCACGCGCTCCGGGATTGCGCAGGCGGCGCGTGCGCCGGTTCCGCTACGCCGCCGTGAATGGCGGAGCCCGGTTGGCGGGCGGTCTGCATGGGGGGGTGCGCAGGGCAGGACCAGGGCGGTTCGATGCCCAGCGATCGCCCGATGGAAACGGCCGAGCGCAGTCCATCCTCGTGGAAGCCGTAGCCCATCCACGCACCGGCGAAGTACAGGTTGTTCTCGCCCTGGGTGGCCGCGAGGCGCTGACGCGCCTTCTCCGCCGCGGTGTCCATGACCGGGTGTTCCCAGTGCTGTTCGCCGAGCACGGTGTTCGGGTGCGGCTCGCGCCAGGGGTTCAGGCTGATGATGTAGTCCTGGCGCCGTTCCAGGCGATGCAGGCGGTTCATCCAGTAGGAGACCGAGACGCTGTCGCGCGCCTGGGTGGAGCGCCCGGAGAGATAGTTCCAGGAGGACCACACGCGGCGCGAGCGGGGCATCAGCGCCGGGTCGGTGTGCAGTACCGCGCGGTTGGGCTGGAAGCGGCAGGCGGCGAGCAGACGCTCGCGCGCCGGGTCGGCCTTGTTCAGCAGCCAGCGCGCGGTGTTGGCGTGGCAGGCGAACACGACCGCGTCGAACCCCGCTGCCTGATCGTGGGTCAGGACCTGCCACCGGTCGGCCTCGGGGATCACTGCGCGCACCGGTTGGTGAACCACGCTGCCGGGTTCCAGGCGCCCCGCGAGCCGCTGGACGTACTCGCGGCTGCCGCCGACCACGGTGCGCCATTGCGGGCGATCACGCAGATCCAGCAGGCCGTGGTTGTGGAAAAACTGCAGGAAACTGGCGGCCGGGAACTCGCGGATCTCCTCGGGCGGGCAGGACCAGATCGCGGCCGCCATCGGCAGCAGGTAGTCCTCGGTGAAGCCGCGGCCCAGGCGGTGTCGGGCGAGAAACGCGCCGAGCGTGCCCTCCGGGCTTTCGCCACGCTCGAACAGGCCCTTGCCCAGGCGGTTGAAGCGCAGGATATCGCGCGCCATGCGCAGGAAGGTCGGGCGCACCAGGTTGCGGCGCTGCGCGAACAGGGTGTTCAGATCGGAGCCGGCATACTCGACGCCCGCGGGCTGGCGCGAGTAGCCGAAGGACATGTCCGTATCCTGGGTGGGGACATCGAGTTCCGTGAACAGGCGGGTGAGCAGGGGGTAATTGCGCTCGTTGTAGACCACGAAGCCGGTATCAATGGCCGTGTGGCCCTGCGGATCGGGTACCTCCACCGTATGGGCGTGGCCGCCGAGCTCCGGTTCCGCTTCGAACAGTTGGACCTGGTGCCGGGTCTGCAGAATCCAGGCGGCGGACAGGCCGGCGATGCCTCCGCCGATGACGGCGATGCGCGAGCGTTGCATGGTGGTGGATCTCCGGGCCGCAGGGCGATGTACATCTTATACAATAACTGTACAATCTTTGTAAATGGTGGCGGTAAAAAGTTCCCCGGCTTCCAATAGGAGGGCGGTTTACCGCGAAACAGGCGCAGCGGGAGACGCGGATCGTGAACACAGACAAGCAGGCGCAAGCGGGCGCACCGGAGTGGCCGGCAGAGGTGCGCGATGCACTGACGACCCACGAGATCGTGGGCATCACCTCCGGGCTGTCGGATTTCCGGGATGCCGAGGCGCTTCTGCAGGCGACGGCCCCGGGGCGCTGGCAGCGGCTGGAGTGGGGTATGGGCTCGGCCCATAACCGCGAGCAGTTCCATGCGTTGCAACAGGCCACCGGCGCCGCGGTGCTGCCGCTGTTTGTGACGCGTGAAGGGGTGATCGGCGGCCTCCCTGAACTGCGCGAGTACCTGGGCCACCGGGCCTTGCAGGCGCGCGGCGAGGGCGCGCGCCCGGATACCCCGGCACCTGCATTGCAGGTGCTCGGGTACGCCGGGCTGCTACCCTTCGCGTTCTTCGGCATCGGGGCCTGGATGGCCCAGCCCGAATGGCAGGTTTTCGCACTGGAGGCCCTGGCGCTCTATGGTGCGGTGATCCTGTCGTTCCTGGGGGCGGTCCACTGGGGAATCTATCTGGCGGATCGGCAGCACCGGGTGGGTCCGCTCTCGGCGCCGGTGTGGGCGGTGGTGCCGTCCGTCCTGGCCTGGCTGGCGGTGCTGCAGCCGCTGCCGCAGGCCTTGATGACGCTGGCCGTGCTGTTTCTTGGGGTGTGGTGGGTGGATCGGCTGAGCCTGCAACGGCGGGCGTTGCCCCGTGGCTATCTCGGTCTGCGCCTGATGCTGACCGTGGGCGCGATGCTGGCCCTGGCCTCCGGCCTCGCGGTCACCATCGCGGCCTGAGCAGGAAAGAGGAAGAACGCGAGAATGAACGAGAACAAGGAACCATCGATGAACGCAGATGACCGCATGGCCGACGAGCCGACGGCCACCCCTGCCTCGGGCCAGCCGCTGGCCGCCCCGGAACAACTCGCCGAGCACTACCGCGAGATTCTCGCCGGGCTCGGCGAGAATCCGCAACGCGAGGGCCTGCGGGACACGCCGATGCGCGCAGCCAAGGCCATGCAATATCTGACGCGTGGCTACCAGCAGGACCTGGACACCATCGTGAATGATGCGCTGTTCTCGTCCGATAACGACGAGATGGTCCTGCTGCGCGATATCGAGCTGTACTCCCTGTGCGAGCATCACCTGCTGCCGATCATCGGCAAGGTGCATGTCGCCTACCTGCCCGATGGCAAGGTGATCGGCCTGTCGAAGATTGCCCGCATCGTGGACATGTTCGCCGCGCGGCTGCAGATCCAGGAGAGCCTGACCCGCGAGATTGCCGAGGCGCTGATGCAGGTGACGGGGGCCAAGGGGGTTGGCGTGGTGGTGGATGCCAAGCACATGTGCATGACCATGCGCGGGGTGGAGAAGCAGCACTCCTCGATGGCGACCTCGGTGATGCTGGGCGCCTTCCGCGAGGATGGCCGCACCCGCCGCGAGTTCCTGAACCTCATCCGCGGCAGCCGCGACTGAACCCCGACCGGGCGGCGTCGGGCGCGTTCAGCGCAGCGGGATGCTGAACGAGATGTAGTTGACCCCGGCCATGCGCATGTGGCGAACGTCCTGCGCCAGGCTGTTCAGCAGGTAAAGGCCCAGCTCGCGCAGCGATTGTTCGTCGCTGGCCGTCCACTGGCGTGCCTCGCGCAGCGCGGCCTCGTCGACCTCGGCCGCGGCGGTGCGATCGATCATTTCCACCGCCAGCGTCTCGCCTTCGCGTTCCAGACGTACATCGACCGGCCGGCTGCGTCCCGGCTCGCGGGCTGCCTGCTCGGACAGATGCATGAAGACCTCCTCCAGGGCGATCTGCAGTTTGACCGATTGCTTTTCCGGCAGGCTCAGGCTTTCGCCGAATTCCTGCGCCATGGCATGGACCTGTGGCAGGGAATCCGCCTCGGGCTCGAAGGTCGCGCGTCGATGCGGGCGGGGCCGCAGGTTGAAGATCATGCTGAGTGCCACCGCCACCGTGCCGCCGGTGGAGACGCCGTTATTCAGAAACGGGCTCAGCGCCTCCGGGATCAGGTGGTGGAAAAACAGTTCGTTCTGGAAGATGAAACCCGTCGAGAAGGCGACACCGATGATCAGCCCGCTCTGGTAGTTGAGGCCGTCCTGGGCGCACAGGCGGATCCCCGCGACGAACAACAGGGCCAGCAAAATGAGCAGGAACGCGCCGAAGACGGGGCCTGGCAGCGAGATCATCAGCATGTTGAGCTTGGGAATCAGCGCGATCAGCGCGAGAAAGGCGGCGAAGTAGTAGCCGACCCGGCGGGCGGCCATGCCGGTCAGCTCGATCGAGGAGACGCCAATGCCATAGGTCGTGTTGGGCAGTGTGCCCAGGCTGCCGGCGATCATGTTGCCCAGGCCGTCCGCATACAGCCCGCCGCGCACGCGGTCGTGGTCGATCTTGCGCGGGGTGCGGTAGGAGTTGCGCTGCGCGACCTGGGTATCGCCAATGGACTCCACCGCTCCGACCAGGGTCACGATCGCGAAGGTCAGAAGCAGCGTGAACCAGGTGGGCGAGAACTCGAAATAAAAGCCGGGCCATTCCAGCGGCGGCAGGCCGAACCAGGCGGCCTCGGTGACCTCCGAGAAATCCGTGACGCCGAAGATCATCGCGACCACGATCCCGGAGCCCAGTCCCATGATGGGCGCCCACAGCCGCAGCAGGCGTCCGCCGAAGACCGCCACGAGAATGGTGAACCCGAGTGTGAACAGGGCCACCACCAGCGCCCGCCAGGTCCCCTCGTAGTCTCCTTCACCCTGCATCATGTCGGCTGTGGTGGGGATTACGCCGAGCACCACCAGCATGATCACGACCCCACTGACGGTGGGCGTGATGATGCGGCGGAATAGCCCGAGATAGCGCGCGAACAGAAACTGTACCGGGGCCGACAGCACTGCAAGGGTGCCGACCAGCGCCATGCCGCCGACCAGGGCGGCCTCGATGCCCACGGCCAGGTAGGCGGTCGAGGTCCCCATGAAGATCAGGTAGCCCGATCCGATCGGGCCGACGCGGCGGACCTGAATCAGTGTGGCAAGCGCGCTGCCGATGAGGGCGGCGAATACGGTCCACTGGGTCGCGGCCAGATCGAGACCGATGGCGCGGGCCAGGATCAGGGGGGCGATGATGATGGTCGGTGCGACCAACAACAGGCTCTGCAGCGCACTGATTGTGCATTTGACCGGAGGCGGGTGATCGTCCACCTCATAGATGATCTTCGACTGGGAAGCTTCGGCCACGGTGCCCCCTGGGCGCGGTTGGCGAAAGCGCGCAATCATAACAGCCACGTGGTGTCGGGAGCCCAGGAGGTTTTGGTTGGGCGTTGCCCGCGAGTCGTTGGGGACGGGCAACCAGACAAAAAAAGACCCGGCGCAATGGCCGGGCCCAAGATCGTTCAGACACCCGTGTGATGGAGGGTTGTGATCTGAACGGCGGGTCATCGGCTGCCGTTGCCACGAGCCGATGATTTCCGCATCTTGTATAAGTGGACAGGGACTGTGGAAACAGGTTCCTGCCACCCGCCGCAAGAATGTGGCATGCGTCACATTTTCTCCCCCCTGGCACCACGGAGTCGCGATGCGCGGTCTTGAACAGATCCCCTGGCTGTATGACGGCCTGATGGCCGGTGCCGATCTTCTGGGGCTGCGCCGCTGGCGACGGCGCCTGGTCGAGGGCGCCGAAGGCCGGGTGCTGGAGGTCGGGTGCGGGACCGGGCGCGATCTGCCGCTGTACGCGGATCCGACGCAAGTGATCGGCATGGATCCGGACCTGGCCGCGCTGCGGAGGGCGCGACGCCGTGCGCCGGCGGTCCCGCTGGTGGTGGCGAAGGCCGAGGCGCTGCCATTTGCGGATGGGGTGTTCGATAGCGTGGTCTCCGGCCTGGTTTTCTGCAGCGTCCAGGACCCGCCGCGGGCCCTGGGCGAGGTGCGCCGGGTGCTGGCGGACGGCGGCGCGTTGCGCATGCTGGAGCATGTGCGCCACACCCGCCCGCTGCTGGGACGGGCCCAGGACCGGGTGCAGCCGGCCTGGACCTGCGTCACCGGCGGTTGCCATCCCAATCGCGATACCGAGGCCGCGGTGGAGCAGGCCGGGTTCTGCATCGAACCCGAGGATCGCGTGGCCCGTGGCGTGATGCGGCGCTTTGCCGCGCGGGTCTGCAGAGCGCCCGAAGATCCTGCCGGACGCAACGCCGGGAAGACTGACTGAAGGTCGAGGGCCTTGTTCACCACGAAGGGCACGCTGGCGCGAAGAAGGGGAAGCATCGGCGACGAGAGTTCCGGTGCTGATCGTCGTTCGTGCAGTTGTGCGTTGAAAATCCTCCCGCGTGCGAAAAAATCGTGCATGGAGGCTCAAGTCTTGCGGGATGCGGCCGTCACCGGGGGAAGGCCCGTCGTCCTGAGCGCTGGTGGGCCTGTACATTCAGATTCCGGGAGTACCAGGATGGACGCAAGCGCGATTGCCGCAATGGCCACCCAGCAAAGCCAGCAGCAGCTGGCCATGCAGAAAGATGTGGCCCTGCAGAAGAAGGCGATGGAGTCGCAGGAGATGGCCGCTCAGTCGATGCTGGAGGCACTACCCGACATTGGCGAGATGCAGGCCGCCACACAGGGTCTGCCGGCAAACGTGGGCACCAACATCAACACGACCGCCTGACGCCCCCCAGTCCTTTCGCCCTGCAAGGCCCCGGCGCGTTACTGCCCGGGGCCTTTTCGTTTCCTGATTAGCAACGAGCGTCAGCCAGGCTCAAGGCCCGTGCGGGCCCGGGTCTCCAGGCGCCTCCTACATCGTCCTCCCGGAAACCGCGCAGCGGTTATCCGGGATCTCCACGGTATGAGTGACCCGTACGTTGGGGCTAGAACGGCGTGTGGAGATCCCGGCTCTCCGCTGCGCTACGGCCGGGATGACGCGGAAGTATTTTGGTCCCGGGTGTCGGAGCCGCTGTGTCCGGATGCCCCCGTACCCCGCGATCACGCGGTCTTCCATCCAGAGCCGTCGCGCCCTGCGCGGCAGGCCGGGAGCCTGCCCTGCACCGTGCCCTGGGTGCCCTCTGTGGTTACACGCCCCGGTGTTTCCGTCGTCTCTTTGAGTGCTTCGTGATGAACCCATTCAGGCGGCCGTCCGTTACTGCCGCTGCGCCTCGAACTCGATCATCAGTTCGACCTCGTCGCCAACGATGTCGCGGGTCAGGCCGTAGGTCATGCCGAAATCGGAACGATCGAAGCTGCCACGCATCGACGCCCCCAGCACGTACGGGCGGCCGAACAGGCCACCCAGCGGGAACGGGTAGCGCCCGACCTTGTTGATGGTCACGTCGAGATGGATGGTGCGGGTCTCGCCCAGCAGCTCCAGGCCGCCACTCAGGCGCCCGGTGTTCTCGCCGGTGGGCTGGTAGCGCGTGGCGGTGAAGCGCATCTCCGGGTATTCCTCGACGTGCAGGAAGTCCTCGTTGCGCAGGTGGTCGTCGCGTTCGGCGTGGTTGGTGAACACGCTGTCGGTCTTGATGACGAAGAAGCCGCCCTCCAGCTCGCCCGAGTCCGGGTCGAAGGTGAACTCGCCCTCGGCCTCCAGGAACATGCCCATGACCTTGGCGTAGCCGGCGTGATCGACCAGGAAACCGACTGCGAAGTGGTCGGGGTCGATGACCCAGCGGTCGGCATCGGCCAGGGCTGCAGCGGGCAGGGCGAAGGTTGCGGTCAGCAGGCAGGTCAGGAGCGCGGAGCGCAGGCGGCTGGAAAAGCGGTGGTTGCGGGCGTCAGTCATGACACACCTCCGGTCGGTGGCGGTAGAGCCAGTGGATATCCACGGCAAAGGACAGGCCGAGGGCCAGCAGGCCGGTCAGGGCAATCGTGATCGCGGCGCTGGCGGGCAGGCCGGGGATCAGTATCAACAGCAGGACTACGGTCTGCAGCACGCAGACGGTCTGGCGGCGGCGGCTGGGTGGCAGCGCCCCGGCCAGCCAGGGCCAGGGGCGGGCGGCCAGCACGAAGGCATAGCGCATCAGCCCGATCAGGATCACCCAGGGGCCGACTGCGGTCATCTGCCAGGCGAGCACGGACAAAGCCAGGATCATCGCTGCGTCCAGTTCCATGTCGAAGCGGGCCCCGAATGCGGTGGCGCTGTCGGTGCGCCGCGCGACGGCCCCGTCGAGCCCGTCCAGCAGCAGGGCCAGACCCGCCAGCGCAATCACCCAGAGGGCCAGCAATGGGTCACCCGTGGCAGGGGGGGCGAATACCAGGGCCCCCAGGGGTGCGGTCAGGGCGGCGCGCAGCAGCGTGACCCGGTTGGCCGGGCCGGGGCCACGCCCGTCCCGGGCCAGTCCGTCCGGGGGGGTGGTGGTGGCGAGCAGGGCGCCGAGCATGAACCAGAGCACGACAAAGCCGAGGATTGCGTGCGGTCCCAGTTCGGCGTGCAGCATCAGCGCCGCCGTGACGACCAGGCCCAGCAGGCCGGCGACGAGCCCGTCGGCCGCCCAGACGCGGAGACCGGTCCGTATCCGTGCCGCGGAGCGACGTTTGGCGGTGGATGATTCCATGTGGGGATTGTAGCCCTCCGTTGGAGGTCTCCGGGGCCTTGCCTTGCGACCACGCCGCGCGCCGGGAGTTGCCGCTTGGAATACGCTTCGCCCACACTGCGCGGATGATGACGCCGCCTTGCATCCTGACCTTGCAGTGCTTCCGGTGAACACGCCGGCTCCCGAACAGGCCTTCTGGGTCGTCGGTCCCGGCACGGGCGAACTGCGCCCGGAGGCATTGGCGGAGCCGGTGTCGGGGGAGGTGCGGGTGCGCACGCAGTTTTCCGCGATCAGTCGCGGGACCGAGGCGCTGGTCTTTCATGGCCGGGTCCCCGCGAGCCAGCATCAGGCGATGCGCGCGCCGTTCCAGGCGGGCGAGTTCCCCTGGCCGGTCAAGTACGGATACATCAGCGTCGGAATGGTCGAGGCGGGGGACGAAGGGGATGCACCGCTGGGGCAGCGGGTGTTCTGTCTGTATCCGCACCAGAGCGCCTACGTCGTTCCCGCGGACGCGGTGGTCCCGATCCCGGATGCGGTGCCCGCGGAGCGCGCGGTGCTGGCGGCCAACATGGAGACGGCGATCAACGCGGTCTGGGATGCGCACTCCGGTCCGGGGGATCGCATCGCCGTGATCGGGGCGGGGGTGGTCGGGCTGCTGGTGGCCTGGCTGCTGCGCGCGATCCCCGGCACCGAGGTGACGTTGATCGACCCCAACCCCCAGCGCGAGGCTGTGGCGGCCCGGCTGGGGTTGAGCCTTTGCACCCCGGACGCGGCGCAAGCAAATCCGGACCTGCAGGGTCTGGACGGGGTCGTGCATGCCAGCGGCAACCCGGCCGGGCTGGAGCAGGCGCTGGCGCTCGCCGGGGTCGAGGCCCGGGTGGTGGAGGTGAGCTGGTACGGCGATCAGCCGGTGCCGGCGCCGCTGGGCGAGGCCTTTCACTCGCGGCGGCTGACGTTGCGCAGCTCGCAGGTCGGACGCATCCCGCCGGAGCGCGCGGCGCGCTGGGACTATCGCCGCCGCCTGGCGCTGGCGCTGTCGCTGCTGACCGATCCGGTGCTGGATGCCCTGATCAGTGGCGAGGATGCGTTCGCCGACCTGCCGACGGCAATGCAGCGTGTCTCCGGGCCCGAGGCCGAACGCACGCTCTGCCACCGGATTCGTTACTGACCCCTTTTCCGTTCAATTCGACCTGCGGGGAACTGCCCGATGTACAGCCTGAACGTCCGTGATCATTTCATGATCGCCCACAGCTTTGCCGGCGAGACCTTCGGCCCGGCCCAGAAGCTCCACGGCGCGACCTACGTGGTCGACGTCACCTTCCGCCGCAAGGCACTGGATGCCGACGGGCTGGTGGTGGATATCGGCCGCGCCAGCGAGGTGGTCAAGGCCCTCCTGGCCGATCTGAACTACCAGAACCTGGACGAGCGCGAGGAGTTTCGCGGCCAGAACACCACCACCGAGTTCCTCGCCCATGCGTTGCATCAGCGCGTGGCGCGCGCCATCCATGCCGGTGAGCTGGGCGAATCGGCCCGCGAGCTGGACGCGGTGTGCGTGACGCTGAACGAGTCGCACGTGGCCTGGGCCAGCTACGAGGCGGCACCCTGAGCCGAATGCGTGAGCTCGGCCTGGTGGTGCCGGGGTCGCTGGAGCAGCGCACCGGCGGGTATCGCTACGATGCGCGCATGGTCGCGGGCTTGAGGGCGCGCGGCTGGACGGTGACGGTGCGCGAGCTGGAGGGGGCATTCCCCGGGCCGAGCCCGGCGGCCGAGTCGGCCCTGGACGCCGCGCTTGCGGGCTTCCCCGATAGGCGGGCCGTGCTGCTGGATGGCCTGGCGGCGGGTGCCTTTCCCGGGGTGCTGGCCCGCCACGCCGAGCGCCTGCATCTGATCTATCTGCTGCATCACCCGCTGGGTCTGGAGACCGGGCTGGAACCGGCGCGGGCCGATGACCTGCTGGCGCGTGAACGCGCCGCCGTGGGTCAGGTCGAGGGCGTGCTGGCCACCAGTGCCTTCACCGCCGGGCAGGTGGCCACCTGGGGGGTGTCTTCCGGGCGGCTCCAGGCGATACCGCCGGGGATCGAGCCGCGGCCGCAGGCGTTGGGGCCCGGTCCCGGCGAGCGGCCGCTGCTGCTCTGTGTGGGCTCGGTCGTGCCGCGCAAGGGCCAGCTGGAATTGGTGCAGGCCCTGGCGTGCATCCGGACCACGGACTGGTGGGCGGTCTTGGTGGGTTCGCGGGTGCGGGACGCGGCCTATGTGCAGCGGGTGGAGGCGGCGATCACCGAGGCCGGGCTTGGAGACCGGATCGAGTGGGCCGGCGAATGCGATGATGCGGCGCTGGAGGGCTGGTATGGGCGGGCCTCGCTGTTTGTCCTTCCCAGCGCTTACGAGGGCTTCGGCATGGCCTATGCCGAGGCAATGGCGCGCGGCCTGCCGGTGATCGGTACCACCGGTGGGGCGATCCCTGCGACCGTGCCGGAGGCGGCCGGCCGGCTGGTCCCGCCGGGAGATATCGGGGCGCTTGCCGAGGCCATCGACGCCTTGTTGGTCGACGATGGAGCGCGCCACCGGATGGGACGGATGGCACGCGACGCGATGGCGGAACGTTCGGACTGGGATGGTGCGGTGGCCGCACTGGAACAGACGCTGGAGGCGTGGCTGCAATGACGGAATCCTTCGACGCCGACTGGCTGGCCCTGCGCGAGGCGACCGATCATGCCGCCCGGCCGGAGGCCCTGGTCGAATCCCTGCGTGCGCATCTGGCTGGGCGTCGTGTCGCCGCCCCCCTTGAGGTGACGGATCTGGGCAGCGGCACGGGCTCCAACCTGCGCTACCTCGCGCCGCGACTGCCGCCCCCGCAACACTGGCGGCTGGTGGACCACGATACCGGGCTGCTGGGCCGCGCCGTCGCTCCCGGCGCCGGGATTGAGCTCGAGCGGTGGGTGAGCGACCTGGCCGACGATCCGGCTGCGGCCCTCGCGGGCGGATCGTCGCTGGTGACGGGTTCGGCGCTGCTGGATCTGGTTTCGGAGGACTGGCTGGACCGGTTGCTTGCGGCCTGCGCCGAACAGGGTGCCGCGGTGTTGTTCGCACTGAGTTATGACGGGCGGATTCGCTGGTCGCAGCCGCATGCCCTGGATGCCGAGTTGGAGGACGCGGTCAATCGGCACCAGCGCTCGGACAAGGGGTTCGGCGCGGCCCTGGGGCCGACCGCCGCGCCGGCCTGTGCGGCGCGGCTCGAGGGGCTGGGGTACGGGGTGCAAACCTGCGCCAGTGACTGGCGGATTGACGCGCATCGGGCGGGGCTGGGTGCGGCCCTGATCGACGGCTGGGTGGCCGCGGCCAGCGCGATCGACCCGGGCCGGGTGGCGGATCTGCGTGCCTGGGGCGAGGCGCGCGCCGTGGCGCTCGCCCGCGGCGAGGTCGAGCTGACCGTCGGGCATCAGGATGTGCTCGGTTTGCGCTGACCCACGCCGCCCGGGTGTTTTAATCAGCATCCCCTTACAAGGGAGAATTGGCGCCGATGTGCTGTCCATTATCCTGTTCGCTCTGGAAGGCGTTTCGGTGCAGGATAGAAATAGGTAATGGAATGAACGCTTGACGGAGACCCCGGAGTAGCGCTGATGAATGCATTCATCCGTGTTGCCCGAGTCGCTCCGCCAATGGAAAAACCGGAAAAGGTGAGGCATGGAACAGGCAGACAACAAGCAGAGAAGTTTCGTTAATCGCTACTGGATCCTGATCGTGATCGTGCTGTGGCTGATCGCCTGGTCGGCGCGCGATGTACTGGCCCCCAGCGCCGATGCGGTGCCGGAGGACACGGATGTCGAGGCCGTTGCGGTCGCCGAGGATGCCCCGGCCCCAGCGGACGAAACAGCGCCGCGTGAGGGGCGTTTGTCGGAGGGCGACATGGACCCGATGACGGGCGAGGCCTACGAGCGTGAGGACGAGGGCAGCGCACAGCGCCCGATTCCGGACCCGCAGGAACAGGCGCAGCTCCGGGCCACCGGCGAGCCGATGAGCGAAGAAGAGGTCGCGCGGCAGGTGCAGGAGGCGTTGGAGGCCGGGCGTGTCGCCTACTGGCGGGGCGGACCCGAGGAGGCGGTCGAGGTGCTGCGCACGGCACTGGAAGACATTCCGGCCACCTCGGCGCAGCGTGCCGACCTCTATGGCGAGCTGGGCAACGCCCTGTATGCCGCTGACGATGCCGCGGGCGCGATGCGGGCCTGGGACAGCGCCCTGGGGCTGTTGCCGACAAGCGAGCGGCGTTCGATGATCGAGCGCCTGGCGCCGGTGTATGACCGCCACCACCGCGATGGCGCCCGCCACCTGCGACAGTACCGCTAGGTCTTTTCGCGCTGCCGGAAGGCGCGGGCAGGGCAACCGAAAAGGCCCCGGGGGTGTACACCTCCGGGGCCTTTTCTTGTGGGGGCGGCCGTCTGCCAGCCGCAGGTTCAGACTAGCTGGTAGCGGTGCAGCTTGCGCCAAAGGGTGCTGCGATCCATGCCCAGGGCGCGGGCGGTCTGTGAGCGGTTTCCGGCATGGGCGACCAGTGCCTCGCGCAGGCGCCGGGCCTCCGGATGCTCGCTGGGCTGGCCGTCGCGGGTCGGGTGGCCCGCCCGGTCGTTCGGTTGGTCGTCGGGAACGTGGGCCGGGTCATGGCGGTTGGTGCGCGGCGCATGGATCGTGTCCGCCGCATCGGCATCCATCCGGATCGGCTGGGGCAGGGGAAAGTCGTCCACCTGACCGTTGCGGGCGTGCAGGGTCAGACACTCGAAGACGTTCTCCAGCTCGCGGAAGTTGCCCGGCCAGGGGTGCTCCTGCAGCCGTTCCTTCAGATGCGGCGCGATGCGGATGCCGTGGTGCACCTCGTAGGCCTGCAGGGTGGCTTCCAGATCCCGGGGACGCTCGCGCAGCGGCGGGATTTCCACCGTGGCGACCGCGAGGCGGTAGAACAGGTCAGTGCGGAACGCGCCGGCCTCGACGCGGCTGCGCAGGTTCTGATTGGACGCGGAAAGGATGCGCACATCCACTTGCCGGGTGGTGTTCTCGCCGACGCGTTCAAAGGCGCCATCCTGGACCGCGCGCAGCAGCTTGGCCTGCAGGCGCGGGCTCATCTCGCCGATCTCGTCGAGGAACAAGGTGCCGCCGTCGGCCGCCTCGAAGCGCCCGACCCGGTCGTTGACCGCCCCGGAGAAGGCCCCGCGGGCGTGGCCGAACAGTTCGGATTCCAGCAGCTCCTCGGGGATCGCCGCGCAGTTGATCTCGACGAACGGGGCACGGATGCGGCGGCTGGACTGGTGGATGGCCCGGGCCAGGCGCGTCTTGCCGGTGCCGGATTCGCCCATGAGCATCACGCGCACGTCGCTGGCGGCCACGCGCCGTGCGAACTGCAGCGTGGGCCGGCAGTTGGCGTCGTGGGAATGGAAGTGGCTGTCCTCGAGCCCGTCCTGTCCGTCCTCGCTGACGGTTTCCACCGCGGTTGTTCGCCGGCGCTGCGGTTGCAGGGTGATCAGACGCAGCGCGCGCTGGTCATCGTTCAGGCGCAGTGGCTGGCTGATCACTTCCAGCGGGAGGGTCTCGTCGTCCAGTTCCGCCATTAGCGAGAAGTGCAGGGCGTGCGGTGTGCTGTTGGCGTCGGCATCGTGCTCGCCGGCGGCAATGGCGGCCTCTTGCAGGTGTTGTTCGAGATTCAGTGGTCCGAGGTTCGCCAGGGTGAGGCGGGCATCGGAGGGGATTTGCAGCGTCTGGTGAAAGGCCGGGTTGGCGAACAGGACACGGCCCCGGGTATCGCTGATGAGGTGTGGGTCCCGACTGTGTCGGATGCAGATCTCGGCCAGTTCGGTTGTGGTCATCCCGCCTCCTTTTCTTGTTGGAGGGGTCGGCGGAAGCGGTGCGGTGTTGCAACATCCGGGGGCACCTGCAACACCCCCGGTATGGCCCGTTTCGCCAATCCCTGTCTCGGTTATAGCGCGAAACGGGGGTGTTGCAACAGTCATTGCTTGAATATCAGTAAATCCTAATTAAGTGATTGTTTTATAAGAAGGTCGATATATTGGCATATGCGTTGCTTGTGCTCTGGCATGAGTTCATCTACATACTGGGTAATGGATACCCACTGCGGTTTTCAGCCGGCTGACTCGGGTCGCCGGACGGGCTTCGCCGCCAGTTTCCCCGGCGTCCGGTCGAGTGCGGTCCATTCCCTGCCCCTGGTCCCGTGTGCGCAGGTGCGCCGGGTGCGGGCGCCTTCTTTCATCGCGACATACGGCGCGAGGTAGGACGATCATGTTTGCGCGAGTTTCCCGACGCCTCCTGGCCCGCACCCTCCTGGGTACCGCACTGGCCCTGCCGCTGTTCGGCATCTCGGCGGCCCACGCCGCTGGTCCGATCCTCACGGTGGAGCCGGATCAGGCGGCCACCCAGACCGTTAGTGGCACCGTGGTCCCCTATCGTGAAGTCACCCTGACCGCGCAATCCGCGGGGCGCGTGGTGGATGTGGCGGGCGCCGAGGGCGACCGCTTCGAACAGGGGGCGGTGCTGGTGGCCATCAGCGACGACCGGCTGCGCGCCCAGCGCCAGGCGGCCGAGGCCGAGATGCGCACCGCCGAGGCCGCGATCCGCGAGGCCCAGATGCAGTACGGCCGCGAGATGGTCTCGCCGCAGTCGCGCAGCATTGGCCAGATGCCGGGCATGGGCGTGCCGTCGATGTTCGACCAGATGTTCACCCAGCCGATGGGCCAGGTCATGGGCATGGGCGATCCCGCGCTGGATCGCCGTACGGATCTCTATTCCCGCTACATCGGCGTGGATCAGGCGCAGGCGCGCTGGGAGCAGGCCCGGGCCCGGGTCACCGAACTGGACGCGGCCATCCGCGACACCCGGTCCGAGGCGCCCTTCGATGGCCTGGTGATGCACAAGCACGTGGAAGAGGGCGATACCGTCCAGCCCGGCCAGCCGCTGGTGAGCTTCGGCCATGTCGAATTCCTGCGCGTCGAGGCGCAGGTGCCGGTGCGGCTGGTGAGCGGCCTGCAGGAAGACGACTACGTGCAGGTGCGGCTGGATACCGGTGACGAAGTGGAGGCCCGGGTCGCCCGGATCTTCCCCCTGGCTGACCCGCAGCGCCACACCGTCACGGTCAAGTTCGACCTGCCGCAGGGCGTGCGCGGTGGGCCGGGCATGCATGCGGCGGTGCATCTGCCGCAGGGCGAGCTTTCCAGTAACCGGGTCGTGATCCCGCGTTCGGCGTTGATCCCGGGCGGTGCCTTGCCGCGCGTGGCCGTGCTGGATGGCGAGGGCCACGTCCGCGTGCGCATGGTGCGCCTGGGTGGCGGACGCGGCGACCAGGTGGTGGTGACCTCCGGGCTGGAGCCGGGCATGCAGATCCTGGCCCGACCGGGCGCGGGTGTGCGTTCCGGCCAGCCCGTGGGGCGCGGTTCCCCGGATTCGGGCGTCGGACGCCGCGACGGTGTCACGGACCCCTGGAGCCGTATGTAGGGCTCCATACCCGGCTGCAGGCCGGGACTATCAGCGCCGGTTGCTGCCCCCTGGCAGGTGCACCGGTGGCGACGCGCCGGCCGAACCGGTGCTCGGGACGCCAGACTGACAACAGGACTGTTCAAGCTCGATGGCCGAAGACGACAAACAATCCGAGACCGGTTTCCGGCAGAAACACGGTGACCCCGGCATTGCCGGGCGCATGGCGGCGGCCTTTATTCATTCGCCGCTGTCGTCGCTGCTGCTGATCGCCAGTATCGCGATCGGCATTCTCGGCCTGATGGTGACGCCGCGCCAGGAGGACCCGCAGATCTCCGTGCCGATGGTGGACATCATGGTGTCCTACCCCGGCGTGCCCTCCGAGCAGGTGGCGAGCCTCGCGGCGCGGCCGCTGGAGCGGCTGATGAGCGAGTTGTCCGGGGTGGACAACGTCTACTCCGTGTCGCATCGCGGCGAGGCGATGGTGACCGTGCAGTTCGACGTTGGCGAGGAGATGGAGTCGTCCATCGTCAAGGTGCACGACAAGCTGATCGCCAATCGGGACCTGATGCCGCCCGGCGTCAGCGAGCCCATGGTCAAGGCCAAGGGTGCGGACGACGTGCCGGTGGTCAACCTGACCTTCTGGTCGCATGAGGTGGACGATGCCCTGTTGCGTCAGATTGCGCTGGATGCGCAGCAGCAGCTGAACGAGGTCCCCGACACCAACCAGAGCTTCGTGGTCAGTGGGCGCGAGGAGCGTCTGCGCATCGAGGTGTTGCCGGAGCGCCTCGCGGGCTATGACATCAGCCTGGACGAGATCGCCCAGGCCGTGCAGTCGGCGAATGTCGAAGGCGCGGCTGGACGCATCGAGAGCGGGGGGCTGAGTACTGCGGTGTACACCGGGCGTTTCTTCACCGGTGCGGCCGATCTCGAGCAACTCCTGGTTGCGGTCAGTGACGGCCAGCCGGTCTATCTGCGCGATGTGGCCGAGGTAACGTACGGCCCGGGCGAGCTGGAGCGGTTCGTGCGCCACTACTCCGGTCCGGCAGCACCCCAACCGGATGCGGCACCGGAAGGCGCCGCGGCGGTCACGCTGGCCATTGCCAAGAAGCCCGGCAGCAACGGGGTGACCGTTGCCAACGACGTGCTCGAGCGCCTGGAGCGTCTGAAGGGCAGCGTGATCCCGGACAACGTCGAGGTGGCGGTTTCGCGCAACTACGGCAAGTCTGCCAACGAGAAGGTCAACGAGCTGCTCTTCAAGCTGTTCATCGCCACCTTCGCAGTGACCATCCTGGTGGGCCTGTTCCTGGGGGTTCGTGCCGCGGTCGTGGTGCTGATCGTGATCCCGGTGGTGATCCTGTTCACTGTGTTCAGCGCGTGGCTGCTGGGCTACACCATCGATCGCGTCAGCCTGTTTGCGCTGATCTTCTCCATCGGCATCCTGGTCGATGACGCCATCGTGGTGGTGGAAAACATCTACCGACGCTGGCTGATGAAGCGCGGCATCGATACCGAGACCACGGTGGATGCGGTGCGCGAGGTCGGCAACCCGACCATCCTGGCCACCTTCACGGTCATCGCGGCCCTGCTGCCGATGGGTTTCGTCTCCGGGATGATGGGCCCGTACATGCAGCCGATCCCGGTGCTGGGGTCCGTGGCCATGCTGTTCTCGTTGGTGGCGGCGTTTGTATTCACCCCGTGGCTCACCCAGCGCCTGCGTCCGAGCATGGCGTATCTGGAAAAGGCCACCGACAAGGAACATCGCCAGGCGGAAAAGCTGGGGCGGTTCTACCGCACGGTAATCCCGGGGCTGGCCGACAACCGGGTGCGCGGCTACGCCTTTTTGATCGCCGTCATCGTGATCTTCTTCCTGATGGTCAGCCTGTTCATGACCACGGACGTCCGCGTGAAGATGCTGCCCCTGGATAACAAGCCCGAGTTCCAGGTGATGGTGAACTTCCCCGAGGGCACGGCCCTGACCGAGACCGCGACGCTGAGCCACGACATGGCCAGCGCCCTGCGCGAGATGGACGAGGTGGTGGCTCTGCAGTCCTACGTCGGGACCGCGTCGCCGTTCAATTTCAACGGCCTGGTGCGGCACTACTACCTGCGCAACGAACCCTGGCAGGGGGACATCCAGGTGCAGCTGGTGGACAAGGGCGACCGCAGCCGGACCTCGCACGATATTGCCACCGAGGCGCGCGAACGCCTGACCCCGCTGGCCGAGGCGGCCGGCGCGCGCATCCAGGTGGTCGAGATGCCGCCGGGTCCGCCGGTGCTGCAGTCGATTGTCGCCGAGATCTACGGCCCTGATGCTGCCACCCGCCGCGCTGTAGCCCGCGATCTCGAGGGCATGTTCGCCGGTGCCGAGCACGTGGCCGATGTGGACAGCTTCCTGCAGGCGCCACACAACGTCTGGCACTTCGATGTGGATCGCGACAAGGCGCTGCGCCGCGGTGTGACCGTGGACACCATCAATCGAACCCTGGAGACCGCGATCGGCGGGCAGATCCTGGGCGATGTAAAGGCGCAGTCGCTGGTCGAGCCGCATTTGATCGAGATGCGTTTGCCGATGGCAACGCGCAATGACATCCGGCAGCTGGAGATGCTGCCGATCTCCACCCGGCAGGGCGGGTCGATCCCGCTGGCCGAGCTGGGCGAATTCGTCCAGCGCCCGCAGGACGAGCCGATCTACCACAAGAACCTGCGTCCGGTGGAGTACGTGACCGGCGAGGTGGTCGGGCGTCTGGCCGCGCCGGTGTACGGCATGCTGGAGGTCCAGGAACAGCTGGAGGACTACCGTCTTCCGGATGGCAGCCAGGTGCAGCCGCACTGGCTGGGGCCGCCGCCCAATGATGGCTCGACCGCCTTCGAATGGGCCGGCGAGTGGACGGTGACGTACGTGACCTTCCGCGACATGGGGATCGCCTTCGCGATCGCGCTGATCTTGATCTACATGCTGGTGGTCTGGGAGTTCGGCAACTTCGTGTTGCCGGGCATCATCATGGCCCCGATCCCGCTGACCCTGATCGGCATTATTCCCGGCCACTGGCTGATGAACGCCGAATTCACCGCGACCTCGATGATCGGCTTTATCGCGCTCGCGGGGATTATTGTCCGCAACTCGATCCTGCTGGTGGACTTCGGTCGCCAGGCGGTGGACGAGGGCCACGACGTGCGCGACGCGATGATCCTGGCCTGCCAGGCGCGTACCCGTCCGATCATCATCACCGCGCTGGCCCTGCTGGCCGGCTCCAGCGTGATCCTGTTCGATCCGATCTTCCAGGGCATGGCGATCTCGCTGATGTTCGGCACGGTGGTGGCCACCCTGCTGACCCTGGTGGTGATCCCGCTGGGCTGTATCTCCGGCCGCCGTGCCTTCTGCCCGACCAGCCTGGACGAGGACGGTGCGGCCACGGCGGGCTGTGGCAATGGCAATGGCCATGCTGTGCATGCCGGTGTGACGGCCAGCCCGACCCATGGTGCGTCTCCGGGGGCATCCGGCGAGGGGAATGACCTGTTCGGCCCGCGCGAGGGCGGGCCGGTCACCCAGGTCGTGCAATACGCGGGGCTTTATCTCAAATGCCTGGTCGTGGCTTTCATCGAGGGCCTGCGCGACCTGGCGCTCGCCCTGGGGCGCCTGATTCGGTCTTTCATTGAACGCCGCCGCAATGGCGATGGCGGCCCCCCGCCGCCCAGCGGCGGATCGGGCGGTCCCTCCGCCGGGCCTGGCGGGCCGACGGGCGGTGCCCCGGGGAGCGGTGGCGCGTCGGGCACGGGTTCCGGCGGGGCTGCGGCGACTCCGCAGTCCCGTTCGGAAAACCCGTCGGCGGACTCGAAGCCGTCAGGCCCTGTTGCGCAGGCACCTGAGGCGACCGGCACCCCAGAGCGAGCGGCTTCCACCCCCGCCACCGGGAATGCCGGAGCCCAGGACGCCGGTGCCGTGCCGTCCAGCCGCGCTCAGGCTGAGAAGCCCGACGCGGGGACTGCGAAACAGGCGGCCACCTCCAGGACCACGTCCCGCGCCGGGGCAGGCAAGACGACCGCATCGACTACCCCGGTCGGGTCGCGTGCCGGGAAAGCCGGCTCCACGCGGGGTGCTGGCGATACCGCGGGGACCAAGGCTACGAAGAAGTCGCCAGCGGGCACCTCGGTAAGCGCGAAGGGCAAGTCCACCGCAGCCGCGAGAAAGCCCCCCGGCGACACGTCCGTGTCCGGTGACGCCACGCAAGGACGCGCAAGCAGCACCAGCAAGGGCACCGGAACCCGGAAAACGGGCAGCGCGAGCGCGAACAAGCGCGCGTCGACGGCATCCAACAAGAAGGCCGGCGGGACAAGCAAGACCGGCACCACGAGCAGCAAGACCGGCCGCAAGGACAGCGGCAGCACCCCCAAGGGGAGCGGCAAGTCGGGTACACCCGGCAAGGGCCGCACCCGACGTGGGATTCGACTCAAGTGAACATGCAAGCAAGACCTCGAGGAGGTTCGCAATGAAGAAGCGTTTCAATTCCCGAATGATTGGTACCACGCTGGCCAGTGCCGCCGTGGCATCCGTGCTGGCCCTGGGCGTCGCCCAGGCCCAGGAACAGGGCCAGGGTCAGGGCTACGGCCAGGGTCCGGCGATGGGCCAGCAGGGCCCGGTGCCCGGCCCCTACGGGCATGCCCCGTACGGCTCCGGCATGGGCGCACACCCCGGTGGCGGGATGATGCAGCAGCGTGAAGGCTCCGGTGACTTCAGCTTCGGCATGTCCGGGCGCAGTCAGGGTCATGGCTACGGGCGCGGTCACGGTGATGGGTACGGCCAGGGCTATGGTCGCGGCCATCAGGGCTATGGTCCGGGATACGGCCCGGGGTATGGCCCCGGTTACGGCCCAGGTCCGCAGCAGGGCGGCTTCGGCCATCCGGGCATGATGCAGCCGGGCTATGGCATGCAGCAGCGTCAGGGCTACGGCCAGATGCAGCAGTTCGATCCGGACAACCTGCCGGAAGACATGCCAGAAGAGATGCGTGAGCGCATCCAGGCCCAGCACGCCGAGCGCCAGGAGCGCATGGAAGAGATGGAAGCCATGCGCGAAGCGCGTCAAAAGGCGATGGAAGCCGGACGTGCGGCGTACGAGGAAGAGATGGAGCGCCAGCGTGAGCGCCGCATGGAGATGATGCAGGAGCGTCGTGAATCCATGCAGGAAGAAGGCGAGTACTGATCTTCGGATCGGGGATCGCATGCCGACGGGCGCTGGTGCCCGTCGGAGTGGAAGCCAGACGGAGGCAGTTCGCCATGCAGGGCAGGCAGTCCGGTCAACCGAAACGCAGGCGGGTCAGAAACGCCCCGATACTCGGGGTATTGCTGGCCACGGGGTTTCTGTTGCCGGCCGCCGACCTGGCGGCGAGTGATCGCCACAACCCCTGGGCCTCTGGTACGCCGGAGGTGCAGCGGTCGGCCCCGGAACGCCCGCGCGGGCGTTTTCCGGACCGCGATTACGACCCGTCACGGCGGGGCGAATCGCGGGATGCGCCAGGCCCGCCGCAGCACGCTCCGGCGTACCGCGGCTACGGGCCGCAACACCCGTACGGCACACCGGGTGCTCCGTCGTTCCACACCCCTGGCGGGATGCCGGGGGGCTATCCATACGGGTATCCGGGGCAGTCCGGTTACCCGGGCATGGGCGGGCCGTCTTCGGTCTTCCCCTGGGGGATGGGCGGTTTCCCGTTCCCCTGACCAGTAAGGCGTGCATTCGGGAAGCCCTCCCCGCGTACACGCATTCAAATTGAGGGCATGACTCCTTCAGGAGGTAGCACCATGAACAAGTTGGTCAAAGCAGCAGTTCTCGCCGTTTCCCTGGGTGGCCTGGCCGCCCCGATGATGGCCTCCGCCCAGTGGGGCGGCCCCGGCTACGGGTATGGCCCCGGCGCCTATGGCCCGGGCTACGGCTATGGCCCGAGCATGCCGTTCTTCGGTGGCCCCGGTTACGGCTCCGGTCGTAATTACGGCATGGGCGACATGATGGGTGACATGATGGGTGACGGTAACTTTGACTTCTCCGCCAGCGGTCGTGGCCGCGGCCACGGCTACGGTCATGGCTATGGGGATGGCTACGGCCGGGGTTATGGTCAGGGTTACGGCCATCCGGGTTATGGCTACGGCCCGGGCTACGGCTACGGTCCGGGCTACGGCCCGCGGGGCTATGGCCCGCAGGGTCAGATGCCGCAGCAGCAGGGCCAGGGCAACTAAGCCCGTCGCTGTTCGGGCCTGCCCGGTGTCGGGCAGGCCCCTTTTTTTCGGAGCCGTGCGGATTGGTGGGTTGCGCGTAGCCGCCAATCCGCAATGCTCGAAGGAGACGCCATGCAGACCGTCGTCGCCAATCTGAAAGGTGGTACCGGCAAGAGTACCGTGGCCTTTAACCTGGCCCTGTGGTTGCTGGAGGGGCGTCGTCGCGCCCTGACCGTGGATCTGGATCCGCAGCGAACCCTCAGCGATGTGCTGGAGGTGCGCCACGAGGAAGGCTACGAACCCGCGCTGGACGGGGTCAGTGATCTCGATGCGGTCCGCTCCCGCGCGGGCGATTACGACGAGGTGCTGATCGATGTCGGTGCGTCGGACATGGCCTCCCTGATGACAGCGGTGGAGGGTGCCGACCGTGTGCTGATCCCGGTGCCGCCCAGCCAGGCGGACGTCTGGTCGACTTATCGCTTCGTTCAGCGCATTCAGGAGCAACGGGGGTCGCGTGATCGTCCCGAGATTCTGGCATTCATCAATCGTGCCGATACGCACCAGGCCGTGCGCGAGACCGACGAGACGCACGAGGCGCTGCAGCAGATCGAGGGGGTCCGCTTGCTGAAGCCGCGGCTGAAGCAGCGCATGGCCTTTCGCCGTTCCTTCAGCGAAGGGCTCTCGGTGCGCGAACTGGAGCCCCGCGGCAAGGCCGCCGCCGAGCTGGATGCCCTGGCTGTAGCCCTGTTCGGGCGCAACCGCCGCAAGAAACAATAATGTGTCGCGTCCGGTGATCACCGGACGGCGGGCACCGAGCAGGAGAGCTTCATGCGCTTCATACGCAATGCGTTGGTCGTGATCGGATTGCTGGCACTGATTGGGGTGGGGTATGCCATTTTTGCTTTCGAGCCCTACCTCGGTCAGGTCCGCTCGCTGGATTCTCAAGCGCCCAAGGTCTATTCGCAGATGGCCCGCACGGTGCTGGAGACCGGCGACGCCGCGGAGGCCATGGTCTACAAGCGCAAGGTGGACGCGGGCCTGGCGGTCGACGAGGTCGAGGATATTCTGCGGCTGGTGGCCAACGAGCTGAATCTCCGCAACGTCGGCGAATTGCCGATGGGGGAGGAGGTACGCAGCGTTACCGGGGAGGACTTTCCGTTCCTGAAGATCTATATGTTCTGTGATGTGGCGATTGCCGCGCAGATGGTTCGCCACAGCCCGGCGATGGCTGCGTATCTGCCGTGCCGGATCGTGCTGCAGGAAGATGCCGAGGGCAATCTGTGGCTGATGACGCTGGATCTGGAGCCGATGATCCACGGAGGGCGGCCGCTGCCCGAGGATCTGCGCGAGCAGGCCATTTTTGTGAAGGAATCACTGGAGGAAATCATTGACCGCGCCGCCGTCGGCGCCTTCTGACGGGGGTATCGAACCCGTTTCCATGCATCGACCAAGGGCGTTCAATGAGCGACGAGAGCAACAGTGATTTCAACAGGGTCCGCGACGAGGCGGACAAGGCGGATGCCCGCTCCCGGCGTGTGGAGCTGATTGTGTACGCCGCCTTGCTGGCCTTCGTGGTCCTGGCCATCTACGGGTTCTGGCTGATCACCAGCCTGACGCGGGATGTCAGCCAGCTGACCCAGGAGATCGCCCAGATGACCCAGGTGGTCGATCGCGACATGTCCACCATCGCCGGGCACATGGCCTCGATGGACCACCAGATGACGGACATCAACAACACCATGCGGGTAATGAACGAGGAAGTGGCGGTGATCGCGGGCAATACGCGCTCGATGGATGCCAATATCGGCTCGATGACGCGCGATACCAGCGTGATGGCGGGCGCGATCACGGGCATGCAACAGGACATGTGGAGTCTGAATCGCAATGTGGGGGCGCCCATGGGTATGATGAACATGTTCAACCCATTCACCGATCAGAGCGGTCCGGTCCGGGGTTCGCCGGGGCCGTATTACCCGCGCTGATCACGCGTTTCGACTGACGGAGTCCGCATGTTCAATCGTCCTGGCCCTCGGGTACGCAAGCAGCTCAAGCTGCTCAGCGACCGCCTTGCCGAAGAGAATCCGGTCCTGAAGGGGGTGGTCGACCCCTTCCGTGATCTGGACCGGGTCGGCTATGCGGCCGGTCTGCTGGATCCCACCGAAGACTCCTACGCCTTCACCATCTCCTGGTGGCCGATGATCGCCATGCTGGGGACGTTCTCGGCCGGCAAGTCCACCTTCATCAACGAATACGTGGGCACCACCGTGCAGCGCAGCGGTTCGCAGGCGGTAGACGACAAGTTCACCGTGATCAGCTACGGCGGAAGCGAGCACGTGCAGGAGCTGCCGGGGCTCGCGCTGGACGGCGATCCGCGTTTCCCGTTCTATCGCGTATCCGACGAGATCGAGCGCATCACCGACGGTGGCGGGCGTACGGTGGATCATTTCCTCGCGATGAAGACCGCGCGCGCGGAGCATCTGCGCGGGCGCATCATCATCGACTCTCCCGGGTTCGATGCCGACGAGCAGCGCGCGACAATCCTGCAGCTGACCGACCACATCATCGATCTGTCCGACCTGGTACTGGTGTTCTTCGATGCCCGCCACCCGGAACCGGGCGCGATGCGCGACACCCTGGAGCACCTGGTCAATCGCGTCGCCGAACGCAATGATTTCACCAAACTGGTGTTTATCCTTAACCAGATCGACACCACCTGGCGCGAGGACAACCTGGAAGAGGTTGTTTCCGCCTGGCAGCGCGCCGTGGTGCGTCAGGGCAATGCCACCGGGCGCTTCTATTGCCTGTACAACGAGAGTGCGGCGGTCGAGATCGGCGATCCTCAGGTGCGCGAGCGCTACGAGGAAAAATCCCGGCGCGACCGTCAGGAGATCCACGCCAAGATCCAGGAGATCAGTTCCTCGCGTTCCTACCGGATCCTTGGCTCGCTGCAGGCGATCGCCGAATCCATCGAGATGGACGTCATGCCGGCGCTGCAACGTGCGCTCGCACGCTGGCGCCGCCGTGTCATGCAGTTCGACGCCGGGATGTTCGCGGTGGTCGCGGTGATCCTGGGCCTGATTGGCTACCAGTGGACTGGTGGTGTGGCCCCGTGGACCGATGGCAGCGTCTGGCAGTCCATGGGCGAGCGCCCGTTGCTGACGGTCTTTGGCATCGTGGTGCTGGCCATCGTGCTCGGCGGGATTCACTTCTTCAATCGCCGCTGGCTGGCGCGCCGCATCGCGCGGACGCTGCCGACCGAGACCCCCGCCGGTAACTGGCGCGCGGCCTTCGAGAAGAACACGCGTCCCTGGCGCCCGATGATGGGACGAGCACCGCTGGGTCTGGGACGGCGGATGATCGGCCGCCTGCATCAGTTGCGCGACCGCGCCGAGGCCTACATCCAGCGCCTGAACAACCAGTTTGTGGATGCCAGCCCGGTCTCGCGCCAGGGCGGGCGGGCCTCGGCCAGCGATGTCTACAACCCGAAGGAGCCGGAAGCCCCGGTCCCTGACCCGACGCCGGGCACGGATGCGCCCCGCGATTACGCCGAGCCGGAGGCGCCGGAGAGGCGCTAGGGGTAGGGGCAGGCATGATGCCTCCTCCTGCGCCGGCTCGCAGCAAGCAGCACGACCAGCGGGTGCGATTACCGGCCGCTAATGTTGTGCAGGAGGAGAACGATGACCATACTGGCGTGGCTTATGTTCGCGCTGGCCATGATCCTGGTGCCCATCTCGGTATGGGCCAGCATGGCAGCGCTGGGGGTTTGTGCCGGGTGTGCACTGATCCGAGACTGGCGCAGGGGGCGTCGGGCGTCGGAGCAGTAGGCTCTCCCGCCCCGACACCCACGGGCTTTAACCAACTGGGGACGGATCGTGCGCAGGGGGCTGTGGCGGATCCGATTCCTGTTACCACTGGAGGAGAAAGTAGAAATGAGTGATCAAAAGAAGATGGCCATCATTGCCACGAAGGGTAGCCTGGACTGGGGTTATCCGCCCTTCATCCTCGCCTCCACGGCGGCCGCTCTGGGCTACGACTGCGAGGTGTTCTTTACCTTCTATGGCCTGCAACTGCTGCGCAAGAAACTGGATCTGCAGGTGACCTCGCTGGGCAATCCGGGCATGCCGATGCCGATGCCGATGCCGGTGCTTCTGCAGGCCCTGCCGGGCATGCAGAAGATGATGACCGTGATGATGAAGAAAAAGATGGCGGCGAAGGGCGTCTCCGATCTGGGCGACCTGCGCGAGCTGTGCCTGGAGGCCGAGGTACGCATGATTGCCTGCCAGATGACGGTGGACCTGTTCGACATGGACACCAGCGAATTCATCGACGGCGTGGAATACGCCGGGGCCGCCGCGTTCTTCGAGTTCGCCGGCGAGTCCGATATCTGCCTGTTCATCTGAGCCGGCAGCGCGCCTGGCGCGCCCCTCAAGGCCCCGCGGCATTGCGCTGCGGGGCCTTTTTCGTTTTTGGGTGCCTTCGTGCGCTTCGTGGCGACCGACAGAAAAAGATCAGTCGTGGCCGGCGTACATGGCCTCGATGGCTTTGGCGTAGTGCTTGGTAATGACCGGGCGCTTGAGCTTCATGGTCGGGGTCAGCATGCCGTTGTCCACTGACCAGGGTTCGTGCACCACGTGGACGTGGCGGATCCTGGCGTAGCCGGGAAAGTCGCGTAGCTGGTACTGCATGCGCTGGAGCAGGGCGCGCTCGGTAGCACGCGACAGGCGTCCGGCGGCAATGGGGTCGAGGTCGTGGTCCTTGGCGAAGGTCGCCCAGGCCTCGGGTTCGGGGACCACCAGGGCGCTCAGGAAGGAGTGGCCGTCGCCGACCACCATGACCTGATCGAACAGGGCATCCAGGGCGATGGCCATCTCCATGTCCGCCGGTGGGACCTTCTCGCCATTGGTCAGTACGAGGATGTCCTTCAGGCGTCCGGTGATGAAGATGCGGCCATCGTCGTCGATTCGTGCCTGATCCCCGCTGTGCAGCCAGTGATCCTGGTCGATCGTGGAGGCGGTGGCCTCTTCGTTCTTCCAGTAGCCAAGCATGACGCTGCTGGAACGGGTAAGCAGCTCGTCCATTTCGCCGATCTTTACTTCGACCCCCGGAAGGGGCTTGCCGATGGAGGCGGGCAGGTTGTCGTCCGGGGTGTTGACGCTGACCACCGGGCTGGATTCGGTCATGCCGTAGCCATGCAGTACCGGGAGGCCGAGGCCGATGAAGAAGCGGGCAATCGGTGGCGGCAGCGGCGCGCCGCCGCATACGGCGAAGCGCAGCTTGCCGCCCAGGCGATTCAGCACCTTTTGTGCCACGATTCGCTCCAGCAGGGGCCACAGCAACAAGCCCGGGGACCAGGATGCACGGCCCTGCCGGTATTCGAAGCGGCGCCAGCCAATGGCCACCGTGGCCTTGAACAGGCCACGGCCGATCGCGGATTTCTCCTTCAGGCCGGCCTGGATGCGGCCATGCACGCGTTCGTAGATGCGCGGGACCGAGATCAGCACAGTGGGCTGCACGGACATCAGATCCTCGCCCAGACCCTGGATAGAGCGCGCGAAGGCGACCTCGGCGCCGATCAGCATGGGCATGTAATAGCCGCCGGTGCGTTCCAGCATGTGGGACAAGGGCAGGAAGGAGAGGAAGCGGTCGGTATCCGACAGCGGTCCGGCGGTGGAAGAGGCCTGGGCGTTGTCGAGAATATTGCGATGCGACAGCATCACGCCTTTGGGTCGCCCCGTGGTGCCGGAGGTGAACACGATGGTCGCCAGGCCCAGGGGGTCCAGGTCCGGGCGATGCACGTGGTCGGGGTCGCCGCGCTCCAGCCAGCGGTCGAGGTCCATCACCCGCGAGTCATCGGGCTCGCCTTCGGTGTGGCCCAGGCAGACGATGCGCTTGAGCGAGGGCATGTTTTCGAAGTGTTCGGACAGGCGGCGGTTGTGCATGCTCTCGCCCAGCAAGAGCAGGCGGGCCTGAGTCTGGCCAATGATGTAGGCGACGTTGTCGGGGCGGTCGTCGGTGTACAGCGGCACGGTAATCAGCCCCAGTTCGCTGGCGGCCTGGTCGAGGGCGACCCACTCGCGCGAGTTGCCGAGCATCAGCGCAACGCGTTCCCCGGGCTTGAAACCTTCGCGCGCCAGCGCAGCCTGCCAGCGATCCACCATCGCGGCCATTTCGCCCCAGGTGGTCTGCTTCCAGGTCTGGTCGTCGGCGCTGAAGTGGCGATAGGCCGGGGCATCCCGACTCATGGAGACCCGGGTGCGGAACAGCGCCGGCAGGGTGGGGGCCTGTTCCGGGGTGATGGTGGTCGACGACATGAGGGCCTCGCGCGCTAGGGTCCGATGACCCGGACGTTAGAGGAGGCGTCCATCCGGGGCAAGCGGGGCCCCGTGGACAACCTGTCGAGGGATCAAACCTAGCGAATCCCCAGCGGGTGGGCAACGGGCTGGTAGGCGATGGCGCCGAGGACCAGGCTGAGACCGATCAGGGCGATCACGCCGCCCCCGGCGAGGCCCAGGGACGGCCCAATGTAGGTGAGCCGGCCCATGCGCGTCGGGCCCAGCCAGCGACGGGTCCAGTCACGCGCGGAGACGGCGAGGGTCGCCAGCACCGAGACCGTCGCCGCCGTGCCCAGTGACATCGCCAGCACGGCGGCCACGCCAGCCCAGGCCAGGCCCAGGGCGGTGGAGACCGCCATGATCAGCACCGCGCCGGAACAGGGGCGAATGCCGACGGCCAGCACCGTGCCCCACCAGGTACCACGCTGGTTGGGATCCACGTGGTGCGGGGTGCCGCAGCCGCAGTGCGCGTCGTGTTCGTGCGCATGATTGTGATCGTGATCGTGATCGTGGGCTTGAGCGCGGTGGGCGCGATGCAGCCGCCACGCATGGCGCAGGGCACGAACCATCAGCCACAGCCCGAGCAGCGCGACCAGGGCGAAGCTGGCGATCTCCAGGGTGCGTACCTGACCCAGGGTGTCGCGGGCCAGCCAGCCGAACAGGCCGATCAACACACCGACCAGGGCGATGGCGGTGACGCCCTGCGCCAGCGCGGAGGCGGTGGATAGCAGGATGCCGCGCCGCAGGTTCTGCGGCTGGGTCAGCAGGTAGGCGCTGATCACCGCCTTGCCGTGGCCGGGGCCGGCGGCGTGGAAGATCCCGTAGAGCAGGCTGACCAGGATGAGCGCCCCGGCGGTTTGTGTGGTCGGACCGTCGCGCAGGGCGTGCAGGCCCTCGGTCAGGCTGCGGTGCAACTGCCGCTGGGTCTGCAGCATCCAGCCGGTCAGGCGTTCCAGGTGGCTCGGGGGCTCAACCAGTGGGGTTGGCGCCTGATTGCCGCTGGCGGGCGCGTCGCGTTCGGCGGGCGCCCCGGTGGGGGCGCCCAGCGGGTGGCCGGTCTCGGCCTGCACGAGTCCGGAGCCGCCAAACAGCAGGGCCAGCAACAGAAGTAGCAGGTTGAGGGAAGGGCGTCGGAACAGGTCTTGGTCGGTGCGCATGGCGTTACTGTATAACACTCAGTCTGCGGTGTGGTGTGCGTGGCGTCCGATCGCGCGGCAGCACCAGGCTCAGTCGCATTCCAGCGTGGCGGTTTCCGCGAAGTGACGGCCCAGGTCGTTGACCGGGCTGCGGTCCGAACGTTCCAGGGTGGCGGCGTAGCGGATCAGCTGCGGGTCCGGTCGGGGCTCGGTGACGGCGACCTCGCAACCGGGTCGATTCTCCACGAAGACGATGTCGTCCGGATCGTGCCGGATCTCGATCCAGTATTCCGGGTCGAAGACGCGGTAGGTGAAGGCGTCACCGGCGGTGATGTCGTGTTCGTCCAGCGGCAGCTCGAAACGCAGGTGCAGGCGCCGGTCCTCCAGGGTCAGGCGCGCGTTGCGGGCCTGCGGCACGTCCAGGCGCTCGTCGCCCAGGTTCAGTTCGGTGAAGTAGTCATAGGCAGCCAGGTTTCCGAGCATGCGTTCGGCGGCGTGTTCCAGCGCCGCATCGATGCCGGTGGCACCGTCGAGGTCCCGGGTCAGGTCTTCCAGCAGCATGTGGCTGTAGGTCGGGTCGATGCGCCAGGATTGCTCCATGCTCGCCAGGTTGCCGGCATCGTCGAAGACCAGCCCCATGCGCAGGTCGATCCACGCATGCGGGTGGGCGAGCGCGCCGGCCGGCAGGAGCAGACCCAGAACCAGCGTCAATCGCATGAGCCAGGGGCGCAGATGCATCGGCTTCAGGTGGCGCGCTGCCAGCGCGTGCCATCCGGCGTGTCTTCCAGCTCGATGCCGCGCGCGACGAGTTCGTCGCGGATGGCATCCGCCTTGGCGAAGTCGCGGTCCTGGCGCGCGGCCTTGCGTGCGGCGATGCGCTCCTCCACCCAGGCGGCCAGGTCATCGTCCCCGGCGTCGCCCTGAAACCACGTGGCTGGGTCCTGTTGCAGCAGACCCAGCAGGGCGGCGCCCGCCAGCAGTTCACCCTTGCGGCGGGCCCGTTCGGCATCGTCGGATGCTGTTGCCAGGGCGTCGCTCATGCGGTGCAGCGCGGTGATCGCGGCGGGGGTGTTCAGGTCATCCAGCAACGCCGCGAACACGGCCGTGTCGGAGGCAGCAATGTCGTCGGCCTCGATGTCGGCCACATCGCGCAGTACGCGGTACAGGCCATTCAGGCTGTTGCGCGACTGGGTCAGGGTCTCTTCGGAGAAGTTCAGCGGGGCACGGTAGTGGCGCGACAGCAGTGCCAGGCGCAGGACCTCGCCGGGGTAGTGCTGCAGCAGGTCGTGCAGCAGCCGAAAATTGCCCAGCGACTTGGACATCTTCTCGCCGTCGATGGTCAGGTGCCCGTTGTGTACCCAGTAACGGGCGTAGTGGGTACCGTGCTCGTGGCAGCCTTCGGCCGCGCAGCCCTGGGCGATCTCGTTTTCGTGGTGCGGGAAGACCAGGTCGTGGCCGCCGCCGTGGATGTCGATCATCGGGCCCAGGTGGCTGCGGATCATTGCCGTGCATTCCAGGTGCCAGCCGGGGCGGCCCGTGCCCCAGGGGCTCTCCCAGCCGGGCTCGCCCGCCGCGGCCGGCTTCCACAGCACGAAGTCGCCGGGGTGGCGCTTGTAGTCGGCGACCTCGACCCGGGCGCCGGCCTGCATGTCCGCCAGCGAGCGCCCGGACAGGGCGCCGTAGTCCGGGTAGGAGGTCACGTCGAACAGCACGTGGTCGTCGGCCACGTAGGCATGGCCGCGTTCGATCAGGCGTTCGATCAGCTCGATCATCGGCTGGATGTGTTCGGTCGCGCGCGGCTCGAGGGTCGGCTTGAGCGTGCCGAGTTCGGCGATGTCCTCGTGGAAGGCCCGGGTGAAGCGTTCGGTCAGCGCGGCGATGGGCTCGCCGTTGTCGGCGGCGGCCTTGTTGATCTTGTCGTCGACGTCGGTGATGTTGCGGGCGTAGACCACGTGATCCGGGCCGTAGAGCTCGCGCAACACGCGGAACAGCACGTCGAACACGACCACCGGCCGGCCGTTGCCGATGTGCACGCGGTTGTACACGGTGGGGCCGCAGACGTAGAGCGTCACCCGCTCCGGGTCCTGGGGCACGAACGGCTCGTCGCGCCCGCCCAGGGTGTTGTGCAGTCTGAGGGTCCGGGCCGCGCTCATTGCCCGGTGTCCTTGCCGTACAGCGTCTCGGGGGCGATCTCGGGATCGCTGGTCACCACGACGGTGTCCTGTCCGACCTGGAGGTAGAAGCAGCTGCGCCGCCCCGTGTGGCAGGCGGGGCCGGTCTGGTCGACCTTCAGCAGCAGGGTGTCGCCGTCGCAGTCCAGGTGCAGCGAATGCAGCTGCTGCACCTGCCCGGACTGCTCGCCCTTGCGCCACAACGCCTGGCGCGAGCGCGAGTAGTAGCAGACGCGTCCCGTCGCCAGGGTCTCGTCCAGGGCCTCGCGGTTCATCCACGCCAGCATCAGGACCTCGCCGGTGTCGTGCTGCTGGGCAATGGCGGGGATCAGCCCGCCGGCATTGAGCTTCAGGCGATCCAGGACCACTGGGGTCGGGTGGCGCTCGCCACGGGGCTCGCCTTCGAGTTGCTTGAACATCGCTGCGTCCGCTTGCGGGAGCGGCGAAGAATACCATTTTCGAACCGCGCTCCGAAGCCCGCAATCCGGCCCCGCCAGACCTGGGTTGCGCTTGGGCCACGGGTGGTCGATGCTCGAGACAGGACAGCTGGCGGGCAGGGAATGCCGGCCGCGTCTCCATGGCGGTCGGAGGAATGGCATGGCGGGAGGCAACAAGGGTAGCTGGAGACCCAGCGCGGGGCGCACCGCGTTACTCGTCGCCGTGCTGTATCTGGTTGTCGGGCTGCTCTGGATCGCCCTGTCCGACCGGGCCCTGCTGCTGATGGTCGACGATCTGGAGCTGCTGGGGCAGTTGCAGACCCTCAAGGGCTGGGGCTACGTGGTGGTCACGGCCATCCTCCTGTTCCTGCTGGTGTATTTTCCCCTCAAGGCCCGTGACCGCGCATCGCGCGAGGCGCGCCGGCTTACCGGGATTGTTGAACGTTCCCCGGTGGTTGCCATCGAGTGGGCTACCACCCCCGGCTGGCCGGTCACCTTTGTCTCCCCGAATATCGAGCGCTGGGGCATCGCCCGCGATGCCCTGCTGCGCGGCGAGGTGCACTATGCCGACCTGATCCACCCCGATGATATCGACCGCATCGTGACCGAGGTCGCCGCGCACATCGAGCGCGGCCCGGACCGTTACACCCAGTTGTATCGCCTGCGGGACGGACCGGGCGGCTGGGTCTGGCTGGAAGACCGGACCTGGCTGACCCGTGACGAGTCCGGACAGGTGATCCGTATCAATGGCCTGCTGGTGGACGTGACCGAACGCCGGCGCGCCGAGCAGGACCTGCGTGATTCCGAGACCCGCTTCCGTGCGATCTTCGACAACGTGCAGGAGGCGATCCTGCTGCAAGACCTGGATACCGAGGCCCTGATCGGGATCAACGCTGCGGCCGAGAAGATGTACGGCTACAGCCGTGCCGAGTTGCTGGCCTGCAACGTGGCCGATCTTAGCGCGGACGAGACCGGATTCGACGTTCAGCGCCAGAAGGCCCTGATGGAGCGCGCCCGGCGTGGCGAACAGCTGGTGTTCGAATGGCGCGCCCGGCACCGTGACGGCCACGGGTTCTGGGTGGAGGCCAACCTGCAGGTCACCGAGATCGCCGGAGAGAAGCTGCTGCTGGTGACGCTGCGCAATATCGAGGCGCGCAAGCAGGCGGAGGCCGCCCTGGCGCGCCAGGTGGATCGCCTGAGTCAGGCCGAGCGCCACGCTGGCCTGGGCAGCTGGGAGTACCTGCTGGAGAACCGCGAGCTGTGGTGGTCCGATCGGTTGTATGGGCTGCTGGGCTGTGATGCCCACTACGGCAAGCCGACGCTGGAGTCGTTTGCCCGCCATTTCTTCGACCTCGAGTCCGCGGACGGGGCGCGCTTCTCCGCGGCGCTGGAGACCCTGATCGCCGACGGCCGGCCCGGGCCCCAGCGGTTGCTCCTGAAGGCCCGGCCCGAGGTGCGCGAGGAGGCCTGGTTCAGTCTCACCATGGAGGCGCCGATCGAGCGCGCCGACGGCCTGCATTACGTGCAGGGGACGGTGCTGGAGGTGACCGAGCTCAAGCGCAACGAACTGGAACTGCGCAACCTGAATGCCACGCTCGAACAGCGGGTGGCGGAACGCACGGCGGCCCTGCAGGCGCTCAACCAGGAACTGGAATCGTTTTCCTATGCCGTCTCCCACGACCTGAAGGCACCCCTGCGTGGAATCGAGGGCTACAGCCAGCTGCTGGAGGCGGACTACGGCGAGCAGCTGGAGGGCGAGGGTCGCACCTTCCTCAGCAATATCCGCAATGGCGTGGCGCAGATGAACGAGCTGATTTCGGATCTTCTGGCTTACTCGCGCATGGAGCGTCGGCCGCTGGAGGAGCGCACCGTCCGCGTGCGCGCGCTGGTGGAGGAGGTGCTGGAGTCGGTGGATCCGGGACTGCGTGAGCGCGCCGAGGTGAGTATCGAGATCGACCCCGATCTCTGCTTTGTCAGCGACCCGGATGGCGTCGCCCTGATCCTGCGCAACCTGCTGGAGAACGCGTTCAAGTTCAGTGCCGAGCGCGAGGCCCCGCAGGTAACGGTGCAGGCCGAATCCCGCAGCGCTACACTCGGGATCACGGTGCGGGATAACGGGATCGGTTTTGACATGGCGTTTCGGGATCGTATCTTCGATATCTTCCAGCGCCTGAACCGTGCCGAGGCCTATCCGGGGACCGGCGTCGGCCTGGCCCTGGTGCGCCGTGCAGTCCACCGGCTGCGCGGCGAGATCCGCGCCGACGGCACGCCGGGCGAGGGGGCCGCCTTCCACGTGGAGTTCCCGCGATGAGCCACGCCGGACGTCAGCCCTCCATCCTGGTGGTGGAGGACAACCCGGTGGATATCGATCTGATGCAGCGCGCCTTCAAGCGGAGAAACCTCTCCAACCCGCTGGAGACCGCGCGCGATGGGGTGGAGGCGCTGGAGTTTCTCGATCGCTGGGAGCGCGGCGAACTCGCGCCGCCGGCGGTGATCCTGCTGGATATCAAGCTGCCCAAGGTGGACGGACTGGAGGTGCTTCGGCGTATCCGTGCGCACGAACGCTTCCGGCGCATTCCGGTGGTGATGCTGACCTCCTCCAGCGAGGACCGTGACATCGCCACTGCCTATGACTGCGGCGCCAACTCCTACATTGTCAAACCGGTGGATTTCGCCCAGTTCGTGCAGGTCGCCGAGCAGGTCGAGCTCTACTGGTGCCTGCTTAACCACCCGCCGGTCTGAAGCCGCGGCCCCCTTGCAACCCGAGACCCCATGCGAATCCTGCTCGTAGAAGATCACTCGGCAGATGCCGATCTGCAGCGCCGCGTCCTGGAACGCCAGGTGCCGGGCGCGGCCGTGTCCCCGGCGGGGTCTCTGGCCGAGGCGCGCGCGGCGCTGACCGGGGCGGATGGCTTCGACTGCGTGGTAGTGGATCTGCGCCTGCCGGATGGCAGCGGTCTCGACTTGATCAGCGAGCTGCACGCCGCGGGACGCGGCGAGGCCGTGCTGGTGCTCACCGGTCACGGCGAACAGGAAACCGTGGTGGCGGCGTTTCGCGCGGGTGCCGATGACTATCTGACCAAGGCCGATGGCTACCTGGAGCGCCTTCCGGGGCGGGTGGTGGATGCTTGCGCCCGGCGCGAGCTGCGGGTGATCGAGGCGCGTGAGCCGCTGCGGGTGCTGTATGTCGAGCACAGCGAATTCGATGTCGGCCTGACCTGTCGCGAACTGGCGCGCACGGCCCCACATGTGCAGCTGGCGACGGTGCACACCGCCGAGGAGGCCCTGGCGGCGCTACCGGAAAGTGCCGCCGGGGAGCTGGACTTTGACTTGTTGTTGGTGGACTACCGGTTGCCCGGGATCGACGGCCTCGAGCTGGCGCGCCTGGTGCGCGAGGACCGCGGACTGGACCTGCCGACCATCCTGGTGACCGGGCAAGGCACCGAGGACCTCGCCGCGCGTGCCCTGCGTATGGGCGTGGAGGATTACACGGTCAAGCACGAGGGCTATCTGAAGACCCTGCCGATGCTGCTGGACCAGGTGTATGCCCGCGTGCGGCTGCGCCGGGAACGTGCGGCGCTGGCGGCGTCCGAACGGCGCTACCGCGAGGTGATCGAACGCGCCGGCGATATCGTCTTCGAGACCGATGCCGCCGGTTGCTGGCGTTTCCTCAATCCGGCCTGGACGGCCATCACCGGCCATTCGGTGGAATTGTCGATCGGCGAGGAGATGCTGTCGTTCATGCCGCTGGAGGATCGCGGTGTGGCGGCGCGACTGCTGACGCGCGCCGCGGAGGCCGACGACGGCCGGCTGGGGGCCGAGATTCGTCTGCGCGCGGCCGATGGCTCGCTGTGCTGGCTGGAGCTGCGCGGCCAGGTCAATCTGGATGCCGCGGGCCGGGCCACGGGCCTGTCCGGCAGTCTGGTGGACGTGACCCGGCGGGTGCTGGACCAGCGCGTTCAGGAGGTGCGCGGGAACGTTCTGGCACGCCTGGCCACGGGGGAGCGCGATCCACGCCTGCTGGAGGATGTGGTCAAGGGCCTGGAATCGCTGGCGCCTGACCTGCACGGCTGCATCATGCTGCTGGATGCCGACAGTCAGGAACTCTACGGCGTGGCGGCTCCGCGGCTGCCGGACCCGCTGCGCAGTGCCACCCGCCGGATCCGCGCTGCCCAGGGGATGGCCTCCTGCGGCGAGGCCGCCTGGAGTGGCGAGCCGATGATCATCGAGGACTGCGGGACGCACCCGAACTGGGCCGGGTTCTGCGATCTCGTGCGTGGGGCGGGCTTTGGCGCCTGCTGGTCGTTCCCCTTCCGGGATGCCGACGGTGGCGTGCTGGGCACCCTGGGTATTTATCTCGGCGCGTCACGCGGACCCTACCCTGGCGAACGGGTGCTGATCGACGAGTTCACCCAGATCGCGGGGCTGGCGGCGCAGAAGCTGCGCGTCTCGCAGGCACTCGGCGAGCGCGAGCGCGCGCTGCGGACCGCCGCCGAGCTGACCGTGGAACTGTTGCGCGAGGACAACCCCGCCAGCGTGATCCACCGGCTGCTGGCCGAACTGGGGCAGGAGGCTGGCGCCGACCGTGCTTATGTGCTGGTGGCCGAGCTGGACCACGCGGTGCGCGAGGCCCTGGATATCCACCGCTACTACTGGGTGCGTTCGGATACCGAGGAGATGATTCGCCCGCCGCCGCTGCGCAACCTGAGCCTGGAATCGGTCCTGCCGCGCTGGCACGAGATCCTGCAGGGCGGCGGTGCGGTCGATGTGCTGACCCGCGAGCTGCCGGATGAGGAACGCGCGATCCTGGAGGCCTCGCAAAGCCAGGCTGTGCTGCTGGTACCCCTGTACGTGGAGGGCGAGTACCGCGGGTTCCTCGCGCTCGACCGGGTGCGGCGCGCGCAGCGCTGGACCGAGGCGGACCAGAGCCTGGCGCGCATCGTCGCCTCCAGTCTGGGGGCGGCGCTGGAACGGCGCCAGGCCTTGCTGGGCCTGCGGCGCATGGCGGCGGTATTCGAGAGTACCCGGGACGGCATCATCATCACCGACCTGACCCCGCGGATCGTCGCGGTGAATCCGGCCTTCGTCGACATCACCGGTTTTTCCGAGGCCGAGGCGATGGGTCGCAACCCGAGTTTCCTGCAGTCCGGGCGACACGATGCCGATTTCTTCAAGCGCATGTGGGGCGGGCTCCAGCGAGAGGGACACTGGCAGGGCGAGATCTGGAACCGGCGGCGCAATGGCGAGGTGGCCCCGCAGTGGCTCAGCCTCAATACCGTCTATGACGAGCAGGGCCAGGCCCTGCATTACGCCGGCGTACTGACCGACATGTCGGAGCTGCGCCGGTCGGAGGATGAACTGCAGTACCTGGCGCAACACGATGCCCTGACCGATCTGCCCAATCGCAGTCAGCTGCAGGTGATGCTGGGGCAGGCGCTGGAGCGTGCCCGCATGCATGGGTACCGGATTGCGGTGCTGAATCTCGATCTGGACCGGTTCAAGAACGTGAACGATTCCATGGGGCACCCGGCGGGCGATCAGGTGCTGGTGGAGGTCGCGCGGCGTCTGCGCGGGGTGCTGGGGCCAACCCATGTGCTGGGTCGGCTGGGCGGCGATGAATTCCTGATTGTGGCGGAGAACCCGGACAGCGACGACGAGATCGCGCGCTGCGCCCGCAGTTTGCTGGCAAGCTTCGAGCGCCCCTTTACGCTGGAGGACGGGCGTTCGGTCTATCTGAATGGCAGCATCGGCATCAGTCTCTACCCGGATCATGGCGACACCGTGACCGCGCTGATCCAGCACGCGGATGCGGCGATGTACCAGGCCAAGGCATCCGGGCGCCAGACCTGGAGTGTCTATACCCAGGCCCTGACACGCGCGGCCGACGAGCGCCTGGAGCTGGAGAACCGACTGCGCCAGGCCCTGCAGGACGACAACGGCGAGTTGCGGCTGCATTTCCAGCCACAGGTGCGGCTGGAGGACGGGCAACCCTTCGGCATGGAGGCGCTGCTGCGCTGGCAGCCGGCACAGGGGGAGATGATCCCGCCAGATCGCTTTATCCCGATCGCCGAGGACACCGGGTTGATCGTTGCGCTGGGCGAGTGGGTATTGCGCGAGGCCTGCGATGCCGGGCGCCGATTGCTGGACCGCGGCGCCGGAGATTTCGGTCTGGCGGTCAACCTGTCCCCGGTGCAGCTGCAGCGCAGCGACTTCGTCAATCGCGTGGCGGAGATCCTGGCGCTGACCGGCTTCCCGGCCGCCCAGCTGGAGCTGGAGATCACCGAGACCGCGATCATGCAGCAGGGTGATCAGGCCATTGCACGGTTGGTGGCGCTGAAGGCGCTGGGGGTGAAGCTGGCCATCGACGACTTCGGGACCGGGTATTCCTCGCTGGCGGCCTTGAGGACCTATCCGCTGGATGTCCTGAAGATCGACCGCAGCTTCGTGGATGGCGTTGCCAGCGAGAGCGCCGACCGAGAGATCGCCGCCACCATCATCGCGATGGGCCGCAACCTGAACATGCAGGTGATCGCCGAAGGCGTGGAGACGGCGGAGCAGGCGGCCTTCCTGCAGGAGCGCGGCTGTGCCCTGGGTCAGGGGTATCTCTACAGTCGGCCGCTGGAGATCGAGGCGCTGGATGCCTGGATGACGAAGCATGCCGGCCTGCCGACACCCTGAGGGGCCCCGCTGGTCAGTGTCGTCAGGCATGCCCGCATGGCATCCCCTGGGCCGCTCCGGTAGCCTTTAGGCCCGTCTCTTGCCCGGAGCTGCCCCGATGTCCGATCCGTCCCGTCCCACTGCCTTGCGTTCGATCACCTTTCACGGCCTGGAGCCGGGGCCGCGTCTGATCGTGCTGGGGGCGGTGCACGGCAACGAGACCTGTGGCACCCAGGCCACCGAACGCCTGCACGCGGAGCTGGAGTCGGGGCAGCGGCGTTTGCTGCGCGGACAACTGACGCTGGTGCCGCGCACCAACCCGCTGGCCTATCAGCTGGAAAGCCGCATGGGCGAGCGCAACCTGAACCGCAATCTGCGCGTGACCGACGACCCACAGGACTTCGAGGACCGCATCGCCAACGTGCTGTGCCCGCTGCTGGCGGCGCATGATGTGCTGCTGGATCTGCACTCGTTCCACACCGGTGGGCAGCCGTTCATCATGCTCGGCCCGCGCGATAATGACGGCGAGCTGGAAGGCTTCACGCACGCGGCCGAGGAACAGGCGCTGGCGGCCTGCCTGGGGCCGCAGCGCATGGTCGAGGGCTGGCTAGATACCTACGCCCGCGGGGTCGCGCGCCGGATGAAGAACCCGAACGCCAGCCAGCGCGCGCAGATGCTCAGTACCGACCCCAGCTACGGCATCGGCACCACCGAGTACATGCGCTCGCAGGGCGGCTACGGCGTGACCCTGGAATGCGGCCAGCATGACGACCCGCAGGCGCCGGAGGTGGCGTACAACGCGATCCGCAACACCCTCGCGCATCTGGACATGCTGGAGGCCCCGGCCACCGCGGGCCAGGCCAGTCCGGAGGTGCTGCGTCTGGTCGAGGTGATCGACCGCGACCACCCGGATGACCGCTTTGCGCGGGAGTGGAAGAGCTTCGATCCGCTGGCGGCCGGCGAGCTGATCGGTACGCGTGCCGACGGCACCGAGGTGCGTGCCCCGGAGCCGGGCTTCATCGTGTTTCCCAACCCCAATTCCTTGCCGGGCAACGAGTGGTTCTATCGCGCCGAGTTCAGTGACCGCAAGGTCGTCTGAGCCGGGATACCGCGCGGCATGGACTTTGCGCCCTCCGGCGTTGCGTTGCTGCTCCTCGCCGCCGGGTTCTTCGCCGGCCTGCTGAATGCGGTGGCCGGTGGCGGCAGTTTCCTGACCCTGCCGGCGCTGATGAGCGTTGGCGTGCCGCCGGTGGCCGCGAATGCCACGGGGACCGCGGCCCTGCTGCCCGGTTATCTGGCCAGCGTGCTGGCGGATCGGCGGCAGTTACGCGGGGCGTGGCAGGAGCTGGGCCGAGGGCTGGCCTGGGGCCTGCTGCTGGCGGGGGTGCTGGGCGGGGCCCTGGGGGCCTCCGTGCTGCTGCTGACCGGGGATGCCCGGTTCCGCGCGCTGATCCCCTGGCTGTTGCTGCTGGCCACGGTGCTGTTTGCCCTCGGCCCTTGGCTACAGCATCAGGCCGCGCGGACGCATTCGGGGCCGCTGCGGGTATTGGGGGCCGGGCTGGGCTGTGCCTACGGCGGCTATTTCAACGGTGGGGTCGGCATCCTGCTGCTGGCCATCCTGCGTGGCCAGGGGATCACGGATCTCGCGCGGGCGAATGCGGTGAAGAACCTGCTCTCCTCGGTGCTGACCCTGATGGCGGTGGGGGTCTACATCGCGGGCGGGCAGGTGGTCGCGACCGGGCTGCTGGCTGTCGGGGCCGGTGCGATCCTGGGCGCGCGGCTCGGTATCGCCCTGGTGCGCCGCGTGCCGGAGGCCCGCTATCGGCATGCCGTCACCCTGATCGGGGCGGTGATTACCCTCTTGTTTTTCCTCGACCCCGCCTGGCTCGCGTCGCCTGACATCTAGGCTGCGTCGAGCGAAGCGAAACGCATCGGTCGGCGTGACGTCTTTCCGTGTACCCGTGCGTCCTGATGCGTTTCGCGGGGCTCAACGCAGCCTGCGAAGCGTCTGCCATTGGCGTTGAGGGCCCGGTCAGGGGTTCGGGGTGCGTGCGGCGTCGAGTGTCCGGGCGAAGGCGTCCAGGGCGGCGGTATCGGATTCCGGCAGGATGGCCTCGATGCGGGGGCGCCGTGGCGTGTCCGGGGCGTCCATCGGCTCGAGCCCGTCGTGGCCACCCACGGTTGATGCGGCGTCAGCCCTGGTCGGTCTTGTAGGATGTGTTGAGCGAAGCGAAACGCATCGTTCGGGGTGGCGTCTTTTGCTGTAGCGTGCGTTCTGATGCGTTTCGCGGGGCTCAACGCATCCTGCGAGGCGTCGATTGGCACCGGGTGGTGGGTTAGGTGTTCGGGGTGTGTGCGGCTTCGAATGCCTTGGCGAGGGCGTCCAGGGCGGTGGTATCGGATTCCGGCAGGATGGCCTCGATGCGGGGGCGCAGTAAGGGGTCTGGCGGGTCCATGGCCTCCAGCCCGCCGTGACCGGCGACCCGGTTGATGCGTTGCCAGCCCTGGTCGGTCTCCACCAGCCCTTTCAGCCGGTCGCCGGTAAAGCCGTCGACCAGGCCTGCGAGCGTTGCGTGGTCGACGATCTGCCCCTCGGGCATCAGCCAGCTGCGACCGATGTAGCCATCGCCACGGGTGTCAATGGTGACCCATTCATCTGCCGCGGGAGCGGCATGGTCATGGTCGTGGTCATGGTCATGGTCATGGTCATGGTCATGGTCATGGTCATGGTCATGGTCATGGTCATGGTCATGGTCATGGTCCGTGGATTCGGTCGCGGCGTCGAGGAAGGCGCGGGCCTCGGGGAACAGGGCACCGCCGCGTTCCAGCCGGGGCCGGTCCAGCCATTCGCGCTCGATGCGGGCCTGAGTCGTCTCGACCACCAGGGGGCGCGGCGAGGGCATCGCGGCGACGTATGCATGCAGCGTCTCGCGGTCATCCTCGCTGTAGAGGTCGGCCTTGTTGGCCAGGAGTACATCGGCCAGGGCGATCTGGTCCTGCCAGGTCGGGTGCTCGCGATGGCGGGGCGAGGCCAGGTGGCGTGCGTCCATCAGGGTCACGGTGGCGCGCAGATCGAGGACGCCGGCATAGGGCGGTTCGGTCAGGGTGCGGATGATCTGGGCCGGGTGCCCGAGACCGGTCGGCTCGATCAGGATGCGGTCGGGTTTCTGGCTGCGGATCAGCCGGTTCAGGCCGACGGTAAACATCTGCGCCGAGACGCAGCACAGGCAGCCGCCGGGGATCTCCTCCAGGGCCACGCCGGTATCCGCCAGCAGCCCGCCATCCACGCCGATCTCGCCGAACTCGTTGACCAGCACAGCCCAGTGCTCGCCTTCCGGGCGCTGCGCGAGCAGGTGACGGATGGCGGTGGTCTTGCCGACGCCAAGAAAACCGGTGATCAGGTTCAGCGGGATGTCACGGTGCTGGGTCATTTCCGTTGGGCTCGTTCGGTTGTGTGGCGGGCGTGTCGGTGTCGTCGTCTGCCGGCCCCAGGCTGTCGGCCGGGACGCCCTCGCTTTCGAGGCTTTCGCGCATCGCTTCCTCAGCCTCCTTGTTAAGGACGATGATCGAGATGCGACGGTTGATCGCGTCCTCCGGATTTTCGCGGTTGAACGGTACGCTGGCGGCCAGCCCGACGACCCGTGCGATCTGGTCGGGATAGGTACCGCCGGCGACCAGCGCCCGGCGGGCCGCGTTGGCGCGATCAGCCGAGAGTTCCCAGTTGGTGTAGTCCGGGCGCAGCAGCGGGCGCGCGTCAGTGTGTCCGGTGATCGAGACGCGGTTGGGGACCTTGTTGATCAGGCTGGCCAGTTCGCGCAGGATCGCGTCGGCGTGCTCCAGCGGCCGCGCGCTGGCACTGTCGAACATCGGCCGGTTCTCGCGATCGATGATCTGGATACGCAGACCGTCGGGGGTGATGTCCAGCAGCAACTGGTCCTTGAAGGGCTCCAGCGCCTGGCTTTGTTCGACCGCTTCCTCCAGGGCCCTTTGCAGTGTCTCGAGGGCCTCACGGTCGCGCGCCTCGGCCAGGTCGTCCAGGGTTTCATCGTCGATGCCACTGGGGGGAGCGACGGATTCCGGGTCTTCCATCAGTTCTGGCAGGCCCTCGAAATCGATAATCGACGGGTCCACTCCTGTGCCGTCCCCGGGCGCCTGTCCGGGGACGGGTGCACGGCCTTCGAAGGCTGACGGGTTCTGAAAGTATTCGGATAAACCGGCAAGATCTTCGGCCTCCATCGCGGCGAGCAGCCACAGGAGCAGGAAGAAGGCCATCATCGCGGTGGCGAAATCGGCAAAGGCCACCTTCCACGAACCGCCGTGGTGAGCGGCCTTGACCACCTTCTTCTTGACGATGATCGGCTGGGTCTTGTCCTCGACGCCCATGGATGCGTTCCGGACGGCCTCAGGCCGCCTTCACGTGCTCCTCGAGTTCGGAGAAGCCGGGCCGCAGCTCGCTTTCCATGGTCTTGCGGCCGAATTCAACCGCCACTTGCGGGCTGTACCCCTGAACATTGGCGAGGATGCAGGCCTTGATGCACTGCAGAAACTTCGCCTCTTCCTGGGATCGGGCCTCCAGTGCGGCCGCGGTCGGACCGACGAAGCCGTAGGCCAGCAGGATGCCGAGGAAGGACCCGACCAGGGCCGCCGCTACGTTCATGCCTATTTGTTCGATTGAGCCGCCGAGCGCACCCATGGTGTTCACGATCCCCAGCACCGCCGCCACGATGCCGAAGCCGGGCAGGGCATCCGCCACGCGGTTGACTGCGTGGCTGGGGCGCTCGGATTCCTCGTGATGGGTCTCCAGGTCCACGTCCATCAGGGCGTCCAGCTCGTGCGGGTTCATCGAGCCGGAGATGATCAGGCGCATGTAGTCGGTGATGAACTCGACCGCGTGATGGTCCTTGAGTACCCGGGGATGCGCCTGGAACAGGGCGCTTTCCTCGGGCTCCTCGACGTCGCCTTCGATGCCCATCAGGCCTTCCTTGCGGGCCTTGGTGAACAACTTGTACATCAGCGCGAGCAGGTCGAGGTAGTCTTCGCGCGAGTACTTGGCGCCGCCTTTCAGCAGCTGGGGAAGGGACTTGAGGACCGTGATCACGACCCGGAAGGGGTTGGCGATCAGGAAGGCCCCTAGGGCCGCGCCGCCGATGATCATGTATTCGTATGGCTGCCAGATCACCAGCATGTTGCCGCCGTGCAGCACGAAGCCGCCGAACACGCCGCCGAGCACGATGATGAAACCGAGAATGAGCTTCACTGATGGGATCCCGTGATGTGGGCTCGAATAGGGGTTCTGCGGACCGGTTCACAGTGCCGCAGTTGCTATAGTGACGGGCATAACCATAACGACTCCCCTGCGCGAGGTACAGCATGTCCCTGGACAAGGACGCGCCCTACATGGACGAAGCCGCCCGCCTGGCGGCCGTGGAATGGCCGATCCTCGAGGCGAGCGATGCGGTGTTTGCCGACCCCGACGCCCTGGTTGAGCGCTCGCTGCGCGAACTGGCGCGTTACGCCGAACGCGACCCCGGTCTGAGCCTGCGTCTGGTCCTGCGTGCAAACCGTTCGCGCCGCGGCCTGCGCCAGGAAGTGCACGCGGTGGGGGACGCCATCGCCATGCTGGGGTTGCAGAACGTCCATCAGGAGGCGGGTGCGGCGCCGCGCGTCGAGGATGTCGTTACCCAGCCGCAGGCTTATCGCGAGATGGCGGCGCAATCGCGGCTGGCGGCAATGATTGCGACCGAAATCGCAGGCGAGCGCCACGATACCGAGCCGGGCGAACTGGCCCTGGCCGCCCTGCTGAATCAGCTCGGCCTGCTCGCCCTGCTGGTGGAGGGCGAGCCGCGCCTGGCCCGGTTGATGGAGATCCTCGAGCTGAATGCGCTTCCGGACGAGGCCAGTTACACCGCACTGGGGTACGCAACGGACGATCTCTCGCGTGCGATGGCGGAACAAATGGAGCTGCCGGAACTGGTGCAGGGGACGCTGCGGGCCGTAAATGCGGCACATCACCGGGCCTTTGAGGTGATGGTTGCGAGTGCCGTGGCCTGGCAGGTCTTTCGCGGCATGGATACCGCGCGCGGTGACCGCGACCTCGCGCTGCTGGCCGGGTTGATGGGTTTGACCGACAAGGAGGCCGCGGACCGGATCAGTGCGGTGATCGAGCGTTTCAACGCGGACGTCGCGGTCTACCATCGTGAACCGCTGGATCCGCAGATACCCGGGCGGGTCTGGCTGCGCGAGCCCCATCGGCCGCGCCTGGCCCTGATGCCGCGGGCCGACCTGCTGGAAGAGGGAATTGGCGCGCTCGAGAAAGAGGAAAACCGCGAGCTGCGCGTGCGGCGGATGCTGCGGGTGATGCAGTTCGGAGTGGGCCTGAACCGGGTGGTTTTTGCCCGTCTGTCCCGGGATGGCGAGACGCTGCGCGCCGAGCACCTGGTCGGCACGCTGCACGAACCGGAGTTCAGTCACTTTGTGATCAACCGTGCGGCGCTCGGACCGTTGGCGCAGGTCCTGGATATGGACACGCCGCAGTGGTGGGACCGCAAGCGCATCCATGAGCAGATGCCCTCGGCGGTGCGCAAGCTGACCGGCGGGGTCGACTGCCTCGTTGCGCGCCTGTGCGATGGCGAGCGCGTGCTGGGCCTGGTCTACGCCGACCGGCGTTCGCGTGACCTGGACCTGACCCCGTTTGCCTTCGAGGGCTTTCGGCGTGTGCTGGCCGCGGCAGCGCGGCCCGTCGAGCCCCGGTAGGCCGCCGCCGGGCTGCGATTCAAGTTCGGGGCATCCGGGTCGATACATCCGTAAGAGCGAATATATTCGCCGGGGATCATCCTCGAGGGCGTGGGTCGCAGCGAACGGCCCGCGCGAATTTTGATTGCCGGACACGTCCTGTTCGGCACACAAGAATAAGGAAGTACGGCATGCGCAAGAATCTTCCCGTCACCCAGGCGGAGTATTCGCTGGATCGGCATGGGGATCTGATCTCGTCTACCGACGAGAAGGGCCGCATAGGTGACGCCAATCGCGATTTTATCGACGTCAGCGGCTTCGACTGGGAGGAACTGTCTGGGTCTGCGCATAACATCGTGCGCCACCCGGACATGCCGGAGGCCGCCTTCGCGAACATGTGGGCGACCCTGAAGGCCGATGGGGCCTGGATGGGCATCGTCAAGAATCGGCGCAAGAACGGCGATCATTACTGGGTGGACGCGTTTGTCACCCCCGCCTACGAGCACGGCCGCAAGACCGGCTACGAGTCGGTGCGGGCGATCCCGGAGCGCGAACATGTGGCACGCGCCGAGAAGGTGTATGCCGCGATCAACCGGGGGCGGAGCTTCGCACGGCGCTGGTATCACGGCCTGACCTGTCGCCTGGCGGGCACCTGGATCGTGGGCGTCCTGCTGGCGCTCGCCGTCGTGTTCTCGGCGTCTTCGCCTGTGGTGCAGGCGGCGCTGCTGGTGCTGATCTTCGCTGTCGGCGGCGTGGCGTCGCTGGTGTTTACCTCCGGGGTGCGCCAGGCGGTCAAGCGCGCCCAGGCCCAGTTCGACAACCCGGTCATGGAGGCGATCTACACCGGGCGGCGCGATGACAGCGCCTCGCTGGAGCTGGGGCAGCGCTTCGGCGAGGCCAGGCTGCGCACCGTGCTGGGACGCATCGAGGACAAGGCCGAGGCGGTGAGTGACGGTGCCCACTCGATGGCCAGCAGCGTCGACCAGACGGCCGCGGGCGTGGAGCGCCAGCAAAACGAGATCGACCAGGTCGCCACGGCGATGAACGAGATGACCTCGACCATCCAGGAGATGGCGAGCAACTCCGCGCGCGCCGCCGAGGCCGCCAACAACGCCGAGAAGGAAACCGGGGCCGGTCAGGATGTCGTGAACGACACGGTTTCCGTGATCAACCGCATGGCAGCGGAGGTCGAGTCCACGGCCGAGAAGCTCGGCAAGCTGGAGGCGAGCACCGTGGAGATCGACAAGATTCTGAGTGTCATTCGCGAGATCGCCGAGCAGACCAACCTGCTGGCGCTGAATGCCGCGATCGAGGCCGCCCGCGCCGGGGAACACGGCCGCGGGTTCGCCGTGGTGGCCGACGAGGTGCGCAGCCTGTCGCAGCGCACCGATGAATCCACGGTGACCATTCGCAATATGATCGAGAGCCTGCAGTCCGGGGCGCGCGAGGCCATGTCCGCGATGCGTGCCAGTCAGGAGCGGGCCGCCGACGGGGTGGAGAAGGCCCAGGCGGCGGGCGATTCACTGACCAGCATCCGCGAGGCCGTTGGCCAGATCACCGAGATGAACACCCAGATCGCCACCGCGGTCGAAGAGCAAAGCGCGGTCTCCGAGGAGATCAACCGCAACGTGACGTCCATTCGTGACGTGGCCACCGAGACCGGTTCCGTCTCCGCCCATGCCCGCGACGCCAGTGCGCGGATGCAGGCCGAGGCCGCCGAACTGAAGGCGCTGATCCACCGCTTCGAACAGAAATAAGCTCGGCGCCGATTACGGGGTATGGCGTTGGCCGGTACGGGGCGCCGGTGGGAACGGTCGCGCGGCGTCATGACCTGCTGTTCGGGCGATGCCACCGGTGCGCAAAATCTTCTGGCGGGCGGTTGCAGCGCCCAATTCTGGCACCAAATTATGGGCTCTTACTCTCGTCATCCCGGCCGTAGCGCAAAAGGCTTGCCACGTCATCCCGGACACCGCGCAGCGGTGATCCGGGATCTCCCGGGATGGCCCCCAACGTTGGAGATCCCGGCTCTGCGCTTCGCTACGGCCGGGATGACGAGGGAGGGTGGCGAGCCGTTGTTGGGTTTTTCACCGCAGAGCCCATGGAGGGCCCGAAGAAGGTTAGGGGTGATCGACAGGAAAACGCGAAGATCGGAAGAAAGAGGGATTGGGATAAACCGTAAAGGGCGTTGCAGGGGGGCCGTGCTAGCCAGTGCCCCACACTCCAATAACCCTTCCCATCTTCCAACCGTCCTGTGATGCGCTTTTGACCTGGCTCTTCTTCGAGCCTTCGTGCGCTTCGTGTTGCACGTGAGCGTTACGCGGTCTGGCGGTAGCGGCGTTCGATGTAGGCCTCGACGCGGGCCTGGAATTCTTCGGCGATGTGGTCGCCCTTGAGGGTAACGGTCTTCTCGCCGTCCTCGTAGACCGGGGCGACCGGTTGTTCGCCGGTGCCGGGCAGGGAGATGCCGATGTTGGCGTGCTTGCTCTCGCCGGGGCCGTTGACCACGCAGCCCATCACCGCGACGGTCATCTCCTCCACGCCCGGATAGCGTTCCTTCCAGGTGGGCATCTGGTGGCGGATGTAGGTCTGGATGTCCTGCGCCAGGTGCTGGAAGTATTCGCTGGACGTGCGTCCGCAGCCGGGGCAGGCAACCACCGACGGCAGGAAGCTACGCAGCCCCATACTCTGCAGGATCTCCTGGGCAACCAGGACCTCGCGGGTGCGGTCGCCGCCGGGCTCCGGTGTCAGCGAGATACGGATGGTGTCGCCGATGCCCTGTTGCAGGAGCACCGATAGCGCGGCCGTGGAGGCGACGATGCCCTTGGCCCCCATGCCGGCCTCGGTAAGCCCCAGATGCAGCGGGTAGTCGCAGCGTGCGGCCAGGTCCTGATAGACCGAGATCAGCGGTTGCACGCCGCTGACCTTGGCCGACAGGATGATGCGGTCATGCGGCAGGCCGATACGTTCGGCCTCGGCCGCGCTCTCCAGCGCCGAGGTGATCAGGGCCTCCTGCATCACCGCTTCCGGTGACAGGGGGTCGGCGCGCTCGTTGTTCGCGTCCATCATCCGCGCGAGCAGGGCCTGGTCGAGGCTGCCCCAGTTCACGCCGATGCGCACCGGCTTGTCGTACTCGCAGGCGGTCTCGATCATGGCCGCGTACTGGCTGTCGCGCTTCGAGCCGCGCCCGACGTTGCCCGGGTTGATGCGCAGCTTGGCCAGCGCCTGCGCGCACTCCGGGTATTGAGTCAGCAGCTTGTGGCCGTTGAAGTGGAAGTCCCCGACCAGCGGCACGTCCAGTCCCATCGCGTCCAGGCGTTCGCGGATCTCCGGTACGGCCTTCGCCGCGGCCTCGGAGTTCACCGTGATGCGCACGACCTCGGAGCCGGCGCGCGCGAGTTCCGCCACCTGCACGGCGGTGCGCAGGGCGTCCGCGGTGTCGGTATTGGTCATCGATTGCACCATCACCGGGTGGTCGCCGCCGACGGTGACGTTGCCGACGCGGACGGGGACGGTCTTGTGGCGCTTGGGAATCGTATTCATCAGTAGGCGCGGGCGCGAGGTAACGGTGTGCGGAGTGTAACGCAGCGCTGCTCGACTGCCGAGAAACTGCAGGCCCCAAGTCGTAATGTCCCTGTCATGGCGAGGCCCCGCAGGGACCGTGGCCATCTCCTGACGCAGCCCCGACGCTTCGCCTCGGCCCGACGCCGGGGTCACCCCCGGAGATCGCCACGTCGCTGCGCTCCTCGCGATGACGGTGCTCGTTTTCCCGTCATGGCGAGGCCCCCGAGGGGCCGTGGCCATCTCCGGACGCAGCCCCCGACGTTGGTCCTGGTCGGCGCCAGGGCTGGAAGGTGTTCTCGACCGCGGCGCGACTGGCCGCGTGCCGGGCCTCGACGCGCTCGGCGATGGCCTGCTGCCAGGCCAGGCGGGTCTCGGCGTGCAGGGCGTCCAGGGCCTCGTGCAGGGCCTGCTCCAGGTCTTCGCGGTGGCGGGTCTCGTCGAGCCGCAGAAGCAGCCAGTCCACGCCGATGATCGTGGCCCCGGCGGCCGTGATGCCACAGCCCAGCGAGAACGGACCGCTCCAGGCGCAGACCCCGGCACCAAGGGCGCCCGCGCGGCCGGCGCGACCGAGGCTGCGCGCCAGCCCCGCCTGCGTGGCGCGGGCGGCCAGCCGGGCCTGCACGGCGCGCGCGATCAACGGGGTCGCGAGCCCGGTGCCGGCGGCGGCCGTGGCCGCCAGGCCGGTGCGCTGGTCGAAGCGCTCCAGGTCGATATCCAGCGCCGCGTGCAGGGCGTGGCCGCGTTCGATCTCGGCCGCTGAGCCCCCGCCGGCGCGCGGCGGTGGGCTCGGGATGCGCGCGTCCGCGAGGCGGTCGGCCAGCTCCAGACGCCAGGCGTCGCGGACCTGGCGTTGTTGCTCGTCCAGACCCCATTCGACGCGGGTGGCCAGGTCCTGCAGGGCGCGCTCCCACAGCGCCTCGGGCAGCAGGCGTTCGCGCAGCATCCGCGCGGGGGCATTCGGTTCGGCGTCACCCAGCCACTGGGTCCCGCGCAGCCACAGGCGCATGTATTCGGCGCCCAGCGAGTAGTACCAGTCCGCGACCTCGGGGACGCGGTCGTGCAGTTCCGCGAAGCGGGCATCGAGTTCGGCATCCACGCGGCCTTGCCAGTGCTCCCGGGCCTCGGCGTCGCCGGCCTCCAGCCATTCGAGCGTGAAGCGTTCGAGGCGGGTGAGGCGTTCTTGCTCGACCTGGTAGCGCTGCTCGCCGAGTTGCAGGGTCAGCGGAGCGGTCTCTTCCCAGTTACGGGGTTCGTGCTGGCTGGCTAGCCACAAAAGGCTGGTGCTGGCCAGTAGGGTCAGGACCAGCCAGGTCCAGGCCGTATGCCACCCCGCCGTCATCGCCATGGCCGGGTGCCGGTTGGGGCTTGCGGGATGCACGACGGCATGGCGGGGTCCGGGCTACTCGATGACGGGGGCGTTGCGCGGGTCGCCCAGGGTGTCGTTCGTCGGGCGCAGCGGCAGCAGGCCGTTGGCCAGCAGCAGGAAGCCGAGCGCCAGGAAGGCCTGTTCCGCGAGCACCAGCAGCCAGCCGAGCAGGGCCGGCAGGGATTCCACACCCTGCGGGAACCACTGCTGGCCCAGCCACAGGCGCAGGGCATCCTGGGCGGCCGCGAGTTGCAACCCGGCCTCCAGCAGATGGCTGCGCGCGGCCTCCTGATGGACCAGGAACCAGACCGCCTGTTCCAGCGTGGCGCCGGTCAGGTCGGGGTACCGGGCCTGCAGGGCCAGCGCCAGCAAGGTGACGATCAGCAGCAGGCCCGTGAGCCTCAGGGCCCCGCGGCGGACCAGTTCCGGTGCGAACTGCGGATGGGCATGGCCGCGCAACAGTCGGGCGAACAGGGCCTCGCTGATCACCAGCACGAAGCCGGCGACCAGCAGGGCGGCCCAGACCTCCTGTGTCGGGATGCGCGCGAGGGTGATCAGCAGCAGACCGCCCAGCAGCGCGCCGATGATCAGGTGACGCAGGGCCATCAGCGGCCCGCCCCGCAGGCGGCGAGGCCATTGGCTGGTCGGCTCCAGGTAGCCGCGCAGGAAGGCCGCGCGCCGTACCCGGTGGCGCCGGAAGCCGCCATGGGCGATCAGCAGGGTGACGCCGATCCACAGCGCCATCACCCCGGCCTCGGGCAGGACCCGCAGGTTCATGTGCATCAGCCACAGCCCGATTACCAGCAATGTCACGGTAAAGGCATGGCGCAGGGCGATATGCCGGGTCGGGGGTGGGCTGGACGCGGTGGACGAGGATGAACGGGACACGGGGACTCCAGGAGGATATGCACGCCCTGATGGTAGCAGGCGCGGGGGTTGTCGCCTGGCGTTCCGGTTTCGTTCAGCCGGAGGGGCTATAACAGCGGCATGACTTGGACTCGTCTCGCTCGATACTGTTCGCCGGCCGTGTTCGGTCTGGCGGTGTGGCTAATGCTGTGGTGGCCGGCCTCTGTGGCCGCGGAGGAACTGCGCTTGCATGCGGTGTTCGGGGATCGCGCGGTGCTGTCCGTGGGGGACGAGCGCGCCGTGGTCTCCACCGGCGAGTCCGGCCCGGGCGGGGTGCGGGTCCTGCGCACGCGCCCGGGCGCGGCCCTGGTGGAGTACGGCGGCCGACAGCATGAGCTGCGGGTGCAGCAACGGGCGGCCCCGGCGCGGCCGGTCGGGCCGGCGGAGGGAGGTGTCGAGGTGCGGGTGCATCGGGATTCGCGCGGCGAGCATGCGCTGACCGCCGGGGTGAACGGTACGGCCGTTACCGTCGTCGTCGATGCGCAGGCTGACTCGGTGTTGCTGCGTGAGACCGATGCCGAGCAGGCCGGGATTGACGCCGATCAGGGGCGCTCGGTGCGCATCCGCGACGTCCGGGGCACGCAGCATGGGCAGCGCGTCCGGATCGAGCAGTTGCAGGTGGGCGCGCTACGCCGTTCGGGGGTCAGTGCGATCGTGTTGCCCGACGATGCACTGCCGCGCTCGCGTCTGGGCCGCAGTTTCCTCGAGCACTTCGCGGTCGAAACGGACGGCGATGCCGTCGTGATCCGCGAGCGCTGAGGAGGTGGGTTAGCATGTAGCCCGTCATGACCCCCGAGATTCCTGCATGCCGCTGATTCGGCGCCACCCCGAGAACGCGCCCGCCCCCCGGCGCGAGATCTTCGGCTGGGCGATGTTCGACTTCGCCAATCAGGCCTACACCTTGTTGATCATCACGGTGATCTTCGGCGACCTGTTTACGCGGGTGATTGTCGGCGATGCCCCGGATTATCGCCTCGGTAACCTGTTGTGGAGCGTGGCCCTGGCGGTCAGCTACGCGATGGTGATCGTGGCCGCCCCGTTTGCCGGGGCGATCATGGATGCCACCGCCTCGCGCAAGCGTTTCCTCGCCGCCTCGTGGGTGCTGACGATCATCACCACCGCGTTGCTGTACTTCGTCGAGCCGGGGCTGGTGTTCTTCGGCATGGCGCTGATCATCGCCTCGAACTTCGGCTATGCCATCGGCGAGTCCTTTATCGCCAGCTTCCTGCCTGACCTGGGGCCACCGGAGAAGCTCGGCTGGATCTCGGGGCTGGGCTGGGGGCTCGGGTATATCGGCGGGCTGGTGGCGACGGCCTTTGCCCTGGGGCTTCTGGGCGAGGTGAGCGCGGAGAACTTCGAGCGCATTCGCTGGGTCGGGCCGTTCGCGGCCGCGTTCTTCCTGGTCTCGGCGCTGCCGACCTTCCTGTTCCTGAAGGAGCGCGGTACCCGTCGGCGCATGGCGCGCAACGTCCAGCTGGGGCTGGGCTGGAAGCGGGTGAAGGCCTCGCTGGTCACGCTGGGCGAGCGCCGCGACCTGCGCGCGCTGTTCGTGTCCATCTTTTTCGTGATGGCCGGGATCTACATCATCATCGCCTTCACCTTCATCTATGGCGCGCAGGTGATCCAGTGGGACGAGCCGACGCGCGTGATGATGTTCGTGGTGACCCAGATCACCGCGGTGATCGGTGCCGTGGGCTTCGGGTTCCTGCAGGATCGTGCGGGGCCGGTGCGCATCTATCGCATCACGCTGGTGCTTTGGGCATTGGCGGTGCTGGCGATCTTTGCCACGCCGACCATCGCCCAGTGGCTGAGCGTGCTGCTGGGACGGCCGGTGGAGGCGCAGATGGTGTTCCTCGGCGTCGGCATCCTGGCCGGGCTTTGCCTCGGCTCGGCGCAGTCCGCCGGGCGTGCGCTGGTGGCGCTGATGGTCCCGGCGCGCGAGGCCGGGCGCTGGTTTGGGTTCTGGGGGCTGGCGTCCAAGGCCGCGGCGATCTTCGGCCTGCTCGGCATCGGGCTGCTCCAGGTCTGGCTGGGCCTCGAGAACGCCATCCTGTTCTGCCTGTTCCTGTTCCTCGCCGGGCTGCTGGCATCCATTCCCATCCGCCTCGTCGACCGCCGCCAGGCCGCGGCGGTTTGATTCGCCACGAAACACACGAAGGCCCTTCTTCGTATCTTCGTGCGCTTCGTGGTGGAAATTCGAGCTACTCGTCTGGATCGCTCAGGCGTGTGGCGAGATGACCCGGGGCCTGGCGGCAATCGAGGATGGCGTAGACGCGGATGATTTCGTCATCGACCCGATAGTAGATCGCGAAGGGGAAGCGGCGGGAAAGCAGACGATGGAAACCATGATGCTGCTCGTGCACGCCGGCGTACAGGAGCAGGGAGTCGATGTCGGAAAAGAGGGCATCGAGGAAATACTCGCCCAGCCCCGGTGACCGGGAGGTGTAGAACGCAGCACCTCGGGCCAGGTCCTCTTCCGCCGCGTCGAGGAGTTCGATCAAGCGCAAGGCAGGCCGTTACCCGTTGCGCAGGCGTCGCTTGGCGTCGTCCCAGGGGCGAAATCGGGCCTCACCGCTGGCGGCGGTCGCCTGGCGCTGTTCCAGCACGTCGCGATGCCAATTGGGGACCGGGACATCCGCCGGATTACGCGCCAAGTCTTCCCAAAGCTCCTCCATGGCGCGGAGCTTTTCGGTCGTGGTCATTTGGTCGAGAGCGAGGGATGCAGTCACGTGTAACTCCCTTCAAACATACGAATCCAGTATAGCCCGTCGGCTGAGTACACGCCGTCGGGCCGGTCTCGTTTGATCAACCACGAAGCGCACGAAGGGCACGCGAAGGGCGATTGCACCACAGAGGACACGGCATACACAGAGGACACGGCATACACAGAGAAAAGCGAAGACAGTTTCGAACCGGGCAGGATGCCGATGCCGTGGAGCCAAAGGAAGCGCATCAATGCCCGCCACTGGTCTGACTGGACCACTCACCGTTCTTCTCGCCCCAGCTTTTCGGCCCCCCTGGCCCGCCATCGGATTTCTCCGTGCCTTCCGTGCCCTCTGTGGTGCAACCCGCCCTTGACCTTGACCTGGCCCTTCTTCGTGCGCTTCGTGGCGGGAGTACAAAGCCACGGGTGGGCGCGGAGGGCTATTCGGTGGCGTGGTGGGTGGTGGTGGCGCCGCGGTCGAAGCGGCCTTCGTAGAGGCGCAGCAGGGCGGGGATCACGAACAGCACCAGGACGGTGGCGATGGCCAGGCCGAAGACGATGGAGATCGCCATCGGGATCAGGAACTGGGCCTGGACCGAGCGTTCGAACAGCAGCGGGGTGAGGCCGGCGATGGTGGTGACCGAGGTCAGGATCACCGCGCGCAGGCGCTGGCAGGCGGCCTCGACGATCGCCTCCTGCAGGGCCAGCCCGGCCTCGCGCAGGCCCTGGTAGAAGCTCACCAGGATGATCGAGTTGTTGACCACGATCCCGGTCAGGCCGAACAGGCCGAACAGCGACAGGATGGTCAGCTCCACGTTCAGGATCCAGTGTCCGAGCAGGGCGCCGAGGATGCCGAACGGGATGATCGCCATCACGATCAGTGGCCAGCCCCAGGAGCCGAACACCCAGGCCAGGGTGATGTACATCAGCCCCAGCGCCAGGATCAGGCCCGTGCGCATGTCGGCGAACGTCTCGGCCTGGTCGGCTGCACGCCCCTCGAAGGAATACTCGATGCCGTAGCGTGCCGCGAGGTCGTCCAGCGGGCCGTCCTCCAGCGCAGCACGGATGCGCGCGGCGTTGTTCACGCTGCGGTCGACCTCGGTGGAGACCTGGATGGCCAGGCGGGTATCGGCATGGCGCAGGGTCTCGAAGCCCTGGCGCGAGCGCAGATCGACCACGCTGCCCAGCGGGGCGAATTCGCCGCTCGGCAGGCGCAGGTTCAGCCGCTCCAGGCTCTCGCTGGAATGGCGTTCGTGATCCGGCAGGCGCACGCGCACCTCGACCTCCTCCAGTCCGTCCTGGTAGAGCTGGGCGAGGTGGCCGTCGAAGGCGTCGCGCAGCTGGGCACCGACCGATTCGGTGGTCAGGCCCAGGGCGCGGCCCTCCGGCTTGACCTGGAACACCAGCTGTTCGCGGCCGAACGGGGTGTCGTCGTTGGTGGCGAAGGTGCCGGCGAAGTCGTCGAAGATATCCGCCAGTTCCAGTGCCGCATTTTTCAGCACATGCGGGTCGTCGCCGGTCAGGCGGACCTCCAGATCGCGTCCTGGCGGGCCGGTCTGGCGCTCGTCGATGCTGAAATTCTCGATGCCCGGGGCCTGGCGCACGCGCTCCTCCCAGGCCTGGATGAATTGGCGGTTGCGCACCTCGCGCTGTTCCGGCGATGCCAGTTCGACCTGGATGTTGCCGAACTGGTCGCCGCGTGGGGCGTTGCCGTCGCCGGGGTCGATCCCGCGCCCAAGCCGAGTCACCGAGGCGCGCACCAGGTCGCCGCCGAGCTCCTGTTCGGTCTCCGCCAGGGCCTCCTCGACGTGGATCAGGAAGGCCTCCACCCGCTCCGGCGGGGTGCCGGCGACGAAGTTGACGCCAGCGTTGACGATGGTGCCCTCCGGCGACGGGAAGAAGGTGAAGCCGATGCGCCCGCTGGCGGCCAGGCCGATGGCCAGGATCAGAGCGCCGACGGCCAAGGCAAGAGTGGTGCCGGAATGATTGACCGAGACCGTGACCGCGCGGCGGAAGGCGCCGTTGCGGAAGCCCTCGAAGCCGTTGTCGAACCGCTCGCGCAGGCTGCCCGGGCGCGGCGGCTTGAGCCGGTGCATCACGCCCTTGAGGTGTGCAGGCAGGATCAGGAAGGCGATCAGCAAGGTGGCGACAATGACGCAGATCACCACCAGCGGGATGTCGAACAGGATGTTGCCGATGATCCCCCCGATCAGCATCAGCGGCAGGAAGGCGGCGACCGTGGTCAGCGAGGCGGCGATCACCGGGCCGACCATGCGCCGGGCCCCGTCGCGCGCGGCACGGCTGGCCGACATTCCGCGCTGGTGCAGGCTGTAGGCGTGCTCCGAGACCACGATGGCGTTGTCGACGATGATCCCCAGCGACATGATGAAGCCGAACAGCGAGATCATGTTGATCGAGCCGCCGACCACCCACAGCACCACGAAGGCGGCGGTGAACGCGATCGGGATGCCCAGTGCCACGCGCAGGGCGATGTGGCGGTTGAGGAACAGGAACAGGATTGCCAGGACGAGCAACAGGCCGCCCAGACCGTTTTTCAGCAGCAGCGTGATGCGCTCGGACAGGAGCTCCCAGAAGGCATCGGTGACCTGTAGATCAACCCCGGGCGGCAGGGCGGGGCGGGTTTCGGCCAGCCAGTCCTCCAGCACCTGCGCGGCGGCGAGGGAGTCGCCGGTCTCCGAGCGCAGCAATTGCATCTCGATCGCCCGCTGGCCGTTGGCGCGGACGCGTACCTGCCCGTCGCGATGGCGCAGGTCCAGGGTCGCGATATCGCCCAGGGTCAGGCGCCCCAGCTCGCCATCGCCGCGCAGTACCAGGCGCTCGAAGCTGACGATGTCGCGCGCTTGCTCCAGGCTGCGGATCTGGCGTGCGGTGTCGTCGCGACCCACCGAGCCGGCCGGCAGGTCCTGCGCCATGGCGCGGATCTGCTCGCCGATATCCGCGAGCGTCATGTCCAGGCGGTAGAGCGTTGCGGATGGCACCTGGATGGCCATCTCGTCCTCGGTCAGGCCGGTGAACTCGATGCGCGCGATGCCGGCATCCAGCAGTTCGCGTTCGAACTGACGCGCGAGGATGCGCAGTTGCTGCGGGTCCTCGGGGCCGGTCAGCAGCAACCGCGCCACCGGCTCGTAGCGGATGATGCGGGTGACCACCGGGGTCTCGGCGGCCTCTGGCAGGTTGCGCTGCTGGTTCACACGGTCGTTGACCTGCTCCAGCGCCAGGGTCATGTCGGTCCCGGCCTCGAACTCCATGGTGACCACGCCGATGCCCAGTGCCGAGGTGGAGGTCATGTTGCGCAGGCCGTCAACGGTGCGCAGGTCCTGCTCCAGCGGGTCGACGATGGCGCGTTCGACATCCTCCGCGCTGGCCCCCGTCCAGGGCACTTCGACGGTCACGAAGTCGAGTTCGAAGTTGGGGAAGAACTGGGTATTCAGCTTGGTCAGGGCAAAGGCCCCGGCCAGCAGCATCAGTGCAATCAGCAGGTTGGCGGCGAGGCGATGCTCCAGAAACAGCTGGATCGGGCCGCGTGGAGGCCCGTCGTGTTCCTGCGCGCCGCCACCAGGCATGGGCTGCCCGGATTCCGGCGCGCTGCCGGTCTCCGATTCGCTCATCGGCCGGAATCCTGTTCTTCAACCTCGACCCGCAGGCCATCCACGGCATTCGGCAGGCGGGTGGCGATTAGGGTGTCGCCAGCGGCGATCGCGTCGCTGCGGATCAGGGCGAGGGTGTTGCCGTCCGCGTCGATGAAGTCACCCAGACGGTCCACCTGCAGCGACTCCAGGCGGCCGTCGACCACGCGGAACACGCGGTCGCGCCCGAACAGGGACTCGAACGGAACGGCCAGGCTGTCGGGCTCCTCGGGCAGCTGCAGGCGCAGCTCGACGAATCGATTCAGCGGTAGGCGCTGGCCGCCCGAGCGAACCTCGAACACCCCGCGCATCCCGGAGTCGCCGCTGCGGGTCTCGCCCTCCAGGCGCGCGAGCTCGGTCTCGATCTCGTGGCCGCCGACCGTCGCGTGCGCGGGGAGGGATGTGCCCTCCTGCAGCAGGGCCTCGACCCGGGCGACCAGGTGCTCAGGGAGGCTGGCACGAATCTCCAGATCGTCCACGGCGTACAGCCTCAACAGCGGGTCCCCCGGCCGGGCGCGTTCGCCAGTGGCAACCTCGACGTCCACGATGCGGGCGTCGAAGGGGGCGCGGATGGTGGTGCGTTCCAGGTCGATCGCGGCCTGCGCCTCGGCGGCGCGGGCGCGCGCCAGGCGGGCCTCGGCCTGGGCCCGGCGCATCGGGGCATCGGCCACGGCCTGCTCGCGGCTGTCCACGGTGATGCTGGCCTGTTGCAGGCGTTCGCGCGCGGCATCGACGTCGGATTCGGAACCGAGATTGCGTCCGCGCAGGTCGCGGGCCCGTTCCAGGCCGCGCTCGGCGATCGCCAGCAGTTCGCGTTCGCGGCGCAGGGCCTCGCGGTCGAAGCGCGCGCGCAGTTCCTCGCTCTCGACCGCGCCTTCCAGTTCCTGGCGTTCGGCCTCGCGCTGGTCCAGCAGGAGCTGGGCCTCGCGCGGGTCGATGCGGACGAGGGCATCGCCCGACGCCACCCGCTGTCCTGCGCGCGCCGGCACGTCTTCGATCTCGCCCTCGACCGCGGCACGCAGCAGCGCATCGCGGGCGGACTGGCTGCGTCCGTTCAGCATGATGCCCGGGCGGTGGGTGCCGGGCTCGGCGGTCAGACCCTGCACCGGCCAGGTGCGTTCGCTGGCCTCCGGCGGCGGGGCCGAGGGCCCGGTCGCGCGCAGAATCATGAATCCCACCACCGCGACGGCGAGGATCAGGACAGGGAGGATGGCTCGGCGGAGGGCGCGCGGCATGGGTATCTCGGTTGTGTTCGCGGTACTGGCAAGCCGGGTGTGGCTCGTCGCTTGGAGAAGCGCGCGGGCCGGAGGTTCCCGCAGCGGGCCACATCATACCATCGCGGTTTGTGGGGGAACCCCCGCGGTTGCGGTCGGTCCCTATTGTGCCAATATTACGGTTTGCTTAAATGAGGATAAAGGCGATGAAGGGATCCAAGCGGTTTCTTGGCGGCCTTTTGGCGGCGGGTTTGCTGGCGGGCGGCGTTGTGGCTCCGGTCCTGGCCGAGGCGCCGCAGATCTGCGAGTGCCGCGATGGCCTGGAGATGGAGGGGACGCCGTGGATTCGTCTGATGCCGGGCGACATGACGGGGGGGTACTTCGTGCTCCGCAATAGCGGCGATCAGGATTATCGGATCGTTGCGGCGGAGGCGCCCATCGCGAAGGTGGTGGAGCTACACGAGCATGCCCATGTGGATGGCGTGATGCGCATGCGCCAGGTCGACGGCCTGGAACTCCCGGCTGGGGAGACCCTGGTGCTGGAGCCGGGCGGACTGCATCTGATGTTCATCGGCCTGCACGAGCCGCTGACGGCGGGGGACTGGATCCCGGTTCTCCTGGAGTTTGCCGACGGCGAAACCATGGCGATTCATGCCCGGGTGCAGCGGAGCGAGGGTGCCGGTGAGGGGCACCCCCGCGGGCACAATATGGACGGAGACGCTCGCGACATGGGCCACGGGGCCGGGCACGACGGGCACTGAAACGGACGCGGCGTACCCGTTGGGTACACAGCGTTCCGGCCTTACTGGTTGGCGGGCCGGGTCGGGATCTCGACGTCGGCATCCTCGCGCAGCGCCTCCAGATACTCCTGGATGGCACGGCTTTCGAGGATCTCGATCAGCTCCGCGCGCACGTCTTCCAGTTCCGGGACCGGGGTATCGCGGGTTTCCTCCAGGCGGATGATGTGCCAGCCGAAGCGGCTCTCGACCGGTTCCGCGGTGGTCTCGCCCGGTTCCAGCGCCATGGCCGCCTCGCTGAATGCGGGGACCATTTGTTCCGGGGCGAACCAGCCAAGTTCGCCACCACGGGCCGCCGAGCCCGGATCGGTGGAATGGGCCTCGGCCAGTTCGGCAAAGTCCGCGTCGGCCTCCAGCTCTTCGAGCAGTTCGCGGGCGCGTTCCACGTCTTCCACCAGGATGTGCCGCGCGCGATATTCGGTACCGCGGATTTGCTCGATCTGGCGGTTGTACTCCGCTTCGAGGTCCGCCTGGGTGATGTCGAGCTCTGCGGTGATGCGCTCCATCAGCAGCGAAGCCAGCAGGTTGGTCTCGACCATGCGCAGGATGCGCCGGGTCTCGGCATCGGTATCCAGCCCGCGGGCGACCGCCTCCTGACGCAGTAGCTCAAGGCTGATGACTTCCTCCAGCGTGCCGTCGCTCGCGGCCGGGCCGGGATCCTCGTCCATGCCGGCGTAGGCGAACAGGTCGGCGCGGGTGATCGCTTCACCGTTGACGATGGCGACGGTATCGGCGTCCCCGGTATCCGTGGTGACGTCGTCACCGGTGAACTCCGGCGTGGCTTGGTCCTGCGTGTCGCAGGCGGCGAGCAGCCCGGCGAGCGCCAGGGCGCTCAGGGCTATAGTCAGGATGCGCCGCTTCATCAAAACACCTGCTTGAACGGGCGTACGTCGACCGTGGTGTACACGCCGGCCGCCACGTAGGGGTCGGCGTCGGCCCATTCGCGCGCGGCCTCCAGCGAGGGGAACTCCGCGACGATCAGGCTGCCGGTGAAGCCGGCCGGGCCCGGGTCGTTGCTGTCGATGGCGGGGCAGGGGCCGGCCAGGATCAGCCGGCCGTCGTCGCGCAGGGCCTGCAGCCGGGCGACGTGTTCCGGGCGCGCGGCCAGGCGCGCATCCAGCGAATCGGGGGCATCCTCGCCCTGGATCATGTACAGCATCGGCATTCTCCTCGGTAAGGGCACCAGTCTAACGATGTCGGCGGGCGGATGCCGTTAAGGAGACGCTGATTGAATCGCGCGCTCGCGTTGGTGCCCCCTGTTTTCCGAGACAAGGCGCGTCGAGCAGCGGGTAGTGGTTCTACCCGCAAGCGGCGCAACGCAGGATCGGGGAACAGGGGGCACCAACCCCACAAACCATTGAACGTAGGGGCTCGGCCGCTTTTGTGCGCGAACAGCGTTGCGGTTCCTTTGTGCAGAGTGACTGCACGGCAGTCACCGCGCCTTGTTCGCACGCAAAAGCGACTCGAGCGCGAGCGCGCGATTCAATCAGCGTCTCCTTAAGGGCCCGTTCTTATGGGCGCGCCGATGGATGCGCTACACTGCGCGGCCGATCACCGCACCGACTTGTCCCATGATCTCGATCCACCCCGATAATCCCCAGCCCCGGCTGATACGGCAGGTCCTGGACCAGCTGCAGGAGGGGGCCGTCATCGCCCTGCCGACGGATGCCTGCTATGCGCTGGCCTGCCTGCCGGGCGACAAGACCGGGGCGGATCGCATTCGCCGCATCCGTCAGGTGGACGAGACCCATCACCTGACGCTGTTGTGCCGCGATCTCTCGGAACTGGGCGTGTACGCGATGGTGGACAACACCGCCTTTCGCCTGATGAAGGCCCTGACCCCGGGGGCCTACACGTTCATTCTGCCCGCCACCCGCGAGGTCCCGCGGCGGCTGCAGCACCCGAAGCGCCGTACGATCGGCATGCGCGTGCCGGCGAGCCCGATTGTCTCGGCGCTGCTGGAAGAGCTGGGGTCGCCGCTGATGTCCGCGACCCTGCAACTCCCCGGGGATGAACACCCGTTGAGCGAGCCCTGGGAGATCGAGGAGCGCCTGGGCAAGGTGGTGGATCTGGTGATTGACGGCGGCGCCGGGACCCTGGAGGCCACCAGCGTGGTGGATCTAACCGGCGACGCGCCCGAGGTGATGCGGCATGGCCTGGGCGACGTGGGATTTCTGGATGAATAGCCCCGGCCGACGGCGGGGATCACGGCGCGGCACGGCCGCAGGGAGGCGCAATGCGTAAGTGGGTGGTTCTTGCGGTGGTGGTGCTGGCAGTGGCGGCCATCTGGCCGGTGGTGGTCGGCACACAGGTCGAGGGTACCGTCGCCGAGACACACGAGGCTCAGCTTGGCGAGGTGTATCTGCGTCACGAGATGCTCGAATACGAGCGCGGCTACCTGGCCGCCAGCGGTCGCAGTCGGCTGATCCTGGAGGATGCCGACGGGCGCTTCGAGATCCCCCTGGTACACGCTGTGCGCCATGGCCTGCTGGGGGCGCGCGGCGATTCCTTCGTGGATCTGGATACCCTGGCCGCCCCGGACGACTCGCTGCTCGCCCACCTGTTGCGCTCGCTGGATCTGCAGGTGCATTCGCGCTCGGGGATCGGCGGTGGCGTGACCACCCGCATTGCGTTCGACGATCTGCGCATGGACCTGATGAACGTGCCCGAGGTGGCCGAACACGCCGCTACGGTGGGCGGTCCGCTGTGGCTGGATCTTGCGGCGGGCCAGGGGCGCTTCGCCTGGTCGTCCGAGCAGATCCTGGTGAGCCTGGACCTGCCGGAAACGAGATTGTCCGATGACAGCTTCTCGTGGGAGGCGCGCGAGGCGCGTTATGCCACGGTTTTCGAGGCCGATGCCGACGGGGTCTTCGGGCGGCTGCCGGACTACGAAGGCGGCCTGGCGGCGGCCGTGATCGAATTGCGTGAGGGCGAGGCGACCCGCCTTCACCTGGAGCGCCCCCGCCTCGACGCCTTCCAGCATACGAACAACGACCGCATGGATTCGCGCCTGCGGCTGCAGGTCGATCACGCCCGGGTGGATGACGGCGCGGGGGATGCCCTGACGCTGACGGCCCTGGACCTGCAGGCGGGGATCCTGCGCTGGGACCGTCCCAGCATGCTGCAGTTTCTGGCCGAGCTGGAAGCGGTCGACGCGCGCGGCATTGAGGGCGAGCAGCGCAATGCCCTGATCGGTTCGGCGATGATCGATGCCCTGGGCGGCATGATTGAACACCAGCCGGCGATCCAGTTGCGGGCGTCGCTGAACGACGAGCCGCCCCGGCAGGTCGCGCTGGACGCCGAGCTCGGCCTGCATGGCACGCAGCAAAGTCTGACGACCCGCCCGCTGGAGACCCTGCGGCTGGACAGCGATCTGCGACTCGGGCTGGAATGGGTGGCCGAATTCGACGCCGCGTATCCCGATATCGACCTGGACGCGCAGTTGCATGCCCTGGCTGCGGATGGCTGGGTTCGTCGCGATGCCGAGGCCGGCTACTGGCACGGCACGCTGGCAATGGCGGACGGCCGCGTGCGCATCAACGATGTGGATCGCACGGCGATGCTGCTGGCCATGCTGTTCGCCTTGTCCGGCGGCATGTTCTGAGACGACTGACCGGGCGTGGACGCGCCCGTTTTATTCTGAGAGGAAGGGATAGATTCCGTGAGCAGTAACCAGGGTACCAACCAGCGCGTGATCTCCGGCATGCGCCCCACCGGGCGCCTGCATCTGGGCCACTACCACGGTGTGCTGAAGAACTGGATCGAGTTGCAGCACAACTACGAGTGCTTCTTCTTCGTCGCCGACTGGCATGCGCTGACCACCCATTACGAGGATCCGGGTGACCTGCAGCAGCACGTGACCGAGATGGTCATCGACTGGCTGGCGGCCGGAGTGAGCCCGGGTTCCGCTACGCTGTTCGTGCAGTCGCGCGTGCCGGAGCACGCCGAGTTGCATCTGTTGTTGTCGATGATTACCCCGCTCGGCTGGCTGGAGCGGGTGCCGACCTACAAGGATCAGCAGGAGCAGCTGCGCGAGAAGGACCTGGCGACCTACGGATTCCTCGGCTATCCGGTGCTGCAGAGCGCCGACGTGCTGGCCTACCGCGCCGGCATGGTCCCGGTGGGCGAGGACCAAGTATCGCACCTGGAGGTCACGCGCGAGATCGCACGGCGCTTCAATCACCTCTACGGCCGCGAGCCCGGCTTTGCCGAGAAGGCCGAGGCGGCCGCCGACAAGATGGGCAAGAAGGCCGCCAAGCGCTACCGCGACCTGCGCAAGCGGTTCCAGGAGCAGGGCGAAGAAGAGTCCCTGGAGGTTGCCCGGGCCATGCTCGATTCGCAGCAGAACATCTCGTTGGGGGATCGCGAGCGCCTGTTCGGCTACCTCGAGGGTGGCGGCAAGATCATCCTGCCGGAACCGCAGCCGCGCCTGACCCCGGCCTCGAAGATGCCGGGCCTGGATGGACGCAAGATGTCCAAGAGCTACGGCAACACCATCAGCCTGCGCACCGAGCCGGCCGAGGTGGAGAGCCTGATCCGTACCATGCCGACGGACCCCGCGCGGGTGCGGCGCACCGATCCGGGGGATCCGGAAAAGTGCCCGGTATGGGACCTGCACAAGGTCTACACCGATGCGAGCCAGCGTGAGGAGCTGTACGCCGGCTGTACCACGGCCGGCATCGGCTGCCTCGACTGCAAGCGCCCGCTGATCGAGGCGGTGCAGGCCGAGCTGGAACCCATCCAGCAACGTGCGAAGGAATACGCCGAGGATCCGGCGCTGGTGCGCTCCATCATCGTCGAGGGCTCCGAGGCCGCCCGCGAAGAGGCCCGCGAGACCCTGGAAGAGGTGCGCCGGGCCATGGGCCTGGACTACCTGCGATGAGCCAGAGTCTGAGGCATGGACCCGTACGCTGACTCGAGCGACGACCTCGAGCGCCCCGCGACCGTCGAGACCGGCTCGCACGGGGAGGTGCTTTATCGTGTGCATGGCGAGCCGGTGGCGGAACTGCCGGCCGATCTCTATATCCCGCCCGACGCCCTGGAGGTCTTTCTCGACTCCTTCGAGGGGCCGCTGGATCTGTTGCTGTACCTGATCCGTCGCCAGAACCTCGACATCCTGTCGATCCCCATCGCCGAGATCACTCGGCAGTACATGGGCTATATCGAGGTAATGCAGGCCCTGCGCCTGGAGTTGGCGGGGGAGTATCTGGTGATGGCGGCCCTGCTGGCCGAGATCAAGTCGCGCATGCTCCTGCCGCGGCCGAAGGAGGCCGAGGCAGACGAGGATGCCGACCCGCGAATGGCGCTGATCCGGCAGCTGCAGGAATACGAACAGTTCAAGATCGCCGCCGAACGAGTGGATGCCCTCCCGCGCATGGATCGCGATGTGTTCGCCGCCGGCGCCAGCGTCGAGGCGCTCGAGGGCCCACCGCCGCCCGGGCCGACGCTGGACGAGCTCATGGAGGCGCTGGCGGCGGTGATGCACCGCGCCAGTCTGATGGCGCACCATCATGTCTCCACCGAGCAGCTGTCGGTGCGCGAACGCATGTCGAACATCCTCGACAGCCTGCATCCCGAACGCTTCACCGATTTCGTGACCCTGCTTCTGGCTACCGAGGGGCGCCAGGGAGTCGTGGTGTCGTTCCTGGCGGTGCTGGAGCTGACCAAGGCGGGCCTGATCGAGTGGGGCCAGAGCGAACCCTACAGCCCTATCCGGTTGCGCCGGCGTGGGGCGCCCGTGGGAGACGAAGGGGGAGAGCCGGCGTGAACGAAACCACTGTATCGGGTGTGCAGGTGTCTGCCACCGCTGTTGATGACGAACAGTTGCGGGCCGTCGAGCTGGCGGTGGAGGCCGTGCTGTTCGCGGCCGCGGAACCGGTGGGGCCGCGCGACCTGAAGGCTGCCTGCGAGGACCTTGGCGAGATCGATCAGGCCTTGCTGGAACGGGCGCTGGGTCGTCTGCAGGAACGCTATAACGATCGCGCGATCGAGCTGGTACGCTCCGCTGGCGGGTATAGGTTCCGCGTGCGTTCGCGCTTCTCCGCGACCGTGCAGGCGGCCCAGCCCGAGCGCCCGGCGCGGCTGTCACGGGCCCTGCTGGAGACGCTGGCGATCATCGCCTATCGCCAGCCGGTCACCCGCGCCGAGATCGAGGCTGTGCGCGGGGTAGCGGTCAGTACCGGGATCATGCGCACGCTGCAGGAACGCGAGTGGGTACGGGTGGTAGGGCACAAGGAGGTGCCGGGCCGCCCCGCGCTGTACGCGACCACCCGTAGCTTCCTCGACGACCTGGGTCTGCAGCGCCTCGAAGAGCTGCCGCCGCTCGATCAGATCCGCGACCTGGCGGATGTGGCCTCCGACGCGGGCCTTAGCCTGTCGCCACCGGACGCGAAAGAAGACGCTGGTCCGGGCACGAACCAGCGTCTCGATTTCGATGACGGGGATGCCGATCCGGATCCGGAGCCGGCACCCCCGACGCACTCACTCTGAGATCAGCACTGGGCCGTTTCGGCGGTCTCGGGGCAGTCGTGCTGTACCAGGCGATCGTCGTCCAGCCATTCCATGATCCCGTCGGTCACGTTGTAGACGTTCTCGTAGCCAAGGCCGTCGGCCAAAGCGCGGGCGAGGGCGCCGGTGCGGTTGCCCACGCGGCAGATCAGTACGACTTCCTCGTCGGGCTTGACCAGATTGGTGAACTGCTCGCCAAAGGTCGGGTTGAGCTCGCCATTCTCGTCGAAGGCGGTAATGCGGTAGCTGCCCTCGATCACGCCGGTCTCCGCCCATTCGTTCGGACGGCGGATGTCGACGATGGTTGCGCCCTCGCGGATCTTCTCGGCCAGGCCTTCGTTGTCCAGCCCGCTAAACGGTGCGCGTTCGACGTCGAGGATCTCGACCTCGAAGCGCAGGGTCGCGTTGGACGGGATGATGTTGCCGGCCCCGCGTTCGCCATAGCCGAGTTCCGGCGGGATGACGATCTCGCGCTTGCCGCCTTCGCGCATGCCCATCACGCCCTGTTCGAAGCCCGGGATCACCTGACCCGCGCCCAGCGTGAGCGCAAATGGTGCGCCGGACTCGCGGCTGGAATCGAACACGCTCCCGTCCTCTTCCAGCGACCCGGTGTAATGCAGGATGGCCGTGTCATGCCGCACGATCCCGGGCCCTTCGCCGGCTTCGATTTCGTGGATCTCGATGGATGCTGCGGGCTCCGCGCTGGCAATGCCGCCTGCGAGCAACGAGCCGATCAGCGCCACTGTAAATATAATAAAACCGGAATATGCGGAATGACAAAAAGTGATCTTCATTGTGTAGCTTCCGTTTATATTAAAAAGGGTTAATAAAAGTCTGTGATCAGCAAGTTGCGAGATCCAATGGGGCCCTATTCTACACCGCATATCGATGATCGAATACAGGCGTTATGTAGAAGTTTCTGGATCTTGTAAAAAATCCCCATTTTTTATTGCAGGCTTTGAAGGCGTTTGCTACAACTCCAAGTGGCTGTCCCAGGGAGAGAGGGGCAGTACATGAGATTTTGTTCCGAGAACAAGCCGGAGGCAGGCAAATGACTGACCACAAGAACGATGGTTCCGAGATGGACCGCAAGTCCGAAGAAGAAACCCGGGAGACCGAACAGCTGACCGAGACGGGCGCCGCCCGTCGTGGTTTCCTGGGTCGCCTGGGCAAGGGCGGTGCCGCCCTGGCCGTGATGGGTCTGGGCGCGGAAACCGCCATGCAGACCATGTTCCAGCGCAGCACCCTGTCCAGTGCCGTGGCCGCCGGCATCGAGGGCTTCCACGTAGATGGCAAGGTGGACGGCTTCATCTGGCTGAATGACCGCCCGATCAACGGTGAACTGCCGCCGCACCTGCTGCACGACGAAGTGACCCCGTTCCCCAATATGTTCATCCGCAACAACGGCGTTCCTCCGGAGAAGGCCGGGATCGACGCATCTGCATGGACCCTGACGGTCCACGGCGAAGCGGCGAACGAGGAGAAGTCCTACACCATCGCGGACCTCAAGGAGAAGTTCGAGCACCACACCCTGCAAATCTGGATCGAGTGTGGTGGCAACGGGCGTGCCGCGTTCGAGCCGTCCCCGCGCGGTAACCAGTGGGATCTGGGTGCGGTCGGCTGTCCGACCTGGACGGGTGTGCGTTTGCGCGACGTGCTGGAAGACGTCGGTTACGACGCCGACAAGGCCGAGTACATTGGCTTCAAGGCCGGTGACGCGCACCTGAGCGGCCGTGATGATCTGGATGCGCTGTCGCGTGGCTGCCCCATGCGCAAGGCTGTGGAAGACGAGACCCTCATCGTCTGGGCGATGAATGGGGAAGACATCCCGGAACAGCACGGCTATCCGCTGCGCCTGATTACCCCGGGCTTCCCGGGTTCCGCCAGCGGCAAGTGGCTGACCGAGATCCTCGTCCGTGATCGCGAGCATGACGGTCAGGGCATGACTGGCCACAGCTATCGCGTACCGCGTCATCCGGTGGAGCCGGGTGCCGACGTGCCGAACGAGGACATGGTCGTCCTCGAGGAAATGCCGGTGAAGTCCCTGATCACCTATCCGCAGACCGGTGCCGAGACCTCCGTTGGCAGCACGCTGAAGGTTGCGGGCAAGGCCTGGGATGGCTATGGCGATGTCGAGGAGCTTCATGTGTCGACCGATTTCGGGGTGACCTGGCAAAAGGCCGACCTGAAGCGTCCGGTGAACAAGTTTGCATGGCAGACCTGGGAGGCGGACATCGAGTTCTCCGAACCCGGTTTCCATCAGGTGTGGGCCGTGGCCACCAACAGCAAGGGCGATCGTCAGCCGATGGTGCTGCCGGGCTGGAACCCGCGGGGCTACGGCAACAACAAGGCCCACCACATTGATGTCCGAGTCAAAGCCTAAGGAGCCCTAATGAAGTCGAAGATGGTCCTGTTGTTGCCGGCCATCCTCGGCCTCCTCTGGGTGGCGCCCGCGACCGCGGGCGACCACGTCGAGGCGGCCGAGGAATACAAGACCGACTCGGAAACCGGGCTGATCAAGGCGCCGGGATTCGATACCGTCAAGAACAATTGCACGGTATGTCACTCGGCCCGGTTGTTCACCAGCCGTGGGTACACCCGCAAGATCTGGCTGGAACAGATCCGCTGGATGCAGGACACCCAGGGGCTCTGGGAGTTCTCCCCCGAAGTGGAGGAAGAGATCCTGGACTACCTGGAAACCTTCTACCCACCGAGTTGATCGTGACACGGTGAAGAAAAAACGCCCCGGGTTTTCCCGGGGCGTTTTTTGTGTGTGCCCTGTGCAGGGCGGGACGTCGTTGCCCTCGGCGCCCCGCCTCTTTAATCGCGGCCTGCGTGCGTGATGGCCCAGCAACGATGGGGCGGGGGCGGTCGGCGGTAGTCCTCGTCCAGGGTCTCGCGGGTGATGTCGCGGGCCTCAAGCCCGGTCAGGGCCTCGTGGTCCAGTTCGAAACGGCGGCGGTTGGTGGAGAAGTAGAGAACGCCATCCGGGGTGAGCAGGCGCGCCGCCAGGAGGATCAGGTGGGCATGGTCGCGCTGCACCTCGAAGTCGTCCTCGGTGCGCTTGGAGTTGGAGAAGGTGGGCGGATCCAGGAAGATCCGCTCGAACACCATGCCGGGCGTATCGCTGGCCCCTTCCAGCCAGTGGACCACGTCCTCGCGCAGCAGGGCGTGGGTGCCGGGCTCGCGCCGGCTGCGGCCATCGCGGATCTCGGCCTCCAGGCCGTTGGCGCGGAAGTTGTCCGCGGCCCACTCCAGGTAGGTGTTGGACAGATCCACCGAGACGGTCTGGCGGGCACCGCCCACCGCGGCGTGCACGCTGACTGCGGCGGTGTAGCAGAACAGGTTCAACAGGCGCAGGCCGCGGCATTCCTGTTGCAGGCGCAGTCGCATCGGCCGGTGGTCCAGGAACAGCCCGCTGTCGAGGTAGGCATCCAGGTCGACCCACAGGCGGCAGCCGTGCTCGTGCACCGGAAACGGGGCGGGCTGGGCGGTCTCCGCGCGCTGGTACTGCGAGCGTCCCTTCTGGGCCCGGCGCTGCTTGTAATGCAGATGGGCGGGTTCGACGCCGGTAACCTCCAGCATCGCGGCCAGTGCCCCGCGCAGGCGCGCCTCGGCGCGTGCGGGATCGACGCTGGCGGGGGCAGCGAACTCCTGCACATGCAGGTGAACCGTGCCGTCCTCGGCCTCGTAGCGGTCGATCTGCAGGGGATATTCGGCCAGGTCGGCGTCGTAGATGCGATAGCAGGTGATCTCCTGGCGCCGCGCCCAGCGGGCCAGGTGGCGCAGGTTCTTTTGCAGTCGATTGGCGAAATCCGGCGCAGGGGCCGCGGCCGGCTCGTCGCGCCGATGGATCTCGAACTGCAGTAGGTGGCAGGCAAGGGTGCCGTTGTAGAAGCGGTGCTTGTGGCTGGCGCGCAGGCCCAGGCGTTGCGAGTCGGTGGTGTCCGCCACCAGCAGGGCGACATGCCAGCCGCCGAAGGCGCTGCGCAGGCGCTCGCCCAGCAGGCTGTAGAGCTTGATCAGTTCCGGGGTGTTGCCGATGCGTTCGCCGTAGGGCGGGTTGCTGACCAGCATGCCGTGGTCGGCCGGGGGCTCCAGGGTCAGGGCATCGGCCTGCTCGAAGCGCGTGCAGTCGCGCACGCCGGCGGCCTGGGCCGCCTTGCGGGCGGCGGCCACCGCCCCCCGGTCGCGGTCGCTGCCCAGCAGCGCCGGGCCGTCCCAGACGCGCACCGCGTCACGCGCCTCGGCCACGCAGCGGTCCCAGAGCCCGGCGTCGTGGCCGGACCAGCCGTGGGGGCGGAAACCCTCGCGCAGCAGGCCGGGGGCGGTATGGGTGGCCATCAGGGCGGCCTCGATCACCAGGGTTCCGCTGCCGCAGAAGGGGTCGAGGAACTGTGCGTCGGGATGGGTCTCCAGGTGTTCCGGCCAGCCGGCACGCATCAGCAGTGCGGCGGCGAGGTTCTCGCGCAGCGGGGCGTCGCCGCCGCTGCCGCGATAGCCGCGACGGTGCAGGCCACCGTTGCCGAGGTCCAGGCTGACCTGTGCCTGCCGGCCCTGCAGTTGCAGCAGCACGCGCACGTCCGGATCGGCGGCGTCCACGTCGGGGCGTTCGCCGGTGGCGTCGCGGAAGGCGTCGGCGATGCCGTCCTTCACGCGCACCCCGGCGAACTGGGTATGCCCGATGTGTGAACTCTTGCCGGTGACATCCACGGCAAAGGTGGCGTCGAGGCCGAACAGGACGGGCCAGTCCAGGGTCCGGCTGGCGACGTAGCAGGCATCGCCGTCGGGTTCGTCGAAGCGCGCCAGCGGCAGCAGGATGCGGCTGGTCACGCGGCTGCCAAGCAGGCAGCGGTACAGCGTGGCGAGATCCGCGCAAAAGTGGATGCCGGCGCGGTCTTCGCGCAGGTCCAGGGCACCGAATCCCTCCAGCTCGCGAGCGACCAGCGGGGCGAGCCCGCCGGCGGCCGTGGCCAGATACTCGCGGTGGTCGGCCGTCGGGTCGAAGGGGGCAATCGGTTCGCCGGAGGAAGACTCGGTCATCGTGGGCTCGGGCTGGCTGGGAAGCCCGACATTCTGGCACAACCGGGTGCCGTGCCGGAGCGGGACTGGGGACTCGCGGCGTTCAGCGCAGCAGGCGCCGGCGGATCAGGTAGGTGGCCAGGATGATGGCGCTCCCGCCGTAGGCGGTGATCACGGCCAGGTGCGGCAGCCAGGCCGCGGGCCAGGTGCCGGTCATCAGCGGACGCACGATCTCCAGTACATGCGCCAGTGGTAGTGCCAAGGCCAGGCCCTGCACCCAGCCGGGCAGTTCGGTCAGCGGAAAGAACACCCCGGACAGCAGCAACATCGGCGTGACGGCCAGGGTGAAGTAGTAGAGGAAGAAGTCGTAGCTGCGCGCCAGGGCGGTAATGACCAGGGCCAGCGCGCCGAAGGTGAACGCGGCGAGGAAGATCACCGGCAGCGCGAGCAGGGCGCGGGCATCGGCGACCAGCCCCAGCACGCTGGCGACGACCAGGATGGTGATGGCGCTGATCAGGCCCTTGGTCGCGGCCCAGACGGCCTCGGCGAAGACGATGTCGTCCAGCGTGAGCGGGGTGGCCAGCATGCCCAGCCAGGTGTTCTGTTCCGCCATGCGGGTGTAGGCGGAATACATGCCCTCGAAGCTCGCGGTGAACATCGCGGAGGAGCAGATGATGCCGGAGGCAATGAAGACCATGTAGCGCATGCCGTCGAGATCGCCCACCAGGCTGCCGAAGCCGTAGCCAAAGGCCAGCAGATACAGGATCGGCTCGCCGAAATTGCCCAGCATCGACGGCACGATCAGCTTGCGCCAGACCAGCAGGTTACGCCGCCAGACGGCGACGAAGCGCAGGCTGGGGCGGGGCAGGATGGGGTGGTCGCCGGACATGGGCTTAGTCCCTCAGCTCGTGGCCGGTGAGTTTCAGGAAGACGTCTTCCAGATCCGCCTCGCGCAGGGTGGGCTCGTGGCCGAGCGTGCGCAGGCGCTCGCGCAGGCGGTCCGGCTCGGCGGTGTAGACCAGCCAGGTGTCCGCTACCTGGTGGGCCCGGTCCTTCGGGCCCAGTTCGCGCTGCAGGACCTCCCCGGCGTCCGCACCGCCGACGGTCAGCACCCAGGGCTCGATGTGTTCGGCGATGAGCCGGCTTGGGGCATCACAGGCGATGATGCGGCCGTGGTCGATGATCGCGATGCGGTCGCACAGCTCCTCGGCTTCTTCCATGTAGTGGGTGGTCAGCACGAGGGTGACGCCCGAGGCGCGCAGCGCCCGAAGCTGGCGCCACAGATGATGCCGGGCCTGCGGGTCGAGACCGGTGGTGGGCTCGTCCAGCACGACCACCTCGGGTTCGTTGATCAGCGCACGGGCCAGGGTCAGGCGCCGCTTCATGCCGCCGGACAGGGCATTGATGCGCGCGCCGCGCTTGTCGTTCAGGTTGACCTGCCCCAGTAGCCGGTCGATGCGCGACTCCACCTCCGGCCCGGCCATCCCGAAATAGGCGGCGTAGGTGCGCATGTTCTCGATCACCGTGAAGTCGGGATCGAGGGTGTCGAACTGCGGCACGATGCCCAGGCGTTCGCGGACCGCGCGCTCGCCCTCGGGCATCGGCAGGCCGAGGACCTCGACCTGCCCGCCGTCGATCGGCGTCATGCCCAGCAGCATGCGCAGGGTAGTGGTCTTGCCGGCGCCATTGGGGCCCAGCAGGCCGAAGAACTCGCCGGGGGCAATCTCCAGATCCACGCCGTCCACGACCGCAACGCCGTCGTACGCCTTGTACAGCTGCTGAATGGAGATGGCGGACACGGCGGGACTCGTGGCGGATGGAGAATGCACACCATACCGATTCGCGGCGGCACCCCCAATGTCCCCCTGTGATGCCATGAAAAAGGCCCGGATCTCGCGATCCGGGCCGATCTTTCGGCACATTTTCGGAATCTGTTAGGGCCGGCTGTAGGTAAAGCCCTGGTGCTGCAGCCAGGAGATGTGGGCCACGCCGCTCGGGATTACGTCATCCTCGGAGGCGTCGAAGAGTTCTTCGAGGGCGATATTGCGTCCGCGCAGGGTGTTCGCACAGACCTGGAACTCCACGTTCTGCATCTTCAGGTTCTCGATGCGGCCGCGCAGGTTTTCGTTGGTGTTGGCGGTCTGCAGCAGGCCGAGGCCGTCGCCGTGCATCACCACCTTGATCTCCATGTTGTCGGCGCCCACGGCGTTGATATGGTTCTGGATGTTGCCCATCGCGGCCATGTAGCGCCGCTCGTCGTCGTAGTTCACGTGGTAGATCACTTTGTGCGTGCCATAGTCGAAGCCGCTCGCGGCCGCCAGGCCGGGGATGCCGAGCACCATGGCGAGCAGGGCGGGAAGGAGCAGTTTCACTGCGTTCATTGCACAGGTTCCTCCTGAAACAACAACGAACCCGGGCGGGTTTGAGGTGCGCCACGGGGCCTTGCGCCGGGGTTGGCGCGCTGCGATCGGGGACTTCGCGGTGAAGGCGCTCGACAGGTATGAATAAGACGCATCAGCCATGCGCCTATTCCCGTCTGCAGCGCCACAAAAAGGGTCATGTGCCGTGTGGGGCGGGTTTGCGAGTGGAGTCTTGTTGCACAAAGAAAAGGGCCCAGGAGACCCGGGCCCGAAGCGACGACCGGGAGATGGCGGTCGCCGCGGTGCTTGCCGCAGGGGTATTACGGACGCACGTAGGTGTAGCCCTGCTGCTGCAGGTGCGACAGGTGGGCCACGCCGCTCGGGATGATGTCGTCCTCGGAGGCGTCGTAGAGATCGTTTGCGACATCGATGTTCCGGCCAACGACGGTGTTGTTGCACACCTGGAAGTCCACGTCCTGCATCTTCAGCTGATCGACGAAGGCCTTCAGGTCCTCGTTCGATTTGGCGTGCTGCAGCAGGCTGAGCCCGTTGCCGTGCATCACGACCTTGATGCTCATGCGGTCGGCGCCCACGGCGTTGATGTGGTTCTGGATGTTCCGCATCGCGCCGATCTGCCGCTGTTCGTTGTCGTGGTTCACGTGATAGACGACTTTCTGTTCGGAGTAGCCGTTGTCGGCGAGGGCGGCACCCGGCAGGGCGAATACGGCGGCCGCCATGGCCAGCGGAAGGATGAAGCGTTTTTTCATGATCGGGCTCCTGCGTTTGTTCCCGTGTTTTGTTTTCGATACGCCCGGGGCGTATGCCGCGTTGCAATCAGAGACCGGATCCAGGCGGCGTCCATGCCTCTGGTGTCCGGTTATTGGGTAAGACGGGAACCGTTGGCGATTATTCCGATAAAATACAAGATAAGCATTTGATATAAAGTCGAAAATTAGAATATTCGAGTGAGCTTTTTTGGTGCATGCCCCAGGTTGCATGCACGGCCAGGGTGAGCAGGACCAAGCCGCCGGCCAGTAGCGTGAGGGTGCCGGGGGCCTCGGCCAGGAACAGCCAGACCCAGAGCGTGCCGAACACCGCCTCCAGCACCAGGAACAGGGCCACCTCGCCGGCCGGCAGAAAGCGGGTCGACAGGGCGATCAGGGTCAGCGCCAGGGGGAGCTGGAGGAGGCCCATGATCGCCAGGACCGCGAGGCTGTCGAGCCCGATCGCGAGTGGCGTCGCCAGCGGCCAGGCGATCAGCGCGGCCAGCATCCCGCCCGCCGCGATCACGGCCAGCCGGTCCATCCGGGGCGAGCGGCGCAGCAGGGTCAGGTTGATGCCGACCACCAGGGCCGCCAGCAGCGCCAGGGCGTCGCCCAGCCAGCCCCCGGCCTCCAGCGAGCCGGCCAACACCCCGACGATCCCGCCGATAGCGATCAGCATGGCGATCCAGGTCCGCAGCGGCACCCATTCGCGCAGTAGCAGTCCGGAGAACACGGCCGCGAACAGCGGCGAGGCCGCCAGGATGACCACCACGTTGGCGACCGTGGTGTGCAGGATGGCGAGCACGAACAGGATGGTGGTCGCCGCGAATCCGGCCGCCACCCAGCCGGCATCGCGCCCGCCCAGTCGCAGGTGGGTCCAGGCCCAGCGCCCGTCGAGGATCCGCAGCAGCAGGGTCAGGGCGAGGGCCATCAGCAACCCGCGCCAGAAGACGATATCCATGCCCTGGGTGTTGGCCAGGCGCACCAGCAGTCCGTCGAAGCTGAGCGCCATCACGCCGGTGAAGGCGAGCAGGGAGCCGTGCAGGTGTTCGCGTTGCATGATCCGGTTCACCCTCCATGTGCCGCTTTTCCAGCGGGGTTGTTACAGTGCGTGGGTGCCGTTTTCGGAGTGCCGTATGTCCGCATCCCAGATCCCGCCCGAACTGCAGCCGATCGGGGCCATTGGCCTCGGCATCATGGGGGCACCCATGAATCGCAACCTCCTCGCCGCCGGGGCCGACGTCCAGGTCTGGGCGCGACGGCCGGAGACGGCGGAAGCACTCGCGCAGGATGGGGCGCAGCCATGCACGAGCCTCCCGGAGCTGGTTCGCGGCGTGCGGGTGCTGGTGCTGAATGTCTCCGATACGCCGGATGTCGAGGCGCTGATGCTGGGGCCGGACGGGGTCCTGGAGCACGCCCGTCCCGGACTGATCGTGATCGATCACAGCACCATTGACCCGATGCGTACCCGCGCCATCGCCCGCGCGGCCGCCGAACGCGAGGTGACCTTCGTGGATGCCCCGGTTTCGGGCGGGGAGCCGGGCGCGCGGGCCGGGACCCTGAGCCTGATGGTGGGCGGGCCGGTCGATGTTGTCGAGAGGCTGCGACCGATCTTCGAGGTGGTGGGCTCCACCCTGACCCACGTGGGCGACAGCGGCGCGGGACAGATCGCCAAGGCCTGCAACCAGCTGGTGGTGGGCGAGACCCTGGTCGCGATCGGGGAGGCGTTTGCGTTGGCCGAACAGACCGGGGTGGACCCGGCGCGCATGCGCGAGGCGTTAATGGGAGGCTTTGCCGGTTCGCGCATCCTGGAGGTACACGGCCAGCGGCTACTGGATGGCGACTTCGAGCCCGGTTTCCAGACCGGGCTCTACCACAAGGATCTGGGCATTGTGGCCGGGCTGGGCGAGGAGGTGGGGCTGAGCCTCGACGGACTTATGCCGGTGCGACGCGCGGTGGACGAGGCGTTGGAGGCCGGGCAGGCCGATCACGATGTGGCCATCCTGGCGCGTTTTTGCCTTCACGCCCGTGACGATCAAGGGCGTTAAAGGCGGTTCTTGGCGTCGCGGGTTAGCCGAACAGGCGCCAGAGGATGTAGAGCACCGAGAACACCAGGCCGAATACGATCCCGGCCCAGGACAGGGCGCGCATGCCGCGCCCTGGTCGGTGTTGCTCCGGCATGTCCGGTGACATCACCACCTTGAAGGTGATCCAGGCCAGTACTGGGGCGGACAGGAACGACAGCAGCGTGGCGAAATCGACTAGGCGGGTGAAGTGTTCCCCGGCCTGCGAAATCAGCAGCACGGCGCCGCTGGCGACCACCAGCAGCGCGATCCGGTAGCCCCACCAGTCCAGGCCTCGTTCGCCTTTGCGCGAGGGATCCATGGTCTGTGGTGCGTGGCCGTCCTCGCGCAGGGTGCGGATGATCGCCACGATCACACGGGGGTAGGCATCGGTGACGGCCAGGGTGGTCGAGAACATTGTGGTCAGGGCGGCCACGGCGATCAGGGTGCGGCTCCATTCGCCCAGACTATGGGCGTACAGGTCTACCAGCTGAGCGGAGAAGGCGGCCGCCCCCGGGGCAAAGCCGATCCCGCTGCCATACATCAGCACCGCGCCCAGCAGCATGAACGCGAGGGCAATCACCACCGCGCCCAGGTAGCCCAGGCGGAAGTCGAAGATCGCCTCGCGTACCGTCGGGGCGTGGCCCGTCTGGCGGGCGCGCTCCTGGGTCCAGATCGAATGCCAGGCGGCCACATCGAGCGGGATCGGCATCCATCCCAGAAGGGCCAGCACGAACGCGAAGCCGGCCAGGGTCCAGAGGCTCGACCACTCTTGCGCGCCGGACAGGGTGACCAGGTCCGGAGCTTCGCGGAAGGCGAGTGCCACGGCGGCCACGGTGGAGACGCTGAGCGCCGCCATGATGATCTTCATGCCCAGATCCAGCCCGCGATAGGCGCCGATCATCAGGAACGTAATGCATGCGGCCAGCACCAGGGCCGAGACCAGGGTGACCGACAGATCCAGGTCAAAGACCAGTGTGACCAGCCCGGCGGTGGTCAGCGTGACCACTGCCTGGATGGTAAACAGGGTACCCACGGTCACCGCGATGTAGAGCCCGAGGGCCCAGTTGCCGAGCCGGTGGTAGCCGGTCAGCAGGTGATGTCCAGTGGCGGCCGCGTAGCGGGGGCCGAACTCCAGGAATGGATACTTGAACAGGCAGGCCAGCAGTACGATCGGGATGAGCAACAGCCCGTATTCGGCCCCGCCCCGGGTGGCCTGGACCAGATGCGAGACGCCCACTGCCGCTCCGGCCATCAGCAGGCCTGGTCCGATGGCTGCGCGCAGGGAGGCGCGGGTGGAAGCATTCATGGGCCTGGGTCCGGGGGTAAGGGTGTGGGGTGCGGATTCTAGGGAAACATTGATCAATGTACACGTGCGTTTGGGTGCCCCATGTTCCCGATTCTGCCTCGGGGCTCATGGATGGGCAGCGGATCGCAGGCCGCCAAGGCACGTACGGCGCGCCTTGTCTCGAAAAATCTGCGGGGGTCAACGCGACTCATCAGCGTCGTCCAGGGAAGACGAGGGCGCGCGCTGACCGCGCCCGCCACGCTTCAGAGCGACAGGGGGACGCGACGGTAGATTTGCGGTGCGTTGGGGATCTGATCGCTGCTTGCGGGGAAGCGCTGGATCAACTTGTCGTAATAGCTGCGAATGTTCTGCACGTAGAGGACCGGCTCCCAGCCGCGGGCGTAGCCATAGCGGGTTTGCTCGTGCCATTCGCGTTCCGCCAGCCGTGGCAGCCACTGCATTACGTCCAGCCAGCGATCCGGATCGTCGCCGTTGGCGTCGGCCAGGCGCCGGGCGTCATGCAGGTGTCCCAGACCGACGTTGTATGCCGCCAGCGTCATCCAGGTGCGGTCCGGTTCCGGGATGCGTTCCGGTAGGCGCTCACGCAGGTCCAGCAGGTAGCGGGTGCCGCCGTCGACGCTGGATGCCGGATCGGTGCGGTCCTCGACGCCGAGGCCGGATGCGGTGTTCTGGGTCAGCATCATCAGTCCGCGCACACCGGTGGGGGAGATGGCCTCCGCGTTCCAGTGAGACTCCTGGTAGGCCACGGCGGCGATGAAGCGCCAGTCCAGGCCGTATTCTGCGCCGGCGCGTTCGAACAGGCCGCGAAAGCGATCCAGCTGGCTATCCACGCGCCGGGCGAAGGTCAGGGCGTCCACCAGGTCGTGGGTCTCCAGATGGCCCAGGTAGCGGTCGATCATCAGTTCCAGGTCACGGTTCTCTCGCAGGCGGTCAATGTAGGCCTCCGCCGCGTCGATCAGGCTGCGGTCGAAGCCGGCCGGGAACAGCCAGGTGACGGCCACCCCGCGCTCGAACTCATAGGCGGTACGCAGATCGGGATGCAAGCGTTGCAGCCGGCCGAACTCCAGGGAGCTCATCAGGGCATAGTCGATTTGGCCCGCGGCCAATGCCTGGCGTTGCGCTTCGGCGGTCCCGATGGGTACCAGTTCGACCGGCGGGTCTCGCGGCTCGTACCCGAGGGTCTCGAACAGGCCCGGATTCGGGGTCTCGGACTCCGGATCCCCTGCCCGGACCGATACCTGTTGCCTCGCCGCGTCGGCGTGGGCCAGATGGGCCCGCAGGCGTTCCGGCAGCGGCGACTGTGCGGTGAGTCCGAGTCGGGTTCCGGCGGGCAGGCTGGCGAGGGCGGGCAGTGCAGCGGTGGATTCGTTGCCGCGCCAGAAGGCGAGAACCTGCTGGATGGCGAGGATCTCCGGACCGCGTTCGATCGTCGGTTCATCGGGGTCCACCAGCAGCCCGGCGGCCAGGTCCGCCCGGTGTTCGCGCAGGCGGCGGTGGGCCTCGGCGGCGGTCTCCACGCGGGTTACGCGAATGCGCGTGCCCAGTTCCTTCGCGAAGCCATGCAGCAGGGCCAGTTCCAGTTGGTCGTGGCCACTAGTGGCCGCCAGCTCCGAGCGCCCCAAGGGCGCTTCGACCAGCACTACCTGCAGTTCCTCGCGGAAGGTCAATTGCTGGAGGGCCGAGGGCGGCTGGAACCAGACCCGCAGGCCGATCATCACCAGCAACACGATGAACACGCCGAGCTCGATCTGGCGCCAGGTCGAGCTCGGTGGGCGAAGGCGAAGGTGCGGGAACATGAACCGATGATACCCAATCGGCCGTGCAGGCAGTGCTGGGCGATGACCGGCGCAGGGAGGTGGTGACCCTATCGCCAGTTCAGGACCAGACCCTGGGCGCGAAGGACCTGCAGTGCGGGGTCGACACAGGTATCGATGAAGGCGGCCCGACGGGGGTTATCGTGCGCCAGACGGCGGTAGTTCGGGCCCGCGGGCAGGCCCGCGAGCTGGTAGATATCCGCCGTGGGGTAGTAGAAGGCGTGCACGAACTGGCGGAACACCCGACGCATCAGCGGGCGGTAGGCCGCCTTCTGCCAGGCCGGCAGGGTATCCAGGTAGCTTTCCAGCGTGTCGCGGGCATGTGCCATGTGGCGCGCTTCGTCGATCATGTGGGTGGAGACGACGTCATGCACCGTGGGGCTGATCTGGTCGCGGCGCTGGTGGATCAGGCGGTTCATCCGGTCCGGGACCTCCTCGCCGATCATCACCGCGATCCAGAAGATCGAGGACTCGAAGGGGGCAAAGCGGCCGACCAGGGTGGCGAGCTTGGGTTTCGGGAAGCGCCGTTCCGGCAGCTCCAGCCCGCTGCGGCGCATGAACTCGATGAACATCAGGCTGTGACCGGCCTCTTCACGCAGCTCATGCAGGCGGTAGTTCAGCCGGTCCAGGCGGCCGGTCGAGTGCATGGAGATGCGCGAGATGCGCTCCATGAACAGGCCTTCCAGCCACAGCGCGCCACTGATGAAATAGAGAAATTCGTATTGCGAGAGGCGCCGTTTCTGCTCGCCCGACAGCGCCGAATATTCCGGCGTGCCGAACAGCGAGATGGCCTCTTCCGGGATCCAGTAGTCCTCCGAAGACAGCGCATCCCAGCGAATCCGCGTGAGCGGATCCTGGTACGGCGAGCTGTTGCGGCTCAAATGATCGAGCAGCTCCTGGGAGGAATTCATCGTTGGCGTGCCGGGACCCATGCGGATAACGCCCGGAATCATACCGACTCTGGCGCTCCGGACCAACGCCAACCCGTTGCAATCTGCGGTTGCTCCCCCATGATGGAGCCCATGGACAAGAATCTGCGGTACCGAATCAATTTCCTGAACAACGGAAAAACGTACGAGCTGTACGCCCGTGACGTTTACCAGGACGAGCTTTACGGTTTCGTCACCATCGAGGGCCTGCTGTTCGGCGAGCGCACACAGGTGGTGGTGGACCCCTCGGAGGAGCGCTTGCGCACCGAGTTCGAGGGTGTGGAGCGCTTCCATGTGCCGATGCACGCGTTGATCCGGATCGACGAGGTCACGGCAGTGGGTACCCCGCGCATTCACGACGCGGGAACTGCCGGGGGCAATGTGCACGCCTTTCCCGGACTTCCGGGCAAGGGCGGTTCCTGATCCCGCAAGCTGCTGTTTTTCGTCCCCTCCATTGCGCCGCTGCCGCGCCTGGTTTAGGATTCCGCGCTTCGTGACCGTCCAGCGGTTGCGGAAAACGGAGAGGTGGCCGAGCGGTCGAAGGCGCACGCCTGGAAAGTGTGTATACGGTAACCCCGTATCGAGGGTTCGAATCCCTCCCTCTCCGCCAGATTCAAGCAAAGGGGCCAGGTTGGCCCCTTTTGTATTTCCAGCCCCTGGCGTATCGGGATTCGAACCCTCGATCGATCGAGATGATGGTTCGACCGGTGGCGCGAAGCGACACCGGAACGCCGAAGCAGCGCGGAGGCGGCCCGGAGGGCGGCGACCACGTCGCCGTAATCCCTCCCTCTCCGCCAGATTTAAGCAAAGGGGCCCGAGTGGCCCCTTTTGCATTTTTGGCCTCGGGGATCCTGCTTGCCGGCTAGTGGCTGGTCCTGGTTCGGCATCCGGTGTTTACGGTGGCTTCGGTCCGCCGCCTGCCAGGCGCTCTCTCGCGAGCGCACCGCGAGGTACTTCTTTGCTCGTGCAAAGAAGTACCCAAGAAACACGCCCGACTGCCGCGACCCCGGCCCGCGCAGCGGGCCGGGGTTTCCCTCGCTCCGAGGCTTTTCGCGGGCGGCGCTGAACTCGCTGCGCCTTCGGCTTCGCTCAGACATCCAGCGCCTTTTCTCCCGCGAAAAGCCTCTCCACTCGGCGCGACGACAACGGGGAGGAAGGTCAAGACAACGGCCGTTCCGACGATATTGGTAATGGATGATGGCTAGGTCTTCGAGCATCTTCGGCACGCTCGGCCTTTGGCCTTTGGCCTTTGGCCGTTGCGTGCCGCGCCCGCAAAGCGGGCGCCGGGGCCTTCGGACGGCATTGCCTATTGTTATGTCCGGGGGACGGAACACCGTCTGTTTTGACCTTGGCCTCCCGTATGGAGCCCCTTGCGGAAGGGTTCTCGGGCCGGGAGAAGGCGCTGGATGTCTGAGCGGAGCCGAAGGCGCAGCGAGTTCAGCGCCGCCGGCCCGAGGGCCCTGGAGCAAGGTTCCCGGGCGGAACCCGGGGGCCCTTCTTTGGGCACTTTCTTGGGCAAGCAAGAAAGTGCCTCGGGGCGCGCTGGCGAGTCAGCGCACGGCAGGCGGCCGGACGGAGGCACGTAAACACCGGAGGACGAACCGGGACCAGCCGCCGACACCGCCGGCGCAGGCAAAAGAGGTCGGGGCTTGGGAAGTGGCCGTCCTGTGTCCCCCGGGGGCTAGCCGCGGGGCTTGAAGCCGGGTGGGTGGCGGGCGATCCAGGTGACGAAGTCGTGGACGACCGGTTCGGCGAGGAGCGCCTCGCGGGTGTTCAGGCGTTCCGCCATGGTTTGTTCGTCGAAGTGCTTGTGGATGTGGTCATGGCAGGGGCGGCAGACCCACAGGATGCGGGCCTCGCGCTCGGCGCGGCTGAATCGCCGGCGGATGCGCTTGCGCCGGTGCTGCTTGCGCGGGATCAGGTGGTGGCGGGTCAGCGCGTCCATCGTGCGGCCACACAGTTCGCAGGCGGCCGCGGGTCCCGGTTCAGGCTCGTCGGATCCGATCACGGCATCTGCAGGCGGCAGCGCGGCGGCGGCCGGGTGATGGCGTAATCGGGTTCGGCCAGGTCCATGAGGCAGGGGGCACCCTCCGGATCAATGATGCGCGTGGCGATGGCACGGATCGCGTCTTCACGCGGGCCGGTCTCGCGGACCTGGCGGCTGGTGATGGGGTGCCAGTCGCCGTCGCGTTCCTCGGCGATCTCGAAGCCGAAGGGGAAGAAGCCAGGTGCGCCGAGGCGCAGGTCGGTGACGACCAGCCGGTCGGGGGCGTCGGTGTGCTCGGCGCGGTGGAAGCGCAGGAAGTCGCCGGCGAACCATTGCAGACGCTGGCCGTCCTCCAGGGCCAGGGCCTCCTCCTGCAGGTGCGCGCCGCGCTCGAAGGCCTCGAAGTCCGGCCGGATCGGCTGGTCGAAGATGCCCACCCATGCCTCCAGGAATTGGTCATCATCCACGACGGTGATGCGCCACAGCAGGAGGTTGAACGGGGTAGGCTGCACCATGCGGGGCTGGTCCTGCAGGTCCATCGCGATGAGGGTGGGCTGGATGCGGTGGTCGATCCAGACCTTCAGCGCCAGTCCGGACCCGGCATAGGCGGTGGACAGGACCAGCCCGGCCACCAGTAGCCGTGGCGCGAAGCGGTAGAACAGCGCGCCGATGGCCGCGACCAGCAGGGGCAGGGTGTAGAGCGGGTCGATCACGAAGATCGAGGCGGTCCCCACCGGCCCGGCGAATGGCCAAAGTAGCTGGGTGCCGTAGGTGGTGAGCGCATCCAGCAGCACATGCGTGGACAGCACCAGGAACAGGAACCACCACCAGCGTCCGAAGCCGATATCGCGGGTGGCCGGAATGCGTGCGAGCAGGCCCGCTACGCCCGTCGCGACCAGCAGATGGACCAGCAGGGAGTGGCTGAAACCGCGGTGATAGATGAAATCGGAGACGTCGTCCCCGTAGGCTATAAGCACGTCCAGGTCCGGGACGATGGCCACGGCGGCGCCCAGCAGGATGGCCTTGCGGCCCAGGCGTGATCCGAGGGTCAGGCCGCCGACAACGGCGCCCAGGCTGGCTTGGGTGACGGGATCCATGCGGGAGCATTTCCTTTTAGGTGACGCGCTTGCGACTGGCGCGCGGCGCCCGAGTTCACGTGATCAAACCAGAGCGGCAGACATGACTCAAGCCGGAACCGACAACCAATGGCAGTTCTGGGTGGATCGCGGCGGCACCTTCACCGACCTGGTGGCGCGCGATCCGGAAGGACGGTTGCACACTCGCAAGCTGCTGTCGGACAACCCGCAGGCGTATGCCGACGCCGCGGTGCAGGGTGTCCGCGACCTCCTCGGCCTGGCCGCCGGCGCGGCGATCCCCGCCGGGGTGATCCACGAGCTGCGCATGGGCACCACGGTGGCGACCAACGCGCTACTGGAGCGCAAGGGCGAGCCGACCCTGCTGGTGATTACTGCGGGGTTGGAGGACGCACTGGCGATCGGGCACCAGGCGCGGCCCGACCTGTTTGCGCGCATCATCCGCCTGCCACAGCCGATCTATGCGCGGGTTGCACCGGTGCGCGAACGGGTGAACGCGGCCGGCAAGGTCCTCCAGCCGGTGGAGCTTGATGAGCTGCGTCCGCGCCTGCAGGCGGCGCTGGATGAGGGCATTCGTTCGGTGGCGATCGTCTGCATCCACGGCTATCGCTATCCGGCGCATGAGCAGGCCATCGCGGCGCTCGCGCGGGAGATGGGCTTTGCCGAGGTAGCGACCAGCCACGCGACCAGCCCGCTGATCAAGCTGGTGCCGCGCGGCGAGACCACGGTAGTGGATGCCTACCTGTCGCCCGTCCTGCGCCGCTATGTCGATCAGGTGGCCGGCGAACTGGGGGATGTGCCGCTGCGCTTCATGCAGTCGCATGGCGGGCTGGTGGGCGCGGCGCATTTTCGCGGCCGCGACGCGATCCTGTCCGGGCCGGCCGGCGGCATCGTCGGCGCGCTGAAGACCGCCGCGCCCCTGGGGTTCGAGCGTCTGATCACCTTCGACATGGGCGGGACCTCCACCGATGTCGCACACCTGGCCGGGGAGCTGGAACGCCGCCAGGAGAGCGAGGTGGCGGGCGCGCGTCTGCGCGTGCCGATGCTGGATATCCATACCGTGGCCGCTGGCGGTGGGTCGGTCTGCCGCTTCGACGGTATCCGCTTGCGGGTCGGGCCGGAGTCCGCCGGGGCGCAGCCCGGCCCGGCCTGTTACGGCCAGGGTGGCCCGTTGACGGTGACCGATTGCAATGTGCTGCTGGGGCGCTTGCGACCGGAGTATTTCCCGGCCGTGTTCGGCCCCGAGCGCGACCGTCCTCTGGACCCGGAGCCGGTCCGGAAGCAGTTCGATGAGCTGGCGGTTCAGATCATGTCGATGACGGCTGAACGGGTGACGCCGGAGAGGCTGGCCGAGGGATTGTTGCAGATCGCGGTCGAGCACATGGCCCAGGCGATCAAGACCATCTCGGTGCAGCGGGGCCATGACGTGTCGCGCTATGCCTTGGTCTGCTTTGGCGGGGCGGGTGGGCAGCATGCCTGCCGGGTCGCGGAGCAATTGGGCATGCGCCACATCCTGTTCCATCCGCTGGGAGGCGTGCTGTCCGCCTACGGGATGGGGCTGGGGGAACTACGAGCTCTGCGCGAGCGCAGCCTGGAGTGGCCCCTGGACGAGGAGCATGTCGCAGCGATCGAGGCCGCACTGGACGATCAGGCCACGGTGGCGGCCGCGGCCCTGGCGGAACAGGGGGTGGAATCCGGGGACATGCGCATCGAGCGACGGCTGCATCTGCGGCTAGCCGGCTCGGATACGGCGCTGGAGGTCTCGGCCGGATCCACCCCTTCTCTGATGGAGGCCTTCGCTGCGGCTTATCGCGGGCGTTACGGCTTCGCCCCGCCGGATCGCGAGCTGGTGGTAGCGGTCGCAGCGGCCGAGGCCATCGCGACCGGTACCGAGTTGCCGCCGGATCGGGTACCGGAAACGATGGTCGAGCGTCCCGCAGCGGAGGCGGATACGGTCGCGATGGTCGTGGCGGGCGAGATGCGCGACGTACCCCTGTACCGGCGCGAGGCCCTGAGCCCCGGGATGACGCTGGCAGGGCCGGCACTGGTGATCGAGGACACCGCGACGCTGGTGCTGGAGCCGGGCTGGCGGGGTCGCATCGAGCACGAGGGCACGCTGTGCCTGGAGCGCGAGGCGGGCGCCGGTCGGCGGGGGGCAGCCGAGACAGCCGAGACCACCGATGTGGACGCGATCCCGCGCGACCCCATCCTGCTGGAAGTCTTCAACAATCGCTTCATGGCAATCGCCGACCAGATGGGGTTCACCCTGCGCAATACCGCCCATTCGGTGAACATCAAGGAACGCCTGGATTTCTCCTGTGCGCTGTTCGATGCCAGCGGGAACCTGGTCGCCAATGCCCCGCACATGCCGGTGCATCTGGGCTCGATGGGCGCCAGTGTGCGCGCGGTGGTCGCGGCGGCGGAGGGTGATCTGCGTCCCGGAGACGCCTGGGTGCTGAACGATCCCTACAACGGCGGCACCCACCTGCCGGACATCACCGTGGTCACGCCGGTCTTCGTGGGGCCCGGGGATGCAGTGACGGAGGATCCGCAGGCCGGGATCGCGCAACCGGCGTTTTTCGTGGCCTCGCGCGGCCACCATGCCGATGTCGGCGGCATCACGCCGGGCTCGATGCCGGCCTTCTCCCGTCGGCTGGCAGAAGAGGGCGTGCTGATCCCGCCGACCCTTCTTGTGCGCGATGGGCGTTTCGCGTCTCCGGCGATGCGGGCGCTACTGGGATCGGGCGAGTGGCCGGCACGCAACCCGGAGCAGAATCTGGCCGATCTGGAGGCCCAGGTGGCGGCCAACCGCAAGGGGCTCGAAGAGCTGGGCCGGCTGCTGGACGAATATGGCGTGGCCAAGGTGGCGGCCTACATGCGGCATGTGCAGGACAACGCCACCGAGGCGGTACATCGGCTGATCGCGGGCCTGGAGGGTGGCACGTTCACCTATGCGCTGGACAACGGGGCCGAGATCCGGGTGGCCGTGACCCCCGATCCGGGAGCGCGTCGCCTGCGGATCGATTTCGCGGGGACCTCGCCGGCCCGCGAGGACAACTTCAACGCCCCGGGCTCCATCGTCCGTGCGGCGGTGCTGTACGTGCTGCGCACGCTGCTGGAGGACGAGATTCCCCTGAACGATGGCTGCCTGGTGCCGGTGGACCTGGCGATCCCGGGGGGGTGCCTGCTGAACCCGGCCCCACCCGCTGCCGTGGTGGCGGGCAACGTCGAGACCTCGCAGGTGGTGACCGACGCGCTGTTCGGCGCCCTCGGGGTGCAGGCCGCGGCCCAGGGCACGATGAACAATCTGACCTTCGGCGATGCCGAGCGGCAGTACTACGAGACCATCGCCGGCGGCGCCGGGGCCGGACCCGGCTATGACGGGGCCAGCGCCGTACAGACGCACATGACCAATTCGCGCCTGACCGACCCGGAGGTGCTGGAGAGTCGTTTCCCGGTTCGGGTGGAGCAGTTCGGCTATCGCCGGGGCTCCGGCGGCCGGGGCCAGCGCCGGGGGGGTGGCGGCGTGATCCGGCGGTTGGGTTTTGATGCGGCGATGGAGGTGGTGCTGCTGGCCAATCGGCGTCGCGTGCCCCCGTTCGGGCTGGAGGGTGGCGAGCCGGGGGCGCTGGGCGAGGATGCCATCCTGCGCGCGGATGGTACGCGCGAGTCGATGGCAGGCTGTGATCGCCAGTCGGTGGCGCCGGGGGATGCGGTGGAGATCCGGACCCCGGGCGGCGGCGGCTACGGGCGCGTCAGGGATTAGGCCCGCCGCAGCACGGGGACGTCAGTCGTCCCAGCGCTGGGGTACGCGCTGGATCTCGTCGGTGTCGTAGCCGAGCTCGTCGAGGTAGGCGAGGATCGTCTGGTAGTCGTCCTCGGGCATCTCCGGCTCGCGCGCCATGATCCAGACGTAGTCGCGTTTGCTGCGGCCGATGACCGTCTGGCTGTACGCCTCGTCGAGATAGATGATCAGGAACTCGGCCTTGAACGGCCACAGGAAGCGCATGCCCCATTCGGCGTTGTCCTCGCTCTGCACGAAGCCCGTCGGGTTGTACTCGCGGCGCGGCCCGTCAAAGCCGCCCTTGTTGAACGAGAAGGTGGTGGCGATGGTCCCGTCGTCGTTCAGCGCGTACTGCTCCAGCGCGTTGAAGGCATCGCGCTCGAGGAAGGTGGGGATATTCGCGATCACGTACCAGTCGCCCATGTAGCGATCGAGGTCGACGTGATCCACCGTCGGCATCTTCTGCGGGCTGCTGCATCCGGTCATCAGGATCCCCAGTACCAGGCCCGCGAACAGGGCCGCCATTGAGCGCGTCATTGGTGTCTTCCGTATGGTCCCGGAAGATGGACCGCCGCGGCGCGGGAAAGGTCCGTGTGGATCCACCGGTTGGGGCGGCGGGCACTCAGGCGGTCTGGCCGAGGCGCTGGTCCATCAGGTGATCGAACAGCGATTCTTCCGGAATGATCTGGGCGCGCCCGCTGCGGAATTCGTGCGCCAGACCCTGAATGCTGTGCTGGCGCTTGGCCCGTCCCGCGGCATCGGTGAACAGCAGGCGTCCGGCGTGACTGCCGCGCCAGACCAGCTTCATGCGCGTGACCTTGGTGCCGGCGGGGGAGGTGAACTGGATCCAGGTGCCGGAGATCAGGTTGTCGGCATGCTCGACATGCTCGTCGTCATGGTCGCGCATCAGGGACGGATCGTCGTCGGCATGCCGGGGTGAGGTATCGAACATCGAACTCGACCGGCTGCCGGCCCGCTTCCGGGCCTTTTGCATGCGCTCTTCCGCGGAACCGGCCTTGTCCGTCGACGTCGTGGAGGGGCCTGTCTCGGGCGAGGGAGGTTCGGCCGGTGCCGAGCGCCGTTTTCCGGCGGCGACCAGGTGAGCGCTGACCAGGTCCTGTTTGATGCGGGCACGTTCTTCTTTCGTCAAAGGGGCTCGATCGAGAAACGCGCGGATGCGCGCCAGCAATGGCGCCGAGGCCTGAAAATCCGGTTCCGCCTGCATCAGAGCCAGCAGTTCGTGAAGCAGGGCCATGCCGTCGTTGTCGTTGGTGGCTTCGCTCCCGGGGGTGGCCGCTGCGGTTGTGTCGTCCGCATCACCGCTCCGTGCCTCGGCAGTCTTCTGCGCGGTCATTAACGGAACCCAGGCATCCATCAGTTGCTCGCGGGCCTCGTCGGGGATGTCCTGGCCCATGGAGATCACGGTGCGCTCCACCGTGGACTCCACGTTGTAGGTGATCTCCAGGGTGCGCTCTTCCTGCTGTGCCTCGGCCTGTTCATCGGCCGCCTGATGGGCGATCTTCTCCTCGACCTCGGCGAGATCGTCCTGCAGGCGCGTCAGTGCCTCGTTGAAGGCCTCACTGTCGCCAAGGCCTGCGTTGCGCACGCGTTCGACGTTCTCGAAGACCAGCCGGCTGAGCGGCAGGCCCCGGGCTTCTTCCAGCGGCAGGTCGGGATCAATGCGCAGTGCGATGTTCAGCAGCAGGCCGGTCATCTGCCGGGCCGGGTGCGTTCGGTCACGGAAAAAATGCGTCTCGCGCATGGCGATGCGCACCAGCGGGAGCTGCAGATCGGACAGAGGTTCGCGCAAAGCGGGGTTGAGGTCGTCGCGCTTCAGGATCATGTCGAACAGGCCCTGCAGCAGGTCCATCACGAAGGGTTCCAGCGTGCTGGGCGGAGCGCTGTTAAGGACGGTTGTTACCGCCTCTGCCGCCGAGCCGTAGCCGGCACCGGTCCCGGGTGCCACACCGGTGTTGGCGACGACCTGTCCCGAGACGGGCACCTGATAACCGAATTGCGCCCAATTGCCCGTTGCGCCGGAAGGGCCGGAAGGGCCGGAAGGGGGTGGCCCGCTGCCCCCGGCTGGAGCCTGAGGCGCGGAAGAAGAGGCCGGAGCAGTAGCGCCCGGCCGGGTGCGTGCCCTGGCGTGTGCCTCGGGCACCGCGAAGCCGGCGTAACGGAAGGCCTGCATCAGCGCCTGCATCTCCGGCTGCAGTTCGCGCATCACGTCGCGATCGAACCAGTGCAGCAGCACCAGACAGTCTTCCGGTGGCAGGGGCACGGCCTCCAGTGCCTCCAGGAAGGCCTCGCCCAGGGCATGCGGGTGCCAGGGGGCGTCCTCGGGTGTGGGGACCAGGTGGTAGTCCCGGGTGACCGTTTCCAGGGCATCGATTTCGGCCGACATTACGGAACGCGCGCCCGTGACCAGCTTGCGCAGGGCCACCTCGCGCTCGGTATCGGCGGCGTCCATCAGGCTCAGCTCGTGTTCGCCCGTGGCAGGGAGCGCGTGTTCCGGCTCTTCGGGCAGGATCGCATTGTGAAGTCGGTCACGAAAACGCTGGAGGATAGCGCCACTCGCCATGCGAATCTGGCGCGAAAGGGCAAGATTCTGGGCCGCGCGCTGGGAATCGATCGCGCGCTCGGAGGCATCCATCAGGCGGTCGTCGAGCTCGCCCAGGAAGGTTTCGAGACGCTCCTGAACGCCCTTGGAGAAGGGCGCCCAGACGCGATGCAGGGTTCGGGCCGGAATTCGGTGACGTTGCGCCATGAGCGGTATGCAGCTGGTTAAGGGCACAATCTAGCACCCCTGCGGGCCTGTGTGTCAGCGATCCGGTTTTGTGCGTGCGCGGCCACCGGGGAACCGCATGCCTCTCGCCGGGTCAACGAAACATCTCAACGCGGGGACGCACGGCATGCAGCGAATGATCGAGTGGGCGGAACAGGGACGGTTGCCGGATACGCTCGTGCGGGCCGGCATTCGGCGGCTGCTGGCGGAGCGGTTGCGCGAGAGCGGGGCCCCGGCCGAGGAGGCGATGGAGCGGCGCTATACGTTGATCGAGGCCATGCGCGCCGCGCCCGTGGCGTTGTCCACCGAGGTGGCGAACGAGCAGCACTACGAGGTGCCGACCGAATATTTCGAGCGTTGCCTCGGGCCGTGGTTGAAATACTCCTGCGCCTGGTGGCCGGAGGGCGTGGATGACCTGCGCGGGGCGGAGGCGGCCATGCTGCAGCTGACCTGCGAACGAGCAGGCCTCGAGAATGGGCAGCAGGTCCTGGAGCTGGGCTGTGGCTGGGGTTCGCTGTCGCTCTGGATGGCGGAGCAATACCCGAAGTCGCGCATCGTCTCGGTGTCCAACTCGGCGACTCAGAGAGCCTCGATCGAGGCCCGCCGGGACGCGCGCGGCCTGGAGAACCTCACGATCGTCACCGCAGACATGAACACCTTTGCCCCGGACCAGACCGGGTTCGACCGGGTGGTCTCGGTGGAGATGTTCGAGCACATGCGCAACTGGCCCGAGCTGCTGCGGCGCGTGGCGACCTGGCTGCGTCCGGGCGGGCAGTTGTTCATGCATGTCTTCGCCCATCGCGAGTTCGCCTACTTCTTCGAGAGCGAGGGCGAACACGACTGGATGGGGCAGTACTTCTTCCGCGACGGGTTGATGCCATCGGATGATCTGGCGCGGCATTTTCAGGAGGATCTGCGCGTGGTGCGCCAGTGGCGAGTGAACGGCCACCACTACGCGCGCACCCTGAACGCCTGGCTGGCGCGCCAGGACGCCGCGCGGGACGAGCTGATGCCATTGTTCGAACAGACCTACGGCGCGCAGGATGCCGCGCTGTGGTTCCAGCGCTGGCGCATGTTCTACATGGCCTGCGCCGAGTTGTTCGATTATCGCGGCGGGAACGAGTGGTTCGTGTCGCATATCCTGTTTCGCCGGCCCGAGGCCTAGCGGATGGCCGGTTGGGTGATGTTCCTGGTCGGGTTCGGCGCAGCGCTGGCCCTGATGACGGGGGTCTGGGCGGCGAGCGTGTTGCGACGCGACGCGAGCCTGGTGGACCGCTACTGGGGTCTGGGTTTCGTCCTGGTCACGCTGGTGTGGTGGGGGCTGGCCGGGTGGCCCGTGCTGGGGCTGTGGATCGTGATCCCGGTGCTGTTGTGGGGGCTGCGGCTGTCCGCCTTTATTACCTGGCGCAATTGGGACCACGGCGAGGACGGGCGTTACACGGACATGCGTGCGGGCCGAAGCGAGGGTGCCTTTGCCGCGCGCAGTCTGGTCACGATCTTCTGGCTGCAGGGCGCACTGGTGGCGGTGATCGGCCTGCCCATGCTGGCCGTGGTGCGGGTCGAGGCGGTGTGGTGGCCGCTGGCCGTCGCCGGGTTGCTGTTCTGGGCGGTGGGGCTTTTTTTCGAGACGCTGGCGGATGCGCAGATGGCACGTTTTCGCGCCGATCCGGGCAATCGCGGGCAGGTGATGGATCGCGGCCTGTGGCGCTACAGCCGTCATCCCAACTATTTTGGCGAGATTGTGGTCTGGGTCGGGTTCGGCCTGCTGGCCCTGGCTGCGGGCGGCTGGTGGGCCGTGCCCTCGGCGGTGCTGATGATCCTGCTGATCCTGCGTGTGTCCGGCGTCACGTTGCTGGAAAGTCGTCTGCATGAATCCCGCCCCGGTTATGCCGACTACGTGCGCCGCACCAACACGCTGATCCCGGGCCCGCCGCGCAGCTGATGCGGCGGCGGAAGTGATCCCGCACCCTTGCTGCGCTTTCCCTGTCCGCGCTATAAAGCGCACGTCCTGTCCGGCGCTCCAGATGCCGGACGCCGCCCCTGTTTTGTGCACGTCACCGCCAGCGAGCCAGCCGATCCGATGAGCGCGTCCCCGAGTTCTGTCCAGGCCATTGAATTGAAAGGCCGCATGATGCTGGTCTCGGTGCTGCGCGTGTACCAGACCGATCCGCAGGTTCTGGGCGAGGTGCTGGCCGCGCGGCGCGACCAGGCTCCGGATCTGATGCGCGACATGCCCATCGTGCTCGATCTGGAGGCAGTGGCCGAGAGCCCGGAGTCGGACCTGCAGGCAACCATCGAGCGCGTGCGCGCCGAGGGCTTTAAGCTGATCGGCCTGCAGGCAGGTGCCGCCGCCGAGCGCCTGCAGAGCTATGCCGAACTGTTCGACGTCCTGCCGGTGCTGCAACTGGGCGGGCGTGGCGGCGCACCCTCCGGCGAGGTGCCACTGGAAGACGAGCCCCCGGTGCAGGACAAGGCCGTCGAGCCCGAGCAGGCACGCCCGCCGGCCGCCGTCGCGGCGGTCCACAGCGCGACTCGCATCGTCGATCAACCGGTGCGTTCTGGGCAGCAGATCTACGCCCGTGGGGGCGACCTGATCGTGACCGGCGCAGTCTCGCCGGGCGCCGAACTGCTGGCGGACGGGCATATCCATGTGCTGGGTCCGTTACGTGGGCGTGCGCTGGCCGGGGTGCGCGGTCTGGTGACCGCGCGTATCTTTTGTCGGCGCCTGGACGCCGAGCTGTTGTCCATTGCCGGACACTACCGGATCGCCGAAGACATCACGGAAGCAGAACGCGGCGAGAATCGGCTGGTGACACTGGACGACGAAAGCCTCAAGATCGCGGAGATCTGACCGGCCACCTGCCGGTCACGAATGACAGGAACCCGTCCGCACGCCCCGGGAAGGCCGGGCGCGTGCAAGACGACAAGGAGCTACCGCCAACATGGCACGTATCGTAGTGATTACCTCCGGCAAGGGCGGGGTGGGCAAGACCACCACCTCGGCCGCGATTGCCACTGGCCTGGCCCAGCGCGGTCACAAGACCGTCGTGATCGATTTCGACGTCGGTCTGCGCAACCTCGACCTGATCATGGGCTGCGAGCGGCGCGTGGTGTACGACTTCGTCAACGTGATCAACGGCGATGCGAACCTGAAGCAGGCTCTGATCCGCGACAAGCGTGTGGACAACCTCTACATCCTTCCCGCCTCGCAGACCCGCGACAAGGACGCCCTGAGCCAGGATGGCGTGGAGCGCGTGCTGAACGAGTTGTCCGATGACTTTGACTTTATCGTCTGCGACAGCCCGGCCGGGATCGAGCGCGGCGCACTAATGGCCGCCTACTTTGCCGACGAGGCGATCGTGGTGACCAACCCCGAGGTTTCCTCGGTGCGCGACTCCGACCGCATCCTCGGCATCCTGGCGAGCAAGACGCGCAAGGTGGAGCAAGGCGGTGAGCCGATCGAGGGCAAGCTGCTGCTGACGCGTTACTCCGCCGAGCGCGCCGAACGCGGCGAGATGCTGAGCATCGAGGACGTCGGCGAGATCCTGGCGATCGAACTCCTGGGCGTGATCCCGGAATCCCAGGCGGTGCTGAATGCCTCGAACGCCGGACAGCCGGTGGTGCTGGACGAGGAATCCGACGCCGGGCAGGCCTACCAGGACGCGGTGGACCGGTTCCTGGGCGAGGAACGCCCGCTGCGCTTTGTCGATGTGCCGAAGAAGGGCTTCTTCGGGCGCCTGTTCAAGGGTTGATCATGGGGATTTTCGATTACTTCCGTCAGCCGCGGCAGAAGAGCGCCAGCGTTGCCAAGGAGCGTCTGCAGATCATCGTGGCGCGCGAGCGTGCGGCGCGCTCCGGGCCCGACTACCTCCCGGCCATGCAGCAGGAGCTGCTGCAGGTGATCCGCAAATACGTTCAGGTGGACGACGAGGCCGTGCAGATGAACGTGGACCGCGAAGGGGACTGCGAGGTCCTCGAGCTGAACATTACCCTGCCGGACGACCAGGACTAACGCGATGAAAGTTCTTGTGACCGGCTCGGCCGGTTTCATCGGCAGCGCTCTGAGCCTGCGCCTGCTGGAGCGTGGCGACCAGGTGGTCGGCGTCGACAATCTGAACGACTACTACGACGTCTCGCTGAAGGAGGCGCGCCTGGCGCGCACCCAGGACCACCCGAACTTCACCGAGGTGCGCGAGGACATCGCCGATCGCGCCGCGATGGAGCGGGTGTTCCGCGAACACCGCCCGGAGCGGGTGGTGAACCTGGCGGCCCAGGCCGGCGTGCGCTATTCGCTGGAGAACCCGGCGGCCTATGTCGACACCAACCTGGTCGGTTTCGGCAACATCCTGGAGGGCTGCCGCCATAACGGCGTCGAGCACCTGGTCTATGCCAGCTCGAGCTCGGTCTACGGCGCCAACACCACCATGCCGTTCTCGGTGCACGACAACGTCGATCACCCGCTGAGCCTGTACGCCGCCAGCAAGAAGGCCAACGAGCTGATGGCGCATACCTACAGCCATCTCTACGACCTGCCGGTGACCGGACTGCGCTTCTTCACCGTCTACGGCCCCTGGGGCCGCCCGGACATGGCGCTGTTCATGTTCACCAAGAAGATCCTGGCGGGCGAGCCGATCGACGTCTTCAACTACGGCCACCACCGGCGCGACTTCACCTATATCGACGACATCGTTGAGGGCGTGATCCGCACCCTGGATCACGTGGCCCCGCGCAACCCCGACTGGAACGGGGCCGAGCCCGACTCGGCCACCAGCGCAGCCCCCTACCGGCTCTACAACATCGGCAACCACGAGCCGGTGGAGCTGATGCGCTACATCGAGGTGCTCGAGGACTGCCTGGGCATGAAGGCCGAGAAGAACCTCCTGCCGTTGCAGCCGGGGGATGTCCCGGACACCTATGCGGATGTCGAGGCCCTGCGTCAGGACGTGGGCTATGCCCCCGCGACCGCGGTGGAAGATGGCATCGCCCGCTTCGTCGAGTGGTATCGCGAGTACTACCGCGTCTGATGCCCAGCCCGCGGCGATCCGGCCGCGCGGTCCTTCGGCTTTCTCGTTTGCTTGATCCTTCCGCGTCTGTTTTTCGCCGTCAGACTCGCTGCTCGTTCACCCAGGCCTTGCACACCAGGAACCTGTAGCCGGCCGGCGAGTCCACCGGAGACATGGATGCAAGGAGACAAGGGATGAGCCAGACGATTCTGATGGTAGTAACCAGTCACGGCGAGATCGCTCCAGGCCAGGCGACGGGCGTATGGTTCGACGAGTTCGCCGAGCCCTATGATCGCTTCCGCAAGGCGGGATTCGAGGTCAAGGTGGCCAGTCCGAAGGGCGGCCCCGTGCCGCTGGATCCGAAAAGCCTGGAGGCCAGTCATGCGGGCTCCGCGGCGGTGGCCGCGCAGGAGGCCCTGGATGACACCATCGCGCTGAATGAGCACACGAACCACGGCGCCTATGCCGCGATCTTTTTCCCCGGCGGCCACGGCACCATGTTCGACCTGCCGGACAATCCGCATGTCCAGCGCCTGGTCGCGGAATTCATGGACAACGACAAGGTGGTTGGCGCCGTCTGTCACGGGCCGGCCTGTCTGGTCGGTGCGATGCTGGCGGATGGCAGTTCCGCGGTGAAGGGGCGCAAGGTGGCGGCCTTCACCAACAGCGAGGAGAAGGCGGTCCAGCTGGACACCGCGATGCCGTTCCTGCTGCAGGACAAGCTGCAGGAGCTCGGCGGCGAGGTGGATACCGCCGACGACTGGGCCGATCACGTGGTGGTGGACGGCAAGCTGGTGACCGGGCAAAACCCACAGTCCAGCAAGAGTGTCGCCGACGCGATCGTGCGGCTGTTGCGCGAGACGGGCTGAATACGCGAACCGGGGGCCGGGGCATGCTGCCCCGGCCTTTTTTGGAATCTGTTTTGAACCGGGTTCAAAAATCGTCGTGGGTTCGATATGCTGAGCGCCATGACTACCGGGGATCGCAAACGCCGCGAGCGCGAGACGCGCGAGGCGCTGTTCATCGAGCGGGCGCACGAGCGCATCCGCGAGGACGGCCTGCTGGCCCTGCAAATGTCGAAGCTGGCGGCGGACTGCGAGTACGCGACCGGTACGCTGTACCAGCACTTCGAGTCGAAAGAGGACCTGCTGGCGGCGGTGGCGGCACGCACGACGCTGCAGCGGGCGGCGCTTTTCCGGGCCATCCCCGAGCTCTCCCTGGGCACACGCTCGCGCATGCTGGCGATCGTGCTGACCGACATCGATTTCGCCGCGCAGAACCCCGACTACTACCGCCTGACCCAGTACCTGGTGACCGAGGTGGTCTGGGCGAATGTGTCGCTTCCGCGCCGCATGGCATTGCTGGAGGCCGGGAAGCCGATCAGCGAGGCGGTGCATGCGGTGGTGGCCGAGGCGCGCGAACGCAGCGATCTGCCCCCGGCGCGCGAGATCTCCGAAGACGAGATGGGACTGGGGCCGTGGGCGCTGAACGTGGGGATGCAAAGCCTTGCCAGTGCGCGGGGCCTGCTGGATGCCTACGACATCCACCGCCCCTATGATCATCTGATTCGGCATTTCCACGCCCTGATGACCGGCTGGCGCTGGGAACCGCGTCTGGACCCGGACGAGCCCACGGTGGTGCGCGCGGAGACCGAGCGCGTGCGTGCGGCGCTGCACGATGCGGGCATCGGTGCGGGCGACGCACCACCCGCCGGCTAGCACTTCGACTACAACTCAAGATGCAGGCGGCATTGAATCCGCCGGATCCGGGAGATCCTGAATGAAGCGTTTCATCCTTATGCTGGTGGCGGTGGCCATCGTGCTCGGCGGTATTTTCGGCTTCAAGGCCTTCGTCGATCAGGAGATTGCGGAGTACTTCGAAGATATGCCGGAGCCGGTGGTGACCATCAACGCCGCCGAGGTGTCGACGGACTCCTGGACTCCGCAGGTGCGTGCGATCGGTAGCCTGGAGGCCGTGCAGGGCGCGACCCTGAGCTTCGAGGCGCAGGGAATCGTCAAGACCATCCACTTCGAGAACGGTGCGCGGGTCGAGGCCGGCGATCCGCTGGTCGACCTGGATACCACCCTGGACGAGGCCGAGCTCGACAACCTGCGGGCCGGCGAGCGCCTGGCGCGCCGCGAGCTGGAGCGCGCCAGGGGCCTGATCGAGCGCAACGACATCTCGGATTCGGAATTTCAGCGCCGGGTCGCCGAGGCCGAGCAGGCCCAGGCCTCGGTGAAGGCGCAGGAGGCGCGCATCCAGCAGAAGAGCCTGCGCGCGCCGTTTGCTGGCGAACTGGGTATCCGCGAGGTGAGCGTCGGGCAGTTCGTCGGGCCCGGGGATCCGATCGTGGTGCTGGAGGCGTTGCAGCCGCTGTATGTGAATTTCACCCTGCCGGAGCGCCGCCTGGGCGAGATCGCCCTGGGTCAGGACGTCCGTGTGGAGGTGGATGCCTTTGGCGAAGAGTTCACCGGCGAGGTCACGGCCATCGAGCCGCGGGTCCGCGCGGCCTCGCGCATGTTCCGCGTGCAGGCCCTGCTGGAAAACGAACAGGGTCGCCTGCGTGCGGGGCAGTTCGCCCGGGTGACGCTGGATCGCGGGGAGTCCGAGGAGGCGGTGGTCGCGCCGCAGACCGCGATCCGCTTTGCGCCCTGGGGGCAATCGGTATTCGTGATCGCGGAGGACGACGAAGGCCAGCTGCGGGTGGAACAACGCCTGATCGAGACCGGCGCGCGCCGCGGTGATCTGGTGCAGGTCCTTGACGGGCTGGAGCCGGGTGAGCGTATCGCGGCCAGTGGCCTGCTCAAGCTGCAAAACGACTCCCCGGTCGAGATCACCGAGGATGCCCAGCCCGATGCCGAGCGCGACCCGCGCCCGGCGAACCGCTAGAGCGGGGTCGCTGGCATGCGCTTTACCGATATCTTCATCCAGAAGCCGGTGCTCGCCACGGTGGTGAGTCTGTTCATCCTGTTGTTCGGGGTGCGCGCGGTATTTGATCTGAACGTGCGCCAGTTCCCCGAGGTGCAGAACGCGGTGGTGACCGTCAGCACCGCGTATATCGGCGCGGATGCCGATCTGGTGCAGGGCTTCATCACCACGCCGATGGAGCGCGAGGTGGCCGAGGCCGAGGGGATCGATTACCTCGTCTCCACCAGCCGCGCGGGAATCAGCATCGTCGAGGCCCATCTGGAGCTGGACTACGATCCCAACGTGGCCCTGACGCAGATCGCGGCCCAGGTGGACAAGATTCGCAGCGACCTGCCGGCGGAGGCCGAGGACTCGGTGGTGGATCTGTCCGTGGGGCAGGACGTGGCTGCAATGTACATGTCGTTCTACTCCGAACGGTTGTCCAACAACCAGACCACCGATTACCTGATCCGCGAGGTGCAGCCGGAACTGGCGACCATCAACGGCGTGCAGCGAGCCGAGATCCTGGGCGCCCAGAGCTTTGCGATGCGCGCCTGGCTGGATGCCGATCGCATGGCCGCCTTCGGTGTGACCGGGCGCGACGTGCGCGAGGCCCTGGAGCGCAACAATGTGCTGTCCGCCGTGGGCCAGACGCGGGGTTCCATGGTTGGGCTGGACCTGACGGCGGATACCGATCTGAGTCGTCCGGAGGAGTTCGAGCAGCTGATCCTGTTCGAGACCGGCGGCGACCTGGTGCGCCTGGGCGACGTGGCCGAGGTGGAGCTGGGCTCGGAGAACTACGACACCTCGGTGCGCTTCAATGGCGAGGCGGCCACCTTCGTCGGGATCGAGATGGCGCCGGATGCCAACGCCCTGGACGTGATTGCCGAGGTCCGCGACGTATTCGACGAGCGCATCCTGCCGCGCCTGCCCTCGGGGCTGGAAGGCGAGATCGTCTACGACTCCACGGACTACATCCAGAGTGCGATCGACGAGGTGCTGGTGACCATCGGCCTGGCGCTGGGGATCGTGCTGGTGGTGATCTACCTGTTCCTCGGCTCGTTGCGCAGCGTGATTATCCCGGCCGTAGCGGTGCCGCTATCGCTGGTCGGCACCTTCATGCTGATGCTGCTGATGGGGTTCTCGCTGAACCTGTTGACCCTGCTGGCGATGGTGCTGGCCATCGGCATAGTGGTGGATGACGCCATCATCATGCTGGAGAACATCTCCCGTCATATCGAGGAGGGGATGTCGCGTATGGACGCGGCGATCCAGGGGGCGCGCGAACTCGCCTGGCCGATCGTGGCGATGTCGACCACCCTGGTGGCGGTGTTCCTGCCGCTGGGCTTCATCGGCGGGCTGACCGGGACGCTCTTCATCGAGTTCGCGTTCACCCTGGCGGCGACCGTCGTGATCTCGGGGATTGTCGCGATCACGTTGTCGCCGATGATGTGCTCGAAGATCCTGCGCGATGGCGCCACCGAGAAGCGCGGACGCATCGAAGGCTGGCTGGATGCACGCTTCGACTCCCTCCAGCAACGCTATCGTCGGCGCCTGCATGGTGCGCTGAATGACCGCTTCACCATCGCGGTGTTCGGTGCCATCGTGCTGGTGTCCTGCTACTTCCTGTTCGTCACCTCGCAGAGCGAGCTGGAGCCGCCGGAGGACCAGGGCTTCGCGTTCTCCATCATGGAGGGCGATGCCTACATGGGCCTGGACTGGCTGGAACGCAACACCGAGTTGACCGACCGCTTCTTCGACGAAATCCCGGAGCTCGATAACATCTTTATCGTGAACGGTTTTGGCGGCGGCCCGGGCATCGCCGGTGCCGGCAACCAGGCCCTGGGCGGTTTCGTCCTCGCACCCTGGGATCAGCGTGATCGGGATACCGAGACCATCCTGCAGGAGGAGCTGCAGCCACGTCTGGACCGCATCCCGGCGCTGGAGGTGTTCGCGATCCAGCCGCCCCAGCTGCCCACCCCGGGCGACGGTGCACCGGTGAGTGTGGTCCTTGGCTCCACCGGTTCGTTCGAGGAGCTGGAGCAGTTCGCCAGCGAGATCATGCAGCGGGCGATGGCGACCGGGCGCTTCATCTTCATGGACTCCGATCTCGACTTCGATCAGCCGCAGGTGGATCTCAAGATCGACCGCGAACGCGCCGCCCAGCTCGGGATCGACATGGCCACGCTCAATGCCGATCTGGCGACCATGTTGTCTGGCGGGTTTGCCGGGCGCTTCGCGATGGAGAACCGCAGCTATCGCGTGATTCCTCAGGTGCAGCGCAGCGAGCGCCTGAATCCGGAGCAGCTGGAAGAGTTGTTCACGCGTACCCGTGACGGCGAGCCGATCCCGTTATCCAGCATCGTGACACTGGAAGAAACGGTGACCCCGCGCTCGCTCAAGCGCTTCCAGCAGCTCAATGCCGTGACCCTGTCGGGTGTGCCGCGGCCGGGCGTGACCCTGGGCGAGGCCCTGGACATCGTCGACGAGATTGCCGCCGACGTGCTCCCACCGGATGTCAGTGTCGACTATGCCGGACAGTCGCGTCAGCTGAAGGCCGAGGGCAGTGAGCTGGTGGTCACCTTCTTCTTTGCCCTGTTGGTGATCTTCCTGGTCCTGGCTGCTCAGTTCGAGTCCTTCCGCGACCCGTTGATCATTCTGACCACGGTGCCGATGTCGATCGCCGGGGCACTGATCTTCATCAGCCTTGGGGTGACTTCGCTGAATATCTATACCCAGGTGGGGCTGCTGACCCTGATCGGCCTGATCGCCAAGCACGGCATCCTGATCGTGGAGTTTGCCAACCAGCTGCAACGCCAGGGCCGGACGCTGCGCGAGGCGATCGAGGAGGCGTCGGCCCTGCGCCTGCGGCCGATCCTGATGACCACCACCGCGACCGTGGTGGCGATGGTGCCCTTGCTGATGGCCGCCGGGGCCGGCGCCGGCTCGCGTTTCGCGATGGGCCTGGTGATCGCGAGCGGCATGGCGATCGGGACCCTGTTCACCCTGTTCGTGGTGCCCGCCATCTACCTCTATCTGGCGCGGGATCACCATGCCGCCGGTGACGGAGAGCCTGCCACTGCCGCCACGTCCTGATACCCGCGGTCGTGGGCTGTGTGACGGGGCGTTCCCGGCGGCCCGTCACAGGGCCTGTGCGGCGGGTCGCGCCAAAGGCATGCACAGGCTACGGTCTTCGACTACAATCGACCTCCGCAATCCGTCGCGGTCGGTGTTTCGATGCCTGGCTGCACCATTGCGAACCCGAACCCCTGCCGGTCAGTGGCCCTCCCGCTGTCCGGCTTTTATATAAACGATTGTCTATCGGTCGCATCTAGATTATTTATTTGTTATTAGTGATTGCCCTCCCTAATCTAGGCGACCATCACGATTAACCAACGCGTAGGAGAAGGCCACATGTCTGCCGCCAAGAAGTACTCCGCGGGCGTCAAGGATTACCGCGAAACATACTGGATGCCCGAATACACGCCGCTGGATACTGACCTGCTGGCGTGTTTCAAGATTACCCCGCAGCCCGGTATCGACCGCGAAGAAGCTGCCGCCGCTGTGGCAGCCGAGTCCTCCACCGGTACCTGGACCACGGTGTGGACCGACCTCCTGACCGACATGGATTACTACAAGGGTCGGGCGTACATGATCGAGGACGTCCCGGGTGACGACGAGTCCTTCTACGCGTTCATCGCCTACCCGATCGACCTGTTCGAAGAAGGCTCCATGGTGAACGTGTTCACCTCCCTGGTCGGTAACGTGTTCGGCTTCAAGGCCATACGCATGCTGCGCCTGGAAGACGTGCGCTTCCCGATCGCCTACGTGAAGACCTGTGGTGGTCCGCCCATGGGTATCCAGGTCGAGCGTGATCGCCTGAACAAGTACGGCCGCCCGATGCTGGGTTGCACCATCAAGCCGAAGCTGGGTCTGTCCGCGAAGAACTACGGCCGTGCCGTGTACGAGTGCCTGCGTGGCGGTCTCGACTTCACCAAGGACGACGAGAACATCAACTCCCAGCCGTTCATGCGCTGGCGTGACCGCTTCGATTTCGTCCAGGAAGCGACTGAAAAGGCCGAAGCCGAGACCGGCGAGCGCAAGGGTCACTACCTGAACGTCACCGCGCCGACCCCGGAAGAGATGTACAAGCGTGCCGAGTACGCCAAGGAAATTGGCGCGCCGATCATCATGCACGACTACATCACCGGCGGTTTCTGTGCCAACACGGGCCTGGCCAACTGGTGCCGCGACAACGGCATGCTGCTGCACATCCACCGTGCCATGCACGCGGTCATCGACCGTCATCCGAAGCACGGCATCCACTTCCGTGTGCTCGCCAAGATCCTGCGCCTGTCCGGTGGCGACCACCTCCACACCGGCACCGTGGTCGGCAAGCTGGAAGGCGACCGCGCGGCGACGCTCGGCTGGATCGACCTGCTGCGTGAATCCTTCATCCCGGAAGACCGCTCGCGCGGCATCTTCTTCGATCAGGACTGGGGTTCCATGCCGGGTGTGTTCGCCGTGGCCTCCGGTGGTATCCACGTCTGGCACATGCCGGCCCTGGTCGCGATCTTCGGTGACGACTCCGTGCTGCAGTTCGGTGGCGGCACCCTGGGCCACCCGTGGGGCAATGCTCCGGGCGCGACCGCCAACCGCGTGGCCGTCGAGGCCTGCGTCCAGGCGCGCAACGAGGGTCGCGAGATCGAGAAGGAAGGCAAGGAGATCCTGACCCAGGCCGCCCAGCACAGTCCCGAACTGAAGATCGCCATGGAAACGTGGAAGGAAATCAAGTTCGAGTTCGACACCACCGACAAGCTGGACGTCCAACACAAGTGATCGTCCGTGTGCGGGCGGCCTGAGTGGCTGCCCGCACCTTCAGAGAACAAGCGCATAGGATTAACGACATGTCCGATATTCAGAACTTCAAGCCGGTGCAGAAGTACGAGACCTTCTCTTACCTGCCCGAGATGAACGCCGATCAGGTTCGCCGTCAGATCGAGTACACGATTGCCCAGGGCTGGAACCCGGCGGTCGAGTACAGCGAAAAAGAACACGCCATGTCCAACTACTGGTACATGTGGAAGCTCCCGATGTTCGGCGAGCAGTCCGTCGAGGCCGTGCTGAGCGAGATCGAGCAGTGCCGCCGTGCCAACCCAGGCATGATGGTTCGCTTCCTCGCCTACGATAACTATGCCCAGAGCCAGGGCACGGCCTTCGTGGTCGATCGCGGTCGCTAATTAGGGCCCGTACCTGCCGGGTCCGCCTTCGGGCCCGGCAGTTCAGTAAAGCGTTATTTACCGTTGCTGCCGCCAACTGTAAGGAAGTGCCATGAGTAATCCGACATCTGCGTCTGAAGGTCTCTCGGGGCGTGAACGTGCCCTGGAACGGCGCAAAGCCATGTCTCGCAATGGCAAGGCTGCCGTGAAGTCGACCGACCAAACCAAAGGGAGCAGCCGCTCCGCTGGGGCTGCGCGAGATGCGCGCCAGGCGAAGGCGGACCCTGCCCCGGCACCCCAGGCGCGGGAGCCGGAGATGCACTCCAGTGAATCCTCGTCGCAGGTCTCCGCCGAGACCCGCGACACCACGCCCGAGCGCCGCCCGGAACCGGGCGCGCACACGGGCGTCTCGAATGGGCGCCAGGCCGCCCTTGAGCGGCGCCAGAAGATGGCGCGCCAGGGCAAGAAGGCTGTGGGCCGAACCAATACGCGTGCCCAGGCCGCGGGTGGCATGGCCCCCGCCGGCGCCGAGCGTTCGCGCCAGCTGGAAGCCCTGGCCCAGTCGCAGAACGTCGAGGTCGACTGCTCGAACATGAGCGGTCGCGAGATCTGCCGCCTGCGGCGTCAGGCGCTCTCCACGGAAGGCAAGAAGGCCGTTGCGCCGGAACCGCGCCGTGGGGATCGCATCAAGGGATCGGAGCCGGTGGCTGCGCCCGCCCAGGAATCCAAGAAGGACTGTGGTTGCGGCTGCAAGGGCGAGAAGGCAGAGCGCGATGCGTCGGTCAACACCGCCCCGAGCCGCGACGCCGCGATGGTCGAAAGCGGCCTGGACCAGCTGTGCGACAAGGTCGAATCCGGGGGTGAGGCCGCTGGCCCGCATCCGATGATCTCGGAGGTTCGCGCGATCTGCATGGCGCGCCGGGATGCCATGGCGCAGACCGGCAAGAAGGCCCAGCGTCGGCGTTTTAACGGCGGTCAGGCTCGCGGCACCATGCCGCAGGAAGGCGCCTGGAAGGCCGCCAAGCGCCAAGGGATGTCCGCCCGCGAAGTCGCTCGGCAGCGCCGTGAAGAACTGTGCAAGCTGGGCCGTGGCTCGGCCGAGCCGGGGCGTCCCTGTGGCCGGCCGCGCCCTGTCGAGGGCGATGCGCCGCCGAAGGTTGAAGAGGGCACCACGCTGGCAGGCAGCCATGTAAGTGGCACGCAGGTCGAGCGTACCTCGGGCGTCACCGGCACGGAGGCGGGCAGCTGCTCTTCGATCACCGGCACCGAATACCTCGGGGTGGAGCACTACGAGCGGTACTGTGGTGCGCGCCCGGCCGGCAATCCGCCGAAGGTTGGCACGTCGCACACCGCGCACGGTCAGTCGGTCAGTGGCACCGAAGTTGGGCGGTCGAACCGTGTGACCGGCGACGAGCGTGGGTCCTGCGAGACGATCACCGGCACCGAATATCTCAGTACCGAACAATACGAAGGCTTCTGCGGCACGCGTCCGCAGGCCGGTCCGGCCCGCACGAGCGTGATGGTCACCCGTCACGGTGAAGGCGTGTCGGGCACTTCGGTCGGGCGCAGCCCGAGCGTGACCGGCGACGAAGCCGGCGCCTGCCGCGATGTGACCGGTACCGAATACCTGAACACCGCGAACAGCGAGGTTCCCTGCAACACGGGAAAGTCGAACGGGGCGCCGGCCAAGGTTGGCGTGATGCATACGCTTCGCGGTCGTGAACTGACCGGGTCCGAAGTCGGACGCTCCGTGAACGTAACCGGCAACGAATATGGCAGCTGCAAACCGGTGACCGGAACCGAATATCTCGGCACCGAGCAGTTCCAGGGCTTTTGCGGCACCCGCCCGGAACCCGCTGCGGCCAAGGTTCAGGAGTCGCACACCATGGAAGACCAGAGCGTGACCGGTGTGGCCGTGGGGCGTAGCCGGCATGTAACCGGTGACGAGCGCGGGTCCTGTGCCTCCCTGACCGGTACGCCGTATTACAACAAGTCCGACTTCGGCGATCTGTGCGAGCGGCCGGATGCCGGGGGCGTCCCCAAGGTGGGCGTAATGCACACGCTGCGGGGCCGCGAGGTTTCCGGTACCCAGGTGGATCATTCGATCCACGTGACGGGTGACGAATATGGTGGTTGCAAGCCGATCACCGGCACGGAATATGCCGGCTCCGAGCACTATGACGCCTTTTGTGGCGGTCATCGCCCGGAAGCCAGCCCGGAGAAAGTGACTGTGGGCCGTACCTGGAATCAGCAAATTGTGTCCGGCTCGGCGATCGGGCGTTCCTCGCGCGTCACCGGTGACGAATATGGCGCCTGCAAGCCGGTGAGCGGCACGGCCTATATCGGTCCGGATCAGTACGACCAGTTCTGCGACACGCAGGATTCGAGCGCGGCCGGTACGCGGGTGGCCGAACGTCATTCCACGCCGGGGCATTCGGTGTCCGGCAGCCAGCCGGGTTACGACAAGCGCGTCACCGGTACCGAACGGGGCGCCTGTCAGGACGTGTCCGGTTCCCCGTATGTGGGCGGTAACGAATTTGCCAAGAGCTGCACCAGTGCCGCGAGCAGTCTCCATCCGCGTCTGCGCCCGGAAGGGATGGGCATGCAGGCCGCGCAGGCCCAGCCAGTGGCGCAAGCCGCTTCTCGCCCGATGCCCAACGCCGGCTTCAGCGTGGAGACCCCGGCGCGGGTCGCCGCAGAGCGTCGGGAGCGCGTGACGGGGACCGCCTACGGCAGTAGCGGGAGCGTGACCGGTTCCATCAACAAGGCGATGGGTCTGGTGTCCGGCACCGAAGAGTTCCGGTATGGCGCCAGCAAGCAAGCAGCGGCCGTCGAGCCGGTGGAAGAAGGCGAGAAGGTCGGCGCCAACCGGGTGACCGTGAATGGCAGCAGCAATGGCGTCTCCATTACCGGCGACGACTGGGGGCGCGGTGACCACGTGACCGGGACCGAGGGCCTCTCGACGCGCCGCAACCAGACGCAGAAGGGCAATCCGCGTGGTGAAGGCCGCAGCGCGTATATCAATCGGGAACTCGAGCGCAAGGAAGTGCCCCCGAGCAGGATCACGGGTTCCTCCGGGAACAGCGACGCCGGTTCTCTGGTGACGCTGTCCGGCGGGGCGCGCGGTTAAGGACAGGCGAGGACTCTGAAGAACGTCATGGTGCGTGGTCGCCGCAAAAATAGCTCCATGGGCTCGCGCTTCGCGAAGTCCCGGATTGCGGCTGCGCGCGCAGCGGCGCCGAGCACTGCGGGCCCGGTGTCCGCGGTGCCGGCCTGCGGCTCGTCGTCTCCGGACATGACGCGTGAACTGACCGCGGGGCATGCGTTGGCGGATGTCCCGATGAACGAACGGCTGCACGCCTTCGAGCAGGGGTTCCGCGAGCGCTTTGCGCAGCTGGTTCCGGTGCTCAAGGAAGTGCATGCGCTGCAGCACGAGCGCGACTTCGAGGCGCGGGCGCAGGCGATCGTCGAGGAGCGCCTGGGGTACCAGCTGCCGCAGAAGGCGCTGGAGGATGCCTGGATCAACGATCTGGATACGCGCGAACTGTATCTGCACGGGACGTTCGAGCTGTTCGATCAGGTGGTCAACGAATACTGGGCGGGACGGGATGACCTGGTGGCCGAAGCGGATAGCGCGATTGCGTATTTTCTCGACTGCGACTTCCACGAAGTGGACATCTCGCCCTGCTCGGACGGGCGCCTGCTGGGCCTGCGGCGCTTCATCCTGCGCCTGCCTGATCTCGCGGTACGGGTGAAGAGCTACGCCGGGGCGCAGTTCGACATCGAGGAAGATGTGCGTCACTGGACCAAGCGCGAACTGCTGCGCTTTCGTGAGGGCCGGCCGACCACGGCCGATGTCCCCAGTCGCTATCTGAAGATTGCGGCGTACCACTACAGTGGCGCGGATCCGTTGCACCAGGGCTGCGCGGCGCACGGCAACAGCGAGCGCGATGCGGCGGACGGTGCCTTGCACCAGCTGCGCGCGTTTCGTCAGGCCATCGAGAACACCTACTGCTGTGGGGCCTCGGTCGACACGCTGCTGATCGGGGTGGATACCGATACGGATGCGATCAAGATTCACATCCCGGATGCGGATACGCGCATGAGCCTGTACCGCTTCGTGGAAAGCGCGGAGCTGTACCGGGCGACCCAGGGGCTGGACGAACAGACCGCATCGCTGCGGGTGTATCAGGCGATCCAGGATGCGATTCACCAGCAGGGCTGGGGACGCGGTAACGGCGCGCCGCATGAAGGGATGCTGCGACTGATCTCGCGGCTGCTGTTGAACAACATTTCGCAGCTGGATTATGTGGCGCGCTATCACGGCGGCCACTACGCCGATGTCGGCCACCGCGAGCGCGTGATCATCGTGGGCCAGGAGATCGAGGAGATGCAGGTTCGCAACTTCGCGTACTTCGCCCACCTGGAGACGATGGAAGAGGGCGCCGAGGGGATGGATGTCGGCGTGAACAAGATTTTTCGGAAGCTGAATGTCGAGCGCGGCCTGCCGGTTCCGGTTGTGGTGCATTATCGCTACGACCGCAAGGTGCCGGGATCGCGGGAGCGGGTCGAGGCGCGTTGTCGCCGGATTCGCAACACGATCATGGATCGCTATCGCGACCTGGCTGAAAAGGGCCTGATCGGCTGCCACATGGTGATCCGCGACAAACGCAGCGGTAGCCGTCTGGAACCACTGGCCGCCTGACGCACACGGGAACGGGAATGAAGATCTGCAAGGTTGAGAAGACGCTGGTTTCGACCAACCGCATCCGCGATCTGGGGCACCGGCCGTTGCTGGTGGTTCAGGAAAAGGCGGGCGGGCCGCGCACCGTGGCGGTCGATGCGGTCGGCTGCGTGCCCGGGGACTGGGTCATCGTGGTGGGCAGCTCGGCGGCGCGTGAAGCGGCCGGTGACAAGTCCTACCCCAGTGACGCGACGATCGTCGGGATCATCGATTACTGGGAGGAGCAGTAGCTCCATGGAAATCATGCAGGTGCAGGATGAACTGGTGGTGACCCGTCGCGTCGACGGGCTGAGCACCATTTCGCTGCGCGTGCTGGTCGACCAGAAGGGCGCGCTGAGTGTGGCCGTGGATCCGGTCGGGGCGCATCCGGGCAACTGGGTGTTCACCATCAGCGGGTCAGCCGCGCGGCTTGCGCTGGACGACAACACTATCCAGACCGATCTCACGATCGGCGGCATCATCGACCACTGGGACGATGGTGGTAAGAAGACGGAAGGGTCGAAGGACGAGGCAGGACAAGACCAGACCGATGCACAGCGCTCTGCTGGTTCCCGCAAGGCGGCGTGAGCGTCATTTTTGTTTTAAAAAACCGTAAATCCAGGAGAGAAGACAATGGCAACTGAACGTTTTGGTGTGGCGCTGGGCATGATCGAGACCCGTGGTCTGGTACCGGCGATTGAAGCGGCCGATGCAATGACCAAGGCCTCCGAAGTGCGTCTGATCGGTCGCCAGTTCGTTGGTGGCGGCTACGTGACCGTGCTGGTCCGTGGCGAAACCGGTGCCGTGAACGCCGCTGTGCGTGCCGGTGCGGATTCCTGCGAGCGTGTGGGTGACGGCCTGGTGGCCGCGCACATCATCGCCCGTGTGCATTCCGAAGTGGAAAGCATCCTGCCCGAGCAGGTTGAAAAGTAAATCATCAGTAACGCTTGATAGGAGTTGAGTAATGGCTAGCGAAAACTTTGGTGTGGCCCTCGGCATGATCGAGACCCGCGGTCTGGTCCCGGCGATCGAAGCCGCGGACGCAATGACCAAGGCTTCCGAGGTGCGTCTGATCGGGCGTCAGTTCGTGGGTGGTGGCTACGTGACCGTGCTGGTCCGTGGCGAAACCGGTGCCGTGAACGCCGCTGTGCGTGCCGGTGCGGATTCCTGCGAGCGTGTCGGTGACGGCCTCGTGGCTGCCCACATCATTGCTCGCGTCCATTCCGAGGTGGAGAACATCCTCCCGGAAAAGCCGTAACTCACGGTAGTCGAACGCCGTCGGGTCCGTAACGGGCCCGACGGCTTTTTCAAGAAGAGGTAGATGATGGCTAACGAAATTTCTGGTGTGGCCCTTGGCATGATCGAGACCCGCGGTCTGGTCCCGGCGATCGAAGCCGCGGATGCGATGACCAAGGCCTCGGAAGTGCGTCTGATCGGTCGCCAGTTCGTCGGTGGCGGCTACGTGACCGTGCTGGTCCGTGGCGAAACCGGTGCCGTGAACGCGGCGGTGCGTGCGGGCGCGGATTCTTGCGAGCGTGTGGGTGACGGCCTGGTGGCCGCGCACATCATTGCGCGCGTGCATTCGGAAGTGGAAGGCATCCTGCCGACGGCCCCGACCGCCAGCGGTTCGGCCAGCTGAGGCAACATCCATGTCCGATCCACGGATCGTGGGGTACCTGAACCGGGCGGTGGCACATGAGCTGTCGGCGGTCCAGCAGTACCTGGCCCAGGCGCGCTTGACCGCGATGTGGGGAATGGCCGACGTAAGCGATTGCCTGCGTCGGGACGCCCAGGAAGAGCTGGATCATGCGGATCGCTTCATGACTCGCATGTTTCACTATGGGGTGGCGCCGAACGGCAGCCAGCTGGCGCCGGTGCGGCTTGGCCGCTCCATGGCCGAACTTTTGGCGCGCTCGCGCGAGCTGGAGATGGAGGCGATTCGTCTGTACGACGAAGCAGCCGTCTATTGCCGGCGCGTCGGTGCGGTGGATGATGCGGCGCTGTTCGAGAACATCCTCGAGGATGAACTGGAACACGTGCGCGAGATCGATGCCCAGGGCAGCACCGCGTGACAAGCGTGGACGCGGCAACACAAGCGGAGTAGGCAATGGCGGATACCGATCTCGTGGTTCCGGCCGGGTGGGAACCCGGCAAGGGGACCTCGGCGTCCATGAGCAAACAGTTCACGTTCGACCGCTACGGCATCACGCGGAAGTTTCTAGACCACGTGGCCGAGCTGTCGGAGCAGGATGGTTATCATCCGAACATCAGCTTCGGCACGACCTACGTGAACATCACGATCGACGCCCGTGATGGCGAACAGCTTGGGGAAGGCGACAAGGCCTTTGCCCTTGAAGTCGACCGCCTGGCCGATGTCACCACCGGCTGAGCCGGGGGATTCTTGATGGGCCGGGTTGAGCCCGGTCCCCTTCCGCAGGAGGCTGTTGCGTGGGTTCGAGGGTAATCGCGGTAGTCAATCAGAAGGGCGGCACTGGCAAGACCACCCTGACCATGAACCTGGCCGCTGGGCTGGCCCGGCGGGGCCGCACGCTGGTGGTCGACGCTGACCCTCAGGGTTCGGCCGGTCAATGGGCCCGCATGGCCTCCGAGGATCGTCCGTTCGCGGCGTCGGTTTTCGCGGTTGCCGGGCCCCTCGACCGCGAGTTGAAGGCCCTGCGCAAGGACTACGACCACATCGTGGTGGATTGCCCGCCGACGCTCGAGGGCGGGGCCGTCACCGGTGCCCTGGCGGCCGCGGACGAGGTCCTGATCCCGGTGCTTCCGTCGCCGGTGGATCTGTGGGGTAGCGTCCGTATGGGGCGCGGGCTCGAAGAGGCCAAGCTCAGGAATCCCGCCCTGCGCCCCTACATCGTGATTAATCAGCTCGAAGTCCGCAGTGCGCTGTCGCGTGCGATGAAACACGCACTGATGGAGATCGACATCCCCGCCCTGGAGCAGTCACTGCGCCGGCGGGCCATATATCGGCGTTCTGCGCTGGAAGGCTGTTCCGTCTTTGATCTGGGCAAGCCGGGCGAGGCGGCGGCGGCGGAGATCGAAGCCATCATCGAGGAGGTGTCGCAATGAGCAATCTGCAAGACAAGCTGGCAGCCGGCGTGCGCAGCGCGCGCGAGGACCAGGACAAGGACAAGACCCCGGACAGCACGGCCAAGGCCGACGCGCCGGTCGCGGCACAGAAGGACACGAGCCAGGAGCCGGCGAGCAGCAGCCCGCGAGCTGCCGCGAGTACCAAGGCGGCCGCCACCAAGAAGGCGGCGACCACGACCCGCAAGGCTCCGGCCCGCAAGGCGGCCACGGCGCGCAAGAAGCCGGCAACGACGAGGAAGACGGGGACGACCGCCCAGTCGACCCAGGCCAAGGCAACTCCGGCCCGGAAAAAGCCGGCTGCAAAGAAGGAGCCGAAGGCGAACAAGGGCGGCAGCGCGTTGCATCCGGATCGGGTCTGGCCTGACTGAGGCCGATGCGTGCCGGTGGCCGGGGCCTGGGCCCCGGCCTTTCTGATTGAGGAGTCGAAACATGCAGGACGAACTACGCGATCACCTGATCACCGAGGAGCCTTACTATCAGTCCACGGCGGATGAGGTGGAGCTGTACGAGGCTGCCTATTCGGTGCGCATGCCGATGATGCTCAAGGGCCCCACGGGTTGCGGCAAGACGCGCTTTGTCGAGCACATGGCCTGGAAGCTGCGCAAGCCGCTGATTACCGTCTCGTGTAACGAGGACATGACCGCCTCGGATCTGGTGGGGCGCTATCTGCTGGATGCCAACGGCACGCGCTGGCAGGACGGCCCGCTGACCCAGGCGGCACGCCACGGGGCGATCTGCTACCTCGACGAGATCGTCGAGGCGCGCCAGGATACGACCGTCGTGATCCACCCGCTGACCGACAATCGTCGCATGCTGCCGCTGGAGAAGAAGGGCGAGATGGTCGAGGCGCATCCGGATTTTCAGGTGGTGATCTCGTACAACCCGGGCTACCAGAGCCTGATGAAGGACCTGAAAGAGTCGACCAAGCAGCGCTTCGGCGCGCTGGACTTCAACTACCCGGATCACGCAACCGAAACGCGGATTGTGGTCCACGAAGGCGGGGTCAACGAGGATATGGCCAGCAAGCTGGTCAGCGTCGCGGAGCGCGCGCGCAATCTGAAGGGCCACGGGCTGGACGAGGGGATCTCGACCCGCATGCTGGTGTACGCCGCGTCGCTGATTGCCAAGGGCGTCGCGCCGCTCGCCGCGTGCCGTATGGCCCTGGTGCGTCCGATCACGGACGACCCCGATATGCGCGACGCGCTCGACTCTGCCGTCACGACGTTCTTCTAGGCGCGTGCGCCGGACACGATGAGCATCCATCTGGAGGAATACCAGGACCTCCTCGAGGACCTCGGGGGGCAGGCCGCCGAGGTCCTCGAGGCCTCGTGGCAGGAAGCGACGAGGGCCTTCAGTACAGGTGGTCTGAAGCGCTACTACCTGGAAGGCGCACGCAGCCTGCACTCTCTGGGGCGAGGTTCGGAGATGGTCGTGGCCTTCGTCCAGGAGGCGCCGGATCTGGCGCAGGAACTGGGCGAGGATGCGGTCGGCGAGCTGGTGAGCTCGGCGATCAAGATGTACTCCAAGACGAGTGGGGCGGTCATTACCCTGCTGATCTCCACCAGCCCGATTGCGGCACGACGCCTGGGTGACCTGCGCCTGTTCGGTGGATATCTGCGCCTGGTCGACAACTTGCTGGGGCAGGCGCCACGCGGCGTTCGGCCGATGCTTGAACACCTCGACGAGTTGCTATCGCAACTGACGCTGGGTGGGTTGCGCCGTTGGGCGACCTGGGGCGCGCAGGCCCACCGTACCGACCTCGAGGAACAGATCGCCTATTTTGGTCTGGAATCGCCCGAGTCCCGTTCGGTATTCCAGAAGGAGCGACGCGGCACGCTGTTCGTGGATGTGCAGCGGCGCATCAACCTCTACCTGCGTTCGCTCTGGGCGCGCGATTTCTTCATGCGGCCGACGAGTGGCGACTTTGAGTCCCGCGAGGGTTACAAGCCCTACATCGAGGGCTTCACGATCTTCCTGCCGGATGCCTTCGACGACTGGGAAGGCCTGACCGGGCTCGATCTCTACCGTGCGGCGGCGGCCCATGCCGCGGCCCATGTGGTCTACACGCGGGAGATGCAGCCAGAGGAGGCGCCGCGCGGCGTGACCGGCGTGTTGACCGAGTTGTTCGAGGATGCCCGCGTGGAGGCCCTGGCAAGCCAGGGTTTCCCGGGTTTGCGCAACCTCTGGACACCCCTGCATACCGCGACCCCGGACGACGGTGAAGCGCCGCAGGCCCTGCTGGCCCGCACCGCACGGGCCCTGCTGGACCCGGACTACCGCGACGACCATCCGTTCGTGACCAGGGCCCGTGCGGCGCTGGCCGAACGGACCGAGGATCTCGAGGCCCCCGGCCTGGCGCGCGCCCTGGCCGAGGCCCTGGCGCCGGAATTTCCGGAGCAGGGCTACATGAACCCGCGGCAGGTCGCGCCGGATGTGCTCTACCGTGACGACAATCGCTACATGTGGGCGTTCGGGCGCGAGGAAGACGACTTCGAGACGCTGATGGCCAGCGGTTCGAACCAGGAACGCGTCTACGTGACCCCCATGGAGATGATCAACACCCTCGATGTCCCTGGCGCTGGGGACGATGCCCAGATGATCATGGTGCTGGCGACCGAATGGTTCCGGGACGGCGAAGAGGAAAGCATCAACCAGCAGGAGGGCAAGGAGCCGATCTCGCTGCCGTATCACTACCATGAGTGGGATTACCAGATGCAGCTGGAACGGCCGCACTGGGTCACCCTGCTGGAGCGGCGTCCGCAGAAGGGCGACGTGGCCGAGATCGACGCGATTAACGAAAAGCACAAGCCGCTGATCTCGCGCCTGAAGTTCCTGATCGAGGCGATGCAACCGCAGGGCGTCCAGCGTCTGCGCAAGCAGGCCGAGGGCGACGAGCTGGACTTGAACGCGCTGGTCGATGCGCAGATCGATCTGCGCATGCGGCGGCAGCCGGACGAGCGCATCTACGTGCGCAATATCCGCCAGGTGCGCGATCTGTCGGTGCTGGTGCTGCTGGATCTGTCCGAGTCCACCAACGAGATGGTCCAGGGTACGGACACCAGTGTGGTACAGCTGGCGCGCGAGGCTACCGCTCTGCTGGGCGGGGCAATCTCCAAGATTGGCGACCCCTTCGCCATCCACGGCTTTGCCTCGGATGGTCGCCACGATGTCGAGTACTACCGCTTCAAGGACTTCGGCGCCCCCTACGACGATCACGCCCGGGCACGACTGGCCGGGATGAAGGGACAGCTCTCCACTCGCATGGGCGCGGCCGTTCGGCATGCCGGGCATCTGCTGCAGCAACAGGGGACGCAGAAGAAGCTGTTGCTGATCGTGACCGACGGCGAGCCGGCGGATACCGATGTGCGCGACCCGCAGTACCTGCGTCAGGACGCGAAGCGTGCGGTGGAAGAGGTGGGCAAGAACGGCGTCTACAGCTTCTGTATCAGCCTGGACCCGAACGCCGACGAGTACGTCGAACGGATCTTCGGGGCACAGCACTTCATGGTGCTGGATCGTATCGAACGGCTCCCGGAAAAGCTGCCGATGCTGTACGCCGGTCTCACCCGGTAGGGGGCACGGGCACTAACATGGCCAGGAAAGGGACCGGCACGACACCGCAGAAGGAGTCCGGCCTTCCGCAGGTGATGCTGAAATCCGAACTGCCGGCGCACCTGATCCGGCACGCCACCCTGCGCCAGCTGCAGGTGTTCGAAGCGATCGTGCGCCTGGGTAGCTTTACCCGTGCGGCGGAAGAGCTTTACCTGACCCAGCCCACCGTCTCCATCCAGATCAAGAAGCTCTCCGGCGCCCTCGGCCTGCCGCTGTTCGAGTACGTTGGGCGCAAGGCCTTCCCCACCGAGGTCGGGCTGTTGCTGTACGACACCTGCCGCGAGATGCTCGGCGCGCTGACCAACCTGGAGATGAAGCTCGCGGAAATGCACGGGCTCAAGAGGGGGAGGCTGCGCCTGGCGGTGATCACCACCGCGCAGTACTTCGCGCCGACGATCCTCGGGCAGTTCGCCAAGCGCTATCCGGACATTGAACTGTCGCTGGAGGTCAGCAACTTCGACCGTGTGCTGCAGCGCCTGGCCAACAACGATGACGATCTGTACATCATTGGACACGTGCCCGAGCGGCTGACCGACATCGCGGTGTATCCGTTCGCGCCGAACCCGCTGGTGGTGATGGCCAGCCGCGATCACCCGCTCGTCGGACAGCGCAACATCCCGATCGAACGCCTGGAACAGGAGACGTTCCTGATGCGCGAGCCGGGCTCCGGGATCCGCGAGGCAACGCTCAAGCTGTTCCAGGAGCACGGGATCAGCCCGACGGTGCGCATGGAGCTCGGCTCCAACGAGGCGATCAAGCAGGCGGTAATCGGCGGCCTGGGGATTGCGGTGCTGTCGTTGCACACCCTCAGCGCGGAGGGGGCGGGCGGGCCGGTAGCACTGCTGGATGTGGAGCACTTCCCGATTCACCGCCAGTGGCACATCGTTCACCCCAGGCAGAAGGTCCTGTCGGTGGTCGCGCAGACCTTTCTCGACTTCGCGATCCAGGACGAGGCGCGCGTGCGCGGCCAGGTCGAGGATCTCCTTGCGGCCTTCAAGGCCCAGGCGAGCTGACCACAAGAGGTCATTGCAAGCGCAGCGGCCCAATCTGCAGGGGGGCGCTGACAGCGGAGTCATTCGGGGCGGGCCCGGAATGACAGGCCCGGGAGCGTACCTTACAATTCACGGATTACCCGGCCGCTAACGGCCGAACTCGGAGATCAGTCAGTGACCACGAGCAGCCGACCGCGTATCAGCGGCACCCAGTTCATCAACGCCGACCAGGCGCCGCGCGCGCGCCTGAGCCTGAGTGCCTCGCACCGCGATCAACACCATCCGGTGACCGGGACCGGCGGTGACCCCCGGTTCGGCGCGATCGATACCCCAGCCAACGAGAGCTGCGTGGTCTGTGCGCCGGCGACCCGCCGACTGGCCGAGGAACTGTTCGAGGGCTGGAACGCGGCCCTGCAGACGGGTGACGCGCGCAAGGTCGCCGAGCGCTATGCCGAGGACGCTGTTCTGCTCCCGACCGTCTCCAACGTCCCGCGCACCACGCACGCCGAGATCCAGGACTACTTCGAGCACTTCCTGGAGAAGAAGCCCTTTGGGACGATCAACACCCGCAACGTGAAGCTTGGCTGCAACAAGCTCACCGATGCCGGCACCTACACCTTTCGCGTGACGGATGGCGGTGAGACCAAGGAAGTCCCCGCGCGCTACACCTTCGTCTACGAGAACCGTGACGGGGGATGGAAGATCGTCCATCACCACTCCTCGATGATGCCGACCGCCTGAAGAGGGTGTCTCCCCAGTCCGGAGGCCTTTCGGGCCTCGGGCACCGCTTAACGTGAGTTGACTGTTCTCAACGCTCCCGGCTTCGCTCCAGCGCCCGCGCGAGCTTGATGCCGCTCGAAATCAGGCCGACGTGGCTGAACGCCTGCGGGAAGTTGCCGAGGAAAGCGCCGCTAGCGGGGTCGATCTGTTCCGGGAGCAGACCCAGCGCATTGGTGCGGTCGCACAGGGAGTCGTACAGCGCCTGGGCCTCCTCCAGTCGACCCTGCCCGACCAGATTGTCGACCAGCCAGAAGCTGCACAGCACAAACGCACCCTCGTGCCCGGGCAGTCCGTCCGGGGATTCCTCCGGCAGATAGCGGTAGAGCAGGCCGTTGCCGGCACCCAGGCGCCGGACGACGGCCACGGTAGTGGCCACCATCTTCGGGTGATCCGCGGGGATGACGCCGCGTCCGGGTAGTGCCAGCAGACTCGCGTCGATGCCGCCGCCGCCCAGATGTTCGGTCAGGCTCTGGAGTTCGGGGTCCCAGGCCTGTTCCAGGATCGCCTCGTGGATCTGCCGCGCCTCGGAACGCCAGAGCGCACTGTCGCCTTGCACGCCGTTGCTCTCGGCCAGCGCGGCCCCGCGCTCCAGCGCGACCGCGCACAGGGCGGCGGAGTAGGTAAACGGTCGTCCGGCTGTGCGGACCTCCCAGATCCCGTGGTCGGGGTTTTTCCATTCGGTCTTGGCGGACTCGACCAGGCGCCGCAGGCGCTGCCACAGGTGATCGTCCAGCGTGCCGCCCCAGCGTACCCAGCGATAGGCGCAATCGAGGATCTCCCCGAACACGTCATGCTGGCGCTGTTCGACCGCGCCGTTCCCCCAGCGCACGGGCCCCGAACCACGGTAGCCCTCCAGTTCGGGATCGCTGCGCTCCGGTTGCGGGAGGTGGCCGTCCACGTCGTACAGCACCCGGGGCCAGCCCGCGCGATCGACGGCGTCCAGGGCCCAGCCGATAAACCCGGCGGCCTCGTGGGTCATGCCGATGTCGCTCATCGCATACACCGAGAACGCCGCATCGCGGATCCACGCGTAGCGGTAATCCCAGTTGCGCGGGCCGCCGATCGCCTCCGGCAGGGAGGATGTCGGTGCCGCGATCATGGCCCCGGTCGCGGTGTAGTCCATCTGCTTGAGGGTGACAGCCGAGCGGCGGACGAGGTCCTCGCGAGGCCCTTCATAGCTGAAGTGCGTCATCCAGCGTCGCCAGACCAGCAGGGTGGCCTCGAGCAGGTCCTGCGGGGTGCGGGGCTGGAACCGATGCGTATGCGGCCCCCACCCGAGGAGCACGTGATGCTGCTCCCCGGCCTCCAGTTCATGCAGGCTGTCCGCGTCCTCCAGCGGCAGGGACGAGCTCAGGGCCAGTTCCAGGTCCGGCTGGCGGTGCAACGCCAGGCCCAGCCCGGCCCCGTGCGGATACAAATCCGCCCCGCCCCGGGGTGTAACGCGGACCCGCAGGTGTACCCGGCCCTCCAGCACCTCGATCCGGCGCAGCAGCTCATTCCGTCCGGCGGGTGCGTCCTCCGAGAGGTCTGCCCCTGCGCGCAGGGGCAGACAGTCGGTCACCCGGACGCGCCCCTCTGGTCCGGTCATCTCGGTGATCAGGACGGCGGTATCCGGAATATAGCGCTGGTGCGAGGTGACCAGGGGTTCCGGGGCCACGGTGAAGGCGCCGCCGCGCTGGTGATCCAGCAGCGCGCAGAACAAGGGTTCGGAGTCAAAGCGGGGGACGCACATCCAGGGGATGGTCCCGTCGCGACCGACCAGGGCGGCAGTCGTGCAGTTCCCGATCAGGCCGTGCTCCTCGATCGGCAGGTAGCCGTCAATGCGGTGTACGGGGCGGTCGGATACGGTCACTGGATCACTCCTTTGACATGGACGGTTGGCCGGGCAGGCAGGAGGGGGCAGGCGCGTCCAGGATCACGACGGACTCGCCGGGCAGCTCCAGGGTGTCCGGACCCACCACGATACCTGTATCGGACTGGAGCAGGAGGTGCCCGGCCGCGACGCCCGGGCACGCCAGCCGTTGCGGGGCAGGGTGCAGGTTGCACACCACCCGCAGTCCCGACCGGTGCACGATCAACCAGCGTGCCGCCTCGTCGAAATGCGCCTCGATCGCCTCCAGACGGTCGTCGCCGAACGCCGAGTGGGCATGCCTCAGGGCGATCAGGGCCCGGTACCACTGCAAGATGTCGGCATGCGGCTCGCGTTCGAGCTCGTCCCAGTCCAGGCGGGATTGTTCGAAGGTCTCGATGGATTGCGGGTCCGGGATGCTGCCGGCATCGGTGTCCCGCCGGAAGGCCGCGAACTCGCGCTGGCGGCCTTCGGTCACCGCGCGCCCCAGGTCGGTGTCCGTGTGATCGGTGAAATACAAAAACGGCGTCGCGGCCGCCCATTCCTCCCCCTGGAACAGCATGGGCACGAAGGGACTGGTCATCACCAGGGCCGCTCCAATCTTCAGTAGTCCCGGCGAGACGCCTTCACTGATTCGGTCCCCCAGGGCCCGATTGCCAACCTGGTCGTGGTTTTGCAGGCAGCCGATGAACCGCCGGCCGGGCAGGTCGGAGGCCGGTCGCCCGTGGGTACGCCGGCGATAGTGGGAGTAGCGCCCGTCATAGACGAGGCCTCGCGTCAGCGCCCGGGCGACATCCGCCAGGCGTCCGAAGTCCGCGTAGTACCCGTCGGATTCCCTGGTCAGCAGGGCATGCAGTGCGTGATGGAAGTCCTCGTTCCACTGCGCGTCCAGCCCGTAGCCGCCGGCCTCTACCGGCCGCGCCACGCGCGGGTCGTTACGGTCGTTCTCCGCGATCACCACCAGATGCCGCCCGAGCGCCCGCCCCAGGCGCTGCACCTCGGCGGCGAGTTGCTCCAGGAAATGGGTGGCCGAGGTATCGACAATCGCGTGTACCGCGTCGATGCGCAGGCCGTCGAGGTGGTAGTCGCGCAGCCACATCAGGGCGTTGTAGATGAAGAAGCGGCGCACGCTATCGCTGTCGGGGCCGTCGAGGTTCACGGCGTCGCCCCACGGGGTTTGGTAGTGGTCGGTGAAATAGGGGCCGAACTGCGCCAGGTAGTTGCCATCCGGGCCGAGGTGGTTGTAGACCACGTCCAGCAGCACCGCGATGCCGCGGCGGTGGCAGGCATCCACCAGCCGTTTCAGGCCATCGGGGCCCCCGTAGGCGTGGTGCGGTGCGTACAGGTCGACCCCGTCGTAGCCCCAGCCGCGCTCGCCGGGGAATGCCGCCACCGGCATCAGCTCCAGGTGGGTGATGCCGAGGTCGACCAGGTGATCGAGGCGGTCGATCACGCCGTCGAAGCTGCCTTCCGGGGTAAAAGTGCCGACGTGGATCTCCTGGATCACCGCCGCGGCCAGCGGCGGCGCCTGCCAGCCGGCGTCGTTCCAGACGAAGCGGGAATGCTCCAGCCAGCGCGACGGGCCGTGCACGCCCTGCGGCTGCCAGGCTGAGCGCGGGTCGGGGAACGGGCCGTTGCCGTCGACGCGGAAGGCATAGTCGCTGCCGTGCACCACCCGCGAGGTCTGCAGCGACCACCAGCCGTCCGCGCGGCGGTCCATTGGCATGCGGCTGCCACCGCACTCCAGTTCGACCTGATTCGCCTCGGGGGCCCACACGCGCACGGTCGTCATTGCGTTGCCTCCTCGCGTTCGAGCAGGGCCACCGGAAACGCATCGAGGATCTCCGCGACCGGGCAGTCGCCGCCTTGCAGAGCCTCGCCGGACAGTCGGTTGTGCCAGGTGCCGGGCGGCAGCCGCAGGCGGGTGTCGAGCCAGTCGCCCGCCAGGCCGAGCACCAGGCGCGGCACCAGCACCAGGGCGCCTTCGCCGCGCAGGTAGGCGATCGCATGCCCGGCGCGTTCGCCACTGGCGCGCAGCGGGGTGTAGGCCGCATCCGGGCGGAACCACTCCGGGTGGCGGCGGCGCAGGGCCAGGGCCTGGTGCGTCACCCACTGCTTGGGCAGGCCCTCATCGGCGCGGGCGCTGATCTGCGCCGGCGAGAGGTGGGCGAGTTTCTCCAGCAGCCGGGCGCGCGTCTCGAAGTCCACCGGGCGGCGGTTGTCCGGATCGACCAGGCTCAGGTCCCACAGCTCGCTGCCCTGGTAGATGTCCGGGATGCCCGGCGCGGTGAGCTTGATCAGGGTCTGCGCCAGGCTGTTGGTGCGGCCGGGAGCGACCAGCGGCTGCAGGAACGACTCCAGCGATTCGCGAAACCCCGGGTCGTCCAGGGTGCCGGCCACGAAATCGTGCAGGGCCTGCTCGTAGTCCTCCTGCGGATGGGTCCAGCTGGTGTGCTGCTTGGCCTCGCGGGCGGCCTTTTCCATGTAGGCCGTGATGCGCTCGGCGTCGATCGGCCAGGCGCCGACCAGCGTTTGGTAGTACAGGTACTCGGTGGCCGGGTCCGGCCACCCACCACTGCGGTGGCGGGCGTTGTGACGCATCCAGCGACGCACGCTCCTGGCCCAGGCCTCCGGCATCTCGGAGAGCAGCAGCAGGCGGGCGCGTACGTCCTCGCTGCGCTTGGTGTCATGGGTCGAGGTGGCCAGCATCGCCTCGGGGTGCAGCGCCCGGGCCCGGGCGCTGGCCTCGTGGAATTCGTCCACCGACAACCCGAAGCTTCCCGGGCCGCCGCCGACCTCGTTGAGTGCCGTCAGGCGGTGGAAGCGGTACAGCGCGGTATCCTCTACGCCCTTGGCCATCGCCGGGCCTGTCAGCTGCTGGAAGCGCAGGGCGAGCTCGGTCTCGCGCTCGCCAGGGATGCGCAGCAGAAGCAGGTTGCGCAGGAACTGCAGCAGCTCGCTGTCCAGCTCCGGGCGGCGCTCGGCGGCCTGCTGGATCGCGGTCTCCACGCAGCCGACGTCGGCCGCCGTCACGCCGCCTTCGCGTGGGGTGACGTAGGTGCGGTAGACCGGGAAGCAGGCCGCCGCCTCCAGCAGGGCGAGGTACAACTCGTGGCGGGTGTAGTCGCGGTGGCGGCGGTGGCGTTCGCAGATATCCACGAACAGCGAGCTCAGGCGATTGAGTTCGCTGCCGAGCAGGTCCTTGAGTACCTGCCGCTTGGATTCGTAGACCAGTCCGGGGTAGTCGGATCCCTCGCCGGTGAGCTCCTCGAAGAGCCGCGTCAGCGGGGCCTCGCCGGCCGGGTCCGCGAACAGCCCCTGCACGCGGTTGAGGAAGTCGTAGCCGGTGGTGCCGGCGATCGGCCAGTCGCCCGGCAGCTGTTCGCCGGGCTCGAGGATCTTCTCGGCGACGATCCAGGTGTCCGGACAGGTGCGGTGCAACTGGTTGAAGTACTGCCCGGGGTCGCGCAGGCCGTCCGGGTGGTCGACCCGCAGGCCGTGCACCGAGCCTTCCGCCACCCAGCGGACCGGCAACGCATGCACGGCCTGGAATACCTCCTCCTTCTCCTGACGCAGCCCGGCCAGGTCGTTGATGTCGAAAAACCGCCGGTAGCCAAGGTCGCGTCCGGCGGTGCGCCACCAGGCCAGCCGGTAGTTCTGTTTTTCGATCAGCGCGTCCAGGGCATCGGGGTCGGCGTTGATCCGTTCGACCTCGGCCGCGATTGCCTCGGCGGCTGCCGGGTCCTGGCGGGTCGTGTCGTCCAGAAGCTGGCGGATCACGTCCTGGTCGCGGTGGCGCCGTGCCACCGAATGGTGTGCGATCAGATGCGGCTGTGGCAGGCGGGCACAGGATTCCGCGAGAAAGCCCAGCAGCTCGATACCGGTGGCGCGACAGGCGCGGTCGAGCAGCTCGTTGAGCGAAGAGGGGTCCAGCGGGAAGCGGTGTTCGTAATGGGCGAGGTCGAACAGCCCGGCGCCATATTGCAGGCGGATCTCGCCGGCCTCGAGGACACGGCCGTAATGATCGCCCAGCACCGGGAGCAGGACCTTGTTCGGCCAGCGCTCCTCCGAGGACTCCCAGTCGACGTCGAAGTACGTCGCAAACGGGCTGGACGGGCCGTTCTCCAGCACATCCCACCACCACGGGTTCTGGTCCCCGGCCACCGCCATGTGGTTGGGCACGATGTCCAGTACCAGCCCCATCCCGGCGGCGTCCAGCGCCGCGCACAGGCGCTGGCGTGCCGGTTCGCCGCCAAGCTCTTCGTTGACCCGCGAGGGGTCGACCACGTCGTAGCCGTGGCTGCTGCCGCGCACCGCCTGCAGGATCGGCGACAGATAGACATGCGAAACCCCCAGCCGCGCGAGATAGGGAACAATCGCGGCCGCGTCGTCCAGCGTGAACCCTGGGTGCATCTGCAGGCGACAAGTCGCGATTCGCTCGGGTTGGGCCTGTCGCCTCTCGCAGCCGTCCGAGGACCCCGCGCTTCCTGTACTGCTGATGGATCCCTGCATCGCCCTCCGTCCCGAAGGCAGACCGGCCGGACAATCCGGCCGCTAACCCGAATATGGACCACATCCCGAACGAAGGGAATCCGCATCGCCGGCCAACGCCCAGAAACTGGGGCACGGCCGTCGGGATGGACCGCATGGCAGGAGGCAGGAGCTTCGCGGGGTGATGGGGTAAGCTTCCGGCATACCCCTACCCATGCGAAGGAGCTCCCGTATGCGTCGAGCGCTGGTCCTGCCCGCCTGTCTGGTCTCGTTGTTTTCCGTTGCGCTGGTTTCCGGGAATGCCCACGCGGCCGGGGCCGCGACACTGGTCCTGGAGGGCGATGAGTACGTGCTGGAGATGGAGGTCTGTGATTTCTCGGGTGAGTCGGATGACCGCTACCAGACGCTGGTGGCGCGCGCGGATACGGATCGCGGCCCGCTGCGGGTGTTCGCCTCGCGCAATGCGGTTGCGGGGATGCTGACGCACTCGGTGTCGCTGCAGTTTGGGGACTTTCGTGCGGGTGGCGAGGTGCTGGAGGCCAATCGGACCCGCATGGGCCAGCAGTGGATTAGTGCCGCCGGAGGTGCTGCCGAGCCGCTGATCCAGATCGACGGAAGCGAACTGCAGGCCGACGGCCGATTCGCGGATATGGAGATGACGGGGGAGCCGGTGGACGGGCGCCTGACCGCGACCTGCGATCGCCGGTAGGGTTGGCGGGCCAAGCGCAGCCGTTGCATTATTTTCGGGCGGTTGGGCGCGCACACGCCTGACCACCTGACGTATCGAGTTTCAGGAGGCGGCCGAAATGATCAAGGAGTCGGACTGGAAGCGGTTCAGCCGGTTGAAGGAAACCGCGCTGGATCGTTACTGCGAACGAGCCCTGGCCAATTGCCGGGCGACGATGGAACAGGACGACCGGTCGAATCACGAACGCTTTCTGGGTCTCTATCAGCAGTTGAACGAAGCGAACGAGCGGCTTGCATTCATCTTCGATGGCCATGCCCGCTCGAAGGCGCTGGATCAGTTCAGGTGTATGCGGCGCGAAGGGCTGATCGAAGATGCAGAGCTGGAAGGGTTTACGGAGGCATTCCTGGAGCAGACTCGGCCGGTTAGCCCGTAGCCTCGGCGCGGGCTGGCCCGATGCAGCAGGCATTGACGGTGACCATATGGCCAATGTTCCGGGGCGGAAAGCCGAAGGCCCGGCGGGTGCCGGGCCTTCGGGGTGGATCAGGAGGCGAGTCGCTTGTACTTGACCCGGTGCGGCTGGTCGGCCGCGGCGCCCAGGCGCTTGTGGCGGTCCTCCTCGTACTCCTGGTAGTTGCCGTCGAAGAACACCACGTTGCCGTCTTCCTCGAACGCGAGGATGTGCGTGGCGATGCGGTCGAGGAACCAGCGATCATGCGAGATCACGATCACGGAGCCGGGGAAGTCCAGCAGCGCCTCTTCCAGCGCGCGCAGGGTCTCCACGTCCAAGTCGTTGGTCGGTTCGTCGAGCAGCAGGAAGTTGCCGCCGCTTTGCAGCAGCTTGGCCAGGTGCACGCGGTTGCGCTCCCCACCGGAGAGATCCTTCATGCGCTTTTGCTGGTCGGTGCCCTTGAAGTTGAAGCGGCCGACGTAGGCGCGTGACGGCATCTGGAAGTTGCCGACCTGGATGATGTCCTGGCCGTTGGAGATCTCCTCCCAGACGGTCTTCTCGTCCTGCAGGGCATCGCGGCTCTGGTCGACATACGCCAGCTGCACGGTTTCGCCCAGTTCGATGGTCCCTTCGTCCGGTTGTTCCTGGCCGGCGATCATGCGGAACAGGGTGGTCTTGCCCACGCCGTTCGGGCCGATCACACCAATCAGCGCCCCGCGCGGAACGGAGAGAGACAGGCCCTGGTAGAGCACGCGATCGCCGAAGTGCTTGGACAGGTTGTCCACCTCCAGCACCTTGTCGCCCAGACGCGGGCCCGGCGGGATGTAGATCTCCTTGGTCTCGGAGCGCTTCTGGTAGTCGGTGGAGGCGATCTCCTCGAAGCGCTTCAGGCGGGCCTTGCTCTTGGCACCACGGCCCTTCGGGTTGGAGCGCACCCACTCGAGCTCGGATTCCATCGCCTTCACGCGGGCGGCCTCGGCCTTTTCTTCCTGCTTCAGGCGCTTTTCCTTCTGTTCCAGCCACTGCGAGTAGTTGCCCTGGAACGGGATGCCCTGGCCACGGTCGAGCTCGAGGATCCAGCCAGCGACGTTGTCGAGGAAGTAGCGGTCATGGGTGACGGCGACCACGGTGCCCTGGAACTCCTGCAGGAAGCGCTCGAGCCAGGCGACGGACTCGGCGTCCAGGTGGTTGGTCGGCTCGTCGAGGATCAGCATGTCCGGGCTGGACAGCAGCAGCCGGCAAAGCGCCACGCGCCGGCGCTCACCGCCGGACAGGGTCTTTACGTCGGCATCCCACGGCGGCAGGCGCAGGGCGTCGGCGGCGACCTCCAGCTTGCGCTCGAGGTTGTGGCCGTCAGCGGCCTCGATCTTCGCCTCCAGCTCGCCCTGCTTGGCGGCCAGGGCATCAAAGTCCGCATCCGGCTCGGCATAGGCGGCGTATACCTGATCCAGCTCGGCCAGGGCCTCCTTGACCGGCGCCACGGCCTCTTCCACGTTGCCGCGCACGTCCTTGCTCTCGTCGAGCTGCGGCTCCTGCGGCAGGTAGCCGATGTTGATGCCCGGCTGCGGGCGCGCCTCGCCGACGATGTCGGTATCCACGCCGGCCATGATGCGCAGCAGGGTGGATTTCCCCGCGCCGTTGTAACCCAGCACGCCGATCTTGGCGCCCGGGAAGAAGTTCAGGTTGATGTCCTTGAGGATGTACTTCTTTGGCGGGACGATCTTGCCCACGCCGTTCATGGTGAAGATGTACTGCGCCATGATGCTCCTGCGACGAATGCGGTTTGAATGAGGGCAGGCCCTTTACGGCCCTTGCTGGGCCCGCACTTTACCATCCCGGCAATCCGGAGGCGCATGTCCCCGGTGATCCCGGACCTTGTGAAGGCCTCCTTGGCGTCAGGTCGCCGGGGCCGCATCGATAAAAACGGAAAAGGGCGGGCGCCGCGATGGCCCCCGTCCCGATAGCTCATGGCTCACGCGTTGCGCGCGAAGTAGCTGGTCATCAGGTTGCGGTAGTTGGGGATGTGCTCGGAGAGCAGCGATCCCAGGCCTTCGACATCATTGCGCCAGTCGCGGTGCAGTTCGCAGGCCATCGCAAACCAGCCCATCAGCTGCACGCCGGCGGCCTCCATGCGGGACCAGGCGGAATCGCGGGTGGTCTTGTTGAAGGTGCCCGAGGCGTCGGTCACGACGAACACGTCGTAGCCCTCCTCGATGGCGGACAGCGCCGGGAAGGCCACGCAGACCTCCGTGACGACACCGGCGATGATCAGCTGCTTCTTGCCGGTGGCCTTCACTGCAGCCAGGAATTCCTCGTTGTCCCAGGCGTTGATATTGCCCGGACGCGCGATGTAGGGGGCGTCGGGGAACATCTCCTTCAGTTCCGGCACCAGTGGTCCATTGGGGCCGGCCTCGAAGCTGGTGGTCAGGATGGTGGGCAACCCGAAGTACCGGCCGCAGGCAGCCGTGGCCAGCACGTTGTTCTTGAATTCGCTGGGTTCGAAGTCCTGGACCAGCGAGATCAGACCGGACTGGTGATCGACCAGCAGCAGCGCGGCATCGTCCTTGTCGAGGCGGCGGTAGGTGTAGTCGTGATTCATATCGTTCTCCTTGTGAAGGCCTGCCGGGCAGGCATGAAAGTCCGCGACGCGGGTGCGCCGCGGGGTTGGGTCAAGTGGATGGGGCGGAGTCCTGCAGGCGGCCCTCGCGATAGTCGCGGATGGCCTGACGGATCTCGTCCGGGGTGTTCATGACGAAGGGCCCCTGGCCGACGACGGGCTCGTCGATGGGTTCGCCGGACAGGACCAGGACGGTGGCGTCGTTATTGGATTCGACGATTACCCCCTCGTGTTCCGCACTCAGCATCACCAGCTGGCCGCCGCGCGCGATCTCGCTGCCGTTCACCTGAACGGTGCCGTGCAGTACCACCAGCATGGAGTTCCAGCCGTGCGGCAGGTCCAGGCGGACTTCGCCATCGCGCTCCAGGCGCAGGTCCCACACCTGCATCGGGCTGAAGGTGCGGGCCGGCCCTGGCTGCCCGGCATATTCGCCGGCAATGACTCGCAGCCGCCCCGCGGCGTCCGGCAGTGCGATCTCCGGGATGTCGCTGACGCCCAGGTGCTGATAGCCCGGTGCGGTCATCTTGTATCGGGACGGCAGGTTGACCCAGAGCTGCACCATCTCCAGCCGCCCGCCGGTGCGGGTGAAGCGCCGGGAATGGAACTCCTCGTGCAGGATGCCGGCACCGGCGGTCATCCACTGCACATCGCCCGGTCCGATAACGCCGCCGGCCCCGGTGGAGTCGGCATGTTCCACCTCGCCATCCAGCACGATGGTGACGGTCTCGAACCCCCGGTGCGGATGTTCTCCGACGCCGCGCGGCCGGGTCGCGGGTTCGAAATCCATGGGCCCGGCATGGTCGAGCAACAGGAACGGGCTCACGTGGCGGCCGTGACTCTGGTAGGAAAACAGCGAACGCACGGGAAAGCCGTTGCCGACCCAGTGGCGGGGTGGGGCGCTGTATGTACCCAGGATGGTCTTCATGTCGTTCTCCTCGAAAGGTCGTGAGTTATGACCTGACGAGAATCCTGACAGCGGGACGGTGGCGCTGGTAGTACGCAAAAATTACACTCACCGTTCCATAATCGGAACGATGAAGATGCAGGACCTCAACGATCTCTACTATTTCGCCCGCGTGGTCGAGCACGGCGGGTTTGCCCCCGCTGCACGGGCACTGGGCGAGCCCAAGTCCAAGCTCAGTCGCCGGATCGCGGCGCTGGAAGAACGCCTGGGGGTGCGCCTGTTGCAGCGCTCCACCCGGCAGGTCGGCGTCACCGAGATCGGGCGCATCTACCATGGCTTCTGCAAGGCCATGCTGGTGCAGGCGGAGGCCGCGCAGGACGCCATCGACGGCCTGCGCGACGAGCCCTGTGGCACGGTCAAGCTGAGCTGTCCGGTCGCACTGCTGGATGCCCGGGTGGCGACCATGCTGGCGGAATACCAGCGCCGTTACCCGCGGGTGCAGCTGCACCTGGACGCGACCAACCGCCGCGTGGACGTCATCGAGGAAGGCTTCGATATCGCCATCCGCGTGGAGCCGCCGCCGCTGGAGGACAGCGAGCTTGTCCTGCGCGTCCTGGCCGACCGGGCCCAGCGGCTGGTGGCGAGCCCCGACCTGCTTCAGCGTGAGGGCTCGCCACAGGTGCCCGCGGATCTCGCAGACCTCCCCAGCCTCGCACTGAGCCGGCCGCAGGCACGCTATCAGTGGCACCTTGTCGGGCCCGACGGTGGCGAGGCCTGGATTGCCCACCAGCCGCGCCTGGTCACGCGCAGCATGACGGCCCTGCGGATTGCCGCCTGCCACGGGGTCGGGATCGTGCAGTTGCCGACCATGATGATGACCACGGAGCTGGCGGAGGGCCGTCTGGTTACGGTGCTGGAGGACTGGGCCCCGCCGCGCGAGATCGTGCATGCGGTGTTCCCGTCGCGCCGCGGTCAGCTACCGGCCGTGCGCGGCCTGATCGATCATCTGGCCGAAGGCTTTGCCACTCTCGACGAGGATTGAGATCTGCGGCGCGGCCGCCTGGATGTGCGGTCAGTCGCCATCGCGCCTTTGTCGAAGGGGTGTCGCTTCGGTGGGCGGTTCCGGACCCGCGGCGACCGCGACGGTTGGCCCCCAGGCGTTTGCGCTGGAATGGGGTCGCGCGAAGGGTACGCGGGTGGGTTCATGAGTCAGTGTTTCCCTGACCCCGATGCTCGAAAGCTTGGGCGGTGCCGCTGACAATGGCGCCATGATCGCGTGGTGGGAGGGCCTGTTGCTGGTGGGAGCCGGGGGTGCGCTGGGGCGCTGGCGCGCTTCTGGCTGTCGCAGTGGATCGACAACCGCACCGGGGGCGGCCGCTTCCCGTGGGGGACGCTGGCGGTGAATGCCTCCGGTGCGCTGCTGATCGGGCTGGCACTGGGATGGACCTCGGGGCCGGCGCTCGCCTCCTGGCTCTGGCTGTTGCTGGTGGTGGGCGTGCTCGGCAGCTTCACCACAGTCTCTTCGTTCAGCCTGCAGGTGCTGGGGGTCGCGGAGCAGGACGGGCTGCGCCCGGCGCTCGTCTACGTCCTGCTGACCCTGGGCGGAGGGCTGTCGCTGGTGGCCATCGGGCACGCGCTGGGCCGCCTGGCAGGTGGCGCGGCGTGACCGGGTATTCGCTGCGTCTCTCGCTATTCGTGGCGCTGGGGGCTGCGCTCGGCAGCATAGCGCGCTACGGCGTCTCCTGGATCGGGCTGCACCTGGCCGGTACCGGCTTTCCCTGGGACACGCTGGCCGTGAACGTGGCCGGATCGTGGCTGATCGGGCTGTATGCGGCGATCAGCGCGCCGGGCGGCTGCCGCCCGGCCTACCCGGTGTTTCGTCACTTCATGCTGGCGGGTGTCTGCGGCGGCTTTACGACCTTCTCGGTGTTCAGTCTCGAGAGCCTGTGGCTGATGCAGTCGGGTGCTGCGGGCCGCGCCGGGCTTTATGTGGCCGTGTCCCTGGTGCTGTGGATCGCCGGGGTGTGGCTGGGTAGCCGCATGGGGCGGCGCTGGAACGCCGCCGCGGCACGAGACTGACCGTCAAGCGGCGCTACTGGTGGGGGTTGAAACCACGCCGGCGCAGCAGCGTCTTTTCGAGTTCGACCAGAGTGAACAGGATCAGGCCGAAGGCGAGGATGCGGGCCCATTCCTCGAGGCCGATGGCGGTGGTGCCGAACAGCAGCTGCAGTGGCGGGGCGTAGGTAAAGAGGCTCTGCAGTACGATCAGGATCCCGATTGCGACCAGGGCCGGTCGGCTGGCGACGAGGCTTGCATGGCTGAGAGCAGGCGCCAGAAGAGAACGGCTGGTAAGCATGAAGAACAGCTGCCCCATCACCAGGGTGTTGATGGCCACCGTGCGGGCGAACTCGTGTTCCGCCCCCTGCTGCTCCAGCCACAGGAAGTGGCCAAAGGCGCCGGCGACCAGCAGGGTGGACACGAAACTGACGCGCCAGAGCAGGAAGCCGGACAAGATAGGCGAATTGGGCGGGCGAGGAGGGCGTTGCATGACGCCCGGCTCGGTAGGTTCGAAGGCCAGCGCCAAGCCGAGGGTAACTGCGCTGACCATGTTGACCCATAGCACCTGCACCGGAGTTAGCGGCAGGGTCAGACCCAGCAAAATGGCAGCGACGATCGTGAAGGCCAGCCCCCCGTTGCTGGGCAGCAGGAACATGATCGCCTTTTTCAGGTTGTCGTAGACAGTTCGGCCTTCTTCGACCGCATTGGCGATGGAGACGAAGTTGTCGTCGGCCAGTACCATTGCGGAGGCCTCGCGTGCGGCCTCGGTGCCCTTCAGCCCCATGGCCACACCAACATCGGCGCGTTTGAGTGCAGGGGAGTCGTTTACGCCGTCACCGGTCATGGCCACCACGTCGCCGTGGCTCTGAATCGCGCGCACGAGGCGTAGTTTGTGCTCCGGTGTGGTACGGGCGAATACGTCGACGCGCTGGACTATCGCCTTGAGGTCATCGTCCGAGGTGTTGTCCAGTTCGTGGCCGACCACCACACCGCCTTTGGTGTTGATGCCCAGTTCGTCGGCGATCGCCCGTGCGGTGACGCCGTGATCGCCGGTGATCATCTTCACGCGGATCCCGGCTCCCTGACAGTGAGCCACCGCTTCGATCGCCTCTTCACGCGGCGGGTCGATGATTCCGCAGACAGCGACCAGGGTGAGCCCCCCGTTCTCGATGTCGCCAAACTCGAGCTCTCGACGGTGCCCTTCCATGCGCCGGGTAGCGAGAGCGAGCAGGCGCTGACCACGGGCGGCGACATCATCCATCCACTGTTGCCAGTGTTCGGAGTCCAGCGGTTCATCCTCATCTTTAGTGCGCTGGTGGCTGCACAGGGACAGCACGCGTTCTGGCGCGCCCTTGAGGAAGAGGAAGGCGTGACCCTCATGATCGTGGTGCAGGGTGGCCATGAACTTGTAGGACGATTCGAACGGGATCACGTCGTCGCGCACAAATTCCTTGTTCACGAGCTTCGGGTCCAGCCCGCCCTTCATCGCCGCGGTGATCAGGGCCCCCTCGGTGGGGTCACCCTCCATGGTCCAGGCGTCGTCCTTCGGGTAGACCTCGGCATCGTTGCACAGGAGGATGCCGCGCAGGATCTCCGCGAGCAGCGGGTCGGATTCCGGATCGGCCTCCTGGCCGTCGCGGGTAATCCCGCCGTGCGGCTCGTAGCCCACCCCGGTCAGCTCGTACTCCGCCGCGGTGGTGACGATGCTCTTCACCGTCATCTCGTTGCGGGTCAGGGTGCCGGTCTTGTCCGAGCAGATGGTGGTGACCGAGCCGAGGGTCTCCACCGCGGGCAGGCGGCGGATGATCGCGTGGCGCGCGGCCATGCGCTGTACCCCGATCGCCAGGGTGATGGTCATGATCGCCGGCAGGCCCTCGGGGATCGCCGCGACTGCGAGGCTGACCGCCGCGAGGAAGGTCTCCACCAGGTCGTAGTCGCGCACCCAGAAGCCAAAGGCGAAGGTGGCCGCGGCCAGTATGCCGATCGCCACCGACAGCCAGCGGCCGAACTGGGCGATCTGGCGCAGCAGCGGCGTCGTCAGGGTCTCCACCTCGCCGATCATGGTGGAGATGCGGCCGATCTCGGTATCGGCCCCGGTGCCGATCACCACGCCGCGCCCCTGGCCGAAGGCGACCAGGGTGCCGGAGTAGGCCATGCACCGCCGATCGCCCAGGTCGGCCTCGGCCTGCACCGGGTCGGTCTGCTTGTCGCTGGCGACCGATTCGCCGGTCAGCGCAGCCTCGTCGATGCGCATGTTGTGCGCGCCAGTCAGGCGCAGGTCCGCCGGGACGCGATCCCCCGCCTGCAGATAGACGATGTCGCCGGGGACCAGCTCTTCCGCCGGGATGCTGCGGCGCTGGCCGTCGCGCAGCACCTGGGCGCGGGGCGAGAGCATTTGGCGGATGGCGTCCAGGGCCTTCTCGGCCTTGCCTTCCTGGATGTAGCCGATGATGGCGTTGATCAGCACCACCCCGAGGATCACGCCGGTATCCAGCCAGTGCCCGAGAAACGCCGTGCCGACGGCCGCGGCGATCAGCACATAGATCAACACGTTGTGGAACTGCAGCAGGAAGCGCTTCAGCGGGCCAGTACGCGCGGTCTCCGGCAGACGGTTGGGGCCTACCTGCTGCAGCCGTTCCTGCGCATCGCTGGATGCGAGCCCGCGATCACTCGCCTCCAGGTGCCGGAGCAACGCGTCGGTCTTCAGTGCGTGCCAGTCGCGTGACGGGTCGCGATCGCTCATGCGTCTCCCGGGGAGGTGATGGCCAGGCAGTCGGTCCGGATGGTTCTATCATGCGCCGAGGCGCCGGCGCTGTCAGGCCGGTCTTCGGTCGCGTGGTGGAATTTTCCCAACACGAACGAGTCTATTTCCGGACCAACAGTCACAGGAGGAATGCCCATGTCCCGCTGGATTGCACTGACCGCCGTCGCGTTCGCCGGAATGTTTACCACCTCGGCGATGGCCGCGGAGAAGGTCACGCTGGAGCACGAGGACCGGACGCTGATCGGTCACATGAAGGAAGGCATGGGCGCGAGCCCCTCCGACGGCGTGGTCCTGATGCTGCACGGTACCCTGGCGCACGGGCGCATGGAGGTGATGGCGGCGGTGCAGGATCTGCTGGCCGACCACGGGCTGAACTCGCTGTCGATCAACCTGAGCTACGGCATCGAAGCGCGCGAGGGCATGTTCGAGTGCGACGCCCCGGTGCGTCACGGGGTCGACGATCACCTGCAGGAAGTCAGCCTGTGGCACGAGTGGCTGCAGGACGAAGGCTACGGCCCGGTCACCCTGTTCGGGCACTCGCGTGGCGGCAACCAGATCGCCCGTTACCTCACCGAGCACGACCCGGACGGTATTCGCGCCCTGGTGCTGGTGGCCGCATCCACCTATGACGAGGACGAGGCAGCGGCCGAGTTCGAGGAGGACAGCGGCCTGCCGCTGCAGGTCATGCTGGATCGTGCCCGCGAGCTGCAGCGCATGAATCAGGAAGAGACCCTGATGGAGGACGTGCGCTTCCTCTACTGCGAGGAACTGGACGTGACCCCGCGCGCCTTCCTTGGCTACTACGAGCCGACCCGCCAGAACGACACCCCCACGGTGATCCGCGGGATGCAGATCCCGACCCTGGTGATCGTCGGCTCCGAGGATGACGTGGTGCCGGACCTGCCGCAGAAGATCGAGGCGGTGAAGGACAGCGGCGACATCACCCTGATGACCGTGGACGGTGCCGATCACTTCTTCCGCGACTTCTTCGCGGATGACGTGGCCGATTTCACCGCGGACTTCATCGATCAGAACTGATCGGCACGGGACCTAGAGGCTAACGAGCGTCTACGGGTCCGAAGCACCTTGAGGCCGGCCCGGGGTTTCCCGGGCCGGCCTTTTCCGTTTCTGGCGTGGCGGAGGACTACCGCGCGAGCAACGTCAGGTAGAGCCCGAGCATCGCGGCGGAGAACAGCAGCCCGATGGTCTCCCATCGGGTCAGGACGCGTTCGGCGTCTTCCAGGCGCTGGCGCAGTTTCAGGCGCAGCACCCGCAGGCGTGCCGGCATCCGGCGCGGCCGAGGTGGTGGCAGGGCCAGATTTCGGTGGGTCCGCCGGGCGACGCTCCAGGCGGCCTCGGACAGGACCGCCAGATCGCCCTCCGGCACGCGCGGGGTCTCGCGGTCACGGATCAGCCGGTAGGCGATGCCGGCGAGGACGAGCCCCAGAGCGATCGGCCACAGCAGGGCCAGGCCATGCAAGTCCCGAGGCTCGACGGGCAGGCCGCCGGGCCCGACGACCAGGACCCCGAACGGGAGCAACAGTCCCATCAGTGCAAGACTGCCCCAGGCCCACCACCGCTGCCGGTCAAGTTCGTCGGTGGGTGCCTGCAGTCCAGCCTGCCAGCGCCACAGGAAACGCAGCAGCAGCACGGTGGTGCCCGCCGCGGCAAGGGTCAGCAGAAATTCTGTATGGGCCAGCCAGCCGGGCAGGGTGTCGGGGGCCAGCGGGCCCTTTAGCGTGTTCTTGGCCAGCGCGCCGCTGGTGAACGGCAGCCCGGCCAGGGCCAGGGCCGGCAACAGGGTGAACAGGACAAAGGCGGCGCGGGCCAGGGGGGTGCCCGGGCACTGGCTCTGCATTCCGGCCGTCAGGAACAGCGCGCCCTTGGCCAGTCCGTGATGCACGGCATACAGCGTGACGGCCGCGAGCAGCCAGCCGCGCGCCTCCGGCAGCAACAGGGCCAGGCCGATGCCGACCGTCATCAGCCCCATCTGCGAGATGCTGGAATAGGCGAGGATGGTCTTCGGTCGCACCTGCAGGACGCCCACCAGCACCCCGAGGAAGGCCGCTGCCAGGCCCAGCAGGACCAGGGTCTCGCCCAGCACTGCATGCCCGGTGGCGTCGAGCGGCAGCAACCGCATCCAGCCCAGCAGGCCGGCCTTGATCATCGCCCCGGACAGCACGGCGCTGGCCGGTACGGGGGCCGCCGGGTGGGCCAGAGGCAGCCAGAAGTGCAGCGGCAGCATGCCGGCCTTGATCCCCAGGCCTACGACCAGCAGTGCGAGCGCCCAGCCCTCGGGGCGGGCGGCTGCCACCGCCGCCAGGCTGGATTGCCCCGCGGCGTGGACGGCCAGGAGCAGGCCCGCGAGCAGCAGGACCTCGCCCAGTACCGCGAGGATCAGGTACACCCGCCCGGCGCGCCACGCCTCCGGCTTTCCGGAGTGGACCACCAGCCCGTAGGCGGAGAGGCTCATCAGGGAGAAAAACAGGTAGAACGATGCCGCGTCCTGCGCGAGGACCAGGCCCAGATTCCCGGCCAGGGCCAGCAGCCAGAACACGTAAAAGCGCTCGCGCCGGGCGTCGTCACGCCGCTCGCCGAGGGCGAATAGTCCGGCTGCCAGCCAAAGGCCTGCAGTCAGGGCCAGAAACGCCCGCCCGGTTGGGTCGACGGCCAGGTGGGTCCCCATCAGCAGGCTATCGAAGGTCGCCTCCAGCCCGGTCGGGGCCAGGGCGGCGAGCAGCAGCCCGGGGAGCGCGGCCCAGGGGACCAGGCGGTTCAGCCGCGCCTGCCCCGGGTGCAGGCCGATAAATACCGCCAGCAGTAACGGCAGCAGTGGGACGGCGAGCAGGAGGGCGCTGCTCACAGCCCGAACTCCGGCAGCGAATAGTCGCGCCGCACGATCAGGCTGACCCAGCCCAGCGGGCTCAGCCCCAGCCCGGCGAAGAGCCCCACCAGCAGGCCCAGCGCAGCGGTGAAGACCACCGGAAACAGCAGCATCCAGTGGGTCTCGAAGCGGGTCGGCCCGGCATGCGCCTGCAGCGGTTCGTGCCACGGCTCGCGGCGCTCACCGAGCCAGCCACGGATCACCGGCGGCAGGAAATAGGCGGCGTTCAGCAGGCTGCTGAGGACCAGCACGCCCAGCACCCAGGGCATGCCGGCCTCCAGCGCCCCCAGCCCCAGGTGCCACTTGGTCACGAATCCTGCCAGCGGTGGCAGGCCGATCATGCCCAGCGCCCCGAGGGTGAAGGCGAGCATGGTCAGCGGCATGCGCCGGCCGACCCCGTCGAGCTCGCTGATGCGGTGGATGCCGAGGGTCTCGGCGAAGTTGCCGGCGCAGAAGAACAGGGTGATTTTGGTGATGCCCTGGTGCACCAGGTGCACCAGTCCGCCGATGATCCCCAGCGGCCCGGCCAGCGCCACGCCGAGGATGATGTAGGAGACCTGGCTGATGGTGGAGAAGGCCAGGCGCTGTTTCAGGTCGTCCGTGCGCAGGGCCTGGATGGAACCGTAGACAATGGTGATCGCCGCCACCACCAAAAGCCCGGCGGTCAGGCCCAGTTCGATGGCCAGCTCGGTTCCATAGACGTCGTTGACGACGCGGATGATGCCGAAGGCGCCGGCCTTGACCACGGCCACGGCGTGCAGCAGCGCGCTCACCGGCGCCGGCGCGACCATCGCGATGGGCAGCCACGAATGCAGCGGCACCAGCGCCGCCTTTACCCCGAAGCCGATCATCAGCAGCACGAACAGGATCTGGAGGGTGGTCGCGTGCGTCTCCGCGAGACCGTCCAGGTACCCGCCCGGGGTGAAGCCCTCGGCTCCGGCCAGGAGCGTGAGCCAGACAATCGCCGTGAACAGCACCAGCCCGCTGGTCAGCGTGTAGGCGAGATAGAGCCGTCCGGCCCGCAGCGCCGCCGGCGTACCGCGATGGACCACCAGCGGCCAGGTCGCCAGCGTCAGGATCTCGTAGAAGATCAGGAAGGTGATCAGGTTGCCGGACAGGGCAATGCCGACCGTCGCACTGACGCACAAGGAGAAAAACCCGAAGAAGCGGCTGCGCCGGGGCGAACCCTCCAGGTAGCCGATCGCGTAGACGGTGGTCACGAACCACAGCACGGCCGAAAGACTCGCGAACAGCAGCGACAACGCATCGGCGGCCAGGACCAGGTCGATGCCCGGCATCAGCGGCAGGCTGAAGCGGTATTCGTCGCCGCGCAGCACCCCGGCCAGCAGGACTCCGACCAGTGCCAGCTTGGTGCCGGCGCCACCCAGGTTCAGCGCGGTACGCAGGCCCTGGCGATGCTCGGGCAGAAAAAAGATCGCGATCCCCGGCCCGAGGGAGCTGAACAGGATCGCGAGCAGCAGCCAGCCGCCGTCCATCAGGGGGCCCCCGGCGTCAGCGCGAGCGTGTTGAGGGTCAGCGTCCCGGCCAGCCCGGCGAGCGCCGCGACAGTCGCCAGGCCCAGCGGTACCCAGTCCATCCACGGCGAGACCGCCTCGCCGGCATCTTCGTGTCCGCGGTGAAAGGCCGGGGCCACCATCCGGAATATGTAGGCCGCCGCGAGCAGGCCGCCGCCGGCGATCGCCAGCACCCACAGCACGCCGATGACGCTACCGGCCAGGACCGTGCCCAGGCCGGCCTCCAGGAGCAGGTACTTGGCGATGAATCCGCCGGTGAACGGCAGCCCCATCAGGCTGACGCCGGCCAGCCCCAGGGCGAAGACCGTGCGCGGCCGCGCCCGCAGTACATCGCCCAGGTCGGCCAGCCGATCATGCCCGGCGGCGTGCTGCAGCGTGCCCGCCGCGAGGAAGACCGAGGCCTTGGCCAGCGCGTGGACGACCGCGAAGAACACCACCACCCGCCAGGCGCCCGGGTCCACCAGCATCAGCGGGAAGGCGATCAGCAGATAACCGAACTGGGCGACGGTGGAATAGGCCACGATCGATTTGAGGCGCCCGGCGCGCAGGGCCTGCAGCGAGCCCCAGACCAGCGCCGCCACGCCCAGCATCCCGACGAGGATGCCGAAGGCCGGGGTGGCCAGCGGGGCGAACACCCCCATCCACAGACGCAGGATCAGGTAGAACGACCCGGTGACCACCAGCCCGGAGAGCACCGCGCTGACCGGCGCCGGGGCCGACGCGTGGGCCGGCGCCAGCCAGACATGCAACGGGAACAGCGCGGCCTTGAGCATGAGCCCGGCGGTCATCAGTACGGCAGCCATGCGTTCTGTGGGGCCCGCTTCGGTGCGGGCCTCCAGCAGCACCAGATCGAGGACCCCGTGCTCCCCGAACAGCAGCACCACCCCCATCAGGAAGCTGAGCGAGCCGAGGATGTTGACTAGCAGATAGCGCACTGCGCCGGAGACCGCGGCGGCCGTTCCGGTGAAGGCGACCAGCGCCACTGCGGATAGCGAGACCACCTCCAGCGTGATGTACAGGTTGAAGGCATCGCCGGAGAGAAACAGCATGTTCAGACCGGCCCACAGCCAGAGCCAGAGCGGCCAGAACTGGCGCCGCTCGATGCGATCATGCACATAGCCCAGGCTGTAGAGGCTGGTCGCCAGCCCCACCACGGCAGTGAGCACCAGCAGGGTCATGGACAGCCCGTCCAGATGCAGCATCAGGCCCAGTGGCGCCTCCCAGCCACCCAGCGCCACCCGCGTCGCGGCGGTCTCCGGATCCGGCCCGGCGTTCAGGAACACTGCGCTCAGGACCAGTACCCAGGCCGTGACCGCGAGCGCCCCCAGCAGGCCGATGCGATGGGCCTGGCGTGGCCAGGCCGTCGCCAGGATCGCCACGGCCAGCGACAGCCCCACCAGCCCGGCGACTCCCGCCGGGAGCCATGCGGCGCTGTCGGGACTCACGAGGGCCGGTCCTCGCTGGAGGCGCGATCGGCCGGGCCGCCATCGGCGTGGTGTTCCTCGCGCGAGATGTCCTCCACCGGGGCGTCGTCATCGGGCGGCCCGGGCAGCATCACCGCGTGGCCGGTCAGGCGCGTCAGATGCACCACCAGGGCCAGGGCGAAGGCGGTTGCGCTGACCGCGACCACAATGCCGGTCAGGGTCAGCGCCTGGGCCACCGGGTCCGGCGGGCCCTCGCCACGGGCCGCCACACCCAGCAGGACCATGAATACGCCCGAGCCCATGATGTTCAGGGCCAGGATGCGCAGCACCAGATGGTGGCGGCGGATCAGCCCGTACAGGCCCAGGGCGAACAGGATCGCTCCCCCGGTGGGATACAGCAGGCCCGGGGCCAGGGTGTGGGCAACCGTCTCGAGTAAGCCGTTCATGCGTCGTCCCCGGCCGGGCGTCCGGCCACGAACAGGGCCACCAGGGTCAGGGCGATGGAGAGCGTCGCCGCGACCTCGATCAGGATGATCAGGGGATAGGCCCAGGCCTCCGCGTAGCCGAGGAAGCCATGCCCGGCGGCAAGGCCGTACAGCCCCACCAGCAGGAACAGGGCGACCCCGGCGGAGATGCCCAGGCGCAGCGGCCCGCCCGGCGCCATCGGCAGCTGGCGGGGCCGCGCCAGTACCAGCAGGATCCCGGCTGCGCCGAGGATGGCCCCGGCCTGGAAGGCCCCGCCGGGGGCGTGGCTCCCGGCCCACAGCACGTACACTCCGGTGACGATCGCGACCGGGACCAGCAGGCGCAGGGTGCCGGGCAGGATCGGGCCCGGGGCCGGACGCGCCGGGATCAGGTCATGTCGCCCCAGCGACCACGCGCCCAGCAGTGCGATCAGGACAATCGCCAGCTCGAGGAAGGTGTCGTAGGCGCGGAAGTTCAGCAGCACCGCGGTGATCGGGTGATCGACGCCCGAGACGTCCATGTGGGCATCCACTACCGGTTCCAGCCCGGTGGAATGCGGCTGGTGCCACAGCGCCGTGACCAGCAGTCCACCGACCACCAGGGCAAAGGTCAAAGCGGGCAGGAAGGTCCGGCGTTCGGGCGGTGGGTCGTGCAGCGCCCGCAGCAGGGCATGCGGCCCGGTGGGGTCGGGCGGGGGCGTATGCGGGCGGCCACTGCGACGTTCCGCCATGATGCTGCGCAGGCGTTCCAGCGTGACCAGAAGCAGGGCACCGGTGATGCCCGCGCCGATCGCGGCCTCGGCGAGCGCGATGTCCGGGGCCTCCAGCCGCACCCAGGCCAGCGCCAGCAGCAATCCGAATGTAATGAACAGCACCACGGCCCGGAACAGGTCGGTACTCGCCAGGCAGCGCCAGGCCACCCCGACGATGCCGGCCAGCAGGACCAGATCGAAGAGGACCAGCAGCCCGTTCATCGATCCGACTCGAACTCCCCGTGGGTCCAGGTTCGTTGCGCCACCATGTGCGCGGCGGTGGTCCCCGCGGCCAGGACCAGAAGCCAGATCAGCAGCAGCTTGAGGATGTCCGCCGGACCGCTGGCCTGGAACATCAGTCCGAGTACCACCAGCCCGAGCCCGACGTTGTCGGCCTTGGTCAACGCATGCAGGCGCGAGTAGACGTCGGGGAAGCGCAGCAGCCCGGCGGTGCCGGCGGCGAAGAACACGAGCCCCGCCAGGATTAGGACCACGGTCAGGGTATTAGCGATCATCGTTCGGCTCCTCCGGCTCGGCGGATTCCGCGTGCTGGCGGTGGATTGGGGTATCCGGTGGTTCCGGCAGGCCGTGCTGGCGGACGAAGGCCACGGCGGCGACCACCGCCAGCAGCGCAAAGACCAGCGCCACATCCACCAGGGCGGATTCCTCCAGTGCCAGCGACAGCAGCAGCAGGATCGTCACCCCGGTGGTGCCGAATAGTTGCGCGGCCAGCATCCGGTCCCCGGAACCCGGCCCGCGCAGTACCCGAACGAGACCCAGCAGGATGGTGCCCAGCAGGAACAGCGCCGCGGCCAGGTAGAAGACGCTCACGAGTTTTGCCCGTTGCGTTTGTCGCGGTCGTCACGCGGGTCGCGGAAGGCGGCCCGGATGCGTCGTTCCAGAGCGATCAGCGCCGCCCGGGTGTCGGCGTCGCGATCCAGCACATGCAGGGTCAACAACCGGCCCTCCAGCCGAATGCTGAGCGTGCCGGGCAACAGGCTAATGACCGCCATGAACAGGGTTAGCGGCGGCCCATGGGCCAGTTCGGTTCGGTAGGTCACGAACGCCGGTTGGATTGGCAGGCGCGGATCCAGGGCGCGGCGCGCGACATCCAGGCCGCCCAGAAACGAGTTGCGAAGAAAAAAGCCCAGCAGGCCGGGCAGGGCGCGCAGGCGTAACGGGAGCGGCCGGCCGGTCGGCAGCAGCAGGCTGGCGCTACCGGCCAGAACGATCGCCAGCAGGGCCAGTGGTTCCAGCAGGGCCTCGTGGCCCGCGAGTACCCACCACAGCAGCGCGGCCGCGGCCGCAGTCCCGATCGCCCGCCTGCCACGTGACCGCGCGCGGCCGGGGAAGCCGAGGCTCGGTTGCGAGGAGCGAGACGCGGGCGTCATCGAGTCGCTGACTGGCGGAGGGGCCGAGGTGATCCTGGCGCTCTTATCTCAGCTCGTTGCTGGCGTCGGTGAACCCCATCAAGGACACGTCAAAGACGAACGGTTGCTCCTGGTGCAGGGCGCGGAAGGCCACGGTCAGGGCCTGCCCGCCTCGGAGCGCGCTCATCTGCTGGCTGTTCAGTTCGCGTCCGGCGACACAGCCCTGCTGCACGCAGGTCACGTAGCCGGCGTCCATTTCCTCGCCCGCGTCATCGACCTGCATGCGGATACCGGGGCGCAGATCCACGCCCAGCGGCACCAGCACCTCGATCACATGCTGGTCACCTTCACGGCGGATGGTGGCCTGCAGAAAGAGCCCCTGCGCCTGTTCGTCCTGAATCTGCAGGGTCTGCTGCATCTGGCAGCGCTCGCCGTTCGGGGTGTCGATGCAGGCGACCTCCCAGTCCTGGTAGACGGTGGTTTCCGGCTCCTGCTGCACGGGCTGCTGCGGTTGGCCGGGTTGTCCCATGTCCTGCGCCGCCCCCGGGGCGGCGAGGCCCGCGAGCAACAGCGCAACAATGGCAACGAATGGGCTGCGGCGGACGTGTCGAAAAGGCTGGATGGCCATAGGCATGATCAGGGTGGTCTCCGATGTTGAAACGTGGTCCTACTCTAGCGCGCCAGGCAAGGGACTGCTTTGAACCGGTCTCGGTTCCGGTGGTGCCTGCGTAGCCTCTCATGGCCCGGTCGTATAGCGGTCGACAAAGCCGCGGCCCTCGGCGAGGCTCCACTCGACGCCGCGGATGGTGACCTAGCGTACGCGCACCTCGTCTTCCTCGCGCTCGAAGGCGAGGGTCAGCGATCCGGCCAGCACCAAGGCGACCAATTCGGCTTGGCGATGGGTGTCGGTCTTCTGGAACAGGTTGCGCAGGTGGAAGGTGACGGTGGTGCTTGAAATGTCCATCTCGCGCGCGATGTCCGCAGGGCGCAGGCCGTCGGCCAACGCCAGCGCGATGCGCGCTTCGGTGGGGGTAAGGTCGAAAAGCCGTGCGAGGGCGTCTCCCGGTAGCCGGGCGCGTTGTTCGGGATCGGACAACAGGATGACAGCGGCAGGATCCTTGTCACCGTGGGTGTCGTTGCCATCGCCGTGGTTGTGGGGAAGAGGGTAGATCATGGCCAGCAGGTCACGTTGGTGGCCATCACGTGTCAGGCGCATGCATTCGATGGCGTCGCTCGAGGTCTCGCCGGCGTCAAGGACCTGCCGCAGGGCTTGGCGCAGGCGGCGAGCATCTTCGGCATGCGCCGGCTCTGGAGTTCGTCCTTCAGTAAGCGTCATTGTTTGGCTGGCCATGCGTTGCGCGGCGCGGTTGGCGAGCAGCATGCGATTCTCGCCGTCGACCAGAATGACGCCGGGTGCCACCGGGTCCAGGGCGCGCGCGGCGATATCGAGGCTCGTGCGACTTTGCCTGTGCCCGAGTTCGTTGAGGGTGCGCCGCAATTGGGCGAATTCGTCCTCGGTCTTTTCGCGCATTCGGCGGACCTGGCGCAGGCGCGCCTCAACCGTCGCCAGCAGGAGGTCAAAATCGACGGGCTTAACCAGATAGTCGTCGGCACCCGCACGCTTGCCGTCCACCACCTCACGTGGGTCGGATAGCGCAGTGAGGAATACGAACGGCGTCTCGGCCAGATCCGGGCCGCGGGCGCGAACCTCGGCCAGCAGCTCGTAGCCATTTCTTCCGGGCATGTTGATGTCGCAGAGGATCAGATCGGGGCGCACAGCGTCGATCTGTTCCAAAGCTTCGACGCCATGAGCCGCCTCGATAGCGACAAAGCCGGCTTCGCTCAATTCCTCGCAGATGTCCCGCCGCAGTAGGGGTTCGTCCTCGGCACAGAGGACGCGCGCAGCCGGGATGGATGTTTTATTCGGTGTGGAGTTGCTCATCCTTATCCTGTCCTCGCGGGAGTTCCAGCGAAAATGTAGACCCTTCGCCTTCTTCCGACTGCATGGTCAGGTCGCCACCCTGGATGCGTGCCAGTTGGCGCGCGATCCCGAGGCCCAGGCCAATGCCGGTGTGGCGCGCGGCATTGCGGGCCCGAAAGAACCGATCGAACAGCTGGATCTGGTCTTCCGCGGGGATGCCTATGCCGTGATCGATGACGTGGCAGACGACCTTGTCCGGGGCGGCGCGCAGCTCGATCTCGATGGGTGCGGTCTCGGGGGAGTATTTGCCGGCGTTCGAGAGCAGGTTGGCGAGGATCTGTTCGACCAGCGCACGGTCGCAGCGGGTCCATATCGGACCTTCGGGTTCAATGCTCAAGTGCACGGGGTTGTCCGGAGTGATCTGGCGCTGGGTCTCCACCGCTTGTTCAACAAGCGGTCGCAGGTCGCAGGTGCCGGCTTCGGCCGCCACGTGTCCGCCTTCGAGGCGGGCGGAGGTCAGGGCGTTCTCGATCAGCCGGGTCATGTGTGCCACGGTGTCACGCAGCTGGCGATAACGTCCCTGGCGAGCGGTGTAGTCCAGGTCATCGCCACGGCGCAGCAGGCGTTGCAGGCCCGAATCGATGATGGCCAGCGGAGTGCGGAACTGGTGCGAGACCATGGCGGCGAAACTGCGGTAGAACTCACTGACGCCGCGTTCGCGTTTCAGTGAGCGTTCGAGATTGTGTGCGGCATCCTTGTAGCTGGTGATGTCCGCGAGGCGCAGGACTTGGCCGCCGTCGTCGGTGCGGCGCAGGGTCATCTGGACCCAGCCGCGTCCGGGAACTTCCAGGTCGTACTGGGCGCCGTCGTCGGCGCTGATGGCCTCCGGGTCGGCGTGTTCGGTATCCGGCCGGGTGACGGCACGGATCTGGTCCAGCAGGGATGCGAGCGACTGTCCCTCTTCGAGGGCGTCCTCGGGCAGTGGCAGCAGGCCGGAAAACTGCGGATTCAGCAGAGTGAGGCGGCCATCGGCGTCGAAAGCGGCGAATCCGTCCGGGGCGGTATCGATCGCATCCACTACGTGCCGGCGTTCGGCCTCCAGGTCGCGGGTGCGCCTGTGCACCTCGATCTCCAGTCGGTCACGGTGCGCGGCGAGGGTTGCCTGGGCGTGCCGGCGCTGACGGAGGGCGATCATCAGCAGGGCGGTCAGGATAATCCCGCTAACGAGGATTCCGACCATCATGATGATGGCTAGGATCAGGCTGGCGCGATATTCGTCCAGCCGATCCCCCGTGGTCTCCCACTCCTCCATCATCACGGTATTCGCAATGCGATTGAGGGCCGACATCAGCGGCTTGAGTTCGGCGTAGACGGCATTCGTGGCCTCGGTGTTGTCCTTGGCGACATCGTCGACGAGGGGTTCCAGTTGGGCCAAGTGTTCGAGACTGCGGTCCAATCGTTCTTGTTGATTGATGCGCCGCAGGTACCGCCGCTGCGGCCCGGCATCCAGCAGGGCCAGGCGGCTGGTGAGCACGTCATAACGCAGCCCGGGACGGGCATCGATGTCGCCGAGAGTCAGCCGGTGGACCTCTTCATCCAGGCGGTGGCTGGCGACCTGTGCCTGGGTGATGACCCAAAGCATGTTCTCGTCCACGTTGCGGCGCATGTCCTGCTCCAAATCGTGCAATTGCACCAGCGATATGCTGAGGAAGGTCGCAAAGGTGACCACTGCCAGTAGTGGGAGGACATACGTGGAGACACGGCGCAGGCTGCTGATGGAGCCGCGGCCGGGCGCATGCCCGAGTGCCGCTCGTTGCTCGCTGGCTGGCTGGGCTGTCATCGCACCTTTAGATGTTGCAACTGCCACACCCAGCGATAGTCGTAGCGGATGTCGTCCAGCGCGGCGTGATTGTCGCGCGGGTAGACGATCCACAATGGGCCCTTGTCGCGCCGGGTTAGCGTGTCGCCATCCTGAGTATGGGCGATGATGACGTCATAGTCGTGGAAGTCCTCCATTGGGATATTGACGATGTAGTCGTTGAGGGCCACGGCCACGACTTCTTTCCCGTTTGCGCCCAGTGCTTCCAGCAGATCCCGCATCAGGAAGCCCTCGAAATGGTTGACCCCGTCAGTGACCACCGTGGTGGTCTTGAGGTCTCTTTGCGGCAGAAGGTTCAGCATCGCGCGGTCGAGTAAGGCGCCGTCCCCGTCGTTGGCATGCTGGATCGCTCCTTCGACTCGAAGGATGACCTCGCCTTCGGGTTTGGCCATCGGATCGAACCCTCCATTCGTCACGCCGGAATTTCCGGCGAACGCGCCTGCTGGAAGGGTGATCAGGATGGCCAGCAGTGTTGGAACGCAGAGCGCGCGTCGACATGGTTGATGAATTCGAATGACAGACATTAAAAAGCCTCCGGAAGGTGGGACTCACCCGTTCGGAGGAGTCTCTCGCGAAAGGCCCCTGCTATGAAAGTTCGGACCATGCCTCGACGTTTATAACAAGCGGATAAGACTCGGCCCCCGTCAGGGGACCGAGCCCGTGGGGCCCTTTACCAGGTACGTCGGAAAGATACTCCGACCGCGTGGAGGTCATCCGACCCGGCGATTTCGCCCTGGTAGCCGACGTTGAGGAAGGAATCCCCGTTGAGGCGGGCATCGAGTCCGACTGCGATGCGGGCGCGGTTTCGGCTCAGACTGGGGCCGTCGATGGTGAAGCCAGTGGCGGTGTCGCCGGCGAAGGCAGTGTTCATGCGGCTGCTGCGATCGCCGTGTTCGTGGACCCAGGCGGCTTCGACATAGGGGGCCATGTAGCCATTGGTGGTTTCGAACGCCTTATCGAAACGAACACCAGCCTGGCTGCGCAGGGAGTATTCGTTCTCACGGTCGACCTCGAGGTTGGCGGCCCCGGCGCCGGATTCGGAGAAGCTGTTACGACGCAGGTACTCGTAGTCGAGCCCACCGAACGGGGTGAGGGTTGCGGCTTCACCCACTTCGAAGGCGTAGCCGGCCTCGATACGCGAGCCGATGCCGGTTGCGGAGTAGTCAGCCTCGGCGGTTTGACCGACGGTCGCAACGAAGCGCTCGGTGTCGGCACTGTGATAACCCACGCCGACACTGCCGCGGACGTAGAGGGCATCCCGCTGCCAGCCTCCATAGCCGGCGAGGTGGATGGAGTCGACATCGACATCGCCGCCGGCGGTATCCGCGCGGTTGCGGACATAGCCCATGGCAGCGCCGAGGTGCAGCGAGTTGGATATCGGGGCGTCGAAGCCGACGGAGAGACCGGTGAAGCGGTAGTCGGCACCGGTAGCATTGGAGGAGTCATCGATGTCGCCGCGGCCGCCTTCGGCGCTGACCCACCAGCCGCGGGCGGTTTCCGCATCCTCGCCAAGCAGGCCGCGCGACTGCCCGGCCGAGGCGAGCTGGACGCCGGCGAGCTGTTCGAGGCTGGCGGTTTCGCCAAGGGTGGAGGCGCCAGCGTGGCCGGTGAGGCGGCCAATAAGCCCGGCTCGGAAGCGCTGGCCGCCGCGCAGGGCGATCTGTTGTGCATGGGTGTGGTCGACCCCGGAGAGGTCATCCAGGCTCGCACGTGCAGAGTCTTCGTCCATGACAATCACGTTGGCGACGATGTCCTCGAGACCGCCGCTCTGGGTTGCGGTGTCGATCGCCCCTGCCACCGCGAATTGGTTCGGTGTCCTGGCGACGCTGGCGACATCACTGCCCTGAATCAGTGTCAGGAACACGTTCTCATCGTCGTACGACAACTGCGGGAACAGGAAGGCAAAGTCATCGCTGATGGAGCCAAACTCGCCGTTCACCTGGTTTGCCGTGAGGATGGTGTAGGTGGTTTCAGGTGCCCAGGAGCTGCCATCCGCCGCGGGGTCTTCGGCGGTGACGTGTACCGATGCGCCGCCGTCGATGTCCAGCTGGCCCGAGACTGTGGCCGAGTCATTGTTTACGCCCGCGACATTACCCCCGTCGTTCACCTCGACCACAAAGGTCGATCCGTCGTCCAGCGCCAGGTCGCCGTTCACCGTCAGAGTGCCGATGGAATTGCCGGGCGCAAGCAGCCCTTCGATAGTCGTTGTACCGGTGACCGTACCAGTCCCGGACAGGCGCCCGCGTGCGTGAACATCAATGACTTCCGCCGTCAGGTCGCCGTTAACGACTGCTTCGCTCAGCGGATTATCTTCATCAGTCGTCCCGATTCGGGCACGGCCCTGGACGGCGACTTCCGCCCCGTCATCGATTTCCAGATGCCCACGGCCAAGAAACCCAACCCTCAGCCTTCCGTTAAGATCGCCTGTCGTCGACTCGCTGATTTCCCACCGGGTTCCCGAGCCGGTGACGCGGACGGTGCCTTCAGATCCTGACCAGTAACCAAGAATCGGATTACTGCGGCTCGATACTAAAGCGTTGTCTCCCTCAATCAACAACTCACCAGCGCCGTGGTTTCCAACCCGGAAATTGTTCCCCGTATTCCAAGACGCATTATCGCCGACGCTCACGATGCCTGTGCTGCCGGAGGCGGATGCGATATGGGAGTTCGTGGTAGAAGCAACCGTCGCTCCGTCCAGGATATCCATGTGGCCGTGTCCCGCTTGGCCCACCCGTAATACATTCGTATCCAAGGTAGATTCATCGCCGGTAACGATGAGCGTGCCGTCACCGGTTTCCTCTACGCCGAGAGCGACTTCGTGGCTACCACTCAGGGGACCCTCCTGCACCGTGACCTCGCCCCCATTCTCAATCCGGAGCGTGCCTGTGCCGGCGTCTCCGACCAGCAACCCTTCCGCCTCAAATGTCGATCCATCCCCGTCAACAATGACGGTCCCAGTTGCATCTTCCCGGAAGCCTGCGACGACGGGGGAGGAGCTGAGCTGCTCGAAACGACCTCCATCTTCGATGCGAAGCGTGCCTTCTCCTGCCCAGCCGACCGTCAGCTCCTCTTCTTCTTGAATCCACTTGGCGTCGTCTCCTGAAATTACGACGGTTGCATCATTTGAAGGAAAGGTCCCGATTGATGATCTACGGGTCGAATTAACCTCGGCCGCTTCCTGGTCAGAGTTGATCTCCATGCGGCCAAAATACATTTGAAGGAGTTCCAGATTCAGTTCGCCGTCGTCCTGGACCTCCAGCTGCCCGTTGATCAGCCTCAGCCGGCCCGTCTCGCCTGTCTCGTTGTTGAGCACGACGACGGCGTCACTGTCGTTGATGGTGGCCCACAAATCCGAGCCAGGAACAGGGGCCCCTTCGTCCCAGTTTCCATCTTCAACCCAGTTGTCATCTTGATCGCCGGCGGTCCAACGCGTCTCGACTGGCGTGTCAGCGGTGGCGCCGCCGATGCTGATGGCCAGGGCGGAGGGTATTAGCAGGCAAGCGGAGATCACGCGACGATGCAGTGGACCTTGCGGCAGTGCACGGCGTACGGCATGGCTGATGGACGTCTGCGGAAATGTTGGCATGCTAAATCCCCCCGGATTCTGACTTGGACAAAGCGGACTTCGCCACCTTGTGTGGCACGTATCGCAATTCTGAACGCGGGGGGGCGCTTTGGCCCCGTCTGTTCGGAGGGGGAAACGTAACGGAGGTGAAAAAGAGAGAGGCTAATGAATGGCGGGATTGGCGTGGCGGCCGACCAAGTCGCAGCGGCCTTGTCGGGGAGTCAGTCTGGGAAGTCGTAGTAGCGGTCCAGCGCCGGGTTCAGGACCTGTTCGTGGTAGGCGGCGCAGTCCAAGCTATGGCCCTCGCCAATCGACCATTCGACGCCGGGGATCGTTACCTTTTTGGCCCGGACCTCGTCGAAGAAGGGCTCCCCCTGCGCCGGGTCCAGCACGCCGCGGGTGGGGACGTAGAGCCGGTTGGCCCCGTCCAGGGCGCGGAAGTCGGTCAGCAGGTCGTCCTGGCGGCCATAGTGCGAGCCGGGCCCGAACACCCCAACCTCGCGGCCGGCGTAGTAGCCCAGAACCGCCGAGCGCGAGTAGCTGCGGGTGTGCGCGTCAAAGTACATCCATCCCCATCTTTCCGAGCAGCATGGCCACCAGGGCTGCAAGAATGCCGGGCGCATGCGCGCCGGGCGGATGAAATTCGGACGACGGACATGAAAACCTCCGGACGGATGGCAACCACAAGTTCGAAGGCAGTGTCGCGCGAAATCCTGCCCCATGGAAGAAGGGGGAACTCGCGCACTGGAAACAGTGTGCCGGAACGTGATCCGGGACACCCCCTCCGGATGGAGGGGGCGCGGCCTGCGAGG
>NZ_KB907146.1:0-15000 GCF_000381845.1 Thioalkalivibrio sp. AKL10
GCGCTGAACTCGCTGCGCCTTCGGCTCCGCTCAGACATCCAGCGCCTTTTCTCCCGCGAAAAGCCTCTCCACTCGGCGCGACGACAACGGGGAGGTAGGTCAAAACAACAGCTTTCCCGACGTTGTTGCCAGTGGATGATGGCTAGGTCTTCGGACATCTTCGGCACGCTCGGCCTTTGGCCGTTGCGTGCCGCGCCCGCGCGGCGGGCGCCGGGGGCTTTCGAGCGGCGATGCCTATGGTTAGGCGGAAGCGTCGGGATGCGGTCGGTTTTGACCTTCGCCTCCCGTATGGAGCCCCTTGCGGAAGGGTTCTCGGGCCGGGAGAAGGCGCTGGATGTCTGAGCGGAGCCGCAGGCGCAGCGAGTTCAGCGCCGCCGGCCCGAGGGCCCTGGAGCAAGGTTCCCGGGCGGAATCCGGGTGTCCTTCTTTGGGTCCTTTCTTGGACAAGCAAGAAAGGACCTCGCGGCGCGCTGGCGAGTCAGCGCCTGGCAGGCGGCCAGACGAACGCACCGTAAACACCAGATGACGAACCCGGCCTAGCCACAACAGGGCAGGCGGCTGGGCGAAGGCATGTAAACACCGGATTTCGGGCCACGGTCAGCCTGTTCGCCGGCAACACGGAGGCACAAAAAAGGCGCCCGGAGGCGCCTTTGCGATGCGCGGGAGCGCGCGGCGTTAGTTGATGGCGTCGAGATCGGCGGCCAGCGACTCGCGGGTGCCTTCGGCGACCGCGTCCAGCCGGTGGTTGTAGTTCTCGTGCTCCACACCCATGGCAATGGCCGCACCAGACTTCGCCGCCGCGACCATCTCCGGCGTCAACTCGAAGCGCAGGAAGTGCACCGACGAGGTCTTGTCGTCCGTCTCGCGCTCGAGGTCCTCGTTCGCGATCGGGTAGACCTTGTCATGCCCTTCGACCTGCACATAAGTCTTGCGCTCGATCCCGATCAGTTTGGACAGCTGCACCTTGCGCTCGTCCACGTCCGGATACTCGACCATCATGGTCGCCTTCCAGTTGGAGCCGTCCGGGATCAAGGGGTTGTAGGAATCCAGCTCCTCCTGGATGCCCTCGGCGTCGAAGATCTTCTCGACCCGCAGCATCTCCTGAATCTGGTACTGCATCGTCTTGCGATCCTCGAAGTGCAGGCTCACGGCCGGGCCCACCTGCACGACGCGATTGCGCTTGTGCTGCATCACCTCGGCGCGGAACTGGGGCCGCATCTCGTGGTACTTCTCCAGCGAATACAGGTCTTCACGACTCAGCTTGTCCACACTTGCCTCCATCTTCATCTCGATACCTCCTTCGCGCCGGACGGGTCCGTCAGGATCAGCACATCTCAGTGATCGTGATGCCCCGTCTTCGTGTAGTCCTTGTCGGACCAGAGGTTGTCTTTCAGTTCGTGATCGAACACCGGGTTATGCCGACGGATCCATTCCAGCACCATCGCGGCGTGCTCGATCTCCTCGTCGCGGTTGTGCGCGAGGATCGCCTTGAGCTCTTCGTCCTTGCAGCCGTCGATGCGCTGCTGGTACCAGTCCACCGCCTCAAGTTCTTCCATCAACGAGACGATCGCGCGATGCATCTCGCGCGACTCGTCGCTCAGTTCCTCGACCGGTTCGTGGTAACTGTCACTCGCCATGGACTCTCTCCGTTCGCGGGCGTTCGTTCACGCCCTTGCTGGTCCTGATATACCGCCCGGCAGCCTTACAGGCCATACGCCTGGCGCAGAAGGGTTAGCGGATGCTCGGGCGCCTTGTCCTCGCCCTTGCCCTGCAGCCCGTTCTCGATCATGTGGCCGGCCATCGGGCAATCGCTCGAGTAGTGGTCGGACTCGGCCTTCTGCACGCGGCTGACCACCGGACGGCAGATCTTGGATGCCGTCTCGTAGAATTCGCTTTTCACCCCGTAGGTGCCGTCGTGTCCGGAGCAGCGCTCGATCACGTCGATCTCGGTCTCCGGCACCAGTTTGAGCAGATCACGGGTCTTCAGACCCATGTTCTGCACCCGCAGGTGGCAGGCGGCGTGGTAGGCGATCTTGCCAAGCTTCTCGGGGAAATCGGTATTCAGCTTGCCATCCTTGTGCCGCTCCATCAGGTACTCGAACGGGTCGAAGATGCGGTCGCGCACCGCGATCACGTCGGCGTCGTCCGGGAACATCAGCGGCAGTTCCTGCTTGAACATCAGCACGCAGGACGGCACCGGGGCCACGATGTCATAGCCCTGGTCGATCATGCGCTTCATTGCCGGGATGTTGGCGTCCTTGGAGGCCTCTACCGACTTCAGGTCGCCCAGCTCCAGCTTGGGCATGCCGCAGCACTGCTCCTTCTCGACCAGGGTGACCTCGATACCGTTGTGCTCGAAGACCTTGACCAGGTCCTCGACCAGATGCGGCTCGTTGTAGTTGCCGTAGCAGGTCGCGTAGAGGGCGACCTTGCCCTGGGTGGCACCAGCCGGCTCGGGATTGCTGACACCCTTCGCGGTCTTGGCAACGCGCGAGCGGCCCTTGCTGGAGTGGTACTCGGGGACCGGAGCGTCCGGGTGCACGCCCATGGTCTTGTCCAGCATCTTGCGCACCGCGCCATTCTTGTTCGCGGCATTGACCGCGCCGGCCACCACCGGGATGCCCGCCAGCTTGCCGACCATGTCCGTGCTGGACATCAGCTTGTGCGAGGTCTTGGCGCCCTCGTTCTGGAAACGGAAGGCCTTGGCCCGAAGCATCAGGTGCGGGAAGTCCACATTCCATTCGTGCGGCGGCACATAGGGGCACTTGGTCAGGTAGCACAGATCACACAGGTAACAGTGATCGACAACCTGCCAGTAATCCTTCTTGTCGACCCCGTCGACCTCCAGGGTCTCGGATTCGTCGACCAGGTCGAACAGGGTGGGGAAGGAGTTGCACAGGCTTACGCAACGACGGCAGCCGTGACAGATATCAAAGACCCGTTCCAGTTCGCTGAACAGCGATTCCTCGTTGTAGAACTCCGGGTTCTTCCAGTCCAGCGGATGACGGGTCGGGGCTTCGAGACTTCCTTCACGTTGGTGCGTCGGCGCAGACATGCATCCCTCCGGTGTCCGTATCAGTACGATGCTTCGAGGGAAACACGGAACAGCATGCGAGGTGAACTGCATTCAGCCACGCCACAGGCTGTTCCGTATCTCCCGGAAAACGGGGCCGGCGGACCGGCCCCGTGTACTTCCAGCACTGCGAGACGATCAGTCGTCCAGCTGGTCCAGCGCCTTCTGGAAGCGGTTGGCGTGGGAACGCTCCGCCTTGGCGAGGGTTTCGAACCAGTCGGCGACTTCGTCGAAGCCTTCGTCGCGGGCGGTCTTGGCCATGCCCGGGTACATGTCGGTGTACTCGTGGGTCTCGCCGGCGACGGCGGTCTTCAGGTTGGCGGAGGTGGGGCCGAACTCCAGGCCGGTGGCCGGATCGCCGCAGCTCTCGAGGTACTCGAGATGACCGTGGGCGTGGCCGGTTTCACCTTCCGCGGTGGAACGGAACACGGTGGCGACGTCGTTGTAGCCTTCCACGTCGGCCTTGGAAGCGAAGTACAGGTAACGGCGGTTGGCCATCGATTCGCCGGCAAAGGCCTCTTTCAGGGCTTCTTCGGTCTTGCTGCCTTTCAGGTCCATGGTGCTCTCCTTCTCTCTGGATAAGTTCTACACAACCACAGGAATGCCTGTGCAGACGGTTGTTTAGACTCGGTCTAAACCGTATGAAAACTCTAGTCGGCACCCGGTTCAGTGTCAACCGGAAGCCCTCCGGATTATGGGGGCGGTGGCGCCATAAACAAGGGCTGCCGTGTACCACGCCTTTCCTCGCCGCAGCGGATCGGATACTTTCTCACCTTTTCGACCCGGTAATCCATCATGACCGACTCGCCCAGCGCCGACAGCCCGGCGGAATTCGAAGCCAGCCTGGAGGCCCTGGAGGCCCTGGTCGCCCGGATGGAGTCCGGCGAGCTCGGCCTGGAGCAGTCGCTGGGCGAATTCCAGCGTGGCATGGAACTGGTCAACCGCTGCCAGCTGGCGCTCGACGATGCCCAGCGCCGGATCGAGGCACTGGCCCAGGAAGCACCTTCCAGCACCACTGCCCAGAATGACCACCACGCAAGCACCCATGTTCCCCGGACACCGGAGCCGCACGACACGACGGACCCCGATGTCCCGTTCTAGCGAGCCGCCATTGACCGCCACCGACCCCGAGCAGGCCCTGAACGAATACCAGCATCGCATCGAGGCCGTCCTCGACCGCCACCTGGGCACGGGCGGCGCCCCCGACGCCCGCCTGATCGAGGCGATGCGCTACGCCACGCTGTCCGGCGGCAAGCGCCTGCGCCCGGTCCTGGTCTACGCGGCCGGGCGCACGACCGGCGCCCCGGAACCGGCGCTGGATGCGATGGCCGCAGCGGTGGAGATGATCCACGTCTATTCGCTGATCCACGATGACCTTCCGGCGATGGACGATGACGACCTGCGTCGCGGCCGCCCGACCTGCCACAAGGCCTTCGACGAGGCGACCGCCATCCTCGCCGGGGATGCCTTGCAGGCCCTGGCCTTCGACATCCTGACCGATGGCGTCGCGGAATTGCCCGCGCCGACCGGGCTGAACGCGGTGCGCGAGCTCGCGCGCGCCGCCGGCCTGCACGGCATGGCCGGTGGCCAGGCGATCGACCTCGGGGCCTGCGGCCAGCCCATCGACCTGCCGGAGCTGGAGCGCATGCACCGGCTGAAGACCGGCGCCCTGATCCGCGCCTCAGTGCGGCTGGGGGCGCTGGCCGGCACGCCCGACCCCGACGCCCTGGAACGCCTGACACGCTACGCCGAATGCATCGGCCTGGCCTTCCAGATCCGTGACGACGTCCTCGACGTGGAAGGCGACCCCGAGATCCTGGGCAAGGCCTGTGGCGCCGATGCCCGCCTGCACAAGCCCACCTTCCCCTCGCTGCAGGGCCTGGAGGCCTCGCGCGAGCGGGCGGTGGCGCTGGTCGACGAGGCACTGACCGAGCTGCAACCCTTCGGTCAGGAGGCGGACTTGCTTCGCTTCCTGGCGCGGTACATCGTCGATCGCATGAATTGAACCGGCCCGCCTAGATGACCCCCACACCCCTGCTGGATGCAATCGAATGGCCCGCCGACCTGCGGGAACGCCCGGCCTCGGACCTCACCGGGGTGGCCGACGAACTGCGTCAATTCCTGATCGAGAGCGTCTCGCGCACCGGCGGCCATCTCGCTGCCAACCTCGGCACGGTGGAACTCGCGATCGCGCTGCACTACGCGTTCAACACCCCCGACGACCGCATCGTCTGGGACGTCGGCCATCAGGCCTACGCCCACAAGATCCTGACCGGACGCCGGGCCGACATGGCCCATCTGCGCCAGTACGGGGGCCTGGCCGGCTTCCCCAAACGCGCGGAGAGCGAATACGACGCCTTCGGGGCGGGGCACTCCAGCACCTCCATCAGCGCTGCCGCCGGCATGGCCCTGGCGGCGAAGCACGCCGGGCTGGACCGGCGCCACGTGGCCGTAATCGGCGACGGCGCGATGACCGCGGGCATGGCCTTCGAGGCGCTGAACCACATCGGCGATCTCGACTGCAACCTGCTGGTGATCCTGAACGACAACGATATGTCGATCTCGCCCAACGTCGGCGCACTCAATCAGTACTTCACCCGACTGCTGTCCGGCCCGCTATACAGCTCGATGCGCGAGGGCTCCAAGCGCATGCTGGAGTTCGTCCCGCCGATGAAGGCCTTCGCCCAGCGCGCCGAGGAACACATGAAGGGCATGTTCGTGCCCGGCACGCTGTTCGAGGAACTGGGCTTTCGCTACTTCGGCCCGGTGGACGGCCACGACGTGAACGGGCTGGTCTCGATCCTGAAGAACCTGCGCGGCACCCACGGGCCGCAGCTGCTGCACGTGGTTACCCGCAAGGGCCAGGGCTATGCACCGGCGGAGGAAGACCCCTGCCGCTACCATGGCGTGTCCAAGTTCGAGCCGGAAAACGGCCTCGCCCCGTCCGCCCCGAAGCCCCCAACCTACACCGACATCTTCAGCCAGTGGCTGTGCGACCAGGCCACGGCCGACAATCGCCTGCTGGGTATCACCCCGGCCATGCGCGAGGGTTCCGGACTGGTCGCGTTCTCCGAACAATTTCCACAGCGCTATTTCGACGTCGGGATCGCCGAGCAGCATGCCGTCACCCTGGCCGCGGGCATGGCCTGCGAGGGCCAGAAGCCCGTGGTTGCGATCTACTCGACCTTCCTGCAGCGCGCCATGGATCAGGTGATCCACGACGTCGCACTCCAGAATCTGCCGGTGCTGTTCGCCGTGGATCGTGCCGGAATCGTCGGCGCCGATGGCCCGACCCATGCCGGCACCTTCGACACGGCCCTGCTGCGCACGGTCCCCAACCTGCTGCTGATGGCACCCGCCAACGAGCGCGAGTGTCGCCAGATGCTGTCCACCGGCTTCGCCCACGACGGCCCGGCGGCGGTGCGCTATCCGCGCGGTGGCGGGCCCGGCGAACTGCCGGAGGGCGGCAGCGAGGATCTGGAAACATTGCCGGTCGGGCGCGCCGAGGTCGTGCGCGAGGGCCGGGGTCTGGCCATCCTCAGCTTCGGCGCGCTGCTGGAGACCGCCCTGGCGGCCGGCGAGGCGCTGGATGCCACCGTGGTCAACATGCGCTTCATCAAGCCCCTGGATACGGCGCTGCTGGCGCAACTGGCCGCCAGCCACCAGGGCTTCGTGACGCTCGAGGATCATGCGCGCGCCGGTGGTGCCGGCAGCGCAGTACTGGAGTGGCTCTCGGCCGAAGAGCTGACCCGGCCCTGCCAGGTACTGGGCATCCCGGATGCCTTCACCGAGCATGGCTCGCGCGAGCAGATCCTCGCCGATTGCGGCCTCGACACGGCCGGCGTACTGGCCACGATTCGCCACGCCTTCGGGCTGGAGAATTGCGCGGACGACGGCAGCCGGATAGGCTTCGCGGGCTAATCAAAACCCGGCCGCCATGGCCGCTCGCCCGGAAAACGATCATGAGTGCCCGTTACACCCTTCGCGTCCTGACCGACTTTGCCTCCGCGCATACCCTGCGCGACTACCCGGGGCAGTGCGCGAACATGCACGGGCACAACTGGAAGGTGGAGGCCGAGGTCCAGGCCGAGACCCTGGACGATTCCGGCATGGCGGTGGACTTCAAGGTGGTCAAGACCGCCGCGCGCGAGATCGCCGGGCAGCTGGATCACCGCTACCTGAACGACGTCCCGCCGTTCGACACGGTCAACCCCACGGCCGAGAACATTGCCCAGTGGTTCTACCGGGAAATGGCCGGACGCCTGAACCGCCCGGGCCTGCGCATGCACGCGCTGACCCTGTGGGAGACCGACCGCGCCTGCGTGCGCTACAGCGAAGACGGCTGAGCCCATTCCTCGCAACCGGCACCGTCATTGCGAGGAGCGGAGCGACGTGGCGATCTCCGTCCGGAATCATCTGGTTCAGTATCTTGCTCAGCGCGAGCTTCCGGAGATTGCCACGGCCCCTGCAGGGCCTCGCAATGACGGTGCCCATTTCGCGCTCCTTTGCCACCGCTTCGCTCCTTGCAATGACGGTGCCCGTTTCCCGCTCCGTTGCCGCCCCCGCGTTTGTCTTCCCGACATCTACAAGTGATTCGAGGCGTAGTCCGCCAGCCGTGAGCGCTCCCCGCGTGTCAGCGTGATGTGGCCGCTGTGGGTCCAGTTGCGGAACCGGTCCACCACATAGGTTAGTCCGCTGGAAGTCTCGGTCAGGTACGGGGTGTCGATCTGCGCGATATTCCCCAGCGCGACCACCTTGGTCCCCGGTCCGGCACGAGTGATCAGGGTCTTCATCTGCTTGGAGGTCAGGTTCTGCGCCTCGTCAAGGATGATGTAGCGGTTGAGGAAGGTACGCCCGCGCATGAAGTTCAGCGAGCGGATCTTGATGCGGCTGGTCAGCACGTCGTTGGTGGCCATGCGCCCCCAGTCCCCGGCGCCCTCGGACTTGGCCAGCACCTCGAGGTTGTCCATCAGCGCTCCCATCCACGGGGTCATCTTTTCCTCTTCGGTCCCGGGCAGGAAGCCGATATCCTCGCCCACCGGGACCGTGACCCGGGTCATGATGATCTCCTTGTAGGTGTTGTCCTCCAGCGTCTGCGCGAGCCCGGCGGCCAGGGTCAGCAGGGTCTTGCCGGTGCCGGCGGCCCCCAGCAGGGAGACGAAGTCCACCTCCGGGTCCATCAGCAGGTTCAGGGCGTAGTTCTGCTCGCGATTGCGGGCGTTGATGCCCCAGACGCTGTGGCGCGGGGTCATGTAGTCGTCGACCAGCTCGATTACCGCGGATTCGTTCGGCTGGTCGATCTCCAGCACGATCGCGGACAGCGGGTTCTCGCCCTCGCGGTAGACGAACTGGTTGGGCTGCCACTCGGCCACCAGCGGGCCGGTCACGCGATAGTAGGTGCGGCCGGACTCCTGCCAGGAGTCCATCTTGGCACCGTGGGTCTCCCAGAAGTCCGCTGGCAGTTCGGTCATGCCGGAGAACAGCAGGCTGACGTCGTCCAGCACCTGATCGTTGTAGTAGTCCTCCGCGTGCAGGCCGATCACCGTGGCCTTGATGCGCAGGTTGATGTCCTTGGATACCAGCGTCACCGGGGTGTCGGGATACTCGGTCTTCAGCGCCTGGGCAGTGGCGAGGATGTCATTGTCGGCCGAGGTGCCCGGCAGCGAGGCCGGCAGGCTGGAGGACAGGTTGCGGGTCTGAAAGAACAGGCGCCCGGTGGGCGCGAACGTCGACTCGCTGAGCGAATCCGCCTGCAGCGGCAACCCGGCGGCGATCTGCTCGTGCTGGGCGCCGGTGGTGAGCTCGTCAATGAAGCGCGAGACCTGGCGTACGTTGCGCGCGACTTCGGAAACCCCCTTCTTGCCACGGTCGAGCTCCTCGAGCACGACCATGGGCAGGAAGATGTCGTGTTCCTTGAAGCGGAACAGCGCCGTGGGGTCGTGCATCAGGACATTGGTGTCCAGGACGAGCAGGCGTTTCGGATCCTGGGCGGTCGCGTTCATGACACCTCCGGGGCGAAGTGGGGGAAGAGGGGCTCAGCTCCCTGCGAGTTCGCGCACCGCGGCGAGAACCTCGTCCACATGGCCCGGCACCTTCACCTTGCGCCACTCCTTGCGCAACACGCCATCGGCATCGATCACGAACGTGGAGCGCTCGATACCACGCACCTGCTTGCCGTACATGTTCTTCATCTTGATGACATCGAAGGCGTCGCACAGGGTCTCGTCGCCATCGCTCAACAGATCGAAGGGCAACTCCTGCTTGGCGCGGAAGTTCTCGTGGCTCTTCACGCTGTCGCGCGAGACACCGAGGATCACTGCACCGACGGCGTCAAAGGCGGCCTGGTTGGCAGCAAAGTCGCGGCTCTCGTTGGTGCAGCCGGGCGTACTGTCCTTGGGGTAAAAATACAGGACCACGATGCGGCCCTTGAAGTCGGCCGGCCCCAGGGTCTGGTCGCCGGTCGCCGGCACACGCAGGTCCTCGGGTACCCGCTGGTCGATTGCGATGCTCATCAGGCGTTGCTCCTTGAGTAGAGGGTCTCAAAGCGTAAGACCACCGCGGACGCCACGCGAGCCCGGCCGGTTCAGGCCTTGATCGGGTCCAGCACGCCGTCCACGTTCAGTTCGTCACAGAAATCCATGAACTCGCCGCGCAGGCTGGCCAGGTGCTGCCCTGCGGGGATATCCACGACCATGTTGGCCGCAAACATGCGCGCCCCGGTCTGCTGGGCAATGTACACCCGGGTCTGGACGTCGCGCAGGTTCACTCCACGGCTGGTAAAGAAATCGGCCAGGGCATTCAGCAGGCCCGGGGTGTCCAGGGCTACTGCGTCCACGGCATAGGGCATCGCCGCCTCGGGGCGCTCCTCCAGCGGGCCGCGACGGGCCACCACGACCATCCCCATCTCCGCCTCCAGGCGCTGCAGACGGGACTCCAGGGTACCCAGGGTCTTCCAGTTGCCACTGGCGCTAAGCGCCATGCAGCAGTAGCCACCCACGACCGTGATGCGACTGGATTCGAGATTGCAGCCGGTGTCGGCGATCACGCGGGTCACGCTGGACACCAGACCGGGCTGATCGGGCCCGATCAGGTTGAGGATCAGGTGGGTGTGGGTGCCCGCGCCAACCACCTCAGCCATGCGGCACCCGCCGGCTGCGCGCGAGGCAAGGGGCGGGCAAGCACCCGGGGGTTCTCTGCGTGAAAGCGGCGACAGGCATGATGGCTCGCAACATACCACCTTGCCCCGGCGGCGCCAACGCAGCCGGGCGACTTGATCCGCGTCTCTCCCCGCCAGGGGAGGCGACCGGGTGCACGAAAGACGAGATACGGCGAACACCCGGCCGAAGGAATCTTGAATGCCCTGTCACCCGCCCGTTAGACTGCACCATTACCGTTGTTGGAGGAGTCGATGTTTCAAGGCAGCATGGTCGCACTGGCGACCCCGATGCACGCGGACGGCAGCCTGGACTGGCCGGCCCTGGATCGGCTCCTGGAATTCCACATCGAGGCCGGCACCGATGCCATTGTTGCCGTCGGCACCACCGGCGAATCCGCGACCCTCGATTTCGACGAGCACTGCGAGGCCATCGCCCACACGGTGAAGACCGTCGCGGGGCGCCTGCCGGTGATCGCGGGTACCGGCGCGAACTCCACGCGCGAGGCCATCGCCCTGACCCGCTGCGCCAAGGAAGGCGGCGCGGATGCCTGCCTGCTGGTCTCCCCCTACTACAACAAGCCGACCCAGGAAGGCCTTTACCTGCACCACAAGGCCATTGCGGAAGCGGTGGATATCCCGCAGATCCTGTACAACGTGCCTGGCCGCACGGCAGTCGATCTGTTACCGGAGACGGTGGAGCGTCTGGCCGACATCCCGAACATCATCGGGATCAAGGAAGCCTCGGCCAGTAACGAACGCACCGCCGAGCTGGTCGCCCGTGTCGGCAACCGCTTGGACCTCTACAGTGGGGATGACGGCAACGGGCTGGCCTTTCTGCTCGCGGGCGGCCACGGGGTTATCTCGGTCACCGCCAACGTCGCACCGCAGCTGATGGCCGCGATGTGCCGCGCCGTGCGCGAAGGCCGCCCCGACGAGGCGCGCGAGATCAATCGCCAGTTGGACGGGCTGCATTCGGCCCTGTTCCTCGAGGCCAACCCGATTCCGGTCAAATGGGCCCTGCAACGCATGGGCCTCATGGAGGAAGGCATCCGCCTGCCTCTGACTCCGTTGTCCGAACCCTTCCATGCGCCGGTCCTGGACGCGATGCGCCAGGCCGGCATAGAGGTCTGATCCCCGACATGAAACAGTCTGCCAAGCTCCACCGTCACGCAACCCGCACCGCCCTGGCCCTGGCTACGGGCCTGGCCATCGCCGGGTGCTCGACCTCCGGCGACCGCCAGTCCGGCCCCGAATACGAAATGAGTCGGCAGATGGACAACCTCGAGGTCCCACCGGACCTGATCGCGCCCGACAGCGAACGCGCCTACCGTATTCCGGACGCCCCGGGCGAACGGATCAGCGCCCGCGAGATGCAGCAAGACTCCGCGGCCCGCCAGCAGCAGCGCCAGCCCACCGGGGCAACCGCGCCGGTCCGCAGCGATGCCCGGGTGCTTCCGGAATCGACCGAGATCCAGCTGATGCGCGAAGGCAGCGTCCGCTGGCTGAGTGTCGAGGTGGCGCCGGAGGATCTCTGGGATCGCCTGACCGCGTTCTGGGACAGTCAGAACCTGCGCCTGGAGCGCAACGAACCCCAGGTCGGCGTCATGGAGACCGAATGGGCCGAAGACCGCGCCGGGATTCCGCTGCGGGGCACACAGAACATCTTCGCCCGCGCGCTGGGTAACGTGTACGACGCCAACACGCGCGACCAATACCGCCTGCGCGTCGAACGCGACAATGGCCGCTCAGCCATCTACATCTCGCACCGAAGGGCCACCGAAGAACCCGAGGGCGAGACCTGGCGCTGGGCCATGCGCCCGTCCGATCCCGAACTCGAAGCCGAAATGCTTAATCGCCTGCGTGTCTACCTCGCCACGGGCGAGACCCCCGAGGGCGGCACCCGGGTAGCCGAGACCATTGGCGACCGTCCGAGCGAGCTGCACCAGACGGAACACGAAGGCCAGCCGGTACTGGTGACGGGCAGCGACTTCGACCGCATGTGGTCGCAGATGGGCACCTACCTGGATCGCGCCGGCCTCCTGGTGGACGAGCAAGATCGCAATACGGGGACCTTCGAGGTGACCTATCGCCCCGACATGGTCGGCGAGAGCGAACGCGGCGGCTTCTTCAGTCGGATCTTCGGGCGCGGCGGTGATCGTCGCGAGAACGAGCGTTATCAGATTCGCCTGACCGACATCGGCGACGGCGATCTGCGAATCGAGGCGCGCGACATCGATGGCGAGCCCCTTGGCCGCCGCGACGCCGAGTTCGTACTGGAGCAGATCGAGCAGCAGATCCTTCGCTAGAACGCGGCGAGCCCAGCCACCATGATCCGCTTCTGCTCCCTGGGCAGCGGGAGTTCCGGCAACGCCCTGGTGGTCGAGATCGGTGCCACCCGCCTGCTGGTGGATTGCGGATTCTCGATGCAGGAGCTGGAACGCCGCCTGTCCCGGGTCGACCTGACCCCACAGGACCTGACGGCCGTCCTGGTGACCCATGAGCACGCCGACCACATCGGCGCCACCGCGCCGCTATCCCGGCGTTACGGCCTCACCGTATTTACCAGCCCCGGCACCCGATTGGCCGCCCGCGACACCGGTTTTGCTCACATCCAGGAGATCCAGGCGGATGCACCGCTGGAGATCGACGACGCCTGGGTGCAACCGTACACGGTGCCGCACGACTCCCGCGAACCCATCCAATTCGCGTTTTCCGACGGCGATCACCGGCTGGTCCTGATGACGGATGCCGGCCACATCTCCCCGCACATGGTCGACGTGGCCAATGCAGCCGAAGCCCTCCTACTGGAGTGCAACCACGACCCTGCCATGCTCGCCGCCGGGCGGTACCCGGCGTCGCTCAAGCGACGTATTGCGGGCGGGTACGGCCACCTACCGAATCACGCGGCCACCGACCTTCTCCATCGCATCGATCGATCCAGGCTACGCCATGTGATCGGTATGCACTTGTCGAGTGACAACAACCACGAGACGCTTGCACGCCAGGCGCTCGCCGAGGGCCTTGGCTCCTCACCATCCGATCCCGAGATCGCAACCCAGGACTACGGCTTCACGTGGCGAACCACGGCTCAAGCCTGACTCCAACTACCGGTCCAACGCCGTGCCCCCGGTCACGTCAGCCCGGCCGCGGCCGCATGTCGAAGGGCTGCGCCAATCACCCCACATGGCGCAGCCCCCTCCGGCCACCTGACGCTGCGGTCGGAAACCAAGGCCGGCTCTCCAACGTGGTCCCAAGCCCAGTGTGATCAGCGGCGCGACTCCCGAAGGAAATACAGGCCCCCGATCACGAAGGCCACGCCAATGACTGTTGCCACCGGCCCGCCAAACCCGGAACCCTCCCGCGGCGCAATGGGCGTGAAAGCCAACTGTCCGCCGAAAATCGCATAGAGTCCAATTCCGAGCAGGACCAGCCCTACCAGGACCAACCCTCCGTCCGTCCGCTTCTGTCTCATCCCAGCCTCCGTCTCGGCACCTGCGTCCCTTTCAAACCGGCCAAGGGCCGCAGCAGCAGACTTCACCGTCCGCACACGGTGCCTGACTAACACGCATAAAAAAAGCCCGGCCCCCAAAAAGGGGACCGGGCTTCGGATTAATGCCTGGCGGTGACCTACTCTCACATGGGGAGACCCCACACTACCATCGGCGCAGAGCAGTTTCACTTCCGAGTTCGGGATGGGATCGGGTGGTTCCTACTCGCTATTGCCGCCAGACAAACTGGCTAGACCACGCGGACTGTTCCACGTCATCTAAATTCGGAATGCATTCTAGACTTGTGTACGTAGCGATGTGTCAAACGAGACCACCAACACTTTGGGTGTTATATGGTCAAGCCTCACGGGCAATTAGTACTGGTTAGCTACACGCGTTACCGCGCTTCAACACCCAGCCTATCAACGTTGTAGTCTTCAACGGCCCTACAGGGACCTCGAGGGTCCAGGGAGATATCATCTTCAGGTGGGTTTCCCGCTTAGATGCTTTCAGCGGTTATCCCTTCCGCACTTAGCTACCCGGCAATGCCACTGGCGTGACAACCGGAACACCAGAGGTGCGTCCATCCCGGTCCTCTCGTACTAAGGACAGATCCTGTCAAATCTCCGACGCCCACGGCAGATAGGGACCGAACTGTCTCACGACGTTCTAAACCCAGCTCGCGTACCACTTTAAATGGCGAACAGCCATACCCTTGGGACCTGCTTCAGCCCCAGGATGTGATGAGCCGACATCGAGGTGCCAAACACTGCCGTCGATATGGACTCTTGGGCAGTATCAGCCTGTTATCCCCGGAGTACCTTTTATCCGTTGAGCGATGGCCCTTCCATACAGAACCACCGGATCACTAAGACCTGCTTTCGCACCTGCTCGACGTGTCTGTCTCGCAGTTAAGCACCCTTATGCCTTTGCACTCGTCGCGCGATTTCCGACCGCGCTGAGGGTACCTTCGCACTCCTCCGTTACTCTTTGGGAGGAGACCGCCCCAGTCAAACTACCCACCACACACGGTCCCCGACCTGGATAACAGGCCTGGGTTAGAACTCCAAAATTGCCAGGGTGGTATTTCAAGGATGGCTCCGCCGAGACTGGCGTCCCGGTTTCAAAGCCTCCCACCTATCCTACACAAACAAGTTCAAAGTTCAGTGTGAAGCTGTAGTAAAGGTTCACGGGGTCTTTCCGTCTAGCCGCGGGTACACAGCATCTTCACTGCGATTTCAATTTCACTGAGTCTCGGGTGGAGACAGCGCCGCCATCGTTAC
>NZ_KB907146.1:20000-114758 GCF_000381845.1 Thioalkalivibrio sp. AKL10
TGGTCAGGATGACCTGAGGCGGTTGCCCCTCCTGCTTCTGCAGCTCGCGGCCCACCAGGAGGTTGAACTTCTGGTCGGTGCCGCCCAGTTCGATATCGGCCTTCAGCGCCACCGAGTCGTAGCCCTGGATGAGTGGATAGAGGAATTCGTGGATCGCGATCGGCTGATGCTGGGTGTAACGCTTGTGAAAGTCATCGCGCTCGAGCATGCGCGCCACGGTCTGGCGCGAGGCGAGCTGGACCATGCCTGCGGCCCCTAGCGGCTCCATCCAGGTGGAATTGAAGACGACCTCGGTCCGCTCAGGGTCAAGAATGCGGAATACCTGCTCGCGGTAGGTTGCGGCGTTGCGCTCGATATCCTCGGCGGACAGCGGCGGACGCGTGGCGTTCTTGCCCGAGGGATCACCAATACGGCCGGTGAAATCGCCAATCAGGAACAGGATGTGGTGCCCCAGGTCCTGGAGCTGGCGCAGCTTGTTGATCAGCACCGTGTGCCCCAGATGCAGGTCCGGGGCGGTGGGATCGAATCCCGCCTTCACCCGGAGGGTGCGGCCACTCTTGAGGCGCTCGACAAGATCGTCCTCGAGCAGGATTTCATCGGTGCCGCGACGAATAACGGCCAGCTGGTCTTCGAGTTCCATGACGCCCCTTGGTCGAGATCAGAGACCGGCCGGGCTGGCCGGTCGCGCGCAAGGATACCGCGACCCCCGAACGGACGCGAAATGCCGCGGTGGTCCAGAATGGACGCCGACCCATAATGCGCGCGCGAGGATCACCACTATGACGGAACGCTTTATCGGGCTGATGTCCGGCACCAGCCGGGACGGCGTGGACGCCGTGCTGACAGAGATCCGCGAGACCGGGCCGGTACGCGTGGTGGATCACTGCCAGCTGGGGTACCCCGACGACCTCGCCCAGGAGCTGGCGACGGCGGCCACCACTGAAACCCTGCGCTACCGGCACCTGGGCGCGCTGGATGCGCGGCTCGGCATGCTGTTCGCCCGTACCGTGCAAGCCCTGCTGGACCAGACCGGTCTGGCGCCGACCGCGATCCGGGCGATCGGCAGTCACGGCCAGACCGTGCACCACGCCCCGGACGCCGATCCGCCCTTCACCTGGCAGATCGGCGATCCCTTCCGCATCGCAGAGGCCACCGGCATCGACACCGTGGCGCAGTTCCGGCCGCGCGATATTGCTGCCGGCGGCGAGGGGGCACCACTGGCCTGCGGCTTTCACGCTACGCAGTTCGGATCCACGGACGAGACCCGCGCGGTCCTCAATCTAGGCGGCATCGCCAACATCACCTGGCTGCAGCCGGGTCAGCCCGTGATCGGCTTCGACTGTGGCCCGGCGAATACGCTGATGGACGACTGGAATCGGCGTCACCATCAGACGCCGTTCGATCATGACGGCGCATGGGCCCGCAGCGGCACGCCCGACCCCGAACTGCTGACCCGGCTGCTCCAGGATTCGTTCTTCCAGCGCCCTCCGCCAAAGAGTACCGGGCCCGAATACTTTTCGCCGGCCTGGCTCCGTGCCGGGGCTGGCGACCGCCTGGACCGAGCCCGGCCCGAGGACATTCAGGCCACCCTGGCAGAACTGACCGTGGAGGGCGTGCGGCACGCGCTGGAACATCTGCACATGCAGCCGCCCGCCCGCTTGCTGGTGTGCGGCGGCGGCGCGCACAACCGCCACCTGATGAAGCGCCTCGCCAAGGCCCTGCCCGCGACCCTGGTGGAGACCACCGAACGCCATGGGGTCCCCCCACAGCAGGTGGAGGGTGCCGCCTTTGCCTGGCTGGCCGCGCGAACCCTGGCCGGCGAGCCCGGCAACCTGCCGGAAGTGACCGGCGCGCGCGGCCCACGCGTACTTGGGTGCATCATCCCCGGTGGCCCCCGGGCACCCGGGAGCCACTAGCGCGGGCCGTTCACCCCGACCAGAAACAAATAAGGGCCCGATCCGGAATCCCGGATCGGGCCCTTTCTTGACCGCTTGTCAGCGTCTCTCTAGACCGAGAAGCTGGAACCGCAGCCGCAGGTCGTGGTGGCATTCGGATTGCGGATCACGAACTGCGCGCCCTCAAGACCTTCGGAGTAGTCGATCTCGGCACCCGCCAGATACTGGAAGCTCATCGGGTCGATCAGCAGGGTCACCCCACCATTCTCCACGAGGGTGTCGCCATCGCCGACGGTCTCGTCGAAGGTAAAGCCGTACTGAAAGCCGGAACAACCGCCCCCGCTGACGAATACGCGCAGCTTGAGGTTGTCGTTGTTCTCTTCCTCGATCAGCCCCTTCACCTTGGTGGCCGCGGCATCGGTAAAGATCAACGGGCTGGGCATTTCGATGTCCAGTTCCGCTTCGGACGTCATGGGCTCGGACATTCGGGGCCTCCTGTAATAATCATTTTCATTCACGCTACGGAAGACTGAGCCCCGGAGTCAAGAATGCTCATCTTCCGTGGGATTGGCCAGGGCCTGGGTCTCGCCCGTCCCGTCCAGCTCGCCCTCGAGGGGATGCTCCACCCGTTTGAGCAAGCCGTCGATCTGCGCGCCCTCTGCCATCTGCAGCACGGTGTAGTAGAGGTTACCGGCCAGACGGGCCGTCTCGCCAAGCTCCACGTGCTCTCCCACATGGACATCGCCACGCACCTCGCCGTTCATCAGCAGGTGCGGAACCGCGACATGGCCCTCGACCACGCCCCCACCCGCGACCACCAGAACGGCCGACGAATCGGTCGCGGCCCGGATATCCCCGATCACGCGGCCTTCGATATGCAGCCCGCCTCCAAACTCGATATCCCCGTGGACCACTGTATGGCGCCCCACCAGGGTATCCACTTTCCGCGCGCGGCGGCCTCGTTTGCGTCCCATCATTGCGTACTCTCCAGCAGGCGATCCCAGTCGGCCCATTCCGAAACCGGTTCAAGATCCTCGTCGTTCGCGGCGCTCGCCCTCAGCGTCAACCCGACCGGCTCGAAGCCCTCCGGAAGATGGATCCGGGCGCGCTGATTGCGCAACAACCGAAACCCCTCGACCAGGCGATCGTTCTCCAGCCCCAGCGCATCGGTGTCCAAAGTGGACAGCGCCTCTTCCCCGGTCGCATAGCCTTCGACTTCCAGCGCCCAGCGCAAATCCACCGAACGACTCAACCCCGGGCGGTAGAGCTGGAACACGACATCAAACACGCCCGACTGCCCCGTGCGCTGCAACTGCAGCGACCGGATGCCCAGGGCATCTTCACCCCCGCCCTCCGCAAGCCGCCGATAAAACGCCAACTCCTCGCGCAACTCCAGCAACTCGGCCTCCTGGCGCTCGATGTCGCCGGAAAAGGCCGCGAGCTCCGCGGTCTTCATTTCCAGCTGCTGCTCGGCGTGGCGGCGCGCCTCCTCGGCAGCCTGGCGCGCGACGAGCGCCTGCTCCAGGTCATCCCGCAGGCCCTCGATACCGCGTTGCGCATCGACCGTGTCCCGTATGTCCTCGCGCCAGTTCTCGACCAGCCAGGCTCCGCCCGCCACCAACACCAGGATCAGCATCAGCAGCCCCGCGCGCCACCACCCGCCGCGGCGTCCCGACCCGCTGCGCCGCCGCGCGGGAATGCGCGGAATCCGGGGCAGACGTGGACGCGGGACACCCGTAGTCATGTGGCAGGCCAGGACATCAGGGGAAAACCGGCAGCCCGTCCAGACCGGCTGTCTCGGCCTGGCCGAACATCAGGTTCATGTTCTGCACGGCCTGCCCGGCCGCGCCCTTCACCAGGTTGTCGATCACCGACAGCACCATCAGCCGTCCGGAGTGCGGCGGCTGCGCCAGCGCAATGCGACAAAGATTGGTGCCGCGCACGCTGGCCGTTTGCGGATGGGCCCCCGGCGGCATCACGTCCACGAACGGCTCGTCGCGATAGCGCTGCTCGAAACAGGCCTGCCAGTCCGCGTCCGCCACCTGCGGGCGCAGATAGAGCGTCGCGTGAATACCGCGCGTCATCGGCACCAGATGCGGCTGGAAGATCAGCCCGACCGACTGCTCGGCCACGCCACTGAGCGTCTGGTGGATCTCCGGCCAATGCCGATGCCCGCCACTGGCATAGGCGCGAAAGTCCTCCTGCACCTCGGCGAAAAGCCCGCCGATCTGCGCCTTGCGCCCGGCCCCGCTGACACCGCTCTTGGCATCCGCGATCACGTCCGCGGGATCGACCAGACCGGCCTCCAGCAGAGGCAGCACCGCCAGCGACACCGCCGTGGGATAGCAACCCGGCACCGCGATCAGTCGCGCATCACGGATCTGCGCCCGGTTCAGTTCGGGCAGGCCGTACACGGCCTCGTCCAGATACTGCGGCGCACCATGCGCCTGTCCGTACCACCGCGCCCAGAGCTCGGGATCGCGGATGCGGAAATCCGCCGACAGGTCGATGATGCGCGTGCCCCGCTCAAGCAGCGGCGCGGCCAGGCCGTGGGCCACCCCGTGCGGGGTGGCGAAAAAGACCACGTCGCACTCGCCCAGGGTCGCCTCCTCCGGGGCCTGGAAGACGGCATCCACCGCGCCGCGCAGGCTGGGGAACAAATCCGCCACGGGCGTGCCCGCCTCGCCGCGCGAGGTCACCACCTGAAGATCGGCCGCGGGATGCCGCGCCAGCAGGCGCAGGAGTTCCACGCCGGTGTAGCCGGTGGCCCCGACAACCCCGATGCGGATGGGTTTGCTGTTGGTTGCATTCGTCATGCTGCGGCATGATACCGCCTTGGCCGGAACCACGGAACGCACGCGGTTTCGGCCAGTCCACAAATGCAGGCTATTCGATCAACGGATCACACCCCTATGAGCAAAGCCAGGATCGACCGCAAGGCCATCTTCGGAGGCATCTTCATCATCGCGCTGGTCGCCGTCGCCGCGACCATCTGGTTGACCGACGACGGCATGCGCCCGGCACCCGCCTTCGCCGCCACCACCCTGGACGGCGAGCCGGTGGCCCTGGAAGACTACGAGGGCCGGCCGGTGATGATCTCCTTCTGGGCAACCAACTGCCCGTCCTGCATCCGCGAGATCCCGGAACTGATCCACCTGCACGACACCTACGCCGACAAGGGCTTCGAGCTGCTGGCGGTCGCGCTGTCCTACGACCCGATCAACCGCGTGGAGGCCATGCGCGAGGACCGCGGGATGCCCTACAAGGTCATCCACGACAGCGACGACGCCTTTTCACAGGCCTATGGCGGCGTGCGCCTGACGCCGACCACCTTCCTTATCTCGCCGAATGGCCGCATCGTCTACCAGAAGCTGGGCGACCCGGACTTCGAACAGATCGAACGCCACTTGGAACGCTGGCTCTCCTGAGCCGCCCCGCGCAGGGACATCGCACCCGTTTCCGAGAAGGACCGCCATGCAAGCCTATAACTGGTTCCTCAGCCTGCACGTGATCTTCATGGTCACCTGGTTCGCCGGGCTGTTCTATCTACCACGCCTGTTCGTCTATCACGCGATGACCGAGGACGCCCTCGGTCACGAGCGCTTCAAGGTGATGGAGCGCAAGCTGTTCTACGGGATCATGACCCCCGGCGCGCTGATCACCATCCTTTTCGGCGTGATCATGCTGGTGGATCGCTCGTTCTATCTGGCCGAGCCGTGGATGCACTTCAAGCTGACGCTGATTGCCGTCCTGGTCGCCTATCACGTCTGGTGCGGCAAGATCGTGCGCGACTTCCGCGATGACCTGAACCGGCGTGATCACACCTGGTACCGCTGGTTCAACGAGATCCCGGTCCCGATTCTGGTGGGCGTGGTCGTGCTGGTGGTCAACCGCTCCATCGTGGATGCGCTCATCGCCATCGGCGTGGTACTGGGGATCTTCCTGCTGAGTGCGCTGATCGCACAGTGGCGGGCACGCCGCACCTGAGCTGCGCCCCTTGCCCCCCCTGCCGGCCACGGGTGAGCGCCGCGGTCAGGTCTTGCCGGCGCGCACCAGCCCGCCCAGTCCGGCCTGGACCAGGGCATTGTTCAGCAGCGACCGGATCTGATCGGCGTTCTCCAGCAGCCGGCACTGCGCCAGCAAGGCCTCGGCGCGGTCGGTGGAGAAACTGCGGATCACCCACTTCACCCGCGGGATCGAGGACACGCTGACGCTCAGGCTGTCGATCCCCATCCCCAGCAGCAGGATCACCGCGGCCGGGTCGGCCGCCATCTCCCCGCAGACGCTGACCGGCTTGCCCGCCCGGTGCGAACCGTCGGTAATCGTCTCCAGCGCGTGGATGCAGGCCGGGTGCAGGGTGTCGTAGAGATGCGCCACACGGGCGTTGTTGCGGTCTACCGCCAGCAGGTACTGGACCAGGTCGTTGGTGCCCACGGACAGGAAGTCCACCCGCCGCGCGAGCATCTCCGACATGTACACCGCCGCCGGCACCTCGACCATCACCCCGATGCGCGGCATCGGGATGCGGAAACCCTCGTCCAGCAACTCCTCGCGCGCCCGGTTGAGCAGGGTCATCGCCCCCTTCAGCTCGTCCAGCGCCGAGATCATCGGGAACAGGATCTGCAGGTTGTCGTGGGAGCGACTCGCCTTGAGCATCGCCCGCAGCTGGGTCAGGAAGATCTCCGGGTGATCCAGCGAGATACGGATCCCGCGCCAGCCGAGGAACGGGTTGTCCTCCTTCACCGGGAAATATGGCAGGGCCTTGTCGCCGCCGATATCCAGGGTGCGCAGGGTCACCGGCATGGGGTCGAAGGAGGCCAGCACCTGCTCGTAGAGCTGGACCTGCTCCTCCTCGCCGGGGAAGCGGTCGCGGATCATGAACGGGACCTCGGTACGGTACAGCCCGACCCCCTCGGCACCGGACTCCAGCGACGGCTTGATGTCCGCCAGCAACCCCGAGTTCGCGAGCACCGGCACCGCGACGCCATCGCGGGTCTCGGCCGGGTCCTTGGCCAGCGCACGCAGGTCCTCCGCCAGCTCGCGCTCCTCGCGCACCAGGCGCTCGAACTCCACGCGCAGCTCGGCGTTGGGGTTCACGAACAGCCGCCCGCGATAACCATCAACCAGGATCTCGCGCCCTTCCAGGCGCCCCACCGGGAGCTCGGACACGCCCATCACCGCCGGGATGTTGAGCGCCCGCGCCAGGATCGCGATGTGCGAAGAACCCGTGCCCTTGGCCGAGACCATGGCCCCCAACCGCTCGATCGGAACCTCCGCAAGATGCGAGGCGGTCAGGTCATCCCCGACCAGGATGCCGCCATCGGGAAACTCGTCCTGGCTGCGATCGGCCGGCAGCAGGTGCGACAGCACGCGGCGACCCAGATCGCGCACATCCGCCGCCCGCTCGCGCAGGTACGGGTCCTCCATATCCTCGAATACCCGCACGCTCTCACGCACCGTGTCGCGCAAAGCCGCCGGGGCCCACTGCCCATTACGGATGCGCGTCTGGGTCTTGTGCACCAGAGAGTCGGAACCCAGCAGCATCAGGTAGGCATCGAACAGCACCTGCTCGTCCGGCCCCAGGGCCTCGCCCATGCGCTGCTTCAGGTCCTCGATCTCGGTGCGGGTCTCCGCCACCGCCTGCCCGAAATGCTCCAGTTCGTGATCCACCCCGGCGCCTTCGCGATCCGGGATGGAGTCCATGTCCGCCAGGCGGTAGGCCACCACGGCCCGGCCAATGGCCACGCCCGGCGAGCCGGCAATGCCGGTGGCCTCGACGTTCACATGCCCGATCAACGGGGTCTCGGAGGAGATCTCGTCGTTGAACTCGGCATAGGCGATCGCCCCGGCCAGCTGCGCCGCCAGGGTGATCAGGAAGGAGACATGCTCGTCATCAAACTTGCGCGCCTGGTGCTGCTGCACGACCAGTACGCCCAGCAGGCTGCGCTGGTGGATGATCGGGACCCCCAGAAACGCGAGGAAGTGTTCCTCGCCGGTCTCCGGGAAATAACGAAAACGCGGGTGGTCCTGAGCGCTGTCAAGGTTGACCGGCTCGGCCCGCGAGGCGACCAGACCCACCAGACCCTCCGACGGATCCATCTCGACCTGCCCGATGGACTCCTCGCGCAGACCCTCCGAGGCCATCAGCACCAGGCGCCCCGACTGCGGCGACTTCAGGTAGATCGAACAGACATCGATCTCCAGCGCCGCCTTCACCCGCGTAACGATGATATGCAGCGCTTCGAAGAAATCCGCGGCACCGTTCACTTCCTGCACCACACGGCGCAGGACCTCGAGCATCGAGGGCTGCTTCGGGACCGTCAACGCGAGGACACCGGCGAACGGGGCTGGGGCTGGGCCGGGCCACGGCGGCCAGAACGTCGCGCGCGCGCCTGTTCGAGTTCCGGGAACATCAGCGGCACCAGCTCGCACAGCGCACGGCGATAGACCTGGCGCTTGAAGTGCACGACCTCGCGTGCCGGACGCCAGTAGTCGATCCAGCGCCAATCATCGAATTCCGGGGTTTCCATCGCATCCAGCACCACGTCGCTCTCGTCTCCGACCATGCGCAGCAGGAACCAGCGCTGTTTCTGGCCGATGCAGACCGGGCGTTGATGGCGCCGGACCATGCGCTCCGGCAGGCGGTAGCGCAGCCAATGGCGGGTACTGCCCAGCACCTCGACGTGCCGGGGGAACAGGCCCGTCTCCTCGTGCAGCTCGCGAAACATCGCCTCCTCGGGCGTTTCTTCCGCATGCACGCCCCCCTGGGGAAACTGCCAGGCCGCCTGCCCGACCCGCTTGCCCCAGAACAGCTGCTGTTCCGCGTTGCACAGGATGATGCCTACGTTTGCGCGATACCCGTCACAATCAATCACTTGCATCAGCCAGACGCTTCTCTATTACTGGCATTGTTCCACAGCCGGTGCCCCGGCGGCAAAGCCCCTACCATGCCTCCGGTGCCGGTCCCAAAAGGGGCCTGTGGCTGCAGCCGACGACGCCCGCCGGTACACTCGCGTCCGATCCAAGCCAACCCGAGAGCACCCTCATGGCCCTGGCCCTGTTCGACCTCGACAACACCCTGCTCGCCGGCGACAGCGATCACGCCTGGAACGAGTTCCTGGCAGAGGTGGGCGCCGTCCACCCGACCTGTCACGCCGAGACCAATGACCGCTTCTACCAGGAGTATGTGGCGGGCACCCTCGACATCCACGAATTCTGCCGCTTCGCCTTCAGCCCGCTGGCCGAACACCCGCGCGCGCAGCTCGAGGCCTGGAGGGAGCGCTTCATCGACACGCTGATCCGGCCAATGATCGCTCCCGGCGCCCCGCCCCTGCTGGCCCGACACCGCGAGGCCGGTGACGAACTGGTCATCATCACCGCGACCAACCAGTTCGTCACCCAGCCGATTGCCGACCTGCTGGGCGTGGACCACCTGATCGCGACCCTGGCGGAGGAGGGCGAGGGCCGAGAATTTACCGGCGACCTGACCGGGGTGCCCTGCTTCCAGGAAGGCAAGATCGAACGCCTGCGCCAGTACCTCGCGGATCATCCGGATCCCGAGGACAGCATCGCGCAGGCCAGTTTCTACAGCGACTCGCGCAACGACATCCCGCTACTGGAACGTGTGGGGCACCCCGTCGCAGTGGACCCGGACCCGGCCCTTGCCGCGCACGCTCACAACCAAGGCTGGCCAGTCATCTCGTTGCGCTAGGGAGCCGCTGATCCATTTGCACGTCCGCGTTGGCGCCCCATTTTCCCGAGACAAGGTGCGGTGCGCAGTGCCGTAGCCACTCTACGGTCAAGCGGCGCAACGCTGGATCGGGGAAAATGGGGCGCCAACCCCTTGAGGGCTCGGCCACCTTTGCCTTCTGGATTCGGCCCCGCTGACGGCGTTGCGGCTCGCTCATGTAGCTCGGCTACACTTCGCTCACCGCGCCTTGTCAGCGAGTAAACTCGACTCGAGCGCGGACGTGCGAATGGATTAGCGTCTCCCTGGGCGACGGCGTCAGCTGAAGACGCTGGCGATCTGGGCAAGGCGCTGCCCCGCAGGGGTATCCGCCTTGCCGGCCGCCGCGACCGCATCGCGATAGCCGGCAACCAATTCCGGCACCACGGCCACCACCTGCTTACGGCGCAGGCGCGCGGCGCCGGTCACCGGCCAGGTCGCGCGGAAGTCGCAGTTATCCAGTGCATCGCAGACCCACAGGCTCCACTCGTGGCGGGTCACATCGATCTCGTGCTGACGAATGACCAGCCGATAGACATGCTCGGCCTGCATGTCCGCCATGCCCACGGCGGGGCCCACGTATTCCACCTGCAACTCGCCGGCGAGCCGGTTCAACTCCTGCTCCAGCGCGGCCAGGGCCTGATCGACCTCTGCGTTCAGCGTGCCACCCGCTTCGGCGGCGGCGACCAGGGGACGGAGGGACTCGACTTCGAACTCGCTGCTCATGCTGCGTACACTCCCGGGATGCGGAACAAGAACGCCCCGGGGGTGCCGGGGCGCGCGCAACCTTAGCACGGGAGCCCCCATTCATGAATCATCCCCCGATCGCGCTGACCATTGCCGGCTCCGACCCCGGTGGCGGCGCCGGCCTGCAGGCCGATCTGACCACCTTTACCCGCCTCGGCGTACACGGGGGTACGGCCGTGACCGCGATCACCGTGCAGGACACCCGCAACGTGCTGGACTTCAGCGTGCTGTCTGCGGAACAGCTGCGCGCCCAGATCGAGGTCACCCTGGCCGATCTTGCCGTCGCCGCAATCAAGATCGGCATGCTGGGCTCAGTGGAAAACGTAAAAATTGTCGCGGCGCTGCTGGCCGAGCACCCGCACATCCCGGTGGTGCTGGACCCGGTGATGGTCGCCGGCGGCGGCGGGGCGCTCGCGACCGAAGCAGTGGTGGACGCGACCCGCGAGGCCCTGCTGCCACGCGCCACCCTGATCACGCCCAACGGACCGGAGGCCGCGCGCCTGGCCCGAACCGACGATGCCACCCAGTGGGGCCAACGGCTGCGCGAACGGGGCGCGCGCAACGTCCTGATCACCGGCGGCCACGAAGGCGGCGATCAGGACCCCATCATCAACCGCCTGTACCGCGAGGACGGGCACATGCGCGCCTTCGAGCTGCCGCGCCATCCGGCCGGCTTCCACGGCTCCGGCTGCACCCTGGCTGCGGCGATCGCCGCCTTCCTGGCGCGCGGCCGTGACCTGGAGCCGGCGGTGATCGAGGCCCAGGCCTTCATGAACGACGCCGTCGCACGGGGCTACGCCCCCGGCCACGGCCAGCACGTCCCCAACCGGCTGTGCCCACATGGCGACTGAGCATACCCCCCGCCTGCGCGGGCTCTATTTCATCACCCCGGCGGTCCCGGAGGACGCGAACCAACGCGCCACACACCTCGCCAATGCCAAGGCTGCGCTGCGTGGCGGTGCGCGCCTGATCCAGTTCCGCGACAAGACCCTCGCAGGCGCCGCACGCGAGGCCATCGCCCGCGAACTGGTCGCCCTTGCGCATGCGCACGGCGCGCTGTGCATCATCAACGACGACACCGAGCTGGCCGCGGGCGTCGAGGCCGATGGCGTGCACCTCGGGCGTGACGACCCGGACCCGGTCGCGGCCCGCGCGCGGCTCGGCCCCGGCGCGGTGGTCGGCGTCTCCTGCTACAACGAGCTCGAACGAGCCCGCTCGGCACAGGTGGCCGGCGCGAGCTATGTGGCCTTCGGTTCCGTGTTCCCCTCCCCGACCAAGCCCGACGCGGCACGCGCGGATCTCGAGCTGCTGCGCGAGGCACGCACCACACTGGAGCTGCCGATCTGTGCGATCGGCGGGATCACGGCGGCGAACGCCCCCGAGGTCGTCGCGGCCGGGGCAGACCTGCTCGCCGTGATCCAGGGCATCAGCGCCGCGCCCGACCCCGAGGCCGCCGCGCGTCAGATAAGCGGACTGTTCGACTGATCCCTTTGCACCCGCCCGCAGCCGTCGCTATGGTTGCCGGGCTTCCCGAATTCATCGACCCGAATCCAACAATCACAGGACACCGTCATGCAGGAAACCGAGCGTCTGTTCGAGGCCGCCAAGCAGCACATCCCCGGCGGCGTGAATTCCCCCGTGCGCGCCTTCAAGGGCGTCGGCGGGACCCCGATCTTCATGGACCGCGCCAACGGCGCCTACATGTGGGACGCCGACGGCCAGCGCTATATCGACTACATCGGTTCCTGGGGCCCGATGGTGGCTGGCCACGCCCACCCCGAGGTGATCGAGGCGGTGCGCGAGGCCTGCAACAACGGCCTGTCCTTCGGCTGCCCCACGCGGCTGGAGAACGACATGGCCGCGAAGGTCTGCGAGCTGGTGCCGTCGATGGATATGGTCCGCATGACCAACTCGGGCTCCGAGGCGACCATGAGCGCGATCCGCCTGGCGCGTGGCTATACCGGCCGCGATCGCATCGTGAAGTTCGAGGGCAACTACCACGGCCACGGCGACTCGCTCCTGGTGAAGGCCGGTTCCGGGGCCCTGACCCTCGGCCAGCCGAGCTCCCCGGGCGTGCCCAAGGAACTGGCCGCGCTGACCAGCACCCTGACCTACAACGACCCGGACGGCGTGCGCGCGTTCTTTGCCGAGAAGGGTGACGAGGTCGCCTGCATCATCGTCGAGCCCATCGCGGGCAACATGAACTGCATCCCGCCCGAGCCGGGCTTCCTCGAGACCCTGCGCGAGGTCTGCGACCAGCACGGCGCGGTCTTGATCTTCGACGAGGTGATGACCGGCTTCCGCGTGTCGAAGAACTGCGCCCAGGGCTACCTGGGCGTAACCCCGGACCTGACCACGCTGGGCAAGATCATCGGCGGCGGCATGCCGGTCGGGGCCTTTGGCGGCAAGCACGCCATCATGGAACACCTCTCGCCGCTGGGGCCGGTCTACCAGGCCGGCACCCTGTCCGGGAATCCGATCGCGATGACCGCCGGGCTGAAGACCCTGGAGATCCTCTCGCGCCCGGGCTTCCACGACGAGCTGGAGACGCGTACGAAGAAGGTCGTCGCGGGCTTCGAGGACGCCGCGCGCGAGGCCGGCGTGGCCCTGACCACCAACCAGGTGCCGGGCATGTTCGGGCTGTTTTTCTCGGAGCAGAAGGTCACCGACTTCGCCGGCGCCACGGCCTGCGATACCGCCGCCTTCGGCCGCTTCTTCCACGCGATGCTGGGCGAGGGGATCTACCTGGCTCCCAGCGCCTTCGAGGCCGGCTTCATGTCCAACGCCCATTCGGACGCCGACATCGACGCGACCATCGAGGCCGCCCGCAAGTCCTTCAAGGCGCTCTGAGCGCGCCCTCGCCTCTCCTGCGCAGTGAACCGGCGACCCCCACGGTTCGCCGGTCCGCTGCGCCCTGACTCGCCACTACGCACGAATGACCGAGACACTGATCCAGTCACCGCTGGCGCTGGGGCTCCTGTTTGTGGCGCTGGGCCTGGTCGCGGGCATCCCGGCTGGCATGTTCGGCATCGGCGGCGGGCTGATCCTGGTGCCAGTGTTCGTCGCCGTATTCAGTCTGCTGGCCTTCGACTCGGCCAGCCTGGTGCAGCTCGCGGTCGGCTCCTCGCTGGGCGCGATCATCCCCACGGCGATCCTGTCGGCGCGAGCCCACCACCGCCGGGGCGGCGTGGACGGCGCGGCGGTACGCCGTCTCCTGCCGGGCATCATCGTCGGCGCACTGATCGGCGCCTGGCTGGCCACGCGCATCGACTCCGACCACCTGGGGCGTATCTTCGGCGCCTTCGAGGTGGCGATCGGCATCTGGATGCTCCTGAACATCCAGCCACCGGAGGCCCCGGTACCCCGGCGCAGCGTCTGGCTGGGCGGCGGGGCATTGATCGGTGCGATCTCCTCGCTGATCGGCATCGGCGGCGGCACGCTGACCACGCCGTTCCTGGTCAGTCAGGGGCTGGAGCTGCGCCGTGCGATCGGCTCGGCGGCGGCGCTGGGCGTGCCGATCTCCATCGGTGCCAGCCTGGTGTTCGCCCTACCGCAATGGGCCGACCCGGCCTATCAGGCGCCGGAATGGGCCCTCGGCTATCTCTACCTGCCGGCCATCCTCGGCGTCGTGATCGGCACATCCATCAGCGTACGCGGTGGCGTCTGGCTGGCCCATCATCTTCCGGTCGCCCACCTCCGCCGCGGCTTCGCCGGCATCCTGATCCTCGCCGGCATCCTCATGCTCATCCGCTAGCGCGCTGCCCTAGCCGGAGCCATCATCTGGCTTTTGCGGTGGCTCCGGGCCGCCGCCTGCCTTGTTTTGGCTGGTCCCGGTTCGTCGTTGGGTGTTTACTGTGGCTTCGGTCCGCATACTGCCCGGCGCTGACTCGCCAGCGCGCCGCGAGGTGCTTCTTTGCTCGTGCAAAGAAGCACCCAAGAAACACGCCCGACTGCCGCGACCCCGGCCCGCTGCGCGGGCCGGGGTTTCCCTCGCTCCGAGGCTTTTCGCGGGCGGCGCTGAACTCGCTGCGCCTTCGGCTCCGCTCAGACATCCAGCGCCCCGTGTCTATTTAGAATCGTCCCGCGAAAAGCCTCTCCACTCGGCGCGACGACAACGGGGAGGTAGGTCCAAACAACGGCTGTCCCAGCGTTGTTGCCAATGGATGATGGCTAGGTCTTCGGACATCTTCGGCACGCTCGGCCCCTAGCCGTTGCGTGCCGCGCCCGCGAAGCGGGCGCCGGGGGGCGTAGGATGTGATGAGCGCAGCGAATCGCATCAAGGTTTCGCACGGCGTGGGAGATGGTGCGTTTCGCTGCGCTCAACCGCACCCTACGGGATACCGTTTGTTTTGACCTTCCCCTCCCGTATGGAGCCCCTTGCGGAAGGGTCCTCGGGCCGGCCAGTTAAGAATAGACATGGGGCGCTGGATGTCTGAGCGGAGCCGCAGGCGCAGCGAGTTCAGCGCCGCCGGCCCAGCGCGTCCGGAGCGAGGTTCCCGGGCGAAATCCGGGTGCGCCTCGAAGGGTGCTTTCTTGGGCAAGCAAGAAAGTACCTCGCGGAGCGCTGGCGAGAGAGCGCCTGGCAGGCGGCCGGACGAAGGCACGCAAACACCGGATGACGAACCAGGGCCAGCCTCTCCCGGGAGGCGATTGGACGAACGTGCCTAGACTGCACAGGCACGGAGCCTGCGTCGGGCGATGAGGTCAAACGTTGGCGCGCCAGCGGCAGGTGCCGCCGGCCGCCTCGTCCAGCGTCTGCAGCAGCGCCTCGTGCGCCGCCTGCTCCTCGGGCGTCGGCTCGATCACCGGCAGCGGCTTGCCCGAGCGACGCGCCTTGACCGGGCCGGCCGCGGCATCGCCGTCGCCTCCGGAATCCAGGGTGAGCGCCACCTGCCCGCCGGTCATCGCCAGATAGACATCCGCGAGCAGCTCGGCATCGAGCAGCGCCCCGTGCAGGGTGCGCCCGGAGCCGTCCACCTCGTAGCGCTTGCACAGGGCATCCAGGGAATTGCGCGCCCCCGGGTGCATACGCCGCGCCATCACCAGCGAATCCAGCACGGTGCTGACCTCGGCCACCTCGGACGCCGGCGCCACATCGCCCAACAGGCGCAGCTCGTTGTTGATGAAGCCGACATCGAAGGGCGCGTTGTGAATGATCAGTTCGGCCCCACGAATGAAGTCGACAAAGTCATCGACGACATCGGCAAATCGAGGCTTGTCGGCCAGAAACTCGTTGGTGATCCCGTGCACCGCGATCGCGCCGGCGTCGATCTCGCGATCCGGTTGCAGAAACTCGTGCAGCTTGCGCCCGGTGGGGCGGCGGTTGTCCAGCTCCAGGCAGCCGATCTCGATAATGCGGTGGCCGTCGGAGGGGTCCAGGCCCGTGGTCTCGGTATCCAGCACGATCTGGCGCATCGTGGTTTCCTTCAATTCTCGATCGGTTCGCCGGCCAGCAGGGCATCAATGCCCGCATTGGCCAGTTCGTCGGCGCGCTCGTTCTCCGGGTGACCGCTGTGGCCCCGTACCCAGTACCACTCGATGTCGTGGCGCTGGGCCTGTGCATCCAGCTCCTCCCAGAGATCACGGTTTTTCACCGGCGAGCCACTGGCGGACTTCCAGTTGCGCCGCTTCCAGCCGGGCATCCACTCGGTCACGCCCTGCTTCACGTATTTGGAATCCGTGACCAGCTCCACCTTGCAGGGGCGCTTCAGGGTCTCCAGCGCGCGGATGGCCGCGGTCATCTCCATGCGGTTATTGGTCGTCTCGGCCTCGGCCCCGTAGAGCTCGCGCTCGCGCCCGTCGAAGCGCAGGATCGCACCCCAGCCGCCCGGCCCGGGGTTTCCACGGCAGGCCCCGTCGGTATAGATGTACACGCGTTCGTCAGCCATGCGTTCGGCGGGCTCCAGAATGAGAGGAGCGCGAGGATACCAGCCCCGGACGCATCGCGGGGTTGGGCATGGCGAAGCGGAAACGCGGCTCCGGACGCAGGGGCATGTTCACCCGCTTGTGGGCCACGGTCAGGATCATGCTGGCCAGCGGCGGCAGGCCGCGCAGGGTCCAGGCATCCATGGTGGCCAGGCGTTTCTGCCAGGCGGCGGGCAGCCCCGGTGGGAGCAGGCTCAGGCTCCACTGATCCAGCACCTCGAGATCCGCCGCCTCCAGCAACTCGCGATACTGGCGCCGCCGCAGGCCTTCGGGAAGAGGCGAGGCGCGCACCCCGTTGCGCCCACCGCGTTGCAGGCGGTTGCCTTCCAGCAGAAATACCCGTCCCTCGGGCTCCAGCACCCGGGCCGCCTCGGCCACCACCGCCGCCGGTTGCTCGCTCTGGGCGCAGGGATGGGCGAGCACGATGCGCCCGGCACAGGCGGACTCCAGCGGCCAGGCCTCGGGGTCCATGCGCAGCGCCGGGCGCGCCGAGGCAATCCGGATCAGCGGGGCCTGCAGGGCATCGCTGTCCTCCAGGATCGGCACCGGCGCCAGCTCCACCGCCAGCCCCCCGGGGCCCGGATCGCCATAGCGCCGAATGCGTTCCAGAAAGCGCTCGCGGACCCTCCGCCCCTGCGGCTGGGCATACCAGTGCGCCAACCAAGTCAGGAATGGGTCTTGGTGATCCCCCATCTCTGGTTTATCCTCCAGCGCCATGACACCACGCCTCCGCACACGACTGACCACCGCCCTGATTCTCGGCCTGACGGCGATCTTCGCCTCTGCCTGTAGCCTACACGACTCCGAGCGCACGCTGGACACCTCGGCGGCGGATCGGCCGATCGTGGAACCGCGCACGACCGAGGACGTGCAGGCCGCGATGGAACGCCAGCAGCGCGACGCCGCGCAACGTGCCGCCGAGACCGACGACCTGTGGGAGCGCGCGCGCCTGGGCTTCGGCTTCAACGACGCGCTGGACCACGAGCGCGTGGATCGCTATATCAGGCACTACCGTGACCATCCACGGATCATCGAGTACAGCACCCGGCGCGCGGAGCCGTTCGCCTACTTCATCCTGTCCGAGATCGAGGCGCGCGACATGCCCGCCGAGCTCCTGCTGCTACCGATCGTGGAGAGCGGCTTCGTCGCCCAGGCGACCTCGCGCAGCCGCGCGGCGGGGATCTGGCAGTTCATGCCGGCCACCGGCGACTATTTCGATCTGTCGCGCGATCACTGGTACGACGGCCGCCGCGACGTCTACAAATCCACCCTCGCCGCGCTGGACTACCTCCAGGCGCTGCATCGACGCTTCGACGACTGGTACCTGGCCCTGGCCGCTTACAACTACGGCCAGGGCAACATCCAGCGCGCCATCGACCGCAATGCCGCCCGCGGCGAGCCCACTGACTACTGGAGCCTGGACCTGCCGTCCGAGCCGACCGCGTACATCCCGCGACTGCTGGCCCTGCGCCACCTGTTCCTGGACCCCGATGCCCACAACATCGCCATCGCGCCCATCGCCAACGAACCCGCGCTGGAGATGATCGAACCCGGCCAGCAGGCGGACTTCTCGCTAATCGCGGAGCTCGCCGACCTGGATACCGAGACCCTCAAACAGCTCAACCCCGGCTACCACCGCCATGCCACCCACCCCGGCGGCGCCCAGCACCTGTTCGTCCCGCGCGAGGCGCTGCCCACCCTCGAGGCGGCACTGGAGACCCGCAACGATGAACCGCTGCTCCGGTTCCGCGAATACACCGTGCGCTCGGGCGACAACCTCGGCCGGATTGCCCAGCGCGCCGGCACCCGCGTCGCCGTGCTGCGCGACATGAACAACCTCGACGACGACATGATCCGCGCCGGTCAGACCCTGCGCCTGCCGGCCTCCGCCCCGAGCGAAGAGGCTCCGCTGCAGGTGGCCGGCGACAACAGCCAGTTAGCGGAGGACTATCAGGTGCAGGCTGGCGACAGCCTGTGGCACATCAGCCAGCGCACCGGCATGTCCATCGGCGCCCTGCGCGCCGCCAACGACCTGGACCCGGACGCGATCCTCCGCCCGGGCGACACCCTGAAGGTGGTGCGCGCCGATCCCGACCGTGGGCCCGACGGCCAGCGCGTCGAGTACGAGGTCCGCCCCGGCGACTCGCTGTCGACCATCGCTCGCCGCCACCAGGTCAGCATCGGCGACCTGCGGCGCTGGAACGGGCTGAACGGCGACGGCATCCGGGCCGGAGAGACCCTGACCCTGTACCTGGCCAGCGCCGACGGAGAGGCGATCGCCCAGAGCGACGCCTGAACCGCGACGACATCGACGCCACGAAAAAGGCCCCGGTTGAACCCGGGGCCTTTTTCGTGCGCAAGCGAGCCGCGGCCGGCTTCAGTGGTCGGCGGCCGCCGCCCCCGGTGCTTCCGATTGCAGGCGGACGGTTTCGGGGTCCAGCCCGGCCGCCCGGAAGAGCTGCTCGAAACGCCGCTTCGGCACATGCAGGCGCAACTGGATCGACCCATCCGGCGTGGTCTGCTCGGCCTCCACGGCCTTCTCCTCGTAGAGCTGGGCGCGCAGGCGCCCGGCCGAGGCCGGGAGCTCGACCCAGCCCTGGGTCATGGACTCGGTGAAGGTCTCGGCCAGACGCTGCTCCAGGCGCTCCACACCCTCGCCGGTATGCGCCGACAGCCAGAAGGCATCGTCCGCCATGCCGAAACGGTCGTCCGGGTCCTCGGCCGGGTTCTCCAGCTGGTCGATCTTGTTGTACACCCGCCAGCAGGGGACGTCCTCGGCGCCGATCTCCTCGAGCACCTCCTCGACCTGGCGGATGCGCGCCTCGCGCTCCGGGTCGGCGGCGTCGATCACGTGCAGTAGCAGCGCCGCCTCGCGGGTCTCGGTCAGGGTCGCCTTGAACGCGGCGACCAGCTCATGCGGCAGGTCGCGCACGAAGCCCACGGTGTCGGCCAGGATCAGCGACTGGTGCGGGGCCAGATCCAGGCGCCGCAGGGTCGGGTCCAGGGTCGCGAACAGCTGATCCGCCTGGTAGACGTCGGAATGCGTGAGGCGATTGAACAGGGTCGACTTGCCGGCGTTGGTGTAGCCCACCAGCGAGACCGTGGGGATCTCGTTGCGCAGGCGCGCCTGACGGCCCTGTTCGCGGGTGCGTTCAACCTTCTCCAGACGCCGCTCGATGTGCTTGATGCGCCCGGCCAGCAGGCGGCGGTCGGTCTCCAGCTGGGTTTCCCCCGGACCGCGCAGGCCGATCCCGCCCTTTTGCCGCTCGAGGTGGGTCCAGCCACGCACCAGGCGCGTGGACATATGGCGCAACTGGGCCAGCTCCACCTGCAGCTTGCCCTCGTGGGAGCGGGCGCGCTGGGCGAAGATATCGAGGATCAAGCCGGAGCGATCCAGCACCCGGGCCTTCAGGTGGGCCTCGAGGTTGCGTTCCTGGCTGGGCGAAAGGGCGTGGTTGAAGATCACCACATCGGCCCCGGAGGCCTCGACCGCATCGCGGATCTCGTCGGCCTTGCCGGCGCCGACGAACAGCTTGGGGTGCGGCCGGTCGCGCGAGCCGCGCACCACCGCCATGATCTCGGCCCCGGCGGAGCGCACGAGCTCGTCGAATTCCTGGACCTGGGCCTCGATATCGGGGTTGTCCCCGACATTCAGCGCGACCAGGACCGCACCATTGCCGACGCGCTCGTCGCCGGCACTCTCCGGACGCTCAAACAAGCCAGGGAGCCGCTGATTGTTGGACACGTTCGCGTTGGTGTCCCCTGTTTTCCGAAACAAGGCGCGGTGCGCAGCCGGTAGTGGTTCTACCGGCAAGGGCCGCAACGCAGGACCGGGGAACAGGGGACACCAACCCCGAAGGGGCTCGGCCGCTTTTGGGCACGCACAGCGTTGCGGCTCCCTTGTGCAGAGTGACTGCACGGCAGTCGCCGCGCCTTGTTCGCACACAAAAGCGACTCGAGCGCGAACGTGCCCAATAATCAGCGGCTCCCTCGGGGAGACCTCCACTCATGTTCAGGACTCGGCCTCGGCGGAGGCGGGGGCCGCTGCCTCGCCCTCGAGATTCATGTTCACCTGACGGGCCGGCACGATCGTGGAGATGGCGTGCTTGTACACCATCTGCGAGACCGTACTGCGCAGCAGCACCACGAACTGGTCGAAGGATTCGATCTGCCCCTGCAGCTTGATCCCGTTCACCAGGTAGATGGAGACCGGGATCCGGTCCCGACGCAGCGCATTCAGGAAGGGTTCCTGCAACATTTGCCCTTTGGCCATCGGTGCGTTCCTTGATCGTTATTATTGGTTCGCGACCCGCGCCGGCGGCTCGAGGTCGGCCCGCCGCACGGTCAGGTTGAAGCGTAGCATACCGGCTTCGCGGCGCCGTTCCAGGCGTACACCGGGCGTTATTCGGACATCGCCGCTGCCGGGGCCGCTATCCGTGCAGCCTGGATAGCCCGCAGAGCCTGCGACAAATCTGCGTCCTCGGCGTTCAACCGGGCATGCAGGGGGAAGCGCCGCAGCCCGGTGAGCTGGCGTTTTGCGAGCTGGCGGGTCGCGGCGATGGCCCGCTCGCGAAAGGTCGCAAAGTCGCATTCGCCGGCCAGCCACTGCCAGCCCTGGCGATACCCTACCGCCCGCTGCGACGGGTGCTCCGCGGTCAGGCCGCGGCGACGGGTCAGGGTCATCAGTTCGTCGACGAAGCCGGCCTCCAGCATCGCATCGAAGCGGTCGGCGATGCGGATGCGCAGGCGCTCGCGATCCGCCGGCCACAGGGCCAGCGACACCCAGCCCGCCGGGACCGTCGCGGCCGCGCCGCTCTGGAAGCCCGACAATGGCTGACCACTGGCCGCGTACACCTCCAGGGCGCGCAGGATGCGTTGCGGGTCGTTCGGGTGGATGCGCGCGGCGGCCTCCGGGTCCACGGTGGCCAGCTCGGCATGGAGGGCCACGGCGCCCTCGTGTTCCAGACGCGCACGCACGGACTCGCGGACCGCATCCGGTACCGGCGGGATCGGATCGAAGCCGTCCAGCAGGGCGCGCAGGTAGAGCAGCGTGCCGCCCGCCAGCAGGGCGACCCGGCCGCGGGCATGAATGGCATCGATCGCGGCGCGGGCATCGTGGGCAAAGTCGGAGGCGTTGTAGGTGTCCTCCGGGTCGCGGATATCCAGCAGGTGATGCGGGGCGCGGGCGCGCTCGGCGGCGTCCGGCTTGGCGGTGCCGATATCCATGCCGCGATAGACCAGCGCGGAATCCACGCTGACGATCTCCGCGTCCAGGGCCTCGGCCAGCGCCAGCGACAGCGCGGTCTTGCCGCTCGCGGTGGGACCGGCCAGCAGGATGACCGGCGGCCGGCCCCCATCCAGTCCGGCCATCAGCGTCCTCGCAGGAACAGCCGGTCCAGCGCCGAGTGGTCCAGCTCCACCCAGGTCGGGCGCCCGTGGTTGCACTGGCCGGAACGTTCGGTGGCCTCCATGTCGCGCAGCAACTGGTTCATCTCGGGCAGGGTCAGGCGTCGCCCCGAACGCACGGAACCGTGGCAGGCAATGGTGCCCAGTACCGCGTTGATCGCCCCCTCGGCCCGATGGCTGTAGCCATCGGCCGCGAGGTCCGCCAGGACATCGCGCACGAGCTGCGCGGTGTCCTGGCCGCGCAGCAGCGCGGGCGCCGCGCGCAGGGTCAGGGTCTCGGGGCCGGCACGGTCGAGCTCGAAGCCGAGTTCCCCAAGCAGGCCCGCGCGTTCCTCGGCCAGTTCGGCCTCGGCCGGGGTGACGTCCAGGGTCTCCGGCACCAGCAGCGGCTGCGAGGTCACCCGTGCCCCCTCCCATTCGCGCTTGAGACGTTCATAGGTGATGCGCTCGTGGGCCGCGTGCATGTCCACCACGATCAGGCCGCGGGGGCTCTCGGCCAGGATGAAGGTCTCGGCTACCTGCCCCAGGGCAAACCCCAGGGGCGGCATGCCGTCCGGGTCCGCTGCGGGCGCACCGGACGTGGCGGATGGCATCGGGGTGTCATAAGCGGCGGGCCGCGCCTCGGCCACCGCAGACGTCCCGCGGAACTCGGCCCAGGCCGCACCAAAGCCTGGATCGCGCCCGACCGGCTCAAGTCGCGGTTCGCGAGGGGGCGCGTACCCACCGCCCGCACCCGGCACACCCAGCCCGGACAGCGGGCGATCCGCCTGCGCCGGCATGGGCATGGGGCGACCGGCGGGGGCCGGCGCACCCATGTCGGGTACCGCCGCGGCATGCCCGGAATCCCCCGGACGCAACGCGGCAAGCGCCTTGTGCAGGCTGTGGAAGATGAAGTCGTGAACCATGCGCGACTCGCGAAAGCGCACCTCCTGCTTGGTCGGATGCGCGTTCACATCCACCTGAGTCGGATCCAGTTCCAGGTCCAGCACGAACATCGGATGCCGCCCGTGGTAGAGCACGTCCTGATAGGCCTTGCGCACGGCCGCCGCCAGCACGCGGTCGCGGATCGCGCGGCCGTTGACGAAAAAGAATTGCTGATCGGGCTGCGCCCGCGACTGGGTCGGCGAGCCCAGCCAGCCGGACAGCGCCAGCCCGGCGCGCTGTTCGTCCACCGGGGTCGCATGCTCGAGAAAGGCATCACCCAGCAGCGCCCGCACCCGTTCGCCGGGGTCGTCGGCCGCCGGCAGGTCCAGGGTGACGCGGTCATTATGGCGCAGGCTGAAGGCGACCTCGGGACAGGCGGCCGCCTGAGTGCGGATGACGTTCTCGCAGTGGTTGTATTCGGTGCGTTCGGTACGCACGAACTTGCGCCGCGCCGGGACGTTGAAGAACAGGTCGCGGACCTCGACGGTCGTGCCCACCGGATGTGACGCCGGGGCGGCCTCGCGGAAGACATCGGAGCCGTCCCCGGTCAGGCGCCAGCCGTTGCGCTCGTCCGCCACCATGGAGGTCAGCGACAGCCGCGAGACGGAGGCGATCGAGGGCAGGGCCTCGCCGCGAAAGCCCAGCGTATGCAACGCCTCGAGGTCGTCCATGCAGGCAATCTTGCTGGTGGCATGGCGCGACAGGGCCAGCGGCATCTCGTCGCGATAGATCCCGCTGCCGTTGTCGCTGATCTGGATCAGGCGGACGCCGCCCTGCTCCAGGCGCACATCCACCCGCGTCGCCCCGGCATCCAGGGCGTTCTCCAGCAGTTCCTTGACCACCGAGGCCGGGCGCTCGATCACCTCGCCGGCGGCGATCTGGTTGATCAGTTGTTCGGAGAGCTTTGCGATCGCCACGCGCGACACCTGGGAGAGACGAGAACCGGGTGCCTAGCCTAACCGGGGCAGCGCCGGAGTGCCTAGCCGGCGGCCGAACAACGCCTGCAAGACGTGACGGGCTGCCCGGAGGTTCCGGGCTCAGGAGTCGCGGGGGATACGCAGGACCTGGCCGGCGTAAATGCGGTCGTCGCGGACATCGTTGGCCGAACGCAGGTCCGCCAGCGACAGGCGATAGCGATCGGCAATCCCGGAGAGGGTCTCGCCCGGCCGGATGATGTGCTGGTCGGGCTGGCCGTCGGCGATCAGCGTGCCCGGACGGGCATGGGTGGAGAAGTACGACCGCAGCCCGGTCAGCAGGGCGTCCGCCAGCGAGTTCTGGAAGGTCGTGCTGCGCAGCTTGCGCTCCTCGGAGGGATTGGAGATGAAGGCCGCCTCGACCAGGACCGACGGCACGTCCGGCGAGCGCAGGACCGCAAAGTTCGCGCGCTCCACCTCCGGCTTGCGCACCTTGCCCACCCGGTGGAGCTCCGCGATCATCCGCTCGGCCAGGGTGTTGCTGGCCTCCAGGCTCCCGCTCTGGGCCAGATCCAGCAGCACGTTGGTCAGGGAATCGTCCTTGCCGTTGATCGGCACCCCGCCCAGGCTCAGATCCGCCTGGTTCTCGCGCTGGGCCAGGAACCGCGCAGCCTCGCTGGAGGCCCCGCGCTCGGACAGCATGTACACCGACGAACCCTGGACACTGCGGTTGGCGATCGCGTCGGCGTGGATGGACACGAAGATATCGGCGTCCGCCTTGCGCGCCCGTTCGATGCGCTCGCGCAGGGGCAGGAAGTAGTCGCCACTGCGGGTCATCACGGCCTTCATGCCGTGCTCGCTGTTCACGCGTTCGGCCAGACGCTTCGAGATCTGCAGGACCACGTCCTTCTCGCGGGTGCCGGCGGGGCCGATGGCACCCGGATCATGCCCACCATGACCGGCATCGATGGCGACCACGACATCGCGCAGGTCCTCCTGCGAACGCCCACGGCGGGAGCCGTTGTTCTCCGCCGAGCGCGGCGCGGCGGGTGTCTCGCCGCTGGTCAGATCCAGGACCAGGCGGTGCGGCGCACCCTGTGCCGGCATCAGCACGAAACTGCTCGGCTCCACCGGCTTGCGCAGGTCGAACACCACACGCAGATCGGAGCCATTGCGTGCGGCATGGCGCACGGCCTTGATCGCCGAGCGCGGATTATCGCTGATGGTCAGGTCTTCCACGGCCCGCGCGTTCTCCAGATCCACCACCAGGCGGTCGGGAGACTGCAGGTGAAACATGGAGTATTCCGCCTCGCCGTCCATGTCGAAGACCAGACGGGTGGTTCCGCCATCCACGGACATGCGCACGCGCCGGACGTCCGTGCGAGCCAGGGCCGGCAAAGGCATCCCGACCAGCCCGAGGGCAGTCATGGCGCGCAGCAGCTGGCGGCGGCGCAGATCCGGCGATGTTGATTGGCCCACGGCGTTTCCCTTTGTAATCAGGGGTTCTGACTACATTGTGGACGCTTTTTCTGGAAAAGCAATAGCAATTTTCTTTCTTTATGAGCGAGATATCGCGCATTGTGCGCGTGGCGGGCCAACTGCGGGGCGGCCCCGACGTGTCACCCTGTCACGATCTCCTGATCCCGAAGCACCCGGTGGTAGGCCGCCGCCAGCGGCCCCTCCAGCCACAGCTCCCGGCCTTCGGCTGTGCCCTCGCGATGCGCCAGGCGCACCACCAGATCCGGCGCCGGCAGCCAGCCCGCACCGCGCTCCGGCCACTCCACCAGCCACAGGACATCGCCGCCGAAGGCCTCGCGCACCCCCAGGTACTCGAGTTCTTCGGGATCACCCAGGCGGTAAAGGTCGAAGTGCAGGACCTCGCGCCCCGCCAGCGCATACGGCTCCACCAGGGTGTAGGTCGGACTGCGGACCGCGCCTTCATGCCCGAGCCGGCGTAGCAGACCCCGAACCCAGGTGGTCTTGCCGACACCCAAATCACCCTCCAGGAACACGATATGCGGGGCGTCGAGCGCCACCAGCGCGGCCCCGGCCGCCTCGGTCGCCTCCAGGTGCGGGAGGACCAGAGGGGCCGCTGCCCCCGTCATGCCCCACCCCCGGACGCGGCCGGCAGGGCTTCGGCCAGATCCCCGGCCAGCATCCCGCGCGCCCCGCCCAGACGGTCACGCGCGATGCAGGCTGCGGCGCAGTGCCAGGCGGCCCCGATCTCCGCGGCGCTGCGCGCATCCGCGCCCTGCCCGCGCAGCGCCGCGATGATGCCGGTCAGCACATCGCCGCTGCCGGCGGTGGCCATACCGGGGTGGCCGCCGGTGACACAGGCCAGCGGCTCCGCACCCGAACTGGCGACCAGCGTGCCCGCCCCCTTCAGCAACACCACTCCACCCAGGCGCGCGGCCAGCGCCCGCACCTGCCCGGGGCGATCGGCCTCGACGGTGGCCACGTCCTGCCCCTGCAGACGGGCGGCCTCGCCTGGGTGCGGGGTCAGCACCCAGTCCTCGCCCCGGCGCGGGGCCTCGGCCAGCAGGTTCAGGGCATCGGCATCCACCACCCGGGGCAGGTCGGCATCCGCCACCGCCAGCCACAGGCCGCGACCCCAGGCGTCCTGTCCCAATCCCGGCCCCACCGCGACGACATCGACGCGACGCATCAGGGCCTGCAACTCGCTGGCGTCCGCCACGCCACGCACCATCAACTCGGGTCGTTCCAGGTTCGCCCAGGCCGCGTGTTCGGGGTGCGTGGCCAGGGTCACACGGCCGGCCCCGGCGCGCAGGGCGGCCGTCGCCGCCAGCCGCGCGGCCCCCGAGTAGCCGGGCGCGCCGCCCACGATCAGCACATGCCCACAGTCGCCCTTGTGCGCCCCCGGGCGGCGTACCGGCAGACGCTGCCGCCAGTCCTCTGGCCCGACCCAACGCGCAACCGGCGCGATGCCATGGGCCACCGAGGCAGGGAGATCGAGCGGGGCCACCTCCACCTGGCCGACCCGGTCGACCGCGGCCCCGGTATGCAGGCCCAGCTTGTCGGCGATCATGGTCAGGGTGTGATTGGCCCGGACCGCCTCCCCCAGGACCCGGCCGCGATCGATATCCACGCCCGAGGGCACATCGGCCGCCAGCACCTGCCGCCCACTCGCGTTCAGCGACTCGATCACCGCGCCGTAGGCATCGGTCAGCGGCCGCTCCAGGCCGATCCCGAACAGGCAATCCACCCACAGGTCCGCGGCCGCCGGGTCGAAGTTTTCCAGGGCATGGACCTCGCCGCCGCCCGCCTGCCAGCGCCGGTGGGCCTGACGACCATCGGACTCGGGGCGTGCCCGCGAAGGGCCGCCATGAACCCGCACCTCCAGCCCGGCCTCGGCCGCCAGCCGCGCGAGCACGTAGCCGTCTCCGCCGTTGTTGCCGGGCCCGCACAGGATCCCGACGCGACGGGCCTGCGGCCAGTCGCGGCGCACCACCGTCAACAGGGCCTGCCCGGCACGCTCCATCAGCTCGCCCGGCGCCATCCCCGGCAGGGCCAGGCCGGCAGCATCCAGGGCCCGCATGCCCGCGTTATCGAACAGTGCGCTGGTCAATGCTTGTGGGTCGGGTTCATGATTCACGCCATCACCTCCGTCGCGGAAGCCGAAATCGTGCCTCAGCGCCTCGATCCACGCCAATCCACCGAGCTTGCCGAACGCATCCGCGACTGGGGACGCGAGCTCGGCTTCCAGGCCGTGCGCATCGCCCCCGCCGAGGTGCCCGAGGCGGATCGCCGGCATCTGGACGACTGGCTGGCCCAGGGCTCGCACGGCAACATGGACTGGATGGCCGACCGCGCCCCCCTGCGCCACGCCCCGGATGCCCTGGTGCCCGGCGTGCAGCGCATCATCAGCGTGCGCATGGACTACTTCCCGCCGGCCACCCGGCGCCCGGCGATCCAGCTGGCCGAACGCGATCACGCCTATGTCTCGCGCTATGCCCTGGGCCGCGACTACCACAAGCTGCTGCGCAAGCGCCTGACCACCCTCGCGCGCCGGATCGAGGCGGAGGTCGGGCCGTTCGGCTATCGCGCCTTCACCGACAGCGCGCCAATCCTGGAAAAGGCCCTGGCCGCCCGCGCCGGGCTGGGCTGGATTGGCAAGAACACCAATCTGCTGGCGCGCGAGAGCGGCTCCTGGTTCTTCCTCGGGGAGTTGTTTACCGACCTGCCACTGCCACTGGACGAACCCGTGGACGAGCACTGCGGCCAGTGCACCGCCTGCCTGGAGGTCTGCCCCACGCAGGCCTTCCGCGGGCCGTACGACCTGGACGCCCGCCGCTGCATCTCCTACCTGACCATCGAACTGAAGGGTGCGATCCCCGAGGACCTGCGCCCGCTGATCGGCAACCGCATCTACGGCTGCGACGACTGCCAGCTGGTCTGCCCCTGGAACCGCTTTGCCGAGGTCACGGCGGAACCCGACTTCATCGCCCGCCACGGTCTGGATAGCGCCACCCTGGTCGAGCTGTTCGCTTGGGACGAGGCAACCTTCCTCGCCCGCACCGAGGGCATGGCCATTCGCCGAATCGGCCATGCCCAGTGGCTACGCAACCTCGCTGTGGCCCTCGGCAACGGTCCGGCCACACCCGAGGCGGACGCAGCCCTGGCCGCCCGCGCCGAGCACCCCTCCGAGCTGGTGCGCGAACACGCCGCCTGGGCGCGCGAACAACTGCGCAACCCCCCGCACAGCGCGCCCCTGTCCACGGAAAACCTGTCCCGGCTCACCCAAGCGCCCGGGTAAGCCGGGCAAGCAGAAACCGCCCAGGAAGAGGCAAATCCGCACCTCCCAAGGTTGCCAGTGCCGGCGCAACCGGCGACACTCCGGTGCCGAATCACGCCCCGACGCGGGGCCCGGCCCGCCACCAAAGGTTCAGCCCGCCGCCATGCCCGATCACCCGGACACCACGCGCTATCAGCGGATCTTCGAACAGGCGCCCGAGGCTCATCTGGTCCTCGACCGCAAGGGCGGGATCGTCGCGGCCAACTACGCTGCCTGCGAACTGCTGGGCTATACCAGCGCCGAACTGACTGGCGGCGTGCACATCACCGAGCTGGACCTGCAGGCCACTCAGGACGACGTGGACCAGGCCCACTCCAACCCCGAACAGCGCCTCCCCGCGCACTTCGAAAGCCGCTACCGGCGCAGTGACGGTGGCGAATTTCCGGCCGAGGTGCACATCAACGCGATCCGCACGGACGGCGAGCTCGAGGTCTTCGCGACCGTGCGCGACATCACCCGCGAGCGTCAGTCGGAGCAGGCGCTGAAGAGCCTGGAGACCCAGCTGGGCGCGACCATTCGCCACGCCCCACTGATCCTGTTCGCGCTGGACGCAGACGGCCGATTCACGCTTTCCGAGGGGGCCGGGCTGCAGGCCCTGGGTCTGAACCCCGGCGAGGTGGTCGGGCGCAATTTCCGCGACGTCTATGCGGACCAGCCCGGCACACTGGAGGCCGCCGAACGCGCCCTCGCGGGCGAAGCCTTCCAGTTCGAGGACACCGTCAACGGTACGCATCTCAGCGTCTCGTGGATCCCCATGAAAGACCCAGAAAAGGGTCCGGACGGCGCACTCGGCGTGGCCTGGGACGTCACCTCGCTGCGGGCCGCGGAGGCCGCCACGGGTGCCGAACGGGACCGCCTGCTAACCACGCTGCAATCGATCAGCGACGGGGTCATCACCGCAGACACCCACGGGCGCCTGACCTACCTGAACCCCGCCGCCCAGGTACTGCTGGGGCTGGATGCCACCAGCGCCCAGGGCCGCCTGGTGGACGAACTGCTGGACCTGGAAGACACCCGGACGGGGGCCAGCGTGCTCCGCCCGGTGGAACACTGCCTGAACCTGGGCGGTACCGTGGAATCGCCCGAACGCATACTGCATCGCGCCGACGGCGAAACCCGCGTGGTACGCATGCTGGCCTCGCCCCTGCAACGCCCGAACCGCGAGGCCCAGGGTGTGGTGGTCGTGCTGCACGACCACACCGAGCTGTGGCAGATGACCCAGCAGCTCAACCATCAGGCGACCCATGACGACCTCACCGGCCTGTGCAACCGCCGCGAATTCGAGCGGCGGCTGGACCAGGCCCTGCACATTCAGGAGGAGGGCGAGACGCCGCATGCGGTGTTCTACATGGACCTCGACCAGTTCAAGATCATCAACGACACCTGCGGTCACCAGGCCGGCGACGAGCTCCTGCGGGAACTCTCCGAGCGCCTGCGGCACCTGATCCGCGAGAACGACACCCTGGCCCGGCTGGGTGGCGACGAATTCGGCGTGCTGCTGTGCCACTGCCCGCCCGAACGCGCCGAGGCGATTGCCCGGAAGATGCTGGAGACCGTCCAGTCCCTGCGCTTCGCATGGGAGGGCCGGCGTTTCGATGTCGGCGTCAGCATCGGTCTGGTGCCGGTCAGCGGCCCGGAACAGACCCTGCCCGAGATCCTCAGCCAGGCGGACTCCGCCTGCTACGCCGCCAAGGAAAACGGCCGCAACCAGGTCTACGTCTGGCAGCCCAGCGACCAGGCCCTGCGCCGCCGACGCGGGGAGATGGAATGGGTCGGCCGCATCCGCTCGGCGCTGGAGGAAGGGCGCTTCGCGCTGTTCGGCCAGGCCGTCCACCCGCTGGGTCCGGTCGCCCCGGACCTTGCCCATGTCGAGGTGTTGATGCGCCTGCGCGACGAGGATGGCCGGCTGATCCCGCCGGGCAGCTTCATCCCGGCCGCGGAGCGCTACCACCTGATGCCGGATATCGACCGCCACATCATCGACAACGCCTTCGCCATGCTCGCCCGGCATCGTGCGCCGCGCGAGAACTCATCCCACTGCGACCCCACTCTGGCGATCAACCTCTCGGGCCAGTCGCTGGCGCAGGAGAGCATGCTGGAGTTCGTCACCGAGCGCCTGCAGCACTACGCGATCCCGCCGCGCTGCATCATCTTCGAGATCACCGAGACCGCGGCCATCAGCCACCACGAACGCGCCCAGAGCCTGATCCGCACCCTGCGCTACATCGGTTGTCGTTTCTCCCTGGACGACTTCGGCAGCGGTCTGTCGTCATTCGGGTACTTGAAGAACCTGCCGGTGGACTTCATCAAGATCGACGGCAGCTTCGTGCGCGACATTGCCCACAACGCGGTGGACTCGGCCATGGTCACGGCCATTCACCGCGTGGGTCATGTCCTCGGCCTGCGCACCATCGCCGAATGTGTCGAATCAGCCGCGACCATGGACCGCCTGCGCGAGATCGGCCTGGACTTCGTACAGGGCTTCTACCTGTCGGAACCGGCCCCGCTGGAGCAACACCTCACGCCCATCGACAGCAACGTCCGCTGACGAGCGATACCCATTTCCGAGTGTTTTCCTTGGTTTTTGCCGGCGCTTTCGCTTCCGGTGCGCGGACTTGCTAGCGTAGGACCGAACAATAATCGGAAAACCACGCACTTATGCCTTATTCGGAACAACGAATCACCTCCACGCACCGCTGGTCGGACAAGACCTTCAGCTTCACCACCACGCGCCCGGAAGGTCTGGAATTCAAGAACGGGCAATTCGTGACCCTGGGGCTGCGCCCCGAGGGCAAGCTGATTCCGCGTGCGTATTCGATCGTCTCCGAACCCGAGGCCGAGGAACTGGAATTCCTGAGCATCCACGTGCCGGATGGCGCCCTGACCAGCCGCCTGGCCGAGGCTGGACCGGGTGATTCAATCTGGATCAACACCAAGGTCACCGGCTCGCTCACCTTCGACTACGTGCAGCCGGGTCGCACCCTGTACATGCTGGCCACCGGCACGGGGCTCGCCCCGTTCATCTCGCTTATCCGCAGCCCGGAGCTGTTCGAGCACTTCGACAATGCAGTGCTGGTACACAGCGTGCGTACCGTCGAGGAACTGGCCTACCGCCAGGAGATCGAGTCGCGCATCAGCGACCGCCTGCGCTACGTGCCGACCGTGACCCGCGAGAACCACGACTTCGCCTGCCCGATCGCGCAGCAGCCCTACGACAACAACCAGCGTGGCGCCGACATGTTCCGCTCCGGCGAGCTGAGCCAGATCCTGGATCTGCCGCCCGCGGATCCGGAACACGACCGCGTAATGCTGTGCGGCAACCCGGCGATGAACCGCGAGATGAGCGAGTGGCTCACCGAACACGGCTGGACCCAGACCAACTACAAGGGCGTGGGTACCTTCACCGTGGAACAGGCGTTCGTGACCACCATGTCGGACTCGGACGACTGAACCTCAGCCCCGGACCAGCAGGACCCAGCGGGCCGCGTTGATCCGCTGCAGTTTAGCCGTGTCGCCACCCCGGTCCGGGTGGTGGCGCTGCGCCATCCGGCGGTACTGTCGGCGGATCGTGTCGGCATCCACCGGGTCCGCAAGCTCCAGCACCTCCAGCGCCTGCTCGCGTTGCTGGTCACGCCCCAGCTGCGACCAGAACTCACCCAGAAGCGCCTCCACCGCCGCCGCATCCATGGTTTCCAGCTGCGCCAGGTCAAGGTAATAGGCCCGCAGTGGATCATGCGTCGCCGGCAACCCGCCGACCGCGCCGCCCCGCCCAGGCTCGATGCCGATATCCAGGCAGTGGATGCGCAACCATTCGCCCTGCCCCGCCAGCGTGTCGCGCAGCCGGTACAGGCAGTGGAACAGCACAAAGTGCGTCTGGAACAGGCTCAGCGACTCCTGCAGCCGCGCACCGGCAAACGGCTCCACGCCCGCGTCGCGCAACTGCGTGATCAGGGCGTGCTCGGTCAGCCCGTCCGACTGCATGCGCAGGCACTCCAGCACCCGATCCAGCAATGCCGGATGGACCGGTGACGCGACCGCATCCGAAGCGGCTGTCATGCGCCCGGAAACTCCCCGTCGACATACACCCAGCGCCCGTCTTCGCGGCGAAAACGACTACGCTCGTGCAGGCGTACGCCCTGGCCGCGCACCCGTGACCGGGCAATGAACTCGACCCAGCCTGCCTCGTCGTCCGGCCCACCCGCCTCGGTCGCGCGTATCGCGAGCCCCAGCCAGCGCTGTTCCGAATCCAGCTCCATGGATGCCGGGCGTGTCGCGGCCGCCCAGGTCGCCAGCAGATAGTCCTCACGCCCTTCCACAAACGCGGCATAACGCGAGCGCATCAGCGCCTCCGCCGTGGGTGCCGAGGCCGTACCATCCAGATACGGCCCACAGCAGGCGGCACGGTCCTGCCCGGACCCGCAGGCACACGTATCGACCTTCTTTCGGCTCGCCTTGCCCAAGCCCCATCTCCCGTTCATCTGCGCTCCAGTCAGCATGCCCGAGCTATCGCCCACGGTCGAACCCTCACTTTGGCACTGGTCTTTCGCCAGCGAAATCGGTAGCGTGCGTATCACGATCCCGGAGGGAACAATGGCCAACATCCTGATCATGGGCTGCGGCGATCTCGGCGGTGCCGTTGGCCAGCAACTTGCCCACGGCGGACACTCCGTCTGGGGCCTGCGCCGCCGGCCGGAGCACATCCCCAAGTCGATCCAGCCCCTGGCCGGCGACTTCGGCGTCGCGGACGGCCTGCCGGAGCTGCCGCCGGCGCTCGACACGGTTTATTTCATCGCCACCCCGGGCGAGTTCACCGAGCCCGCCTATCGTCGCGCCTATGTTGACGGCCTGGGCAACACCCTGACCGCACTGGAACGGGCCCGCCAGCGGCCGCGCCGCGTTGTATTCGTCTCCAGCACCTCGGTCTACGGCGCCGACGACGGCCGCTGGGTGGACGAGACCAGCTCCACCGAACCCACCCGGTTCTCCGGGCGCGCCCTGCGGGAAGCCGAGCAGTTGCTCGCCGACAGTCCCTTTCCCGGCGTGGTCGTGCGCTTTGGCGGCATCTATGGCCCGGGGCGCGAGTACCACCTGCGCAAGGTACGCGAGGGCGTGCGTGGTCAGCACGAAGCGCCGGTCTGGACCAACCGCATCCACCGCGATGACTGCGTGGGCCTGCTGACCCACTTGTTCCATCTGGATGACCCCGACCCGATTTATCTGGGCGTGGATGACGAGCCCGCCCTGCGCCACGAGCTGCTCGCCTGGCTGGCACAGGCGATGGAGATCGATCCGCCCGGCACACCGCCGATGCCCGAGGGCGAAGTCTCCGGCAAGCGCTGCTGCAACAAGCGCCTGCATGCCAGTGGCTATCGCCTCCAGTATCCCGACTACCGCACCGGCTACCGCGCCCTGCTCGACCACACCGCCACCACCTGACCAGGGTCCTCGCAGCGTCGGGCCCGGGCGCAGTTCGGCCTCAGGTGTCTACATTGCCTCCGGTCCACCGCCTGCCTTGTTGTGGCTGGTCCCGGTTCGCCATCCGGTGTTTACGGTGCCTCCGGTCCGCCGCCTGCCACGCGCTCTCTCGCGAGCGCACCGCGAGGTACTTCTTTGCTCGTGCAAAGAAGTACCCAAGAAACACGCCCGACTGCCGCGACCCCGGCCCGCTGCGCGGGCCGGGGTTTCCCTCGCTCCGAGGCTTTTCGCGGGCGGCGCTGAACTCGCTACGCTGCGACACCCACAGACATCAATCCCGCGAAAAGCCTCTCCACTCGGCGCGACGACAACGGGGAGGAAGGTCAAGACAACGGCGGTCCGAAGGCCTGTGCCATTGGATGGAGGCAGGCTGTTCCGGCATCTGGGCACGCTCGGCCTGCGGCCATGGCGTACCGCGCCCGCGTAGCGGGCGCCAGGGGGTAGGATGCGGATGAGCGTAGCGAATCGCATCAGGGTTTCGCACGGCGTGGGAGATGGTGCGTTTCGCTGCGCTCAACGGCACCCTACGGGGTACCGTTTGTTTTGACCTTCTCCCCCGTATGGAGCCCCTCGCGGAGGGCGTGATGGGCCGGCCAGTTAACAATAGACATGGGGCGCTGGATGTCTGAGCGAAACGCAGCGTAGCGAGTTCAGCGCCGCCGGCCCGAGGGCCCTGGAGCAAGGTTCCCGGGCGGAATCCGGGTGCGCCTCGAAGGGTACTTTCTTGGGCAAGCAAGAAAGTACCTCGCGGTGCGCTCGCGAGAGAGCGCTCGGCAAGCGGCGGACCGAAGCCACCGTAAACTCCGGACGACGAACCAGGACCAGCCTGCACGACAGACAGCCGGCCAACGGCATATCCCCCGGGCGGCCAGCGCGCCGCGCCGTTATAATGCGCGGCTTTCCCTACACTCCGACCCGAGCGCGCCCGCGATCATGGACAAGAGCTTCGACCCGAAAAGCATCGAACAGACCCAGTACGACCGCTGGGAGGGCGCGAACGTCTTCGCGCCGCCGGCGACGGGCGAGGCCAACTACTGCATCCTGCTGCCGCCACCGAACGTGACCGGCACCCTGCACATGGGACATGCCTTCCAGCACACCCTGATGGACACCCTCATCCGCTATCGGCGGATGCACGGCGACCGCACCCTGTGGCAGGGCGGCACCGACCACGCCGGGATCGCCACCCAGATGGTCGTCGAACGCCAGCTGGCCGCCGATGGCAAGGGCCGCCACGACCTCGGGCGCGAGAAGTTCCTCGAGGCGGTCTGGGACTGGAAGGCCGAATCCGGCGGCACCATCACCCGCCAGATGCGCCGCCTGGGCGATTCCATGGACTGGTCGCGCGAGCGCTTCACCATGGACGACGGGCTGTCCGACGCGGTGCGCGAGGTCTTCGTGCGCCTGCACGAGGAGGGCCTGATCTATCGCGGCAAGCGCCTGGTCAACTGGGACCCGGTGCTGCACACCGCGCTCTCCGATCTCGAGGTCCTGTCCGAGGAAGAGGTCGGCCACCTGTGGCACTTCCGCTATCCGCTGGCCGACGGCTCTGGCCATCTGACCGTCGCGACCACCCGCCCGGAGACCATGCTGGGCGACACCGCCGTCGCAGTGCATCCGGAGGACGAGCGCTACCAGCACCTGATCGGCAAGACCATCCGGCTGCCGCTGGTCGGGCGCGAGATCCCGATCATCGCCGACGACTACGTCGAGGCCGAGTTCGGCTCCGGCTGCGTGAAGATCACCCCGGCGCACGACTTCAACGACTACGCGATGGGGCAGCGCCACGACCTGCCGGTGATCAACATCCTGACCATCGACGCCTGCATGAACGACAACGTGCCGGCCGCCTATCGCGGGCTGGACCGCTACCAGGCCCGGCAGAAGGTTGTCGACGACCTGGATACAGAAGGACTGCTCGAAAAGATCGACGACCACAAGCTGATGGTCCCGCGCGGCGACCGCTCCGGCACCGTGGTCGAGCCCTACCTGACCGACCAGTGGTACGTGAAGGCCGGCCCGCTGGCCGAACCGGCGATCAAGGCAGTGGAGGACGGCCGCATCCGCTTCGTGCCGGAAAACTGGTCGAAGACCTACTTCGAATGGATGCGCAACATCGAGGACTGGTGCATCTCGCGCCAGATCTGGTGGGGCCACCGCATCCCGGCCTGGTACGACACCGACGGCAACGTGTACGTCGGGCGCTCCGAGGACGAGGTGCGCGCAAAGCATGGCCTGAGCGCAGACGTGGTGCTCGAACAGGACGAAGACGTGCTGGACACCTGGTTCAGCTCGGCGCTGTGGCCGTTCTCCACCCTCGGCTGGCCGGAGAATACTCAGGAGCTCCAGGATTTCTACCCGACCAGCGTGCTGGTCACCGGCTTCGACATCATCTTCTTCTGGGTCGCCCGCATGATCATGATGGGCGAACATTTCATGGGGGACGTGCCCTTCCGCGAGGTCTACGTCACCGGCCTGATCCGCGACTCGGAAGGCCAGAAGATGTCCAAGTCCAAGGGCAACGTGATCGATCCGATCGATCTCATTGACGGCATCAGCGCCGACGACCTGGTCGCCAAACGCACCCGCGGCCTGATGCAGCCGCAGATGGCGCAGAAGATCGAGAAGGCCACGCGCAAGGCCTTCCCCGACGGCTTCCCCGCCTTCGGCACCGATGCCCTGCGCTTCACCCTGGCGGCACTCGCCACCACCGGGCGCGATATCAAGTTCGACCTTGGCCGCATCGAGGGCTACCGCAACTTCTGCAACAAGCTGTGGAACGCCTCGCGCTTTGTGCTGATGAACGTCGAGGGCCACGACTGCTCCGCCGCGACCGATACCCCGGAGCACCGCACGCTGGCCGACCGCTGGATCCTTGACCGCCTGGCCGCCACTGCCGAGACCGCCACGGCGCAGCTCGATGCCTACCGCTTCGACCTCGCCGCGCAGACGCTCTACGAGTTCACCTGGCACGACTACTGCGACTGGTACCTGGAGCTGACCAAGCCAGTGCTGAACGACGACGCCACGCCGGAGGCGGTCAAGCGCGCCACACGCAATACCCTGGTCACCGTGCTCGAGGCCCTGCTGCGCCTGCTGCACCCGGTGACCCCGTTCATCACCGAGGCCATCTGGACCAACGTGAAACCGCATGCCGGCATCACGGATGACATCGAATTCCTGGTGCAGCGCCCCTGGCCCGGCCGCGACGGCTTCCCGCGTGACGCGACCGCCACGGCCGAGCTCGACTGGGTGAAGGACTTCATCACCGGGCTGCGCCGCATCCGCGCGGAGATGGACATCGCCCCCGCCAAACCGCTGCCGGTGCTGGTAAAGAACTGGACCGACGCCGACCAGGAGCGCTACACCCGCCACCGCGGCCTGCTGGAGTTCCTCGCCAAGCCCGAGAGCGTCACCTGGCTGGACACGGCCGACGAGGCCCCGGAATCCGCGATGGCCCTGGTCGACGACATGCAGCTGCTGATCCCGCTGGCCGGGCTGATCGACAAGGACGCCGAGCTCGCGCGCCTGGACAAGGAAATCGGCAAGCTCGACAAGAACCTCGAACAGAGCGAGCAGCGGCTTTCCAACGCGAGCTTCGTCGACCGCGCCCCGGCCGACGTGGTGCAAAAGGAACGCGACCGCGTCGCCGAGATGCACGCCACCCGCGACCAGCTGGCCGCCCAGCGCGAACGCATCCGCGCGATGTGAGGGCGCTGTTCACCACGAGGCACACGCAGCAGACCGGAAAAGCATTGACGGGAGACGGGAAGGATCCAGGCTGACGGGCCATACTGAGGACCGGCTGCACCCAAGGCGGTAATAGCCTCGGGCCCATACCCCTTGAATCCCTGTTGATCGCTCTTGCCCGCCTTCGTGTCTTCGTGCGCTTCGCGCTTGAAGAACATCAGCTGATCCGTTCGAGCATACCCCGGTGGCGGATCAGGCGCGCCAGGGTGCGGCCGGTGTGGTACCAGTGCAGCATCCAGCATTCGCGCGCCAGTCGCGCCGCCGATACGGTGGAGCCCGGCTCCGCCGGACAGGGGCAGACGCGCAATCCCATGCCGCGCGCGATGGCAACCGCCCGGGCGAGATGGAAGCGACTGGTCACCAGCACCAGGGGCGCATCACCGGCCTCCGCCGTCGCCGTCAGCAGATCGCGCGCATTGCGCAGATTCTCCAGCGTATGCCGCGAGGCGTCTTCGGTACGGATGCGCGTCGCCGCGATCCCGTGGTGTTGCAGAAAGGCCGCGCCCGCGGCGGCCTCGCTGGGAGCCCCAACGGAGGTCTGCCCGCCCAGCACCAGGATCCGGGCATCGGGGTTCCGGCGCGCCAGACGCACGGCACGCAGCAGGCGCAGGCGATAGCCCGGACCGGGCGCCCCCGACTCCAGCTGCTGCCCCAGCACCAGGATGCAGTCCCCGCGCCCGGGGCAGCGCCGCCGCCGCGACCAGTGCACGGTGTAGAGCCACAGCGCCAGCCAGGACAAGCCGCCGGTGGCCAGGATGATCAGATTCGACAGCGCAAAGGTCGCCAGGCCGTCCGGCCCGATGCGACCCAGTCCGACGCGCACCTCGTCCACGGGAGCCTTCTCAGGCCTCGTCTTCGGGCGTGGTGCCGCCGGTGAAGTGCAGCCGCGCGTTGCGCCGGCGCCGCGCCCAGAAGGCCAGGGCCCGCGGCAGGTTCAGCGCCATCTGCACGTAGTACACCGTCTTGAAGGCGCGCAGGGACCACTGCACACGGGTATTGCGGTAGACATCCCCGGCCAGCAGCGAGATCACCGCCTGCTCCATCCCGAAGGTATTGCGCGGACCCATGAACAGCTTGCGCATCACCGGGCTGTTGAAACGATAGATCAACCAGGAGAAACGGCGGACGCCACGGCGCACGTCGCGCTCAAAAGCACGCAGATAGCGTGCGGAGCGCGCCGGATGCTCCAGGCAGCGATCCACCGCATCGGCGGCGCGGAAGCCCCCCGACATCGCGATATAGACCCCGCTGGAGAACACCGGGTCGACAAAGGTGAACGCATCGCCGACCAGCAGATAACCCGGGCCGTGGGCCTGACTGGAGCGGTAGGAGAAATTGCCGGTGGCGTTGACCGGGCCAGCCAGCTCCGCGCCCTGCATGCGTTCGAAGGCCGGCGGGCAAAGCTTCAGCGTGTCCCACAGGAACGTCTCGGGCTTGGTCTTGCGCGTCTTCAGGTATTCGGGAAAACAGACCGCGCCCACGCTCATCGCCCCGTCGCGCAACGGGATCATCCAGATCCAGCCGTGCTGGAACCAGTAGATACTGATGTTGCCGGCATCGCGCCCGGCACGCCGCGGCACGTTGTTGAAGTGCCCGAAGATCGCGGCGCTGTTGTGTTCCGGGTTGCGCGCCTTCAGGTCCAGACGGCGCGCCAGGAAGGTATCGCGACCGGAGGCGTCGACCACGAAATCGGCCTCGAACTCCAGCGTGTTGCCGGAAGCATCGCGCGCGGTGACCTGCTGGGTCCCGCCCTTGGCGGGATCGGCCAGGGCGACATCGAACACAGTGACCTCTTCCAGCACCCGCACACCCAGGCGGGCGCTGTTTTCCAGCAGCAGGTGGTCGAACTCCGAACGCCGCACCTCGCATGCCGACGCAGGCGTATCCTCATTCAGGGCACGCTCGAAATAATAGGTTCGCGGCGCGTCGGGCGCCTCGGGGATGGTGAACTCGGCCCCGTGCTTGGGGATGCCGATTGCCGCGATGGCCTCGGCCACGCCCAGTTCCTCGAACAGCGGCATATTCATCGGCAGCAGGGATTCGCCGATGTGGAAGCGTGGATGCCGGGCCTTTTCCAGCAGCACCACGTCGCGCCCCTTCTGCGCCAGTCGGGAGGCCACCGTGGAGCCGGCGGGGCCTCCTCCGATCACCACCACCTGGCAGCGCCCGTCGGTTACGGCTTCCTGTCCCGGTTGTCTCAAATCACGTCTCCGCTTGCCCGCCCGCAACCCCAGATAAGGCGACCCGGTCTGGTCGCGAGGGTACCACGGCCCCTCGGGTGTGGGTATCATCGGCGCCCACAGCAGGGTGACCCTCGCGCGAACGGCAAGTTCGGAGGCGATCACAAAATGCGCACATCACTGCACCGGGGGAACACGTGCCATCACAAACAGCGTTCGAACAGGAAGTCGCTCAACTGATCGTGGACAGCCTTAATCTGGAGGAGGTCGCGCCGGAGGAAATCGAGCCGGAAGATGCGCTGTTCCGTGAAGGGCTGGGGCTGGATTCCATCGATGCCCTGGAGCTGGCCCTGGCCATCTCCCGCGCCTACGGCGTCCAGATCCGGTCGGATGACGAAAACAACCGCGAGATCTTCGCGTCCTTGCGTGCGCTGAGCGCCCATATCGAGGCCAACCGAGCCACATCGTGAACACCCCACTCGCCGCCTGCGTGGCCCTGAGTTATCCGGTCGCGGTCGTCCTCGGCGTGACCTTCGAGATCCCGTTGGTGCCGCTGGCGGTCCTGGCCAGCCTGATCCTGGTGGCTGCATGGGCCTCGCTGGCCGCCGCCGGACGTGGCGTGCTCGCCGCGAGCCTGGCCGTGGGCATAAGCCTGTTGCTCCTCGGCGGGATGGCCACCTGGCTGCTGTACGCATTGCCGGTACTCATCATGGGGCTCTTGTCGCTTCTGTTCGCGCGTTCGCTACGCAGCGACTCCACCCCGCTGATCACGCGCTATGCCCTGGCCATGGGGGCCTCCGACACCCCCGCGGTGCACCGCTACACGCGCAACCTCACCATTACCTGGGCCCTGCTGTGTGCCGGACTGGCGATCGTGTCCGCCTGGCTGGCGCTGTTCGCCACCGCCACCACCTGGGCCCTGTTTGCCAACGGGATCAACTACCTTTTGCTGGCCGGCCTGTTCCTGCTGGAGTATCCGCTGCGCCGCTGGCTCCTGCGCGACGAGCCGCACAACGGCTTCCTGGCCTATCTGATGGAGCTGGCGCGGGTCGATCACCACCGGATGCTGAGGCACCCGTGACAGATACCCCGCAGGTCACTCGACCACTGATCGCCGACACGCCCGCCCCGCTGGCGCGCATCGGCGATCGGGCGATCTCGCGCGCCGCCTTCCTCGCCGACGCGCAGGCGCTGGCCGCACGCCTGCCGCAGGCGCGGGCGGCCTTCAACCTGTGCCAGGACCGCTACCACTTCGCGGTCGCCTTTGCCGCCATTCTGCTGCGCGGCCAGGTCAATCTGCTGCCCCCGAACCGCGGGAGCACTACCCTGGCCGAGATCGCCAGCCAATACCCGGACGCGCCTGCCCTGGTCGACGGCCCGGATGCCGAGATCGCAATCCCGATCCTGCGGGTGTCCGCCTGCGGCGAAGCGGGCGAGGCCACCGGGGCGATCCCCGAGATCCCCGCCGACCAGACCGCCGTTCTGGCCTTCTCCTCCGGTAGCACCGGCACCCCCACGGCCCATGCGCGGAGCTGGGAGGCCCTGCATGCTGTCACCTGCCAGGCGCTGGAATGCTTCGATCTGGTGGATGGCTCCGGACCGACCCTGATCGGCACGGTCCCGCCGCAGCACATGTACGGTCTGGAGTCCACGCTCCTGTACGCCCTGCTGGGGCACGCCACCCTGCTCGCCGGACGCCCGTTCTACCCCGAGGACATCCGTGCCGCACTGGCGGACTGCACCCCGGCCGTTCTGGTCACCACACCTTTTCATCTGAGCGCCTGCCTGCGTGCGGGGCTGGAGTGGCCGACCCCGGAACGCATCCTCTGCGCAACCGCGCCCCTGGACCCGGAAACGGCCGGCCAGGCCGAACGGGTGTTCGGCTGCCGGCTGGACGAGATCTACGGTTGCACCGAGGCCGGCGCCATTGCGACCCGCCGCACCACCCGCGAATCCGACTGGACGGCCTACCCCGGGGTGCAACTGCGCCGCAATGACGACGGCCTCGCGCGCGTCCAGGGACCCCAGCACCCCGAAGCGGTCCCGCTTCCGGACCACATCGAGGTCCGGGACGTCGGCCACTTCCGCATGGAGGGGCGCCTCGCCGATCAACTGAACATCGCCGGCAAACGCGCCTCCCTGGCCGATCTCAACCGCCGGCTCAACGCAATCCCCGGGGTACTCGACGGGGTGTTCATTCCGCCGGGCACCGATCAGGAAGCGCACGGCGTGACCCGGCTGGCCGCCCTGGTGGTGGCACCGGATCGTAGCGCGGCCGAAATCCAGGCCGCACTGGCCGAGTGCATGGACCCGCTGTTCCTGCCGCGCCCGCTGGTCCGCGTCGAGCACCTGCCGCGTTCGGCCACCGGCAAGCTGCCGCGCCAGATCCTGCTGGACCTGCTCGCCCACCACGGCCAGTGCGCCTGAGCCGCCCGCCCTGATGCAGACCCTCATCCAGTCCACCATTCGCCGCATCGGGGCCGGTCACCCATCCCTTCCCGGACACTTCCCCGGTCACCCGGTGGTGCCCGGCGTGGTCATCCTCGACCAGGTCGCGGCAGTGGCCCACGCCCACGGTCTCGGGCCGGTCGAGGCCCTCCCCCAGGTCAAGTTCCTTGCACCCCTGGGACCCGAGACGGCATTCCGGGTCGAGATCGATCCGCCCGGGCACGGCGGCCGTCAGGCCTTCCGCGTACTCGCGGCGGATGGCGAGGCCCCCGTCACCTTTTGTGCCGGCCAACTGATCACGACTCACGACACCGCGGACGCATGAGCCGCGGCTGGTTTCAGCAGGCGGAACGGGGCTCGCCCCTGGCCCTGCGCATCATCCTCTGGGTGGCCCTGAATCTCGGGCGCCGCGCCAGCCGCACCCTGCTCTATCCGATCACGGCCTACTTCCTACTGTTCGCACCAAAGTCTCGCCGCCACAGTCGCAACTACCTGCGCCGGGTCCTGGGGCGCGAACCGCGCCTGGGCGATTTGGCCCGGCACCTGCACTGCTTTGCGGCGGTCATCCTCGACCGCGTCTTCCTGCTCGCCGGCAAGGACGCCTGTCTGGACATCCAGGTACACAACCGCGAGACCTTCCTGGAACACGTGGACAGTGGCCGCGGCGCGATCCTGCTGGGCGCGCACCTGGGCAGCTTCGAGGCCCTACGGGCGCTGGCGGTGGGCAAGTACGACTTTCCGGTCAAGGTCCTGATGTACAACGACCACAACCAGAGCATCACCCAGGTCCTGGAGGCCCTGAACCCCGAGGTCGCCGCCTCGGTGATCCCGCTGGGGCGTACCGAGACCCTGATCCAGGCCCGCGAGTGCCTGGATCGCGGCGAGCTGATCGCGACGCTGGGCGACCGCGTCGCCGAGAGCGACAAGATGGTCGCCTGCAACTTCCTCGGCGACACTGCGCTGTTCCCGCAAGGCCCGCTGCTGCTGGCCGCGGTGCTCAAGGTCCCGGTGATCCTGTGCTTCGGGCTCTATCGCGGGGGCAACCGCTACGATATCTTTTTTGAACCTTTCGCCGAGACCATCGAGGCCCCGCGCGGGCAGCGCGATGCAGCCCTGGCACACTGGGTACAGCGCTACGCCGATCGCCTCGAGGCGCGGGTGCGCGAGGCCCCCTACAACTGGTTCAACTTCTATGATTTCTGGGACGATGCATCCAAATAGGCGAGCCCATGGCTTTGGCCCGCGTATCCGCCAGTCCGGCATTACGCTGATCCTGGCCTTGGGCCTGCTCGTCCCTGTTTCGGCCCTGGCCAACGACACCCTCGGCGCCTTGCTCGAAGCCCTGACCACCGAGCGCGCGGCGACCCTCGCGTTCGAAGAACGCCGCGACGACCCGATGCTGGAATTCCCGGAGACCCGCTCGGGCTCACTGGCCTTCGAGCCCCCCGATACCCTTACCCGCCAGGTCGACGGCCCGCGTGGCGAGACCGTGCACATCGAGGGCGACACCCTCACCCTGGAACGCCGCGGTTCCAGCCGCGAGATCGACCTCAACGAACAGCCTGCCCTGGCCACCCTGGCCGGGTTGTTCCGTGCCCTGCTGACCGGCGACCGCGAGACGCTGGAGGCCGACTTCGAGATCGACGTCACGGGGGACATCGACGCCTGGACCCTCGAACTCGTCCCGCGGGATCGTGCCCTGCGCCGCATGGTCCCCGAACTGACCCTGAGAGGCGCCGGCGGCGAACTGCGCGAACTGGTCACCATCGAGGCTGGCGGCCACCACAGCCGCATGCGTTTCGAACCGCCGCAGTACGCGGACTAGTGGTCCTTCAATGGGATCATTGCGGGTTCAGCGCTCCTGTGGCGTTTCGCTGCAAGGCGCGGTGCGCAGGCAATGGCCGCAGCCCTTGGCAAGCGCCGCAACGCCGCAGCGGAGCGCCACAGGAACGCCCGAAGGGTTGGTCTGTCAACGCCCATGGCCGCGTTCCGGCTCTTGTAAAGGGCTATGACCATTGCCTGCGAGCCGCGCCTTGCCCTGAACGTTGACAGACCAACTGAACCCGTAATGATCCCATTGAAGGACCACTAGCCCTTGCTGCGCCGACACCCCTCCCGCGTTGCCCTGACGCTCTGGCTGGCCGCCCTGCTCCTGGCCACGCTGACGCTGACCCTGCGCGGCGAACTGGTCACCGACCTCCAGGGCTTTGCCCCGGACCCGGTCAGCGCGGACGGGATCGCCCTGGACCCCGGGGCCGGCCCCGCCGGACGCATGCTGCTGCTGGCCATCGCCGGTGGCGAGGCCCGCGAGCGGGCGGCAGCCAGTGATGCACTGGTCGCGGCCCTGGACGATGCCCCCGATGTTGCCGGCATCCACAACGGCCGCCTCGACCCCGACGACCCGGCGCTGGATTTCCTGATCGAGCATCGCTACCTGCTAAGCCCCCGGGTCGATGCCGAACACTTCAGCCAGGACCGCCTGAGCGAACACCTGGAGGCCCGCCGCGACGACCTCGCCAGCGCCGTCCCGGAACTGCCGCGGGAACTGATTCCGCGCGACCCCACCGCGGAGACGCGGGTCGTCCTGGAGCAGCTCGCCGCCAGCGGTGGCCAGGCGACGACCGGCGCCGAAGGCGTCTGGGTCACCCCCGACCGGGGACGGGCCCTGCTGGTGCTGCGCAGCACGGCCGACGGCATGGACCTGGATGCCCAGGCCGCCCTGATCGAACGCACGCACGCGGCCTTCAGCGACCTCGCCGAACCGAATCTGCAGCTGCAGATTGCCGGCCCGGCGGTGATCGCGGTGGACTCCCGCGCCACCATCCGCGGCGAGGTCACCTGGATCACCGCGGGGGCCAGCGTCGCGCTGGCCCTCCTGCTGCTGGCGGTGTTCCGCCATCCGCACCCGGTCTGGCTGGCGGCCGTGCCCCTGGCCAGCGGCATCCTGATCGCCGCGGCCGTGGTTACGCTGGTCTTCGGACACCTGCACGGGATCGCGCTGGCCTTCGGCATCACCGTGCTGGGCATTGCCCTCGACTACCCGCTGCACCTGTTCGCCCATGCGCAACGAGGCGATGGTGAACCGGCCGGCGACGGACGGGCCGACGGCGGGCGCCTCCCGCAGGTCGCGCGCGAGCTGTGGCCCGCCATTGCCCTGGGAGCCGGCAGCACGGTACTGGTGTATGCCCTGATGGCAATGACCGGGTTCTCCGGCATGGCCCAGCTCGGGCTGTTCGTATTGACCGGCGTGGCCGTGGCCGCCGTGGTCACCCGCTGGATCCTGCCAACGCTGGTCCCCGCCCGCTTGCAGCGCGAGGGCCTGCCGCCGCTGCGCCTGCCCCTGCCCACGGGTCTCGCCCAGCCCCCTGCCATCGCGCGCTGGGGCCTCGCCCTGCTGGCCCTGGCCGCGATCGCCGTGGTCGCGACTGCCGACCCCTTCCCCTGGGAGGATCGCCTGTCCGCCCTGCACCCGATACCGGAGGACCAGGTTGCGCTCGACCAGGACCTGCGCAGCGCCCTGGGGCTGCCGGACGTCCGCCATGCCCTGCTGGTCAGCGGCGACACGCCGGAACAGGCCCTGCGCGGCAGCGAGGCGCTGACGCCGGGCCTGGAGACCCTGCGCGAGACCGAGGTCCTGGACGGCTTCAGCCATGCCGCGAACGTCCTGCCCAGCCGGGCACTGCAGCACGAGCGTCAGGCCGCGTTGCCGGAACCCGATACCCTGCGCGAACGCCTGGAGGTGGCGAGCGCAGGGCTGGGGTTCCGCGACGGGGCCTTCGAGCCCTTCGTGAACGACATCCAGACGGCCCGCCAGCAAGACCTTCTGGAACCCGAGGGCCTTCCCGACGGGCCGCTGCGCAATGCCCTGGAACCCCTGCTCCAGCCCCGCGATGACGGCACTGGCTGGATCGCCTGGGTGCGTTTGCAGGGCGTCCATGACCCCGATGCCCTGACCCGCTGGGCCGAAGACGCACCTCTGGCCAGCGTGCCGGAACTGGACGGGGTGGGTATCCGCCACATCGACTTCTTCCGCGCCTCCGAGGAACTGGTGATCGGCTTTCGCGTCGAGGCCCTGCAACGGCTCGCGCTGGGAATGGTCGCAGTGGCCCTTCTGCTGCTGGTCGTCACCCGGGCGCCGGGACGCAGCCTGCGTATCCTGACCGCGGTGGGCACCGGGTTGCTGCTGACCCTGGCCACACTGATCCTGCTGGGCATCCAGCTGTCGCTGTTCCACCTGATCGCGTTACTGCTGATCACCGGGCTGTGTCTGGATTACGCCGTGTTCTTCAGCCGCCCGCTGCGGGATGCCACGGCGCGCCTGCGCAACCTGCGCTCGGTCAGCGTGTGTGCGCTGTCCACGCTGGTGGTGTTCGGTCTGTTGGCCCTGTCCAGCCTTCCGGTCTTGCAGGCCATGGGCCTCACGGTGGTGCTGGGCGTGGTATTTTCCTTCCTCGCAGCGGCCCTGCTGGCCCCCGAGGCCAGCCGCCGGCAAACTGCCTGAAGCAACGCCGAACTGGCCCAATCCACCCGGGAACCCCTCCGGCCACAACCCGCAGATACGCCCGTCCATGGACCCCCTGGTCATCACTGCCCACACCCTGACGAGTGCCGCCGGCACCGGGATCGCCGCCAACGCCGAGGCCCTGCGCAGCGGCACCAGCGGCCTGCGCCCCTGCGACCTGGAAAGCGTCACGCTGGACACCTACATCGGCCGCGTGCCGGGTGTGGAAGCCATCGCCCTCGAGGGCGCCCTGGCCCCGTTCCTGTGTCGCAACAACCAACTGGCCGAGCTGGGGTTGCGCCAGGACGGCTTCGCCGAGGCGGTGGCGGCTGCAGTGGAGCGCCACGGGGCCGATCGGGTAGCCGTTTTTCTGGGCACCAGCACCTCCGGGATCGCCGCCACCGAGGCCGCGTACCACCGTCGTGACCCGCAGACCGGGGCCCTGCCACCGGACTACGATTACCAGCACACCCAGAACATGTTCTCGCTAGCCGACTTTGTTGCCACCCGCCTCGGCCTGTCCGGCCCCGCCATGGTGGTCTCCACTGCCTGCTCGTCCAGCGCCAAGGTCTTTGCCGATGCCCGGCGCTACATCGCGGCGGGACTGTGCGACGCCGCCGTGGTCGGCGGCGTCGACAGCCTGTGCGGCATGACGCTGTACGGCTTCAACGCCCTGCAGCTGGTCGCCGCGCAGCCCTGCACCCCACTGGATCGCGACCGGACCGGGATCTCCATCGGCGAGGCCGCCGGCTTCTTCCTGCTGGAGCGCCCCTCCGCGAATGCCCAAGGCGCACGGCTGACCGGTTACGGCGAATCCAGCGATGCCCACCACATGTCCGCCCCGCACCCGGAAGGCCTGGGGGCCGCGACGGCACTACAGCAAGCCCTGGACCGTGCGGGGCGGCAAGGCGACGAGATCGACTATGTGCTGATGCATGCCACCGCGACCCCGGCCAACGACCGTTCCGAGGCCCGCGCCCTGATCCACCGCCTGGGCCCGACCCCGCGCGCGGTGGGCAGCAAGGGCCTGACCGGGCATACCCTCGGGGCCGCCGGCGCGGTGGGGGTCGCGCAGGCACTGGCCAGCCTGGCCGGCGGCTTCGTGCCGGCGACCGCCGGGCTGCGGCACCCGGACCCGGAACTGGGCCTGGATGCACGGGCAGAGACCGAGGACCGCCCGGTTCGGCGGGTCCTGGTCAACGCCTTCGGGTTCGGCGGAAACAACTGCAGCCTGCTGCTGGAGGCACCGCAATGAACACCATCGGTCTGCATGCGGTCGGACTGCTGGGCCCGGGACTGGACGACTTCGAGACCGCCCGCGCCATCCTCGCCGGCACGGCGCCTCTGGCGGGTGATGCGATCAATATCCCACCCGTGCGGCTGCTCCCCGCCAACGAGCGTCGACGCACCACGACCACGATTCGCCTGGCCCTGAAGGTGGCGGAAGAGGCCACAACCGACAGCGATCGCAGCCAACTGCGCAGCGTGTTCGCCTCGTCCTCCGGCGACATGGACATCATCGATCGCATCTGCGACGCGCTCACCCAGCCGGAGCCGGTGGTTTCGCCGGTCCAGTTCCACAATTCGGTGCACAACGCCCCGGCCGGTAACTGGTCGATCGCCACCCGCAACCCCGCCCCGGCGACCGCCGTATCCGGCTACAACGCCACGGTGGCCGCCGGCTTGCTGGAGGCCGCGACGCTGCAACAGTGCGAGGGTGGCGAGGTGCTGCTCACCTGCTACGACGTACCGTCGATGGAGACATTCATCCGCGTGCGCCCAATCCACCATGCGTTCGCGGTCGCCCTGCGCCTGGGGCCGGTGGAGGGCGCCACCTGGCGGCTGCAGATGGACCTCAAGGGACCCGCCACCGCCGATCGCTGCGGGGCAGACGAACTGGAGGCCCTGCGCGCGAGCAACCCGGTGGCACGCGCCCTGCCGCTGCTGGAGCAACTGGCCCGGGGCACGGCCGGCCATGTTACGCTTGACGCCCCGTTGGGCCGGTCGCTGAGCATCCGCATCGAGCCCTGAACAATCGCCCGGATCAGGAAGATCCCGCGCATGCCATCGCGACCCGAAACCCTAGATCACGACGCCATCTGCCGGCTGCTGCCGCACGCCGGGGCGATGTGCCTGCTGGATTCGGTAGAGGCCTGGTCCGACGACGCCATCCACTGTCGTGCCGACAGCCACCGGGATCCGGCCAACCCGCTGCGCGGGGAAGGCGGCCTGCATGCCCTGGGGGCACTGGAATACGGCGCCCAGGGCATGGCCGTGCACGGGGCACTGCTGGCGGATGGCGGCCCGCCCCGGGCCGGCTACCTGGCGGCCGTGCGCAACCTGCAACTGCGGGTCCAACGTCTCGACGGCCTCGACGACCCGCTGGAGATCCACGCCGAACGCATCCTGTCGGATACCCACAGCTCGATCTACGACCTGCGGGTCACCGCCGGTGGCCGGCCGGTGCTGAGCGCCCGCGCGACGGTGATCCTGCAACCCGCCGACGAGGAAAAGACCCCGTGACTGCACGCGCCCTGATTACCGGAGCCAGCGGCGCCATCGGCGCCGCCATTGCCCAAGCCCTGGCCGCGGCTGGCCATGAGGTGATCCTGCACGCCCATCGCAATGCCGACGCGGCCGAAGCAACAGCCGCGGCCATCCGCGCCGACGGCGGCCAGGCCCGCGTGCTGGTGGTCGACATCACCGACGAGGGGGCCTGCCGCGAGGCCCTGGAGCCCCTGGCGGCCGAGCAACCGGTGCAGATCCTGGTGCATAACGCAGGCATCCATGACGATGCGCCGCTGGCCGGAATGCGCCGCGAACAGTGGGACCGACCTGTCGACGTCGGACTGAACGGCTTCTACAACGTCACCCAGCCACTGCTGCTGCCGATGATCACCACCCGCTGGGGCCGGGTCGTGGCGATCTCCTCCGTCGCCGGGCAGATCGGCAACCGCGGCCAGACCAACTATGCAGCGGCCAAGGCCGGGCTCCATGGTGCCATTCGCTCGCTGGCCCAAGAGGTCGCCTCGCGCGGGATTACCGCCAACGCGGTCGCCCCCGGGATCATCGAAAGCCCGATGAGCGATTCGAGCTTCGATGCCGACCGTATCCGCAGCGTCGTACCCATGCGCCGTGCCGGCCAGCCCGCGGAGGTCGCGAGTGTGGTCGGCTTCCTCGCCAGCGAGGGCGCCAGCTACGTGTCCGGTCAGGTGATCGGCGTCAACGGCGCCCTCGCCTGACTCCGCCATGAGCCACGTCGTTGCCCTGATCCCGGCCCACAACGAGGCCGCCACCATCGAAGACGTCGTCACTGGCGCCCGCGCCCACGTGGACCGGGTGATCGTGGTGGACGACGGCTCCGAGGATGCGACCGCAAGCCTGATCGAGGACCAGGCGGAGGTCCTGCGCCAGCCCGAGAATGGCGGCAAGGCGGCCGCGTTGTGGGCCGGGATGCAGCATGCCCTGGCCACCGGGGCCGATGCCGTGGTGACCCTGGACGCCGACGGCCAGCACGACACCACGGAGATCCCGGCCCTCATCGCCGCCTGGCGCGAGACCCCCGAGCGGCTGATCCTGGGGGCCCGACTCAAGGGCCGCGAACATACCCCGCCGCTGCGCCTGTTCGGCAACCGCATGGCGGACTTCTGGATTGCCTGGGCCTCGGGGCAACCGCTGCAGGATTCGCAGTCGGGGTTCCGCCTGTATCCCGCGGCGCTATTGCGACGCCTCGAGCTGCGTCATCACCGGGCGCGCTGCTTCGTGTTCGAAAGCGAGGCCCTGATCGTCGCCGAGCGGCTGGGATTCCCGGTGCGGGTGGTCCCGGTACGCTGTATCTACCCGGAGAACCACCGCCCCAGCCATTACCGCGCGACCGCGGACACCCTGCGCATCATCGCCATGGTCGCCGGCCACCTGCTGCGCCGCGGGATGCGCCCGCTGGGGCTGTTGCGCTCGCGGGGCCTGGTGCGCTGAAGGCCCCGGCGTGCCGCTCCGGGCCGCGCCCTTGGAAACCACCGGCACGCATGTCTACACTCTCGACGCACCCATCCCAGAAGGAAAACGCCATGAATACCAGGACGTTGCTGGTCATCCTGTTTGCCAGCCTGATCGCGCTGGCCGGCTGCCGCGGCACGGTCCCCGTGCACAACGTCAGCGATACCACGGTCACCGATGTTGCGGGTGAACGCCCCAGCGCCGAACAGATGGAACGCGCCATCCGCACCGCCGGAACAGCGCTGGGCTGGCGCATGGAAGAAGTGGAACCGGGGCTTCTCGAAGGGCGACTTGCGCTGCGCGACCACGTCGCCGAAGTGGAGATCCCCTATGCGGCGGGTGAATACAGCATTCGCTACAAGGACAGCACCAACCTGAACTACGCGGACGGCAATATCCACCCGAACTACAACAACTGGATCCAGAATCTGGACAACCAGATCCGGGCGCAGATCTCCGCCCTCTGATCCCACCCCGCAGCGCGTCGGGCACACCCCGGCGCGGTGCGCACGCTCCAGGGCAAAGGGCCTTTCATCACGAAGCGCATGAAGGCGGGGAGATCGGAAGGAATGCGGTGACGGAAGCGTCTTGCGCCTCCGTTGCGGTCTTGCCCATCATCCAGTCTTTACACCGACCGGGTGATGCTTTTCAGGTTTTCTTCGTCCCTTCCTGTGCGCCGCGGTGATCCCAAACCGACTCCGCGGTCACGGGTCAGTCGGGGCGCGGGCGTTCGTCCGGCTTGCGTGCCTCGCCCTCGGAACTCTTGGGGGTCGGCTCGTCGTCCTGGGCGTCCGATTCGTTGGCGCCGCCGGCCGCCTCGCCGGGACCGGCGCCGTAGTCACGGCGCGTCATGTGCGACAGCAACTGCCCGGCCCGGTCCTCGAGGCGATCACGGGTCGGCTTGTCTGCCAGTTCCTCCGCGCTCTGCGCCAGGTGGTGGTAGAGGTCGCGGTAGGAACCCGCCATGGTCGCGAACAGCGTGGCCGTGCGATCGAAATGGTCGTTGACCTGGCTGCGGTAGCGGGTCAGTTCCTGCATGCGCCGGTCGAGTTCCTCTTCCAGCTCGCGGATCAGCTTGCGCTCGTCACTGGTGACGCGGCCCACCCAGAAACCCACGAGGGCGGCAACCACGATGGCCAGAATCCCGAGGGCCACCCACAGCCCCACTGCTGTCTGTTCTTCCACCACGACATCCTCTGAAAATGGAGCCGCCATTGTGCCGCAGGCCCTCGCCGAACGCACTGCCGGGCATGCTAACCTCGCCACAACAGGGACACCGGAACCACGCAGGAAGGCCCCCGGAAGCCGTTTCAATCCGCCGTACAACCAAGAGCCAGACCCACCATGATCGAACCGCAACATGCCCAGCAGATCCGCCAGGCCCAGGCCGGCCTGATCAACCTGGTGGTGCAGGCCACCCAGAACCCGGAGACCCGCCGCGAACTGGAGCCAGTGCTGAACCAGGCCCACGAGGCCGGCTGGGGCGAGCTGATCCTGCGCATCCGCCGCGTGCTCGAAGGCGAACGCGACACGTCCCTGCTGCAGGGGCTGGACGACGAGGACACGGTGATCCTGACGGCGATCCTGGCCGGCCTGCAGGATCCCTCCACCCTGCCGGATCCCGAGCAAAGCGGCGATCCGGCGCAGGCCGCACCGGGGCTGGCCCAGATGATCCACGGCGCGGCCCACGGAGACGCCCAGTCGCTGCACTGGCTGTCGCAGATGGCCGAACAGATGAGCCGGGCCGGGGGCAACATGGCGCGTCTGGGTGGCATCACCAAGCGCCTGGTGGACGGCGAGCGTGACCCGGATGTGCTGTGCCGCGGCATGGACGCCCAGGGCGAGTCGCTGGTGCTCTCGATCCTCTCGGAGCTGGGCAAGCTCGAGCACCACTGACCAACCCGTGCGCCATTCCAGCATTTGCAGGCCGCGCGGCCGAGGCACGTTCCGCCTCGAGCATCTGATGCTGGCCGTAATCGCCCTGTGGCTCCTGCAAGGCTGCGCCGCAGTCACCCTGCAGCCGCCGGCCGAACCGGAAGACCCGGTCACTGTGGCACTCCTGGACCACGGCCATCACTCCAGTCTGGTCCTGCCGACCGCGACCCCGGACGCCTGGCTGCGCTATTCCTACGGCGACTGGTCGTTTTACGTCGAGCGGCGAATCAACCCCCTGCAGGGGCTGGCCGGGCTGTTCCTGCCCACACGGGCGGGCCTCGGCCGGCAATCCCTGACCGGCTCCGACCTGGAGGACGCGACGGCAACCCAGTTGCGCGTGCCGCTGGAGGAACTGCATCTGCTGACGGTCCCCGGGGCCAGGGTTACGGCACTGCGCGAGGCGCTGGAGGAAATCTGGCAGGCGGGCCACGATGACCGCAAGGTATCGACAGAATGGGACATGGCCTTTGTCGAACACCCCGAGGCCTACACCCTGCGCAACAACTCCAACCGCATGGTCGCACACTGGCTGACGGCCCTGGAGGTCGATGTCTCGCGCCTCCCGATCATGTCCAACTGGAAGCTCGACTCACCCTGAGGTCAATCAGGGCCTTCTCACCACGAAGCGCGCGAACCTAACCCTTCGTGCGCGCTTCGTGGTGGATAAACGCCGGGCGTCAAAGGCGGTGGGCCCACTCCAGGACGGCATCCTGCAGGTTCCGGCCGAGGCCCTGATGCGCGCGGGGGTCGTTGACCAGCACCACCACGGCCAGGTCGTCCCCGCCTTGCGTGCGCACGTAGCCGGCGACCGCAGAGACCTCGTTGAGGTGCCCCGTCTTCAGGTGCATCTGCCCGCGCAGGTCGCGCTGGCTGCCGTTGCGGAAGCGATTGCGCAGGGTCCCGTCCAGCCCGGCCAGGGCCAGGGAGGACTGGAATTCCGGACGGTGCGAGTGCTGCCATCCGCCCTCGAGGATCTGGCCCAGCTGGCGCGCGGTCATGCGGGTCTCGCGGCTGAGCCCCGACCCGTTGTCGACCACCATGCCACCCACCTCGACCCCCAACCCGCGCAGCGACTCCAGCAGGGCCTGCTGACCCTTCTCCAGCGTGGCCGGCGGGGTAAAGTGACGCGCCCCCAGGGTCAGCAGCAGGTGGCGGGTCATCACGTTGGAGCTCCACTTGTTGGAGACCCGGATCAGATCCGCCAGCGGCCGCGAGGTATGGCGCAGGATCGGTTCGTCGTACAGCACCGGCAGCACGCCGGGGCGAATGTCGCCGGTCAGCTCACCGCCCCACTGCGACCAGTGCAGACGGAACATCTCGGCGTGATTGGCCTCCGGCGTCAGGACCGTACGCAGCAGTTCGTAGTCCCCGCAGTTAACCGGGTACTCGCCGGACAGGGTCACGCGTTGCGCCTCGGGATCGGCGTCAAAGCGAATGCCCCGTTGCCAGGCCCCGCAGCTGCCACGCGACGGCTGCAGGCGATTCTCGATCGTCAGCCCCGGCAGCGGCGGATCCACGGTCACGTCAATCCCGTTCCCATGCCGCTCCGGCCGCACACGGAAGCGCTGGGCGTTGGCGTTTACGTGCAGGGCATAGGGCAGCTGGTTGTAGGCCCGCAGCGGCTGGTCATTGAATGCGGCCGGATGGCCCGGAGGCAGTTCGAAATGCGAGGCGTCGAGGATGACGTTGCCCTCGATGCGCCGCAGCCCGGTCTGACGCAACTGCCCCAGCATGCGCCAGTGCTCCTCGCTGACCATGCCGGGGTCGCCGGTCCCGCGGATCACCAGATCGCCGCGCAATACACCGTCGCGCACCGGTCGCGTGGCCCACACCTCGGTGGTCCAGGTGTACTCCGGCCCCAACTCGTGCAAGGCCGCCAGCGAGGTAGCCAGCTTGATGGTAGAGGCCGGGTTGTACGGCTGATCGGCATTCAGGCGCGCGAGGACCGCGCCATCGGACATCCGCTGCACCCACAGGCCCACATTTGCCGGCGGCAGACGCTGGCTCTCGATCGCCCGCTGCAGCGGTCCCGGGAGATGCTCGAACTGGGCCTGTGCGGCCAGCGGTGCCAGCCACAACAAGAGGATCAGAGCGACGGATACGAAACACCAGGAAGGTCCGGACCGGGGCCCGGGGCGACGCGAAAAACGACAAGGGGACATTGAGACCAGCCATCCTGCATGAGAGCCTTCGGCAACGGCCCCTATAGTGTGCCGCCATCCCGGCCGCGACAAGCCCTCCGGGTGGGCTTCGTCACGCCCAGGGGAAATCGATCACCTGATCGATACGCGACACCCCCAACAGACGCATCAACAGCCGGTCCACGCCCAGGGCCACGCCCGCGCAGTCCGGCAGACCCGACTCCAGCGCCGCCTCCAGGTGATCGTCCACGGGCGGAAGGGGCTGGCCGCGCGCGCGGCGCTGAGCGATGTCCCGCTCGCGGCGCTGGCGAAACACTGCGGGGTCGATCAGCTCGTGATAGCCGTTGGCCAGCTCCAGGTCGCCCCAGTAGAGCTCGAAACGGGCGGCATAGCCCGGCCGGTCCGCGCAAGGGCGCGCGAGCACGGCCTGGCTCTCGGGGTAGTCGAACAGGATTGTCAGCCGGTCCGGCGGGAAGCCCGGCGCGATCACCAGGCTGATCAGGGCATCCAGCCAGCCGTCCCGATCCAGCCCGCCGCGGATGACCAGCCCGTGGTCCCCCGCGACCCGTTCCAGCTCCGCGGCATTCGTCTCCGCCGGGTCCACCCCCAAAGTCGAGCGAAACAGATCGGCATAGGCGATCGCCTCGCGCCCCCGGGGCGCGTGCCAGTCGGGAGACTGCGCGGCCTGGTCCGCGATCAGGGCCACCACCTCGCGCGCCAGTGCGTGGTGGTCCAGGCCCAGGCGATACCACTCCAGCAGAGTGAATTCGGGGTTGTGCCGCGGGCCGGATTCACCCCCGCGGAACACCCGTGCGATCTGGTAGATATCCGGGGCGCCGTCCGCCAGCAGGCGCTTCATCGGGTACTCCGGCGAGGTCTGCAGGTAGCCGCGCTCGCCGCCGGGGGCCTGTGCCTCCCAGCTCTCCAGCATTGGATCTTGCGGCGCGCCCCGGCTCAGGATCGGGGTCTCGACCTCGAGCACCCCGCGGGCCGCGAAGAACGCCCGCAGCCCGGCCAGGAGGCGGGCGCGCGCCGCGCGGGCCGGCGCCGCACCCGGACGCCAGTCGGTCATGTCGCAGGGCCTGCCGGGGTCCGGCTCACACGCGCGAGACGTACTCGCCGTTGCGGGTATCCACCTTCACCGTCTCGCCCTCTTCGACGAACAACGGAACCTTGACCACCGCGCCGCTTTCCAGCGTGGCCGGCTTGGTGCCGCCCTGCGCGGTGTCACCGCGCAGGCCCGGATCGCACTGGGTGATCTTCAGCTCGGTGAAGGACGGCGGCACCACCGACAGCGGCTCGCCGTTCCACAAGGTCACGGTGCAAATATCCTGCTCCTTCAGCCACTGCCCGGAATCACCCAGTGCGGCCTCGCCGACGGCATACTGCTCAAAGGTGTCCGGCACCATGAAGTGCCAGAACTCGCCATCGTTGTAGAGATACTGCATCTCGGTATCCATCACGTCGGCGGCCTCCACCGACTCGCCGGACTTGAAGGTCTTCTCCAGCACCCGGCCGGTACGCAGATTGCGCAGCTTGACCCGGCTGAAGGCCTGGCCCTTGCCCGGCTTGACGAACTCGTTCTCCACGATGGCCTGCGGGTCGCCGTCCAGCAGGAGCTTGAGACCGGCCTTGAATTCGTTGGTACTGTAGGTTGCCATTGCGCGCTGTCCCTCGATGATGCGTGGCGCGGACATGCCGCCCCGTCCGGAAACGATTCATGCCCACAAAGCCCGTCATGATAACGCGCGAGCCGCGCGGAACCCAGCCACCCGAGCCGGCATCCACGCCGGCCTGGCAGCAGGCGCTGGCGCGCGCGATCGCCGATCCCGAGACCCTGGCCGCACGCCTGGGACTGCCGCCCGAGGCCCTGCCGGGCATGCAGGCCGGGCACCGGCTGTTTCGCACCCGCATCCCGGAGAGCTACCTGGCCCGCATCCATCCCGGCGACCCGCGGGATCCCCTGCTGTTGCAGGCCCTGCCGGACGCGCGCGAGGCCATCGAGTCCCCGGGGTTCGTCAGTGACCCGGTCGGCGACCACGACGCGCTGGCCGCCCCCGGCGTGGTGCACAAATACCACGGCCGTGCCCTCCTGCTGACCACCGGGGCCTGCGCCATCCACTGCCGTTACTGCTTCCGCCGCGAATTCGACTATGCCGACCACAATCCGGCCCGGGACGACTGGGAACCTGCGCTGAACTACATTGCGGCGCATCCGGACATCCGCGAGGTCATCCTCAGCGGCGGCGACCCGCTGAGCCTGTCGGATACCCGCCTGGAACAGCTGGCGGGCCGGCTCGGAAACATCCCGCACCTCGAGCGCCTGCGCATCCATACACGCCTGCCGGTGGTGCTGCCGGAACGGGTCGACGACCGCCTGCTGGCCTGGCTCGGCAAGGGCCGTCTGCAGCACATCCTGGTGCTGCACGCGAATCACCCGCGCGAGTTCGCCGCACCGGCCGATGCCGCGATCGATCGCCTGCGCGCCGCCGGGGTCACGCTCCTCAACCAGGCAGTACTGCTGGCCGGCATCAACGACGACACCGAGACCCTGATTGAACTCCAGGAGGCCGGCTTCCGCCTGGGCGTGCTGCCCTACTACCTGCACCAGCTCGACCGCACCCGCGGCACAGCCCACTTCGAGGTACCGGACGCCCGCGCGCGCGAACTCTACCGCGCCCTGCACGCCCGCCTGCCGGGCTACCTGGTCCCGCGACTGGCGCGCGAGATCGCCGGAGAACCCGGCAAGACCCTGCAGACACCGTTTCCTGCGCATGAATGAGCCCCACTGGCACCCACACCGATTGCGCGGTTTGCTGCTAAAGTAGCGCCAGAATCCTGCAACCGGCCCAGCAACCACTGGACACGCCCATGCTGCAAGCCCTGCCCGAGCTGCCCACCCAACCGGCCGGTCCCGACAGCTTCCCCCACCAGACCCCGCAAGCACTGGACGCCTGGTGTGCGGAGCTGCCCGGCAGCGAGCCGGAGCTCGGCATCCAGCGCATCCGCGAGGCCCTCGACGGGCTGAACGCGATCGTACTTCGCCCCGGAACCCGAGCCACGCTGGTCGCAATACTGGAAGATCATCTCCTGCCGCTACTCCCGGCCATGGAGCGACTGCTGCGCCAGCGGCCCCTGCCGCTGGGGAACCGCAGCCGCAAGCGTGCCAATGTTTACAGCGCCGCCGTGCGCGCCCTCCTCACCGCGGAGCTGCTGGTGGTCCGCGAACGCGTGGACCCGCACAACAACCGGCATGCGGAACGCCTGACGGCGCCCCTGCAGGCCGCAGTCGCACTGCTTGGGACCCTGAGCATGCACCACTGGCGGCTGTACCAGTCCGTGCCACCAGGCCACTGGCAGCGGCTGTTCGATGTGCTGCGCCTGGCGCGTGAGCAGGGAATCGCCGACGAGCGGCCCGCCACCGACAAGCGCTTCGGCCCGCTGGAGGTGGACCGCATCGAAGCCATGAGCGCACGGCTGATGATACTGGGCAGCACCGACCCCAATGCGATGAAGATGGGCGAAATGGACTTGCTGGCTCGCTGGGCCAACACCCTGCCCCTTGCCTGCACCCCCGCCCCCGACCCGGAACAACACCCCGACCTTCCCGTGCTGCGCTGCGATCTCGACCGCGACCACGCCCCGGGCCTGGCCCTGCGCGGGACGCCGGCGACCGAACCCGCCTGCTTCATTGAGCTGACGCCGGCGCTGGACGCCCTTCGTGAACGCCCCGACGACCTGGAACCGCGCGGCCGCGGCGAGGGACAGCCGCTGGCCGAACACTTGTTGCGCCTGTGGTCGAACCTGCCGACCCGCCGTCACAGTCGCGAAAGCGCCAGCGATCTGCAGCGGATCTGCGTGATGGGCCTGGAACGTATCCATGATTTTCTGCTGATGGAGATGGGCAGCCGGCGTGAGGCCGAGATCGAGACCACCAGGGCAGCGGAAGCGCCGGAGACCGGCCTGAAGTCCCTGCACGAACGCGACCGCGGCGTCAGCGTGTTCGAAATGTCGAAGGCCGCGCTGCGCGGTTCGGATCTCGCCCTGGTAGACAGCCCGCACCGCTCCGTCCGCGAGCGTGACCTGCAGCCACTTGCGGACGACTCGCCGAATACCGCCGCGACCGCCTGGGAGGATGTCGGGCGCGGGCTCGAGATCGCCGCCCGCGATGAATCCACGGGACCGATCACCAAGCGTCACCCCCCGGAACACTGGCAGGTGGACGACATCGGCGCCGGCGGCGTGCGTCTGCGCCTGGACAGCCCCCAACAGCCCTTGCTGATCGGGGATCTCGTCGGCTTGCGTGCCGTGGATGGTCATCGCTGGACCATCGGGGTCCTGCGCTGGATTCGCTTTGACGACCGGGCCGGCAGCCTGATCAGCATCGGCGTGGAATTTCTCGCCGATCGCTGCCTGCCCATGCAGATTCAGGATTTCCGCAATGGCATGGCGGCGGGGGTCCCGCAATCAGGACTGTTCGCCCCGCAGCGCACCGATGCCGACGGGGCGGTACTGTTCCTGCCGGCGCAGGTGTTCGATCATGAACAACGTGTCGTCTGCTGGCTGAACAGGCGCGCCCGTGTTCTGGAACTGGACAGCGAGCGCACGGGCACTACGCTGTTTACCGAGGTCGGGTGCCGCATGACGGCCCTGGAGGTCCGCCAACCGGCTGGCGAGACGCCCGACACCGCCGACGGACCGGCCATCGCGGATGACGACGGACCGCCATTCACCACCCGCAACCGCGACGACTAGCCCCATGAACGAAACGATTCGCACGCTCTTCGTGACCAGCAACCCGAACCGGGCTGAAGAGGTCATCAGCAGTATCCGGACCCGCGGCAGCGCGATCCGGCCGGAGCAGGTATCCGGTAGCGACGCCCTGGCCGAGGCGCTGGAGGGCCGGCGCTTCGACGTGATCGTCCTGATCGAACCCGGCCTGGCCCTGACCCGGGAACACGTCGACGCGGCGCTGCACGCATCCGGTCGACGTACCCCGCTGGTCATCATGACCGAGCGCCCCGAACCCGCGCGCATAGACGACTACGAGGCCGGCGCCTATGCCGTCGTCGATCACGAACTGCACGAACTGGCCGGCATCCTTGCGGTGCGCGCTGCCGAGCAGTTCCAGCTGCGCCAGCGGATGGGGCGCATGGACGCATCGCTGCAGGAGTCCGAACGCCGCTGCCAACTGTTGCTGGACAACTCGCGCGACGCCATCGCCTACGTCCACGAGGGCATGCACATCTATGCCAACGCGTCCTGGCGCGAGCGCTTCGGGATTGCCGATCCGGAGGAAGTGGAAGGCCTGCCGCTGATGGACCTGATCGCCCCGGAGAGCCGCGACGAACTGAAGGGCCTGCTGCGCCGCTTCCAGAGTGGCGAGGAAGGTGACCAGACCCATCAGGCCTTCCAGCTGCAGGCGTTTGACGGCACGCCGTTCGAGGCCAACCTGCGTCTGTCCACCGCCAGCGTCGAGGGGGAGGCCTGCACCCAGGTGCTGCTGGACTCGGCCCAGGAGGACCCGGAGCTGGCCGAGAAGATCGACTACCTCTCGCAGCGTGACCTGGTCACCGGGCTCTACAACCGCCAGCACTTCTCCGGGATGATCGAGACCGCGCAGAGCCAGGCCGCGCAATCGGAAAAGCCCTTCGCCCTGGTCACCCTTGCGGTGGACCGTTTCCCCGAGATCCGGGCCAACGTCGGCATGTCCGCGAGCGATCTGCTGCTTGCCGATATCGGCAAGCTGATCGAGGATCACTTTCCCGACCCGGCCATCGCCGCACGCCTGGAGGCCGAGCACTTCGGGATCGTGGTCCCCGACACCCGGCGCAACGAGGTGGAGGCCCGCATCCACGGTCTGATGGAAGCAGTCACCGGACGTGTCTTCGAACTCGGCAACGCCTCGACCAACTGCAGCCTGTCGGCCGGCATCGTGATCGCCGACGAGACGGCGGTGGATACCGAAGAACTGCTGACCCACGCCGACCGCGCCCTGCAAGAGGCCGTGGAGGCCGGGGGCGGAAACCACCGCTTCTTCCGTCCCGCAGAGGGCGAGATGACCCAGGCGCAGAACGACCAGCAGTGGAAGCTGCGCATTCAGGACGCCCTGGAACACGATCGCCTGGAACTGCTGTATCAGCCGATCGTGAACCTGCACGGTGCCGATCGCCCGCGCTACTCGGTCTTCGTGCGCCTGCGTGACGCCGAGGGGCATATCCACGAGCCGGATGCCTTCCTGCCCAGTGCCGAGCGCACCGAGATGGCGGCACCCATCGACCGCTGGGTCCTGAAGACTGCGCTGCAGATGCTGGCGGAACAGCTGAAGAAAGACCCGACCACCCAGTTCTTCCTCAAACTGACCAACGGCTCCCTGGGCGACCCCTCCGTGGTCAGCTGGCTGCACGACGACCTGCACGGCATGCGCATCCCCGCCGACAACGTGGTCGTCGAGCTGAAGGAACCCACCGTGGTTACCCACCTGAAGCCGGCGATCCACGTCGCCCGCGGGCTGCAGGAAATGCACGGCCATCTGTGCATCGACGACTTCGGCAGCGGCCTGAACCCGTTCCAGCTCCTGCAGCATCTGGAGGCGGATCACATCAAGCTGGACCCGTCCTACGTGAAGAACCTGGCCGAGAGCGAGGAGAACCAGCAGTTGATCCGCGAACATACCGATGCCGCGCATGCCAAGGGCAAGCAGGTCATCGTGCCCTATGTCGAGGACGCCAGCGTGCTCGCCGTGCTCTACAGCCTGAACGTGAACCTCGTTCAGGGCTACTTCCTGCAGGCACCGATGCCCGCCCCCACCTTCGATTTCACCTCGACCTGAGCCCCCATCTCGCGGACTTCGCGGACTCCGGCTTCTCCCACAGAACGCGCAGAGGACACGGCGCCGGGCAGGTCAAGGGCGATTCACAGCTAGATCCAGGGGTGTGAGGAACCGGCGGCGCTTATGCCGCCGCCCATCCCGTCTTCCTGCACAGCGTTTTCCTCCGTGAACCCCGTGTCTGTCGTCTGGCACGAAAATCGAGTCCGCAGAGCGAGGGGCTGCATGGAGGGCTGAGCACGCCCCCAACGCAACAGGCCCCGGTGAAAACCGGGGCCTGTGCGAAGCATCGTCCTTGCCCTGCGGGACTACTTGGACCAGAAGTTCAGGTCCTCGAAGAACCCCTTAACACCGTCCAGCCAGGAGTGAGCCTGCGGGCTGTGCTTGGTACCGCCAGCCTGGGTGGACTCCTCGAACTGGCGCAGGAGCTGTTTCTGCTCCTTGGTCAGGTTGATCGGCGTCTCCACCACCACGCGGCAGATCAGGTCACCGACCCCACCGCCGTGCACGGACTTCACGCCCTTGCCACCGACCCGGAACTGCTTGCCGGTCTGGGTCTCCGCGGGGACCTTCAGCTTGACCCGGCCATCCAGCGACGGCACTTCCAAATCGCCGCCCAGAGCGGCCGTGGCGAACGACACCGGCACCTCGCAGTGCAGATCCGAGCCCTCGCGCCGGAACAACTTGTGCGGCTTGACCCGCACCTGCACGTACAGATCACCCGGCGGGCCGCCGTTCATGCCGGCCTCGCCCTGGCCTCCCAGGCGGATGCGGTCACCGCTGTCCACCCCGGCCGGGATCTTCACGTCCAGGGTGTTCTGCTCCTGCACTCGACCCTTGCCGTGGCAGGACTTGCAGGGGCTGGAGACGACCTTGCCCGCGCCCTCGCAACGCGGGCAGGTCTGCTGCACCGAGAAGAAGCCCTGCTGGATGCGCACCTGGCCGACCCCATTACAGGTCGGGCAGGTCTCCGGCGAGGTCCCCGGCTCGGCGCCCGAGCCATCACAGGCCTCGCAGCTGACGGTGGTCGGGATACGGACCTTCACCTCGGTGCCGAACACGGCCTCTTCCAGGGTCAGGTCCAGGTTGTACTGCAGGTCGGAGCCACGATAGGCCCGCTGCCCGCGGCCGCCCCCGCCACCTCCGAAGATATCGCCAAAGATGTCCTCGAAGATGTCACTGAAGTTGGAGGCCCCGGCGCCCCCGCCAAAGCCCCCGGCCGAGCCGTCCACGCCGGCATGGCCGTAACGGTCGTAGGCGGCGCGCTTCTGGTCGTCGCTGAGGACGTCATAGGCGGCGCGCGCCTCCTTGAACTTGGCCTCGGCCTCCGCATCCCCGGGGTTGCGGTCGGGGTGGTGCTTCATCGCCAGGCGGCGAAAGGCCTTCTTGATATCGGCGGCCGAGGCGTCCTTGGAGACGCCCAGCACCTCGTAATAGTCGCGTTGTGACATGGTCATTCCCTGCTGATTCGTGCGCGCGAACGCGGAATGCCTTCACGCAAACGCCCGGAGTAACGAGTACCCCGGGCGCGGCGTTCAAACAGTTCCGGCGGGACGCCATAGCGTCCCGCCGGCTGTGGCATCAGCCCTGCTTTTTCTGGTCGTCGTCGACTTCCTCGAACTCGGCGTCCACGACATCGTCGCCCTGCTGGCCACCCTCGGCCTGCTCGGCCCCGGCCTCGCCCGCGGCGTCCGCGCCCTGGGCATAGGCCTTCTCGGCCAGCTTGCCGGAGACCTCGGCCAGCTTCTGCGCGGCCTGCTCAATGGCCTCGGGGTCGTCGCCTTCCATCGCGGTCTTGGTCTCGGCCACCGCCGACTCGATCGCGGTGCGCTCGTCGTCGGAAACCTGGTCTGCCAGATCCTTCAGGGACTTCTCGGCCGAATGCACCAGGCCATCAGCCTGGTTGCGCGCCTGGACCAGCTGCTGGAACTTCTTGTCGTCCTCGGCGTGGGCCTCGGCGTCCTTGACCATCTGTTCGACTTCCTCGTCGGACAGGCCGGAGGAGGCCTTGATGACGATCTTGTTCTCCTTGCCGGTCGCCTTGTCCTTGGCCGAGACGTTCAGGATGCCGTTGGAGTCGATGTCGAAGGTGACCTCGATCTGCGGCACACCACGCGGCGCGGCCGGGATGTCCTGCAGGTCGAAGCGACCCAGCGACTTGTTGGCGCTGGCCATGTCGCGCTCACCCTGCAGCACGTGCACGGTCACCGCCGTCTGGTTGTCCTCGGCGGTGGAGAACACCTGATTGGCCCGGGTCGGGATCGTGGTGTTCTTCTCGATCAGCTTGGTCATCACGCCACCCATCGTCTCGATCCCGAGCGACAGCGGGGTCACGTCCAGCAGCAGCACGTCCTTGACGTCGCCACCCAGCACGCCGGCCTGCACCGCGGCACCGACCGCAACGGCCTCGTCCGGGTTCACGTCCTTGCGCGGCTCCTTGCCGAAGAACGCCTGCACCGCTTCCTGCACCTTGGGCATGCGGGTCTGGCCACCGACCAGGATCACGTCGTCCACCTCGGAGGCGGACAGGCCGGCATCCTTCAGCGCGACCTTGCACGGCTCGATGGAGCGCTTGACCAGGTCATCGACCAGGCTCTCCAGCTTGGCGCGGGTAATCTTCAGCGCCAGGTGCTTGGGCCCGGTGTTGTCGGCGGTGATGTACGGCAGGTTCACCTCGGTCTGCTGGCTGGAGGACAGCTCGATCTTGGCCTTCTCGGCGGCCTCCTTCACGCGCTGCATCGCCAGCGGATCGCCCTTGATATCGATGCCCTGGTCCTTCTTGAACTCGTCGACCAGGTAGTCGATCAGACGGTTGTCGAAGTCCTCGCCACCGAGGAAGGTGTCGCCGTTGGTCGCCAGCACCTCGAACTGGTGCTCGCCATCCACCTCGGCGATCTCGATGATCGAGACGTCGAAGGTACCGCCACCCAGGTCGTACACGGCGATCTTGCGATCCCCGCGCTGCTTGTCCATGCCATAGGCGAGCGCGGCCGCGGTCGGCTCGTTGATGATGCGCTTGACCTCGAGCCCGGCGATCTTGCCGGCGTCCTTGGTCGCCTGACGCTGGGAGTCGTTGAAGTACGCCGGGACGGTGATGACCGCCTCGGTAACCTCTTCGCCGAGATAGTCCTCGGCGGTCTTCTTCATCTTCTGCAGCACGCGCGCGGAGATCTCCGGCGGGGCCATCTTCTTGCCCTGCACCTCGATCCAGGCATCACCGTTGTCGGCTTTCACGATGTTGTAGGAAACAAGCTTGATGTCCTTCTGGACCTCGTCTTCCTGGAACTTGCGACCGATCAGGCGCTTGGAAGCGAACACGGTGTTCTGGGGGTTGGTGACCGCCTGGCGCTTCGCGGACTGGCCAACCAGCACCTCGCCGTCGTCACTGAACGCGACGATGGACGGGGTGGTGCGGGTGCCTTCCGCGTTCTCGATGACCTTGGCCTGGTCGCCTTCCATTACGGCGACGCAGGAGTTGGTGGTCCCGAGGTCAATACCAATGATCTTGCCCATGACTGAAATCTCCTGATGCGAAAAATTTTGCGCTGCAGAGCGTGTTTCTCTGCCAACTTGTACGGGAATCTGGGGCCCCGGGCCGGGTTTTCAAGGGGCAGCGTGTCCGATACCCCGAAAACCGGCCCGAAAAGACGGTGTCAGGCGCTTTCGTCGATGTTCGGCGAGGTCGGCGCCTTGGAGACCACCACCATCGCCGGGCGCAGCACGCGGTCCTGCAACCGGTACCCCTTCTGCATGGTGGCCACCACGGTGTTCGGCGGGTTCTCCGGGTCTTCCTGCATGGACATCGCCTGGTGACGCTCCGGATCGAAGCGCTGGCCGGTCGGGTCCTCGGACTGGATGCCGAACTTCTCGAACACCCGGGTCAGGTTCTTCAGGGTCAGCTCGGCGCCCTCGATGATGCGCTCGACATCCTTGGACTCGCGCGCCGCCTGCAGCCCCAGTTCCAGCGAGTCGCCCACCTCCAGCATTTCGGCAGCGAACTTCTCCATTGCGTACTTGTGCGCGTTCTCCAGCTCGCGCTCGAAGCGGCGGCGCTGGTTCTCCAGCTCGGCCTGGGCCCGCAGGGCCTGGTCGCGGCGCTCTTCGGCCAGGGCCTCGAGCTCCTGCAGCCGATCATCCGTGCCACCCTCGGCCTCGGGGGCCTCGTCGTTCCGGGTCTCGAGTTCTTCCGGCTGTTCCTGGGATTCCCGCTGTTCGGACATGCTGGCCTCGCAAATCAATGAAAAACAAAATCGCCCGCCGCGCCGATCACCGGCGGACAGGGTGGATTGGGTTGTCTATCTGGATGCTGGGGGCATTCCCCCCGGTTTCAAGGGCCCGCTACTTCGAATCATCCACCGGGTGATCGCCCAGCGCCGAGCCCAGCAGGCGGGCCGTCACGTCCACGATCGGGATCACCCGGTCGTAGGACATCCGCGTGGGACCGATCACCCCGAGCACGCCCACCACCTCGCCGTCGACACTGTAGGGCGCAGTCACCACCGAACAGTTCTCGAACCAGTCGAGCCCCGATTCGCGGCCGATGAAGATCTGCACCCGGTCGCCGCGGATGCACTGGTCGAGGATGCCGAGGATTTCCTGCTTCTCGTTGAAGGCCTCCAGCAACTGGCGCAGGCGGGCCATGTCCGCCAGCTCCTCGTAGCCGAGCAGGTGGGTCTGGCCAGCCACGACCACGTCGTCCGGGTCCTCGTCGCCCACCGCCTTCTCGCCCAGGTCGATCGCCGCCAGCATCATTGCGTCCAGGTCGTCGCGCACGTCACGCATCTCGCGTAACAGCTCGGCGCGCACCGCATGCAGGCTCTTGCCGGCCAGATGGGCATTCAGGTAGTTCGCCATGCGCTGCAGTTCGTCCTGGCTGAAGTCACGGTCCAGTTCCAGCACCCGGTTCTGCACCTCCTTGCCGTCGATCACCAGGATCGCAAGGATGCGGCCCTCGCCCAGGCGCAGGAACTCGATCTGACTGAGCGCCACGTTGCGATGCCGCGGCAGGCGCACCATCCCGGCCATGCGCGTGACCCGCGACAGCAGGTTGCTGGTGGCGTCCATCAGGTCCTGGGTGCTGGCAGTCGGATCGAACCCCGACTGGATCGCACGGATATCCTCCGGCGAGGGATTGCGCACCTCCAGCAGGCTGTCGACGAACAGCCGGTAGCCGGCCGGGGTCGGTATGCGCCCGGCCGAGGTATGCGGCGAATGGATCAGCCCCATATCCTCGAGATCCGCCATCACGTTGCGCACGGTGGCGGCGCTCACACTGAGGCCAGAGGTCCGGGCCAAGGTGCGCGAACCGACGGGCTGGCCATCCCGGATATAGCTCTCGATCAGGGTCCGCAACAGGGTGCGGGCCCTGGCGTCCAGATTGATCGTTGCGTTTTCCATGGATCGTCAGCGCTCCACTCGGTCGAGTGCTTAAAGGGTTCAGTCTTGGATCGTGCAGGAATCAGGTCAAGAAACCCCGGGTGCAGTCGCGGTCCCTTTTCCGGATAATGCCGGCATGATGCCAGACTTCAACAAGGTCGGACTGGTCGGCAAGTCCAGCGACTCGCGTACCGCGCCCCTGGTCGCGACCCTGGTGGGTCTGCTGCAGGAGCGCGGCCGCCAGGTCTTCATGGAACAGGAGATCGACGGCTTCGAGCGGCCGGACAGCGTCGGGCTCCTGCCGCTGGACGAGCTGGCCCACGCGGTAGACCTTCTCATCGTGATCGGCGGCGACGGGACACTGCTGGCCACGGCCCGCGTCACCGCGGATGCCGACACCCCGCTGCTGGGGATCAACCTCGGCCGGCTCGGCTTCCTGGTGGATGTCTCCCCCGACACCGCCCCGGAGGAACTGGGCGAGGTCCTGGATGGCGCCTTCGAGCGCGAACCCCGGGCCATGCTCGAGGCCGAGCTGATCCGCGACGGCGTCACCATCCACCGCGGGATCGCCCTGAATGACGTCGTCCTCCACGTGCTGAGCGTGGTGCGCATTATCGAATTCGACACCGCGATCGACGGCATGGACGTCGGACGCCTGCGGGCCGACGGCCTGGTGATCGCGACCCCCACCGGGTCCACCGCCTACGCGCTGTCCGCCGGAGGGCCGATCCTGACCCCGCAGCTGGACGCGATGGTGCTGGTGCCGGTCTGCCCGCACAGCCTGAATCACCGCCCGCTGGTCGTCAGCGGCCGCTCCACCATCGAGATCCGCCTGTCCAGCGGCAGCCGCTCGCCAGCCCAGGTCGCACTGGATGGCCAGGAGAACGTGGACTTCGCCCCCGGCGACCTGCTGCGCATCCATCGCCGCGAACAGGCCCTGACCCTGATCCACCCCCGCGAACACCACTTCCTGCGCGTGCTCCGCACCAAGCTGCGCTGGGGCGAGCAGCCCTGATCCCATGTTGCATCTGATCAGCATCCGCGACTTCGCGATCATCGACCGGCTGGAACTGGAGCTGGACACCGGCCTGAGCGCCCTGACCGGCGAGACCGGGGCCGGCAAGTCCATCCTGATCGACGTGATCGGCCAACTGCTGGGCGACCGCGCCGACGCCGGCATGGTGCGCGAGGGTGCCGAACAGGCCGATCTGTCGGCCGAGTTCGCCCTGCCCGCCAAGGGCCCGGCCAGCGCCTGGCTGGCCGAACAGGACCTGGCCGAGGCGGACGACGAAAACGTCCTGTTGCGCCGCGTGCTGACCCGCCAGGGGAAGAGCCGCGCCTGGATCAACGGGCGGCCGGTCGCGGTGGGTCAGCTGCGCACCCTGGGCGAATGGCTGGTGGACATCCACGGCCAGCACGCGCATCAGCAGCTCTTGCAGCGCGATACCCAGCGCCACTGGCTGGACGGCTTCCTCGACGGCAACCCGACGGGCGATGTCCGCGAGGCCCACCGCGCCTGGCGCGCTGCGGCGAGCGCCCTGGACCAGGCACGCGAGGCCCAGGCCGACACCTCCGACCGCCTCGACCTGCTGCGCTTCCAGAGCGGAGAGCTGGCCGAGCTGGCCCCGGTACAGGACGAATACCCCCGACTGCTGACCGAACAAAACCAGCTCGCCCACGGCACCGAGGTACTCACCGCCCTGCAGACCGCCAGCCAGCAGATCGAGGAGGACAGCGGGCTGGACACGCAGCTGGGCCAGGTCCTGCACGCCCTGCAGGACGCCGCGCAACACGACGAACGGGTCAGTCCGGCGGTGGAGCTGCTGGAATCCGCCCGCATCCAGATCGACGAGGCCGGCGACCACCTGCGCCGCCTGGCCGACGGCATCGAGCTGGACCCGGAACGCCTCGCCGAGCTGGATACTCGCGTCAGCGAATACCTGCGCCTGGCGCGCAAGCACCGGATCGACCCCGAGGCCCTGCCGGGCCTGTTCGATGAACTGCAAACGGAACTGGATGCCCTGGAAAACGGCGATCAGACCGTCGAGGCCCTGGAGGCCCGCGAACAACAGACCCGCGAGGCCTTCGATGCCGCTGCCACGAAACTCACTCAGGCCCGCCGGAAGGCCGCCAGCCGCATCGGCCAGTCGGTCACCGAGACCATGCAGGAACTGGGCATGGCTGGCGGCCACTTCGAGATCGGGGTCGAGCCCGCCGACAAGCCGCAGGCCCACGGCGTGGACCACATTGAATTCCGCGTGGCCGCGAACCCCGGTGCTGCGCCGCAGCCGATGGCCAAGGTCGCTTCCGGCGGCGAGCTCTCGCGCATCGGGCTGGCGCTACAGGTACTGGCCAGCGAGCAGCAGACAGTGCCCACGCTGATCTTCGACGAGGTCGACAGCGGCATCAGTGGCGCCGTCGCCGAGGTGGTCGGGCGCAAGCTGCGCAGCCTGGGCGAGCGCCATCAGGTCCTGTGCGTGACCCACCTGGCCCAGGTCGCCGCCCAGGCGCACCACCAGCTGGAGGTACAAAAGAGCCACGCCAAGGACGGCACCCGCACCGCGATCCAGCCGCTGGACGACGAACGCCGCGTGGAGGCCCTGGCCCGCCTGATCGGCGGCACCCAGCTCACCGAGACCACCCGCACCCACGCCCGCGAACTCCTCGCCTCCGCCGGCTAGCGCCTCCCCGGAACCACGAATACCAGGGAAACCGCAGGATGCGATGAGCGCAGCGAATCGCATCGTTCAAGACGTGGCACTCACCCCATGGGCCACCCGATGCGATTCGCTGCGCTCATCGCATCCTACCGCTTTCGGAGCGGGCCGCCGGCGTCCCGGGACCACAATGAACGCGCCGCCCGGATCAGGACCGCGCCGGCCAGGCCCCATCCGGCAGGTAGCGCGCATCGGGCGGCAATTGCGGCATCCAGTACACCCAGAGGGCCCGGGGTCCCTCCTCCGTCCAGGCGGGAACCAGCGCGCGGCGATATTCCCCACGGCCGTCGCGGCGCAGGCCTTCGAGGGCGTCCACTGGCGGCAGGGTGCAGGCCGGGTCGGGCAGGCGGATCCATTCGCCCAGGACGCGGCCGCAGGCATCCCCGGCCCGCCCGGGTGGCACCGGGTTCCGGACGAGCCGCTGGCGGCCTGCATCACGCACGGGATCGGGGCCCGCCTCCAGCAGGATGCTGTCACCGGGGATCTGTACGGCCGGGTAGCCCACCGGCAGGTCAAAGATCGTGCCTTCGATCGACGCGGGGCGGATCCGGAGGGCCCGCTCGCAGAATGCACGGTGGTTGGCAAAACCGCGCTTGAGCGTCCCGTAGACGAACAGGTCCACCACCGCCGGCATGGCTACTCCCGCGGCAGGCGGACCACCGGGCGCCACAGGCGCGCGGACTCGGGCACCTCGCCGGGCCAGTCCACGACGTAGTCGATCAGTGGCAGGTCCGGGGCGTCCTGCTCGCGGATCACGCGCCCGGCCACTGAAACGCGGGCGCGGCGGACCGTCTCCGGATCGCCGCTCAGCAGGGGATGCCAGGCTGGCAGAGGGTGGCCCTCGAAGCGCAGCCGGTAGGCGCAGGTCGGTGGCAGCCAGTGATAGTGCGGCAGGTCCTTCCGGGTCAGCTGGATGCAGTCCGGCACGAAGTCGCGGCGGTTCGCGTAGTCGGAGCAGTAGCCGGTCTCGCAGTCGAGCAGATCGCAGGCCAGCCAGGTGAAGGCGAGCTCGCCCGAGTCCTCGTCTTCCAGCTTGTGCAGGCAGCAGCGCCCGCAGCCATCGCACAGGGCCTCCCACTCGGCATGGGTCAGGCTCTCGAGCGGGCGCTCCCAGAACGGGCGGTCATCCGTCGGGTTCGACTCACTCATGATCCCCGTGATCCTCGCCCAGACGGCGCCGCCCCTCGTCGCGCAGGCGCTCCACCGTCTGCCCCCAGCGGTCCTGGGTGACGTAATGCATCAGCACGCGGCCGCGCCGCGGGACCAGGATAACCAACCCCTCCTCGGGGTAGAGCCAGTAGCTGTGATCGGAGGCGATGCGCATCCGCTCGCGGGGCTCGCCGAAGCGCTGGGTGATCAGGTCCTCGGTCCATTGCGCGCGGGGGATGTAGCTCATCTCGACGATCGGCACATTGCCCAGCGAGGTCAGGGCATTGTCGCTCAGCCCGTAGCGCCGGGCGCCACTGGGCATCGGGCGCTCGGAGGTGACTTCGGACTGAATCCGGTCCAGCGCGGCCTCGTCCAGATCCGGGCGCAGGATCAGATTGGCCTCGAACGGCGGGATGCGCGCATTCACGTAATAGGCCTCCAGCGAACGCGAGCCGTCCGCGTCCACGAACAGTCGGATATCCGGCACCGGCAGGCGGTGCATCAAATCGGCCATGGTGGTCTCGCCCAGAACGACCCCCAGCACCCGCGTGCGCTGACGGTCCCCCACCTCGATCTGCCAGGGCAGGTCGGAGAACTGCTGGCTGCGCATCCCGCCCGGGTTGGAATAGACCCACATGGCCAGGGCCAGGATGACCCCCATCACCACCAGCCCGATGATCCAGCGTATGCCCATTCCGCGATTCCCCTAGAGACAACATGTAGCCCGCCCGTGGCGGGCGCTGTGCGGCGCCTCGTATAATGCGGCGCTCGCCCGACGACCGGATAACAGCCCACCATGTTCGCACGTTTGTCTGCCTGGATCACCGCCCGCTCCGTCCCCGGCGAAAGCAGCGGGCGCATCCTGGTCCTGGCCCCGCGGGCCACTCTGGAGACCGCCGCCGACTGGCTGCAGGAGCTGGCCGGGTCCGTCGGCCCCATCGCCCTCGGCGTCACCGACTGTGGCCAGGACCGCGAGGCCGAGGACCTGATCGACGGCCTCCCGGCCCTGGCGATGCGCCCCGAACTGGCCGCCACACGTCTGGCGCGCCTCCAACCGCGCGCCATCCTGGTCATCGGCCCCCTGCACGCTGGCGATCTGGACCTGGGGCCCACCCTCGGCGCGGTCCACGTGCCACGCATCTGGATCAATGCCGAGGGTGACGGCGCGGCAGGCGTCGAATGGAATGCGGTCTTCGCTGCACGCGAGGCCGCTACCCCCTCCGGCCCGGTCGAGGTGATCGGCGATCCGATCGCCGGCGCGGTGGAACTGCCGCCCGCGCCATCCGGAGATGACGGGTTCTGCGAGCGTTTTCGCGAGTACCACGAGAAGGGTCACCCGATCCTGCTGGCGCCCAATACTGGCCCGGGCGAGGAGGCCTTCGCCTTCGCCGTGTTGTTCGCGGTCCTGCGCAAGAGCGCCGCCATCCTGCTGCTGGCCCCGGCCGACCCGGCACGCCACGAGCCGGTCTATCGCGACGCGATCAAGTACTCCCTGCCGATCATCCGCCACAACCGCTTCATGACGTCCTTCGTGCCGCGCAAGAACCGGGTCTACTACATCGAGGACCCGGAGACCCTGCACGCCGCCTACACCTGCGCCGACGTGACCCTGCCGGGTGGCACCCTGGCCGCCAGCGAGACCCCTCCGGACCTGGGGCTGCCACTGGCCTGTGGCAGCGCGGTGATCTGCGGCCCGGCGCAGCACGAGCGCCATCCGGACGCCGCCACCCGGCTGCGCATCGCGGCCGAACACACCGGCCTGGTCGCCCGCGGCGAGGACCCCGAACAGGTGGCCGAAGAGGTGCTTGCCCGTCTGGCGGAAGGGATTGATCGGCAGGCTCGCCGCGAGCATCTGGCTGCATGGCAGGCACGGCAGGCCGGCGCCCGCGAGGCTGTTCAAGCCCGCCTGCAAGGCTTGCTCGGCACCTCCTGACGCCTTCCTGGATAGGCTTCCGGTGAAGTGCAACTAATTGATCTATAATTCGGTCGTAGGGTTGCAACCGAAAACCATAACGAGTTCGAAACGATGATCGACGGCAGCACCTCCCTCGCGGGCATTCAGAAGGGCATGACCAGCATGCGCCAGCAGGCACATACGGTGGCCACCGAGAATGCGGGCAGTCGCGAGGGCATGGGCGCCCAGGTCGGCATGATCGCCAGCCAGAATCAGATCGAGGCCTCGGTGAAGACCCTGCAGGCCGAAGATCGAATGATCGGCTCACTGCTGGATGTGCGCGCCTGAATCCAGGCGACAAGGCCACGTAACGATCAGGGGGCTCGACGAGTCACACGATGGAAGTCCCAGTCTCCAACCCCTCAGCTGCAATACCGATCGGCACACGCCCGACCGGAAGCGACCGGCTGGGCCTGGGCCAACTCTCCACCCCGGCGGATTTCGAACGCCCGCTGAACGATCCGGAGGCCGGCGCGGCCCGCCGGCCGTTCGAAGACCGCCCGGAACAGGACGACAACCGGCGCGGTGATACCGAACAGGATCAGGGACTGGCCTTCCCGCGATCGGACCAGGAGATGGCCTCCCGCGCCCGCGTGGCGGCCCAGATCGAGGCGTTCCGCAGCGGCAATGATTCCGCCGAGGCCATGCCGGCGGACGGCGGCCCGCTGAGCGGTGGTGGTGTCGAGGCCCTGCGCCGTCGCGTGGAACTCGCGGTCAGCCTGGCCGGCCCGGCCGAAGAGCCGCGCCGCGAACTGAACGTAGTGATCTAGCCCAACGCCAACCGCAACGCCTTGCCCCTTTCTCAGTCTCAGGGGCACCCCAGCGCAAGCGCCCGACCCGCTATTGCAGACGGGGCGACGAATGGCCCTGCAACCACTCCTGCGCACGCTCACCGGCATGCAGGCGCTGCTCCGGGCTCAGCTCGCGAGCGACCCGCTCGCGGTGCCGCGCGGCGCTCGCAACCCCCATCTCCGCCGCGATCGCATACCACTTGAACGCCGACACGTCGGAACGCTCCACGCCCTCGCCCATCGCGAACAGACGCGCGAGATTGGCCGCACCACGCCCCTCACCGGCCTCGGCCGCCAGCAGGTACCACTGTGCCGCCTGTTCCGGGTCCTGCGGCAGGCCCCGGCCCTCGTCGAACTTGAGCCCCAGATTGAACATGGCCTGGGCGTTCCCGCGCTCGGCGGCAATATGGAACCAGCGCGCGGCCTCGTTGGGATTCGCCTCCGGCCCATCACCCTGCTCGAACAGCACCGCCAGGTTGAAGGCCGCATCCGGGAAGCCGGCCTCGGCTGAGCGCTGGTACCACTGCGCGGCCTCGAGCGGATCCCGGGGCAGGTACTGCCCCTCGTCCAGCAGCACGCCAAGATTAAACGCGCACTGCGGATCACCCGCCTCGGCACCCTGGCGCCAAAGGGTCATCGCAGCGTCATGTTCGCCCCGGGCCCAGGCCGAGCGGGCCTGATCGAGGAGGGGGTCGGGTTGGGAGGATTGCGCCATCACTACGGTCCGTGAATTGCCTGGGCATCACTGTAGCGGCGGGTTCGTGATGCGTCGACAAACCGCACGGGGATACGTGATGAGCGCCACGATCGCCTCACCGAAACGGTGGAGTGTGATGAACTTCTCGCAACATATGAGGGGGTATTCCGGTCAACTGGATTGAACGTCATTTTTCCGTTCACATTCACCCCGGATACACAGGAGTTTCCATGAAACATTCCACCAAGATCCTGGCCGCCATGGCCATCGCACCCCTCGTCTTCCTGATGGGCTGCTCCGACAGCGACATGGGCATGGACGAGTTCGAAGAGCAACAGATGCAGGAACAGCCCGAGACCGGTGAAGGTGGCATGCAGAGCGCCCCGCCGCCCCAAGACGGCATGCAGCAACAGCAGCCGCCGGAAGGCGACATGCAGCAGCCCCCGATGGATGACGGCATGGACGAGCAGGGCGGCTCCCTGGAACCCGAGGGTGACGACCGCCTCTGATCCTGCCCCGGATCCGTCACCCAGGCGACCAGCTGGCGCTGGTCCGCCACAAAAAAGCCCCGACACGCTGCGCGTGCCGGGGCTTTCACGTACTGCAGGGCAGGAAATCAGTTGCTGAAGGTGTCTTCCATCTCGTCGCCGGCATCCTCCATCGAATCGCCCGCATCGTCCATGGCGTCATCGATGTTCTCGCCGGCCTCTTCCGCCGGGCCCTGATTGTCACACCCCGCGAGGGTGGCACTGCCCAGCGCCATCATCAGGGCAAGCATCAGGATCGTCAGTCGCGATTTCCACATGGTGTTCTCCTTTACCGTAAGGGTCCTTTCTCGCTTCGCCCCCAGTACCCGACAGTTACCCGTCGAACCGGGGACACTCGGGGCGTTCGACCGGGAAGCCCAACATACGATCCGTCTTGCCGGAAACCCGCCCTCCAGAATGTGACGGGCTGCCGATTCCGGTTTCCCATACAAGAAGACCGCACCCGAGGAAGGTGCGGTCTTCGATGCAAGAGACACCGGCTCAGAACCGATGCGTCAACCCGACCGAGAACGTACGCGGTTCGTTGGGCCGGGCACCGTCCGGGGAGCGGGAGATGATTTGTTGCTCATCCAGCACATTGCTCACCCGGGCATAGAGGTCGGTGTTCCTGCCCAGGGGATACTGGCTCACCAGGTCGATCGTGGTCAGCGACTCGGTGCGGTCGAATGCGCCCGTGCTCCGGTTACAGCCATCGCTGTTGCAGGTCGCGTCGATGTACTTCACGACCGCGTAGTGGTTCCAGCCACTCGCGTGCTCGAGGCCCCCTCGAAGGCTGAACTGGTGGCGCGGGACCCCCTGCAAGCGATCGCCCTCTTGCTGCCCCGAGGCCGGGTTGTCCGCGCTGGCCTTGGCGCTGGTGTAGGTGTAGCTGGCCTCCAGGGGCGCGTGGAAGGATCCCAGGTCCATCCCCGTGGAAGCCCGCAGCTCCAGTCCGGAGATGACCGCCTCCCCGGTCGTGAAGGTCCCGGAGGTGGAACCGTCCGAGCAGGGCGTCGCCACCGAGCAGTTCTGCACGAAGTCGGAGAAATCGCTGTAGAAACCAATCGCCTCGACAAACGCATGGTCGCCCTGATACCGGGCGCCCAGTTCCCAGTTCGTGCTGGTTTCCGGGTCCTGGTCTTCGGTCGCACCGCCCCCCAGGGGAGCAAACCCACGGTGAACCCCCGCCAGCAGTTGCCAGCGATCCGTGAAGTCGTAGGTGAGCGAGGCCCCGGGCAGCCAGACGCTGCTCGAATTGGAGCGCCGCGAATCCACGACGTTACGCTGCGTGTCGGCATACTGGGTCCGCGAGGTCTCGACATCCTCGTAGCGCAGCAGCAGGTTGGCGGTCAGCCGGTCACTGACGTACCACTCGTCGGCGAGCCAGAAGCTCCAGGCCTGCGCATCCTCGAACCGGTTGTTGCTGCCCGTCGGCTGGATGGTCTCCTGATAGACGAGGGAACCGTTCACCTGATCGTAGATGTCGTCCGGCTGGAAGCGATCCATCTCGTCCTGGTGGTAGCGGGCACCCACGCGCAGCCAGTGGTCCCCGAAGTCCATGCCCAGTTCGGTCTGGATGCCCTCGGAGACATATTCGCGGTTGTTGTTGCGGTAAGTCAGTCCCGCCACATCGTCCTCGCCCCGGAGGATTCGTTGCGCGCTCGCATCGCCCCGATTGGCGTCGTCAATGAATGCGCCACCTCCGCCCAGCTTGAACCAGTTTCGGGCGAATTCGTTGCGGTACAACGTGGTGGTCATGCGCACGCGCTCGGACCAGTCGATGTCATGCGTGACGCTCAGACCGAGGTGGTCGTTCTCCATCTGATCGATCTCGGACAGGCCATAGCGCCGGTTGGGATCACGCGCGAAATCCGCGTCGGTCAGGCCAAGATAGGTCTCGTTGGACGTTTCCTCCGAGTACTGGACCTTGGCCTCGATGCTCTGGCGCTCGCCATCCCAGCGCAGCTTGCCGACATAGTCCTGGATGTCGTAGCCGGTATCGCGGTGGCTGCGATCGATATCCTTGAAGCCGGCCCCGTTGCGCTGGACGGTCTCGACCATGTAGCTCCAGTCACCGGAGCGATCCCCGAACATCGCGTGCACGTCGGTGCCGCCCCGATCGTTCACCACCGTCTCGATGGAACCTTCGCGTTCCCGGGGGATGGGCGTGGATACCAGATTGATCACACCCCCGGTGGTCTGCGGCCCGTGGCGCAACAGCGGGGCCCCCTTGAGCACTTCGATCTCGTTGATCCGCATCGTGGTCGGGAAATAATAGGCCGCCGGGTTGGAATACGGTGCCGGGGCAATCAGCACGTTGTCCTCCATCAGGGTCACCTTGCTGCTGCGGCCCGGAGGCGCCGCACGGATCCCGATATTGGGGCGCAGACCCGCCCCGTCTTCCTCCTGCACATACACGCCGGGCACGGTCTTGAGCGCCTGGTGGATGTCCGTGGTCCCTTCGGTTTCCAGCTGTTCGCGACCCACCACGGCCGCCGAGCCGGGCAGCCGCTGCGTCGCGGTCACGTCTCCGAGGATTTGCACCGGCGCCAGCCAGGCCTCGGTTCCGGAGCCGGCTGTCGGGGCGGCCTCGTCGGCATGCAGCGCGGGAATCCCCACGGCCCCGGCAATTGCGAGTACGACGGCACGTCGCCTCCATACCCCGGAGTTGCGCGAGTGGTCGGCGGGTCGTGCGATTCGGCGGCTTGCCAGATGGTTTCGAGCCATGGTTGTCTCCCTTGAGTTGGCCAGCATCAACACCGACACGGACGCCGGGGCGCCGCGGATCGGTGGCGGATTGGAGGCTGGCTGAGGGAGAGGCTCCCCTGGCTGGCAGGTGCCACGGTGTGGACCGCGGCCGGTGTTTCACGGGGTTTACTTGGTCAGGATCAGCTTGTCGTTGGCGGTCCGGCGCAGGGTGTACCACTCGCCGCGGTGGCAGATGCGGATCTTCCGCGCGGGGCCCAGCAGCTGTTCGCTGGCAATCTCGCGCGGACCCGGATCCTGGCGGACAGCCGGCTTGCCGGGTGGATGCGTTCCGGAATTCATTGTTCCCCCTCCGGTTCGGAGACGAAGGCCATGCGGCTCACCCCGGACTGGCGCACCTCGGCCATCACCCGGGCCAGGCGTTCGTAACGCGTGTCACGATCCGCGCGCAGATAGATCGCGATGTCTGGTTGTGTCTCCAGCGCCTCGCGCAGGCGCGCCGGGAGACGCTCCAGCGAGACCGACTCGTTGTTCCAGTACAGGTCGCCGCTTCCGTCCAGGGACAGCGTCACGCTGTCCGGCAGCTCGTCCACCGGCTCGCTGGTGGCCTGAGGAAGATCCAGGTCCACCGAGTGGGTAATCACCGGTGCAGTGATGATGAAGATCACCAGCAGCACCAGCATCACGTCCACCAGCGGGATCACGTTCATGTCCGACATTGGTTCGCTGGTGTCGCCCATGCGTCCGAAGGCCATGGCTTAGCCCTCCTGGTGCAGGCCGTCGTCCGGCAGTGCATGCGGATCGGTGCGACGGTCACGCGCCTCGCGAGCATTGCCGGGCTTCAGGTCAGAGTGCATCAGCAGCGCATGCACATCGTGTGCAAAGGCCTCGAAGTCCTGATGCAACAGGCGCTGGGAGCGATTGAAGATGTTGAAGAAGGCCACCGCCGGGATCGCCGCGGCCAGGCCGGCGGCGGTCGCCACCAGGGCCTCGCCGAGCGGGCCCGCCACCAGATCCATGGACACCGACGACTCCTGTGAGATGTCGATCAGGGCGCCATGGATACCCCAGACGGTACCGAGGAGTCCGACAAAGGGCGCCAGCGCCCCGACCGAGGCGAACACGATATTGCCGGCCTGCATGCGCAGCAGCTGCCGGTCCATCGCCTGGCGAATCCGGCGCACCACGTGGTCGTCCAGGCGCTGCTCGGCCTTGTCCGACCCATCACGCACCCCGCGGTAGTCGTCGAACGCGGCAAACGCCTCCTGACCGATCACCGCCAGCGGGCCGCGCTGGTCGTGGATCGCATCGTGGAAGGCCGGCGCCGTCTGGCTGGCATCGAAGGCCGCCAACGCGGCGCGGTTGTCGCGACGCACGCCAATCAGCGTCAGCAGCTTGCTCGCGGCAATCGCCCAGGTCGCCACGGACATCAGCAGCAGGATCGCGAAGACCGCGACCAGCACCGGGTCACCATGGCGAAACACGTAGAAGACATCGAACTCGTTCATGCAATCATCCCCGGCTGCGCAGCGCCTCATGCGCCGGCCTTGTCATCGAATCGAAAAATCCATCGGTACGAGCACCACGCCCTCCACCGCGCGTCCCCCACGGCGGGCAGGCTCGAACTCCCAATGCTCGATCGCCGCCTCGGCGGCATCGTCCAGGCGCCGGTGGCCGCTGCTCTCCTCCACCGACCAGTCCAGCGGCTGCCCCTGCGCGGAGACCCGGACTCGCAGCAGGACGGTACCCTCCTCCCCTCGGCGCAACGAGATTCGCGGATAGTCCGGCGGCGGGTTATTCAGGTACTCCGCCCCGAACCCCGGCTCCTCGAAGGGCTCGTCCTCTTGGCCCACCGGACCACCGGGGGCCGCCTCCGTCGCCGGCTCCTGGTCTTCGGCCGGCCCGGACGCGCCCGAACGACTCGGTTCTGGCTCCGGTTCTGGCTCCGGTTCTGGCTCCGGTTCTGGCTCCGGTTCTGGCTCTGGCTCTGGCTCTGGCTCTGGCTCTGGCTCTGGCTCCGGCTCCGGCTCTGGCTCCGGCTCCGGCTCCGGCTCCGGCTCTGGTTCCGGCTCTGGTTCCGGCTCTGGTTCCGGCTCTGGTTCCGGCTCTGGTTCCGGCTCTGGTTCCGGCTCTGGTTCCGGCTCTGGTTCCGGTTCCGGTTCCGGTTCCGGTTCCGGTTCCGGTTCCGGTTCCGGTTCCGGTTCCTCAAGTGTCCCGGTCACGGCGTCGGGTTCAACGACCGCCGTTTCTTGCCCGGTCGGGTCAGGCAACACTGCGTCCAGTTCGACCCAGTGTGCCTCCATGCCCCCGCCCCGGGTGCCAGCCAACTCCGGTGCGGCATCACGCATCACCCATAGCGAGCCCAGTATCCCGCCGTGCAGCGCGAAGCTCACGGCCACGCCCAGCGCCAACGCACGACGACTGCCGGAAGGGGATATGGAAAAACGGTGGGTCATGGATGAGCTAGCTCGCCGCAGGACACGAATGTATAGACGCCTTGACCGAAGAGAAGCTAACCCGCTCGCACATCGGCGCGTATGGGTCACGCATCTCCCGGAATCCGACTATCGCGGCTGGCCGGCGGATTGCCAAGTCACTGCCCACGAACAGAGCGCACCCTACCCTTAATGCGAATGGTTTGCAATACCAGTCGCATATAGCGCCATTCGCTCCGGATCGATACGCAGCAGCCCGGGTCAACTTTCCTCGGGTCCAAAACGATAAAACCCGCCCCGGCGGCACCGGGGCGGGTCGAAAACGGCGGCTAGGCCGGCGGTATCGCCGGCCAGGCGCGATCAGTGCTGGTGACCGCCCTCGCCGTGGGCGTGGCCGTGCTCCAGCTCTTCGGCCGAGGCCTCGCGGACTTCGACAATCTCGACGTCGAAGTTCAGGGTCTCGCCGGCCAGCGGATGGTTGCCATCGACCGTGGCGGTGTCGCCCTCGACCTTGGTCACGGTGACCGTCAGCGGGCCGTTCTCGGTCTGCGCCTGGAACTGCATCCCCGGCTCGACGGATTCGACGCCCTGGAAGGCCTCCATTGGGATCTCCTGAACCATGGCGTCGATCTTCTCGCCATAGCCTTCTTCCGGGGAGACCTTCGCCTGGACCTTGTCACCGGCGGCCTTGCCTTCCAGCTCCTTTTCCAGGCCCGGGACAATCTGGCCTTGTCCGTGCAGGTAGGCCAGCGGCTCGCGGCCTTCGGAGCTGTCGATCTTCTCGCCAGCATCGTTGGTCAGGGTGTAGTGGATGGCCACCACGGCGTTCTGCGCGACTTGCATGGGCTTTGCCCTCTTAATACATGAACTTTTAAGGGTAACGCGGAATATCGCTCCACGTCAGGTCCACCCGCCGGACACGCGGTTTCCGGCGGGTGGGTGTCCGCCGGGTCAGGCGGCCTTCTGCAACAGCAGTCGGTTCAACCGGGCGACGAAGCCGCTCGGGTCCTCCAGCTGCCCGCCCTCGGCCAGCAGGGACTGCTCGAACAGCAAGGAGGCCAGGTCGTTGAACTCGTCGCCTTCCGCGGCCTTGAGGCGTGCGACCAGCGGATGGCCCGGGTTGACCTCCAGCACCGGTTTGCCGGAGAAGGTCTCCTGGCCGGCCTGCTTGAGCAGTTCCTGCAGGTACAGGGCCATCTCGTGCTCGCCGAGCACGATACAGGCCGGGGACTCCACCAACCGCCGCGAGGGCCGCACGCTCTCCACGCGGTCGCCCAGGGCCTGCTGCAGTCGTTCCGGCAGATCGCCCAGGTCGCCCTCCGCGGCTTGTTCGCCGGTCTCGTCCTTCTGCTCGACGTCCTCGCCGATGATCTTGTCCAGGTCCAGGTCACCCTTGGCAACATTCTTGATGGGCTTGCCGTCGAACTCGCGCAGGTGGGACAGCAGCCACTCGTCGACCCGGTCCGACAGCAACAGGACCTCGATCCCGTGCTTGCGGAAGATCTCCAGGTGCGGGCTGTTGCGCGCGGCGGAGGCATTGTCGGCAGTGATCAGGTAGATCGCCTCCTGGCCCTCCTTCATGCGCTCGAGGTAATCCGCCAGCGCGACGTTCTGGGTGTCGTCGCTGTTATGGGTGCTGGCAAAGCGCAGCAACTTGGCGATCGCCTCCAGGTTGGCGAAATCCTCGCCCGGGCCCTCCTTCAGCACCCGCCCGAAGTTCTGCCAGATCTCGGCGTACGCCTCGGGCTCGTTCTTGGCGATGCTTTCCAGCAGCCCCAGGATCTTCTTCACCGAACCGGAGCGGATCGAGTCCACCAGGCGGTTGTCCTGCAGGATCTCGCGCGAGACGTTCAGCGGCAGGTCCGCCGAGTCCACCACCCCGCGCACGAAACGCAGGTAGTTGGGCAGCAGCTTGTCCGCGTCGTCCATGATGAACACCCGCTTCACGTAGAGCTTTACACCGTGGCGGGCATCGCGATCCCAAAGGTCGAACGGCGCGCGCTTCGGGATGTAGAACAGCGTGGTGTATTCCTGCCGGCCCTCCACGTGGTTGTGGGTCCAGGCGGCCGGATCCTCGAAGTCGTGCGCGACGTGCTTGTAGAACTCCCGGTATTCCTCGTCGCTGATCTCGCTCTTCGAGCGGGTCCACAGCGCGCTGGCACGGTTCACGGTCTCCCAGTCGTCGGTAGAGTTGCCCTCCTCGTCCTGCTTGCGCATGCGGATCGGGAACGCCACATGGTCCGAGTAGCGCCCGATAATGTGGCGCAGACGCACGGGCTCGAGAAACTCGCCAGCGTCTTCCTTCAGGGTCAGGGTGATCTCGGTCCCGGCCTCGGTGCGCTCGCATGGGGCAATGGTGTATTCACCATCGCCACGCGACTCCCAGCGGGTACCCGCATCCTGTTCGCTGCCGGCGCGGCGCGTCTCCAGGCGCACGTGGTCGGCGACGATGAACGACGAGTAGAAACCCACCCCGAACTGACCAATCAGCTGAGAATCCTTTTTCTGGTCGCCAGTCAGCTTCTCTAGAAACGCCTTGGTACCCGAGCGTGCGATGGTGCCGATATGTTCGACCACCTCGTCACGTGACATGCCGATGCCGTTGTCGCGCACCGTAACGGTCCGCGCCTCCGCGTCCACCTCGACGTCAATCACCAGCTCCGCCGGCTGCGGGATCGCGTCCGGCTGGGCCAGGGCCTCGAAACGCAGCTTGTCACAGGCATCGGCGCCGTTGGAGATCAACTCACGCAGGAAGATCTCGCGATTGGAATAAAGCGAGTGGATCATCAGCTGCAGAAGCTGGCTGACCTCGGTCTCGAAGCGGCGAGTTTCGGTGCTGGGTTCGGTCTGGGTTTCGGTCATGGCGTGCGTGTCCCTTGATTGTTCTCGACACGTCGTAAGGTAGGGTCGCCTGTCCCGTTTTCAAGGACCGCGGCCTGGTAAAGTCCGCCCGCTCCTTCCGGATCCAGCAGTGCCCAGACCGGCGCGAGCAGCTCCGGAAGCTGCTCCTCCAGCTGCCACGGCGGACGCAGCACGAGCATCCCGGAGCCCGCCAGCCCGAGGTGGCGCTCCGGGTCGGCAGCGATACGCAACTCGCTGACCAGCCAGGGATCGTCCAGCTCGGCGCGTAACTGTTCGCGCATCGGGTGATCCGGCCGGCCTGCGAGAATGGGGTACCAGACCAGGATGATCCCGGTGTTCCAGCGCCGACGGATGGTCGCCACCATCTCCGCCACCTCGCGATACTCCGACTTGCGCTCGTAGGACGGGTCCAGCAGGACCAGACCGCGGCGTGGCTCCGGCGGAAACAGCGCTCGCGCGGCCTCGCGCGCGTCACGCTTGTGCACATGGCAGCGTGAATCGCCGGCGAGGCGCGTCTGCAGCCGATCATAGGCCTCCGGATGGAGTTCGCACGCGATCAGGCGATCGCGTTCGCGCAACCGCGCCTGAATCAGCAACGGGGACCCCGGATATTCCGTAAGGCGCGGGGGCTTCGGCTGCATCCCCCGCAGCGTCTGCAAGAACGTGCGTCCCGCGGATGGCCAGACCGGATCCGCAGACCACAGGCGTGCGATACCGGAGGTGGCCTCGTCGGTCTTGCGTGCCCGCGCGCTGGTCAGGTCGTAGCCCCCGGCGCCGGCGTGCAGGTCCACGGCCACGAAGGGTTTCTCGCGCCCACGCAGCGATTCCAGAACCTGCCACAGGACCAGGTGCTTGTGGACGTCGGCAAAATTGCCGGCGTGGTAGTCATGTTGGTAGCTGAGCATGCGTCCCTCAAACAAAAAGCCACCGCGAGGGTACCCGCGGTGGCTCAAGAAGGGCAGCCCGGAAGGACCGCCCTCGACCGTGTGAACGGCTTACTGGTTGACCGGCGAGTCCGGATCCAGAAGATACGCCATGACGTGTGCAATCTGTTCCTCGCTGAGGAAGTTGTTGCGTCCGAACCGCGGCATCTTGGTGCACGGGAAGTACTGGTGGGGGTTGGACACCACCTGGTGCACGTAATTCACCACCGAACTGTCATTACCGCGGGTGGCCCCGTAACCGGCCAGGCTCGGGCCCAGGGTGCCGTAAAGCTCCTCGGCCGGATCCATCTGATGGCAGGCGTAACAGTTACCGCCTGCCTCGCGGGTACCATGGTCATCGTTTCGATGACCGATACGGTAGCCATACCCGGAGCGCGCCAACTCGGCGCCACGGCGCCAGTTGCCCAGGCGCGGACCACCCGGCGGCGCCTCGTAGCTTTCGCGGGCCATGGCGATCACCTCGCCTGCGGTCCCGGAATCCGGATCGCCCTCGATCGAACAGGCGGCCTGAATGCCATCCTGCACCATGCGATCACGGGCCGACCCACCTTCCTGCGCCTCCTGCTCGAAACGATAACTGTCCGTTTCCAGCACGAGGTAATCTGCCAATTCGTCGGCGCTCATCGCCGTAATGTCGACCTCGCCACTGGTTTCGCCCATCCAGCCATCGCAACCCGCGATCAGCACCGTGGACGCCAGAACGGCCAAGCCCGCCCCAACTGTCTTGTTCCTAAGCATCCCTGATGTCTCCTCTTGCGTCGGCTATTGCCGCTTCTTGCCGATCATCGTGCCGGCGTCTTCCAGGCGTAGGCCCGGCTGCCTCCAGGCCCGATGGAGAACAGGTCCCGGATCAACGGCCCATGGCCGCAAAGTAGATAGACCCATGCGCGGGTCCGTCAGGAAAAACCACCGCGAGCCCTCCCGCGGTGGTTCAAAAAAGGGCAGCCCCGGAAGGCTGCCCTAGAACCAGCGTGTGGCTTACTGGTTGTTGACCGGCGACTCCGGATCCAGCAGGTAAGCCATGATATGGCTAATCTGCTCGTCGCTCAGGAGCTGGTGACGGTCGGAGTTGAACCGCGGCATCTCGGTGCACGGGAAGTACTGGTGAGGATTGGAAATCACCTCGTGCACGTAATTCAGCACCGCTTCGCTGGTACCACGGTTGGCACCGTAGTTCTGCAGGCTCGGGCCGATGGTCCCCTGCTCGGAAACCCGCGGGTCGAACACGTGGCAGTTGTAGCAGTTGCCGCCCGCCTCACGCTGACTGTGGTTGTCCGTGTTGTGACCCTGGCGGTAGCCATAACCGGAGTTCGCCAGTTCGGCACCCTTGCGCCAGTCACCCAGCTCCACGCCGCCTTCCGGACGCTCGTAGCCGGCACGCGCCATGGCCACGACGCGGCCGGCGGTTTCGCCATCCGGATCGCCTTCCATGGAGCAGGCCTTCTGCAGCTCGTCCTGGGTCATGCGATCACGCCAGGAACCGCCTTCCTGCATCTCCTGGTCACGGAAGCTGTCCGTTTCGAAGATGAGATGCTCGGCCAGCTCGTCAGCGCTCATCGCGGTGATGTCGACATCCGAACCCTTGCTTCCATCGGCAACGGCGCAACCAGCGGCGAGGGCGACGGATGCGAACGCGGCCATGCCGGCCGCAACAGCATTCTTTTTAAACATACTTGGTGTCTCCTATTGCGTCCGTAGATTACCGCTTCAGGTCGGGCAGGATGGCCGGTTCGCCACGCGCCGCATCGTTCCAGAACGAGATCAGGGCGGTGTTGACCGGGGTATCGTGCTTGATACCAGCGTGGCGCATCTGCCACACGCAACCACGGATACGGTGGTTCTGGCTACGCACGTTGTCGTGACCGGCGCGGTGGGCGGGCCAGGAAACAGCCTTCGTCCATTCCTGCCCATTGCGCATCTCGGGCAGCACGGAGGCACGGATCTGCTTGCCGGAATCGCCATGGCAGCTGGCGCAGTTGAAGTCCATCGCGCCACCGCGGCGGAAGAACAGCTTTTCGCCCGCATCGCGCATGGCCTGCTCTTCCGGGTGATCCAGCGGCGGATTCCACGCCATACCGGAGGACTGGTGGGCAATGTAGGTGGTCAGCTTCATGATGTCGGAGCCGTTGCCGTGACGCTGGCCGACGGCGGCATCATCGCTGGTAAAGCCCTGCAGCTCCTTCATGCAGTGCACCAGGCGCATTTCGAAGTCCATCACCTTGCCGGTGTCTTCGAAGTAGCGCGGCAGCTCGACATAGGCGCCGTCCAGCTCGCCCGGCCCCTTGCCGAAGTCGCAGCCTTCCAGGGAGACGTTGTTCGGGCCGCGCTGGGCGTAGAACAGGTCCTCGCCTTCCTCGACCAGCCACAGGGCCGGGTTGTCCGGCATCATCATGATGTTCATTTCACTCTGATGCAGGTAGGCGGAATCGGGGTTGTTCTGCAGCAGGTTCTGCAGGACATCATTGGGGTCTTGCCATTCGCCGGCCTGAGCCGCAGCCCCAACAGCCATTGCTACGGGCAACGCAAGCAATGCTTTCTTGAACATGGAAACCTCCATCACACGGGTTTTTTTTCGATTGAGCCCGGGACTGATCTGGCCCGGACCTGTGTAGCAGAGTGCTGAACCCGAGTCCGCGCTGTCAACACAAAAGACTATATTAGCGTTTGCTAAAAGGCTGTTTTGCAACGGTTCTTGGGGATCAACACCGAGGGGCAGACGATGGTTTCCCCTTTATTATTCCCCCCTTTCCAGATTTTTTTCGGGCGCAGTTCAGGCGCGCCCTGAGCGACAAACCCCTGATGTCGCGTGCGAATATCCGAGAACCATGGCCAGCCCGAGCACGGCGGGCTAACGCAGCCTCCACGGAATAGCGGGCTAGAAAGAGAAAAGCACCCAACGCAGGTGCGAGTACGGGGAGGGAGCGGAGAGCTGCGAACAAACCGCCCGAGGGTCAATCGCGACCCAGAACACCCTCATGGACCAGCAGCAGGCGTTTCACCTGGGCCAGCTCTCCAACCTGATCGCCGGCGTAACCGCCGACATCGCTGGAGGTGCGAAAACGCGAGGACACCACGCGGTGGCAGGGGATGAACAAGGGCCAGGGGTTGGCGCGACAGGCCTGCCCCACCGCACGGGGCGCAGAACCGACGCGGGTCGCGATCTCGGAGTAAGTGCGCACCTCGCCCACCGGGATCTCCGACAAGGCGGCCCACACCCGGCGCGCATGGGCGCTGCCGGGGGGTACAGCCGACGTCGGGCGCCAGGCCGTGGCGTCACGACCGTAGCGTTCCGGGTCAAAGCGCGGCGCCTGGAGGTCCGCGCTCGGGATATCCACCAACGGCACCAGGTCCTCGGGGTCGTCCGGATCCTGCCAGTCGCAGGCCAGGACTTCGCCATCGGCGGATTCCAGCCACACAAAAGCCAGCGCGACTCCGGGGAGGAGACAGCGCTGGCTGCGGGTCATCGGACCTGCCGACATCGAATAGTGAAACGCCAGGGGTGGCCGGGGTTCGGCCATGCGCCGAACCCCGGCCGGTCGCGTTACTTCGCGGCCTTGACGTCTTCCTTGATGCGGGCGGCCTTGCCGGTCCGGTCGCGCAGGTAGTACAGCTTGGAACGACGCACCTTGCCGCGGCGCTTCACCTTGATCTCGGCGATCTGCGGGCTGTGGGTCTGGAAGGTACGCTCCACGCCGTTGCCGTAGGAGACCTTGCGCAGGGTGAAGGCGGAGTTGAGGCCGCGGTTGCGCACGGCGATCACCGCGCCCTCAAAGGCCTGCAGACGCTCGCGGTCGCCTTCGCGAACCTTGACCTGCACCACCAAGGTATCGCCGGGCCCGAAGGCGGGCACATCCGACTTCATCTGCTCGGCTTCCAGTTCCTGAATGACGTTATTCATTGCTCGACCTCAATCATCGCTTTCGGTGCGCGAGCCGCCGGTATGGCCACTCGCACGGTATTCGTCCAACAGGGCCGCATCTTCGGCCCCGAGTTCCAGCCGGGCCAGCAGGTCCGGCCGCCGGGCCCAGGTCCTGCCCAGTGCCTCGCGGCGGCGCCAGCGCCGGATCGCGCCATGATCGCCCCCCTTCAGGACCGGCGGCACGGTACGCCCGGCGACCGTCTCCGGGCGCGTGTAGTGCGGGCAATCCAGAAGCCCCGCACTGAACGAGTCCTGCTCGGCGGAATCCGCATGCCCCAGAACCCCGGGTAGCAGGCGGGCACAGCCATCGATCACCGCCATCGCCGCAAGTTCGCCGCCCGAGAGCACGAAGTCGCCCAGCGACCACTCCGCGTCGACCTGCGCCTCGATAAAGCGCTCGTCGATACCCTCGTAGCGCCCGCAGACCAAGGCGACCCGCGGCCGCCCGGCCAGTTCACGCAGCATCGCCTGCCGGATCGGCTGCCCCTGCGGGGTCAGTGCGATCACGTACGGCGTGGCTTCGGCATCCGCCCGCGCCGCATTCAGCGCGGACGCCAGCGGCGCGTATTGCATCACCATGCCGGGACCCCCGCCATATGGCCGGTCGTCCACTGCCTGGTGAACACCGGCGCCCCAGGCACGCGGATTCCAGTATCTCAGTTCCAGCTGACCGCGCTCCACGGCCCGCCCGGTCACTCCGGATTCGCCAACCGCTGCGACCAGCTCCGGAAACAGCGAGATGACGTCGAAACGCATCCGCGCCGCTTCAGAATTCCGGGTCCCAGTCGACCCGCACGCGGCGGGCCTCCAGATCCACGTCCAGCACGTACTGGTCGCGAACCCAGGGGATCAGGCGTTCCCGATCCCCCTGGACTACCAGCACGTCGTTGGCACCGGTCTCGATAAAACCCGAGATGGTTCCCAACACCGCGCCGTCGTTGTTCTCGACAGCCATGCCCAGAAGATCGGCCCAGTAGTAGGCACCATCCTCGGCCGGTGGCAACCAGGCCCGCTCGATCGCGAGTTCGGCACCAATCAACCGGTGCGCCCCATCGCGATCCGCGGCTTCGTGAAACTTCATCACGACGCCCTGGCCATGGCCGCGGCCGCCCTCGACGTCAACCAGGCGCCAATCACTCCCGTGCTGCATCCACAGCTGCGGGAAGTCGGTGATCGCGGCGCGCGGCGCGGTCTCGGAAAAGACCCGCACCCAACCCTTGACGCCATAGACCCCGGACACACGCCCGACGCGGATACGCTCATCCGCCTCATTCATGACCGCAGCCAAGCGTCAGTACAACGGCCGGGCGCCCTCAGGCCGCCGCGGACTGCTGCTGCTTGCGGTAACCCTTGACCAGGTGATTCACACGCTCGGACATGCCGGCGCCGTGACCCAGCCAGTGGTCCACGCGCTCCAGATCGATGCGCAGCGGTTCTTCCTGACCGCGGGCCACCGGGTTGAAGAAACCGATCTGCTCCTTGTAGCCGCTATCGCGACGAGCGCGGGAATCGGTAACCACGATCGAATAAAACGGGCGCTTCTTGGCGCCGCGGCGTAGCAGGCGAATCGTAACCATGTAGTGTTGAACCCCGTGAGTCCGTTTTCTCGAGAAAACGCGCGATTATAACGAATTCGACCGACAACACAAGGGAGAGCTCAGGTCTCCCTTGTGCGCCAGGCCGCCGCACGCACGTGCTTTAGGTAGTTTCTGCTAGCGAAACGGCATCCCGCCGCCGGGGCCCCCCATGCCCCCCATGCCGCCCATCTTGCTCCCCAGGGCCCGCATCATCTTCGATGCGCCGCCCTTGGAGAATTTCTTCATCGCCTTGCTCATTTGGGTGTGTTGCTTGAGCAGACGATTCACATCCTGAATCTGGGTGCCGGAACCAGCGGCAATACGGCGCTTGCGCGAGCCCTTGATCACCTCCGGGTGACGGCGCTCGCGCTCGGTCATCGACGAGATCACCGCCATCATGCGACCGATCTCCTTGTCGTTGGCCTGATTCTTCACCGCATCCGGCAGCTTGCCGCCGCCGGGGAGCTTCTCGAGCATGGAGCTCATGCCGCCCATCTTCTGCATCTGGCCCAGCTGGTCGCGCAGGTCGTTCAGGTCGAAGCCGCGCCCCTTCTTCAACTTGCGGGTCAGCTTCTCGGCCTGATCCTGGTCGACCTGGCGACTGGCCTCCTCGACCAGCGACAGTACGTCGCCCTTGCCGAGGATGCGCGAGGCGATGCGCTCGGGGTGGAACGGCTCCAGGGCATCCGGGCGTTCGCCCATGCCAATGAACTTGATCGGCACGCCGGTGATCTGGCGCACCGAGAGGGCCGCACCCCCACGGGCATCGCCGTCCGCCTTGGTGAGCACCACGCCGGTCAGCGGCAGCGCCTCGCCGAAGGCGCGTGCGGTGTTCGCCGCATCCTGCCCGGTCATGGAATCGACCACGAACAGGGTCTCGATCGGGTCGATCGCCTGATGCAGGGCCTGGACCTCGGCCATCATGTCCTCGTCGACATGCAGGCGGCCCGCGGTATCCACCAGCAGGACCTCGATGCCCTCGCGGCGGGCGCGGGCGACCGCATCCCTGGCGATCGCCTCGGGCTTCTGGCTGGTATCACTGGGATAGAACGTGACTTCGACCTGGCCGGCCAGGGTCTCCAACTGCTGGATTGCCGCCGGACGATAGACGTCACAGCTGACCACTGCGACCTTTTTCTTCTCGCGCTCGCGCAACAGGCGCGCGAGCTTGCCGATACTGGTGGTCTTGCCGGCGCCCTGGAGGCCGGCCACCAGCACCACGGCGGGCGGCTGCTGCGCCAGGTTCAGCGTGGCATTCTCGCCACCCATGGTCGCGATCAGTTCGTCATGGACGACCTTGATCAGGGCCTGGCCGGGGGTCAGGCTGCCGATGACCTCCTTGCCCAGCGCCTTTTCCTTGACGTCCTTGATGAACTCGCGCACCACCGGCAGGGCCACGTCGGCCTCCAGCAGCGCCATGCGCACCTCGCGCAGGGCGTCCTGGACATTGTCCTCCGTGAGCCGCGCCTGACCCTTCAGGCGCTTCATGGTCTCCTGCAGGCGGCTGGAAAGGCCGTCGAACATCACGCGTCCTCGTCTGAATCAGCGGCGGTCGGCGCACATCCACCGACCACGGGACCGCACAGTATACCGCTCTCGCGCTCCGGGATGCAGGCCCACCGCCGGGCAACCGGTCGAGAGATCACAGCGGGGCACCCGAACTGGCGCCGGAACGGCCGTCACCATGTGCAATCCGCCCGCGGAGCGGCGATAATCCGGCGTCATGATCATTGCCATCGGACTCCTCGCCGTCGTGCTGTATCTCGTCACCGCGGGCTACCTGGTTGTCACCGCCCGCCGGCAGCCGCTGACACAGGGCCAGCCGCGGGGGCCCCTGGCCCTGTGGGGGCTCGCGCTGCTCGCCCACCTGGGCGCTCTGCTGCCGATGGTGCTGACCGATACGGGACTCAACCTGTGCCTGGGCAATGCGCTGTCGGCCTCGCTGTGGCTGGTGGCCGCACTGCTATGGCTGACGAGCTGGCGCCACCCCCTGGCCATCCTCGGGGTCGTGATCCTGCCGCTGACCGCGCTGGCCGCCCTCACCGCTCTCCTGTGTGACGGCGATACGCGCTATACCACCTCGGCCGGGATCGACCTGCACATCCTGTTCTCGGCACTGGGCTGGGCGTTCCTCGCGCTGTCCACCGCACAGGCGGCGGTGATGGCCGCCCAGCACCGGGCCCTGCACAACCATCACGCCTCGGGCTTTGTGCGCGCCCTGCCGCCGTTGTTCTCGATGGAGGTGTGGCTGTTCCGGATGATCTTCATCGGCTGGCTGTTCCTCGGGCTCAGCCTGCTGTCCGGGTTGCTGTTCGTGGACAATCTGTTTGCCCAGCACCTGGTCCACAAGACCACACTGTCGATCCTGGCCTGGCTGATCTTCTCCACCCTGCTGATTGGCCGCTGGCGTCTCGGCTGGCGCGGCACCCGCGCACTGGCCTGGACCACCGGCGGCTTTGTCGTGCTGGTGCTGGCCTATTTCGGCTCCAAGCTGGTACTGGAAGTCATCCTCGGACGCATCTGAACGCGGTAACCACGGCTTGACACCCCCGCGGGCCTTGCCTGAAATGATCCCGAGCATGCAGCCCCGCCCGTCCGCCCACCCCTGACCGCAGGCCGCACCCTTGCAAGAGATCCCGCTGTACGTCCTGTTCGGCGCCCTGGTGGTGCTGTTCCTGCTGTCGGCGTTCTTCTCCGGCTCGGAGACGGCGTTGATGGCGTTGAACCGCTATCGCATGCGCCACCGCGCGCAGACCGGCCATCGCGGCGCCCAGCGCGCCGCGCGGCTGCTGGAGAAACCGGATCGACTGATCGGACTGATCCTGCTGGGCAATAATTTCGTCAACATCATGATCGCGCAGATCGCCACCTTCATCGGGTGGCGCCTGTTCGGCGATACCGGCGTGGCCATCGCCACCGGCGTGCTGACCCTGACCCTGCTGATCTTCGCCGAGACCGCACCGAAGACCCTCGCCGCGCTGCACAGCGAACGCGTGGCCTACCCCGCCGCCTGGGTCTACTCTGGACTGATCAAGGTGATGTGGCCGGTGGTCTGGATGATCAACCTGATGGCGAACGGCGTGCTGCGCCTGTTCGGCGTCCATATGAATGCCGACCAGCGCGCCGCACTGAACACCGATGAACTCCGCAGCGTGGTCTCCGAGGCCGGCGCGCTGATCCCGGCCAACCACCAGCGCATGCTGCTGAACCTGCTGGATCTGGAGCGCACCACGGTCGAGGACATCATGATCCCGCGCAACGAGATTGTGGTGATTGACCTGAACGAACCCTGGAACGAGGTCGAGGACCAACTGATCCACGGCAGCTTCACCCGCCTGCCGGTGGTGGAGGGCGAGCTGGACCACATCGTCGGCTTCGTCCATCGCCGCGACGTCCTGCCACTGGTCGAGCGTGACGCGTTCGCCCCCGACGATCTGCGTCAGGTCCTGACCCCGCCTTACTTCATTCCCGAAGGTACGGCGCTCAACCGTCAGCTGATCAACTTCCAGCAACAGAAGAAGCGGATCGGCCTGGTGGTGGACGAGTACGGCGATATCGAGGGGCTGATCACGCTGGAGGACCTGCTAGAGGAGATCGTCGGCGAGTTCACCACCGACTCCCCGGCGATGAGCGACGACCTCCTGCGTCAGGACGACGGCTCGGTCATGGTCGACGGCGGCATTCACCTGCGTGAACTGAACCGGGCCCTGAGCCTGGACCTGCCACAGGACGGCCCGAAGACCCTCAGCGGCCTGATCGTCGAACACCTGGAGAGCATCCCCGAAGCGCCCGTGAGCGTGAAGATCAACGGCGTGGTGATGGACATCGCCCAGATCAAGAACAACACCATCCGCACCGTGCGCGTAGTCGCGCCCGACCTGCCGGAAGCCCCACCGCAGAAGGCCCCCTGATGGCAAAGAGCAAGACCCAGTACGTATGCCAGTCCTGCGGCGCGATCAGCCCCAAGTGGGCCGGCCAGTGCGGCGACTGCGGCGCCTGGAACACCCTGGAGGAGGCCGCTCCGACGGCCAGCGCCGGCCCGCGCGGCGGGTACGCCGGCGCGGTCGCCGGCATTACCCGCCTGGGCGAGGTCGAGCTGGCCGAGGTACCGCGCACCAGCACCGGGTTATCGGAGCTGGATCGCGCCCTGGGGGGCGGCCTGGTCCACGGGTCAGTGGTGCTGCTGGGCGGCGACCCGGGCATCGGCAAGTCCACCCTGCTGCTGCAGACCCTGGCCATGCTGCCCATCGGCGACACGCTCTACGTGACCGGCGAGGAATCGGCCCAGCAAATCGGCATGCGCGCCCGGCGCCTGGGCCTGGAGGTCGACGGGCTGCGCCTGCTGACCGAAACCCAGGTCGAGAACGTGATCGCCACCTGCGAACGCGAGCGCCCGCGCGTACTGGTAATCGACTCCATCCAGACGCTCTACACCGCTGCGCTGCAGTCCGCCCCCGGCTCGGTCGGCCAGGTGCGCGAAAGCGCCGCGGCCCTGGTGCGCATGGCCAAGCAGCGCGGCATCACCGTGATCCTGGTCGGGCACGTGACCAAGGACGGCCAGCTCGCTGGCCCGCGTGTGCTGGAACACATGGTCGATACGGTGCTCTATTTCGAGGGCGACCCGGACGGGCGCTATCGCATGCTGCGCGCGGTGAAGAACCGCTTCGGCGCGGTGAACGAGCTGGGCGTGTTCGCCATGCTGGAGAACGGCTTGAAGGCGGTCTCCAACCCGTCCGCGATCTTCCTGTCACGTCACCAGGGGCCGGTGCCCGGCAGCGTCGTCATGGTGACCCGCGAGGGCACGCGCCCGTTGCTGGTCGAGGTGCAGGCGCTGGTCGCCGAGAGCCATGCCTCGCAGCCGCGGCGGATCACCGTCGGGCTGGAACAGAACCGCCTGACCATGCTCCTGGCCGTGCTGCATCGCCACGGCGGCGTGGCCCTGTTCGACCAGGACGTCTTCATCAACGTGGTGGGCGGCGTACGCGTAACCGAGACTGCCGCCGACCTGCCGATGCTGGCGGCCGCGCTCTCCAGCTTCCGTGATCGCGCCCTGCCGCAGGAGCTGCTGGCGTTCGGCGAGGTCGGCCTGGCCGGCGAGATCCGCCCGGTCCCGAATGGCGAGGAACGCCTGCGCGAAGCGGCCAAGCATGGCTACACCCGCGCCATCGCGCCGGCCGCCAACGCCCCACGCAAGCCGATCAAGGGAATGGAAGTCATTCCCGTCTCGCGCCTCTCCGAAGTCCTCGACGCCCTGTAGCGTCGCCCCCTGCCGCGCCCCGTCGGGCCGGGTTCACCGCCCCGCGCTTACGTGGCTCCGTCCAGCCGCCTGCCTCGATGTGGCTGGCCATGGTTCGGCATCGGGTGTTTACGTGCCTCTGTCTGACCGCCTGCCAGGCGCTGACTCGCCAGCGCGCCGCGAGGTACTTCTTTGCTCGTGCAAAGAAGTACCCAAGAAACACGCCCGACTGCCGCGACCCCGGCCCGCTGCGCGGGCCGGGG
>NZ_KB907147.1:0-93851 GCF_000381845.1 Thioalkalivibrio sp. AKL10
ATCAGCGGTACCAGCACCGACGTGGCTGAAAACGGTGAGGTGAGCATCACCATCACCGACCAGAACGGCAACACCGTGACGGCCACGGCCATCGTGGATGAAAACGGCGACTACAGCGTTGCCGGCGTGGACGTCAGCGGCCTGACCGACGGCCCGCTGACCATCGATGCGGTGGCGACCGACAACAACGGTAATGACATCACCGCCCAGGACACCGCCGAGCTGGATACAACCCCTCCAACTCTCACGGTGGATGCGCCGGACGCGAACACCACCACGCCGACCATCACCGGCACCTCCGATGAAATCGGAGCGACCGTGACCGTGGAGGTGACCGATGCCAATGGAGGCACGCAAACCCTGACGGCCGAAGTGCAGGCGGACGGCACCTGGAGCGTGGATGTAGACGATGCGCTGGCCGAAGGTGACTACGAGGTGGAAGCGACGGTCAGCGATGCGGTGGGTAACGAAACCACCGCGACCGACGACGGCGCGATCGACGTGACCGCGCCGATGCTGACGGTGGATGCGCCGGACGCGAACACCACCACGCCGACCATCACCGGCACCTCCGATGAAATCGGAGCGACCGTGACCGTGGAGGTGACCGATGCCAATGGAGGCACGCAAACCCTGACGGCCGAAGTGCAGGCGGACGGCACCTGGAGCGTGGATGTAGACGATGCGCTGGCCGAAGGTGACTACGAGGTGGAAGCGACGGTCAGCGATGCGGTGGGTAACGAAACCACCGCGACCGACGACGGCGCGATCGACGTGACCGCGCCGATGCTTGCATTCGACGATCTGCCGATCAATACCAACAACACTACGCCAGAAATCACCGGTACCTCCGATGAGATCGGTGCGACCGTGACCGTGGTGGTGACCGATGCCGATGGAATGGAGCAAACGGTCACCGGTGACGTGCAGAACGATGGCACATGGACAGTAGACGTTGAGCGTCCGTTAGCCGTTGGAGAATATACTGCTGAGGCATCTGTCAGCGATGCCTTTGGCAACGAAGCCCATGCGCAAGCAACAGCCCCGGGTGTTATCGTCCCATCGATTTCCATTACTGACTTTGCACTTAAGGAAGAGGTGGGCGTAGAGGTAACTGAGCGGATCTGGGATGGCGGTCTTTCAGATAGCCAGTTTGGCGTTACTTCTACCGTCGACAACACGTCGAGCGGGCCGGGTGCGAGGTTGAATTCAAATCAGATTGATCAAACGGGGAATCTCTCTATAACCAGTGTAGATGGGAGCAACAGCACGTCTCTTATGGCTGTAGGCGACATCTATTCAGTCGCGTGGGAAGAGTTCACTGGCCCTCCGTGGAACAGGCAAGAAGTGCGTGAAACTCGCTCTGCAGAGATGACTGTTACGCGCTCTGACTATTTTTCGGTCACGGGTGAAGAAAAGGATATACTAATTCTGGAGGGCACTGTAAACGGCCAGAAAACGTACGTTGTTATTGATTCAGATGATGTTATAGGGAGTACAATTTTCTCCACAACCAGCTATCTCATTGATGATCAATTTGATACTGATGTAGGTTTCCGAGAAGTCGTGCTCAATGGTTCGGGTATGCCAAACTCCAGTGTGGATATTCTCCAACTTGATGAAGATGGCAATGAGATCCTTCTCGGTGAGACGATCATTGATTCAAGTGGGAGTTGGAGCTTTGATGTTGGCGAGTTGGTAGGCCGGACGGGGCAGCTTAAGGTGCATTCCATTGATGAATTTGGGAATGAGTCGACCGATGTGAAGAACTTTGTTTTTGGAGAGACCAACCTTGCCAACGAACTGGAAGCGGGCGAAGGTGACCATCTCATCGTTGGCGGGCTTGAGGATGATCTATTGATTGGTGGCGATGGCGACGATATTCTGTATGGCGACGCGGGTAACAACACCCTTGTCGGCGGCGCAGGTAACGATATTTTGGTTGGTGGGGCTGGCAATGATACCTTCCTCTGGCAGGAGGGCGATCAGGGATCTACAGATGTACCTGCGATCGATCTTGTCAGGAACTTTGGCGAAGGCGAGAATGTGCTAGATATTGCAGACTTGCTCCAAGGAGCAGGCGATGGAGTTGACCTTAGTGCCTATATTGTGGCTGAGGAGGATGGTGATGATACGGTGCTTTACGTTAACTCCCAAGGCGTCTTAGGCGGTGACAAGGAGAATGCCGATCAGATCATCCTTCTGGAAGGGAAGTCGTTCAGCGGCTCGGATGAAATAGTTCAGCATCTGCTGGACAATGATCAGTTGAAGATCGACCAGTAATCGGTCGTGTTGGGAGCCCCGCCGGTCTGGGTCGGCGGGGCTTTTTGGTGTCTGGGGGTGTAGTCTGGGCAGCGGAGTCGGAAACGGCCGGAGGGGCCGCGCATGTATGTGAGGCGGGATGCGGAAGGCAGGATCGACCAGGTGAGCCGCGAGGCGGATGCCGCTTGCACGGAGTTCGTGGCAGCGGATGCACCGGAGATGGTGGCGTTTCTCGGCGGGGATGTCGGCGAGCCCGCGCCGGCCGCGTTGCAGGCCTCCGACCTGGAGCTGATTCGAGTGCTGGAGGACCTGGTCGAGGTGCTCACGGACAAGGGCGTGATCCGGTTTACGGATCTCCCGGAGGCGGCACAGAAGAAGCTGTTGGGGCGCAAGGATCTTCGTGCCTCGGCGCAACGTCTGAACTTGGTGGAAGACGATGAGGGCTTGCTTTAGACCGGCCGGGAAGTAGATGGGGCGCGATAGGGTCGAGTGTGTCCGTGGTGGCACAATCAGGGGATCCGCGACAGCTCGATTGAAAAGTTACAGGTGAGCGTTCGTATGGGCCGGTCTGCAGGATCGGCGTAGGAGGGGGAGAATGGCTGTGAATGCTGTGGTAGCTACTGTTCAGGCGTTGACCGGGACGGTGATAGCCCGGGACGCCGAGGGCAACTCGAGAGTGCTTGGCGTGGGCGATCCGGTGTATGCGGGCGAAGAAGTGATCCCGCTGCGCGGCGCGTCGGTGGAACTGGAAGGGATGGACGGTGCCGGCGTTTCTCTCAGCGAGGGCCAGCAGGCCCTGATGGGCGAGGCCCTGGCGGAGAGCGGGCGGGCCGATAATCCGGAGATCCCGACGGCGGAAGAAGTGATTGCCGCCCTCGACCGCGGTGAGTCACTGGACGCGCTGATCGCACCTCCCGCAGCCGGCCTGGAGGGCGGTGAGGGCGAAGGGGCCGGGTTTGTACGCGTCGCGCGCATTAGCGAGCCTGTGGAGCCGATTAACTACACCTTCCCGGTGAACGCTTTCGATCGGCCGGATGCCTTGGGCGAGACGGTAGCCGTCCCCGGGGGCGAAGCGGTCGAGACGGGCATTCCGCCCGGTACGCCACCGACCGATCCATCGGTAGATCCCCCTCCGGTGGAACCTCCGCCTGTCGATCCGCCGCCCGTGGATCCCCCCCCTGTTGCGAACCCGACGCTTGCGGTATCCGTTTCGGTGACAGCGGGGTACGGCTACGAAGATGCGAATGACGCCGCTGCGGGTGACGTGGTTTTCGATGTGTCACACGTCCTGAATCTGGACGGGTTGGACCCATCACTGGCCGGGGCGATCGCCTACAGCATCGTGGGTGGAGATACAGCCTACCTGGCGCTGGTCGAGGAAGGCTCGGGTAACTGGGTGGTGGTTCTGACCGAGGCCGGGGCCGCAGCGATTCGCGCCGGCCTGGTGGATGGCAATCAGCTGAATGTAACGATCGAGGGCACGGTGGTCCTGTCCGGGATGGACGATCTCGTGGACGTGGACAGCGCCTTTGCACCGGTACCCGATGTGGTCGTGGAGCCGCCGCCGGATGCCGATCCGACGTTGACCGTTTCGGTTGTGGTATCGACTGGCTACGGCTATGAGGAGGCGAGTGAAGCGGTTGCTGGGGATGTCGTGTTCGACGTGTCGCATTCCCTGAACCTGGACGGGTTGGACCCGTCGCTGGCCGGGGCGATCGCCTACAGTATCGTGGGTGGGGATACAGCCTACCTGGCGCTGGCCCAGGACGGCTCGGGTAACTGGGTGGTGGTTCTGACCGAGGCCGGGGCCGCAGCGATTCGCGCCGGCCTGGTGGATGGCAATCAGCTGAATGTAACGATCGAGGGCACCGTGGTCCTGTCCGGGATGGACGATCTCGTGGATACTGGCAGTGGCGTGGCTCCCGTGCCCGAGCCGAGTGGCGAAGAGCCGCCGGAACCGGTTCTGGATCTGCTGGCTTCTGCCCACACGGTTGGCGGCAGTGACGTTCAGGGCACGATGGCGAATGCGAACAACCTGAAGGAGACCGGCTCGCAGAGTGCAGCCGTCTCGCATCAGGATGGATTTTTCGCGATCGACCATCAGGGGGCTTCGGATGACCCCAACGCGATCGAGTTCGGCGAGGCCCTGCTCTTTACGCTGGTCAGCCCGGCCGATACGGCCGTGTTCCAGATCCAGGGCGCCATTAACGGCGGTTCCTATCACCTGTACGACGCCGAGGGTGTGCGGATCGGTGATGCCCGCGATCTGGCCAGCGATGTGGACGAGAATGGCTTCCTGGAGCTCGGTGGCGAGACGTTCTCCTTCATTGCATTCCAGGGTGGGAGTACGGGTCCTGGAGCCAGTGGGGACGAAAGCGCGTTCGCGGTGAAGCCAGTCGACCTTTCGGTGCAGGTGGTTCAGGGCGAGGATGCGGAGTTCTATCCCGCGGGTGGCGAAGAGGCCTTTGTCTTCGGTGCGAATTTCCTGACGGTCGATTCGGATCAGGACATCTTTGTCGTGTCGCAGGGTGGTGAAGGCAGCATGGAGGATCCGGCACGCTTCGTGATCCAGGGCTTCAGCCTGGAGAGCAACGACCCCGGTGCCCAGATCACGCTCGGCGAGCTCCTGTCCAGCGCGAGCCAGGAGACGATCGACCAGTACCTGATGGCGGAAGCGCAGGGCGAGGACACCGTGCTGCACATCAGCTCGGGCGGCATGCTGGGGAGTGACGCGGACGGTGCCGATTACGCCATCACGCTGGAAGGGATCAGCATGAATGGCTTCGACTCGTCGTACGACTTTATCCAGACCCTGATCGAAAACGGGCATCTCTCCATCGATCAGTAGCGGTCCCTGCCATCGGAATCAAGGGCCCTCCGCCGCGGTGCGGCCCGGGCCTTTTTCTTTTCCGGAATGGAATCTCCGAGCAAGTGAAGTCCGGATTAGAAACGAGGATCAGCCAGTGGCGGGGCTCATTCGGGGACGTGCATGGACCGTTCCGGGCCACTTTGAGTCAGGCCTTCTTGGGAATGTCACCCTCCTGAGGCCCCTTACCCCTGCCCAGTCATCCCGGCCGGAGCGAAGCGAAGAGCCGGGATCTCCCCCGTCGGGGCAACCCCAAGCGCGGAGATCCCGGATAACCGCTACGCGGTTTCCGGGATGACGAAACAGGGGGCCGCTGGAGACGCGAGCTCGACCCTGGCCCGCACGATCCTTGGGCCTAGCTGACTCTCGTTCCGGCCTGGGGCCAGTCGGACAGTTGGCTCCGTGCACGGGTGACCATGCAGACGCCTGCGATCCGGCACGATGCCCTAACGCGTCGGCTCCCGGACCGCGCTACCCGTGATGGCATCGATGCCGGCATCCATCAGCGGATCGATGTCGTCGCTGCTGTCACAGCCTTCGGCGATCACAAGGATCCCGATGGAGTGCGCCAGGGTGCAAAGCCCGCGTATGAGGGCCTTGGTCTCGCTGGAGCGATGCACGCCGTGGGTCAGGGAAGCCTGCAGTTTGACGTAATGGAGGCCAAAGGTGGTCAGGTCGTGCGCCTGAAAGGCTTCCGGTCCTGCGTGTTCGAGCCCCACGGTGAACCCCGTCAGGCGGGCGATTCGACAGAGATCGCGCAGTTCCGCTGGGTGTGCCAGTGCGCCGCGAGCGGGAAACTCGACCCACAGGCGTCCCGCCGCCTGGGGGTCTTGCTGTAGCCGGGATTCGAGGGTCTGACGGAAGTGGGTGTCACGCAGGCTGTCCACCGAGAGGTTGATGGCCAGGCGTTCGCCGACGGTCTTCAGCCGGGACAAGGCCGATTCCAGGACGGCGTCGTCGAGCCTTCGGATCAGATCGAGGCGCACCGCCCAGGGCATGAAATAGCCCGCGGGTCGCAGTTCGCCGTCGAGTAACAGGCGCATCGGCGCTTCGTGATGCATCAGCTGTTGGTCGGCATCGATCACTGGAAACCGACCCAGCTCCACCCCGTGCTGGTCAAGCGCGTCGGTGATGGCCGCCCGCCATTGATGCTGGTCCGAATAGGGAAGGGCGGCATGGGGCTCGTGGGCGACTGCATCGCCGGGCTCCAGTTCCGCCCGCGCCAACGCGAGATCCGCTCGGGCAAGAACCTCCCCGGTGGTGTCTTCGGGGTGGTAGAGGGTCGCGGCAACATGAAGCGTCAGGGCGTCGGGTGCGTCGTCGCCGAGCGTATCCCGAACGCCGCCCAGCAGGGACTGTGCGAAGCGGTGACTGTCCGCGATGCTGTCACCAAAGACCGCGATGTCGGAGCCGTTGAGCCGTCCGGCGGCACCATACTCGGTATGGGCGACGGCCTGTTCCACGACCTTCGCGATTCGCGCGAGCAGCGCATCGAGATTCTGGTGGCCGACGATCTGGTTGATCGTGGCCAGGTCGTGGATGCGGAGCACCACGAGGCTGCCGGAAGAACCGGCATGTCGGTTATCCAGCGTGGCCTGCAGGCGGGCGAGAAAGGGCTCCCGGGCCAGCAGGCCCGTCACGTCATCGTGCTGCAGTCGGGTCTTCAGGCGTTCCAGTCGTCTCGACTCTTCAACGAGCATGGCGCGGACATGCTCGGTCAGTTGGTTCATCGCGCGTACCAGGGCGCGGAATTCCCATGTGCGCGGTTCCGGGGTGGTGATGAAGCGGCGTGCACCTACCGCTTCGGCCTGGTCCACGACTTGCCGGAGGGGCTGGATGAGTCGTCCGAGCAAGAACGACCCCAGTAGACCGATGACCAAGAGCCCCACCGTGAAGATTGCCGTCAATCGAAGGGTGCCGGCCCAGAGTTCTTCGTATGCGTAATTGGTCTGGCTCTCGACGATCAGCGTGCCAAAGGACGACCAGCCATCGGACACCTGTGCCACCCCGGGGCGGACATCGAAATTCAGGGTGTCGATGAACCACATCGGGACACCCCGAGGCGCTTCGGGATTGCGTCGTTCCAGCATGAGATCGCCCGTGGGATCCTCGAGCCGGATATGGCGGTAGTGGCCGGTATCGAACTGGGAGGCAATCTGCAATTCAACGGTCGTATCGTCCTTGGGCAGCTGGGACAGCGATAGTGCCAGCGAGGCTGCATTGTCGATGTTCTTGGTCAGGAGCTGCTGGGCCAGGTAGTTGCGCGCCGAAAGGGTGCTCGCCACGATGCTTACCAGCAGTGCGAGCAACATGATGATTGCGATGGCAACCCAGAGTTGTTTTCTCAGTGTCATGGCTGCGCCCTTGTTTATGGGGTCGGGGTGATCGGTTGGTTGAGGTTCAGGCCATACTCGTCCAGTTGGTCCAGGACTCGGCGCCACCTGGACAGGCGGGCGGTGGGGTCGCCTGCGGACTGGGTGGTTCCATCGGGCCACAGGCCCTGGCTATTGAACGAGAAGATAGGCGTGAGATCGTCGCGCTGCGAGGCGCGTTCGACGCGGGTGATCAGGTTGTCTAGCACTTCGGGCTCGCCTCGGGGGTCCGTGAAGTACCCGAGCACCATGTGCGCCTGACTGATGTTGCTGCCCGGCCCACCCATACGCGCCCGCACGTAGAAAAGGCGAAGGCGCTCATCCGGAATTCCCAGTTTGCGCAGACTCACGTACTTGGCAATGCTGAAGTCTTCGCAGTCGGCGGCGCCCTTGTCCATGGCTTCCAGCGGGGTCGCCCAGAAATCCTCCTGGCCCCAGGTGATCTGGTCATCCTGGTAGCGAAGCATGCGATTGAAAAACTCGTTCACCCGCGCGACTTGCACCCGTTCGTCTTCGCCGGCTAATTCCTCGAGCAGGTTGCGCCACTGCCGGACCCGTTCGGCGGCCTCGGGACCGTAGCGGATGGCCGCGACCTCTTCGAGTTGCGCCAGGTCATCAAGCCCCGCCTGTGGGGTGCCGAAGACCCATGCCGACATCGCCAGAACCAGAGCAAAGGCCAGGTGCTTGATTACGAGCGGCGAATTGCGGGCACGAGAGCGGAGCACGTTGGCGTGCCCTCCGGTGGCTGAGAATGGCGCTGTTAGGCAAATGATGGGCCACGTAGTCCGGGAAAGCCAGAAACAGACGGGCTACACGAGTTGAAGGTGGTGGTCCGCGGGGCTTCCAGGCGTTTGCCAAGCGTTAGGTGGGATCTTTGCTTCTGTTTGCGCAGCGAAAGAGCAGCCCATAGCCTGAAGACTTTTTTGCAAGTAGTTTGTTCGAGTAGTGAAGCGCGCTTGCCCGCGAACCAATGGGTGGGCTTTCAAGTGACATGTGGGGGGACACATCATGGTGAATGGATTTGGGTTTAAGGCCGGCAAGGGAACCTTGCTGGCACTGACAGCAGCCGTAGCGATGGTCGTCGGCGGGACAGCACAGGCCGAGCCGCCAGAACCGCTGCGGGACGCCGCGATGGAAGCGGTGCTTTCCAACCCGGACGTACAGTCACGCTGGCACGCATTTCGTGCGGCGGGCGAGGAGCAGACCGGGGCGCGTGGCCGGTTTATGCCCGAGATCGATCTGAACGCCCGTGCTGGGTACCAGAGCCAGCGGTCCAATAACGACAACTTCAACAACTTCTCGCGCAACCCGCGCGGGGTAGACATCACGCTGACGCAGATGCTGTATGACGGCTTCGAGACGGCCAGCGAGGTTGGGCGTCTGGGCGAGATCCAGCGCGTGCGCTACTTCGAGCTGCGTGAATCGACCGAGGAGACCGCGCTGGAAGCGGTGCGGGCCTTTGCGGATGTGCAACGCCAGCGCGCCCTGGTTGAGCTTGCGCAGGAAAACTACGACGCCCACAAGGACGTCTACGATCAAATCGTGGATCAGACCGATCGGGGTGTTGGCCGGGGAGTGGATCTCGAACAGGCCTCTGGCCGTTTGGCCCTGGCGGAGTCGAATCTGCTGACCGAGCGGCAAAACCTTCACGACGTCAACGCGCGTTACTACCGCGTGGTCGGGCAGATGCCTGCAGACGAACGTGTGGATCTCGTGGGGACGTTCTCCGACGAGCCGATTCCAGCCACGGCGCAGGAGGCCCTGACCGAGGCGATCACCAAGAACCCGGCGATGTTCGCCTCGCTGCGCAACATGGAGGCCGCCCAGCAGCAGCGCAATGTCGCACGCTCTGCGTTCCATCCGCGGGTCGATCTTCAGCTGCGTCACGCCTATGAAAACGACGTCCTGGAGCGCGATGATACCCGTATTCGCGACACTTCCGCGTTGGTCGTGATGTCCTTTAACCTCTTCCGCGGCGGGGCGGATCAGGCGCGTGTTCGCCAGTTCACCGAAGAATTCAATCAGGCGCGCGATCAGCAGGAAGGGGTGTGCCGCAATGTGCGCCAGACGGTTTCCGTGGCGTATAACGATATCCGTTCGCTCGAGAGTCAGCTGCGTTTTCTGCGTCAGCATCGGGACTCTTCCGATCGTGTTCGCACGGCGTATCGTCAGCAGTTCGGCATCGGGCAGCGAAGCCTGCTGGATCTGCTGGATACCGAGAACGAATACTTCGAGGCGAGTCGTGCTCACGTAAATGCGCAGCATGACATGGAGATCGCCAAGGCTCGTGCCTTGAACGGGCTGGGTCGCCTGCTGGAGTACCTGGATGTGTCACGTGGCGACATGCCGACTGCGGCGGACCTCGGCCTCGTGGACGAGGCTGCGCGGATCGATCCGGAAGCGGTCTGTCCGGCCGACGCCCCGCAGATGACGGAAACGCGTCATGAGAGCATCTTCCGCTAGGAGGCGGATGGTCTCGCGGGTTTGAAGAAAGGGTCAGTCTTCGGGCTGGCCCTTTTTAATGGTGGCGTCTGGACCTAGCAGCACGTTGAACCGCCCCGGGTGTCGCGGAGAGCTCTTGCCATGCGTGGACCTGATCCGGGGAAGTCAAAGGCCGGGCAGCCAGAACGCTAACAGCTTGATGTGTGCCAGCGGGGCTCATTCACGGAGTCTGATTAACTAACTGAAAAAATGGAGCCGGCGACAGGAGTCGAACCTGCGACCCTCTGATTACAAATCAGATGCTCTACCAACTGAGCTACACCGGCCTGGTGCCTGGGGCGCATCATTGGATGCTTCCCTGGGGTTTGGGCCTGGCGGCGGGCCCGAGAAGATTTGGTGCCGGGAGCGAGAATCGAACTCGCACTCTGTTGCCAGAACCGGATTTTGAATCCGGCGCGTCTACCAGTTCCGCCATCCCGGCTTGTGGGGCCGTAGTGTAGCGCAGGTTCTCTGCGGCACAAACGGGGCAGAGCGATCTTCCGCACTCCGCGCCGCGTCGAGTGGTGCGTGGTAGGATCGCGCGCCATGCGTGTTGCCGATTTCGATTACGAGCTCCCGCCGGAGCTGATTGCACAGTATCCGCTACCGGACCGGGCGGGTTCGCGTCTGTTGGTCCTGGAGGAAGAGCGCCCGCGGGACGCTCGCTTTGCAGAGATCGAGGATCTTCTGCGGCCGGGTGACCTGCTGGTGCTGAACGATACCCGGGTGATTCCGGCGCGTGTCTTCGGGCGCAAGGAGAGCGGGGGACAGGTGGAGGTTCTGGTCGAACGAATCGAGTCGCCCGGCCAAGTGCTGGCGATGGTCCGCGCCAGCCGGGCGCCGAAGGTCGGGGCCCGGCTACGCCTGGCGGATGCCTTTACCGTCGAAGTGACCGGCCGCGAGGGCCCGTTCTTCCGCCTGGCCCTGGTTGATGCCGACGATGTGCTCGCCTTGTTGCGCGAGCATGGACACATCCCCCTGCCGCCCTATATCGAGCGCGCCGACGAGGCGCATGATGCCGATCGCTACCAGACCGTGTTCGCGGCGCGCGAGGGTGCGGTTGCGGCCCCCACGGCAGGCCTGCATTTCGATGATGCCCTGCTGGGGCGCCTGCGCTCGGCGGGGGTGGAGACCGCGACGGTGACCCTGCACGTCGGGGCGGGGACCTTCCAGCCGGTGAAGGTCGAGGACACTTCGGCGCATGAGATGCATGCGGAGTGGTTGGAGGTGTCCCCCGAGGCCTGCGCGGCGGTAGCGGCTTGCAAGGCGCGTGGCGGGCGTGTGGTCGCGGTCGGTACGACCTGCGTGCGCTCGCTGGAGACCGCGGCCGCTGGGGGAGAACTGGCGCCGTTCCAGGGCGAGACGCGGCTATTCATCCAGCCGGGGGATCGATTTCGGGTGGTGGACCGGATGGTGACCAATTTTCATTTGCCGCAGAGCACGCTGTTGATGCTGGTGGCGGCATTTGCCGGCTATCGCCGGATCCTGGATGCGTATGCCCACGCGGTGGCGCAGCGCTACCGGTTTTTCAGTTACGGCGACGCGATGTGGCTGGCGCCGGGGCAGGGCGATGATCTGCCCCCGAGTATGACCACCGCCGCGGGAGAGTCCGATGGAGTTTGAGAATCTGGCCGCCGATGGCGCGGCGCGCCGCGGCCGTCTGCACTTCCCGCGCGGGACGGTGGAGACCCCGGCCTTCATGCCGGTGGGAACCTACGGCACGGTCAAGGCAATGACGCCGGAGGAGCTGCGCGAGCTGGGCGCGGAGATCATCCTCGGTAACACCTTCCACCTGATGCTGCGCCCGGGCACGGAGGTGATCCGGGCGCATGGCGACCTGCACGATTTTATGCACTGGGAGGGCCCGATCCTGACCGATTCCGGCGGATTCCAGGTCTTCTCGCTCGCGGAGATGCGCAAGATCAGCGAGGAGGGTGTGCGTTTCCAGTCGCCGGTGGATGGCTCGAAGGTGCTGATGACGCCGGAGTCCTCGATGCAGGTGCAGCGTGAGCTGGGCTCGGACATCGTGATGATCTTTGACGAGTGCACGCCATACCCGGCCACCGCGGACGAGGCGCGCCAGTCGATGGAGCTGTCACTGCGCTGGGCAGCGCGTTCGCGCACGGCACACGGTGACAACCCGGCGGCGTTGTTCGGCATCGTGCAGGGCGGGATGTACCCGGACCTGCGGCGGGAGTCGGCCGAGGGGCTACAGGCGATCGGCTTTGACGGTTACGCGATCGGCGGGCTGTCGGTGGGCGAACCGGAGGACGAGCGCCTGCAGACGCTGGATGCCACCCTGCCGCTGCTGCCGCAGGATCGTCCGCGTTACTTGATGGGGGTGGGCCGGCCGGAGGACATCGTCGAGGCCGTGCGACGCGGCGTGGACATGTTCGACTGCGTGATGCCGACCCGCAACGCCCGCAACGGGTTCCTCTATACCCGCGAGGGCGTGCTGCGCATTCGCAATGCGCGCTTCCGCGACGATGTCGGCCCGGTCGATCCGGAATGCGGGTGCTACACCTGTCGTCACTATTCGCGGGCGTATCTGAAGCACCTGGACAAGTGCAACGAGATCCTCGGTTCGCGCCTGGCGACGACCCACAACCTCCATTACTACCAGGATTTGATGCGCGGATTGCGCGAGGCGATCGCGGCCGGCGCGCTGAGCGAGTTCGTGGCCGATTTCTACGGCCGACGCGGCATGGCGATCCCGCCTGTGCCATAATCCGCGCGGTATTTTTTTCGCTCGCCGGGTGTGGCCCGAGCTCCCCGGTGGCGTCCGAATCTGAACCGAAGACGGAGTGTTTCGATGGACTTTCTGATTTCTGCAGCGCATGCCCAGGAAGGTGGAGCGGCCGGCGGCGGCATGATCGAGTTCCTGATCATGATCGTTATTTTCTTTGCGATCATGTACTTCCTGATCATCCGCCCGCAGAGCAAGCGCGCCAAGGAGCACCGCTCCATGGTCGAGGCCCTGTCCAAGGGCGACGAGATCGTCACCAACGGCGGTGTGGCCGGCAAGATTACCGAAGTCAGCGACGACTTCATCAAGGTCGACATTGCCGACGGCGTGAACGTGGCGGTACAGAAGCAGTCGGTCGCCTCCGTGATGCCCAAGGGCACGCTGAAAGATCTCTAAACGCCCTCCAGGGTTTTTGATATGCGCAATTCCTATCCGGCGTGGCTGTACGCCCTGATCGTCGTGGTCGTTCTGGGCGCGGGGCTGTATGCCGCGCCCAACCTGTTCCCGGAAGACCCGTCGGTGCAGATCGGTAATCCGGTCACCGGCGAGATCGACGGGAACATCCGTGACCTGATGGGCACCATCCTGGGTGCCCAGGGCGTGACGCCGAAACAGGTGGAGGAGCAGGACGACGGGCAGCTACTCCTGCGCTTCGAGACCAGCGACGAGCAGTCGCTCGCCGCGGAGATCCTGCGCAATGCCCTGGATGACAACTACACCGTCGCCCTGAATCTGGCCCCGGCGACGCCGAACTGGCTGCGCGCGATCAACGGTCAGCCGATGGCACTGGGTCTGGACCTGCGCGGCGGGGTGCACTTCCTGATGGAGGTGGATCTGGATGCCGTGATCGGAACGGCGATGGAACGCTACTCCAACGAGCTGCGCGGCAGGATGCGCGACGAGCGTCTGACGTTCGACACGATCGAGCGCAGTTCCAGTGACCTGACCGTCATGTTCGCGGACGAGGAAAACCTCGCGGCAGCCGAGAGCTGGCTGACCCGTGAATATCGCGGCGAGCTGGAATGGGAGATCCGCGGTAGCGGCGACACCACCCGCATGGTGGGCACCCTGAGCGATGACCACCTGACCGAGCTGCGCCGTCAGGCCCTGCAGCAGAACATCTCTACCCTGCGCTCGCGCGTGGATGAGCTGGGCGTGGCCGAGCCGATCATTGCCCAGCAGGGCGAGCACCGGATCGTGGTTCAGCTCCCCGGCGTGCAGGACACTGCGCGGGCCAAGGAAGTGCTCGGCGCGACCGCCACGCTGGAGTTCCGCCTGGTCTCCGAGGCCGGTGACCCGATGGAGGCCGCTGAATCTGGCCGCGCACCGTCCGGGACGCGTCTGTACCGCGAGCGTGACGGGACCCCGGTGCTGCTGCAGCGCCAGGTGATGCTCACCGGTGACTACATTACCGACGCCTCTTCCGGGATTGCCCAGGATAGTGGCGGCCCGGCCGTGTTCATCAATCTCGATGGCCAGGGGGCGCGCATCTTCTCGCGGGTGACCTCGGATAACGTGGGCCGCCTGATGGCGTCGGTGTTCATCGAGACGACCACCGAGACGGTGGAGGAAGACGGCGAGCAGGTCATGCGTACCTCGCGCAGCGAAGAGGTCATCAACGTTGCGCGCATCAACGAGCCGCTGGGCCGACGCTTCCAGATCTCGGGTCTGGATACCACGCGTGAGGCGCGCAACCTCGCGCTGCTGCTGCGCGCCGGTGCGCTGGCCGCGCCGATGTCGATTGTCGAGGAACGCACGGTGGGTCCGAGCCTGGGCCAGGAGAACATCGATCGCGGCATGCAGTCGGTGGTGATCGGATTCATCCTCGTGATGATCTTCATGATCCTCTACTACCGCGCCTTTGGACTGATCGCGAACGTGGCGCTGGCACTGAACCTGATCTTCATCGTCTCGGTTTTGTCGATGCTGCAGGCGACCCTGACCCTGCCGGGGATTGCGGGGATCGTGCTGACCGTCGGCATGGCGGTGGACGCCAACGTGCTGATCTTTGAGCGCATACGCGAGGAGATCCGCAACGGACTGTCACCCCAGGCGGCCATTTCGTCGGGCTATGACCGAGCGTTCACCACCATCGCGGATGCCAACGTGACCACGCTGATCGCGGCGCTGGTGCTGTTCCTGTTCGGTACCGGGCCGATCAAGGGCTTTGCCATCACGTTGTCGATCGGGATCATCGCGTCGATGTTCACCGCGATCATCGTGACCCGCGCAATCGTCAATCTGACCTACGGGCGCCAGCGTCGGCTGACGCGCCTGGCCATCTGAGCGCGGAGAAAACTATGCTTCCGCATCTGAATTTCGCTGAATCGAACATCGATTTCCTCGGCAAGCGCAAGATCACGATCGCGATCTCGCTGGTCCTGATCATTATCTCGGTGGCGCTGCTGGCCACCCGCGGGCTGAACTTCGGGATCGACTTCACCGGGGGGACCCTGGTGGAAGTGGGCTACCCCGAAGCGGTGGAGCTGGATACGATCCGCGAGACCCTGTCGGCGGGCGGCTATGAGGGGGCGCAGGTGCAGACCTTCGGCACCTCGCGCGATGTCCTGATTCGCCTGCCGCCAAGCGAAGACGACGACAACCCGGCGATGTTGTCCAACCGGGTGTTGAATGCTCTTCGGGATGGCGGGCCGGACGATCCGGATCTTCGTCGGGTGGAGTTCGTCGGTCCGGCCGTCGGCGAGGAGCTTCGCGAGCAGGGCGGTCTGGCGATGATCTATGCGCTGGCCGGCATCCTGATCTATGTGGCAGTGCGTTTCGAGTGGCGCTTCTCCATTGGATCGGTGCTGGCGCTGGTGCACGACGTGCTGATCACGCTGGGGATCTTCTCGCTGCTGCAGATGGAGTTCGACCTGGGGGTGCTCGCCGCCGTGCTGGCGGTGATTGGCTACTCGCTGAATGACACCATCGTGGTGTACGACCGAATACGCGAGAACTTCCGTGTGCTGCGCAAGCAGAGCACGGAACAGGTGATGAACAATGCGGTGAACAAGACCCTGGCGCGGACCATCGTGACCAGCATGACCACCCTGCTGGTGTTGCTCTCGCTCGCCTTCCTGGGTGGGGCGGCCCTGCAGAACTTCTCGATTGCGCTGATCATCGGGGTGGTCGTGGGGACGTACTCGTCCATCTTCATCGCGGCGACCGCAGCGTTGATGCTGGGTGTCGACCGTCAGGTCCTGCTGCCGGTGAAGAAGGAAGGGGCGGAAGAGGATCAGACGCCCTGACCCGGTTCATGCCTGTCCGAATCACCCTGTCCTAGCCATATGTAGGACAGGGGACATAAAAATGCCCGGGGCCGCAAGGCTGCCGGGCATTTTTCGTTGCGACAATGGTCCCTGGGATCAGAAGGCGAGGGCTTCCTTGATGATGCGCTCGACCAGTTCGTTGACGGCGCGCAGGCTTTCCTTCGAGTCCTTGTCGCCGACCTCGGGAACCGGCGTGTAGCCCATGTAGATTGTGCCCGGTTCCTCGGAGAGCTCGTAGACCGTGATGATGTAGGGGCAGAAGAGCATGTTGTGCGGATCGGCCTCCATGGTCGCGCGCGAGTAGGTGGCGCTGCAGAAGTCGACCGATTGCCCGTTGAGGTAGATGCCTTCGCCGCTTTCCTGTCCACCGGTGCGGTCCAGCATGTTGGCGATGTAGCCGACGTTGTTGATGACCAGGCCTTCAGCGGCGATGGCCTCTTCGACCATCTCGAAGTAGAAGTCGTATTCGCCTTCGGTCGTGAAGATGACGCGTTCGTCGGTCTCCATGAACGTCTCATAGGCGCTTGCGGTGCCGCCAACGGCGAGACCGAGGCCCAGGCCGATCGCCAGGGCGGAGTGGCGCAGGGTGCGCGAAATACCGGTGAGTGTTTTCATGGTTCCTTCCTCTATTGTGATTCCAGGCCTGGCCAGGATGGGGTTGTATGCGCGCCGTCAGCGGTGGATCCGGCGACGACGGGCGGGCTCTGATCGCGGTCAGTTGAAGAAATGACCGGCAAAGCGGGTTCGGGGCGCCCAGTACGGGTTGTCCAGATGCTCGATGCGAACCTGACCCCGTGCGCTGGGCGCATGCACGAAGCGGCCGTCTCCCACGTAGACCCCGACGTGGTCGATTTGATTCCCGTTAATGGCGAAGAACACCACGTCACCCGGGGTGGGCGGCCCCTCGCGTCGGGTCGCGGCGCGGGCCTGGTCGCGTGTCGTGCGCGGGACGGCGCGCCCGGCCTCGCGGTAGGCCCGCTGGACGAGGGCCGAGCAGTCCAGCCCGGTGGCCTCGGTGCCGCCGTACTGGTACGGGGTATCGAGGTGACCGAGGGCGGTCAGCACGACCTCGGAGCGTTCCAGGCCAGCCTCGGGCGTGGGGCTCATTGGGCCGTCCGCAAGGCCTTCGGGTGTGGCAACGGGCGCGGTGTCCCCTCCGCGGGGTTCGGGGCCCGCACTGCAGGCCGCAAGCAGCAGAAGCCCGGGGCCGGCCAGGGCAAGCGGCAGCCGTCGGCGCCGGGTGTCAGAAAAGATCGCGTTCGGCATAGCTGTCGGGGACGCTGAAGAGTGCGGCGCTGAGGTCGTCGGTGGAGATGCCGGCAAGCCGCGTGGTCACGCCGCCCTTTTCACTGACCTGCAGTGGGATGCCGTCGACGCGCGGAAGCAGGGAGGCGCCCATCTGCGAGGCCATCGGCCCGCCGGCCTCAAGGGCGCTCAGGGACAGCTCGTACAGGCGATCCATCAGGGCACCCAGGGTCGCGAAATCCGCGTTGCCCAGGCCTAGGGTATCCGGCTCCGTTACGCAGACCGTGCTTTGCACCTGTCCGTCGATCAGCACCTCGTAATCGTCGCAGACGAAGTCCCCGATTTCGCGTTGTTCGCCGGTGGCGCGGGTGTCGATCTCGGCATCGAAACCCTCCGCCCCGATGCCCAGCTGCTCCTCGAGCTGCTGGCGCACCTCGGGTGGGAGCTGCTCCATTTGCCGGCGCAGGTCGCTGACCATGTCGGTCATGGCGCGCATCTGCTGGTCCATCACCTCGCGAGTCAGCGGGGTGTAGGTCTGTTCCGTGTCGTCCACGACCGTCAGCTGGTCGGTTCTGGCGTCGAAGAGCATGTAGCCGGAGGTGCCGCTGATGGACTCGTTGAGCTCCATGCGCACGATGTCGCCGCGCACCAGGATCTGGCTCTCCAGTCCTTCGTCGTCGACGTAGTGCAGCAGGGCATCGGCCTGGGCGGTGGAGCCGATGGCCAGCAACCCGCCGACAGCAATGGGCGTGAGGGTGCGGCGGATTCGGTCGAGCGGACCGGGGCGGTGATGATGCATGGGGGCTCCTGCGGTTTCCTGGTCGGGTTCCGGGCTCGAGGGCGAGCGTGCCAGTTACTGTGTCTCGAAGTTGACGGAGTATCCGGGGTCTGTCTATCGCTGATTGTACGCGGTCGCTCAGCTTGCGACGGGTTGCAGCAATTGGCGGGCGAGCGCGTCCGGATCCAGCGGTGCCTCCGGGGCCACCTCGATGCGGCCCTCCTCGGGGGCGGGCCATTCCTGCTGCGGCTGTTGCTGTTCCATCACCTCGACGCCGGCATCCGAGGCATCACGGCCCGCACGGGTGCGGGCCTCGAGTCGTTCGCGCAGTACTTCGTCCCGGGCGCGACAGGCAACCACCGCAAAGCCGGCCGCCTGCTCCAGTGCCAGACGCTGGAACGGGGCGCGCTGGTCCTGGGTCAGGAAGGTGGCGTCGACCACCACGGTCAGGCCGAGCGCCAGCAGGCGTTGGGCGCGCTCGCGCAGATGGCCGTAGATCTGGGCCCGGGCGTCGGCACTGTAGGAGACGGCGTCGGACATGCGTTTGCGTTCGATATCCGAGCGCAGGCGCACGGCGCCCAGGGCTTCGATGATCTGTGTGCTGATCACGGTCTTGCCGCTGCCGGAGACGCCATGCATCAGGATCAGGCGGGGGGATCCAGGTTCGGTCAGGCGCTCGGCGAGGGCTAGATAGCGGCCCATCTCCGCCTGGTGGGCCGCCTGTTCGTCGGAAGGGAGCTGCGCCTCGGCCCCGTGAATGCCCTGGACCTTGGCCCGGATCAGCGCACGGTAGACCTGGTACAACGGCAGGAGCGCGAGACCGTCGAAGTCTTCGCGCCCGTCCAGGTAGGCATTGAGTAGCCGCCAGGCGTGGGCGCGCGACTGACGGGCCAGAAGATCCATGGTGGTAAAGGCGATCTCGGAGATCACGTCGATCCAGCGCAGGGCGGGGTCAAACTCGATCGCGTCAAAGGCGACCGGCACTTCCTCGCCGTTCTCGTCATCGACATAAACCAGGTTGCCCAGGTGCAGGTCGCCATGGCCATGGCGCACGAAACCCTCGTCATGCCGAGCTTCAAGTGTAGCCTTCAATCGATTGATTTCCGATCGCGTCCACTGTTCCAGCCGTTCCAGGCGTGCCCGGTCCGACGCACCACGAACGGTCTCCTTCAGGGCCGGAAAGTTGTCCAGCATCGGTTGGGTGGCGGCCTCTGCGGTGCCGTACTCGGACTGCGCATCGGTGCGTTCGGTGCGTTCGTGGAAGGCGGCGATGTAGTGCCCCAGTGCATCCATGGCGGCGGCGGGCAGTTGGCCCTTGTCCAGAAGGTGGTCCAGCTGCCGTTTGCGGTCGAACCGGCGCATATGCACGGCGTAGTCGAGGATGGGGCCCTCGCCGTTGATGACGGGGTGGGCATCGTCGCCATTGAGGGTGGCAACCTCCAGGTAGATCTGGGGTGCCAGACGGCGATTGACCTCCAGCTCGGTCTCGCAGTAGTGCTGGCGAGCCTCGAGGGTGGAGAAGTCGAGGAAACCGAGGTTCAGCGGCTTCTTGAACTTGTAGGCGTCCTCACCCGCGAGGATGACCGTGGAGATGTGGGTTTCGATGGTGCGCACGGTGTCGGCATCCGGCACCGGGGCGGGAAATCCGCGGTCCGCGACCAGTTGGTGCAGGCGCTTGTGGTGCTGTTCCAGTTCGGTCATCGGGGCTCCGCAGTAGGCCGTGGGGGTGTTGGGCATCGGGAGCCGGGTCTTTTTCCCGGAATCGCCGGCCATGCACCCGTTTTCGCTTACGCATCAGGGTACCATTGCTGCCGTTTCGGTCACCTCGCCCATCACACGCCATGCCGCGAAAAGCCACTACACGTCCCCGCAAGCGAAGCGCGCCCCGAAGGGGCCGACTCCGGCGCCTGTTCGGTGCGGGCAGCTGGACCCTGGCGGGGCTGCTGCTCGCCGGCCTTACGGTGGGTGGCATCTATGTGCATCAACTGGACCGCGAGATTCGTGAGCGGTTCGAGGGGCAGCGTTGGGCGCTGCCGGCGCGGGTGTATGCGCGGCCCCTGGAGCTCTATGCGGGGCGGTCGTTGACCGCGGATGCGCTGGAGACCGAGCTGCGCACCCTGAATTATCGCCAGACCCCGGATGGCGCCGGGCCCGGCGAGTTCCGCATCGAAGGCAGTAGCGCGCGCCTGACCACCCGGCCGTTCACCTTTGCCGACGGTCGGGAGCCGGCGCATTCGGTGCGGGTGCGCCTGTCCGAGGGCCGCGTGGAGTCGGTCACCGAGCAGTCCAGTGGGCGCAATGTGGACCTGATGAGAGTGGAGCCGCTGCTGATCGGGAGTATCTATCCGACCCACGGGGAGGACCGTATCCTGGTCGATATTGACGAGGTGCCGCGCGAGCTGATCGGGGCCTTGCTGGCGATCGAGGACCGCCGCTTCATGTCCCATCGGGGGGTGGACCCGGTCGGCATCGGGCGGGCCGCGGTCGCGAACCTGCGGGCCGGACGCACGGTGCAGGGTGGCAGCACCCTGACGCAGCAGCTGGTGAAGAATTTCTACCTGACCCGTGACCAGACGCTGACGCGCAAGCTGAACGAAGCGGTGATGGCCCTGTTGCTGGAGCACCGCTATGACAAGCGGGAGATCCTCGAGGCCTACCTGAACGAGGTGTTTCTGGGGCAGACAGGTGAACGGGCGATCCACGGCTTCGGTCAGGCTGCGCAGTTCTACTATCAGCGCCCGTTGAACGAGTTGCGTCTGGACCAGCTGGCGCTGCTCGTGGGGCTGGCGCGCGGGGCCAGTTACTATGACCCCCGACGCTATCCGCAACGTGCCACGGAGCGCCGGGACCGGGTGCTGGAGGCGATGGCCGAGACGGGACTGGCCGAGCGCGACCGGGTGGACCGGGCGCTGGCGACGGCACTTGACGTCTCCCCGGTAATGCCGGAAGGACGCAGCCGCTTCCCGGCATTCCTGGATCTAGTGCGCCGCGAGCTGCGCGCCGATTACGCGGACGAGGACCTGCGCAGCGAGGGCCTGCGGATCTTCACCACCATGGATCCGGTCGTCCAGATGCGTCTCGAGGAACGGCTGGTACGTGGCGTGGACGACCTGGTCCGGCGTCGCGGGGGCGGCACCGACCTCGAGGATCTGCAGGCCGCGGCCGTCGTGACCGACCCGCAGGCCGGCGAGGTGCTGGCGGTGGTCGGTGATCGCAACCCGCGCTATCCCGGCTATAACCGTGCGGTGGAGGCCCAGCGTCAGGTCGGCTCGGTGATCAAGCCGTTCGTGTACCTCGCGGCCCTGACCAACCCGAACCGATACACCCTGGCGACGCTCCTCGACGACAGCCCGCTGACCCTGCAGCTGCCGCATGGCGAGCCCTGGACACCGCGCAACTTTGACCGCGAATACCGGGGGCCGGTGACCGCGTGGGAGGCCCTGGTGCAGTCGTACAACATCGCTACGGTGCGTCTGGCCGAGGATATCGGGATTTCGCAAGTGGTCAGCTTGCTGCAGACGCTGGGTCTGCAGCGCACGCCGGCCCCGCTGCCGTCGCTGGCGCTGGGTGCGATCGAGCTTTCGCCACTGGAGGTGGCCGGGCTCTATCAGGCCCTGGCGAACGGTGGCTATGCGACCGAAACCCGGGTGATCCGCGACGTGCTGGATCAGGACGACGAGATGCTCTCGCACTACGGGCTGTCCCTGCAGGGCGCGGTGTCGGATGGTGCGGTGCGTTTGTTGACCCACGCGCTGCATGACGTGACCCGGGAAGGTACTGGGAGCCGGATCAATGCGCGCCTGAACGGTGAGGTCGTGGCCGGGAAGACCGGGACCACCAACAACTTTCGCGATAGCTGGTTTGCAGGATTTGATGATCGCCATGTGGCGGTGGTCTGGCTGGGTATGGACGATAACCGTCCCACCGGTCTGACCGGTGGGGTGTCCGCCGCGCCGGTGTGGGCGGAGATCATGGCGGGGATCGGGGTGCAATCCCTGCGCCTGGAGGGCCACCCCGGCATCGACTATCAGGGGGTCGATCTTGCCTCCGGGTTGCGTGTGGAAAGCGATGACCACGCCTGCGAGTCGGTGAAGAGGCTGCCGTTCTGGCAGAATTCGAGCCCCGAGACACGCGCCGAGTGTGATCTGCGCAGTGATTCCAGCCCGCAAGGCTGGTTCGAGAGGCTATTCCGGTGAAGATGTTGTGTACCGCACGATCCCCGTTTCGCGTCACGCTGCCCGCCGGTTCGGCGTGGCGCCCGGCGCAGTGGCTGGGTGCTGTTGCGCTGGCCGCGCTGCTCGCCGCCTGTGCGACGCCGGCGCCCCGGGATGCGAGTGCCCCGGTGCCTGACGACGGGGAGATCACCGGGGAGGATGCAGCGCCCAGCGAAGATCGGGCCGAACCCCGTGAGCCGGAACGCGCGGCGACACCCGCCGCGGCCCTGAACCTGGCCCAGCAGGCCGAGTCCGCGCGCCAGGCCGGGGACACCGCGCGCGCGGAGCAGCGTCTGGAGCGCGCCTTGCGGATTGCGCCGCGGGATGCCGGGCTGTGGCACCAGATGGCCGCGCTGCGCATGGAACAGGGGCGCTACCAGCAGGCCGAGCGTCTGGCCGGTCGTTCGTTGCAGATGGTGGGCGCTGGAGACCGCGAACTGGCCCTGCAGAATTGGCGACTGATCCTGAAGGCCCGCGAGGCGCAGGGCGACGCGGCCGGGGCCGACGAGGCCCGCGAGGCGATCCGCCGCCTGGAAGCCGACATTGTCTGACTCGTCGAACGCGGTAACGGTGGAGTCGGCGGCGGTACGGGCCCTGAGCCCGGGCGGGGATCTGGCCACCGCGGTCGAAGGCTTCCGTCCGCGCGAGCCACAGCAACGCATGGCCGTGGCGGTCGAAGAGGCGCTGGCGACTGCGCCCACCGCCCTGCTGGTCGAGGCCGCGACCGGGGTGGGAAAGACCTTCGCATATCTCGTGCCGATCCTGCAGTCGCGCCGGCGTGCCCTGATCTCCACCGGAACCAAGACCCTGCAGGACCAGCTCTTCGATCGCGACCTGCCGGTGGTTTGCGAGGCCCTGGGATACCGCCCGCGGGCTGCGCTGCTGAAGGGCCGCGCCAACTATCTGTGCCACTACCGCCTGGAACTGGCCGCGGCCGAGGCCGGGGGGGCGACCGGCAGCCCCGTGCGGCGCGAGCAGTTGCCGGTCATCGAGGCCCTGCAGCGGTTTGCGCGTACAAGCCCTACCGGCGACCTGGGGCAGGCCGGGATCCTCGCGGAGGACTCCAGGTTGTGGCCGCAGGTCACCTCGACCGTGGACAACTGCCTGGGAGGGGAATGCCCGAGCTACAACGACTGCTTCGTGGTGCAGGCCCGCAAGCGCGCACAGGAGGCCGACGTGGTGGTGGTCAATCATCACCTGCTGCTCGCGGATATGGCCCTGAAAGAAGAGGGCTTCGGCGAACTCCTGCCGGAGGTCGACGCGGTGATTGTCGACGAGGCTCATCAGCTGCCGGATATCGCCGGGTCGTTTTTTGGCATTGCGGTCGGCACGCGCGCGTTGCGCGAACTGGCACGGGACACCCGGCGCGAGCAGGAACAGCATGCCCCGGAGATGCTGGATATCCGCCAGCGCATCGCGGAGCTGGAGGCGAGTGTGGCCGAGCTTCTGGATGCCTCGCGCACCTGGGAGGGCCGCTCCAGCTGGGATAGGGTCAGTCCCGGCGGCGAGCTCGATCCGTTGCTGGATCGGCTCGACACGAACCTCGGTTTTGTCGGCGACGCGCTGGAGGCCGCGGCCGCACGGGCACCAGGCCTGGAGCAGCTGCGCGGGCGCAGCGCCCTGTTGCTGGAACGCCTGCGCGACTGGCGCGAGGAGACCCCGGACACGGTGGCCTGGGCGGAGCGTTTCAGTCAGAGCCTGATCTTGCACCGGACACCGCTGGATGCGGCACGGCCGCTGGCACAGCGGCGCGCCGCGCGGCCGGCGGCGTGGATTTTTACCTCGGCCACCCTGGCGGTGGGCGAGGACTTCGGCCATGCGGCGCGCCGACTCGGCCTGCCGGCCGATGTTGCAAGCGAACGCCTGGACAGCCCGTTCGATTTCCCCAATCAGGCCTGCCTGGTCCACCCACAGCCCCCGCTGCCCAATCCGAACGACCCGGGCTATACCCGCGCCTGCATCGCCTGGGCCTGGCCGCTGCTGCGTGACAACCCGGGCGGCGGATTCTTCCTATTTACCAGCCATCGCGCATTGCAGGAAGCGGCGGCGATCCTGCGTGCGGAGTTGCCGGCCGATCGCGAACTGCTGGTGCAGGGCGAGCAGCCGCGGGGCGACCTGCTGGCGCGTTTTCGCGAGTCGGGCAATGCGTGGCTGCTGGGGGCGCACAGTTTCTGGGAAGGCGTCGACATCCGCGGCGAGGCACTGTCGGTGGTGATCATTGATCGTTTGCCGTTTGCCGCGCCGAATGACCCGGTGCTGCAGGCCCGCGCGTCCGCGCTGGAGGCGGAGGGGCGTTCCCCGTTCATGGAATTCACCCTGCCGCAGGCCGTGCTGGCGCTGAAACAGGGCGCGGGGCGGCTGATTCGGGACGCCGACGATGCGGGCATCCTCGCCTTGTGTGATCCGCGGCTAACCGGAAAATCCTACGGCCGGCGCTTTCTGGCCAGCCTGCCGGCGTTTCACCGTACGCGGGAGCCGGCCGCCGCGCTGCGTTTTCTCGCGCATGCCCGGGGACGCAACATATGCGCTTGATCGCACTGGAGACCGCTTCCGAACAGTGTTCGGCAGCCCTTTATCTTGATGGCGAGATCCATTGTGTGCGCGAGCGCGCGGCGCGCCGGCATGGCGAGCTGATCCTGGGGCAGATCGAGCAATTGCTGCGCGAGGCGGACGTGCCGCGCAGCAGTCTGGATGGCGTGGCCGTCGGACGGGGGCCGGGTGCGTTTACCGGTGTACGCCTGGGGCTGGGCGTGGCGCAAGGGATTGCCTTCGCCCTGGACCGCCCGGTGGTTCCCGTCTCCACGTTGCAGGCGCTGGCCCAACAGGCGCTGCGCGACGATCGCCGGCCGGCGGCCGTGCTTGCGGCGCTGGATGCACGCATGGGGGAGGTGTACTGGAGCCTTTGTCCGGTTCAGGGCGAGCGCGTGGGCCTTGGGCCGGAGCAGGTGGCCGCACCGGAGAGCCTGGTCGTGGCCTGGCCGGTGGGCGAGCGCTATGGGCTGGGGTCGGCCTTCGCCACCTTCCCCGATCTGGCCGCCGCGCAGGGGCTGGCGAGCGAGGCGGTGGACGCCGACGCGTTGCCCGACGCGCGCGAGGTTGCGCTGCTGGCAGTGGATGCCTGGGAGCGCGGCGAGGCGGTGGCGCCTGAAGACGCGCAGCCGGTCTATGTGCGCGACGATGTTGCCCGGCCGGCATCCCCCCGATGAGTCAGGAGCCCGAGATGAACGCGACACCCTACCCCTGGCGCCCGCCCCTGACCGCGATGATCAAGGCATGCCCGGAAGATTTCCGGGTTGAGGAATTGCCGGCAACGACGCCCGAAGGTGAGGGGGAACATGTCTGGCTGGAGATCGAGAAGCGCCTGCTGAACAGCGAGGACGTGGCGGTCTGGCTGGCGCGCGAGTCGGGCGCAGGCCGGGGCAAGGTCAGCTACGCCGGGCGCAAGGACCGCCAGGCGGTGACGCTCCAGTGGTTCAGCGTGCAATGCCCGCCGGAGTCCGAGCCGGATTGGACGGCCCGTGCCGAGGCCTGGAATGCCGCCCAGGAAGGCGGGGAGGAGGCGGGCCGGATGCGGGTGCTGCAGATTGCCCGCCATGCGCGCAAGTTGCGTACTGGGCACCTGGCGGGCAATCGCTTCGAGATCCGTCTGGGTGATGTGCAGGGCGATCGCGCGGCCGCGGAACAGATCCTCGAGGCGATCCGTAGCGGGGGGATTCCCAACTACTTCGGGGCGCAACGCTTTGGCCGCGACAACCTGGCCAAGGCGCGGGCCTGGCTGGGGGGCGGTCGCGCGCCGCGCAGCCGCAACCAGCGCAGTCTGCTCTTGTCCGCCGCGCGTTCCGCGATCTTCAACGCGGTACTGGCCGAGCGGGTCCGCCGCGGCGACTGGGACCGGTTGCTGCCGGGCGACGTGGCCAATCTTGAAGGCTCGGGCAGCGTGTTTCCGGTGGCGGAGGTGGATGCCGAGATCGAGGCGCGCGCTGCCCGGCTGGATCTCCATCCGACGGGGCCGCTATGGGGCAAGGGTGCGATGCAGACGGAAGGCGAGGTTGAGGCACTGGAGACAGCGATGGCCGCTGGCGAGCCGGCGTTGGCGGAAGGACTGGCCAAGGCGGACGTGAAGGCGGCGCGCCGCGCGCTGCGCATGGTGCCAGGCGCCGTGAAGTGGCGCTGGGAGGGGCATGACCTGTGGCTGACGCTGGAGCTGGGGGCCGGGGAGTATGCGACCGGTGTGCTTGAGGCGATCTGCGTCCCGCGGGCAGCGGATCGCGCCTGAGTCGGCGTCAGGCGGAGTTCTTGAGCTTGCGTTCGGCGCGTTCGGCGCGCTGCTCGGCTTCTACGCGGTCGGTGATGTCTTTCTGGATACCGATGTAGTAGGTGAGTCGGTCTTCGTCGTTGAACACCGGGGTCAGCGACAGCTCGTTCCAGAACAGGCTGCCGTCCTTGCGGTAGTTGCGCAGGGTCACACGGCAAGGCCGGTTTTCGTCGATGGCCGCACGAATCTCCTGGCGCACGCCCTGGTCGGTATCCTCCCCCTGCAGGAAGCGGCAGTCGCGGTAGAGGATCTCCTCGGAGCGATAGCCGGTCAGTTCCTCGAAGGCACGATTCACGTAGATCAGGATATTGTCGTCGCCCTCGCGCTCGGCGATCACGATACCGTCATTGGAGGCATCCACGGCGAGGGCAAGCAGTTCGGCATCTATGGTTCGCGTCATATATGGCGTTTCGGTCAGGTCTGGGGGTCGTGCACGCGGAGGGGCGTTTTTTTGGGCGCCCTTCTCGGCTTCCATGGCACGAAAATAGCACGTTCCGGTGCGGTTGTGCTCAAGGATGGAGGCTGTGGTGGGCGCCCCGGGATGGTCCCGGCCACAAAAAAGGCCGCCCGGGGGCGGCCTCTTCCGATGGGCCCGGGACTCGGGCCCGATGGTCCCGGAATGCCTACATTTCCTGGGTCACGGTGAAGGCGCCGCGCACGTCACCCTCGCGGAAGCCGGTCGCCTGGTCGTCGGGGTAGAGACGTTCCAGCGCGTGCTTGACGTCGCCACTGACGTCGGAGCCGTGGCAGGTCAGGCAGGCGCCGCCGGTCGGGATGGCCGCCATGAAGCGGAATTTCGGGTCACCATCATCGGATTCGACCACGCCAAAGCGCGGCGGCAGATCCGTGGCTGGAGTGCCAGCCGCATGCTGGGCTTCGAAACCCTGCAGGGTCAGGCGTTCCCAGCGGTCGGGGGCGTTGTCCTGGTTGCGCAGCTTCAGGCTGGTTCTGCCGATCTCGATGCCGGTTTCCGCCGAGATGTCACGCGCAATTGCAGGGGCGCGCTCGTTGCAGACCTGGATCGCCTCGGTGGGGCCGCCGGACTGCATGGCGGACATCAGTTCGCCCTGGAGGGTGCTGGCAAACTTCTGAATGGCGTCACGATTGGCAGCGATGCGCTCTTGCAGATCGTCCTGAGAGAGCTGCGGCATGCTGTCTGCGCCCGCTTGGCCGCTGGCGGCAGAGAAGGCGATCAGGCCGAGGGCCAGGGGGGCAAGCTTCCAGTTCTTCATGGCAAATACCTCGTAGTGCAGAGTCCGTTGCGTCCTGTGTCTGTACAAGACCTGTACAAAGCATGGACCGATCGTGGATAAAGTGCAAGGTCGGTGTTCACCAAATGATAGATGAATCCGGGTCAGGATTCCGGGGTCCGCCTTGCGGGTCTGGATCCAGTCTAAGCATCCAAATCGCAAAATGCGAATATATCGAAAGGCGTATGTGAGGGCGCCGTTTGTCGCGTGGAAGATGGTCTCTGGATGCGGGTTTCAGCGGCCGGGATCCGGGCTCCGGGAGCGCTTGAGGAGGACATAGACGGCACCGGTGCCGCCGTCGGTCGGCCGCGCGGAGCAGAACGCAAGGACATCGTCGCGCTGGCGCAGCCAGTGGTCGGTCAGCCCTTTGAGTACCGGGCCCTTGTGGCGTGAGCGCAGGCCCTTGCCGTGCACGATGCGTACGCACAGCGCGCCGCCCCGGCGGGCATCGTCAAGGAACAGGCCAATGGCGCGGCGCGCCTCGTCGGCGAACAGGCCGTGCAGGTCGATCTCGTCCTGTACGCGGTAGTGTCCGCCCCGCAGCTTGCGGAAGACGCGCGGGCTGATGCCGGGGCGGGCAAAGCGGAGTTCATCGCCCGGTTGCAGATCGGCGGCGTTAAGCGGATCGCTGAGCCAGTCGGCATGGGCGCGCGCCTCGTCGGCCTCTCGCTGGCGTGCCCGGGCTGCGGGAGGCGGGGGACGGACATCGGCCTGATCACTGTGCAGCCGTCGCACGTTGCCAACGGCCTGCAGGAATTCGTCGAAATCGTTGGGATCATCCCCGGAGTTCATGGCAGGATACTCGCACTTTTCGGGGGGCGGGCGCGATCGAGTCGATTCGAGAGCGTCTCCCTGGACGGTTTCCAGTATATTGAACGCCCTCCCAACGGCCCTGTTCCTGCATGCGCATTCTGGTTAGCAACGACGATGGAATTCACGCCCCGGGCATCCAGTGCCTGGCGACGCATCTGCGGCGGATTGCCGAGGTGCACGTGGTGGCCCCGGACCGGGATCGCAGCGGTGCCAGCAACAGCCTGACGCTGGTGCGGCCGCTGCGGGCGCGTCACCTCCAGAGCGGTGATGTACAGGTCGACGGGACCCCGACGGACTGCGTGCACCTGGCGATCACGGGGTTGTTGCAGCAGGAGCCGGATGTGGTCATCTCCGGCATCAATGCCGGTGCGAACATGGGCGACGACGTGCTGTATTCCGGCACGGTGGCAGCTGCGATGGAAGGACGCTTTCTGGGGCTTCCGTCGATTGCGGTGTCGCTGGTGGGTCCGGATCTGCAGCACTACGACGCTGCGGCAAGCGTAGTGGTTGAATTGCTGGACCGCATCAACCGCGTGCCGCTGCCGGCGGCCACCATCCTGAATGTGAATGTGCCCGATCTGCCGCGCTCCGAGATCCGTGGTGTGCAGGCCACGCGCCTGGGGCATCGCCATCGGGCGGAGCCGATGATCGCGGACGAGGACCCCCGCGGGCGCCCGATCTACTGGGTCGGGCCGGCCGGGTCGGAACAGGATGCCGGCCCGGGTACCGACTTCCACGCGGTGCGCGAGGGCTACGTCTCGGTGACGCCGATCCAGGTGGACCTCACGCGCTTTGACGCCATCGACACGGTGGGACGCTGGCTGGACGACTCGCTCCCGGAGGCTGGACATGGTTCCTGACGCCACCGGCGCCGGTTTGACCTCGCAGCGTGCCCGTGACCGACTGGTCCGGTTGCTGGAGGGGCAGGGCATCCGCGACCCGCGAGTACTGGAGGCGATCCGTTCGATTCCGCGCCACCTGTTTGTGGAGGAGGCGCTGAGTCATCGCGCCTACGAAAACACGGCGTTGCCGATCGGACATCGCCAGACCATCTCCCAGCCCTTTATCGTCGCGCGCATGACCGAGGCACTGCTCGAGGGCGAGCGCCCTCGGACGGTCCTGGAGATCGGGACCGGCTCCGGCTATCAGGCGGCGGTCCTGGCGCAGATCGTGGATCGGGTGTTCTCGGTGGAGCGCATTCAGGCGCTCAGCCGGAACGCCCGTGAACTGTTGAGCCGTCTGGGCATCAACAACGTCAATCTTCGGCACAGTGACGGGGCCGACGGCTGGCCGGACAAGGCGCCGTTCGACGGCATCATCCTGACCGCAGCGCCGAAGGAGGTCCCCGAGGCATTGCTGACCCAGCTGGCGCTGGGCGGGCGCCTGGTCGCGCCGGTGGAAGGCCCGGATGGGCGTCAGCAGCTGGTGCGCTATACCCGGACGGAAGAGGCCTATGTGCGCGATATCCTGGATGCGGTGATGTTCGTGCCGATGCTTCCGGGGGCCGAGCAATGACGGCGGACCGTGCAGGTCGAGGCATTTGTGGCTGAACTGGTCGCGGTGGTACGGCATCGATGAAGCTCTTCGAGCCGCTCTACGACCGGGTGATGGCCTGGTCCCGCCATCGTCATGCGCCGCGTTATCTGGCTGGGCTCTCGTTTGCCGAGTCTTCGTTCTTTCCCATCCCTCCGGACGTGATGCTTGCGCCGATGGCGGCGGCGCAGCCGCGTTCCGCCTGGCGGCTGGCCGCGCTGACCACCCTGTTTTCCGCGCTTGGCGGTTTGCTCGGGTACCTGATCGGGTGGCTGGCGTTCGAGTGGATCGGGCCCTGGCTGCATCAGGTCGGGTACGGCGAGGAGTTAAGCCAGGCCGAGGCCTGGTTTGACACCTGGGGAGTCTGGGTCGTCCTGGTCGCCGGCTTTTCACCGATCCCCTACAAGCTGTTCACCGTGACCGCCGGGGCGCTTTCGATGGCCCTGTTGCCGTTCTTGATCGCGTCGCTGGTGGGGCGCGGGCTGCGTTTCTTCCTGGTCGCGTTGTTCATGGCCTGGGCCGGGCCGCGTGCGGAGCGCCATCTGCGACCGTATATGGAGCGTCTGGGCTGGGCGGCCATTATCCTGCTGGCCGTGGCCATGGCGATCTATCTGGTAATGGACTGACATGCGCCGGCGCCTGGTTCAGGGATTGGTGACGGGGTTGGTGCTGGTCCTGGTTGCGAGTGTCCTGGCCGGTTGTGCGGCGCGTGCGCCCAGCGGGGCCTCAATGCCGGACACCCACGTGGTGCAGCGCAACGAGACGCTGTATCGCATTGCCCAGCGCTACGGCTTGGAATGGCGCGATCTGGCCCGACGCAATGCCATCGGTGCCCCTTATGTCATCCATCCCGGTCAGCGCCTGCGGCTGCGAGGTGCGGCGCGCTCGTCGCCGCCCAGCGCGCCACAGGCCTCTTCAGCGCCGAGCACGCGGCAACCATCCTCGGGCGCCTCTGGCCGCGACAGCGGTGGCGGAACCTCGTCCGGCTCTACCTCAAGCTCGTCGACTTCGAGTCCGCCGCCCTCCGATCCGGGTGGCTGGCAATGGCCAGCGGCGGGCGAGGTGCTGCGCGGATTCTCCAGCAGCGGCACGCGCCGAGGGCTTGCGATCGGCGGCGAACGGGGGGATCACGTACGGGCAACGCGGGCCGGGGAAGTGGTCTATGCAGGTGGCGGCCTGGTGGGGTATGGTCGATTGATCATCCTCAAGCACGACGCGCGGTTCCTCAGTGCCTACGGGCACAACGATGAATTGCTGGTGAGCGAGGGTGACCAGGTGCAGGCGGGCGACACCATCGCGCGTCTGGGGTCATCGGGGGCCGAGCGCCCGATGTTGCACTTCGAGATCCGGGTGGACGGGACGCCGGTAGACCCGGCGCGATACCTCCCGGACCGCTGACTCGATCGAGAGCAGGACACTACATGGCCAAGACCCGGCAACCGGCCGCTCCGGAACTGCACAACGACAACCAGACCCACGATCCGGATCCGGAGGAGGCGACCCAGGTGCCCGAGGATCTGGCCCATCCGGTCGAAAAGATCGAGGAATCCGAAGATCCGGAAGACGTCTCGGAGGCGGTGCTACCCGACGTCACCGCCGGCTTGAAACCGGAAGAAGGCGCTCCGGTACGGCCGAAAACCCTGCGCGACGCCCGTCCCGCGGAACTGGATGCGATCCAGATCTACCTGCGCGATATCGAATACCGCCCGCTGCTGACCCCCGAGGAAGAGCGCAAGTACGCGCGTCTGGCGCGCGAGGGAGATGAGAGTGGCCGCCGGCGCATGATCGAGTGCAATCTTCGGTTGGTGGTCAAGATCGCCCGTCGCTACCTGAACCGGGGTCTGCCGCTGCTTGACCTGATCGAGGAGGGCAATCTCGGCCTCATGCACTCGGTGGAAAAATTCGACCCGGAGCGCGGCTTTCGTTTTTCCACCTACGCCACCTGGTGGATCCGCCAGACCATCGAACGGGCCCTGATGAATCAGGGGCGGACCATCCGCATTCCGGTGCATGTGAGCAAGGAGTTGCGCATGCACGCGCGGATTGCGCGCAACCTGACGCAGGAACTGGGCCGCGACCCCACCGAGGAAGAGCTGGCGGAGCGCCTGGGCCGGCCGGTGGCGGAGATCCAGAAGCTGCGCGCGATGTCCGAACCCTCCACCTCGATGGATTTGCCGTCGGGCCCGGACGGCGATCGCTCGCTGGCCGATATCCTTGCCGACGTGAATGCGCCCGAGCCCTCCACTTTGCTGGAGGATCAGGATCTTCATCATCTGGTGGATGCCTGGCTGGAAGAACTGGACCACAAACAGCGCGAGGTGCTGGTGCGCCGGTTCGGGCTGCACGGTTTCGAGCGCTCGACCCTGGAGCAGGTCGGGGCGGAGATCGGCGTGACCCGGGAGCGGGTGCGGCAGATTCAGATGGATGCGCTGAAGCGGCTGCGGAAGCTGCTGGAGTCGCGTGGAATGAAGGGTGACGAGGTCCTGCCGAGTTCCTGAGCGGGTTGCCGGAAAGCGCCCGTGCCCTCCACTTTGCTGGAGGATGACGTGTCGCTTATCCGTTGATGATCAGGGCAGCGGCGACGTCGCGGCCCTCGGCCATGATCAGGTTGTACGTGCGGCAGGCGGCCGCGGTATCCATGATTTCCACCCCCAGGCCCTGCGAGCGCAGATGACGCCAGACCGCGCGGTCCGGGAATTGCTGGACCGTACCGGTGCCGATTAGCAGGACCTCGGGCGGCGCGTCCAGTATTGCTTGCAGGTGATCCACGCCCAGTTGTTCGACCGAGTCGACTGGCCAGTCGGTGCGCAGTTCGTGCGGGCGCACGATCAGGCTGCGGCTGTGCGCAATCTGGTTGATTCCGACGCGCCCCGACTCATAGCCGGTCACGATGTAGGAGTCTTCGCTGGTGACTTCGGAAAACAGCATCCCTTTACGCTACTCCGAGCCCGCGAAAGGCTCAAGATTCCATCCCCGTCCGGCGGGGTGTCCGAACCTCGGTTCGTTGACAGCCGGGGGCCCGGGTTATACTTTGGCGCGCTTTCCGGTGCGGCATCCGGAGGGGCCGTTTTGGCCCTGCAAAGCGATCCCCAAGGCCCCAACCAGGACCCAGAATCCGTGACCGACGTCTTTCCCCGTATCGAGCGCCTCCCGCCCTACGTCTTCAACATCGTGAACCAGTTGAAGGCCGAGGCCCGCGCCCGCGGCGAGGACATCATCGACTTCGGCATGGGCAACCCGGACCAGCCGACGCCGCAGCACATCGTGGACAAGCTGTGCGAGGCGGCGCAACGCGGCGATACCCACCGCTATTCCGTATCCAAGGGCATCCCGCGGCTGCGCCGCGCGATCACGCGCTGGTACAAGACCCGGTTCGACGTCGATCTGGACCCGGAGACCGAGGCGATCGTGACCATTGGTTCCAAGGAAGGCCTGGCGCACCTTGCGCTGGCGACCCTGGGGCCGGGCGATGCGGTGCTGGTGCCGAATCCGGCCTATCCGATTCATCCCTATGGTTGTGTGATTGCCGGCGCGGATGTGCGCCATGTGCCGTTGACGCCGGATGTCGACTTCTTCGCCGAGCTGGAGCGGGCGATCCAGGACTCCTGGCCGAAGCCGAAGATGCTGATCCTCAACTTCCCGGCGAATCCGACCACCCAGTGCGTGGATCGGGAGTTCTTCGAGCGGGTCGTGGCGATCTGCAAGGAACATGGCATCTGGATCGTGCACGACCTGGCCTATGCCGAGATCAGTTTTGACGGCTACAAGGCGCCTTCGATCTTCGAGGTGCCGGGGGCGAAGGACATTGCGGTGGAGTTCTACACCCTGTCCAAGACCTACAACATGCCGGGCTGGCGCGTGGGCTTCATGTGCGGCAACGCGACCCTGGTCGCGGCGCTGGCGCGGATCAAGTCGTATCTGGACTACGGCACCTTCACGCCGATCCAGGTCGCTGCGATCGCGGCGCTGGAGGGCCCGCAGGACTGCGTGGAGGAGATTCGCGAGCTCTACCGGGTGCGCCGTGATGTCCTCTGCGAGGGGCTGAACAAGCTCGGTTGGCAGGTCGAGAAGCCGAAGGCGACCATGTTCGTCTGGGCGCCGATCCCCGAGCCCTACCGCGAGATGGGCTCGCTGGAGTTCGCCAAGAAGATGCTGAGCGACGCCAAGGTGGCGGTCTCGCCGGGGGTGGGTTTCGGCAACTACGGAGACGACCACGTGCGCTTCAGCCTGATCGAGAACGAACAGCGTACGCGTCAGGCCCTGCGCGGGATCAAGGCGATGTTCCGCGCGGACTCGATCCTGGCCGACGCCTCCGAGGAAAATCCGGGTTCGGGCAGCTAGTTCGAGCGCCGCAGACCCTCAACGCAATGAACACGGGGCGCCGCTGGTGCCCGACGTCAAGGACAGCAAGGCTATGACGCCGGTAAAGATCGGAATTCTGGGACTGGGAACTGTCGGCTGCGGGACGATCAACGTGCTCGCGCGCAACGGCACCGAGATCGCTCGCCGCGCGGGTCGCGACATTCAGGTCGTGGCGGCCGCCGCGCGCGACATCCAGCGCGAGCGCGAATGCGATTGCTCGCAGATCCGCCTGACGACCGATCCGGCCGAGGTCGTCAACGATCCGGAGGTCGAGGTTGTCGTCGAACTGATGGGCGGGACGGATCTCGCCCTGAGCCTGGTACTGGCCGCGATTGACGCGGGCAAGCACGTGGTCACCGCCAACAAGGCCCTGATCGCGCTGCATGGCAACGCGATCTTCGAACGCGCCCAGGAGAAGGGCGTGATGGTGGCCTTCGAGGCGGCAGTCGCCGGTGGCATCCCGATCATCAAGGCCATCCGCGAGGGTCTCGCCGGCAACCAGATCGAGTGGCTGGCCGGGATCATCAACGGAACCGGAAACTTCATCCTCAGCGAGATGCGCGACAAGGGTCGCGACTTCGAGGACGTGCTGGCCGAGGCCCAGGCACTGGGCTATGCCGAGGCCGATCCGACCTTTGACGTGGAGGGGATCGACGCCGCGCACAAGCTGGCGATCCTGGCCTCGATCGCCTTCGGCATCCCGCTCCAGTTCGACCGTGTCGCGGTGGAGGGGATCAGCGATATCACCCGCGAGGATGTCGGCTTCGCCGCGGAACTGGGCTATCGCATCAAGCACCTCGGGATCGCCCGGCGGACGCCGAAGGGCTACGAACTGCGGGTGCATCCGACGCTGATCCCGGAGCGCCGGCTGATCGCGAACGTCGACGGCGTGATGAACGCCGTACTGGTGAACGCGGATGCGGTCGGCCCGACGCTGTACTACGGCGCCGGCGCCGGGGCCGAGGCGACCGCCTCCGCAGTGGTGGCCGATCTGGTCGACGTGGTGCGCGCCCTGACCACGGATCCGGAGAACCGCGTGCCGCATCTGGCCTTCCAGCCGGATGCCCTGTCGGACAAACCGGTGCTGGATCTTGCCGAGGTGGAGACCTCCTTCTACCTGCGCCTGCGCACCCAGGACCGCCCCGGCGTACTGGCCGACATTACCCGGATCCTGGGCGAGCACGGCATCAGCATCGAGGCGATCCTGCAGCGCGAGCCGGACCCGGAGCGCGGCGAGGCCACGATCATCATGCTGACGCACAAGGTTCGCGAGGGCGCGATGAACGAGGCAATTGCCGCGATCGAGGCCCTGGATCATCTGTTGACCCCGATTACCCGTATCCGCATGGAAGGACTGGCGCGCTAGTTGGCGCTCTATCCCTTTCGCAACGACGAAGAGAACACCATGGCCTTTGGACATCGCTATACCGGACTGATCGAGCGCTACCGTGACCGCCTGCCGGTACACGACGACACGCGCATCATCTCGCTGGGCGAGGGCAACACGCCCTTGATCCGTCTGAACAACATCCCGCGCGAGCTCACGCGCGAGGTCGAGATCTACGTCAAGTTCGAGGGGCTGAATCCGACCGGATCGTTCAAGGACCGGGGGATGACCATGGCCGTGACCAAGGCCATCGAGGAGGGCTCGCGGGCGATTGTCTGCGCCTCCACCGGCAACACCTCGGCCGCTGCCGCCGCGTATGCGGCGCGTGCGGGCATTACCGCGTTCGTGGTGATCCCGGACGGCAAGATCGCCCTGGGCAAGCTCGCCCAGGCGATGATGCACGGCGCCACGGTGATCCAGATCGAGGGCAACTTCGACGACGGCATGCGTCTGGTCAAGGAGGTTGCCTCCAATACGCCGGTGACGCTGGTGAACTCGGTGAACCCGTATCGCCTGCAGGGCCAGAAGACGGCCGCCTTCGAGATCGTCGAGGAACTGGGCCGTGCCCCGGACTACCACTGCCTGCCGGTGGGCAACGCGGGGAACATCACCGCGCACTGGATCGGGTACAGCGAGATGGCGGCCAAGAGCAGCGACGACGTGACCGAAGCCTGTTCCTATTGCAAGGGCCACTGCAAGTATGCCGGTGGCGGCATGGTGGGTAACCGTCCGCACATGGTCGGCTATCAGGCGGCGGGATCCGCACCCTTCATGCGGGGGGCGATGGTCGATAACCCGGACACCGTGGCGACCGCGATCCGTATCGGCCATCCGCAGTCCTGGGACATGGCGTGGAAGGTCCGCGAGGAATCCGGCGGTTGGTTCGACGAGTGCCAGGACGACGAGATTCTGGCTGCGCAGAAGCTCCTGGCGGAAAAGGAAGGCGTGTTCTGCGAGCCGGCTTCTGCCGCGTCGCTGGCGGGTGCGCTACGCGACATCCGCGAGGGCAAGATCCAGGAAGGCTCCACTGTGGTGTGCACCCTCACGGGCAACGGCCTGAAGGACCCGGATACGGCCATCGCCCAGAGCGTGATTCAGCCAGCCAAGGTCCCGGCGGAGCTGGACGCGGTCTCCCGCGCGATCCGCGACAACCTGGTTTGAGGCACCCCGCCATCGCGCGTGACGCGATGGCGAAGAGCGAATCTGGGTCGGGTCAGGGCTTGCTGCGCAGGTCCAGGTCGAAGAGGGTGTCGCCGCCGAGGCGGAAGATACGGCAAGGCGGGCGCAACGCCTGATCCAGCGAATCGATCTCCGGCAGGGTTACACCCGGACGCCCAGAGCCGATCAGCATGGGTGCGATGGTCAGGTGCAGCCGGTCCAGAGTGTCGGCCTCGAGAAAGCGCGAGACCGTCTGGCCGCCGCCTTCGACCAGCAGGCGATGCAGGCCCATCTCCGCGAGTTGGCCGCGGATCCTGGCGGGGTCGAAGCGGTCGTCGGCCCCGGTGGGCATCTCCAGGCATTCGACATGCTCGGGCAGGCCGCAGGGTCCATACCCGGCTGCGTGCAGGACAATGGTCCGGACCTCGGCATTGCGAAAGACATGGGCATCAGCGGGAATGCGGCCATCGGGGTCCAGGATCACGCGGACCGGGTTGGGGCCCTCGGTCTTGCGCACGGTCAGGCGAGGGTCGTCGGCCACGACCGTGCCGGCGCCGACGATCACGGCATCGACCAGGGCCCGCAGGCGATGCAGGCGCTCGATATCCTCGGGGCCGGTGACGTAGTGCGACTTGCCGCTCGCGGTGGCAATGCGCCCGTCCAGGCTCTGGCCGAGCTGGGCCACGGTGATGCTGGGGGCCTCGACGATCGGGCCGTAGAGATCCAGCAGCTCGTGGGCACCCGGTGCCAGGGGGCCGGGCAGGGGGCAGCACCCGGGATCGGCCCGCTGTGCCAGCAGCCAGCGCCAGGCCTGCTCCTCGGTTACCGGATAGGCCGTCATGCCGCAATCCCCGGGGTTACGGGACCGCAAGTAGCGAGTTGGGGTAGGCTAACGCCGTCTTCGACCTGCCTGGCCAAGCCGGGAGCCGCCTCCGGGGAATTCGCGGTTTGCGGGCTGGTCATAAACAAAACTCCGTATGGAAGCACCCGATGCACAACGCCGATCGCGGGATCTTTGATCTTCGCCGGGGCCATCCGGTCCTGGTGAGTGGTTCGCAGTCGAGTGTACTCGTTGCGGCCGTCGAGGGGCTGACCCCTGTGTTGCTGGATCGCCTGACCCACATGACCGGGTCCGCGCCTCGACTGATTCTAACCGCGCACCGCGCCTCTGCAATGGGCTGGTCCCAGCCGCTGCAGGAAGGCTGGGAAGGTGTCGCCCTGGAATTCGCTCCGAATACCGATCCCGAGGCCCTGTTTACACTGGCCAGCGCCCCGGAGGCCTCGAACGAGACCACCCACCCGTACGCCGCGATTGGGCAGCCCACGGTGGTTCGTGCGCTTCCCGCAGAGGTCGCGGCCCTGGAGCTTGTGCGTGCGGGGCGTCTGTTGCCGGCGGTGGTGGCCGCGCCGGTCCCCGAGCCGGTGCCGGAGGCCATTCGCACGGCGCTGGCGGACGGCATGTTCCTCGACGTCGACGAGCAGGAGGCGCGCGCGGTGGCCAAGCACCCGCGCCTGGAACTGGCCTATGTCAGTGAGGCCCCGGTGCCGCTGGCGGACGCGCCGGTGACCCGGTTTATGCTGTTCCGCGAGGGCAACGGGATCCTGGAGCACGTCGCGGTACTGATAGGGGAGCCCCGTGACTGGCCGGATGCGGTTCCGGTCCGGCTGCACTCGGCCTGTCTGACCGGGGATCTGTTCGGCAGCCTCCGCTGCGACTGCGGTGATCAGCTGCGCCAGGGCGTGAAAACCATCAATGACTCGGGCGGCGGCGTCCTGTTGTATCTCGCGCAGGAGGGTCGTGGTATTGGACTCGCCAACAAGTTGCGCGCCTATACCATGCAGACGGCCGGACTGGATACCATCGATTCCGATTGCCAGCTGGGTTTCGAGGCCGATGGCCGGCGCTACGACGCGGCGGTGGAGATGCTGGAGTTCCTCGGCATCGACAGCGTGCGGCTATTGACCAACAATCCCGGAAAAATGGATGCCCTGCGTGCCGGTGGCATCGACGTGGTGGCACGCGAGCCGGTGCATGGCAAGCTGAATCCGCACAACTTGCGCTACCTCAGCACCAAGGCCGACCGTGGCGGCCACTGGCTCCAGGAGCTGCTGGCCTCGGAGGCCGAGCGCGGCTGACGCACCTCGCTCCCTCTCAGGGCGCGAGATGCATCAGGTCGAACCGCGCGGCGTCGCGGATCGTCGCGGCCAGGGTGCGAGCGTAGTGCTCCACTAATTGCTGTCCCAACTCGGCGGTTGCGCCGCGGGCATCCCCGACGACACCGGTCGGGTGGAGGTCACCCGCCATCCAGGCGAAGGCGGCGCGCCCTTCGGGTTCCAGGACTTCCAGCTTTTCTGCTAGCGCCGCGCCCAGTGAAGGCGCGTCCAGGGCCGATTCCATGCGCACGTGCTCCGGAGCGAGGAACCGCATCATCGCGGTCTCGATCAAGCCGCCGTGCAGGCCGTGGCGAAGCTCGTCGGGCGCGATGCGGGACGCGTCCGGCGGGGGCTGGGTGAAGTAGTGATGCTTGACCACAAGCATGCCGTGGGCGCGGCGCAACTCCAGGGCCGCGAGGTCGCAGATCGCGGTATTGCCGCCATGACTGTTGACGAGCAGCAGGCGCCGCAGGCCGCTGCGGGACACGCTGTCGCCGATGTCCCGCAAGGTGGCCAATGCGGTTTCGGGCTGCAGGCTCAGGGTGCCGGGGAAGCCGGTATGTTCGGTACTGGTTGCGATCGCCACCGGCGGCAGGACCGTGAGCGGAAGGTCCTCCGGCATGGTCTCGCAGGCGGCCTGCAGCAGGCCCAGCCCGATGCGGTAGTCGGTATCCAGCGGCAGGTGGGGGCCGTGTTGTTCGATGGCCGAGAGGGGCAGGATCGCGACGGCATCGCGGGCGGCGAGCGCGGCGATCCCGTCGCTCGTGTGGTGTTGCCACCAGGGGAGGTTGTCGGAGTTCATAGGCTCAGCCTTGCCGCTCGCACTGGTTCCGTCAAGGCGACCCCATCAAGCATCGTGTCGGCGGGCGTACAGGTCGCCCGAACCCAGGTTTTCGCCGTGTCGCTCCAGCCAGGCAAGGATCGCTGCGGCGGATTGCCAGTCGGCGAAGTGATACTGGCGGCGTTCGCCGCGGATCAGGTTGTATTCGTACGTGCCCAGTTCCGCCAGCTGGTCGAGGCAGTCGCGGGTGACGTCCAGCGCGCCGGCCACGAACTCGAAGGACAGGGCGGAGATGGGGTGGCTCAGGCCGCGCAGAACCTCGGCCTCCATGCCCTCCACATCGATCTTGCAGAATGCTGGAGGCCCGTATTCGGCGATGAGCTGGTCGAGGGTGACCATGGGCACCACGATCTCTTCGTCCCAGCGTACGTGTTCAAAGCTGCGGTTGCGAGTGCGCAGTGATCGCACCCAGGAACGCGAGGCGGAGGAGACGGTCGGGTGACGTCGGCTGACCTGCAGCTGTGCGGTACCAGGACGTGGCCCGGCCACCTCGCGCCGAATCGAGATGCCCGGGCGCCCGCGCACCGCGCGGCGCAGCCAGGGCAGGAGCTGCGGTTGCGGTTCCAGTGCGACCACACGCGCGCCAAGATCGGCGAAGGCGCGGGTGCGGTCGCCGACATGGGCTCCGATGTCGAACACCAGATCCCCGGACTGAATAAACGGGGCATACATATGCTGTAGTCCGCGCTGGCGTCCGGGGCGGCGATAGATGATCAGAGATCGCAGGACACCGATGGTCTGATCCAGCCAGGCCAGGTGGCGTGGGTTTTGCGGGGGTGTGCTCATCCTTTCAGGCTAACCGAGCGGAGGTCTCGGGGGAACGCTGGAGGCGCCGCAGGGTCTTCTGGATAGTTTGGCCGTGCCGGTACCCGGTCTCCGGGTTCGTGGAAGAGTGGGCGTTGGAAAATGGTCCCGCGCGTAGTGGGTTCGCAACGAGGAGTACTGCATGCAGGCGGGTTTTCGGGTTGGGACATGGGTGGGCGCGGTTGGCCTGCTCGCGGCCTTGTTGGGGGGTACCGTGAAGGCGGGTAGTGATTGTCCGGCTCCGGGGGCGTGGTCCACGCCGGCGGGCGAGCCGCTGGATGCCGCCGAGCTGTATGCCGACCTTGCCACCCGCGAGGTGGTGTTGCTGGGCGAGCGCCACGACCGGATGGATCATCATCGCTGGCAGTTGGGCACGCTTTCTGCGCTGCATGGTCAGCGCCCGGACATGGTGATCGGGCTGGAGATGCTGCCCCGCTCCAGGCAGCCGGTGCTGGATGCCTGGGTCGCGGGCGAGCTGGACCCGGAGGCATTCCTGGAGAAGAGCGGTTGGTACGAGCACTGGGGTTTCGACCCGGAGTTGTACTGGCCGATCCTGCACTTTGCCCGGATTCACGACGTGCCGCTGCTGGCGCTGAACCTGGAACGGGAGTATATCCAGCGTCTGGGTCACGAGGGCTGGGATACCGTGGATGCCGATACGCGCGATGGGGTGTCGGCCCCGGCCGCGGCGAGCCAGGGCTACCGTGACTATCTTGAGGCCGTGCTGGAACGTCACCCAGCGGGCATGGGACCGGATTCGGAACGGTTTATCGCGACGCAGTTGGCGTGGGATCGGATGATGGCCGGCGGGATTGCGGCGCGCATCAAGGCGGGCGGCGATACGCCGCCACTGGTGGTCGCGATCATTGGCTCCGGGCACCTGGAATACGGCTATGGGGTGCCGCATCAACTTGCGGATCTGGGCGTGACCGAGGCCGCGGTGTTGTTGCCGCGCGAGCCCGGGGGTTGTGCGGATAGCGATCCGGCGCTTGCGGACGCCGTCTTCGGCGTGCCACACGACGAGCGTTTTGAACGCTCGAGTTTGATGCTGGGCGTGCACCTGGAGTCCGATGACGCGCCGGGGATTCGCATCCTGCGTGTGCAGGAGGGGTCGGTTGGTGAGGCGGCCGGCCTGGAGGCTGGAGATCGTGTTTTGCGGGCAGGCGAACAGACCATCCGTGCCGCTGGCGATCTGCAACGCGTGGTGCAAGCGACGCCACCGGGCATGTGGCTGCCACTGCAGATCGAGCGTGAGGGCGAGCGGCTTGAGCGCGTGGCACGCTTTCCGCGCGAGGACTGACGCATGCGCCCGGGGTTGTGGGTGTGCAGTGTTGCCTTGTGGCTGGCCAGTGGAGCGGCTTCGGCCGACACGCCATACGATGGTGTGACACTGGAGGTGGAACTGGATCCCAGCCAGGCGCGGCTGGAGGGGCGGTTCGAGGCGGATCCGGCCCGGATCGATCCGGCCTCGCTGCGCCGGTTCCGGCTGGATCCGGGCATTGCCGTGGATGCGGTGACGCTTGGCGGGCAGGTAGTCGAGTTCGACCGCAGCGAGGATGGTTGGCTGGAACTGGCGCGCGAGCCGGGTGCGGATGACGGGCCTTTGGCGATCCGCTATGGGGCGCGTCTTTCGGCACCGGACCAGGCACGTCCCGGGGGCGGATATCTGGGCCCGGACGGCGGGTATCTGCCGCCGGGCGCCGACTGGTATCCGCGCCGTCCCGATGCCGAGCCCCACGCTGTGCGGATCGAATTGAAGAGCCTTGGTGGCCATCTCGGGGTGGCTTCCGGTTCCCGCGTGGCCGAGGAGCGCCGGGGTGACGAATACCATGCCACGTTCGAGCACCCCGCTGGTCGCGCCCTGGCGATCGCTACCGGCCCCTGGGAGTCGGCCGAGCTGCGGGTTGGAGATGTGGAGGTACGCACCCTGTTTCCGGTCGGCCTCGAGGAGCGATTCGGGGAGACCTATCGCGAGCAGGCGGCCAAATACCTGCAGCGCTTCAATGGCGAGATCGGCCCGTACCCGTTTGCGACCTTCACGATCGCCGCGAGTACGCAGCCCGTGGGGCTGGCGTTTTCCGGCTTTACGTTGTTGGGGGAGCGTGTGATTCCGCTGCCATTCATTCCGCACACCTCGCTGGGCCACGAGGTCCTGCACGCCTGGTGGGGAACCGGGGCGTACGTGGATTATTCCGCAGGCAACTGGTCGGAAGGGCTGACGACCTACATGGCCGACTATCAGTTCAAGCGTGACCGCGGCGAAGGGCGGGACGAACGGGGCCAGTGGCTGCGCGATTACGCGGCCTTGCCGGCCGGGGAAGATCGCGCGCACGGGAGCTTCCGGGGTGGAAATTCCGGGGCGGCTCGCATCGCCGGCTATCACCGCGGCGCGATGCTGTGGCGAATGCTGGAGGATCGAATCGGGCGCGAGGCGCTGCTGTCGGGTGCGCGGGCCCTGTACGACGAATGGCGCTTTCGCGAGGCGGACTGGGACGCCGTGATCGGGGCGTTCGACGGAACGACGGATGAAGACCTGCGGCCCTTCTTTTCCCAGTGGGTAGAGCGCGCTGGCGCGCCTGCGCTGGAACTGACGGGACAGCGCCGCGAGGCGCGGGGAGACGGTTGGCGAGTACAGGGCCGGCTGCAACAACGCGACGAGCAGGCCCCTTGGGAGCTGTATGTGCCGCTGGAGCTGGAAACCGAGAACGGCCGCGAGACGCATTGGGTCGAGCTGAATGCGGCAGAGAAGGGGGTTTCGCTGGAGACCTCCAGCCGTCCCCTGGCCATTGCCATCGACCCCGACTGGCGAATGTTCCGCCATCTGGCAGCGGATGAGTCGCCCGCCATCCTGCGTCAGGGGGCGCTGGACCCGGAAGCCCGGGTGGTGGCGCTGGAGGATGCGGAACCCTCCGAGGTCGCCCCCTGGCTGGGTCGAGTGCCGGGCTCCGCGGACGACGCAGAAGGCATGCGGATCGTGCTGGGCTCGCATTCCTCCGTGGCCGGCTGGCTGGGGCGGCATGACTTGCCGAGCGACCCGGTCGCACTGGCGAATGCAGGCGAGATCGGTCCGGGTGCGCGGGCCTGGGCCGTACCGGATTCCCGGTTGATTGTGATCAGCGGGGCGGATGCGGATACACGGCGCGAGGTGTTGGCCGCATTGCGGCATCGATCCCACTACAGTTACCTGTTGCCCGGCGCGAACGGCGAATGGCAGACCGGCCTCTGGTCCCGGCCGGGAATATGGCAGGAGTTTGATGATGACGAATGAATTTCTGCTGGATTCACGCCTGGAGGCCGATACCTGGGCTGTGGCCGAGTGGCCACTCTCGCGGCTGCGGTTGATGGATCATCACGACTATCCCTGGTTCATCCTGGTGCCGCGTCGCGCCGATGTGCGCGAACTGCATCAACTGGCCCCCGAGGATGCCATCCAGCTGGCGCGCGAGTCCGGTGCGCTGGCGCGGGCGATGGAGCGAGCCTTCGCCCCGAAGGCGCTGAACGTGGCCAAGCTTGGCAATATCGTGGAGCAGCTGCACCTGCATCATGTAGCGCGCTGCGAGAGGGACCCGGCCTGGCCCGGCCCCGTTTGGGGTGCCCCGAAATCGCGCGGGCTGGAAACGCAAGAGGCCGAGGACCGCATTGCGCGGGTCCTCGGCCTCGTCGGAGACGTCGGCGGCTAGGCCGGCGTCAGACGGTCGTGGCTAGCCTCAGAAGCGGTAGCCGACGTTCATCCCGAAGGTCCAGGGATCGATCTCGACCGTGCCGATGCGCTCCCCGTTCAGGCGCGGGGTGCTCTCGATCTCGATCCAGCGCACCTCGGCGTTGACGAACCAGCTGTCAGTTACGGCCAGGTCGATACCAGCTTGCAGCGCGATACCCCAGGAATCACCGAGGTCGATATCCTCCCCAAGGGAGCTCTCCGTGTCTTCGTCGAAGAAGTAGGTGTAGTTGATGCCTGCGCCCAGGTAAGGGCGGTAAGCCGTGCCGGTGTTGAAGTGGTATTGCGCGCTGAGCGTCGGCGGGAGATGGCGCGTGCTGCCGACGCTGGACCCTTCTAGGGCGATGTCATGCTTGAACGGGATACCAACCAGCAACTACTCCAAGCCGAAATTGTCGGTGAACATGTACGTTGCCGTGCCAGTGGGGCGGGTGCTGGAGCCGACGTCTACGCTATGGGCTCCGTTGATCAAGTCACCGTTGTCGGATTTGGGCGAGATGTAGGTCAGGCCGCCGCGCAGCAGCCAGTCGCCAGCGGAGACATCGGCGTTGGCAGCGGTCGCGTGGGCCGGGATCATGGCCGCGGGGGCCAGCAGGCCGGCCAGGGTCAGAGCGCGCAGGGTGGTGGAACGTTGCATGTCGAGCCTCCGAATCGGTGTATGTTCGCAGGCACTATCCCGCCATCGGTATTAGCGGTTGTTGATGCAGATTATGGTTGTGGCGGGTGAGCGTTCAGAAAGGCAGGCGCTGGCCCTCGAAGTCGTGGAAGCTGCCGGACTGGTCGGCCTCCAGATGGTCCAGGACACCGAGCAGACGTTCGCTTGCGTATTCGGGACTGAGGACCTCCGGGGCGCGTGACCGGTACGGCTCCGATAGACGGGTGTCGCAGGTGCCAGGCTGAAGCGCAATCACCAGCGCATGGCGATGGCTGAAGCGTAGTTCCAGGGCCGTGGTCCGCACGATCTGGTTGAGCGCGGCCTTGGAGGCGCGATAACTCACCCAGCCGCCCAGGTGGTTGTCTTCGATGGAGCCCACCCGGGCCGAGAGGGTGGCCAGGATGCCCTTGCGGCCCCGCGGGAGCAGGGGTGCCAGGTGCTTGAACAGTAATGCAGGGCCGATGGCGTTGATGGCGAAGGCACGGCCCATGATCGTCGGGTCGAGATCGCGCAGGCGCTTCTCCGGGCCGTGGCCGTCGATGGTCAGGATCCCGGTGGCGTCGAGGATCAGGTCCCACTCGGGTGCCTGGTCTCGCAGCCAGGCGGCGGCGTGTTCGATACTGGCCTCGTCGAGCAGGTCCACGGACGGGGTGCTTTGGCGTCCGAGGCCGACCACGCGTTCGCAGTTCGGGTCGTTCTCCAGGTGGTCGACAAACGCGGCACCGAGGCCGCCCGTGGCGCCGATGACTACAGCGCGATAGGGTATCTGCAGGGATTCCATGCAGCGTAGGACCATTACACTTGCGATTGATTCCGGGGCGGCGCCTCGGTTAGGGAGCGCATGAATTTTCTCCACACCCTGGGTCATGCGGCACGCAACCTCGCTCCGATCGTGATCGTGGTGGCGGTGTTCCAGGCGCTGGTGCTGCGCACGGTGCCGGATGGCCTGCTGTCGATGGTGGTGGGCCTGGCCATCGTGGTGTTCGGCGTAGCTTTGTTCCTGCAGGGCCTGGAGATGGGGATCTTCCCCATCGGCAAGAACCTGTCCAACGCACTGGCGCGGCGGGGATCGTTGCTGTTGCTGATGGCCTTCGGCTTTACGCTCGGGTTTGCGACGGTGATCGCGGAGCCGGCACTGATCGCGGTGGCGGAGCAGGCGGAGGTGATCAGCGACGGCCGTATCGAGGGCATGGTGCTGCGGCTGATTGTCGCGCTTTCGGTAGGGGCCGTGGTGGCGCTGGGGATCCTGCGCACGGTGCTCGGACATCCGCTGCACTGGTACATCCTGACCGGATATGTGCTGGTGGTGCTGGTGACCTTCTTCGCCCCCGAGGAGATCGTGGGCCTGGCTTACGACTCGGGCGGGGTGACCACGAACATCGTGACGGTGCCGCTCGTGGCGGCACTGGGCCTGGGGCTGGCGGCCTCCATAAGCGGGCGTAACCCGCTGCGCGACGGCTTCGGGCTGGTGGCGCTGGCGGTGATGGTGCCGATGATCACGGTGCAGATCTACGGGATCATCGTGTTTACAGGAGCGGAGATCGCGGCTCCAACCGGCGCCGAGACAGCGGCCATGGATCCGGGAACCGATGTGCCAGGCGCAGGCGAGCGGCACTGGCTGTCCGCGATGGGCATGGACCTGTTGCTGATGCTGCGTGACGTGGCACCGATCATCGCGGTGATCGTGGTGTTCCAGTATTTCGTGCTGCGCAAGCGCATCCCGTATCTGCCGCGGGTGATGTTCGGTTTCGTGTTGGTGGTGCTGGGGCTTTATGCCTTCGTGGTGGGGCTGAAGCTGGGCCTGTTCCCGATCGGCGAGAGCATGGCCGAGCAGTTGATTACCAACGAACTGTTCGTGTGGGTCTATTTGTTCGCCTTTTCCATCGGGTTCGCGACCACCATGGCGGAACCGGCGCTGATCGCGATTGGCCAGAAGGCCGAGGAGGCCGCTCGCGGTTCGTTGCGCGGCAATGTAATCCGCATCCTGGTGGCGCTGGGCGTGGCCATTGGCATCACCATCGGAGTGCACCGCATTCTGGCGGGGGACTCCATCCACCACTACATCATGGGCGGCTACCTGCTGGTGATCGTGCTCACGATCCTGGCGCCCAAGCAGATCGTGGCACTGGCCTTCGATCTTGGCGGGGTGACCACCTCCGAGGTGACTGTGCCCCTGGTGACGGCTCTGGGGATCGGCCTGGCGACGCACCTGGAGGATCGCAACGTACTGATCGACGGCTTCGGTCTGATCGCGTTCGCGTCGATATTTCCCATCGTCACGGTGATGCTCTACGCGATCGCCGTGGACCTTTACGAACGCTGGTCCGCTCGCGACGAGCGGCAGGAGGAGTGAGCAATGCGATTTTCTGCACTGGTGGCCGTCCTCTCGGATGATCTGGAGGAACAGGCGATTGCCACGGCCAAGGAAGCGGGCGCTGGTGGCGTAACCATCATGGATGCGCGCGGGATTGGCGCCGAGGCCCGCAGGACGTTTCTCGGCATGACCTACGAGGGCAGTCAGTCGGTCCTCTTGTGGGTGCTGGAGAAGAAGGTGGCCCTGGACGTGCTCAAGTGCATCTCGAGGGAGCTGGACCTGGCCAATGACCCGCGGGGAGTGGCCTTTACGGTGGATGTGGCCCATCTCGCCGGTATCGGGCGCAAGCAGATCGAGCAGTTCCAGGAACAGGTCAAGGAAGAACTCTGACGGAGAGCAACATGCTGGTAAGCGAAATTCTAAGACCCAATGTCGTCACGGTGTCTCCCCTGGCACCGCTGCGCGAGGCGATGCAGCTGATGCGCAAGCATGGCGTCAAGTCGCTGGTGGTGGAGAAGCAGCACGCCCACGATGCCTACGGCATCATCACCTATACGACCATCCTCAAGACGATCGTGGCGGAAGAGGGCGATATCGACCTCTCGAATGTCTATGATGTCTGCACGAAACCGGTGATCACGGTGCCCGCCGAGATGGATGTGAAGTACGTCGCGCGGCTCATGGTGAGCCAGGGGATCCGGCGGCTGGTGGTGCTGAAGGGCAACGAGCTGGAAGGGATCGTGACGACCAGCGACATTGTCGGGTCGATCCTCGAGATGGCGGACATGGACTGAACCGCGCCGCCCCAAGCGGGTCGGATTTCAGTGACCTCGCGCATGACCCCGTGTCGTGCGTTCATTTTTTTCAGAAGGCCCGATATGGCGTCCGTGTCGATCATCGAGGGGTTCGAGAAACTCCGACTGCTGGATGCCGCTATCGAGCAATCGTACAACTCGGTCGTCATTACCGACGCCGATCTGGACGGCGGTCCGCGGATCGTTTACGTCAATGCCGGTTTCGAGCGCATGACCGGGTATTCGCGGGAAGAAGCCCTGGGGAAAACCCCGCGTATCCTTCAGGGCCCGGCAACCTCGCGCGCTGTTCTGGACAGGTTGCGCGGGGCCCTCGTCAGTGGCGAGTATTTCGAGGGCGAAACGGTCAACTACCGCAAGGATGGCTCCTCGTACGAGGTTCGCTGGCACATCTCGCCCATATATGCCAGCGATAACGACCGTGACATCACCCACTTTGTCTCGGTGCAAAAGGACATTACCGAGGAGCGGCGGCGGGATGACGAGCTGCGGCTATTGTCGACGGCGCTTGAGGTGTCGGTGGACCCCGTGCTGATCACCGATCCCGAAGGCACGATCACCTATGTGAACGCGGCCTTCGAGGAGCAGACCGGATACAGCCGGAATGAAGCGGTAGGCAAGAATCCGCGGTTCCTTCAGTCCGGTCAGCAGGAGCCCGGGTTCTATCGCGAGATGTGGGATACGCTCGCGCGCGGCGAAGCCTTTCGTGGCGAGTTCGTGAACCGCCGCCGCGACGGCACCCTGATGAACATGGAGCAGAGCATCAGTCCGGTGACCGATGCCCATGGCCGGGTGACGCACTACGTGTCGATCAGCAAGGATGTGACCGATCGAGTGCGCATGGAGGACGAGATCCGGCGACTGGCGCATACCGACTGGCTGACGGGGCTGGCCAACCGCCTGAGCCTGGGCAACACGCTGGAGGCGGAGATGGAGCGCAGCCGCCGCTACGGACGGCCCCTTTCCCTGATCATGTTCGATATCGACCATTTCAAGGACTTCAACGACGACTACGGCCACGAGACCGGAGATGACGTCCTCAAGAGGCTGGCCGATACGGTTCAGGGCGCGTTGCGCGAGGCGGATGCCCTTGGGCGCTGGGGCGGGGAGGAGTTCATGGTCGTCGTGCCGGAGACCCCTGGCGCGGGCGCCGAGGCTATGGCCGAAAAGCTGCGCAAGGCCGTCGCGGCCATGGAAACGGCGTGCCCGGTGTCGGTTACGGCCAGTTTCGGGGTGACCGAGATGCGCCAGGGCGATACCCCCAAGACCTTCGCCCGCCGCGTGGACGAGGCGATGTATCAGGCCAAGGAGGCGGGGCGCAACCGCGTCGTCTTGCTCTGAGGCCGCGGTTCCGGTAGTGCGGCGGCGGCCCTAACGAAAACGGGCCGACCCCAAAAGGGCCGGCCCGTCCTGTCGGGGATGCCATGCCCCGAGATTGGCAGCGTCCGGACTACGCGCGGCGGCGCAGCACCCAGATCTCCAGCAGGGCCCAGTCTTCGCCCGGATAGTTCTCCTGCTCCAGCGGCGACAGGCGGCGATGGCGGCTGGCGGTGCTACCGACGAATTCCAGGTGTTCCAGCAGCAGGCGCTTGGTCGCGTCGGCCTTTTCCAGGGCGAAGGGGTTCAGGAAGTTGACCAGCATGTAGCCCTCGCGCGGGGTGTCGGCGAAGGAGCGGATCAGCTTCTCGATTGCCGGCGGGTCCAGATAGACCAGCGATGCGGTGGAGATCACGATGTCCGCGTCGGCCATGGCCTTTTCGATCGCGGCCTGGGTCTCCGGTGCGGGCTGGTTCAGGTCGGCCTCGAAGGTTTCGTCGAACAGCCCGGCGCTCTTGCCATAGGCCAGCGCGTTGCCCGAGATGTCGATGCCGGTGGTCTTCATCGGCAGACGGCGCGGGGCGGCGACGGTCTTGCAGGCCTGCTCGTCGGCCCAGTTGGCGCGGATCGCCTCGACATCCATATTGTGGATGGCGGCCATGGTGGTGTTGCCAAAACAGCAGCACAGATCTACGTAGTTCAGGGTCTTGCCGGTGGCGGCCTGCTGCTCGGCCCAGGGAAGGATCAGCCGGTCGAAGGTTTGCCGGTTGAAGTCGTCGGAGATGTAGTCGAGCGCGTCGATGATGCGCTCCTTGAACGGCACCGGGGTCTCGGCGACGTAGATATCGTCGAAATGCTGTTTCTTCTCCTCGGTCTTCACTTGCGGCTCACTCATCGGCTTTTCCTCGTTGTATAAACCCACCATGCTCGGGGGTATGCGTGTAGAGCGTCAAGTAACGGCACTCACGCCAGTGATGCTGGCATGGCCTCGCGGAGCCCTTTGGCTATGTATCATGAAGGTGTACGCAACGGATTTCTGTCCGGTGCGGGAAGCGAATGATGCCGGCAAGGGGCGTGCATGAAGATCGACTGTTTCAAGGCCTACGACATACGTGGGCGGGTGCCGGACCAGCTCAATCCGGATGTGGTGCGAGCGATCGGGCGCGCCTTCGCCGAGGAGATCCGGCCGGGACGCACAGTCGTCGGGCACGATATCCGCCTTTCCAGCCCGGAACTGGCGCGAGCGCTCACCGAAGGGCTTACGGCGGGCGGGAGTGACGTCGCCGATATAGGCATGTGTGGCACAGAGGAGGTGTATTTCGCCACCGCGCACTACGGGGCCGGTGGCGGGGTCATGGTGACGGCCAGCCACAATCCGCTGGATTATAACGGGCTGAAACTGGTACGCAGCGATGCGCGCCCGATCAGCGGGGATTCCGGGCTGCAGGCGATTCGCGTCTGTGCCGAGCGCGGTGACTTCCGGCCCATGCCCCACGGGCAGGTCCGGCACCTGGATCATCGGGCGGACTACATCTCCCGGTTGCTGGCTTCGGTCGACCGCGAAACCTTGCCGAAACTCAAGGTGGTCGTGAACCCCGGAAACGGGGGGGCGGGGCCGGTGCTGGAGGCCCTGGAGCCGCATCTCCCGTTCGAGCTGATCCGCGTCAACTTCGAACCGGATGGGCATTTCCCCAATGGCATTCCCAATCCATTGCTGCCGGAGAACCGCGCGGCCACCGCGGAGGCGGTGCGCAAGCACGGCGCCGATCTGGGCGTGGCCTGGGACGGCGACTTTGATCGCTGCTTCCTGTTCGACGCCCAAGGCAACTTCATCGAGGGGTATTACATCGTGGGCCTGCTGGCCGAGGCATGCCTGGAGGGGCACGCCGGGGAGCGCATCGTCCATGATCCGCGCCTGACCTGGAACACCATTGAGATGGTGTGTGCTGCGGGGGGCGAACCCATCCAGTCCAAGACCGGACACGCCTTCATGAAGGAGCGGCTGCGCCACGAGGATGGAATCTACGGGGGCGAGATGAGTGCTCACCACTACTTCCGGGACTTCTACTACTGCGATACCGGGATGTTGCCCTGGTTGCGAGTGGCCGAGCTCATGGGCCGACGCGGCCAGGCGTTGGGCGAGATGGTGGCCGAGCGCATGGCGCGCTTCCCCTGCAGTGGCGAGCTGAACTTCGAGGTCGAGGACGCCGCCGCCGCCACCGATCGGGTGATGCAGGCCTACGCGTCGGAAGCCGTGGGGCTGGATCATACGGATGGCGTCAGCCTGGAATTCGCGGACTGGCGCTTCAACCTGCGCAGTTCCAATACCGAGCCGCTGCTACGGTTGAATGTGGAGACCCGCGCCGATCCGGCCCTGCTGGAACGCCGCGTGGACGAGATTTCACGCCTGATACGGGGGTAAGGCCGATGGAACATACGCAAAGCCGGACGGAACTGCAGCCGGTGATCCTGGCCGGCGGATCGGGGACTCGGCTGTGGCCGGTGTCGCGCAGTCACTACCCCAAGCAGTTCCTGCCCCTGACCGGGGAGCAGACGTTGCTGCAGCAGACGGCCGAGCGGCTGGACGGCCTGGGCGCGTCGGCGCCCCTGGTGCTGGCCAACGTCGAGCATCGCTTCCTGGCGGCCGAGCAGTTGCGGGCGGCAGGTGTGGAGCATGCCCGTATCGTGCTGGAGCCGGAGGGGCGCAATACCGCCCCGGCGATCGCCCTGGCGGCATTGCAGGCGCAGGCGGAAGGGCGCGACCCGTTGTTGCTGATCTTGGCGGCGGACCACCACATCGGTGATCCCGAGGCCTTCCAGGCCGCCGTGGCGCGAGCCATGACGCTGGCGGAGGCGGGCCACCTGGTGACCTTCGGGATCGTGCCTACTGCTGCGGAGACCGGTTATGGCTACATCCAGCAGGGTGAGTCCCTGGGGGAAGCCGGGGCGCGAGTGGCGCGTTTCGTCGAGAAGCCGGATGCCGCCACCGCGCGCGAGTACGTCGACAGTGGCGATTACCTCTGGAACAGCGGCATGTTCGTGTTCCGCGCCTCGCTGTACATGCAGGAGTTGCAGCGTTTCGAACCGGGCATCGTCGAGGCTTGTCGCGCCGCGCTGGAGGGAGCCCGCGAGGACCTCGACTTCCTGCGGGTGGACCCGGAGGCCTTCGCCGCGGCCCCGAACATCTCGGTGGACTACGCCGTGATGGAGCGCACCGAGCACGCCGCCGTCACACCGCTGGCCGCCGGTTGGAGCGACATCGGCTCGTGGTCCGCTCTGGCGGGCGTGCGTGGCATGGATGAGCAGGGCAACACCCTGCGTGGGGACTGCTTGCTGGAAGATAGCGAGGGCTGCGTGGTGGATGCCGACGGCCTGCTGGTCGCCGGCATTGGCCTGCGCAACCTGGCCGTGGTCGCCACCCGTGACGCCGTACTGGTTGCCGACCGCGACCGCGTCCAGGACGTCAAACTCATCGTGGAGCGCCTGAAAGCGGACAACCGCAGTGAACACGTGGATCACACCTCGGTGTACCGCCCATGGGGGTGCTACGAATGCGTCGATGTGGGGCACCGTTACCAGGTCAAGCGCATCACCGTAAAACCGGGGGCGAAGCTCTCGCTGCAGATGCATCACCATCGCGCAGAGCATTGGGTGGTGGTCAGCGGTACTGCGAAGGTGCGAAACGGCGAGGAGACCTATTTGGTGACCGAGAACCAGTCGACCTACGTGCCGATCGGGCAACTGCACTCGCTGGAGAATCCGGGCTCGATCCCGCTGGAACTGATCGAAATCCAGTCGGGTGGCTACCTCGGCGAGGACGACATCGTGCGGTTGGAGGACCTCTACGGCCGCGTTTGATGTGATGGATATGCTTGCAAGAGTTTGCGTTCGATAGGTCGGAATTAGCCGAAGTCGCGGGAGTGGGTGGCGAGTTCGCCGAGCCAGGTGCTGCGGTCGATCAGGCGCTGCACGATCAGGTGGCCGACGCCCTCGCTGTACTGCCACTCGCCGTGGGCCTCCAGCAGGCGGCCGTGCAGGACCTCGGCGCGAAAGCGTTCCACCCGGTCCGGCCAGACGATCAGGTTCAACGTACCGGTCTCGTCCTCCAGGGTCAGGAATACCGTGCCGTTGGCCGAGCCGGGGCGCTGGCGGGTGATCACGAGCCCGGCGTAGCGCGCGCCACTGTAGCTGGGTTGTTCGAGTAGCCTGGAAGCGGTGGCCAGGCGGTGCTGTTCCAGGGACGGGCGCATCAGTTCCAGCGGGTGCGGGCCCAGGCTCAGCCCGGTGGTGGCGTAGTCCTGCACCAGGTCGTCCACCGCATCCGGGCGGGGCAGCAACGGGGTCACGTCGGCCTCGCGCACGGTCTCGCCCGGTCCCTCGGCGAACAGCGGCAGGGGTTCCTCCACCGCCTCGGTCGCCCAGCGCGCCTGGTGGCGGTTGCCGGCCAGGCCCTTCAGGGCGTCGGCGCGGGCCAGGCGATTGGCCTGGGCGCGGGTGAGGGCGGCGCGGGCCACCAGGTCCGGGACGTCCGCGAAGGCCCGTTCAACGCGGGCGGCGACCACGCGCTCGGCGACGTCGCGGGCCAGCCCGCCGACGCGGTTCAGGCCCAGGCGCAGGGCCAGCGCGTCGCTCCCGGCCAGCGGTTCCACCGTGCACTCCCAGCCGCTGTGGCGCACGTCCACCGGGCGGACCTCCACGCCGTGGCGGCGGGCGTCGGCGACGATCTGCGCCGGGGCGTAGAAGCCCATCGGCTGGCTGTTCAGCAGGGCGCAGGCGAAGATCGCGGGCTCGTGGCACTTGAGCCAGGACGAGACATAGGTGATCAGCGCAAAGCTCGCCGAGTGCGACTCGGGGAAGCCGTATTCGCCGAAGCCGAGGACCTGCTTGTACAGCTGCTCGGCGAATCTCTCCGGATAGCCGCGTTCGCGCATGCCGTCCATCAGGCGCTCGCGGTAGCGCGCGAGCTGGCCGGTGCGGCGCCAGGCGCCGATCGCGCGGCGCAGCCCGTCCGCCTCGCCGGCGGAGAAACCGGCCGCGACCATCGCCAGCTCGATTACCTGCTCCTGGAAGATCGGCACGCCCAGCGTGCGTCCGAGCACGCGTTTTACCTCTGCGTTCGGATAGCGCACCCGCTCCGGGTGGGCGCGGCGCTTGAGATACGGGTGCACCATCTCGCCCTGGATCGGGCCGGGGCGCACGATGGCGATTTCGATCACCAGGTCGTAGAAGTTCGCGGGCTTCAGGCGCGGCAGCATGCTCATCTGCGCGCGCGACTCGATCTGGAACACGCCCAGGGTGTCGGCCTTCTGCAGCATGCGATAGACGGCCGGGTCCTCGGCGGGGATGTCGGCCAGGCCCCAGTCGCGGCCCCGGTGATGCGCCATCAGCTCCAGCGCGCGGCGCACGCAGGAAAGCATCCCCAGCGCCAGCACGTCGATCTTCAGCAGGCCCACCGCGTCCAGGTCGTCCTTGTCCCACTGGATCACCGAGCGCTCCGGCATCGCCGCGTTTTCTATGGGCACCAGTTCGTCCAGCCGGCCGTCGGCGATCACGAAGCCGCCGGTGTGCTGCGACAGGTGGCGCGGGAAGCCGAGCAGCTCGGCGGTCAGCGTCTGCCACTGCCGGGCCAGCGCGCCGTCCGGGTCCAGCCCGACCTCGCGCAAGCGCTCGGCGGGGATGCCGTCGTCCCACCAGGCGAGGTTGGCGGTCAGCGCATCCAGCCGTGCACGCGAGATACCCAGCGCCCGGCCGACATCGCGCAGGGCGCTGCGGCGGCGGTAGCGGATCACCGTGCAGGCCAGCGCGGCGCGCTCGCGGCCGTAGCGCCGGTAGATGTACTGGATCACCTCCTCGCGGCGTTCGTGCTCGAAGTCGACGTCGATGTCCGGCGGCTCGCCGCGCTCGGCGGAGATGAAGCGCTCGAACAGCATACTGGAGCGCGAGGGATCGACCGCGGTGATACCAAGGGCATAACACACGGCCGAATTGGCGGCCGAGCCGCGCCCCTGGCACAGGATCCCGCGGCCTCGGGCAAAGCACACGATGTCGTAGACGGTCAGGAAGTACGGCTCGTAGCCCAACTCGCGGATGATGCCCAGTTCGCGTTCGATCTGTTCGCGCACCGGGGCCGGGATGCCATCGGGCCAACGCTTGAGCGCGCCCTTGAGGGTCTCCTCGCGCAGGTAGGCGGACGGGGTCATGGTCTTCGGCAACGGGTCGGTGGGGTAGCGGTAGGTGACCGCGTCCAGCGAGAAGTCGCAGTCCCGCGCGATGGTCACACTGGCCTCAAGCCAGGCGGCGGGATACAGCGTGGCCAGCTCGGCCCGCGGGCGCAGGCAGCGTTCCCCATTGGGGAAGCGTTCATGCGCCGCCTCCGCGACCGTCGAACGCAGGCGCAGGGCAGTAAGCACGTCCTGCAGGGCGCGCCGGCCGCGCCGGTGCATGTGCACGTCGCCGCAGGCGACGAGCGGGAGTCCAGTGGCGGTTCCCAGCGCCCGGGCGCGGGCCGTCAGGGTGGCATCTTCGGGGGTACGCAACTGGCTCACGGCCAGGTGGCCCTGACCTGGGGCGGCCCATCCGGACAGCCAGTGGGCCGCTTCGGCGAGCGACGCCCCTGGGCTGTCGGCCTCGACCCGCAGCAGGCTGTGCCAGCCGGTGCGGCTCTCGGCGGGCAGGGTAGCCAGGTCGGCGCGCGTCAGGTGGTAGTGTCCCTTGTTCGCCGCGCCGCGGGCCCGAGTGATCAATCGACACAGGGCGGCGTATCCCGTGGGATTGCGCACCAGAAGCGTCAGGGTGGGGCCATCGGCCAGCCGGAAGGTCGCCCCCAGGATCAGGTGTAACCCACATTCCTTTGCTGCCGAGTGCGCTCGTACTACACCAGCCAGCGAGGCGATATCGGTCAGCGCCAGCGCGCGGTAGCCCAGTGCCTGCGCCTGCTCGACCAGTTCCTCCGGGTGCGAAGCCCCGCGCAGGAACGAGAAGTTGCTGAGCGTCGTCAGTTCGGCATAGGCCGGGGGGGCGACAGGATGCTTGCGAGTGGGGGTATGGGCTTCGATTTCCATATACTGTCGATATATACAGTATTTGGAAATCGCCCCACAATGACCGCAGGGATCGCCAACCCATTACGCTTGAACGTGGTGCCGGGATTCCAGGCCTCTGACGAACCGCTCCCCAGTTTGTTGTAATCGTCTGTGTACACTGAGCGAAAATCCTCATGTATTCGCTGCGTGCCTGGAGACCCCATGCGCTACGTCCTGCTCCCGATGGTGTTGATTGCCCTGATCTTTGCGCTGGGGAATGTGGTGCTGTTCAATGCGTTGCCGAAACCGGACCGGCTGAAAGAGCCGCTGGCGCTGGAGTACGGGACTTCGTCGGAGCAGTTCCGGCGGGACATGGGCCTGCTCCTGCAGCAGCCGATCGTGAGCGGCAACCGCATTGACCTGTTACAGGACGGCGAGGCCATCTACGCGGCCAAGATCGAGGCGATCGAAAACGCCGAGCATTCGGTCACCTTCGAGGTATACGAGTACTGGGGCGAGCAGGCGGCGATCTTCTCCGAGGCCCTGGCGCGTGCGGCGGAACGCGGGGTTCGGGTGCATGCCATGCTGGATTTCCTTGGTTCGCGCGATGCTGACCCGGAGATGTTCGAGCGCATGGAAGAGGCCGGGGTGGAGCTGGTGCGCTGGCGCGAGCCGTCCTGGTACCAGTTGTCGCGCTTCAATCACCGCACGCACCGCAAGCTATTGGTGGTGGACGGTCATACCGGCTTCATCGGGGGAGCCAATGTGGCCGATCCCTGGGTTGACGGTGACGACCGCGATGGCTATCGCGACAATCACTTCCGCATCCAGGGCCCGGTGGTCGGCAATCTGCAGGCGGTGTTCCTGGAGACCTGGCTGGACGCCACGGGGCGGATGCCCACCGGCGAGGCGTATTTCCCCGAGCTGTCCGAAATGGGGGATCGCGACGCCCAGATGGTTAACAGTGCCCCGCGCGAGGGGCGTCACCGGGTGCGCCTGATGTTTCTGCATGCCATCGCCGCGGCGGAAGAGCACATCACGATCGGTACGGCCTATTTCTATCCCGATCCGCGGTTCCTGGAGGTACTGAAGGAGGCGGCCGACCGGGGTGTCCGTATTCGCGTGCTGGTCCCGGGCGACAGCATGAACTTCGGTTTCTTCCGTCATGCATCTGTCAATCGCTGGCGGCCGATGCTCGAATCCGGGGTGGAACTGTACGAGTATCATCCACGCATGTACCACTCCAAGCTGATGGCGATCGACGACCGCTGGGCCAGTATCGGCTCCGCGAATCTGCACAACCGGTCGTTTCGGCTGAACGACGAGGCCAACCTGAACATCTGGGACGAAGGCTTCGCCCGCGAGATCCGCGAACTGATCGAGGTGGACAAGGCCGATGCCGAGCGCCTGACCATCGAGGACTGGGAGAACCGGCCGCTGCGGCGCCGCCTGGCGGGGTGGATCACGCACCTGATTGGTCCCTACCTTTGATTCATTACCACCATATTTCCGCAGGAAAGACCGTGACACTGACGACCACCCCTTCGGCAGACACGCTTGAAATCGGCACGATCCACCTGCTGGAGGGTGGCGCGATCGGTATGACCCGTTGCCCTGGCAAGCGTCGGGATCGCGAGGTCTGCGAGGCGCGGGATGTACAGGCGGATCTGGTGGCCCTGTCTGGCTGGGGCGCAACTGCGGTCGTGACCCTGAACCAGGAGGGTGAGCTGGAAAGCCTTGGCGTACGCGATCTGGGGAAGGCCGTGCAGGCTGCGGGCATGCGCTGGCTGCATTTGCCGATCGGTGACATGGCGGCCCCCGAGCGACCCTGGGAAGAGGGCTGGAAGGACATCGGACCACGGGTCCACCAGTGGTTACAGGCCGGGGAGCGCGTGGTTTTCCACTGCGGAGGGGGGCAGGGCCGAGCCGGGACCATTGCCGCCCTGACTCTCATCGAACGCGGATTGGCGTCGGAAGACGCCATTCGAGAGGTGCGATTGGCCCGCCCCGGCGCGATCGAAAGCATCGATCAAGAGCGCTACCTGCTGAATCATCCGCGCCCGACCTGATCGGACTGCCTGGCGCTACAAGCCGTTGCGGGCGAGCAGTGCGGGGATCTTGCGCTTGAAGCGGAAGAACCCGTGGGTTGCATGGGGCCAAGCGAGATCGTCCCACGTCCGGCGCAGGGGGATGATCTCGATTCCGTCTTCCGCCAACTCGTGCGCAAGAGTATCGAGGGCGTCGGCCAAGGGCCCGACGGGCGCCTCGGGTGTGGCAATGGTGGTCACGCTGGCGGCGACGCACTGCACGCGGAGGGCATCAGCGTGTAGCCGCGGGAGCACGGATGCGGGCTTTTGCAGGGCCTCGCCCGCGTGCTGCACCGCGTCCTTGGCCAGTGCGTCGACCCAGGTGGCGGCCTTGGGACCAAACGGCCAGGGCATGTCGGGGTGACCACGCGGAGTGACGGCGACCGCGGCCACGTTGGTTCCTTTCGGCAGCAATTCATGGCCATTGAAGTCGTCTCCGTGAAGCAGGAGCAGCACGCGCCGGTCCCGCGGTAGAGTTCGCGGTGCGGGCAGCGCTCCGGGCGGAGGTGGGGCCTCGTCGCGGATCGCGGGTGCCTGGGGCGCCAGGCCGGTGGGGCGGAATCGGTTATCGGTAAAGCGCGCGATGTTGTCGGCACTGGCCTGGTAGGTCTTGCCCGGCGTTTGGATGCCGGCGATCCAACGCCAGCCTAGGGTGTTCGAGGCTGGGTCGGCATCAAGCAGGTGACGCATGAAGAAGTCCGCCCCAAGGGTCCATGGAAGCCTCAACGTGAAAATCCAGATGGAGGCGAACCACATGCGGGCGTGATTGTGCAGATAGCCGGTTTCGACCAGTTCGCGGGCCCAGTGATCGAACCCCTCCAGCCCGCTGCGTCCAGCCTCGGCGGCAGCGACCGCCTCGCGCAACCCGTTGTCCCTGGCGAGGCGCGCCTGTTCGATGTCGCGCTCGTCTAGGAATGACCGCCAGACCTGGGGGCGCATCTGCAGCCACCCTTTCCAGTAGGTGCGCCAGAAGACCTCCTGGACAAATTTCTCGGCCGCCTTGGGTGAATGGTGGGCGAGCACCTTTGCGATCACCTCGTGTTCGGTAATGGCCCGATGGCGGATGTAGGGCGAGAGCAGGGATACGTTGTCGCGTTCACCTGGACCGGGGTCGCGGTTTCGCTGAGCCGCGTAGTGACGACCCGCGAGGGGGGCGAAGTCCGAGAGCCGTTCCAGGGCGGCTGCCCGCGTCGTGGGGAAGAAGGCGGTGTGACCATCCGGCGCCTGGCCGGTGGACTTGAAGGGGCTGGTCACTGGGCGTGCCGGTCCGGCGCCGGAAGGGCTTGAAGGACCGTGTCGGCCAGTGCTTCGCCGCTGTCGAATGCAGCTTCTACCCGCGGCCCCAGGGCCCAGTCGCCGCAGGCGCCGAGCCGTTGCTCCGCGTCCCAGAGACAGGACTGGTCGGCGGCCTGTTCGACCCGTGCGTATAGCCATCTATGGACCTGATGCTGGAGGAGGCGGGCTGAGCCGAGCAGGGGCCGGAGGGCCGTCAGCAGCGGTTGCGCTAGCTGATCGGGGTCTTTCTGGATGTGCTCACGGGACCAGTCTGGGCCTGCGTGGGCCACGAGCGTCTCCGGTTTTGCGTTGCGGCCGGGTTTGGTGTTGTTGCGGGCTACCCAGGCGAGCGGTTGCCCGGAGAGTTCCTGCGATGGTCGGTCCATTGTGATCTGGCCTTCGAAAGCTGCCAACAGCGCAATGCAGGGTGCGTAGCGAACCCCGTCGAGCTCCGGAAAGCCCATTCCGGCGGTAACCGCCAGTTCGGCGGCCTGGGGTGCTGGAAGCGCAAGCAATACTGCGTCGAATGGTCCGTCCAAGTCGGCGTTCTCCGACGGCCTCTCAACTCGTAGATGCCAGCCATCGACTGACCGTAGAAGCGTCTCGACGCGGGAATTGAGCCGCACGTTTAGAGGGGTGGCCAGGGCGTCGGCCGGGGCTGTCATGCCAGGGCAGCCCACCAGCCGGCCGTCTCCCCAGGTCGCTACGACACCTTGCTGCTGCCAAGCCTGGACCTGTCGCGCAAAGCGTGCGCCGCGGGCCGTGAAAAACTGGGCACCGTGATCGAAAGTCAGGTGATTAGCGCGCCGGGTCGCCATGCGCCCGCCAAGGCCCCGGCTCTTCTCCAGCACAAGGCAGTCATGTCCGGCATCATGCAGGCGCCGGGCGGCAGTGAGCCCGGAGATACCGGCGCCAATGATCGCTATGCGTGCCAAACCCCGTTAGCCGCCCGCTTGCACCAGAGGTCGTACACGGGAGAAACCGCCATCCACTGACAGGATCTGTCCGGTTACCCATTCGGCTTCGTCGGACAAGAGCCATGCGGCGGCCCGCGCGAGATCCTCCGCCTGCCCGTAGCGTTGCAGCGGATACTGCGCCGTGATCTGTTGCTCGGCACGCGGTGACGCAAACAGGCGTTCGGTAGCTCCCGTCCGGGTCAGACCCGGGGCGATGCCGTTGATGCGGATGCCGTGACCGGCGTAGGTCGCGGCAGCGGCGGGGACCAGGCTGGCGATGGCACCTTTGGCCATGGCGATTGCCTCGTGATTGGAGACCCCGATCTGAGTGACGACGGAGCTGAACAGGACGGCACTGCCGGAGGGTTCGTTGGCTTGTAGCCGGGCCTTCACCCAGGCTCGAAGGGTGTAGAAGGCGCTGTCCTGGTTGGCGGCAATGCAGGCGCGGTACTGCGCCTCCGTCGTGCGGTGCAAGGGCGCCAGAAGCGCGCTGCCCGCGCAGTGGGCGAGTTGCGTGGGGGACTCTCCGAGATGTTCGGAGGCCTGGGCCACAGCCCGATCCGCGCCTTCCGCGGTGCTGACATCCGCGACGATTGTGTATGCCTGGAGGCTCTCTGGCAGGTGGGCACACAGGGTTTCCAGTCCGTCGGCGTCGCGCGAGATCAGGGCGATCCGGTCCCATGCGGGATCGAGTGCCTGCAACAGCGCTCCCGCCACGCCGCCGGTGGCGCCGGTCACCAGTAACGTACGTCCGCTCATCGGGCGTGGCTCCTGTCGGATGGTTCCTCGGGGCAAGACAAAGCGTTCGTCCTGTGCCGGACGAGCAAGTTCAATGTCGGGTTTCGTGCAGCCATTGGGCTGGGGCTCGAGCGAACCTGGCGGCATGCTGGGGAGTCTGCACTGGGAAAGGCTGGGCCGGCGCCTTCGATGCAGGCCGGTTCAGGCCCCATGTTCCAGAGTCCGTACCGAATACCCGAGCCCGTCCACCTCGTATGGTTCAAGCGCGATCTGCGCGTCGATGATCACGCCCCGCTCCATCACGCGGCACAAGCGGGGCCCATACTGCCGCTGTACATCGTGGCACCGGGTTACTGGGAGCTCTCGGACACCAGCCGGCGTCACTGGGATTTCGTCCGCGCAAGCCTACTGGAACTGGACCAGGCCGTGTCCGAACGGGGTCGACCTCTCGTCGTGCGCGAGGGCGATGCGGTGGAGGTGCTCGAACAACTGCGCGAAGAGATCCCTGTGGTCTCGGTGTACAGCCACCAGGAAACCGGAAATCGCTGGACCGATGACCGTGATGGCGCGGTCGCGCACCTGTTTCGCCATCGCGGCATCCCATGGCGGGAGTATCGCCAGCATGGGGTAGTCCGAGGTCTGCGTAACCGCGATGGCTGGGTGTCCCAGTGGGAGGAATTGATGCGCGAGTCCGCGTTTGTACCGCCCGGGGCCCTGGCCGCCGGACCCGCCGTGGCGGGTGGCGTGGAGCGCCTGCCGCGCTGCCCGAAGGGTGTGGTGGCAGATGCCGTGACCGAACTGCAGGAACCGGGCTCGGAGGCAGGACGCGGGGTTATGCGCGATTTGCTGCGGGAACGCGGGCAGCGTTAGGCCGGCGGTATCAGCAGCCCCGGCCGTGCCTGGACGGCAAGTTCCCGCCTGAGTCCGCATCTGGCCTATGGCACGGTTTCGTTACGCCGCGTGTTGCAGGCCTTGCGTGACCGCCAGATTCAGTTACGGGCACCAAGCGGCCAGGATCGCCGGCAGGCCGCGTGGTGAAAGTCGCTGCGCCAGTTCGAAGAACGACTGCACTGGCACTGCCACTTCCTGCAGAAGCTGGAAGATGCCCCGGACATCGAATTCCACAACCTGCACCGTGAGTGTGATGGCCTGCGCGAAGGCGCCTTTGACGAGCACCGATTTTGTGCCTGGAAGGATGACCTCACAGGATACTCGCTGGTCGATGCGTGCATGCGCGCGATGGTCGTCGCGTTCGCCTCGTATCGCCTCTGGCTCCACTGGCGGCGACCGGCGCTGCATCTGGCTCGCATGTTCACGCACTACGAGCCGGGCATCCACTACAGCCAGATGCAGATACAGTCCGGCACGACAGGCTTTAACGCCCTGCGAATCTACAACCCCGTCAAGCAGTCACTGGAGCAGGAGCCGGAAGGCCAATTTATTCGTCAGTGGGTGCCTGAACTGGCAAGGGTGCCGGGCGACTGGATTCATCAGCCATGGAAGATGCCGGAAAGCCTGCAGCGCCAATCCAGTTGCCGCATCGGACACGATTATCCGGCGCCCTTGGTGGATCATAAAGAGGCTGCGAGGAGGGCACGTGAACGCTTCAAGGCGGTGCGGGGAAACGGTGCTTTCCGCCAGCAGAATGCTGGCATCCATCGGCGTCATGGCAGCCGGCGTCGACTCTCGGCGCGTATCCAGGGCCGGGCGGGGCAGGGGCGTGCGCGGGATCAACTGGATCTCTTTCCGGACCCGGATCCATGAGTGGCTTCCGGACCTGTCGATTTGGCGCTTCCGGGTGGTCCGATCATCGTGCCCCGTCATGCGGTAGGGTGGCGCATCGCGGTCGGCGCGCTTGCACGGCCCCGCCGCGACAACCCTCCCCTGTACCTGGCGAAAAGTTCCATGCGAAGCGCAATCTATGATTTTCTGATTCTCCGGCTGACGGCGCGCTGGTACGCAGCCGCACTGGATCGGATGCCCGAGGGGGCCCGGGTGCTGGACGTTGGCATTGGCACGGGCGGGGCGTTGCTGGCGAATGCTGGGGACGTGAGGCGTAAGCGGTTGCGCCTGACCGGGATCGATATCGATGGCGACTATGTCCGGCGGGCTCGGCGGCGTCTGGCGGGATCGCCGATTGTGGACAGCGTCGAGGTGTGGAAGGAATCCGTGTATGACCACGTGGCTGGGCCCTACGACGTGGTGTATTTCTCTGCGAGCTTCATGCTGCTGCCCGATCCGGAGCGGGCCCTGCGCCACTGCAAGGGTCTGCTGGCAACCGGTGGCCGGTTCGTGTTCACGCAGACGATTCAACGGCGCACTGTGCGCTGGATGGAGACGCTGAAGCCCTTGCTACGGCGGATCACGACCATCGATTTTGGGCATGTGACCTACGAGGCCGATCTCCGCGCGCAGCTCGCCGCCGCGGATCTGGTGGTGGAGGAATGGAGCGTGCTGGCCACCCATGGGTCGCGCGCTTCCTGCCTCGTGGTGGCGTGTCCGGCGAGCGAAGACGCCGGATTAGGCAGGGGGCTTGCGCGCCAGGATCATGTAGTTAACGCTCATGGATCGTGACAACCACATCCGGCGGTTGAGCGGATTTACCTTGACCCCTGTCTGCGCCGCGGGTTCCAGGCCGTCCCGGGCGAGCAGCTCCCGTGTTTCCCGCGGCGTCACAAAGCGCTTCCATTGATGGGTGCCCCGGGGCAGGATGCGGAACAGGTACTCGGCGCCGACAATCGCCACCACGAATGAGACCGGACTCCGGTTGATGGTGGCCACAAAGGTGTGGCCGCCGGGGCGGAGCATGCGGTTGACGCTCCCCATGAACGCGGGCAGGTCCGCGACGTGTTCGACCACCTCCATGTTGAGGATCACGTCGAAGGCTTCCCCGCGTGCGGCGAGGGCCTCGGCGGTGTTGACCTCGTAGCGGACATCCAGGCCTTGTTCTTCGGCGTGATGCCGCGCTGCGGCGATGTTGCGGTCGACGACATCCACCCCGAGCACGTCCGCGCCCAGGCGGGCCATCGCCTCGCTCAACAGGCCGCCGCCGCAGCCGATGTCCAGCATGCGCAGGCCGGCCAGGGGGTGGTCGGCTTCCGGGTCCCGTCCGAGCGAGTGGCAGAGCTGATCCCGGATGTAGTCGGTGCGCAGGCGATTCAGCACGTGCAGGGGCCAGAGTCTGCCATCCGGTTGCCACCACATCTCGGCCAGGGCGCGGTAGCGCTCCACCTCGATGGGATCGACGGTTCGGTCGCGTTCAACATTTGGAGCGTTCATCGGGGCCCTACTCACAATTCCGGTAGCGATCTCTATCGGACCATGCGATGCCGAGTTTGATCGCACCCCGCTGCGATCGATGCGATCGTGGGTCCTCTGGAGTAGGGGACCGAGGGATTTCGAATGGCGCAGATGATCATCGGGGTGGACCTGTCCGGCCCGGGGAGTTCCTTGCATACGTCGGTCGCTGTGTTCCGCGAACAGGGCGGGGGACTCCAACTGACGGAGCTGCTTGCGGGAGCGAACGACCAGGCCATTCTGGACCAGGTGCCGGCCGGCGCGATTGTGGGGCTGGACGCACCACTGTCGTATTCCGCCACCGGCGGCAGCCGCGAGTCGGATCAGGCCTTGCGCCGTCTGGCTGTGGGGCTGGACCTCCCCGCAGGAACCGTAATGGCCCCGTCGGCGCCACGTATGGCCTATCTGACGCTGCGCGGTGTGGCCGTCAGCCGAATGCTCTGTATGGAACGCCCGGATGCGCGAGTGGTGGAGGTGCATCCAACCGTGGCCATGGCCCTGCGAGCGGCCCCTGAAGAAGGATCCGGCGGCGCGCCAGATACTGCTCGCGTGGCTTGAAGCGAGGGGACTGGCTGGTGCGCAGGACCTTGGGGACGCCAGTGACCACTCGGTGGCCGCCTGTGCCGCGGCCCTGGCCGCCTGGCAGTGGAGCCAGGGCAAGGCCGCGTGGAGCTATCCGGCGCAGCCGCCATTGCATCCTTTTGACTTTGCCTGCTGAGCGGACCGTGTCCTCTGGAAATGTCCCGGGAGCGGGCGAAGTTTTGACCATGACCATATCGAGGCAGCGGTTGGTTTTGGATCCGGGAAATCGACGCGGCTGCGCAGGCCAATCCCGTCGTTCAGAAGACTTCGGCCCGCCCTCTGGATAGCGATAACACCCATCGGATGAACGCCGTTCGGGGCTTGATGCCGAAACCGTATCTGCACCACTTGATCAAATGAATGGATCTCTCGGTTTGGAGATTGTGCGTACCGGCAGAGTGGCCAAGCAGGAAACGTTGTTCGCGTCATCCGGTAGGCCGTCGGCAGGTCGTCCTCGAATGCACTGGCTGGAATCTTGAATGATAGTGTCGTTGCAGTGGCGAAGGGCGCGTGGCACTGGAAAACCCTCGCAGTGACATGCTATCCACAGTAGCCTGAGTTTTGCATGGGGCCATGGTCTTGCGCTTCTCGAGTGGCAGGCCCTGCGCTCAGGCCGGTGCCGCAAGCCGGCCATCCGATTTCTGCAAGGAGCACGAACATGTCAGCAAGACAACAAGTCACGCAGCTGTTGCGTAGCGCTGACGTCGAGGTCGGGGGCGAGCGTCCCTGGGATGTCCAGGTCCACGACGAGCGGCTGTATCGGCGGATTCTGGCCGAGGGGTCGCTCGGCGCCGGCGAGGCCTATATGGAAAGCTGGTGGGACACCGAGCGGCTCGACGAGTTGTTCTTCCGGATCCTCCAGGCCAGCCTGGACGACAAGGTCCGTACGCCGTCGGTACTTGGCCAGGTGTTGCTGAGCTGGCTCGGCAACGAGCAGAGTCGCCGGCGCTCGCGGCGGGTCGCGGAGCAGCACTACGACCTCTCGAACCGGCTCTACGAAGCCATGCTTGGGCCGACCATGCAGTACACCTGCGCCTATTACGGCCCCGACGGGGCTGACGCGACCCTGGACGCGGCTCAGCGCGCGAAGCTGGACCTGATCGCGCGCAAGCTGCACCTGGAGCCGGGTATGCGCGTGCTCGAACTGGGCGGCGGGTTCGGCGAGCTGGCCCGGTATCTGGCCGCCGAGCACAGCTGCGAGGTGGACAGCTACAACATCAGCAGCCAGCAGGTGGAGTACGCGAGAGGGCTCTGCGAGGGCCTTCCGGTCGATGTCCGGCAGCAGGACTACCGCGAAGCGGCCAGGGAATCCCGGCAATACGATCGTGTCGTGAGCATCGGGCTGATGGAGCACGTCGGCCCGAAGAACTTTCGTGCCTTCTTCGAACTCGCGCGCTCCCGCCTGAAGCCCGGGGGCCTGATGCTGCTGCACACCATCGGGGGCAACGTCAGCCGTAGCAGCACCGACCGCTGGATCGCCAAATACATCTTCCCCGGTGGCGTGATCCCATCCGAGGCGCAGCTCACTCGGGCCAAGGAGGGGCTGTTCGTGCTCGAGGACTGGCACAACTTCGGCCCGGACTATGACCGCACCCTGATGGCCTGGGACGAAAATTTCGTCGCCGCCTGGCCGGAGCTGAAACAAAGCGAAGGCCTGGATGAACGCTTCTACCGGATGTGGCGCTATTACCTGTTGAGCTGTGCCGGCGCCTTCCGGGCGCGCCAGCTGAATCTCTGGCAACTCGTGCTCAGCCACGGGGATCTGCCGCGTTACGAGCCGGTCCGATGAGCAGCGCCGCCTGGGCCGCCCACCGCAATCGTGTGGAGGCGATGGCCGCGGCGCTGGCCGGGTCGGACGGGCCGGTGCGCCTGAGAAAGTCCACCAGCAACCTGTTCAGGCCGCGCGAGGAGGCCCGCCGGACAGAGATCGACGTGGCTTCGCTCAACCACGTGATCGAGATCGACGCCGAGGCCGGCATTGCCGAGGTCGAGGGCATGACGACCTATGCCGACGTGGTCGACGCAACCCTGCCGCACGGCCTGGCACCGGCCATCGTGCCCGAGCTCAAGAGCATCACGGTCGGCGGCGCGACCACCGGGATCGGCATCGAGTCGGGCGCGTTCCGCTACGGCCTGGTGCACGACACGGTGGACGAGCTCGACGTCATGGTCGCCGACGGTCGCGTGTTGACCTGCTCGCGCGAGCATCGCCCGGAACTGTTCTACGGCTTTCCGAACTCCTACGGCAGCCTCGGTTACGCCACCCGGGTCCGACTGCGGCTGATTCCGGTGCAGCCCTATGTCCGGCTCGAGCACACACGCTTCCGCGACCCCGAAGAACTGTTCACGGCGATCGCCGAGGAATGCGCGCATCCGACCTGTGCATTTCTCGATGGCGTGTACTTCGCCCCCGGCGATTTCGTGCTGACCCGCGCGCATTGCGTGGAATCGCCGCCGGCGGACACCGAGGCCAGCGACTACACCTGGATGCGCCAGTACTGGCAGAGCCTGCGCGAGCGGCGCGAGGATTATCTGAGCATCCACGACTACCTCTGGCGCTGGGACACCGACTGGTTTTGGTGCAGCAGGAATGTCGGCGCCCACCTCAAGCCGGTGCGGCTCCTTCTCGGGCGCAAGCGCCTGTCGAGCGTGACCTACCAGAAGATCATGCGCGCCAGCCGCCGCTGGCCGCTGAGCCTGCTCCATGCGGTTCGCCCGCGCAGCGAGTCGGTGATCCAGGACGTCGACATCCCGATCGCCAGCGCCGCGGCGTTTCTGGCCGATTTCGAGGCCGAAATCGGGATCCGTCCGGTGTGGATCTGCCCATTTGTCGTGCCCGAGGCCGGGTTCTCGTTGTTCCATCTGCGTACCGATACCGCGTACATCAACTTCGGCTTCTGGGACATGGTCCGCTCCAGCGAGCCCGACGGTTATTACAACGCTCGGGTCGAGGCACTGGTCGCGAAACACGGCGGCAAGAAAAGCCTGTACTCGCGCAGCACCTACGACGAAGCCACCTTCTGGCAGAACTACGACCGCCCGGCCTACGAGGCCCTCAAGCGCGAATGCGATCCCGAAGGACGCTTTCCGGGACTCTATGAAAAGGCGGTGCAACGGGGCTGAGGCCGGTTGGGTCTCGAGGCCGGAACCGCTCGTCCACACCCTGGTGCGTCGCGCGCTGGGAAACCGCGGCGACCGGCAAGAGCGCGATCGACGGTCAATGCAGCGTTGCGCGTCCAGGGTGCCGTGGGCCGACCCCGTTAACGCGGCACGCAAAATGAGTTAACGGATGCTTTGACAGGGGGCGGGGAGTCGGTAGAATACGCGGCTCGAAGACGACAGGCGCGTAGCTCAGCTGGTTAGAGCACTACCTTGACATGGTAGGGGTCGTTGGTTCGAGTCCAATCGCGCCTACCAATTTGTTGAAAAAAGCGAGTCAGGGTCCGCCCGGCTCGCTTTTTTTATGCCTGGGCGGGCGGTATCGACAGGGCGCGTACGCGGCGTCAGGCTGGCAACGGGCGTGCTATTTGATAAAGGGGGCATCGCGTCGGGCGATTGCTTGTTCATGCGTGATTCGTACCGGTTTTCCTGGCTTCTGGCAGTGCTGCTGTTTCTGGCACTCGCGGCGGGTTGTGCGCCGTTGCAGCCGGCGCCGGAACGCGGATGGCAAGCGCTGGAGCCCCCCGCCTCAGAAGGACCGCTAGCGGAGTGGCTGGAAGGATTTGCGCCGGCCCGCGATCAGGGCAAGACGGGATTCCGGCTGCTGGACGAGGGGGCCGAAGCCTTCCGCTGGCGGGTGATGAGCGTGCGCATGGCGCGCGAACGAATCCAGGTGCAGGCCTATATCTGGCGCGACGATGCTGCCGGACGGGTGTTGATGGGCGAATTGCTCGGGGCGGCCGATCGTGGCGTTCGGGTCTCGTTGCTCCTGGATGACGTCGACGCGCGTGGGCGGGACGCGACGCTGGCCGCGATTGCGCAGCATCCGAACGTTGAGGTTCGGATCTTCAATCCCTTCCGTACGCGCGAGGGCCTGCTGCGGGCCAGTGCCGAGTTCTTTTTTCGTGGTAGCGACCTGAACCACCGGATGCACAACAAGGCCTGGGTGGTGGACGGGCGCCTGGCGATTACGGGCGGGCGCAATGTCGGGGACGAGTACTTCGAGGCGAGCCCCGATTACAATTTTGCGGATCTGGATCTGGTGGTGGTGGGGCTGCTGGTGCGCGAGATCGACCGGTCGTTCGTGGAATTCTGGAACAGTCCGGGCGCGATCGGAGTCGAGCGCGTTGCGCGAAAGGACGGTTCGCCGGAGCGTCTGGCAATGCAGCAGGGGTCCTTGCGGGCCTGGCTGGCGCAGAATCACACCCATCCCCTGATGCAGATGGAACCCCTGAATGGGCAACCGGTGCCGCAGCCGATTGCCGACCCGGCGGCATATGTGTGGACGACGCAAGCCGAGTTCGTGGTCGATGACGAGGCCAAGGCGCGTGCACGAGGCGATGGCTCGCGCGTTGCGGACGCCCTGGGTGAGCGGCTGCTGGGGGTGGAGAAGGAACTGCTGATCGTCTCGCCGTACTTTGTGCCGGGGCGCGACGGGACGGCCCAGCTGTCGCGGATGAGCGAGTCGGGGGTGCGTGTACAGGTGCTGACGAACTCGCTGGCGGCCAACGATGTGGCCTTTACCCATGCCGGCTATGCGCGACGGCGACATGCGTTGCTGGATGCACGCGTCGAGCTGTTCGAGCTGCGTCCGACCGGGCCGCCGCGCTGGGCTCGCCTGGAGCGCGATCGCGGCATCGACGCCTCGCAGGCCAGCCTGCATTCCAAGCTGCTGGTTTTCGACCGCGAGGAGGCCTTTGTCGGCTCGTTCAACCTGGACCCGCGCTCGGCGCATACGAACAGCGAGTCCGGTGTGTTCCTGTCCGAGCCGGTTTTGGTGGAGCAGCTGGCCGCGCTGCATCAACGGGGGATTCGGCCGCAGGTGGCCTACCGGGTGGAGCGGGATGCATCCGGTGGTCTGGTATGGCGGGACGGTTCCGGAAATGCCTACCGCCAGGAGCCCAAGGCCGGTCTGTGGCGTCGGTTTGTGTCCGGGATGACCCGGATCCTTCCCGTCGAGCCGTTATTGTAGGCGGACCGTCCCGGCGAGAGCGCGCAACATAAAGGGAGAGCGAGACATCATGGATTGTGGACAGTGTGGCAAGCAGAACCCGCCAGAGGCGCGGTTTTGTATTCAGTGTGGTGCGCCACTGGCGGCCGGAGTCGGTAGTGACGACGGCCCGCCCGAGGCGCGCGCAGCCTACGGTGGCTTCTGGGTGCGCGTGGGGGCCTATCTGCTGGATGCGGTGATTATCGGTGTGCCGCAGATCGTGGCGCAGGCGCTGATCAGTCCGGAGACCCTGGCTGCGCGCGGGCCGGATGATCCCGTGCCGCCGGGGGAGGCGGCCTGGTTTCTGGTGAATGTTGTGGTGGCCTGGCTGTATTGGGCCGGCATGCACAGCTCCCAGTACCAGGCGACGTTGGGCAAGATGGTGTTCGGGCTGCGGGTGGTGGACTTCCAGGGCGAGCGGATCTCGTTCCTGCGTGCGACCGGGCGGCATTTCGCGACCATCCTGTCCGGGCTGATCCTGATGATCGGCTACATCATGGTGGCCTTTACCAAGCGTCGGCAGGCCTTGCATGACCTGATCGCGCAGACCCTGGTGGTGCGCAAGGAGTGGGTGCGCTGATTGTGCCAGGGACGACGCCCGACTCCCGGTTCGAGCCGCAGCGCGCGCCATGAGTGAGGCGGCGAAGCATTTCGATGTGGTCGTGATCGGGGGCGGAGCGGCCGGGCTGATGTGTGCCCTGACGGCGGGCGACCGCGGGCGCCGGGTGCTGGTGCTGGACCACGCCAACCGGGTCGGGAAGAAGATCCTGATGTCGGGCGGCGGCCGCTGCAACTTCACCAACATGTACTGCGAGCCGGAGAATTTCATCTCCGCGAACCCGCATTTCGTGAAGTCCGCGCTCAGCCGCTACAGCCAGTGGGACTTCGTCGCCCTGGTGGACAAGCACGGCATTCCCTACCACGAGAAGAAGCTGGGCCAGCTGTTCTGCGACCATTCGTCGAAGGATATCGTGCAGATGCTGCTGGACGAGTGCGCCGCGACCGGAGTCACGGTGCGCACGGACACGCCGGTGACGGATGTGGAAATGGGCGCGCCGCACCGCCTGCGGGCCGGTGCGGAGGCCATTGTCTGCGAGTCGCTGGTGATTGCCACGGGGGGGTACTCCATTCCGCGCATGGGGGCCACCGGATTCGGGCTGGACCTTGCGCGTTCGCTGGGGCTGCCGGTGCAGCCAACCCGTCCGGCCCTGGTGCCGTTTACCCTGAGCGGGCGGCCCCTGGAGGAGCTGGAGGGGCTTTCGGGGGTGGCGCTGGATACGGTGACGACGGCCGGGGGCATGGGGTTTCGCGAAAATCTTCTGTTCACGCATAGGGGGTTGAGCGGTCCGGCGGTGTTGCAGGCGTCGTCCTACTGGGAGGAGGGGCAGGCGGTAGCGATCGACCTGTTCCCGGGCATTGATCTGGCGGCGCATTTGCGCGAACTGCGCGAGCAGCGTCCGAAGCTGGAGCTCAAGAGTGTGCTGGGCGAGCAGCTGACGCGCCGGGTTGCGCAGCGCTGGTGCGAGCTGTGGGTGGAGAACCGGGCGCTGGAGCACTTGAGCAACGCGGATATCGAGCAGGTAGTGGCCGCTTGTCAGCCATGGACGGTGTGGCCCGCAGGGACCGAGGGTTATCGTACGGCGGAGGTCACCCTGGGCGGGGTGGATACCGCTGCGCTGTCATCCAAGACGATGGAGTGCCGGACGATCCCGGGACTTTACTTCATTGGCGAGGTGGTGGATGTAACCGGGCACCTGGGTGGCCACAACTTCCAGTGGGCTTGGGCCTCCGGACACGCCGCGGGCGAGTACGCCTGAGCGGTTTTCGTGCGCCGAGCACACGGCCTTTCGTGTTGTTCCGGAAACTGTGGTGGGGTTTTCCCTGTCGGGTTGGAAGAACCCGCGGAGGGTGACTACTCTTCGAAGGCAGTCCCACGCAGAAATGCAAGGAGCAGGCATGAAGATCGATCAGTTGGTAGAGACGGCCGAAGCGATGGTGGCCCCCGGCAAGGGCATCATCGCCATTGATGAATCCACCGGGACGATTGCCAAGCGCCTGGGCGCGGTCGGTGTCGAGAATACCGAGGAGAACCGCCGCACGTACCGCGAGCTGTTGCTGACGACGCCGAAGCTGAAGGAGTACATCTCGGGCGCGATCCTGTATGACGAGACGCTTCGCCAGTCCACTCGTGACGGCAAGCCGTTCGTGGACGTGATGAACGAGGCCGGCATCCTGCCCGGCATCAAGGTCGATACCGGCGCGAAGGATCTGGCCGGCTTCCCCGGGGAGAAGGTGACCGAGGGCCTGGACGGGCTGCGCGAGCGGCTCGAGGAGTACGCTCGGATGGGGGCCCGGTTTGCCAAATGGCGCGCGGTCATCACCATTGGCGAGACCATGCCCACGGATACCTGCATCGAGTCGAATGCGCATGCCCTGGCACGGTATGCCGCACTGTGCCAGGAGCACGGGATCGTGCCGATCGTGGAGCCGGAGGTCCTGATGGATGGCGACCATGACATCGAGACCTGTTACGGCGTGACCGAGGCGACCCAGCGGGCCGTGTTCCGGGCGCTGTACGAGCATCACGTGCTGCTCGAGGGCACCATCCTCAAGGCCAGCATGGTGCTGCCGGGCAAGGACTGCCCCGAGCAGGCCAGTGTCGAGGACGTCGCCCATGCGACCCTGCGCTGCCTGGAATCCGCCGTGCCGGCGATCCTGCCGGGGGTGGTATTCCTCTCGGGCGGGCAGAGCGACGCCGATGCCACCAATCACCTGGACGCCATGAACCAGATCGGTGGGACACCGTGGCCGCTGTCCTTCTCCTATGGCCGTGGCATGCAGCAGGCCGCGATGGAGCTTTGGGGCAAGGATCCCGCCGCCAATTTCGAGAAGGCCCAGCAGACGGTGTTCGAGCGCGCCCGGGACAACGGGCTGGCGGCCCAGGGAAAGTACGGGGCCTGAGGTCGCCGCCTGCCAACCGCGGTGCGCAAGCGCGGCAAACGGATCGCCGTATATATTGATCTGGATCAAGAAAGACCGTCGGAAGGCTGGCTAGCCTGAGATCGTCGGATCCGATCCTCGGCCTAGCAAGGGATGCACGATCCCCCAGCGTGCGCTGCGGGCCGATTGCTTCCGACGGTGTATGTCGCGTCTTGGCCTGCTATCTCCGGATAGCAGGCTTTTTTGTGTCTGCACCGGTGCGAAATGTGACGGGCGTTGCAAAAAGATGGAAATTCGCCAACACTCAGGAAATTGAGTCTTTTGCTCCCGATCTCCATCAAACATCGCGAAAATACGCTGTTGTTGTGTCCATTCCCCCATCCGGTTCGGGGAACATTCGCGGTGGCCGTGCGTCGTGAGCTTGGTAAGGGGTGCGATTGGCGTCCCGGATAAAACCAAGCCACCAAGGAGATCCATATGAGTCTTACGCGCAGAGAGTTTCTCGAAGCCATGGTCGCGGCCAGTGCCGCCGGCTTCTCGATGAATGCCTGGGCAGGCGAGAAGGGGTCCTGGAAGCCGGCCGATGCAAACATGTACGACCTGCCGAAATTCGGCAACGTGTCGCTGCTGCACTACACCGACTGCCACGCGCAGCTGAAACCGGTGCACTTCCGCGAGCCGGACGTGAACATCGGCGTGGGCGACATGCAGGGCAAGCCGCCGGTGCTGGCCGGCAAGGAAATGCTGGAATATTTCGATATCCAGCCGGGCACGCCGTTGGCGCATGCTGTCACCCATATGGACTTCAAGTATGCGGCCGAGAAGTACGGTCGTCTGGGTGGGTTCTCCCATCTGTCCACGCTGATCCAGAAGCTGCGCGCGGATCGCCCGAATTCCCTGTTGCTGGATGGTGGGGATACCTGGCAGGGCTCCGCCACGTCGCTGTGGACGAACGGGCAGGACATGGTCGATGCGCAGAAACTGCTGGGCGTGGACATCATGGTCGGCCACTGGGAGTTCACCTTCGGCCACGAGCGGGTGATGGAGATCATCGAGAACGACTTCAAACCCAATAACATCGAGTTCCTGGCGCAGAACATCGAGGATCGCGACTGGGGCGACCCGGTCTTCGAGCCCTATACCATCCGCGAGATGAATGGCGTGCCGGTCGCCGTGATCGGCCAGGCGTTTCCCTATACATCCGTGGCCAACCCCGACTACATGTTCCCGGACTGGAGCTTCGGCATCCGCGACGAGAACATGCAGCGCATGATCGACGAGTGCCGCGAGAAGGGCGCCAAGATCGTGGCGATCCTGTCGCACAACGGGATGGTCACCGACATGGAGATGGCGCGTCGCCTGCGCGATGTGGACATCATCATGGGCGGGCACACGCATGACGCGGTGCCGGGCGCGATGGAGATCGAGAATGCCGGTGGCGAGACCACACTGGTCACCAATGCCGGCTCCAATGGCAAGTTCCTTGGCGTGATGGATCTGGATGTGACCGACAGCGGCATCCGCGACTACAAGTTCACCCTGCTGCCGGTGTTCTCCAACCTGATCGAGGCGGACGCCGAGATGGAGGAGCACATCCGCACAGTGCGCGAGCCCTATGAGGACAAACTGAATGAAGAACTGGCCGTAACCGACGGTGTTCTCTACCGCCGCGGCAACTTCAACGGTACCTTCGACGAGGTCATCATGGATGCGATGATCAAGGAAATGGATGCCGAGGTGGCCCTGTCGCCCGGCTTCCGCTGGGGCATTAGCGTCCTGCCGGGTTCGCCCATCACCTTCGAGGAGTTGATGACGCAGACCGCGACCACCTATTCGGAGACGCAGCGCAACGAGATGACCGGTGCGCAGCTGAAGAATGCCCTGGAGGACGTGGCCAACTCGATCTTCAATGCCAACCCCTACCATCACCGCGGCGGGGACATGGTGCGGACCTCCGGCATCGAATACACCATCGATCCGCACGAATCGATGGGTAGCCGCATCAGCGACATGCACATCAACGGTGAGCCGCTGGACCCGGACAAGAACTACGTGGTGGCCGGCTGGGCCAATGTCCACGAGCCGCTGGATACCGATCCGGTCTGGGAGGTGGTCGCCGGGTATCTGCGTGATCGCGAAACCATCAGCCCCGGCAAGCCCTATCTGCCGAAGCTGAAGAACGTGGCGGGTGATCCTGGCCTGGATCGCTGATCGGCGTTTGGCTTGGCCCGCGCAAGCGGTCCGGGTAGTCTCGCAGCCGCCGTGCACCATTCGGGTGTGCGGCGGCTTTTTTGTGTGGGAGAGGGGTTCTGGGATGGAAGCGAGCGGATCAGGCTTTTCCGGCCTGCTGCTGTATTGTCGCGCGGGCTTCGAGGCGGACCTGACGGCCGAGCTGACCGACCGGACAGCGCGCGCGGGGCTGGGTGGTTTTGCGCGGGTGCAGCCAGGCAGCGGGTACGTCCACTTCGAGCCGGCCGGTTGCACGGTGGAGGCGCTGGCGCGCGCATTACCGTTCGAGGAATTGATCTTTGCGCGGCAGGTCTTTCCGGCGTTGCCCGCACTCGAGCGCCTGGATCGCGCGGATCGGCTGACGCCCATCATCGAACAGGCGTTTGCAGCCGGATGCCCGGTGGATTCCATCTGGCACGAGATGCCCGATACCAACGAGGGCAAGGGCCTGCGCCGGTTGATCAAGGCCGTGGAACGCCCGCTGGCCTCCGTCCTGCGCAAACGCGGGGTACTGCGGGCGCAGGCAGGCGGGCTGCGCCTGCATGTGTTCTGGCACTCCGGCGACTGCGTGCAACTGGGCCTTAGCCGGCCCGGCGAGCGCAGCGAGTGGCCGGGCGGGATCTTGCACCTGCGCTCGCCGCGCGAAGCACCCAGCCGGTCGACCCTGAAGTTGGAGGAGGCCTGGCACACCTTCATCCCGCGGGATGCCTGGGACGCGCGCCTGGCGCAAGGCATGCAGGCCGTGGACCTGGGGGCAGCCCCGGGCGGCTGGACCTGGCAGTTGGTGCGGCGCGGTATGTATGTGCATGCAGTAGACAACGGGCCGATGGATGCCCCGTTGATGGCAACCACCCAGGTGGAGCACCACCGCGAGGACGCCTTCTCCTGGGTGCCACCGAAATCGGTCACCTGGCTGGTCTGCGACATCGTGGACAAGCCCTCGCGGGTGGCCGCACGCATGGCGGACTGGCTGGAGGCCGGCTGGTGCCGCGAGGCCATCTTCAATCTCAAGCTGCCGATGAAACAGCGCTGGCAGACCGTATACGACTGCCTCGACCACATCGAGGAACGCCTGCTGGATGCCCGAATCGCCCACCAGATGCGAGCGCGCCAGCTCTATCACGACCGCGAGGAGATCACCGTGCATGTAGAGCGGGGCTGAGTCGGGTTCTACTCGCCCTGGACCGTAATCGTGAGCTTGCGCGAGTGGGCGGCGCCAGCGGTGCTCCCAGATATGGTTCGTGGGATCAACGGTCGTACCCTGCGTTAGGTTGACCGAAAGCCGCGATTCGCCCTAGACCGCGCACCAACTGTCGGTAGAGCCGCATCGGCCGTCGGGTTGAACGTACAGCGCGAATATGGCGCCTATTCGCGCTGAGCGCCCCCCTCGCGCAGGGTTTCTTCGAGTAGTGTCTTCACGCCGGACGGAAACGACCAATTCGTGTATCGGGGTTTCCAGCGACCACCAAGGTTCCGGGCGGTTTCCTTAAGCCGTGCGTTGAGATCTTTGTCGAAGGCCGACCACAGCGTGATACCCCAAGGGTAAGTGCGGATTACGATGGGCACGCCATCCCAACGCCATTTTTCCTGGTCGGGTTTCGTCTTGCTGTCTGAGGTTTCCGCCGGAACAGCCGGCTTGCGGGCGTTCTCTCGAATTTGTTCAAGGATTGGATGGTAGAGCCACACCCGGTTAAGAGGGTCCTCCAGAACTTGCTTGCGCAGCAGCTCCCAGCTCCATTCAAGATTCGGATCGCCTGCCAAGTGGATTTCCATGGCGGGATGTCCAAGGTTGGCCAGGAGCTGTCTTTTCTCCGGGTCTGCGAAATGGCTGACGGCGACCTCGATCAGGATCGGTTGGCCGGCGTACTCAGCGACAACGTCCGCGCGGATCAGCCCGGAGGCAAGGGTCACTTCGGGCTTCGGGTCATGAAGGTGGGCAACCCCCTCGGGCGGCATCCATGCGCCGTCAGAGTCGCTCGGTTCACACTCCAAGCTCGTTCGTTCTCGCTCAAGTGGGGGCAGGGTGATCCATCTTTCTTGCAGGAGGATCTGCTTGGCCGCTTGATGCAGTGCGCTCTCTCCGGTGCCCCCGCAGTCCGCGCCGCTGCTGTGGGCGAAGTGCCATTGCCGTACCTGACCCTGCCGCGCGATGACGACCTCGCCGCACTCGGGGCAGCTGCAGCCGCAGGCCTTGCCCTTGGTAACGTCGTGGATGGAAACGATCTGGCCCGCGTTGTTGCGGGCAAAGGACTGCAGTAGCGTGGACTTCTCCATGGTGACCTCCAGAAGGACCTGTTTATGGAACACTCAGAGGCAAAGTTGGCTTCGATTGCCGCGCCCAAACAGGGAGTAGAAACCGGAAAAACCGGTTTTCATGAGCGCGCGGCGGCTCGCAAGCTGCTGGACATCTCCGAGGAATGGCTGGCTTCGGAGTCGAAAACAAACCCCGTCAGGCTCCTGCGCTGCCTATGCGAAATGACAGCAGAGTCCGAGGGCTCGGAAGAACCCTGGTGTACCAACAAGGCCTTGGCTCAATGCGCGGTTCGCGGGGGAGCAAGTGCCTCGACGTGGGGCGTCGGATCCGATGGCGGTATCGACGATCGGGAATCCGCAAGAAAGGCAGTCACGAACGCATGGAGGGAGGTGGAAGACCTTTGGTCAAGGAAGTCGCAAGGAGTGGAAGAGCGATTCAGGGATGCGGGTTGGCCGTCCTGTCCGCGACCCGAAAAACAGAAGAGTCAGGGCGGGAGAAACAAGCCAACTAAGTACTTCATCAAGCTGGATCCGATTTCCGAGTCTGAGGGGCCTTCGGACTCCCTGCCTGACACCGTCTCACCGTACGGGGTGCGTTACTACACTGAAGATCTTCAACTCGGACGGGGGGCTAGAGCCGCCTTGGTGCGTGGCTGGCCGATCACGGGTTGGCGAGCGGTTCTGACGGGATTCCTCATCTTTCTCGTTGTCTCACTGGGTGCTGTTGGAGCCTGGGTGTCGCTGGTGTCGATCGCTCAGGCGTCCACTACCGGCCACGTCGTTGCCGTGGCAATGGTGGCGGCGCTGGCGGCAGGACTGGCTTGGTGGGTCGTAGGGCCGCTGGAAAAGCTCTCTCGAAACCGGATCGCCCTGGCTCCCTTCTGGATGCAACGCGCCACCAGCGGCTGGGATGACCGTGTGCTGGAACTGCGCCCGGACTTTGCCCATGGAGTGAACCGTCTCTATCTCGCCCATTATTCGGCCGATTGCCCCATCTGCTCCGCACCGGTACATGTCGCCGCCGGTGGTCGCGAGTTCTATGGGCGATTGGTCGGGCGTTGTGCGGCTTCGCCTGCTGAGCATGTTTTCTCGTTCGACCACGTGACGCGGACGGGCCTGCCCCTGCGAAGACATATCCAGCTCTGATTGGGCGCTGGTTCCTCTCATAGCGATAGGCCGAGTTTCGCGATCCGTCACGTACGAATGTGCGGCTCAGGTAAGCCCGCGATGGACGGCGGCTGCCTACGCCATGAGCGTCCACAAGGAGGTATTGCCGTTGGCCACGTCGGACGCTGATCGCGCTGAGCGCTCATTGCTGCAACAATCGCGTGGGGATTGTGGCTGGGGGTAAGCCGCATATCGAGTTCATTGAGGGAGAGCGGTAGTTGAATACGGAGAATCATTCGGAGACGGCGGCGTGGATCTGGTCGGTGGCGGATCTGCTGCGGGGGGACTTCAAGCAGTCGCAGTACGGGCGGGTGATCCTGCCGTTCACGTTGTTGCGCCGGCTGGAGTGCGTGCTGGAGCCGACCAAGGACGACGTGCTGGCCGTGGCCAGGGAGCACCAGAACAAGCCCGACACAGTCCGTGAGCAGATACTGCTGCGGCAGGTCGATCAGCCATTCTTCAACACCTCGCCGCTATCGCTGGGCAGTCTGTCAGACACGCAGACGGCCGTGGACCTGATGAGCTACATCGAGTCCTTCAGCACGCATGCGCGCGAGATCTTCGACCACTTCCATTTTGAGGATTTCGTCGAGCAGCTCGCGTCCAACAACCTGCTGTATCAGGTGGTGCAGCGCTTCGCCGCCATCGATCTGCGCCCGGCGCGCATCACCAACTTCGGCATGGGCCTGATCTTCGAGGAGCTGATCCGCAAGTTCGCGGAGAGCTCCAACGAGACGGCGGGGGAGCACTTCACCCCGCGCGACATCGTGCACCTGACCACCTCGCTGGTGCTCACCGGACAGGAGCACAAGCTTAAGCCGCACAGTATCGTCACCGTGTACGACCCGACGTGCGGTACCGGCGGCTTCCTGTCCGAGAGCGACGAATACGTCCAGCAGATCAGCCAGGACGTGACCGTGTCCCTGCACGGGCAGGAGCTGAACCCCGAGTCCTACGCCATCTGCAAGGCGGACATGCTGGTGAAGGGCCAGGACGTCGAGAACATCAAGCTCGGCAACACCCTCTCCGACGACCAGCTCGACGAGCTGCAGGCCGATTTCATGCTCGCCAATCCGCCGTTCGGGGTGGAGTGGAAGAAGGTCCAGAAGCAGGTCACCGACGAGCACAACCACAAGGGCTTCAACGGCCGCTTCGGCCCCGGCCTGCCGCGCGTGTCCGACGGCTCGCTGCTGTTCCTGCTGCACCTGGTCAGCAAGATGCGCGACCCGCGCAAGGGCGGCTCGCGCATCGGCATCATCCTCAACGGCTCGCCGCTGTTCACCGGCTCCGCCGGCAGCGGCGAGTCGGAGATCCGGCGCTACCTGCTGCAGCACGACATGGTGGAGGCCATCATCGGCCTGCCGACGGACATGTTCTACAACACCGGCATCGCCACCTACATCTGGGTGCTGAACAACAACAAGCCGGCCGAACGCCGTGGCCGGGTGCAGCTCATCGACGCCACCGATCGTTACGCCAAGATGCGCAAGTCGCTGGGCTCCAAGCGCCAGTACATCGACGACGCCAACATCGACGCGATCGTGCGCACCTACGGCAGCCTGGAGGAGAGCGACCAGAGCAAGTTCTTCCCCAACGAGGCCTTCGGCTACCGCCGCATCACCGTCGAGCGCCCGCTGCGCCTGAACTTCCAGGCCAGCCCCGAGCGCATCGAACGCATGCTGGCCGAGAAGCCGATCCAGAAGCTGGACGAGACCACCCGCCTGGGTGTGCAGGCCGCCTGCGAGCGGCTGGACCCCGAACGCGTCTACACCAACCGCGAGGCCTTCCTGAAAGATCTGAAGGCCGAGCTGAAGGATCTCGGCATCAAGCTGGGCGCGCCGGCCCTTAAGTCCATCTGGAACGCACTGAGCGAGCGCGACCCGGAAGCGGACATTTGCACCGACAATAAGGGCAACCTGGAGTCCGACAGCGACCTGCGCGATACCGAGAACGTCCCGCTGGGCGAGGACGTGTTCGACTATTTCGAGCGCGAGGTGAAACCACACGTCCCGGACGCCTGGATCGATCAGGATAAACGCGACGAACAGGACGGCGAGATCGGCATCGTCGGCTTCGAGATCCCCTTCAACCGCCACTTCTACGTGTTCCAGCCCCCACGCCCGCTGGAAGAGATCGACGCCGACCTGAAGGCCGTCACCACCCGCATCAAGCAGATGATCGAGGAGCTGTCGGCGTGAGTTTCCCGAAGTATCCCGAGTACAAGGACTCCGGTGTCGAGTGGCTGGGCGAGGTCCCGGCCCATTGGGAGGTGAAGCCGCTCAAACATGTCGCGACTTACAACGACGATGTTTTGGCGGAGAGCACCCCGGACAATTTCGAGATTAAGTATGTCGAGATCTCGGACGTCGACGAGCACCGTGGTGTTGTCGGATGGTCGGTGCATACGTTCGCCTCAGCCCCGTCGCGGGCGAGAAGGGTGTTGAGGCATGGCGACGTTCTGATATCCACCGTTCGGACATATCTCCGAGCGATCGCGCCTGTCATACAACCGCCGGCAAACCTTATTGGGTCCACTGGCTTCGCCGTGATCCGCCCTGGTTCCACAGAGCTCCGATCCGGCCTCCTCGGTTATGCGCTGCGCGCGGAGGGCTTTATATCGGAGGTCATTTCGCGCTCAGTCGGAGTGAGCTATCCGGCGATAAATGCTTCCGACTTGGTAAGCATTGGGGTTCCGGTTCCTCCGCTCGCGGAACAGTTAGAGATTACCTCCTTCCTCGGCCACCAGACCGCGAAAATCGATAAGCTTATCGAGGAGCAGCGGCGGCTGATCGAGCTGCTGAAGGAGAAGCGGCAGGCGGTGATCTCCCACGCCGTCACCAAGGGCCTCGACCCCAACGTGCCCATGAAGGACTCCGGCGTCGAATGGCTGGGCGAGGTGCCGGCGCATTGGACAGTCGCCGCGTTACGTTGGTACGCGACTATCCAGGGCGGTCTTGCCAAGGGAAAGAAATATGGGCTGGATGAACCAGTGGTCTCGCGCCCTTACCTTCGTGTCGCAAATGTTCAGGATGGGCACTTCAATCTCTCTGTGGTTCATGATGTCGCCGTCGGATTGTCTGAGGTAAGCCGTTATGAGCTACGGGAAGGCGACGTGTTGATGAACGAAGGGGGGGATAGCGACAAGTTGGGCCGTGGCGCGGTTTGGCAGGGGGCAATTGAGGGCTGCTTGCACCAGAATCACGTTTTCGCAATACGACCAAACAGACACCTGTCTGCGACGTGGCTCTCGATGTTCACGCGGAGTGATTCTGCTAGGTCATACTTTTACCTTTACTCAAAGCAAAGCACGAACCTCGCATCCATTTCGTCGCGCAATGTCATGGCATGTCCAGTTCCGATTCCCCCGATCAAAGAGCAGCGGGAAATTCTCGGTCGGTTATCCGACGCTTTGGTCCAGATTGATGGGTTGATGGACGAGACGGAGGGAGCGATGGCGCTCCTGCAGGAAAGACGCTCGGCGCTCATCTCTGCCGCTGTCACCGGCAAGATCGACGTATGCGGCTGGTCGGCCGGGGCCGAGGCGGAAGAGTCGGAGCTGGCGATGGTCGCCGAGGAGTCGGCCGGGTATTCGGCGCAAGGCGGTGCGGCATGACCCAGGGCCGCAGCATCCGCCTGTTTCTGGTCGACGGCACGCCGCACGGGCTGCTGACGGCGGAGATTATGAACTGGACGGGGCATGTGCTCACCGGGCCGCGCGGTAAGCTGAGCGAGCTGGTGCAGCGCCCGGAGTGTGGTCGCACCGGTGTCTACTTTCTGGTGGGGCCGGATGCCGAGAACAGCGTGCGCCCGCAGGTGTATATCGGCGAGTCGGATGATGTCGGTAAGCGGCTCAAGCAGCACAACCGCACCGAGGATCAGGGCGGCAAGGACTTCTGGGAGAAGGTCTGCCTGATCACCAGCAAGGACCAGAACCTGACCAAGGCGCACGTAAAGGTCCTGGAGAGCCTGCTGATCCAGCAGGCCCACCGCGTGGGCCGCTGCACCCTGATCAACGGCACCCGCCACGACTACATCGGCCTGCCCGAGGCCGACCAGGCCGACATGGCCTTCTTCCTCGAACAGATCCGCACCGTGCTGCCGGTGCTCGGCTTCGAGTTCCTGCGCGACGCCAGCCGACTACCGCCCTCCCGGGACGCGGTGGAGGAAATGCGTGATGGCTTCTCCGAGGCGGGGGAATCGCCTCAATTCCGCCTGACCTTCCCGAAATTCGGTATCACCGCGTACGGACAGGAGCTTGATGGCGAATTTTTTGTGCTGGAGGGGTCCCTGGCCCGGGCGGAGTGGACTGCCCCGGGACATAACTATCAGCGCCTTTACCAGCAACTTTTGGAAAATGGTGTGCTGGTCGAAGATGAGGGTGGCCAGCGGCGGTTCTCCCGGGACTACGCCTTCCCCAGCCCCAGTGCAGCGGCAGCGGTGGTGATTGGCCGTTCAGCTAGCGGGCGTACCGAATGGAAGCGGGAGGACACGGGCCAGACCTACGGCGAATGGCAGGAACAGTTGGTGGCTGAAGCTGCGGACCCTCGAGCAAAAGGAGCCTAGCTGGCCATGCGTCGGGTGTGGAAACCACGATCAGTTCGCTCGGACAAAGCGCTGTGCATCTGAGTCTAATGACTGAGAAAGTGGCTTCAAATCTGCCCTATGCAAACAGGACAAATCTATGCGCGCGGCTGAAATTGTAAAGACTTTTCTCGATGGAATGCGGAACACCTTGCATGCTCAGAGAACTCTTCTCGTGAGTGCAGCGCATCCGTCGAACCTGGAGCTTTCCCTCTCGACGGCGACTATGAAAGGGTCTGATTGGTCGGGCCAAATAGACCAGGGCGAACGTTACGACCTTATTGTCCTGGATCTCCCGCTAGGCATGGGGAAAAGCCCTCTCGCCCCCGATCAACCATCCGTAAAAGTCCGAAGAAACTGGATCGACCTCTGGACCGCGCTCGACTTCCTCGATGTGTCGGGACACTGCATAGCGCTGGTTGAGCCACCTGCCTTTGGTGTGCCAGAAGGTCCTCGCTTCCTAGAGCTTCTCGGAAATCGTGGCTTCCATTTAAACGGTGTTTTCAATATTCCGCCAGGGCTGCTAAAAACAACAAACATTAGACCCGTTCTGGTTGCCATCAGCCAAGAGCGTCGGAACGGTCTTTTTGTTGCTGAATTGAAGGATGAAGAGCAAGCCGGAAGGGTTGCTACCGCCTTTCTTGATGGTAAGCATGGCGGGTCCTTTTCGGAGGGAGTCCAACTAGACGGCAAAGAATTCGATGGGTTTGAAAGCGTGAAAGCCAAGGTTCAGCTGAATCGCCTTTCGACTCAGTACAAGGAATTTAAAACGAAAAAACTTGGCGAGATCGCTAAATCGCTTAATACAGTTAAGAGTGGCGATTCCTTTCTCGAGGCGAATAACTCCATCTACATTCAGTTGGTGGGTTCTCTGAAGGTTTGGGATAAGCTCGAAGATGTGGGCGTAAAACATCATAATGTCATCCAGATTACGCTCCCGGAATCAGTAAAGAAAGAGTATTTGGTTGCGTTTTTCCGATCTGATTTGGGTTTGCTGACTCTTCGTTCCGTGACGCGGGGCGCTGTGATTCAAAGAATCAACAAAGCGGATATTTTTCAGATCGCGATCGCTGTTCCAAGTTTTGCGGAGCAGGAAGAAATTGTATGGGCACACAAGAAGCTGGATTCGCTGATGGTCGAGATAGAGGAGTTGAAGAAAGAGCTTGCGGTCAACCCCAAGAATTCAACGATTGTAGCTGATCAGCTGGATGGTATGTTGGAGTTGATTGGTGGATTGACAGACTCCGACAGGGTTAAGAATTTAACGCGTGAAGGAGAGTCGGCGACGGTTGAGTTTAAGGAGTCCCTTTCTGTGGATGTGCGAAAGGGGTCGCGAGAGAGGTATATTGAGGATCTGGTGTTTAAGACGATCGCAGCGTTTTTGAACACAAAAGGTGGGGCGTTGCTGGTTGGAGTTAATGATTCGGGCGTCGTTGCCGGAATAGACGAAGAGGTGCATAAGTTCCACAAAGGAAGTATCGATAAATTTATGCTTCACTTTAAGAACGGACTTAAGAGCAGGGTTGGTGAGCAGTTCTATCCATCGATCAATCAGAGGGTGGTTCGTGTCGATGGTAAATCGGTTCTTGTGGTGGACTGTGATGCATCTCCAAAAGCGTGTTGGTTGGATCAGAGAGAGTTTTTCGTTCGAACCAATCCGGCGACAGACAAGTTGGAAGGCCCGAAGCTTGTGGAGTATGTCAAAGAACGCTTTGGTTAGCATGAAAACAGAATTGGCGGTGGTTGCCGCGGGCGGCTGTTTAGTAGGGGCCGCATGGCGTTATATATTACCGTACCGGAATTCCTAGTTATACGGTGATTGAAACCGTAAGGCGTCGCGGCAATCTGCAGACCAAAGTCGGAACCAGAGAAGAAACAGAGGATGGCGTTTGGCGGATAATAGAGAAGCTCAGTTTCAACGCGACATCGTCGGGGCGATGACTACCGACGGCTGGCTGACCGGTCCGGCCAGCGGCTATGACGCCGCCCATGCGCTGTACACCGAGGACCTGGTCGGCTATCTGCAGGAGGCCTGGCCGGAGCGCTGGGAGAAGTTCGCCGCCAAGAACCCGCAGGACCCGCAACGGGCCCTGGTGCGGGCGGTTACCCGCGAGCTGGAGCGCGGCGGCACGCTGGACGTGTTGCGTCACGGCATCAAGACGCCCGGCGTGAAGCTGGATCTGTGCAGCTTCAAGCCCGACCACGGTATGAACCCCGAGTCCCAGGCCCGCTACGGCGCCAACCGTCTGCGCGTGGTGCCGGAGGTCTCGTACTCGCCGCATGCGCACAGCGGGGAGTACAACCCGCGGTTGGACTTGGTCCTGTTCGTCAACGGCATCCCCACTGCCACGCTGGAGCTGAAGAGCGAGTTCAAGCAGTCGGTCGAGAACGCCAAGCGCCAGTACCGGCGCGACCGCCCGCTGAGGGACCCGGTCACCCGCAAGCCCGAGCCGCTGCTTACCCCCAAGCGCGGGGCGTTGGTGCACTTCGCGGTCAGCCAGCACGAGGTGGCGATGGCGACCCACCTGGCTGGCAAGGACACCTTCTTCCTGCCCTTCAACCAGGGCACCGAGGACGGCGGCGCCGGCAACCCCGCACCGCCGAACCCGGACAGCTACGCGACCGGCTACCTGTGGCAGCAGGTCTTCCAGCCCGATGCCTGGCTCAAGGTGCTTGGCCGCTTCCTGCATCTGGAGCAGAAGACGGTCGAGGACTTCCACGGCAAGCGCAGCAAGAAGGAGACCCTGATCTTCCCGCGCTTCCACCAGTGGGATGTAGTGAACCAGTTGATCAACGCCACGCGGGAGGAAGGCGCCGGCCAACGCTACCTGATCCAGCACAGCGCGGGCTCCGGCAAGTCCAACTCCATCGCCTGGATGGCGCACCAGCTCGCTTCGCTGTACGACGAGAGCGGCCAGAAGCTGTTCAACTCCGTGGTGGTCGTCACCGACCGCACGGTGCTGGATAGCCAGCTCCAGGACACCATCTACCAGTTCGAGCACGCGCACGGGGTGGTGCGGCCCATCACCCGCGATGTCGGTAACCAGAGCAAGTCGGAGCAACTGGCCGAGGCGCTGGCCGAGCAGACCCGCATCATCATCGTGACCATCCAGACCTTCCCGGCGCTGTTCGATGCGCTGGACAAGCGCCCGGAGCTGGCCACCGGGCGCTACGCGGTGATCGCCGACGAGGCGCATTCCTCGCAGACCGGCTCCTCCGCCACCAAGCTGAAGGCCATCCTGGGCACCGACAAGCCGGAGGGTGAAGAGATCAGCGCCGAAGAGCTGATGGATGCCGCCGTCGCCTCACGCAAGCCGACCGAGCGCATCAGCTACTACGCCTTCACCGCGACGCCCAAGGCGAAGACCCTGGAGCTGTTCGGGCGTCCACCGGATCCGGACCTGCCGGCCTCGGCCGACAACAAGCCCGAGCCGTTCCACCTGTACTCCATGCGCCAGGCGATCGAGGAAGGCTTCATCCTCGACGTGCTGAAGAACTACACCACCTACTCGACCGCCTGGAAGCTGGCCCACCCGCATGGCGATGACGAAGAGGTGGAGTCGCGCAAGGCCTCGACCAAGATCGCCCGCTGGGTGCGGCTGCACCCCTACAACATTAGCCAGAAGGTCGAGGTGATCGTCGAGCACTTCCGCGCCAACGTGCGCCACCTACTCGACGGCCAGGCCAAGGCGATGGTGGTGACCGGCAGCCGCCAGGAGGCGGTGCGCTACGCGCTGGCGATGCGCGAGTACACCCAGGACAAGGGCTATGGCGACGTGCACGCGCTGGTCGCGTTCTCCGGCTCCGTGTTGCCGGACGAGGTGATCCCCGAGGAGGTGTCCGAGCACAGCTCGCTGTTGAACCCGGGCCTGAAGGGGCGCGATCTGGCCGACGCGTTCAAAACCGCCGAATACAACGTGATGATCGTGGCCAACAAGTTCCAGACCGGGTTCGACCAGCCCAAGCTCTGCGCCATGTACGTGGACAAGAAGCTCCACGGCGTGGAGTGCGTGCAGACGCTCTCGCGCCTGAACCGCACCTTCCCGGGCAAGGAGGACACGTTCGTCCTCGACTTCTTCAACGACGCCGAGGACATCCTCGAAGCCTTCCGCCCCTACTACAACAAGGCCGAGCTCGCCGACGTCTCCGACCCCAACGTGGTCTACGACCTGCAGCACAGCCTGGATGCCTCAGGCATCTACCACTGGGACGAGGTCGAGAACTTCGCCCGCGCATTCTTCAACCCGAAGGCCAACGCCAGCCAGCTCAGCTACTACTGCCAGCCCGCCCGAGAACGCTACACCACCCGCTACAAGGCCGTGCTCGAGCAGATCCAGACCTGGAAGGCCGCCTATGCCGAAGCTGAACGCAATGGCGACAAGACCGGCCTGCACCGAGCCGAGCAGGAACTGAAGGACGCGCACACCACGCGCGACGAACTGGACCTGTTCCGCAAGAACCTCCAGAGCTTCGTACGCAGCTACGAGTTCCTCTCGCAAATCGTCGACTTCGAAGACCGCGAGCTGGAGCAGCTATGCGTATACGCCCGCGGCCTGCACCCGCTGCTGGGCACCCAAAACTTGGAAGAAGACGCGATCGACGTCTCCGAACTGGAACTGACCCACTACCGCCTCAACAAGCACGCCGAGCACCAACTGAACCTCGGCGAAGAGGGTGAGGACTACGACGGCCTCAAGCCCATCTCCGACGTGGGCTCCGCCAAACCCCACGACCCGGAGAAGAAACGTCTCTCGGAGATCATCGACCAGCTCAACGAACTGTTCGGCGCCGAGGTGAGCGACGCGGACAAGCTCCAGTTCGCCAACGGCATCGCCGACCGCATTCGCCGCGACGACGCTGTAATGGCCCAGGTCGAGAACCACAGCCCCGACCAAGTGATGCACGGCCTGTTCCCCAAGCGCGTCACCGACACCGTCCTCGACGCCATGACCGACCACGAAAAACTATCCATGCAGGTCCTCGACGACCCCGACCGCCAACGCGACTTCGCGCTGCTGATCCTGCGCCTGCTGACCGGCGCGACGGGCGAGCAACGAACGACCGCGACGAGGACCGGCCGATGATCCTTGCTCTCATCCATGCGGCGCGACGCTGGCAATCGGGTCCCTGCTCGGAAAAAGGGGGTAAGCCGCCGCTCGTGGTCCCGAGCCGCTCGCCACGAATGACATGCACGCCAAGAGAGCCAGTGCCCCCTTCGTGGTGCCCGACGGGCATATCAGTTTTTTACAGAATCTGTATAGCGACAATGTCCACGATTCTGTCTAATACACCGTTAGTGCTAAATGGAATCCCAACCTATGCGTCTCCATTGCAGCAGTTGTCTTCACTCCACAAACCATGCCGTTCTGTTCGAAAGGGAAACTGATGCACGTGATCAGTTGGATGATAAAGGACACGCAATTGCGTCTTCAGGGCTAGTTTGGACTCTCTACGAATGTGAGGGCTGTGAACAGATTGCACTTAGGCGCCGTTTCTGGCACTCAGATATGGAACGAGGTGAGAGCGAAGAAGAAGAGTGCAATAACACATGGTTTCCGTCTCTGGTGAGCAGGCGGATCCCCAGGTGGCATAAAAATCTCACCGATGGTGAGCGACACCTTATGACTGAAGTATATAGTGCAATACATGCAAAGGCCCAAGCACTTTCAGCTATGGGTCTCAGGGCATTGCTAGATATGTACATTGTAAGAAAGATCGGCGACAACGGAACGTTTCGACAGAAACTCGATAAATTGCAAGAAAGTGGGTTCCTGTCGGCAGCGCAGGTCGTGCAGCTCGAGCCAGCACTGGACATTGGTCATGCTGCAGCACACCGAGGATTTTTTCCTCCCCCAGAAACGCTAGAATTTGCTCTTGATGTTGTAGAGTCTCTCCTCCATCAGGATCTTTTGGGCGCTCAATCTGAGAAGGTCGGTGAAGGTATTCCAAAAAGACCGCGCTAGAAAAAGATTTGGCGCGGTCGAATACACCGAAAAGTGATCAACTAGGCGTCCTTGGGCTGCACTATATCGGAGTCCAGAATGTTTCGGGGGCATGGTCAATCGGGCCAGATGGTGTTAATGATTTCGTGTCGGCTAGGGGAAATGTTGCCCATCGTCGTTGGAATGCGGAGCATATCTCTATAAGAACCTTGGAAGGATATAAAATGAGATCCATTGTTTGCTTTTTGAGGCCGACAATTATATTTCGTGGCATCTGAAGGAAATGTTAGCGCTCCATCGGAAACTATGGCGCGCTAGCCGATTACCGGAAGTTTATCCCTAACTAACGCAGGGGCCGTTGGGATCAGGCCTTTCCTTTTGACTTTTTTGTCGCGGCAGGGGCAAAAGGCAAGGTTTGATCCAAAAGACACGCTCTTACTGACACACCTTTCGACGTTGCCAATCTTTCGACAAAGGGAAACCAATTGAATTCGGGACCACTGCTTGAAAAAATCCGATCACGTGTGACCTCTGACAAAGAAGAGGGCGATATAGCGTATTTTTATGCCCTTTCGCTTGAGTTTGAGTATCTCGCAAAACTTACAGTATTGGGTGTGGTTGCGTGCTTGCGTGATGATGCAGACCGCAATCGATATTCTATCGAGTATGATCTAATTCGTTGCGATTCAATTGGTGAGTGGGTCCGTATATTGAATTCAACATTGACCGGTCCTGCGGCGCAATTCTTTATCCCGACGTCTACCCATATCACCCGCGATCTTACGGAGCGAGTAAAGTCTGGTGACTGGCGATATGAGTTGGTTTCTTTGGTATCAGAAGCGGCTGCGCACTTCGGTCTTGACACTCGCGTAGCCAACAAAGTGGCTTTGCGCCAATCCTTCGAACTCTTTTCCTCCATAAGGAACCGAACACGGGGGCATGGCGCGACAACGACTGAGCAGTGTAGTGAGGTGTGCCCGAAGCTTGAGCAGGCGATCGATCTTTTTCGGAACAATCACAGACTTTTCCAGCATGACTGGGCACACCTCCATCGAAACTTATCTAAAAAATATAGAGTGTCGGCGTTGCTCGGTGAGTGCGCTGATTTCGAGCATCTAAAGAGCTCGCGAGATGAAGTATTCTCCGATGGGGTGTATATAAGTTTAGGGGAAATCGTCAAGGTGCCTCTACTGTTTACCAATACAAGCTTAACAGATATCTGTCTACCCAATGGGAATTATAAGGCAAAAGAATTCGAAACATTGTCATACATTACAAACGAAATAAATCGGGAAGATGGGTCTATATGGTCAACCCCTCCGGGTAGGCTTCCCCCTAGTCACACCGAGGGCAAAAGCCATCTCGATCAATTGGGTAGTGTTTTCACGAATCTCCCTGAGGCGGCTAGAGGCTATGTCCCTCGGGAAGATGTTCAATACCAGCTGAAAGAGGAACTATTAAAATCCGATCGTCATCCAATAATTACGCTCACCGGCCCGGGTGGTATTGGTAAAACATCATTAGCTTTGGCGGTTATTGGTAAATTGGCAAACCTTCCGGACTGTCCTTATGAGGTAATTCTATGGCTTAGTTCCCGTGATGTGGATTTGTTAGATGCGGGACCAAAGCCGGTAACTCCAAGTGTCGTGAACAAAGGAGCGATAGCGGAGTCAGCAGTTGATCTCTTGGAGCCGTCGGGGCGGCATGATAAGGCCTTCAACCCACAAAAGTATTTCGAGGAGAGCCTTTCAGAAGGTGCCGCTGGCACTACGCTTCTAGTGCTGGACAACTTTGAAACCGTAGAAAGCCCTGCGGACGTGTTTAACTGGATCGATACGTTCATCCGGCCGCCCAACAAAGTGCTTATCACCACGAGGTTTAGGGATTTTCACGGTGATTATCCGATCGAAGTTGGCGGAATGACGGACTCTGAGGCGATGAGCTTAATAACGCAAGAGTCGAGGCGGTTGGGGGTGGCTGAACTTCTTTCGTCTGAGTACACAAGTGAACTGATCGACGAGTCGGACGGTCATCCGTATGTAATGAAGATGCTCCTTGGTCAGGTAGCGATGGAAGGGCGAGCGGTGAAGCCAGAGAGAATCGTGGCTGGCGCTAATCAGCTGTTGGTTGCGCTATTCGAAAGGACCTATGAGGGTCTTAGTCCCGCTGCGCAGAGAATATTTTTACTGTTGTCTAGTTGGCGTGTATTTGTTCCAGCAATTGCTGTTGAGGCCGTGGCACTCCGGCCTGGAAATGAAAGGTTTGATGTCCAAGACGCACTGGATGAACTTCGCCGGTTTTCATTGACAGAAGAAGTTTGTTCGTCAGCGGAGGAGGAGGTGTTTGTTGGGATTCCTCTTGCTGCAGCGAGTTTTGGTCGCCGCAAACTAGAGGTTAGTCCTTTTAAGGTAGCGGTAGAACAAGATCGGAAATTATTGATGGAGTTTGGGGCGGGCGACAAGGAGTCCTCTCGTCAAGGTGTCATGCCTAGGATCGACCGCCTTGTCAGCGTTGCCGCGCGTCAAGCAAGCGATAATCCTGACGCGTTAGAGATATTTATCCCGGTTCTAGAGTTTCTCGGATCCCGCATTCCAAAGGCATACTTGAGGATTGCTCAGTTGCTGGCAGAAGGTAAGCTCGACGATCAATCTCACGAAAAGACAAAGGGGTATGTTCGGCGCTATTTAGAAAGTGCGGATAAAACTAATCGAGAAGAAGCGTGGTTTTGGCTTGCGGATCTCTGTCATGAGAGCAATGATGCAATCGGAGAGATCCATGCACTTGGTGAAATAGCGCTTCTTCCCGCTACTACGGCCCAGACGATTGGTATTGTTGCGAATCGCATGAATAACCGGCTTCGCGAGTTGAAAGAACGCGGTGTGGAGGAGTCGTGGTCAGATGAGGTGGGTCAGCTGATAGAGCGCGTTGCGCAAGAAATGGAAAGGCAAATGGCAAGCCTAGATGCGACGGACTGTTCACGTTTGGCTTGGCTTTATTTGAATACCGGGCATCAAGATCGAGCGCGCGACATCGCTCGTAAGGGAATCGAAAAAGAGCCATACAATGAGTACTGTCTTAAGCTTGTGGACCGACTAGAGGCCTGATTCAGCAAATTCACGCTTAGAGCAAAAGAGCGTGATCAAAGGGTCTCTGGGCTCAGACCTTGCCTTTTGCCCCTGCGCTTCCGGCCCGTCAGAGGGCAAAAGGCAAGGTCTGACCCCAAGGTCTGATCCCGATGCTTCGGCTCGAGCGGACAAAGAGCAAGAGGATGCCTCCCTCGCGTTCTGTGAAATGCAATCGAAGGATCGATATTTTATGGCAATCCAAGCACACAATAGAAACTTGCCTGACTGGTTCAATCGTGTCCGTACTCGCCAGATCGCGCTACCACGATTCCAGCGTTACGAGGCATGGACCCAAGCAAACGTAGCGCAGCTCTTTAACACGATTCTTCAGGAACTTCCGGTAGGGGCCGTTTTAGTCTTGGAGATTGGCAGCGAAGAACCGTTCGTGCGGCGTCGCTTTGTCGCCTTCCCGTAAATTCGGTCCATTGAAAACTGGAGGTCTCCGGGCACACTAGAGCCAAAGGAGGCCGAGATGCGCAAGAGTCGGTTTACGGAGAGTCAGATTGTTCAGACGCTGAAGCAGGTCGAAGGCGGCCGGAAGGTGAAGGACGTCTGTCGGGAGATCGGGGTCTCTGAGGCGACCTACTACCAGTGGAAGTCGAAGTACGGTGGCATGGAGGCTGCGGACGTCCGACGGCTGAAGGAGCTGGAGGACGAGAACAACCGGCTCAAACGGATGTATGCCGAGCTGGCCCTGGAGAACACGGCCCTGAAGGACGTGATCACAAAAAAGCTCTGAGCCCGGACGATAAGCGCCGTGTGGTCACTGCGTTGACGCAGGACCACGGGCTGAGTCAGCGCCGGGCCTGTCAGGCGGCAGGGGTTGCGCGGTCGGTGGTGCG
>NZ_KB907148.1:0-2555 GCF_000381845.1 Thioalkalivibrio sp. AKL10
CCTCGCAGGCCGCGCCCCCTCCATCCGGAGGGGGTGTCCCGGATCACGTTCCGGCACACTGTTTCCAGTGCGCGAGTTCCCCCTTCTTCCATGGGCAGGATTTCGCGCATGGGCAGGATTTCGCGCGACACTGCCTTCGAACTGGTGGTTGCCACCCGTCCGGAGGTTTTCATGTCCGGCGTCCGAATTTCATCCGCCCGGCGCGCATGCGCCCGGCATTCTTGCAGCCCTGGTGGCCATGCTGCTCGGAAAGATGGGGACGGATGTACTTTGACGCGCACACCCGCAGCTACTCGCGCTCGGCTGTTCTGGGCTACTACGCCGGCCGCGAGGTTGGGGTGTTCGGCCCCGGCTCGCACTATGGCCGCCAGGACGACCTGCTTACCGACTTCCGCGCCCTGGACGGGGCCAACCTGCTCTACGTCCCCACCCGCGGCGAGCTGGACCCGGCGCATGTGGAGCCCTTCTTCGACGAGGTGCGCGTACGCGAAGTGACCATCCGCGGCGTCGACTGGACCCTCGCCGAGGGCCGCGGCTTCGACTACGCCGCCTACCACGATCGCGTCCTGGAGCCCGTGCTCGCGCGCTACTACGACTTCCCGGACTGGCTACCCGAGGGCCGCTGCGCCTTCACCGACCGCTACTCGAACCCCGAACACCGCTAGCCCCCTCTAACGCACGATCTTCTGGCGCCCCGTCCAAATGGAGGGGGCGTCCCGCGAAAGCGATTTGGCAGCATGGCTCCCGCCATTTCCCATGGGGCCGAGGACGATTCACTCAAGCCTCCGCTTCCGCAAGGAGAACCGTGATGCCCGTTTTTCGCCACAAGCCTGTCTACCGCGCCATTCGCTCCATCGTGCACCAGCCCGGCCGCTGGCCTCTTCCGCCACTCGTCGCCGGCGTGCTTGCACCGGCCGTCCTCGTTATCGGTAGCGGCGGCGTTTTTGCCGACACTCGCGACATCACCTGGACAGGCGCTGAAAACGACGAGTGGTTCGAGGACGGCAACTGGGATGGAGGCATCCCCGTTGCCAGTGATCAGGATACTGTTACTCGGACGCACATTGATGAGGGCGATAATCAACCTGTAATCGGCGCTGATGAAAACGCAAATGCTGGAAACGTGCGCGTCGGCACGAACAGCGCCGGGACACTCACGATCGAGGGCGGCGGCACGCTCGACAGTGACACCAGCCGGATCGGAAGTTCCGCAGTTTCCGAAGGGGGGGACATCACCGTCGGCAGCGGGTTCGTCACGGTTTCCGGTGAGGGTTCGGAATGGAACACCGGGGGGCTCGGGCTGCTCGTGGGCTCCGCACAGGGTTCGGTCGGCACGCTCGAAATCCAAGACAGTGCGACAGTAACAACGGGGGTAAGAGCCAGTATCGGCCTTGGTGCCGGAAGTGTTGGCACGGTCGAAGTAAAAGATCAGTCCGAGTGGAGCATCGTCGGTGGCGACCTGGATGTGGGTTTCAACGGTACGGGGGAGCTGACCATTGAGTCCGGTGGCGAGGTGAGCACCACAGAGGATCAGGATCTTGTGATCGGCAATAATGCCGAGTCGTCAGGTACTGTCATCGCCGATGGACCGGAGTCCGAGATCGACGTTGGAGGCCGCCTGTTCGTTGGTGACGAGGGCGATGGCGTACTGGAAATCCGTAATGGTGCTCAGTTGAAAACCACGGACGCCAGCCGCCTCGGCTCCGAGGAAGGCTCATCCGGCGAGGTAATCATCACCGGTAGCGGCTCCCACTGGGAAGAGACCAGGCCCGGCGAACGCAGCGGCAGCCTGTTCATTGGTGAACGTGGTGAGGGTCGACTAACTATTGAGGATGGAGCCACTGTTGACGCCCGCAGCACTTCCCTCGGTTCGCAGGAAAATTCAACGTTCGAGGTTACCGTTGATGGAAATGGCTCCAGTCTGACTACCGACAGCATCTCAGTGGGGGCCAGCGGTCAGGGAACACTCACGGTTTCCGGCGGTGCCAGCCTGGTCACCAGCGGCCCAACCTCGAGTTCCGGCCTTGCCACCATCGGCCGTAATCCTGGGGCGGACGGAACGGTCCAGATTTCCGGCCAAGGCAGCAGCTGGCAGGTTGACGAAAGCTTGACCGTCGGTGGATCGGTCCTTGGTGGCGCACAAGGCCTTCTGCGCGTGGAAGACGGCGGGGAGGTGACCGTTGGTGATCTAGACATCGGAAAGGTCGAAGAGTCCGTCGGCACGGTGATCGTAAACAACTCTGAATTACACACTACTGGTGACATCACGCTGGGCTTGAGAACCAACACCAACGCGACTCCCGGCCAGGGCTACCTTTTCGTAGAAGAGGGAGCGACTGTAACCAGTGGTAGCGGGACGATCGCTGATGCCAGCGGGAGTGTAGGTGAGGTCCGGGTTTCCGGCGAGGGTAGTCGCTGGGAGGTGGATGGCGAAATTGATGTAGGCAGCCGTGGTGATGGTGTCGACTTCCCCGGATTAGGTCCACGCATAACTAGAGGTTTCCGGGGTGTGTAACTGCCGGTATTCGACCGGCGTCAGGTCCCCCAGCGCGTCG
>NZ_KB907149.1:0-1574 GCF_000381845.1 Thioalkalivibrio sp. AKL10
TTCGACCTGCTTCAGCGTCTGAACAATCTGACTCTCCGTAAACCGACTCTTGCGCATCTCGGCCTCCTTTGGCTCTAGTGTGCCCGGAGACCTCCGGTTTTCAATGGACCGAATTTACGGGAAGGCGACAATGGCTTGCTACAGGTGGGCGATGGTGCGGCGGTCATTGCCGGGGAACAGGTCTCGATAGCGCTACGAGAAGATTCCGCCGCAGAGGTGACCGTTAATGGCGAACTAGTCAGCGGTGACGGCATCGATGTAGGCGCCGGCGGCATCCTCCAGGGTGACGGCGTGGTCAGAGGTAATACCACCGTGCAGGGCATGATCGCCCCGGGCAACTCCATCGGGGGGCTGTCAGTGGAGGATGGTGATCTTACCTTCGCTGACGGTTCCATCTATCGCGTCGAGGTCAACGACGGCGGTGACGAGGCCGGGGTGAACAACGATTCCGTCAACGTAGAGGGTGACATCCTCATCGAGGAGGGGTCCACGCTTCACGTAACATCGGAAAGCGGCACCGACGACGGCTCCACCTATGCGCCGCAGACCACCTACACCATCCTCAGCGCGGAACAGGAAGTAGACGGTGAATTCTCCACAGTAACCGATGATTTCGCCTTTTTGACCACGTCGCTTGAATACAGCGACGATGATGTCTTGCTGACGCTAACCCAGGTGGCCGACCTCGCCGATGTCGCTCGCACACGGAACCAGCGTGCGGTCAGTAACACGCTGGACGGACAGCTGCAGAATCCGGCCATGGACGACATCACCAACGCCATCATTACGATGGACGAGGATCGCGCCCGCGCCGCACTGGATGACCTTTCCGGGGTCGAGCACACCCACGCCCAGCAGATTGGCCTGCGCGGCGCCCAGCGCTTCCGCGCCGGCCTCAACAGCCGCATGACCGGGCGCAGCGCCGGACCGGCCGCCGGCGAAATGGCCAGTCTCGAACAACTGATGGGCATACAGCTGGCCTCCGCCGGCCAGGCCCGCGGCCTGGTGGAAGAAAACACGCTCCCCAACCGCGGCTGGTGGGTGAACGCCGAGGGCGGTCGCGGCGACATCGACAACACCTCCAACGCCTCCGGGACCGACTACAACTTTGGCGGATTCAGCGTCGGCTTCGACACGCCAATCGCCGAAAATACATTCGTCGGAGCGGCCCTGGGCTACACCCGGAATCGCGCCTCCACCGCTAGCGGTGATCTGGACGTCGATTCCTTCCATGTTGCCGGTTACGGTGGCTGGCAGCAGGACGCCCTGTACGCGCGCGGTAGCGTTAGCGTCGGCTACCATCGGGCCGACTCCGAGCGCCTTGTCACGACGCTGAACCAGACCGCCAAGACTGACTACTCGGCCCGCGGCATCGGTACCGGCGCCGAGGTTGGATACGTCGTCGATATCGGCGATTCCGCCCGACTCACGCCTTTCGGCGGGCTGGACTACGAGTACCTGCGGCGCAACAGCTTTACCGAATCCGGGGCGGGTGCCGGCAATCTCGACGTGGGTAGTGAGAGCGAATACTCCCTGCGCAGTCAGGCCGGCGTGCGCTTCGATCAGGCGTTCGA